>NZ_JBITHO010000006.1:0-738845 GCF_044458065.1 Streptomyces sp. NPDC050504 | reverse complement strand
GGGGGCCCCCGCGGCCCGCGCCCCCCCCCCGCCCCCGCCCCCCGCCCCCCCCCCCCGCCCCCCCCCGGCCCCCGGGGGGGGGGGGCGGGCCGCCGCCCCCCCCCCCCCCCCCGGCCGTGTGCGTCGCGGGAGTGCCGCGCCCGGGGTCAGGCCAGCGGCGCCGGGTACGTCGGGTACTCCACGCCTGAGACGTGCTGCACGACCCGGATGACCTGGCACGAGTAGCCGAACTCGTTGTCGTACCAGAGGTAGAGGATCGCGTTGTCGCCGTCGACCTTGGTCGCGCCCGCGTCGACGATCGAGGCGTGGCGCGAGCCGACGAAGTCCATGGAGACCGCGTCGGGCGCCGTGGTGAAGTCGATCTGGCGCTTGAGCGGCGAGTGCAGCGAGACGTCGCGCAGGTAGTCCAGCACCTCGTCGCGGGTGGTCTCGCGGCCCAGGCGCAGGCTGAGGATGGCGATCGAGACGTCCGGCACGGGCACGCGGATCGAGCTGCCGGTGATCGGGGCCTTGAGGTCGGGCAGCGCCTTGGCGACGGCGGAGGCGGCACCGGTCTCGGTGATGACCATGTTGAGCGGCGCGGAGCGGCCCCGGCGGTCGGCCTTGTGGTAGTTGTCCAGCAGGTTCTGGTCGTTGGTGAACGAGTGGACGGTCTCCACGTGGCCGCGCAGCACGCCGTACTCGTCGGCCATCGCCTTCAGCGGCGGGACGATCGCGTTGGTGGTGCAGGAGGCGCAGGACAGGATCTGCTCGTCCTGCTTGATCGTGTCGTGGTTGACGCCGTGCACGATGTTGGGGACGTCGCCCTTGCCCGGGGCGGTCAGCACGACCTTGTCGATGCCGGGGCGCAGGTGCTTGGAGAGGCCCTCGCGGTCGCGCCACTTGCCGGTGTTGTCGATCAGGATGGCGTTGTCGATGCCGTACGCCGTGTAGTCGACCTCGGAGGGGTCGTTGGCGTAGATGACCTTGATCGCGTTGCCGTTGGCGACGATCGTGCTGTTCGCCTCGTCGACGGTGATCGTGCCCTGGAACTGGCCGTGGATCGAGTCGCGGCGCAGCAGCGAGGCGCGCTTCACGATGTCCTCGGCGGCCCGCTCGCCGCCGCCGCGCACGACGATGGCGCGCAGCCGCAGGCCGTTGCCCGAGCCGGACTTCTCGATGAGCAGGCGGGCGACGAGGCGGCCGATGCGGCCGAAGCCGTACAGGACGACGTCGCGGCCGTCGCGGCGCTCGGTCTTGTTGGCGCCGATGGCACCGGCGACCGCCTCGGCGGTGAACTGCTCGACGGTCAGTCCGCGGTCGTCGGCCTTGTGGGCCTCCGCGAGCAGGGCCAGGTCGATCTGCGACGGGCCGAGGTCGAGCGTCGTGAGGGCCTGGAGGAACGGCAGCGTCTCGGTGACCGAGAGCTCCTCGCCCGCGATCTGCCGGGCGAAGCGGTGGGTCTTGAGGATGCTCACCACCGACTTGTTCACCAAGGAGCGGCTGTGCAGCAGGACGGTCACGTCCCGCTCCCTGTGCAGCTTCCCGATGATCGGGATCATCGACTCCGCGATCTCCTCGCGGATCTTCCAGTTGGTGAACGAGTCGTCGTTGACAGTCACAGGCTTCTCTTTCGAGCTAGGTGGCGCTCATATGCTAACCCGCCCCGGTTTTGATCTTTCAAGCGGTACCGCCACGGGGGTGCCGGGTGGCTGAAACGGTAGGGGGTCCACGGGGTTCTCCTCAGGACTGGACCAGGCGTGTTGGCTGGTCGGGCCGGTAAACGCTTTCAGCTCCCATGAGCTGTGGCGGAGTGCCGGAACGCCGGTTCCGTGGCCGGTACGCGACGGGGCGCGGGAGGGGGCGGGGACCCCGTCGGGCGGTGAGTGTTTCTCGCCAGGTTTCACGATCCCCTCACAGAAGCTCCATCGCGCACCCCACTATGTCTTCCGACAGAGCGGGATTCGCCGGGGCGGCCGCCAGACGCCCTGCCCGCCGGGGGGTCGGGCGTGCCGGGAGTGCTCTCGGCACGCTCTGTCCGGAGCACCCGGGCCGTGGCCGAGAAGCTCCCCATGGCCACTCCGCACTCGCACCCACACGACACCCAGGGGAGCCACCATGCACACCGCGATCCTCGCCGGGCGCGCGCCCGGCCGATCGGACGGTCCGGTTCCGGACCCGCTCCTCAGGGGAGCGTGAGCGACGGTGCGCGTACTCGTCCTGGGCGCCACCGGGTTCCTGGGCGGCCACGTCGCCGCGCAGCTGCGCGCCCTGCTGGGCGTACGGCTGCTGGCGGGCGGCCGGTCACCGGCCGCCGACGTGCCGCTCGACCTGACGGCGGACCCCGACACCCTCGCCGACGCGCTGTTCTCGGCCGCACCCGACGCGGTCGTCAACTGCGCGGGCCTGGTCGCGGGCACCGCCGTGGCCCTCACCGACGTCAACGCCCGGGGCCCCGCCGCGCTCTGCGAGGCGCTGCGCGAGTCCGTGCCCACCGCGCGCCTCGTCCACATCGGATCCGCCGCCGAGTACGGGCCGACCCCGGCGGGCGTCTCCGTGGCCGAGACCGCCCCGACCCGGCCGCAGGGCCCGTACGGGGCGACCAAGCTCGCCGGCACCGTCGCCGTCACCAGCTCGGGCAGCGGGGCCGTGGTGCTCCGCGTGTTCAGCCCCGTCGGACCGGGCGCGCCCGTCGCGGGGCTGCCCGGCAGGCTCGCGGCCGAGCTGCGCGGGGCGGGCGGCGGGACCGCGCGGGTCGGGGACCTCTCCGCGTACCGCGACTTCATCGACGTACGGGACGTCGCGCGGGCCGCCGTGCTCGCCGCGACCCTTCCCGCGCCGCTGCCGCCCGTCCTGAACGTCGGCAGCGGGCAGGCCACGCCCGTGCGCGACCTGGCCCACGGGCTGGTGCTCGCGGCGGGGTCCGCCGGCCGCTTCGAGGAGACGCCGGGCGGCGGCCCGGCAGGTCCGGACGCGGTGTCCTGGCAGTGCGCCGACACCACGGTCGCGCGCGCCGCGCTCGGCTGGGAGCCCCGCTACACGCTCGCCGAGTCGCTGGCCGGGCTCTGGGCGGCCGCCGCACCCGCATCCGCCGTGCGATGAGACCCCTCGTTCCGGTGCGCGCCTCCGCCTGTCGGTGCGCGCGGCCGCGCGCACCGACAGGCAGGGGCCCGCGGCGCCGCACCGGACGGCACGACGTCACCCCGGCCGCCCCCGTCACCTGATCCACCGCGTACGGTCGGGGCTGTGCCAGTCGGCAGTATGTCTGCACCGGAAGGACCCATGACCCGCTCGCGGCCCCTGCTCCTGCCCCTCCTCGCCCTGCTGTTCCTGGTCGCGGCCTGCACGAAGGGGAAGGCGGAGCCGGACCCCGCGCCTCCTTCTTCGGCGGCGCCCGGCGGCCTGTGGCGGCCCGCCGTCGGCACCGCCTGGCAGTGGCAGCTCAACGGGAAGGCCGACACCGGAGTCGACGTCCCCGTCTACGACATCGACGGCTTCGAGAACGACGCCGCGACCGTCGCGAAGCTGCACGCCGACGGCCGCAAGGTCATCTGCTACATCAACGCGGGCGCCTGGGAGAACTGGCGCCCCGACAAGGACGCCTTCCCCAAGGCCCTCCTCGGCAAGTCCAACGGCTGGGCGGGGGAGCGCTGGCTGGACATCCGCCGCGTCGACCTGCTGCGCCCGCTCATGGCCAAGCGCTTCGACCTGTGCGCGGAACGCGGTTTCGACGCGGTCGAACCCGACCTGATGGACGCCTACCTCAACGACACCGGCTTTCCGCTGACCGGCGCCCACCAGCTCGCGTACAACCGCATGCTCGCCGCACTCGGCCACGAGCGCGGCCTGTCGGTCGGGCTCAAGAACGACCTGCCGCAGATCCCGGAGCTGGTGGAGGACTTCGAGTTCGCGGTCAACGAGGAGTGCGCGCAGTACGACGACTGCGAGCAGCTGACGCCGTTCGTGAAGGCGGGCAAGGCGGTGCTGCACGTGGAGTACAAGCTGCCGGTGGGCGACTTCTGCGCGCGGACCCAGAAGCTGGGGCTCAGCTCGATGCGGAAGAAGCTGGATCTCGGGGTGTGGCGCCAGCCCTGCTGAGCAGCTCGTGGGCGGTGCGCCGCCAGGGGCGCAGCTCCTCGATCCGCGCCACGAGGTCGAGCAGAAGGTGCTCCGAGCCCGGCTTGCCGACCAGCTGCGCCGCGCACGGCGCGCCGCCGGGCAGGACGCCCACCGGCAGCGAAACGGCGGGCCAGCCGGTGAGGTTCCACGGCGGCGTGAACGGCGCGTACGCCGTGTTCACCAGGACGTTGCCCCACCAGCCGCGCTCGTGCCAGGGCGCCGCGGCCGGTCCGCGCCGCGCGAGCGTCGGGGTGACCAGCACGTCGTAGCGCGCGAAGAACGGCGTCAGCCGCTTGCGCAGCAGCGCGCGGTGGTCGGTTCGCAGCAGCCCGGCCCGTTCGGCGGCCCGCCCGAGCGCGGCGTGCCTGCGGGTCCTGGGCGCCAGCAGGCTCGGGTCCAGACCCTCGGCGTCGCACGCGGTGCCGCCGGTCCAGCGCGCCAGGGCGATGGTGCTCAGCGAGAGCGGGTACGGGGGGTGGGCGCGCGTCACCAGATGGCCCGCGTGCGCCAGTAGGGCCGCGGCCTCGTGGGCGGCGCGGGCGTAGGGCAGGGTGACGGGCACTCCGGCTATGGGGCTGCGGGTGGACAGCGCGACGCGCAGCGGTCCTGGCTCGGGGCGCTCCGCGGCGAGCGCCGCCCGGTCCTCGCCCGCGAGCACCGCGAACAGCAGCCTCGCGTCGGCCGCCGTGGTGGCCAGCGGGCCGTTCTCGGACATCCCGAACCAGTCGCCGTTGCCGATCCCGGCGGGCACCCTGCCGTACCCCGGCTTGAGCCCGACGAGACCGCAGTTGGCCGCCGGGATGCGGATGGAGCCCATCCCGTCGTTGCCGAGCGCGATCGGCACCATCCCGGCCGCGACCGCCGCCGCGCTGCCCCCGGACGAACCGCCCGCCGTGCGCCGCGTGTCCCAGGGGTTGCGGGAGGTGCCGTGCACGCCCTCGGTCGTGCCGAACACGCACAGCTCGGGCACGTTCGTCTTGCCGACGACCACGGCGCCCGCCGCGCGCAGCCTGGCGACGGTCACGTGGTCCTCGTCGGCGGGCGCGTCCGAGGAGGCGGCGGTGCCGTTGCGGGTGGGCTCGCCGCGCAGCGCGAGGTTGTCCTTGACGGCCACCGGCACGCCCGCCAGCGGCAGTTCCCCGAGGTCGGCCCGCGTGCCCACCGCGTCGGCCTCGGCGAGCGCCCGCTGCGCACGGACGCTGCGGAACGCCCCGACCCGGCCGTCCAGCGCCTCGATCCTGGCGAGGTGGGCGGCCACGACCTCCCGTGGGGTGATCCGCCGCTCCCTCACGGCTGCGGCGATTTCGACGGCGGTACGGCCTGCCCAGACGGTCACGTAGGCTCCCGGAGAGGTAAATGACTGGCGGGTAACGTATCTCGGGGGTGCGGGCGACGGGGGCCGTTCGCCGATTTGCCCGCATGCGTCGGCCGCTTCCGGACACGCGTACCGCGGGCGGCGTCCCGTGCGCGCCGGTGGCGACCGCCCGTGCGCGCCGGTGGCCGCACCGGCCGACGAATGCTCAAATCGGAAGATACTGGAGCAATCGACACGAGAACGGGATCGGAAGGAGCCCCACCCATGCCGCGCACGTGGTGGGGCGGCCGGGCGACCGCCCGCCCCGGCCTCCGCCGCTTCGCCCACGCCGTCGCGCTCGTCGTGACCGCGCTGAGCGTCACGCTGCTCACCCTGGCGGGCACCGCCGACAGCACGGTGCTCAACCGCGCGTACTACCAGTCGGTCCTCGACGAGGAGGACGCCTACGAGCGGCTGTACGACCAGGTGCTCGTCGACCCCCAGGCCGCCCGCGTCACCCGCGACCTGCTGGGCCGGGTCCCCGTGCCGCAGTCGCTGATCACCGCCAACCTGCGCACCGTCCTGCCGCCCGCGACCCTGCGCACCCTCGTGGACGAACAGATCGGGCACGGCCTGGACTACCTGCGCGGCCGCGACGACCGGCTCGGGGTGAGCGTCGACCTCACGCCCGTACTGACGAACATCGGCAGCGTCGCGCAGATCTACCTCGGCGACCTCGTCGCCACCGCCCAGGGCCGCCAGTCGGCCGACTTCCCCGCCTTCATGGGACAGCTGTCCGGCGCGCTCGGCGACATCGCTGCGGGCCGCAGGCCCGTCGCGCTGCCCGAGCTGAAGCTGGGCGCCGCGACCGCGCGCAAGGCCACCGACCTGCTCGTCGGGGCGCTCCCGGAGTCCGTCGGGCCGGCGCTGCGCCCGCAGGTGTCCGCGGCGCTGGCGAGCGGCGACACGGCCACCGCGCTCGCCGCTGTCGGCCCCTACCTGATCGGCGACAAGGCACCCGAGGCGCGGCGCGAACTCGCCGGGATCACCGACAACGGACAGTGGCGCATCGTGCCCGACCTGGAGGCCGAGGGCGTCGACCTCGGCCCGGTGAAGGCGGCCCGCGCCTTCACCCATCTGGGCCTGGAGGTGATGCGCGGCGCCGCACTCGCCGCCGGGCTCGTCGCGATCGGCCTCTTCCTGTGGAAGGGACCGCCGGGCTGGGCCCGCCGCCTGCGCGCGCTGGGCCTCGCGCTCGCCGCCGGGGGACTGCTCGCGGGCCTCGTGGTGCTGTTGGCGTACGGGCAGCTCGGCGACCTGGTGCGGGAACCGCCCGCCTCCTGGCCGCCCTCGCTCGCCGAACTGACCGACGACGTCCAGCACCGGGCGGCGGGCAGCCTGCTCTCGGTCGGACTGCTCACCGCCGCCGCACCGCTGACCGCCGGGCTGCTGCTCGCGGCGGGCGCGCACCTGTGGCCGCGCGTCGCGGCGAGCCCGGCGGGCGCCCGGGTCGCGCTGGTGCGCGCCGTCGCCGCGGCCGCCGCGCTCGTGGTGGCCGGGGCCGTCGCGGGCGCGGTCTTCGTGCCGCGCGCGGCGGGCAAGGGCGCGGGCGACCTGTGCCTGGGCTCGGCCGCGCTCTGCGAGCGGCGTTACGACGAGGTCGCCTACCTCGCCACGCACAACGCCATGTCGACCACCGAGGACCGCTACATCGGCCCCCTCCAGGACCCCGGCATCACCGCCCAGCTGAACGCGGGCGCGCGGGCCCTGCTCATCGACACGTACACCTGGGAGACGCCCGAGGAAGCCGTCGAGCGGCTGCGCATCGCGGAGTTCGCGCCGGGGCTCAAGGAACAGATCCGCGCGCTGAGCGAGGCGGCCAACCCGCCGAGGCCGGGACTGTGGCTCTGCCACGGCGTCTGCCGGGCCGGGGCGACGCCGCTGGTGCCGGCGCTGCGCGAGATCGGCGCCTGGCTGGAGGAGAACAGGGGCGACGTCGTCACCCTGATCGTTCAGGACGCCATCACCGGCGAGCAGACGGCGGGAGCCTTCCGCGAGGCGGGCCTGGAGCGCTATCTGATGACGCCGCAGGCCGACCCGGCCAAGCCCTGGCCCAAGCTCGGCGACATGATCCGCGACAACCACCGCCTGGTGGTCTTCGCCGAGCAGGCGGACGGTCCCGCGCCCTGGTACCGCAACTTCTACGCGTACGGCATGGAGACCCCGTTCGCCTTCCGCAAGCCCGCCGAGATGTCCTGCGTGCCGCACCGGGGCGGCACGGGCAAGCGGCTGTTCCTGCTCAACCACTTCATCACCCGCGACGGCGGCAGCAGGCTCGACGCGGGCGAGGTCAACGCCCGCGCCTACGTCCTGGACCGGGCCGCTCGCTGCGAACGGGAACGCGGGCGCCCGGTGAACTTCGTCGCCGTCGACTACGCCACGATCGGCGACGCGAAGGGCGCGGTGGACGCGCTCAACAACGCCAGGCGCAAGGGCGGCGACAAGTAGCGACGGGCAGCGACGGACAGCGAGGCTCGGTGGGACGCGGAGGGGCGCGGCGGGGAGGCACCGGGCGGCGCGCGGGGGAAAGGTTCGGCCCTTGGGGCGAATCGAACTAGCCTCGTACGGCAGGGGCCCGCGGCTCCTCGCCGACGAGGGGCAGGGGCCCGTCCGGCGGACCGGCACCGCACGGCGGGTCACGGGCTGCGGGGGCGCTCGCGGGGCGGCAGACTGCGCATGGGGGCGCACGCCGGCGGGGAAAGCGCGCCCCCGGCCCGCGCCGGGCCCCGGAGAACCGTCGGCCCGCGCCGCGCCGGGCCGGAGAGCGGAGGACGGCCGTGGACGCGTCGAAGAGCATGGGGTTCGCGGAGCTGCGCGAGCGGGAGTTCGGCTACCTCGACGCGGGCGGCCACACCTACCTCGACCACACGGGCGCCGGCCTGCCGCCCAGCTCGCTCGTCCACGCGAGCGCCGCCCGCATCACCGCAGGCTGCTACGGCAACCCGCACTCCGAGAGCCCCGCGTCCCGCGCGTCGGGGCGGCTGCTCGCCGAGGCGCGCGACGCGGTGCTGCGCCACTTCAACGCCGACCCCGCGGAGTACGCCGTGGTGTTCACGGCCAACGCGACGGGCGCGCTGCGGCTGGTCGGCGAGGCGTATCCGTTCACCCCGCACAGCAGACTCGTGCTGACGCTGGACAACCACAACTCCGTCAACGGACTGCGGGAGTTCGCCGCCGCGCGCGGCGCGCGCACCCACTACGTCCCCGTGAGCGGGCCCGCCCTGCGCGTCGACGAACGGCGCCTGCGCGCGGCGCTCGCCGGCCGGGAGAGGCACGACCGGCTCCGCACCGCCCTGCGCGCCCCGCGCCGCGGCACCCCGCGCGGTCTCTTCGTCTACCCCGCGCAGAGCAACTTCACCGGCGTGCAGCACTCCCTGGAGTGGCTGGCGGGAGCCAAGGCACTCGGTTACGACGTGCTGCTCGACGCCGCCGCCTACGCCCCCGCCAACCCGCTCGACCTCAGCCGCTTCCACCCGGACTTCACCGTGGTCAGCTGGTACAAGGTCTTCGGCCACCCGACCGGCGTGGGCAGCCTGATCGCCCGCCGCGAGGCGCTGCGCGCACTGCGCCGCCCCTGGTTCTCCGGCGGCACGATCTACGCGGTCAGCGCGCAGGCGCAGTGGCACGTGCTCGCCGAGGACGAGGCGGCCTTCGAGGACGGCACCGTCAACTTCCTCGCCGTACCGGACGTGACCGCCGGACTGGAGTGGATCGACGGCCTGGGCCTGGCCCGCGTCCACGACCACGTCGCCGCGCTGACCGACCGGATGCTCACGGGCGTCGCCGCCCTGCGCCACAGCGACGGCAGCCCGATGGTCAGGGTGTACGGCCCCGGCAGCGGCGAGGCGGCGCGCGGCGGGACGGTCGCGCTGAACGTGCTCGGCGCGGACGGCCGGATCGTGGACGAACGGATCGTCGCCCGCGAGAGCGGCGGGCGCGGCATCTCGCTGCGCACGGGCTGTTTCTGCAACCCGGGGGCGGGGGAGGCGGCGTTCGGCCTGCCGCTGCGCCGACTGCGCGCGGCGGCCCGGGAGGAGGCCGGGTCCCTGGAGGAGTACCTGGAACTGCTCGGCCTGCCGTCGGCGGGTGCGGTCCGGGTGTCCCTGGGCCCGGCGTCGCAGCCCAGGGACGTCGATGTCTTCCTGGCCTTCGTCCGGGACACCTACCGCGACCGGGTACCGAGCGCGGCGGGCCTGGCGGCGCGGGAGGGCTGCTAGGCCCGCCGTCACACTGCCGTCGTCCGCCCGGGAGGCCTTCAGCGGCCCGACATTGCCGCCGTCCGCCCGACGGGCTTTCAGCGGCCCGCCCTGGAACCCTCCGCGCCCGTACGGCACTTGCGCACCAGCACCGCCCACGTGCCCGCGAGGAACACCAGTGTGAAGCCCGCGAGCACCAGCCACCCCCGGCCCGCCGGGTGGCCGAAGGAGTCGCCGTACGAAGCCAGCAGCGGCGGCCCCAGCGGTGAACCGCCGTCCCGCCACAGTTCCTCCAGACCGACCCCGCTGCCCAGCGCCTCGAAGGCCCAGCGGTTCGTCATCGCCCAGCTGAGCGCCTCCCCGGCGACCGTCATGCGCGGCACGGGGACGAACGCCCCCGAGAACAGCACCTGCGGGAAGCAGAGCAGCGGCAGCATCAGCGTCGCCTGACCGGGGTCCGTCACGGCGGCCGACGCCAGCAGCCCGAGCGCCAGCGCGGCGGCCGAGGCCAGCAGGCTCGACGCGTACAGCGAGGCGTACGTGGCCCAGCCCGCCGCCGGAAGCCGGTCCAGCGCGCGCAACACGGCGAGCAGCAGCGCGTCCGCGGACGCGAGCACCGGCAGCATGGTGGTGAGCTTCGCCGCGACGTACGGCCCGAGCCGCACCCCCGCCAGCCACTCGCGGCGCAGCACGTGCAACTCCGCGCAGATCTGCAGCAGCCCGTACGTCAGCCCGAAGAAGAACGCCCCGAAGGCGATCCAGAACATGATCATCGCGGTGGACCCGGGGTCGGGCGACTCGGGGTCGAAGGCGCCCGCGCGGAACAGCACGGCGAACATCGCCACGATCATCACGGGCGAGCCCGCGAGGACGGCGACCGACAGCCGGTTGTGCAGCAGCAGCGCGACGCCGCGCCGGGTGAGCAGCGCCCACTGGCGCACGGCACCGGTGCGCGGCGCTTCCGGCACCCGGGCAGGGACGTCGACGGGGTCGTGCGGGGGCGAGACGGGTGCGGTGGCGGCGCGCGCCCCGTCGGCCACCGCCTCGTACACCTCCTCCGGCGTGCCGACGCCGAACGCCCCGCACAGCGCGGCCGCGTCCCCGGCGAACGCGACCTCGCCGCCGGGCGAGAGGAACACCACCCGGTCGCAGCGCGGCAGATCGGCCGGCACGTGGGTGGTCAGCACGACCGTGGTGCCCGCGTCGGCGAGCCCGCGCAGGGTCCGCAGCAGCGCGGCGCCGGTGACCGGGTCGAGCCCGGACGTCGGCTCGTCGAGGAAGAGCACGCGCGGCCTGGTCAGCAACTCGACCGCGACGCACGCCCGTTTGCGCTCGCCGCCGCTGAGTGCCCGCACGGGCGTGTCCGCCCGGTGCGCCAGGCCGAGCGCGTCCAGCGCGCGGCCGACGGCGGACGCGAGCGCGCCGGGCGCGGTGCCGGGCGGCATGCGCAGCCCCGCCGCGTACGTCAGGGTGCGCCGCAGCGGCAGGTCGAGGTGGATGATGTCGTCCTGCGGCACGAACCCGAAGTCCCGCCCCGGAGGGCCGGGACGCGCCCCGTCGTGCAGCACGTCCCCGGCCGTGGGCGCCCGCAGCCCGGCCAGTGACTGGAGCAGCACGGTCTTGCCCGCGCCGCTGCTCCCGGCGATTGCGGTGAGGCGGCCGGGGGCCACGTCGAAGGAGACGCCGTTCAGCACCCGCCCCGCGCCCTTGACCTCCTGGGTGACGCCGCGGGCCGCTATCCGCAGCCCCTCGAAGGACGGTGCGGTCGGCTGCGGAGGCATCGGCGTCGGCATGGGGCCAGCATGCCAGGGCGGGTACGGGGGCCGGGTCCGGCGCTCCAGCGGAGTCGCGCCCCGGGTCCGTCGGCCCCGGTGCCGGGTCGGCGGCGCGGGTGCCGGAGGCGGCGGCCACCCGGCCGCTCACCCGGTCGAGGTGGTCCGACCTCCTTCGTTGACGGCGCGTGACCGGTCGTGTGGCGGGCGTGCGCGGGCGGACGTAGCGTGGGCGGCGAGGCTGCCGCCCGGTGCGGCGGCCGACGCACACCAGCCTCGGGGACCGCGAGGTGAACCGCGTGCCATCCCTCCATCTCTCACTCGTGCTCGTGCTGGCGGGGGCCGCCGTCATCCTGTGCCGCAAGGGCGGCACGAAGGTGTCGCACGCCCTCATCTGCGCCGGGTTCGGCTTCTACCTCGCAGACACGGCGGCGGCGTCCGCCGTGCACAGCGCGGTCGACACGGTCCTGGGGACGCTCAGCCAGTTCGGCTGAGGGTGTTCGCCCAGGTCACGGGCCATTGTCAGTGGCGGGTGCCAGACTCTGGGCCATGGACAACCACGTGCAGTTGCGGGACGTCGAACAGGCCGATCTGGAGACGTTCTTCGAGCAGGAGAACGACGAAGAGGCCGCCAGGCGCTCCCGGTTCACGCCCAGGGCCAGGGACGCCTTCATGACGCACTGGAGGACGAGGGTCCTCGGCGACCCCGCCAACCGCGTCCAGGCCGTCACGGTCGACGGCGAGCTCGCGGGCAACGTCGTGGCGTGGTGGGACGGGGAGCGGCGCTTCATCGGGTACTGGCTGGGCAGGCCGTACTGGGGCCGGGGCATAGGCACGGAAGCGCTGGGACTCTTCCTCGGTCTCGAACGCGAGCGCCCGCTCTACGCCGACCCGCACGAGGGCAACACCGGCTCGGTGAGGCTGCTGGAGAAGCACGGCTTCCGGCGCGCGGAGACCGACTGGTACGACGACGCCGAGCACGTCCTGCTGGTGCTGGAGGCGTAAGCCCCCCCGGCCCCCGGGGGAAGGAAGGGGGGAGGGAGGGGCGTCAGGGCTGCTGGAGCGCGTCCGGGCCGAGGGCGTCGAGGACCAGGCCGAGGCCGAAGGCGAACTCGTCGGCGTAGTCGTAGCCGGGCCGCAGGACGTGTCCGGCCAGCTCGGCGAGGTGGGGGTAGGCGTCGTCGGGCATCCCGTCGAGGATCGCGCCCGCCACCTCGTCCAGTTCCGCCGCGCCCTTGAACGGCAGGCTCGTCTCCTGGAGCACGAAGCCGTACAGATAGCTGTCGACCAGCGAGACGGCGTGCGCGGCCATCGGCACGGAGAAGCCTCCGGCGCGGAACGCCCCGATGACGGCGTCGTGGTGACGCAGCGTCGCGGGCCCCGGCCGGGACCGGGAGTCCATCAGACCGACGGCCCACGGGTGGCGCAGGAGGGCCGCGCGGGCGGAGAGCGCGCGGTGGCGCACGGCGCTCTTCCAGTCCGTGTCCCGCGGCGGCAGGTCGATCTCGGCGAACACCGCGTCCACCATGCCGTCCAGCATGTCCTCCCGGCCCGCCACGTGGTGGTAGAGCGACATCGCCTCCACCCCCAGCGGCTCGGCGACGGCCCGCATGGTGAGCGCGGCCGCCCCCTTCTCGTCCGCCACCGCCACCGCCGCGCGGATCACGCGCTCGCGGCTGAGCGGAAGGCGCTCCGACGCGCCGCGCCGGCCCTTCCGCGCGGCGGCGCTCCCGCCCGCATCCGCCCTCCCGGCGTTCCCGGTCCTCTTCCCGCCCTCGGGCATCCGCCCCTCCTCCGTGCTCCCTTGACCGTCTTACGGCATAAGGCTAACTTGCCTTACAGCATAAGGTCGGCACGCCGGTGAAGGTGGAGGACCGCGCCATGGGTACGGAACGCATGAAGAAGGTCTGCGTCGTCGGGGCCTCGGGCAAGCTCGGGCAGTACATGGTCAGGCACGCGCTGGAGCGCGGTTACGAGGTGGTCGGCGTGTGCCGGGAGCGCAGCGTGCCGAAGCTCGCCGCGTTCGAGGGCCGGATCACCGTCGTCCCCGGACCCACGAACGACCCGGAGGTCGTCGGGCGGGCGGTCGAGGGGTGCGACGGGGTGCTGACGGTGCTGGTGCCCTGGGGCGTGCGGCAGTACGCGTCGGGCACGGCGCAGGCCGTGCTCGACCACGCGCGGCCCGGCGCGCGCCTGGTCTTCTCCTGCGGCTGGCACATCACGCGCGACGGAAAGGACGCGTACTCGCGGCTGTTCCTCCTGGGGGTCCGCGCCGCCGCCGTGCTGGGCAAGCTCGTGCGCGCGGTGGAGATCGACGACCAGGTGGAGGCGTGCCGGAGGGTGTTCGCCAGCGACGCCCGCTGGACCGTGGTGCGCGGCAGCAGCCTGGAGGAGGGCGAGAGCCAGGGACTGCCCGTGTGGAGCAGGCACGTGGGCGATCCGGTCCTGGCCAGCGACCTGACGCGCCGGGTGGACTTCGCGCTGTTCATGGTGGCGGCGCTCACCGACGAGGCGCTGGTCCGGGAGGCCCCGGCGATCGTCGGCCGGCTGACCCCCAGCGCCCTGGCCCACGCCGCGGCGCCCGGGACCTCGGACCCCTCGGACCGGGACCAAGGACCCGGCCGGGGGACGGCCCCGCCCGCTTAGGCTGGCCTGTCCCCTTTATGGCCCGAATCGCCGATTCACCGGATCACCGTTCCCCGAATCGCCGATTCACCGATTCCCTGAATACCCGAGGAAGCATGCGCCGTTCCCGACTCTCGACCGCTCTCGTCCCGACGGCGGTCGCCGCTCTCGTACTCGCCACGGCGGCCTGTGGCACCGAGCGGCAGGACCGGGAACGGGTGGCCGCCGCGGCGACCGGGTCCCCGAAGGCGCCGTCCACCGCCCCCACCGCCCCCTCCGCCCCCGCAAGGGCCGTGTCCACCCCGCCGCCCGCCGCCGAACTCGTCACCGGCTCCGCGCACCGCCGGGTCCGTGCGCAGATCACGCCCGAGAACGGCGAGACCGTCGGCGTCGGCCAGCCCCTCGCGATCGTCTTCAAGGGCCAGCGCGTCGACCCCGCGCTGCGCGCCGGAATCGAGGGCCGCCTCTCCGTGCGTACGTCACCGCAGGTCACCGGGGCCTGGCACTGGGCCGAGGCCAAGGGCGACACGGTGGTGCACTTCCGGCCGCGCACGTACTGGAAGCCCGGGACGAAGGTGAGCCTCGACGCCCGCCTGGAGCGGGTCAGGCTCACCGGGGGAGCGGCGGGCGCCGCCGACCGCCGGGTGTCGTTCACGATCGGCGAGTCGATGGTGAGCACCGTCGACCTCAAGGCCCACACCATGACCGTCGTGCGGGGCGGCGAGCCGGTCAGGACCATACCGATCAGCGGTGGCGAGGAGCGGTTCAAGACCCGCGACGGCATCAAGACGATCCTGTCCAAGGACGGCCGCGTCATCATGGATTCACGGACCATCGGCATCCCGCGCAACAGCCCGGACGGCTACTACGACGCGTACGACTGGAGCATGCGGGAGACCATCAGCGGCGAGTACATCCACGCGGCTCCCGACAACGCCGAGCACTTCGGCAAGCGCAACGTGAGCCACGGCTGCATCGGCATGTCGGAGACCGACGCGAAGTGGCTGTACGAGCTGAGCCGCAAGGGCGACGTGGTGCAGGTCGTCGGGAGCGCGGGCAAGCCCATGGACACCTTCGGCAACGGCTACGGCGACTGGAACCTCAGCTGGGAGCAGTGGCTGAAGGGCAGCGCGACGGGCGAGCGCGTCGGCTGACCCGACCGTCGCGGGCGCCCCTAGCGGAGCACGCCCGCGACGACCGCGCCCACCGTCTGACGGACCGTCCCGCGCCCGGGGGGCGCGGCCCCGCGGTCGGCGAAGAGCAGGTGGCCCGTGCCGATCAGGGTGGGGGCGAGCACCTCGACGTCGGCGTCCGCCGCGATCCGGCCCAGCTCGCGCTCGGCCGCGAGGTACGAGGCGAGCGCCGCCGCGGCCTCCGTCAGGACCGGTACGCCGGTCGGGGTGGTCTCGCGGAGCCTGGCCCGCAGCTCGTCCCGCGAGGTCACGAGACCGACGACCGCGACGGCCACGGAACCGAACAGCTCGGTGAGGGCGTCGGTGAGGTGATCGGTGACCGTGCCGGTGCCCGCGGCCCCGCGCAGTGCGGCGCCCTGCCGCTCGACGCGCGCGACGCGGTCCCGCACCAGTTCGGCCAGGAAGCCGTCGAAGTCGCTGAAGTGCCGGTGCAGCACGCCCTTGGCGCAGCCCGCCTCCGTGGTGACCGCCCTGCTGGTGAGCACGCTCGGGCCGCCCGTGAGCAGGATGCGTTCCGCGGCGGCGAAGAGCTGCTCGCGCGCGTCCTGGATGGCTACGCCTGTCGGCATGGCGAATCTCCTTGCGGGCCTGACCCGTTGACGAGTGGGCATGTGCCCATTCATAGTGGGCGCATGCCCACTATAGAGCCTCATCGGCAGCGGCGGACGGCGGAGTCGTTCGGCGCGGACGCCGCGCGCTACGACCGGGCCAGGCCCGACTACCCGCGGGAACTGGTGGAGCGGATCGTCGCGCTCTGCCCGGACCCGCGCCCGTACGTGCTCGACATCGGCAGCGGCACCGGCATCGTCGCCCGGCAGTTCGCGGCGGCGGGCTGCCGCGTGCTGGGCGTGGACCCCGACGCCCGGATGGGCGACCTGGCGCGCCGCGGCGGAGTGGAGAGCGAGGTCGCGGGCTTCGAGGACTGGGACCCGGCCGGCCGCCGGTTCGACGCGGCCGTTTCCGGTCAGGCCTGGCACTGGATCGACCCCGTCGCGGGCGCCGGACGCGCGGCGTCCGCGCTGCGGCCGGGCGCCCCGCTCGCCGTGTTCTGGAACGCGGTCGAACCCCCGGCCGCGCTCGCGCGGGAATTCGCCGGGATCTACGCGCGCGTCGCACCGGGCTCGCTCCTCGCGGGCGAGCCCTCGCTCTCCGCCGTGGACGGGTACGGGGCGCTGTGCGCGCGGGCGGAGGACGGGCTGCGGCGGGCCGGTGCGTTCGCCGGGCCGGAGCGGTGGCGCTTGGACTGGGAGCGGACCTACGGGCGCGAGGAGTGGCTGGACCACCTGCGCACGACCGGCGGGCACGCCCAGCTGAGCCCTGGACAGCGGGCGGCGGTCCTCACGGACGTGGGCGCCGCGATCGACGCGGCGGGCGGCGAATTCACCGCGCGGTACGCCACGCTGGCGGTCGTGGCGGCACGGGCCTGAACAGGGCCGGACCCCTCGGGGTCTTCGGGCCCTGCCGAAGGGCGCGGGTACGGAACAATGAGCGCCGTGACAGCACCTTCAGTCCCGCCCGCAGTCCCGTCCGCAGTGCCGCCCGCAGTCCCGTCGGCCCGCGAGGGCGGCATCGGCCGCGGCGTGCACGCCCTGATCCCCTCCGCCCCCGCGAACCCCTCGGCCGGGGAGCGGGCGACGGCCGCCCTCGCCCCGCTGCGCACGGTGCCCGTGCGGGCCGCCGCGGTGGAGGCGGCGGTGCTGCTGCTCACCGAACTGGGGACGACGGCCCAGGCCGAGAGCGTCAGGGACGCGTGTGCGGAGACGGTGGCGCACCTGCGTGCGGCGCTCGCGCGGCCGTAGGGCGCGGTTCGGGCAGTTCCAGGTGGAACTCCGCGCCGCCGCCCGGCGCGTTCCGTGCCGTCAGCTCCGCGCCGTGCGCCCGCGCGATCTGGCGGGCCATCGCCAGGCCGAGCCCCGAGCCCGGCAGCGCCCGCGCGGCCTCCGCCCGGTAGAAGCGGTCGAAGACGTGGGGCAGGTCGTCGGGCGCGATGCCCGGACCGTGGTCCCGTACCGTCAACTCCCGTTCGTTCAGGTACACCTCCACCGCCGCGCCCGGCGGGCTGAACTTCGCCGCGTTGTCCAGGAGGTTCGTCAGCAGCCGGGACAGCCGCGCCGGGACCCCCGGCAGGGTCCGCGCGCGGCCCGCCGCGTCGACGTGCGCGGTGAAGACCGTCTGCGGCCAGTGCGCGCGGGCCGCGCCCACCGCGTGGTCCACCAGGTCGGCCGGGCGGACCTCCTCCACCAGCGGCCGCGGCTCCTCGTCCCGCGCCAGCTCGACCAGGTCGTTCACCAGCCCGGTCACCTCGCGCAGCTGACGGGCGAGCGCGCCCGACGCCCGCTCGCGCTGGGCGGCCGTCAGCCGGTCGGCGCGCGCCAGCAGTTCGGCGTTCGTGCGCAGCGCGGTCAGCGGGGTGCGCAGCTCGTGCGAGGCGTCCGCGACCAGCCGCCGCTGCGCGGTGACCGACTGCTCCAGCTCGCCCAGCATGGTGTTGAAGGTCGCCGCGAGCCGCGTCACCTCGTCCTCCTTGCCCGACGCGCCCGCAGGCGCGGGCGGCAGCTCGATGCGGTGGCGCGCGTCGCGCGTCGCGGCGATCCGCTCGGCGGTCGCGGTGAGCCGCGCCACGGGCGCCAGGCTCCGGCGCGCGACCCACGAGCCGAGACCGGCCGCGAGCAGCACGCCCGCGCCGCCGACCGTCACCAGCAGCCACGTCGCCTGCCGCACCCCCTTCTCGACGGTGTCCGCGCGCAGTGCCACCTGAAGCGCCGTGCCCCTGCCGAACGGCGTGGTGAGCATCCGCACCGGACGGCCGAACAGGGTGATGTTGGTGAAGTACGGGGCGCGCTCACCGGCCGCCACCTCCCGCACGGGACCCGAGACCGGCAGCAGGTAGTCGGCTGCGTCGCGCCCGGGGGCGGCCGGTACCACCTGCGCGCAGGCGGGCGCGGACAGGAAACGGCACTCGCCCGCGCGGACGCCCGGCGTCGCGTCCCCGCGCTGCTGGGTGACCAGGGTCGCGGACTGGGTCAGGTTCAGGTCGAGTTGGTGGTACAGCTCGTAGCGGACGACGAAGAACGCCGCCGTGCAGACCAGCAGCGCCACCGCGGCGACGGCGGCCGACGTCGCGACGGCCAGCCGGGTGCGCAGCGGGCGCCGTCGCCGCCAGCGCGCCCCGAGCCCGCGCCGCGCGCTCACCGCACGTCCAGCCGGTAGCCGACGCCGTGCACCGTGTGCACGAGCCGGGACGCGCCGCCCGCCTCCAGCTTGCAGCGCAGGTAACCCACGTACACCGCGAGCGAGTTGGATTCCGGGCCGAAGTCCCGGCCCCAGACCAGCTCCAGGATCAGTTCCCTGGGGAGCACCTGCCCTCGGTGGCGCAGCAGCAGTTCGAGCAGCGCGAACTCGGTGCGGCTGAACTCCAGCGCCCGCCCGCCCCGGGAGCCCGTGCGGCTCGCCGGGTCGACCACCAGGTCCGCGAAGGACAGCAGCGCGTCGTCGTCGGGATCCGGCGCGGTCCGCCGCAGCAGCGCCCGCACCCGCGCCGCCAGCTCGTCCAGCGCGAAGGGCTTGACCAGGTAGTCGTCGGCGCCCGCGTCCAGCCCGTCGACCCGCTCGCTCACCGAACCGAGCGCGGTCAGCACGATCACCGGCGTGCGGTCGCCTAGCGCGCGCAGCCTGCGGCAGACGGCGAGCCCGTCCAGTACGGGCATCATCACGTCGAGCACGAGCGCGTCCGGCTGCCAGGCCGCCACCTCCGAGAGCGCGGCGAGGCCGTCCGCCGCCTCCCGCACCTCGTGCCCCGCCACCCGCAGGCCGTCCGCGACCGCCTCCCTCACCTCCGGTTCGTCGTCCACGACCAGGACCTTCGCTGCTGCGCTGTGCAAGGTTGCCATGGCGCAAAGCCTGCCAAACCGGCGTCTTAGAACCCTCTTAAACCGCTCCGCGAGTGTTCCGGACATGCGCACACCACTGTCTGTCGTGATCGGTGCGGGCGGCACCGGGGGCCACATCTACCCCGGACTCGCGCTCGCCGACGCGCTGCGCCGGGCCCGCCCCGACGCACGCGTCTCCTTCGTCGGTACGACCAGGGGCCTCGAAGGCGGGCTGGTACCGGCCGCCGGCTACCGGCTGCACACCGTCGACATGATCCCCTTCGACCCCGCGCTCGGCGCCCGCCGCTACCTGCTGCCCGCCGCGCTCCTGAAGTCCGGCGCGCAGGCGCGGGCCGTCCTGCGCGAGCAGGGCGCACAGGTCGCCGTCGGCATGGGCGGCTACCCCAGCGCGCCCGTCGTGCTCGGCGCCCGCCTCGCCGGGCTGCCCAGCCTGATCCACGAGTCCAACGCCGTCCCCGGCCGGGCCAACCGGTTCGCGGCCAGGCTCACCCGCAACGTCGCCGTCGCCTTCGACACCGGCCACCTGCCGGGCGCGACCACCACCGGAATGCCCGTCGCCGCCGCCATCGCGGGACTCGACCGCGCCGCACTGCGCGCCGAGGCCCGCCGCGCACTGGGCGTGCCGGACCGGGCACGGCTCGTGCTGTTCAACGGCGGCAGCCTCGGCGCGGCCCGGCTCACCGAGGCCGCCGTCGGGCTCTCCCACCGCTGGGCGGCCCGCGACGACGTGCACCTCCTCGTCAAGACGGGGCCCGCCGCGCTCGCGGAGACGGCCCGGCGCCTCGGCCCCATCGGCCGGGCCGTCCCCTACCTCGACCGGATGGACCTCGCCTACGCCGCCGCCGACCTGGTGGTGTGCCGGGCCGGATCGGCGACGGTCGCGGAGCTGGCGACCGTCGGGGTGCCCGCCGTCCTCGTGCCGTACCCGCACGCCCCCGGCGACCACCAGACGCACAACGCGCGGGTGCTCACCGACGCGGGCGCGGGCCTGCTGCTCGCCGACGCCGACACCACGGCGGAACGCCTCGACGCCCTCGTCGGGCCGCTGCTCGCCGACCCGGCGAGGCTCGCGGCGATGAGCGGCGCCGCCGACCCCGGCCCGCACGCCCGCGCCGCCGAACTCCTCGCGGAGCGGGTCATCGCACTCGCCCCGCACACCACCTCCGCCCCGCACACCTCCTCGTACGAAAGGCAGAACGCCGCATGACCACCACCACCGCCCCCGCCCCCTCCGCCGAGCGCTTCGACTGGACCGGCCGGACCGTCCTGGTCACCGGGGCGGAGGGCTTCATCGGCTCGACGCTCGTGGACCTGCTCATCGAACGGGGCGCGCGCGTCCGTGCGTTCGTGCACTACAAGCCGTACGCCGAGAAGGGCCACCTCGCCCACCTCATCGGCGATCCGCGCGTCGAGACCGTCGCGGGCGACGTGCGCGACGCGGGCCGCGTCACGGACGCCGTCGCGGGCTGCGACACGGTCTTCCACCTGGCCGCGCTGATCGGCATCCCGTACAGCTACGACTCGCCCGGCGCGTACGTCCAGACGAACGTCGTGGGCACGGAGAACGTCGCCGAGGCCTGCCGCCGACACGCGGTGCGCCGCCTCGTCCACACCTCGACCAGCGAGGTGTACGGCACGGCGCGCACCGCCCCGATCGGCGAGGACCACCCGCTCCAGCCCCAGTCGCCGTACTCCGCGTCGAAGATCGGCGCGGACATGGTGGCGCTGTCGCACTGGCACGCCTTCGAACTGCCCGTGACGGTCGTGCGCCCCTTCAACACCTACGGCCCGCGCCAGTCCGCGCGCGCCGTCATCCCCACCATCCTCGCCCAACTCCACGCGGGCGCACGGGAGATCAGGCTCGGCTCGCTCACCCCGACGCGGGACTTCACCTACGTCACCGACACCGCGCGCGGCTTCCTCGCGCTGGCCGCCTGCGACCGCGCGCTCGGCGAGGTCGTCAACCTCGGCACGGGACGCGAGATCGCCGTCGGCGACCTGGCGCGGCGGCTCGTCGAAGCCTCCGGCAGGGACGCGGAGGTCGTCGTGGACCCGGCGCGGCTGCGCCCGTCGGGCAGCGAGGTCGAGCGGCTGCTCTCGGACAACGGACGGGCGCGCGCCTGGGCGGGCTGGGAGCCCGAGGTGTCGCTGACGGACGGGCTGAAGCGGACGTCGGAGTGGGTGGCGGACCACCCGCACCTGTTCGCCCCGGCGCGCTACCAGGTCTGAGCCGGCCCGACCGCGGCCGGTGTGCCCCCGTCCCTCAGCGCTCGTGCGGCTGGGGGACGCGGACCGACGCCATGCCCGCCGCGGTCGCCGCCCGGATCCCCAGCTCGGTGTCCTCGAAGACGAGGCAGTGCTCGGGCGCGACGCCCAGGATCCGGGCGGCCCTGAGGTAGCCCTCGGGGTCGGGCTTGCCCTTTTCGCAGTCGTCGGCGCAGACCAGGGCGTCGAACCGGTCGAGCAGACCGAGCGCGGTGAGCGACGCCGTGACGGACTCGCGGGTGCTGCCCGACACCACGGCCGTGGGGATGCGGCCGTACGCGTCCTCGATGTGCGGCACGATCCCCGGCACGGGGGCGACGTCGGGCAGGTGCTTCCGGAACAGCTCCTCCCTGCGCAGCGCCACCGCTTCCACCGGCATGGCGAGGCCGTGGGCCTCGTTCAGCGAGCCGATGATGTCGGCGACGGACCGCCCGCCCCAGGCGTAGAACCGCTCCTCGGGGAAGTCGCAGCCCCACTCGCCCAGTGCCTGCTGCCAGGCGCGGTGGTGCACGGGCATGGAGTCGGCGACGGTGCCGTCGCAGTCGAAGAGGTAGGCGCGGAAGTCGCCGGGCGGCAGAGGGATGACCATCGGGTCAGGGTACGCGGGCCATGGGCAGGGCCGGCCGCGGCCGATAGCCTGCGGGCAGGTGCGGACCGACGGTGGAGGCGCGCTCTGATGTCAGGGAATGCGGAGGGGCCGGGGAGCCTGGACGGTCGGGGGCCGCTCGACGGGCGGCGTCGGCCGGGCCGGGGACCGGCCGCCTGGCGGGTCGGGCGGCGCTTCAGGCACGCGGCGCGGCCCGCTTCCCGGTCCTGGCCGGACGTGTACGCGGACCTCGACGGGGTCGCCCGGGGCCTGGGTCGCTGGCATCCCGCGACCCTCTCCGCCCGCTTGAGCGTCTTCAGGTGGCTTTTCGGCGAGGGGCTGCACGCCGACATCGTTCGACTGTCCGAGGCGGAAGTGGCCGACAGGACGGCGGAGTTCGGGGCTGAGGACCCCGAAACCCTGAGGTGGCGCAGTGCGCTCGCGTGGCACCGCCGCAGGGTCGGCGACCTGGACGGAGCGGTCGCCGAGGCGCGGGCCGTCGAGGAGACCACCGTCCGGCTGCTCGGCTCCGACCACGCCGATGCCCATCGCCGCCGGGCGGACCTCGCCCGGTTCCTCGCCGAGAGCGGGGAGTGCGCCGAGGGCGTACGCCTGCTGCGGGCCCTGTACGCCGAGTCCCTGGCCTTCGACTGGCGGCGGCAGCGCGAGACCCGTTCGATCCGCAACTCCCTGATCGTCGCACTGGAGCTGGCCGGCGACGTCCAGGAGGCCCTGGACCTCCTGGACGAAGAGATCACCGCGGAGCGGGGGACGATCTACGGCGTCGACGAGAACCTGGGGGACCACGAGATGCAGCGGCTGCAGGAGTGGCGCAGGAACCTGGTCGCCAAGGCAGCCGCCGGGTAGGCGGCCCCCGGCCGCCCGGTCACTACCCGCCGCAGCCGCCGCAGTTGTCGTACGGCGACCGCTGCCGCGCCCACCAGGAGTCCTCCGCGTCGTCCGGCTCGGACGCCGAAGGGGGACCGGGGGCGGGTGCGCCCTCGGGCTCGTCCTGCCACCAGAACCGGGCGCAGCCGCAGGGGAAGAGGTCGTCCGGCGCGCCCAGGCAGCGGCCGAGCGAGATCGCGTGCACCCCGCGCGCGTGCCCGCATCCGCCGCATAGGTGTGCGGCCATCCCCGCCATCGGGCACCCCCGTTTCCCCGGTCCGTCCGTCCCGGCCCACCAGGATGTGCGCACCGGAGCCCGCCGCAGGTGGCCGCCGGTGCGGCTGTTACCAAACCGCCGTATTCCGCGGTGCAACTCAGGTGCCCCTCGCGCGGTCTAGAAGGTGGATCGCGCACGACGCGCATCCGGCCAGACCCGCACCATGCGCAACGCGCATCATTCGCACACAAGGAGCAGACAGTCGTGGGGGACATTCGCAGACGAGGAGTCGTCGCACTGGGGATCACCGGCCTCGTGGTGCCGCTCACGATGGCCGTCGGGGGTACGAGCGCGCAGGCGGCTTCGTGCACCACGCAGACGGGGGCGTACCAGAAGCAGGTCGAGAAGTTCCTCGGCCGCCCGGTCGACGGCAGGCAGTCGGCCGCCGACTGCAAGGCGATCAAGGCGTTCCAGACCAAGCACTCGATCAGCCCGAACGCCGGTCTCGCGGGTCCCGTGACCTGGGGGGTCATGGACCTGATGAACCGGCAGAAGGCCATCGGCAACAAGCCGAACAAGGCGGGCAAGTGCCCGACCAACAAGGGCCGCATAGCCTGTGTCGACCTGACCAACCAGCTCAGCTGGATCCAGGACGGCAGCAGGCTGGTGTACGGGCCCGTGGCAGTGCGCACCGGCCGCAAGGGACACGCGACGCGCACCGGACTGAAGAAGGTCTACTGGCGCGACATCGACCACGTGTCGAACCTGTACAACGTGCCGATGCCCTACAGCCAGTTCTTCGACGGCGGGCAGGCGTTCCACTCGGTCGGCATCAGCGTCTGGGCCCCGCCCGGCTCGCACGGGTGCGTCAACATGACCAAGACGGCGGCGGCCAAGTACTGGAGCCTGCTGCGCAACGGCGACGAGGTCTACGTGTACGGGCGCAAGTCCGGCACCTGACCGTGCCGCGGGACCTCACCCGGTCCCGTCCAGCGCGGGCGCGATGACGGCGAAGGCCCGGTCGATCAGTTCGACCGGGTCTTCGCCGCCGTCGTTCTCGCTCCACCTGTTCAGCACGGCGTCGAAGGCGGCGAGCGCCGTCCCCGCCGCCAGCCTCGGCCAGAGGTCGTCGCCACCGCCCGCCGCACCCGCCCCTGTGCCCGTGCCCTCGGCCCGTAGCACCAGCTCCGCCGTCAGGTCGTCGCGCCACTGCGCCTGGCGCTCCAGGAAGCGCGCCAGCAACGCGGGTGTGCGCAGGATCAACCGCACCACGCGCAGGGCCCGTTCGGAGTGGTCGGCGCACTCCTTGAGCGGCACCGAGACCGCGTGCCGCAGCGCCACCGAAGCGCGCTCGTCCGCGGGACGGGACGCCAGCTCGGCGCGGATCCCGGTGCCCATCTCCGCCAGGAACTGGACGACCACGTCCTCCTTCGACGCGAAGTACCGGAAGAACGTCCGTTTGGACACGCCCGCGCCCGCGGCGATCTCGTCGATGGTCACCGCGTCGTAGCCCTTCAGGGCCAGCAGTTGCAGCGCCGTCTCGGTCAGTTCGTCGGAGACGAGCTGACGCTTGCGCTGGGCGAGGCTGAGTTCGGGGCGTGTGGTCACCCAGCCATGGTAGCGAATGCCGTGAGTGGCATCCAGAGACTACGTTGACACTTAGTGCCATCAGGGGCAGCATGTGCCGCATGGCAGATCGGCAGACGCAGAAGCAGAAGTGGAACGCCGAACGGATCCAGGACCAGACCGGCCGCGTCCACGTCGTCACCGGGGCCAACAGCGGCCTCGGCCTGGCCACCGCCCGCGCGCTCGCCCGCCGGGGCGCACGGGTGGTCCTCGCCGTGCGCGACGAGGTCAAGGGGCGCGCGGCCGCCGCCGCGATCACCGCCGAACAGCCCGGCGCCCGCCTCGACGTGCGCCGCGTCGACCTCGCCGACCTCGACACGGTCCGCGCCTTCGCGGACCGGCTGCACGACGAACACGACCGGCTGGACGTCCTCGTCAACAACGCGGGCCTGATGGCCCCGCCCCGCACCCTCAGCGCCCAGGGCCACGAACTCCAGTTCGCCGCCAACCACCTCGGCCACTTCGCGCTCACCGGACTCCTGCTCGACCTGCTGGCCGCCGGGACCGACCCCCGCGTGGTCACGGTCAGCTCCCTCAACCACCGCAAGGGCCGCATCCGCTTCGACGACGTCGACGGCGCGCGCGGCTACTCGCCCATGGGCTTCTACGACCAGTCCAAGTTCGCCAACGCGGTCTTCGGCCACCAGCTCCACCTGCGCCTCACCGAGGCGGGCAGCCCGGTCCGCAGCCTCCTCGCCCACCCCGGTTTCACCGCCACCAACCTCCAGACCAGCGCGCCCGTCGCGCTCGTGCGCTGGGTGTTCGGCTACCTCACGGGCCCGCTGCTCGCCCAGCGCCCCGACCGGGGCGCCCTGCCCCAGCTGTACGCGGCGACCGAACCGGGCCTGAGCGGCGGCGAGTTCATCGGCCCCGACGGCAGGGGCGAGCTGCGCGGCGCGCCCACCCGGGTGCCGCTCGCGGACACGGCGGCCGACGCGGAGACCGGCCGCCGCCTGTGGGACCTCTCGGAGCGGCTGACGGGCGTGCGCTACGGACTGCCGGCCGCGGCCTGAACCGGGGCGGAGCCCCGCGACGTCAGCCGATCTCGACCTCGACGGCCGTCACGGCCAGCAGCCGCCCCGTCGCCGCGTCGCGCAGCGCCATGTCGGCGATCTCGATCTCCGGCTGCGCCGCGCTGCGCCACCGCCGGGTGTCGATCGCGAAGACCGCGCCCGGGTCCGCGTTCCCGAAGTAGCCGACCTTCTGGTCGATCACCTTGCGCTGCGGGAACAGCTCGTCGGGGCGGCCCAGCGAGCGCCACAGCCCCAGCAGCGCCGTGTCGAAGATCGAGAAGTACGAGGCGAAGTACACGAGCCCCGCGCCGTTGATGTCCCGCGCCACGTCCAGCCGGTACTCCGAGGCGTGCACGCCGCCCACGACCTCGAAGCCCGGCGGGGGAACCGAGCAGAAGGAGGCGGCCTCGCGGGCCCGCCCGACCGCCGCGCGCGGCGAGTACGCGTTGGGCAGCCTGGGCAGGTCGGCGAAGGCGAAGTCGGGCGGCGCCACCTCCGCGAGCCGCTGGTTGCTGCCGGGACTGCTGCGCGCGATCCAGCGGTTGAAGTTCTCCGCGTACAGGCAGTCCGGGTGCGGCCGTTCGTACACCTCGGCCGGATCCAGCGGCTCGTCGGGCAGGTCCAGGTCGGCGGGCGCGAGGCGGTGCAGCGTGAGCACCGACTGGCTGCCGAACTGGAACACCCGTGAACTCACCCGCAGTTCGTCGCCGAAGGTCAGGCCGTGCGGATGGACGGCCTTCCCGCCGCGCACGTGGTAGTAGTAGAAGGACAGGTAGGCGGGCTGTCCCTGGGCCGTACGGGCGGCGTGCACGTTCGTCCGGCAGGCGGCCGCCACCGCCTCCCAGGTCCAGTCCCCGATGCGGCCGAAGACCAGCGAACCGCCGCTGCACATCCCGGGCGACACGACCACCTCGCGCAGGAGCGAACTGTCGTCGAGCATGCGCACGGCATGCATGGCGCTGCCAACTCGCACTACTTCACCACCGTCGTCGTCACCGTCGTGTCCGATGCCGGAGCGCCGGCCGAGGCCGCCGCCCGCATCGCCGTCGCCGCGGGGCCGGGGCCGCGCCACCGGGCGCAGGCCTCGACGAACGCGTCGTTGTCCGCGGCCGAACCGATCGTCGTGCGCACTCCCTCACCGGGGAACGTCCGCACGGCGATGCCCTCGCCCGCACACCACCGCCCGAACCGCTCGGCCGCGCCGCCCAGTTCGAGCCAGAGGAAGTTGCCCTGCCCGTCCGGCACGTCCCAGTCCCCGGCCAGCAGCGCGGCGCGCACCCGCCCGCGCTCGGCGACCGTGGCGTCCACCCGCTCGCGCAGCTGCTCGGCGAGGCCGAGCGCCGCGAGCGCCGCCCGCTGCGCGACCGCGCTCACCGCGTAGGCCAGACACGCCTTGCGCAGCCGCTCGACCACGGTGGGCGCGCCCACCAGATGGCCGACCCGCAGCCCCGCGAGGCCGTACGCCTTGGAGAACGTGCGCAGCACCACCAGGTTCGGGTACGCGGGACAGAGCGCGAGCGCACTCGCCGCGCCGGGCGCCCGCACGTACTCCACGTACGCCTCGTCCACCGCCACCAGGCAGGTCGGCGGGATCCGGTCCAGGAACGCCCGCAGCTCGTCGGTGCCGACCGCCGTGCCCGTCGGGTTGTTCGGATTGCAGACGACGACCAGCCGGGTGGCGGCGGTGACCGCCCGCGCCATCGCCGCCAGGTCGTGCCCCGCGGCCAGCAGCGGGACCCGCACCGAGCGGACGGCGGCGAGATCGGCCAGCACCGGGTACAGCTCGAACGACCGCCAGGCGTATACGACTTCGGCGCCCGGCTCGGCCACCGCCTGGAACAGCGTCTGGAGCAGCGCGACCGACCCCGCGCCCACCGCGACCCGGTCGGGGGCCACGCCGTACGCGCAGGCGATCGCCGCCGTCAGCTCGGTGCAGCCGGGATCGGGGTAGCGGTGCACGGTGGCGCCCGCGTCGGCGATGGCCTCGACCACACCGGGCAGCGGGGCGTCCGGCGACTCGTTGGCGGACAGCGGCAGGACGCGCGCCGCCGCGCCGTACACGCCGTCGGTCGGCCGGTAGGCGGGCAGGTCGTCCAGGACCGGGCGCAGACGTGGGATCGGCATGGGGCTCCAAGGGCTCCGTAGGGGGCGGCGCGGCGGGCCGTGCGGTTGTCCGGTGCCGTCCGGTGCCGTCCGGCACGGGAAGGCGTCAGGCGGGCCCGGCCGCGGCGGGGCCCGTACGGGGTACGGCGTCGGCGGCGCGCTCCTCCAGGAGACGCGCCAGGTCCGCGACCGTCGCGGCCTCCAGCAACTCGTAGTCCTGGACGTCGAAGCCGAGCCGGTCGGTCAGCAGCGTCGCCAGCTCCACCATCGCGACGGAGTCCAGGCCGACCTCGGCGCGGCTCGCCGTCGGCAGCACGTCGGACTCGCTCAGCTGGAGCTCCTCCACCAGGATGCCCTTGAGCACGTCATACATGGGCGGCGGTCCGTCCGGTGGTCCGCCCCGCGTCGCCGCCGGACTCCCTCAGGCGCTGCGCCACGTCCACGATCAGGTCCTCCTGCCCGGCCACGGCCTGCGCCCTGCCCAGCGCGAAGAAGACGTCGCGCGGATCGACGCCCTCGCGCTCCGAGATGTCCAGCACCCGGTTCTTGAACCCGGAGAACACCCCGGCGAGCCCGCTGACGATGCCGACGGAGTCGACGGCCGGGGGCGCGTCCATCAGCTCGCGCTCGGCGATGTCCGCCGCGTCCAGCAGCCCGTACAGGTCGATGCCCGTGTCGAAGCCCATCCGCTCCAGCACCGGGACCACCACCTCCAGCTGGGTGTTCCCGGCCCCCGCGCCGAACCCCCTGGCGCAGGCGTCCACGATGTCGGCGCCCGCCTGGGCCGCCGCGACCGAGTTCGCCACCGCCATGCCCAGGTTGTTGTGCCCGTGGAACATCACCGGCACGTCGGGGCCGACGGCCTCGCGCATCGCCGTGATCCGCTCCGTGACGTCCGGCGGCAGGTAGTGGCCCGACGAGTCGAGTATCCCGACGCCGCTCGCGCCGTACTCCACCAGCGCCGCGCACTCCTCGCCCAGCCGCTGCGGGCTCGCCATGTGGCTCATCAGCAGCACGCCGTGCGCCTCGACGCCCGCGTCCCGCAGGTGCCCCAGGTGCCGCTCCGCGAGGTTGCCCTCGGTGCAGTGCGTACCGATGCGCACCACGTCGACGTCGTGCGCGACGGCCTTGTCCAGGTCCCTGACGGTGCCCCAGCCGGGCAGCATGAACACGCCCATCCGGCTGGTCGTCAGGGCCTCGCGGACCACCGACAGCATCTCGTCGTCGCTGAGCCTGGCCTGACCGACCTGGAGCGACGAGGCGCCCAGCCCGTTGCCGTGGCCCACCTCGACCACCGGCACGCCCGCCGCGTTCGCGGCCCGCGCGTAGGCGCCCAGCTGCTGGGCGTCGAGCCTGTGGCGCACCGCGTGGTGGCCGTCGCGCAGGGTCGGGTCGTGGATCAGCACCCGCCTGCGCACCGGCTCGCCCGCCGCGCCGGTCCCGCGGCCGCCGCCCCGGGCCGCCGTCGCTGTGGTCGTGGCCGTGGCCGTGGTCGTTTCGTTCGCTGCGCTCATGAGGTCTCCGCACCCGCGGTCGAAAGGCGGTCCGCCGCGTACTGCTCGGCGACGTGCAGCGCGGCGGAGTTGATGATGTCGAGGTTCCCCGCGTACTTGGGGATGCGGTCACCGCCCGCGGTGACCTGCACTGCGATGAAGGCCCTGCCGCCGTCGACGGTGCACGCCGTGACGTCGTAGCCGCCGACGAACGCGCGCAGCCCGTGCGCGGCCTCCGCGACCGCCGAGCGCACCGAATCGGGCTCCAGGTCGTCGCCGAGCAGCGACATGGCGACCCGGAACGTCGCCGGCGGGCTGGCCGGGCTCAGGTTGAGGATCGACTTGACGTCCTTGACCCCGGTGAACTCGCGCACCGCTTCCTGGGTGGTCTCCACGTACTCGTCCAGGTTGAGCCGGGTCGAGCGGCCGACGCTCAGCGTGGCGGCGGTGGTCACCACCTCCACGTAGTCGATCCGGTGCCGCCGCGCGATGGCGTGCAGCACGGGGATCGACGCCTGGCCGCCGCAGCTGACCATGTTGACGTCGCTGACGTCGGGGTGCGACAGCACGTCCGTGCCGTTGACGGTCGGCACGACCATCCGGCCGACCTTGCTCGGCGTCAGGTCGACCAGCATCGTGCCGAGCGGCCGCAGCCGCTCGGCGTGCTCGGCGTGCGACATGGCGTTGGTGGCGTCGAAGGCGACGTCGAACGGGTCCGCCGGATCGACCAGGGACGCGACGCCGTCCGTCGAGACCGGCAGCCCCATCCGGGTCATCTGCCGCAGCCCCGGCGCGTCGGTGCTCCGGCCCACGACGAGCCGCAGGTCCAGGGAGTCCGAACGCAGCACCTTGGCCACCAGGTCGACACCGATCAGGCCGGCGCCGAGCACCGCCACGGACAGCCGCCCGTTTCGCTTCATCGCAGTATTGCCCTTCCCGGTCAGGAGACGTGCAGGGTGATGGCGCCCAGACGGTCGAACTCCGCGGTGAAGACGGCGCCCGGAACCAGCGGTACGGCGGCGTGCAGCGCGCCCGTCATGATCAGCTGCCCCGCTTCGAGGCTCACCCCGCGCTCGCCCAGCACGTTCGCCAGCCAGGCCACGACCGCCGCCGGATCGCCGAGCGCCGCGGCCCCCGCGCCGGTCGCGATCAGCTCGCCGTCGCGCGAGAAGGCCATGCCGAGGAGCCGGAAGTCCATCTCGGGCGGCGGAGCCAACGGGCGGCCGAGCACGGCGGCGCCGTTCGACGCCAGGTCGGCGATCGTGTCGGCGAGCCCGATGCGCCAGTCCGCGATCCGCGAATCGACGATCTCCAGGCCCGCCATCACCTCGCCCACGGCCGCGCGCGCCCGAGCGGGCGTCACGCCCGGCCCGGTCAGCGACTTGCCGAGGCGGAACACGATCTCCGCCTCCACCTTGGGCGCGATGAACGCGTCGCGGGACACGCTCGCCCCGTCCGGGTGGACCGTGGAGGCCAGCACGGGACCGTAGTCGGGCGTGGACACGCCGAGCATCTGCTGCATGGGCGCCGAGGTGAGCCCCGCCTTGTACCCGATGACCTCGTCGCCGTCGGCGACGAGCAGCGCGGTCAGCTCCCGCTGGACGGCGTACCCGTCGTCCGCGCCCAGGTCCGGGTCCGCGTCGGTGAACGGCGCGACGGGCACCCGCTTCGCCCGCGCCTCGTAGAGGGCCCGCGCGCCGCGCAGCACCTCGTCGGCGGTCAGCTTCGGGCTCATGCGGTCGCCACGAACTTCCGGCTGCCCGGCATCGGCAGCGGAGTGCCGCGCACCTCGGCGAAGCCCGCCCTGCGGAACGCCGCGAGCCAGTCGTCGGTCGACGGCAGCCGCACGTCCATCGAACTGGCGTGCAGGTAGGTGAACAGGGCGCTGAAGCCGCGCTCGCCCGGACCGTCCGCGTACGGCACCGCGTCCGTCACCACGAGCGCGCCGCCGGGCGCCAGGGACTCCCGGCAGGTCCCCAGGATCCCGTCGATCACCTCGCGCCGCCCCACCACGTCGTGCAGCACGAAACCCGCGTGGATCACGTCCGCGCCCCGCACCGGCTCCGGGTCGTCGACCAGCGACTCGATGGACCTGTGCACCACGCGCAGCCGCTCCGCCACCCCGGCCGGGCCCGCGGCCCGCTCGGCCTCCTCGCAGGCCGCCGCGCTCAGGTCGAGCGCGACCCCGGTGCTCCCCGGCAGCGCGGTCAGCAGGTGGATCAGCAGCCCTCCCGCGCCCGCGCCGAGGTCCGCGACGCGGCGCGGCTTGCGGTCGGTGATCTCCTCGATCGCACCGGGGTAGAAGCCGTACGAGCCGATCCAGCGCGAGGAGACCGCGACCCGGCGGCCGTCCCGCTGGTACCGGGCTCCCGCGCCCTCGGGGTCGCGCAGGAACAGCGCAGCGTTGTCGATGTACGGGCGGTTCGCGTTGAGCGCCCACGAGAGGTAGCCCGCCTCGTACCTGCGCTCGGCCAGCTCGGCCACCGGCACGTACGCGGCGCTCCCGCCGTCCCGCTCCAGCAGGCCAGCGGAGACCAGCGCGTCGAGGAAGAGGACGGCGGACCGCTCGGGGACGTCGGCGGCGGTGGCCGCCTCGCCCGGGGTGAAGGGTTCGCCCCGGTCCAGCAGCGAGGAGAGGCCGAGGTCTTCGGCGATCTCCAGCAGAGCGGCGTACGCGGCCAGGTCGGCCGCGGTCCCCCTGGATTCGATTCTTTCCATTCGTCGCTCCCGGTCGCTCCGAATTTGCGAAAGACACTGTGTGCGAAGGTTCGCGAAAGGCATCGCGAAAGACATCGCGGAAATCGAGGAATCGCGGAAACCGCTCCGAACGCACTTCTCCCGCGCGGCCCGTTCCCACGCAGGAGAATTCCAACGGCCCGCGCTCACCGTCAACGACGGCCGGGCCAACTGCCCCCGAACTGCCTGTGCCCTCCCTTCAATTGACGGACCGAGGGGGGAGGGCACAGCGGCCGACAGGCAGGAACGGGGGCAGTTTAGGCGGCGGCTGCCCCGGAGGGGGGAAGCGGGACGGCCCGGCGTACCAGCATGTACGCATGGACCGGACACCCTCACCGCGCGATGTCGCGGACACCTACGTCGACCGGCTGATCGCACTCGACCCGATCAGGGGCACCTACCTCGGGGAAGCGGCCAGCCACGGCGAACTCCCCGACTTCTCGCCCGACGGACGACGGCAACTGGCCGACCTCGCCCGCGACACGCTCCGGCGCCTGGCCGCGGCGACGAACGCGCCCGGCGCGACCGACGACCCGGCCGAGCGGGGCTGCGCCCGCCTCCTCGAAGAGAGACTGACCGCGGAACTGGCGATGCACGAGGCGGGCGAGGACCTGCGCTCCGTCTCCAACATCTTCTCCCCGGTCCACCAGATCCGGATGGCCTTCACCCTCACGCCCACCGCGACCGCGGACGACTGGCGCACCGCCGTGCGCCGGCTGGACGCGGTACCCGCCGCCCTGGCGACCTACCGCGCGGCCCTCGCCGCCGGGCTGCGGCGCTCGCTGCCCGGCGGACCGCGCCAGGTCACCGCGATGATCGGCCAGCTCGCGGAGTGGATGGGGGAGCACGGTGGCTGGTTCGCCCGGTTCGCCGCGGCGGGGCCCGAGCCGCTGCGCCGCGAACTCGACCGCGCCTCGGCCGCGGCCACCGCCGCGCTCGCCGAGCTGCGGGACTGGCTGCGCGACGTGTACGCGCCCGCCGTCGCGGACGCCCCCGACGTGGTGGGCCGCGACCGCTACCTCCGCTCGGCCCGCTTCTACAACGGCAACGACCTGGACCTCGCGGAGGCGTACGAGTACGGCTGGGCGGAGTTCCACCGGCTGCTCGCCGAGATGCGCATCGAGACCCGGCGGATCCTGCCGGGCGCCACGGACCCCTGGGAGGCCATGCGTCACCTCGACGCGCACGGACAGGGCACCGGGGGCGGCGAGGAGACGCGCGCCTGGCTCCAGGACCTGATGGACGAGGCCGTGCGCAAGCTCGACGGCACCCACTTCGACATCGCCGCCCCGATCCGGCGCGTCGAGTCCCGCCTCGCCCCCGAGGGCAGCGCCCCCGCCCCCTACTACACGGCGCCGTCCGCCGACTTCAGCAGGCCGGGCCGCACCTGGCTGCCCGTGACGGGCCGCAGCAGGTTCCCCGCGTACGAACTGGTCTCCACCTGGTACCACGAGGGCGTGCCGGGCCACCACCTGCAACTGGCCCAGTGGACCCACCTCGCCGGCCGGCTCTCCCGCTTCCAGACCTCCGTCGGCGTGGTCAGCGCCAACTCCGAGGGCTGGGCGCTCTACGCCGAACGCCTCATGGACGAACTGGGCTTCCTCACCGACCCCGAGCACCGGATCGGCTACCTCGACGCCCAGATGATGCGCTCCGTGCGCGTCGTCATCGACATCGGCATGCACCTCGGCCTGGAGATCCCCGCGCACTCCCCGCTGCACGCGGGCGAGCGGTGGACGCCCGACATCGCCGAGGAGTTCCTGCTCGCCCACCACGGCAGGCCCGCCGCCTTCGTCCGCAGCGAAGTGATCCGCTACCAGGGCGCGCCGGGGCAGGCGATCGGCTACAAGCTCGGCGAGCGGGTCTGGCTGCGCGGCCGGGAGGCGGCCCGCGCGGCGCACGGCGCCGACTTCGACCTCAAGAGCTGGCACATGGCCGCGCTGTCCCAGGGCTCGCTCGGCCTCGACGACCTCGCCGCGGAACTCGCGACGCTCTGACACGCGCCCCGCGTCCTGCCAAGGGCCTGCGTACGAGGCTCCGCCACGGGCCTGCGTACGACGCTCCGCCGCGGCGCCCCGGCACATGGCCGGATCGCGCCCTGACCAGTACCGGCCATACCCGGTGCGCCACGGCGAGTAATGGCCATGTCGTCCGAAGACCCTTGACAGACACCGGGCGCAATCAACAACCTCCGAAAGGTCGCAGGGCGGATTCCGCTAAGGAACCGCCCAGGTGACCCCATCGACCACATGGAGCGCTGAGCCTGGAGAGGGAGTTGGGGTAACGATGACGATCCGTGACACGACGGCGGAACGCGGCGGCGACGCCCCGCTCGGCGGCACCGGCCTCGCGGAGCGGGTGTTCCGCGTGCAGCAGGCGTTCACCAGGCTGGACGGCGATGTACACGGGCCGGGAGAACTGGCCAGGGCCACCGGCCTGGACGACTCGACCGTCCACCGCATCCTCCGCTCGGGACTGCGCCAGGGCATGTTCGTCCGACTGGGCCACGGCCGCTACAGCCTCGGCGCCGCCGTGGTCCAACTGGCCATCCACGCCTGCTCGCACCGGCAGGACCCGCACCTGGTGCACGCCGTGCTCGAAGAACTCAGGGTCGCCGCGGGCGGCCCCGTCTTCTTCTACGCCCTCGCCCCCTTCGGCACCACCCGCCGCCTGTGCGTCGACATGGCGGTGACGGAGAGCGACCTGCGGGACATCGGCTACGCGGCCGACGACATCCTCTCCGTGGCCAGGCCGCTGCGCTCCGGCGCCTGCGGCCGGGCCATCCTCGCCTTCCTCCCGCTGTCGGCGCAGCGCGGCGCCCTGGACGTGGCGCTGCCCTCGTACGCGGGGCCGGGGGCGCTCACCGACTGGGACGCGCTGCGCGCCTCGCTCGACGAGACGCGCCGCTACCGCTACGCCGTGGGCAAGGACGAGGACCTGCCGGGCTGGAACTCCTGCGCGGCGCCCGTGCTCTGGGGCGAGGCGGTGCTGGGTTCCGTGCTCGTGCTGCGGCGCGCCGCCGAGATGCCCGTGATGGCGCCCGTCGTGATCAGGGAGACGCAGCGGGCCGCCGCTGAACTGGCGCTGCTGTTCGGCGGCCAGGGACCCGGGCCCGCCTGGCCGGACGGCACGTGGTGACGGGCTGACGGCGCCCTCGCCGGGCGCGCGGCCACGGTCCGGGCGCCGCCCCCGTCCGCCCTTCCCGGCCCCTCGCGCCTCACGCCTCCTTTCCTGCGTCCGTCCGCCCCGCCCCCGCGCACACCGCCGCTGCCACCACCGCCACCAGGGCGAACAACAGCAGCGCCGTACGGGTCGAAGAGGCCGACGGGTCCCCGCCGCCCGTCCCGTGCAGCAGCGCGCCCGTCGCCGCCGCGCCGGCCATCGAGCCGAGCTGGAGCGTGGTGACCAGCACCCCGGACGCGGCGCCCGCCAACTGCGGGCGCACCCCGTGCAGCGCGATCGCCGCCAGCGGGGTGAACAGGAACGCGTTGCCCACACCGATCACGCACAGCGGAGCGACGAACTCCGGCCAGTCGGCGCCCTCGCGCATCCCGGCCGCCGCCCACACCGTCCCGCCGATCGTCAACAGCGTGCCGCCCAGCAGGAGACGGTGCCCCGGCACCCGGTCCGACAGCCGCCCCGCGACCGTCCCGAGCGCCATCGAGCACAGCGAGGCGGGGACGATCGCGAGGCCCGCCTTGAGCGCGCCGAACCCGAGCACCGACTGGAAGAACACCGACAGCACCAGCACGAGCCCCATCACGGTCAGCGACACGGCGACGGCGAACACGTTCATCAGCGTGAAGTCCCGGTTCCTGAACAGCTCGAACGGCACCAGCGGATCGCGCCCCTGCCGCCCGCGCTGCTGCGCCACGAACCCGGCGAACACCGCCGCCGACAGCACCAGCAGACCCCAGATCCAGCCCGGCCACCCCCGGCTCCCGCCCTGCCCCACGGCGAAGGCGAAGCAGAACAGCGACACCGAGGCCAGCGCGGTGCCCGTGACGTCCAGCCGTACCGTACGGGCGGCAGGGCCGTCGCCCCGCACCACCACCGTCGCCAGCAGCAGCGCCGCGCCCACCGGCACGTTGACCCAGAACACCCAGCGCCAGTCGAGCGCGCTCACCAGCACCCCGCCCAGCACGGGACCCGCCACGGCCGCCGCCGCGCCGACCGCGCCCCGCACGCCGAGCGCCAGACCGCGCTTCCCCGCCGGGAAGGCCTCCACCAGCAACGCCATGGTCTGCGGCGTCAACAGGGCGGCGCCCAGCCCCTGTACGGCCCGCGCCGCGATCAACTGCCCCGCCGTGTCCGCCAGTCCGGCGGCCAGGCTGCACAGCGTGAAGAGCAGCACCCCGGCCCGGAACACCCGCCGCCGCCCGTACAGGTCCCCGAGCCGCCCCGCGGTGATCAGGGTGACGGCCAGCACCAGGACGTACGCGCCGACCGCCCACACCACGCCGTCGACCGACGTCCCCAGGTCCCGGGCGACCGAGGGCAGCGCGACCGCCAGCACCGCGATGTCCAACTGGGCCATGAAGTAGGCGAGCGAGACCGTGCACAGCAGCGCCCAGGGGTTGTCCCGCAGCCGCGCGGCCGGCCCGAGCGTCAGCCGGGGCATCCGCGCCACACGGCCGCCGGGATCTTGTCGGTGCGCCCCACCCGCTCCACCCGCGCCACGGCCTGTGCGGTGACGGCCTCCGGATGGCCGCGCGCCACGGCTCCCAGGTGGTAGAAGCCCCGCAGCACGAGCTGGCGCACCTCGTCCGCCGCCGCGTCGCCCGCGTACCGCACGCACAGCTCGCCGACCGTGTGCGCGGCCCGACCCTCGCCGTCCGCCCGGGTCAGCACCAACTGCGCCTCCCGCACGCCCGGATGGGCCCGCACCAGATCGAGCACCTCGGCGACGCGCACCACCACGCTGTGCACGCTCACCGCGTCGTCCGCCCGCCCCAGCACCCGCAGCCCGTCGCCGCGCCCGCACCGGCAGGCAGCGGCCGCGACCCGGTCGCCGAGCCGGTAGCGCACCGTCGGCACCGTCCAGCCGTCCCCGGCCCTGCTCAGCAGCGCGCCCGCGTCGTCGCTCTCGATGAGCTGGTCCGGCATCAGGTGGAGCACCTGGAGGTCGCACGCGGGCGTGTTGGTGGCCATGACGTAGGTCTCCACCGAGCCGTAGTTGCCCCAGAGGCGGACACCGGGGAAGGCGGCCCGCACCGCGCGCTCCTGCGCGGGGGCCCAGGGTTCGGCCATCCAGATCAGCTTCTCCACCTTCGGCGCGCCGCCGGATCCGCCGTCCAGCACGCCCCGGGCGAAGTCCGCGAGCGAAGTGGGCGTTCCCGCGAGGGTGTTGACGCCGACCTCCTGGAAGATCCCGAGCCAGTCGGCGACCTCGCCGGGGCCGTAGGGCCCGGTGGGCACGGTGTCGCAGCCCACCCGCTCCGCCAGGGACTGCATGTAGTAGTGCGAGGCCCACATGCGGCCCGGCGTGAAGAGGTTGAGCAGGGTGTCGCCGGGGGCGAGCGGCCGCCACTCGCGCAGCAGCCGCTCCAGGGCCTGGTGGTGGGCGACGTACGTCAGCTTGGGCCGTCCCGTCGTGCCGCCGCTGGACATCACCGAGGCGCCGCCGCCCCGGCTCGCGGCGCGCGAGGCGAGCAGGACGTCCCGCGGTCCGCTCACCGCGAGGTCCGCCAAGTCGGCTGCTCGGTCCGGCACTTGGGGACCACCGAGCGCGGCGAGCGCGTGTGCGCCCGCGAGGACGGCGTCGCGGGGGAGGCGGCCGACCGTGCCCGTGACGAACCGGTCGGTCCGCACCTCGCTCACGCCCCGGCTTCGCCGGGGACGGGTCCGCCCGGATCGACCCCGCCGGGAGTGACCCCGGCCGGTGTGCGGGGCCTGATGGGGCCGCCGGCCGCGAGCCACTTCGCGTGGCCCTCGGCGTACGCCCGGAAGCGCGCCCCGATCAGCTCGGCCGCGGCGCGGTTCTGCTCGGCGTCCGTGCCGAAGCCGACCGCGCCGTCCAGCTCCACCTCGGAGATCCAGTGGCGCTCGCCGTCGTGGATGAAGTCCAGCGTGAAGTACGGCACGCCGGGGAAGCGGGCCACCGCGTGGGCCACCGCGTCGGCCAGCTCGTCCGGCAGCGGGGTGTACGCGCGCTCGTGCCGGCCGCCGACCGTCTTGGTGACCATCAGGCAGTAGCCGTCCTTGCTGCCCTGGAGGACGGTGTGGGCGCGGCCGTCCACGATGTAAACGCGCAGCTCGCGCACGCCGGGGAAGTACGGCTGGACGACCAGCGCGGTGTCCGAGCCGCCCGCCAGGCCGATCATGCCGCGCAGGTCGTGGACGTTGTGCGCGACGGCGACGCCAAGACCCATGCCCCAGTACGCGGGCTTCACGATCAGCGGGTACGAGAGGGCTTCGAGTGCCGCGTCGTAGTGCCCGGTCATGGCCTCGCGGCCGCTGCCGACGCGCACGGTGGGCAGCAGCGGGACCGGGCTGTCGGCGAGGTGCAGCAGTGTGGCGGCCTTGTCGACGCCGATGTACGACAGGTGCGGCGGTATCGGCAGGTAGAAGCCGAGGCGCTCCAGGTTGGTGTAGAGGAAGAGCTGGTTGCACACGTCCTGGGTCTGGTGCGGCAGCGACCACAGGGACGTCACGAAAATGGTGTCGTCGGGCGTGACGCGCTCGCCCCGCAGGTACACCGAGGGGCGCGCGGGGTCGGTCGCGTCGACGGCGACCTCCTCCGGTTTGTTGAGGGTCATCCGCAGGCCGAGCCCCTCGGCGAGCTTCCGGTACGCCGACCAGACGCCCTCGTCCTCGTAGCGGCGCTGCCACGCGGTGCCGCGGTCCGGGTAGATCCAGCTCAGCCGCGTCATGGTGCGGACTCCTCGGGGGGCTCGGGGTGCTCGACGAACGCGCGGACGGTACGCAGGAACAGTTCGGGCTCCTCCAGGAACGGGAGGTGGCCGCTGGCGGCGAACACCGCGAGGCGCGCGGCGGGCAGTGCGTCCGCGAGCCGGTCGCCGGGGCCGGTGGGGTAGACGCGGCTGCGGGCGCCGTGCAGGAACAGCACGGGCGGGCGGGGCGCGAGGGTCGGCAGCCGGGTCCGCCAGTCCTGCCCGACGGCGTCCGCGAGGAGCGCGCGCACGGCCGCGGGGTCGCAGCGGCGGGCCTCGGCCAGGAGCCGGGCGCGGAGCGCGGGCGGCGGCTCGGTGCCCGCCGCGAACGACGCGTCGACCAGCGTTTCGGTGAACCCGGCGAAGTCCGCGGTGACGCCCGCGACGAGGGCGTCGGCGCCCGCCTTGTCGAGGATGCCGAAGGCGGCGTGCGGCCAGTCGTCGTCCAGCGTGAGGCGGGGGCTCTGCTCGACGGAGACCAGGGCGCGGATCCGGTCGGTGCCGTGGCGTTCCAGGAAGGCGTACGCCACGGTCGCGCCGAGCGACCAGCCGAGCAGCGTCGCGCCGCTCACGTCGAGCCGGGCGAGGAGCGCGTGGAGCGCGTCGGCGGCGTCCGCGACGGTCGGCGGGGCGGGGCCGGAGGGTGTGGAGGATGCGGAGGGTGCGTCGGGTGTTCCGGGGTCCCGAGGGCCTTCGGGACCGTTGCGGTCGCCGTGGCCCGGGAGTTCGAGGGTGATGACGCGGTGGTCGCGGGCCAACTCCCGTACGACGTCGTCGAAGTAGCGGGCGGTAGCGGCGAGGCCCGGCAGCAGGACGACGGCGGGGCCGCTGCCGCGGTCGTCGTGGCGGGGCAGGTTCATCGGGGCGCACCGCCCCCGTCGAAGGGGCCATCGGCGGTGAAGGCGCGGCGCAGCAGGGGCTTGTCGACCTTGCCGACGGGCGTGAGCGGGATCGTTTCAGCGAACCGGACTACGCCCTTGAGGCCGTGGCGGCCCAGCACCTGGTCGACGGCGCGGGCGGCCTCCTCGGGCGAGCGGGCGGCGCGGACGGCGACGTACACCTCGCGGCCGTGTCCGCCGGGGCGCACGGGGAGCACGACCGCCTGGCCGACCGCGCCCGTCGCGCGCATCTCCTCGTCGAGCAGCGGCGCGGTGACCGGTCCTTCCGTGCCTGTCAGGGTCTCCACCGTGCGGCCGAGGACGCGGTAGGTGCCGTCGGGCGCGCGGACGGCGAAGTCGCCGGTCCAGAACTCCCCGTCGCGGAAGGCGCGGGCGTTGGCCTCCAGCGGGTGCAGGTAGCCCTCGCTGCTGCGGTCGGAGCGCAGGACCAGCTCGCCGTGGTCGGGGTGCTCCAGCCCCGGCAGCGGTGCGAGGCGGACGCCGACGCCCCGCACGGGGCGCAGGCCCGCCCCGGTCTGGACGACGTCGTCCATGTTGCCGAGGGCCAGGCCGAACTCGGTGGATCCGTAGATCTGCCGGATGCGGACGCCGAGGACGTCGTCGGCGCGGCGGACGGTCGTCGGGTCGAGGTAGGCGCCGCCGCACAAGGGGCGCCGCAGCAGCGGCAGCCGCACGTCGGCCCGGTCGCCTCCGGAGCGCAGCGCGCGGTCGGCGGCGTCGACGAGGTCGGCGTAGTGCTGGGGGAGCGCGCTCATCACCGTGACGCGGTGCTCGCGCAGCAGGCGCAGCAGGGCGTCGGCCGGGGTGCCGGGGTCGGCGAGCACCAGCTCGGCGCCGGAGAGGAGGGCGGCGAACACATGGAGGTCGGTGGCGTGCGCGACGTCCAGCGGGTGCCTGCAGAGGAACACGTCGTGCTCGTCGATGCCGGTGTCGGCGTTCCAGCGCAGGCGTTCGGCGCGGAACTTGTCCTGGCGCCAGGCCGTGAGCTTGGGGAACTCGGTGGAGCCCGAGGTCCACAGGGTGCGGAAGATCCCGGTGTGGCAGGGGGCCCCGTCCGCGACGGACGCGGCGCGGGCGGCGGCGCCCTCGGCGGGCCGGACGGGTCCGGCGGGCGCGTCGGCGGGGTCGGGGGAGCCGGTCAGTTCGGTGAGCGTCACGGTCGGCGGGCCGCCGTGCGGGGTCGGGCGGGAGCCGTCGGTGACCAGGAGGGCGGGGCGGGTGTGGACGAGGGCGGTGCGCAGGGCATCGGGGTCGAAGTCGCTGAGCAGTGGAACGTAGCGGGCGCCGAGCCGGGCGACGGCGAGTATCAGCGCGATGTAGCCGGTGCTGTTGCGCAGGCTGAGGGCGACGCAGGAGCCGGGGCGCACGCCGCGGGAGTGCAGGCCAAGGGCCGATCGGTCGACCAGGAGCAGGAGTTGGTCGTAGTCGAGGCGTTCGCCCGTAGGCGTGCGTACGGCGGTGGCGGCGCCGCGCCGCTCGGCGACCGCGCGCAGCGCCTCGTACAGGGTGGAGGTGCCGAGCCCGGGGGCGTCGGCGTCGTGCTGCGGGGCGGTGCCGGGCTCCGCGTTCATCTGGTGGTCCAGCCGGCGTAGGTCGCGAACCGCCAGTCCTTGGCGAGGCAGTCCACCTGGCCGAAGCCCGCGTCGCGCAGCCATTCCAGCTGGTCGTCGAGTCCGGCGCAGATGTCGTGCTTCATGCGCTCGCGGCCGGCCGCCCACTCGTCGGCGGGGGTGCCGGAGCGGTGTACGTGCTCCTCGTGCTGCCGGTCGTAGAGGCTCTCCAGCTCCACGGTGGGCGCCTCGATCTGTTCGACGTTGACGAAGACCCCGCCGGGGCGCAGCGCGTGGCGGATGCGGGAGAAGAGGCGGCGCTTGTCGGGATGCGGGAGGTGGTGGATGGCGAGGCCCGACATGACCGCGTCGAACGGTCCGGGGGGCAGCGGGTCCAGCAGGTCGCCGACGAGGACGCCCACCCGCGGGTCGGCGGCGAAGCGCTGCCTGGCCTTGGCCAGCATGCCCTCGGAGCGGTCCATCAGCAGGAGCTCGGCCGTCGGGTGCCGGCGCAGCAGTGCGGCGCTGAGCAGTCCGGTGCCCGCGCCGAGGTCCAGGACCCGCGCTTTCCCGGGCGCCGAAGCGGCCACGACACTGGCCGCGCTTTCGTATAGCAATTCAAACGACGGGATCAATTGCCGCCGTAACGCATCGAATGTTTCAGGGTTCCAGAGTTCCGTGGACACCGGCTTCCCCCTTCACCAACTCTCGCCAAATCGAGCGGTGCGAGTCGGAAGCTAGCACGTGACCCGTTGGTGAAAGCTTCTACCGGATTCAACTGCCGTGTGGCGTACGTCACATGATGCATTTTCTGCGCGTTCTTGCAGGTCAGGGCGGTTGATTGAAGGGGAAACGTATATCACGGGAATATTTCGACCGGCAGTTTCTCGCCCCGTGAGAAGCGGAATAAGTACTTCCGAGGATGAATTGTCAATTACCCCCGTGCCCTCTTGACATGATCTTCACTTTCCTGGTTAGAGTCGACGGGCTCATTGTTCGGATGCGGAGAATGGGTGCGTTTTGGGCAGCATCCCATCTGGTTTTGCGGGGGTCGGAAAAATCATCGGGAGCGGGCTGCGTGATTGATCGCGGAAAAGTAGAAGCAGACAAACTCGGTGCCATGCTGAAAGTGACCAGGCGACAGGCGGGACTGACGCAGGAGCAGTTGGCGGGGCTCTCCACCGTGAGTGTGCGTGCCATTCGGGATCTGGAACTCGGCAAGGTCCAACAGCCCAGGAGGGAGACCATCCGGCTGCTCGCGGGAGCGCTCCGGCTCAGCGGCTCGCGCCGCGCGGCCTTCGAACTCGCCGCGGGCGGCACGGCCGCCGCCGGAGCGCTCAAGCAGGCGTACGACGTGGCACAGGCCCTGCCGCCCACCTCCATCGGACCGTTCGTCGGACGCCAGGCGGAACTGCGCGCCGTCACCGAACTCCTCGGCACCGAACGCGAACGGCTGGTGACCGTCGTCGGCGCCATCGGCGTCGGCAAGACCCGCCTCGTCCTGGAAGCCACCCAACTCCTGCACACCCGCAGCCGCGTCCCCGTCCTCTGGGCCCACATGGGCGTGGGCGCCAACGCCGCGGTGGGCGTCCCCCAACTCCTGCTCGCCAACTGGGTCAGCGAAGTGCTCTCCGGCAGCGGCCCCTACCACGAACTCGCCCACGTCATCGGCGCCAGGCCCACCCTCCTCGTGCTCGACGGGGTCGGCGCCCGCACCGCCGTGCACGCCTCCCTGCCGCAGCTCCTGCACTCCTGCCCGCGGCTCAGCGTCCTCGTCACCACCCGCGAGCCGGGACAGGGCACCGGCATCGGCGGGCGCGTCCTGCCGCTGGCGCCGCTCGCCCTGCCCAGCGCGGCCCCCGGACCCGACGGCGACCCCGCGGCCGACCAGCCGGCGCTCGCCCTGATCATGTCCTACCTGCGCCACCTGCGGCCCGACATCCTGCCCACCGAGTCCGTCGCCACCACCATGGCCCGCGTCTGCCGCGCCCTGGACGGTCTGCCCCAGGCGCTGGAGTCCGCCGCGTCCTGGCTGCTGCTGTACGCGCCCCACCAACTCCTCGAAGCCGCCGAGACCTTCCCGCTCACCCTGACCGAGAACGTCTCGGCCACCGACTCGCACGCCGCGGGGGCCTTCCGCCGCGCGCTGGAACAGTCCATCGAAGGACTGCCGCCGCAGCACGCGAAACTGCTGCGCGTCCTCGCCGCCAGGGACGCCACCTGGAGCGTCGGCGCCGTCGCGGGACGCGCCCGGCTCACCCAGGCCGAGGCGCTGCGCGGACTGCACGCCCTGCTGCTGCGCGGTCTCGTACGGCCCGTCAGGTACGAGCAGGCGGGCCACAGCGGCCTCACCAACTTCACCGTGCTCAACCTCGTGCGGCACCTGGTCGGCGCCGACCCGGGCGGACGGGCCCCCGCCCGCCGCGCTCCGGACCCCACCGTTCTGGCAGACGTTCTCGCAGAGAGGGACGGAACCTCGTCATGCGTCATCTGATCTCACTGGCCGACCTCGGCCCGCGCGACCTCGCCCGACTGGTGGCCCGCGCCGCACGCATCGGCCGCGAGGGCGTCCGGGAGAAGACCCTCGCCGACCGGTCCGTCGGCATCTACTTCAGCAAGTCGTCGACCCGCACCCGCACGTCGTTCTGGGGCGCGGCCAGCAGGCTCGGCGCGCACACCATCACCTACGGCCCCGACGACCTCCAACTCTCCACGGGCGAGACCCCGGAGGACACCGCGCGGGTCCTGGGGCAGTACCTCGACGCCCTGGTCGTCCGCACCAACGGGCCCGCCGACGAGATGCGCAGGCTGGCCGCGGGCGGCGGCCCCGCCGTCGTCAACGCCCTCAGCATCGAGGAGCACCCCACCCAGGCGATCGCCGACCTCACCACGCTCACCGAGGAGTTCGGCTCCCTCGAAGGCCGCCACCTGCTCTGCGTCGGCGAGGGCAACAGCTCCGGCTCCGCGCTCGCGCTCGCCGCCGCGCTCACCCCGGGACTGCGGCTCACCCTGCTCTGTCCCGCGGGGTACGAGGTGCCCAAGGACGTCCTCGAAACGGCGGACCGGCTCGGCGCGGGAAACGCGGAGGTCACGCAGATCACCGACCCGGCCGACGTCCCGGGACCCGTCGACGCCGTCTACACCAGCCGCTGGCAGACCATGGGCGTGCCCAAGGCCGACCCCGACTGGCTCACCGCCTTCGAGGGGTTCCGGGTCGACCAGGGATTCATCGACCGGGTCGCGGCCCCGCACACCGTCTTCCTGCACGACCTGCCCGCCGTGCGCGGCCAGGAGGTCACCGACGACGTGCTCGACGGGGCCAGGAGCCGGGCGTGGCGGCAGTCCCACCACAAGATGACGGCCGCGATGGCCGTCCTGGAACGGGCCGTACTGGAACGGGCGGCGCCGGGCGATGCGTGACGCACGGACCACCCGGGGCGGACGACGGACCACCCGGGGCGTACGGGGGACGCGTGACGCGCGCGGAGGCCCGGCGCCCCGGGACCGCCGCACCGGCGGCGGCCCCGGCGGGCGTCAGCCGCCCATCGCCTCGATCAGCGAATGAGGGCGCAGATCGGTCCAGTGGGCCTCGACGTGGTCGAGGCACTCCTGCCTGCTGCCCTCCTCGCGCACCACCGACCAGCCTGCGGGCACCGCCAGGCGGGCCGGCCACAGCGAATGCTGGCCCTCGTCGTTCGCGAGCACCACGTACGTACCGTCAGGGTCCTCGAAGGGGTTGGTCGCCATCACTCACCTCGGTCGTCGGGCGGCCGGTCACAGGGCCGGTGTCCGCCCCACGGTAGGAGCGCGGACGCGGTGCGACAGGCAGCGGCGGAGGCGGTCGACCGGCAGCTCAACTGCCCCTCAGCTGCCGCTCCAGGCGCCGGTGGGAACCCCCTCGCGCTCCTACGATCGGTTCGGTGCGGGCACGGGCACGGGCACGGGCGCCGGGCGCCGGCCGCGCCCGAGGCGGCGCACACGACGGGGAAAGCGGGGACGGTGCGCATGGTGAACTCCACGAACAGCGTGCCGCGCCACCGGTCCGCCGCGCTGCGGGTCGTCGTCACCGGCACCTCGTCCGACGCGCACACCTGGAACCTCGTCTTCCTGCAACTCCTGCTGGAGGACCTGGGCCACGACGTCGTCAACCTCGGCCCCTGCGTCCCCGACCACCTCGTCGTCGCGGGCTGCGCCGAACTGCGCGCCGAACTTCTCGTCGTCAGCAGCGTGAACGGACACGGGGCCAACGACGCCCGCCCGCTCATCGCCGCGCTCCGCGCCGCCCCCGAGACCGCCCGCCTCCCCGTGGTGATCGGCGGAAAGCTCGGCACGTCGCTCGACGGGCGCGAGGAATCCGTGCGCGCCCTCGTCGAAGCGGGCTTCGACGCCGTCTTCGAGGAGGGCATGAGCGTCGTCACGCCCTTCGAGTCCTTCGTGGCCTCCCTGGCCACGGCCAGGAGGGCGGTGACGTGACGCCCCCGCAGCAGTGGCCCGCGCGACGCCCCCCGCGAACGCCACCGGGACAGCGACCGCCCCAGTACCCGGCGCAGTTGCCGCCGGGCGGATTCGCCCGCTTCATGAGCGTCGCCCGCGCGGCGGGCGCCCTCGTCGTCCAGCCCCGCATGGGCTTCTCCGACCCGGGCCGCATGCGCGACGGGCTCGTCGCCACCAAGGGCGCCGCCGACTGGGTCGCGGGCACCATCACCGTCGACAGCTACACCCGCGTCGGCGACGAACGCTCCGCCGTGCGCGCCGTGCGCGAGCGCTGCGCGCTCAACGGCTACCCCATCACCTCCTTCAGCCCCCACACCACCCGCTGGGTCGTCGACGCCGCCCGCGCCGCCAGCTTCCCCATCCAGGTCAGGCACGGCTCCGCCCACCCGCAGGCCATCACGGCCGCCCTGGCCCGCGCCGGACTCGACGCCACCGAGGGCGGCCCCGTCTCCTACTGCCTGCCCTACGGCCGGATGCCGCTCGCCGAATCGGTGCGCAACTGGCGCGAGACCTGCCGCTTCCTCGCCTCGCTGCGCGCCACCGGGCGCGAACCGCACCTCGAGACCTTCGGCGGCTGCCTGCTCGGACAACTCTGCCCGCCCGGACTCCTCGTCGCCGTCAGCGTCCTCGAAGCGCTCTTCTTCCAACGCCTCGGCCTGCGCAGCGTCTCCCTCAGCTACGCCCAGCAGACCAACGCCGAGCAGGACGAACAGGCCGTCGCCGCGCTGCGCCGCCTCGCCGCCGAGACCCTGGACGACACGGACTGGCACATCGTCCTCTACACGTACATGGGCCTCTACCCGACCACCCCCGAGGGAGCGCGGCGCCTCCTGGAGAGCTCGGCGACCCTCGCCGTACGCACCGGGGCCGACCGCCTCATCGTGAAGACCGCGGCCGAGGCGCACCGCATCCCCACCGTCGAGGAGAACGTCGCCGCGCTGCGCACGGCAGCGGCGGCGGCCCGCGCGGCCCGCGGCACGCCGCTGCCCGAACCGGCCACGACGGGCCCGGCGACGGGCTTCGCGACGGGCCGCGCGGAGGGCTTCGCGACAGGCCCCGCGACAGGACGCGCGGAGGGCTTCGTGGACGGCTTCGCCACAAAGACGGGGGACGCCACGAGGACGGGGGACGCCGACAACGCGGTGTACGCGGAGGCGCGCGCCTTCGTGGACGCGGTGCTCGACCTCTCGGACGACCCCGGAGACGCGCTCGTCGCGGCCTTCGCGCACGGCTACCTCGACGTCCCCTACTGCCTGCACCCCGACAACGCGGGCCGCAGCAGGAGCAGGCTCGACCCGGCCGGGCGGCTCGTGTGGTCCGACATCGGCGCCATGCCGATCCGGCACGTGCTGGACGGGCCGCGCTCGCCCCGGCTGACCGCCGCGGGGCTGCACGAGGCGCTCTCCTTCGTGCAGCGCCGCTTCGACGACGCCCTGCCGGCGGTCCCCGGACACCACTTCCCGGCACCGCGCCGCTCCCCGGCACTTTCGGTCCTTCGCGAAGGGAAACCCATGCCCAACCCGACCGGCCCGGCCCACCAGCCGCACGCGTCCGCCCACGCGCCCTCGGGCAGGGCCGGCGGCGCCGTGCCCAGGCCGCCCGCCTCGCCCGACGAGCACCTGGCGTCGGACACCACGCGGGCCGTCCTGCGCGTCCAGAACCGGATCCTCGCGGTCGCCAGGAACTTCCTCACCGACCGGGGCTTCACCGAACTGCTGCCCCCGGTCATCGGCCCGGTCACCGACCCCGGCATCCGCGGCTCCAAGCAGGTCGACGTCGACTTCTACGGACACCGCTACAAGTTGATGACCAGCGCGATCCTCTACAAGCAGGCGTCTTTGCTAGCCTTCGACAAGATCTTCTGCATTGCGCCGAATGTCCGTCTCGAACCTTTGGAGACCGCCGTCACCCACCGGCACCTCGTGGAGTTCCACCAGATCGACGTGGAGATCCGCGACGGCAGGCGCGAGGACGCGATGCGCCTCGCCGAAGAACTCGTCTCGCACACCGCGGCCGTCGCCCGCGGGCTGCGCGCCGAGATGGAGGTCCTGGAGCGCGACCCGGACTCCTTCCGCGACGTCGTCGCCGGGGCCTTCGGCCGCGTCACGCACCGCGAGGCCACCACCGACCTGAACGAGCTGGGCCACCCGCAGGACCCGGCGGCCGAGATCGACTGGCAGGGCGAGGAGATCCTCTCCGCCAAGGCCAGCCGCCCCTTCTTCGTCATCGACTACCCCAAGGGCTCGCGCGGCTTCTACGACCGCGAGGACCCCGAACGCCCCGGCATCCTGCGGAACTTCGACCTGATCGCCCCCGAGGGCTACGGCGAACTCGCCAGCGGCAGCGAACGCGAACACGACTACGCGGCGCTCGTCACCCGCATGCGGGAGACCGGCGAGAACCCCGCCAAGTACGGCTGGTACCTGGACCTCGCCCGGCGCGGCATCCCGCCGAGCGCCGGGTTCGGCCTCGGCCTCGAACGCTTCACCCGCTACCTCACCGGGCGGGCCGCCGTCTGGCAGGCCGCCGCCTACCCCAAGCTCCCCGGAGTGGTGTCGCCGTGACCGCCAGGACCAGGACCGGCGCATCGCGGTCGGCGACGGGACCGCCCCCGGCCGCAGCCCCGCCCCCGGCCCCGGCCGCACCGGCGACGACCTCGCGGGCGGAGCCGTACGCCCCGCTCCCCGGGCTCGGCGCCGACGGCTTCCCCGAGGGGCAGGTCCGGCGCCGCGCCCGGGAGGGCACCGCCGCGGTCTTCCCGCCGCTCGACGGCTACGGCACCACGCTGTACGGCGCCGGGGCGCGCGGCGACGCCGACGACGTGCTGGACCGGGCCAGGATCGTGCCGCCCGTCTTCATGCCCGAGCGGCTGGCGAAGCTCATCGAGCTGGGCCGCGAACCGCACTACGCCGACGTGCGCCTCGACACCGAACTGGGCGGGCTGCGCGCGCCGCTGCCGCTCTTCGTCTCCGCGTTCGGCTCCACCGAGGCGGCGGGCCGCGAACTCGGCGAGGCCGTGGCCCGCCAGGCCGCGCGCGCCGGACTGCCGCTCGTCATCGGCGAGAACGTCGTCCCCGTCAACGGCTACCGGGCGGCCGCGGGCGCGCTCTCCCCGCTCCTCGGCCGGGTCGGAGCGTACCTGGAAGGCGCCGGAGACCTCGCCGGAGACGTCGGCGGGGCCGTGGGCGGGGACGTGGGCGGCGTCGTGGTCCAGCAGAGCACCGAGGACGCCGACAGAGAGGTGTGGAACCTCGTCTACAGCGACACCGCGACCCAGCCGCTGCTCGCCACCGGCCGCCTCGCCTTCGAACTGAAGGTCGGCCAGGGCGCGAAACCGGGCCTCGGCGGCATGACCGTCCTGGACGCGCACGACGGGCTGCGGGTGGCCGAGCAGTACCGGGTGGAACCACTGCTCGGCGAGCGCGGGCGCGTCCTGCGCAGCGGTGTGCCCGGCACGTTCACCGAGGAGATCCTGCGCCAGCAGGTCCGGCTCATGCGCAACAACTTCCCGCGCGCCCGCGTCTGGGTGAAGCTCCACCCGGGCCGTGACGTCGCGCGGGCCGCGGCCGTCGCCTGGGAGGCGGGCGCGGACGCCGTCCTCGTCGACGGTGCGGAGGGCGGCACCGGCTGGGCGCCCACCGCCTTCCTCGGACACGTCGGGCTGCCGCTCGTGGAGTGCCTGCGGGCGGTCGGCCGCACGCCGCACTGTCTGCTCGCCACCGGCCGCATGTGGGAGGGCGCGCGGATCGTCAAGGCCCTGGCCCTGGGCGCGCGGGCCGCGGGCCTGGGCCGCGCCGCCCTCGTCGCGGCCGACGAGGACCGCGACCGGGGCCTGCTGCGCCTGGTCGAGAGCATCGCGCTCGAACTGCGGCTCCTCGTCAGCGCCCTCGGCAAGTACGCGGTCGGCGACCTCGGCCACGAGGACGTCCTGCTGCCCACGAGTCCCTGGCAGCCGCCCGTGCCGCTTGTGCCGCCCGAGCAGCCCGTGCCGCCCGGGTAGTCCGCGCGGCGGGACGGCCCGCACCGCGTACCGCCCCCGCACCGCCCCCCCCGCACCACGCGCAGCCACCCGCTCGTACGTTCCGGAGAAGGTGTCGAGATGTCCCACCCGCACGACGCACGGACCCTGCCGGTCACCGCGGCCCAGCAGAACCTGCTGTTCCACGCCGAGTTCGAGCCGGACACCCACGGCCTCGGCACGGCGCAGGTGGTGCTGGCGCTGAGCGGCCCGCTCGACGTGCCCGCGCTGCGCGACCGTGCGGAGGGCCTGGCCCGACGCCTGCCCGAACTGTTCGCCGTGTTCACGCACGACGAGGCAGGCCGCCCGGTGCGCGTCCTGCGCCGCGGGGTGCGGCTGCCGTGGACCGAGCACGTGGCCAGGACGGGCGCGGGGAACACCGGGCACGCGGAGCCCGCCGAAGGCGCGGGCGAAGCGCAGGCCCCGACCAGCACGGCGGCGGGTACGGCGGCGACGGGCGCCCCGGTCGGCACCGGCACCCCGGCCGACGCGGTGGAGCGCGCCGCGCGGGACGTCGCCGACGCGGAACGCGCGTACCCCTTCGAACTGACCGGCCCCGGGCCGCTGGTCCGCGCCGCGCTGGTGAGCGACCCGGAAGGGCGGCGCCACCACCTCGTCCTCACGGGCCACCGCGCCGTCCTCACGGCGAGCGCCGCGCACACCGCACTGACCGCGCTGCTCGGCGGCGGCCCCGCGGCGTGCGAGCAGCGCGAACCCGACCCGCCGGCCGCCGGAACCCCCGACGTCTGGCGCCCCCTCCTCGCGGGCCTCGCCGAACCCGCCCCGCTGGGGCAGGAAGCCCCCGGCGGCGCCGACCGCGCCGACGACCCGCTCGCGTCGCTCGCCGTTCCCCTGCCGCCGGGACTCGGCCTGCTCCCCGCCCGCCTGGGCGTCACGCCGTCGGCCCTCTACCAGAGTGCCTGGGCGCTGACCTGCGCGAAGTTGAAGAACCGTCAGGACTTGGTCATCGGGGACGGGGACGACCTACCGGTACGGGTCACCCTCTCGCCCGACGAGCCGCTGCGCGACCTGGTCCGGCGCACCGAAGCCTTCCACCGTGCCGCCGCCGCACACCGCACCGCCGACACCGCCACCATCGAGCGAGCGGCGGGCCGCTCGGGCGCGCTCTTCGACACCACGGTCGTCACCGACCACCGCGACTGGGACGCGGCCGCGCTCGGCCTGACCGGCGCGACCGTCACCGGCGTACGCCTCGACGAAGGCACCCACCACGCCGCCACCCTGACCGTCCGGATCCCGGAAGGCCCCCGCGAAAACACGGCCGAAGAAGACCCGACGTCCGTCGAACTCACCTACCGTACGGACAGGTTGGCGCACGAGACCGCGCACGCGGCGGCCGACCTCTTCGCCCGCGCGCTCGGCGCGCTCCTCGCCGACCCGGACGCCGCGACCGGCGCCGTGGACTGGCTCGGTGAGCGGCTGCGCCACCGCCTGCTCGTCGACTACAACGCCACCGCGACCCCACTCCCCGCAGCCCCGCTCCACGAACTGTTCGCCGACCGGGCCGCCCGCACCCCACAGGCCGTCGCCCTGGTCTGCGAGGGCCGCGAGCTGAGCTACGCCGCACTGGACGCCGCCGCGAACCGCCTCGCCCACCGCATGGTGGACCGGGGCGTGCGTCCGGGCGACGCGGTGGCCCTCTACCAGCGGCGCTCGGCCGAACTGATCGTGGCGCAGCTCGCCGTGCTGAAGGCGGGCGGCGCCTACGTCCCGCTCGACCCGCGCCAGCCCGCCGAACGGCTCGCCTGGATCATCGAGGACGCCGGAGCGGCCCTGCTGCTCACCGACCGGCCCGCCGACGCGCTCCCGTTCGTCTGCGAAGCACCGGTCGACCCGATCACCTCCGCCTGGGAGCGCCAGGGCCCCGACGCGGCGCGGGCCACGGCCCCCGACGTCGCCGCGCATCCGGACCAGGTCGCGTACGTGATGTACACCTCGGGCTCCACCGGCACCCCCAAGGGCGTCGCCAACACCCATCGCAACGTCGTCGAACTGGCCCTGGACCCCTGCTGGGGCGCCGCCCACCACCACGTACTGCACTATTCGCCGCCCGCCTTCGACTCCTCCACGTACGAGATGTGGGTGCCGCTGCTGCACGGCGGCCGCATCACCGTCCTGACGGGCGACAAGATCGACCTGGGGGACCTCGGCCGGGCGATCGGGGAACACGGCATCACCGCCCTGTACTTCACCACCGCGCTCTTCGACGCGATGGCCCAGGAGGCGGTCGACAGCCTGCGCGGGGTGCGCGAGATCTGGACCGGCGGCGACGTGCTGTCCACGGCCGCGCTCCGCCGGGTCCTGGCCGCCTGCCCGGACACCACGGTCGTCCACGTGTACGGCCCCACGGAGACCACCGTCTTCTGTAGCTACCAGGTCTTCCGCGCGCCCGACGCCGAGCGGGGACTCGACCTCGGCCGCCCGATGGCCAACACGGCGATGTACGTGCTGGACGGCTCCCTCGAACCCGCACCGCCCGGCGTCGTCGGCGAGCTGTACGTCGCCGGATCCCACCTGGCCCAGGGCTACTTGCGCCGCGCGCGCCTCACGTCGGAGCGGTTCGTCGCGGACCCGTACGGACCGCCGGGCGGGCGCATGTACCGCACCGGGGACCTCGCCCGGTGGAACCGCGACGGCGGCATCGAGTTCGTGGGCCGGGCGGACCAGCAGGTGAAGCTGCGCGGTTTCCGCATCGAGCCCGGCGAGGTGGAGGCGGTGCTGCTGCGGGAGGAGGGAGTCCTCCAGGCGTCCGTACTGGTGCGGGAGGACCGGCCGGGTGACAAGCGGCTGGTGGCGTACGTCGTGGGCGGTGACGCCGAGGCGCTGCGGCGCGCCGTCGCCGACGTGCTGCCGGAGTTCATGGTGCCGTCCGCGTTCGTGCTGCTCGACGCGCTCCCCCTGACGGTCAACGGCAAGCTCGATCGCGCGGCGCTCCCCGCGCCGGAGGTCGATGCGGGGGCGGGCGGCCGGGCGGCCAGGACCCCGGTCGAAGAGGTGCTGTGCGGGCTGTTCGCCGACGTGCTGGGCCTGCCGAGGGTCGGCGTGGACGACGACTTCTTCTCGTTGGGCGGCCATTCACTGCTCGCGACGCGCCTCGCGAGCCGGGTGCGGGCGGTGTTCGGCGTCGAACTCTCGGTGCGCGAGGTGTTCCGGAACCCGACGGTCGCCGCGCTCGCGGCGCTGGTGGCGCGGGGCGGGACGACCGTACGGCGGCCGGTGCTGAGGCCTGCGGCGCACCGGCCGGATCGGTTGCCGCTGTCGTTCGCGCAGCGTCGGTTGTGGTTCATGGGTGAGCTTGAGGGTGGTTCGGCGACGTACAACATTCCGTTGGCGGTGCGGTTGCGCGGTGAGGTGGACCGGGTGGCGCTGGGTGCGGCGTTGCGGGACGTGGTGGGGCGGCACGAGAGCCTGCGGACGGTGTTCCCGGTGGGTGAACAAGGCGTCCATCAGAGGGTGTTGCCGCCGGAGAGCGCGACAGTGCGGATCGGCAGCGCGTCGGCGGAGGAGTCGGAGCTGGACGACGAGCTGCGACGGCTCGCCTCCTGTGTGTTCGATCTGGCGGTTGAGGTGCCGGTGCGGGCGACGTTGGTGGGGGTGGGGTCGGGTGAGTGTGTGTTGTTGGTGGTGGTGCATCACATTGCGTCGGACGGGTGGTCGAACGGTCCGTTGATGCGTGATTTGGCGTTGGCGTATGAGGCGCGGCTCTCCGGGGTGGCTCCGGGGTGGGGTGTGTTGCCGGTTCAGTATGTGGATTATGCGTTGTGGCAGCGGGAGTTGTTGGGGGAGGAGAAGGATCCGGGGAGTGTGGTGTCGGGGCAGTTGGGGTTCTGGCGGGGTGTGTTGGGGGGGCTTCCGGAGGAGGCGACGCTGCCGGGTGATCGTCCGCGTCCGGTGGTGGCGTCGTATCGGGGGCGTCGGGTGGATTTGCGGATGGGTGGGGAGTTGCATGGTGGGTTGATCGCGTTGGCGCGGCGGTGTGGTGCGTCGTTGTTCATGGCGGTGCAGGCTGCGACTGCGACGGTGTTGTCGCGCAGTGGTGCGGGGTGGGATGTTCCGTTGGGTTCGCCGGTGGCGGGGCGTGGTGATCCGGCGTTGGACGATCTGGTGGGGTTCTTCGTCAATACTCTTGTGCTGCGGACGGATACGAGTGGTGATCCGTCGTTCCGTGATTTGTTGGCGCGGGTGCGTGAGAAGGATCTGGCGGCCTGGGCGCATCAGGATCTTCCGTTCGAGCGGTTGGTGGAGGAGTTGAATCCGGAGCGTTCGGCGTCCCGGCATCCGCTCTTCCAGGTCATGCTCACCCTCGCCGACGCGGTCACCCCCGCGCCCCGCCTCCCCGGCCTGGTCGCCCGAACCGAACAAATCCCGCTCCACGTCGCCCGGTTCGACCTCACCGTGAGCTTCCTGGAGCACTGGACGGAGAGCGGCGAGCCGGACGGGCTCGGGGTGAGCATCGAGTACGCGTCCGATGTGTACGAGGAGCGGACCGTACGCGCCTTCGGCGAGCGCATCGAGCGATTCCTGACCGGGGTGGTCGCGGCGCCGGACACCGCGATCGGGGACGTCGAACTGATCGGCCCCGACGAGCGCAGGCTCCTGACCGAACCGCGCGCCGGTGACCTGTCTCCCCGTACGGCGGTGTCGTTGCCCGAGGTGGTGCGGGGTTTCGCGGAGAGCCGGCCGGAGGCGCCCGCGCTGGTGTTCGGTGAACGCGTCCTGTCGTACGCGGAGTTCGACGAGCAGGCCAACCGTCTTGCCCGGCGGCTGGTGGCCGCGGGAGTGGGGCCGGAGACGCGCGTCCCGCTGTTCCAGGAGCGGGGCCCGGAAGTCCTGGTGTCGATGCTGGCGGTGCTCAAGGCCGGTGGCGCGTACGTGCCGCTCGACACCAAGTACCCCGCGACCCGCGTCAAGGAGATCCTGCGGCAGACCGGCGCGCCGCTCCTCCTCGCCGACCGCGACGTGCGCGGTCTGGGCCTGCCGGACGAGGTCCGGGTCCTCACCGTGCCCACGCTGTCGCCGTGGCGCCCCGCCGACGGCGTGACGCCGCCGCCCGACGTGCCGGTGCAGCCCGACCGCATCGCCTACGTGATGTTCACCTCCGGCTCCACGGGCGTGCCCAAGGGATCGGCCAACACCCACCGCAACATCGCCGAGTTGACGCGCGACACCGGATTCAGGCCCGAGACCCTGGTCCGGATGCTCCAGCACTCGCCGCTGGCCTTCGACGCGTCGACCCTGGAGATCTGGGCGCCGCTGCTGCACGGCGGCTGCGTGGTGGTCGCGCCGCCCGGGGTGCACGACGCGGTGACGATGGGCCGGGTCATCACCGAACACCAGGTGCGGTGCGTGTGCATGAGCGCGGGGCTCTTCCACGTCATGGCGGAGGAGAACCCGGCGGGCTTCCGCGAGGTGCGGGACATCTGGACGGGCGGCGACGTCGTCTCGCCCGAGGCGGTGCGCCGCGTCGTGGAACACTGCCCCGACACCACCGTGCACAACGGCTACGGCCCCACCGAGACCACCGTCTTCGCCACCGCGCACCGCATCCGCCGGGCCGTCGACTACCCGGGCGCGCTGCCCATCGGGGTCCCGCTGGAGAACACCGGCGTCCACGTCCTCGACGAGAGGCTGCGGCTGCTTCCGGTCGGCGCGACCGGGGAGCTGTACGTCTCCGGGCCCGGCGTCAGTCGCGGCTACTGGGCGCGCCCCGGCCTGACGTCGGAGCGGTTCGTGGCGAATCCGTACGGGCCGCCCGGCGGGCGCATGTACCGCACGGGCGACCTCGCCCGGTGGAACCGCGAAGGCGTGGTGGAGTTCGTGGGCCGGGCGGACCAGCAGGTGAAGCTGCGCGGTTTCCGCATCGAGCCCGGCGAGGTCGAGGCCGTGCTGCTGCGGGAGGAAGGAGTGCTCCAGGCCGCCGTGCTCGTGCGCGAGGACCGGCCAGGGGACAAGCGGCTCGTGGCGTACGTGGTCGGCGGCGGGACCGAGGCGCTGCGGCGGGCCGCCGCAGGCGCACTGCCCGACTACATGGTGCCGTCGGCGTTCGTGACGCTGGACGCGCTGCCGTTGACCGCGAACGGCAAACTGGACCGGGCCGCGCTGCCCGTACCGCAGTACGGCGACGCTCCGGGAAAGGGCCGGAAGCCCCGCACCCCGGACGAGGAAGTGCTGTGCGGGCTGTTCGCCGAAGCGCTCGGCCTGCCCGAGGTCGGCATCGACGACAACTTCTTCCACTTCGGCGGCCATTCGCTGCTCGCGACCCGCCTGGTGAGCCGCATCCGTGCCGCGCTCGACGTGGAGCTGACGGTCTCCGACCTGTTCGAGGCCCCGGCGGTCGCCCGCCTCGTGGACCGCGTCGAACGGGCGAAACAAGAGGAAAGCGCCCCACGGCCCAAACTGCGGCCGTTCCGTAGGACGGGAGTGAACCAGTGATTCCGTTGTCGTTTGCCCAGCGTCGGCTGTGGTTCCTGGGAGAGCTGGAAGGCGGCTCGGCCACGTACAACACGTCCCTCACGATCCGGCTGCGCGGAGAAGTGGCACGCGCGGCGCTGGCCGCCGCGCTGCGGGACGTGGTGGAACGGCACGAGAGCCTGCGGACGGTGTTCCCGGTCGGCGAGGAGGGCCCGTACCAGCACGTGCTCACGCCGGACGAGGCGCGCGTCGACCTCGGCGCCGCGACCGCCTCCGAAACGGAACTCACGCACGTGCTGAGGGACTTGGCGGGCAGGGTGTTCGACCTGGCGCGCGAGGCACCGGTGCGGGCGACGCTGGTGGAAGTGGGGCCCGCCGAGCACGTGCTGCTGGTGGTGGTGCACCACATCGCGTCCGACGGCTGGTCCAACGGCCCGCTGATGCGGGACCTGTCCCTGGCGTACGAGGCCCGGCTCTCCGGCGCGGCCCCGGAGTGGGAGCCACTGCCCGTCCAGTACGCCGACTACGCGCTGTGGCAGCGGGAACTGCTGGGCCGCGAGGAGGATCCGAAGAGCGTCGTCGCCAAGCAACTCGAATACTGGCGTGCTCACTTGAAGGGCCTTCCCGAGGAAGTGACCCTGCCGACCGACAAGCCGCGCCCCGCCGTCGCCACCCACCGGGGCGGCCGCGTCGACCTGCACACCGACGCCGGGCTGCACGGGCGGCTGATCTCCCTGGCGCGCGAATCGGCGGGCACCCTGCTCATGGTGCTCCAGGCCGCCACCGCGACCGTGCTGACGCGCAGCGGCGCGGGTACGGACGTGCCGCTCGGCACGCCGGTCGCGGGCCGCAACGACCCCGCGCTGGACGATCTGGTCGGCTTCTTCGTCAACACCCTCGTCCTGCGCACCGACACCAGCGGCGACCCGTCCTTCCGCGAGCTGCTGAGACGCGTCCGCGAGGCGGACCTGGCGGCCTGGGCGCACCAGGGCCTGCCGTTCGAGCGGCTGGTGGAGGAGCTGAACCCGGAGCGCTCCGCGTCCCGGCACCCGCTCTTCCAGGTCATGCTCACCCTCGCCGACGCCGACGAACAGGTGCCCCAATTCCCGGGCTCGAAAGCCACCTTGGAGTTCGCCGACCTCGGCATCGCGAAGTTCGACCTCACGGTCAACTTCCTGGAGCACACCTCGGCGCTGGGCGAGCCCGACGGCCTCGACCTCGGCATCGAGTACGCCTTCGACGTGTACGAGGAGCGGACGGTGCGTGCCTTCGGCGAACGCCTCGTGCGCTTCCTCGGCGGGGCGGTCGACGCCCCCGACCGGCCCGTCGGCGAGGTGGACCTCCTCGCGCCCGGCGAACGCGACCGGCTGCTCGCGCTGAACGACACCGCGCGGGAGGTGCCGTCGGGCGCGCTGAACGAACTGTTCGCGGCGCGGGCGGCGGCCGAACCCGACGCGGTCGCGCTGGTGGCGGGCGAGCGCGAGGTCACGTACGGGGAGCTGGACGCGGCGGCCAACGCCCTCGCGCACCGGCTGATCGCGCGCGGCGCGGGCGCCGAACACGTCGTGGGCGTCCTCATGGGACGCGGCGTCGAACTGATCGTCGCCATGCTCGCCGTCGTCAAGGCGGGCGGTGTCTACGCGCCGCTGAACACCACCGACCCGCACCCCAGGCTGACCGGGATCATGGCGGACGCGGGCGCACGCCTCCTGCTGGTCGACGAGGAGCACCGCACCCACCCCTTGGCGAAGGCCCCGGGCGCGGCCGACGTGCTGCTGGTGCCCGCCGCCGGGCCACCCGCCGACCCCGGTGACCCGGGCACCCGCGTCGACCCCCGCCAGTGGGTCTACGTGATGTACACCTCGGGCTCCACCGGCACCCCCAAGGGAGTCATGGCCACCCACCGGGGCGTGGTCGAGCTGGTGTACGACCGGCGCTGGGACGGCGCCGCGCACCGGCGCCTGCTGTTCCACTCGCCGCACACCTTCGACGCGGCGACGTACGAGGTCTGGGTGCCGCTGCTGCGCGGCGGCCGGGTCGTGCTCGCCCCGCCCGGCGGGGTGGACGCGGCCGTGCTCGAACGGCTGGTGCCGGACACGGGGCTCAGCGCGGTGTTCCTCACGACCGCGCTGTTCAACCTGATCGCGGAGGAGCGCCCCGCCGCGTTCACCGGACTGCTGGAAGTCCTCACGGGCGGCGAGGCCGCCTCGCCGCGAGCCATGCGGCGCGTCCTCGACACCTGCCCCGGGCTGCGCGTCGGCCACGTCTACGGCCCCACCGAGACCACCACCTACGCCACGCACGGCCCCCTCGCGTCGGCCGCCGACGTCACGGACCCGCCGCCCATCGGCGGACCGCTGGACAACACCGCCGCCCACGTGCTCGACGACCGGCTCCAGCCGGTCCCGGCGGGCGTGGCGGGCGAGCTGTACCTGGCGGGCGCCGGCCAGGCCCGGGGATACGTGCGGAGCCCCGCGCTGACGGCCGAGCGGTTCGTCGCCGACCCCTACGGCCCGCCCGGCGGGCGCATGTACCGCACGGGCGACCTGGTGCGCCGCAACGAGGCCGGGGCGATCGTGTTCGTCGGCCGCGCCGACCACCAGGTGAAGCTGAGGGGCTTCCGCATCGAGCCGGGCGAGGTCGAGGCGGTCCTGCTGCGCGAGGCCGCGGTGCGCCAGGCGTCCGTCGTCGTGCGCGAGGACCGGCCAGGGGACAAGCGGCTGGTGGCGTACGTGGTGGGCGGCGCGGCCGCCGAACTGCGCCGCGCCGTCGCCGACGTGCTGCCCGAGTACATGGTGCCGTCCGCGTTCGTGCTGCTCGACGCGTTGCCGCTCACCGTCAACGGCAAGCTCGACCGCGACGCCCTCCCCGTTCCGAGGTACGCCGACGACTCCGGACAGGGACGGGCCCCGCGCACCCCCGACGAAGAGGTGCTGTGCGCGCTCTTCGCGGAAGTGCTCGGCGTGCCGCGCGTCGGCGTCGACGACAACTTCTTCCACCTCGGCGGCCATTCGCTGCTGGCGACGCGCCTGGTGAGCCGCGTCCGCACGGCCCTGGGCGTCGACCTCACCGTCTCGGACCTCTTCGAGGCCCCGGCGGTGGCGGGCCTGGTCGGCCGCGTCGACCGGGCCAGGCACACGAAGGCCGCCCCCCGACCCAAGCTGCGGCCGTTCCGCAGGACGGGAGCCGATCAGTGATTCCTCTGTCGTTCGCGCAACGCCGGCTGTGGTTCCTCGGGGAACTGGAGGGCGGCTCGGCGACGTACAACATCCCGCTGGCCATCCGGCTGCGCGGCGCGGTGGACCGGGCGGCGCTCGGCGCCGCGCTGCGGGACGTGGTGGGGCGGCACGAGAGCCTGCGGACCGTGTTCCCGGTCGGCGAGCGCGGAGTGTTCCAGCACGTGCTGCCGCCCGAGCGGGCGGCGCTCGAACTGGCGGCGGCCGAGGCGTCGGCGGCCGACCTGGGCGAGGTGCTGCGGCGCCTCGCGGGCTGCGTGTTCGACCTGGCGGCCGAGGTGCCGGTGCGGGCGACGCTGGTGGAGGTGGGTCCGGCCGAGCACGTGCTGCTGGTCGTGGTGCACCACATCGCGTCCGACGGCTGGTCCAACGGCCCCTTCATGCGCGACCTCGCGGTGGCGTACGAGGCCAGGCTCGCGGGCGGCGCCCCCGAATGGGAGCCGCTGCCCGTCCAGTACGCCGACTACGCGCTGTGGCAGCGGGAACTGCTGGGCGAGGAGTCCGACCCGGAGAGCGTGATCGCCCGCCAGCTCGCCTTCTGGCGCGCCGAACTGGCCGACGTGCCGGACGAGGTCACCCTGCCGGGAGACCGTCCGCGCCCGGCCGTCGCCTCCTACCGGGGCGGCCGTGTCGACGTACGGATCCCCGCCGAGGCCCACGCCCGGCTGATCGAGCTCGCCGCCGAGTCGTCCGCCTCGCTGCTCATGGCGGTCCAGGCGGTCACCGCCGCCGCCCTGGCGCGCAGCGGCGCGGGTACGGACGTCCCGCTGGGCTCACCGGTCACGGGCCGCAACGACCCCGCGCTGGACGATCTGGTCGGCTTCTTCGTCAACACCCTCGTCCTGCGCACGGACATGAGCGGCGACCCGTCCTTCCGCGACCTCCTGGCCCGCGTCCGCGAGAGGGACCTGGCGGCCTGGGCGCACCAGGACCTGCCGTTCGAGCGTCTGGTGGAGGAGTTGAACCCGGAGCGCTCCGCGTCCCGGCACCCGCTCTTCCAGGTCATGCTCACCCTCGCCGACGCCGACGAGGGCGCCCCTCAACTCATCGGCGTGGAAGCCGAATTGGAGTTCCCCGACCTGGGCATCGCGAAGTTCGACCTCACGGTCAACTTCCTGGAACACCGCACGCGGGACGGCGGCCCCGACGGCCTGGACGTCAGCATCGACTACGCCCGGGACGTGTACGAGGAGCGGACGGTACGCGCCTTCGGCGAACGCGTCGTGCGGCTCGTGAACGGGGCGGTCGAAACCCCCGACCGGCCCGTGGGTGCACTCGACCTGATCCCCGACGGCGAACGCCGAATCCTGCTGGAGCCCCGCGCCGGTGACCTGTCTCCCCGTACGGCGGTGTCGTTGCCCGAGGTGGTGCGGGGTTTCGCGGAGAGCCGGCCGGATGCGCCCGCGCTGGTGTTCGGTGAACGCGTCCTGTCGTACGCGGAGTTCGACGAGCAGGCCAACCGTCTTGCCCGGCGGCTGGTGGCCGCGGGCGTGGGGCCGGAGACGCGCGTCCTGCTGTTCCAGGAGCGGGGCCTTGAAGTCCTGGTGTCGATGCTGGCGGTGCTCAAGGCCGGTGGCGCGTACGTGCCGCTCGACACCAAGTACCCTGCGACCCGCATCGCGCAGATCCGGCACCAGGCGTCCGCGCACCTGCTGCTCATCGGCCACGACGTGCCCGCCCCCGAGCTGCCCGCCGACCTCGCCGTCCTGCCGGTGCCACCGCTCGACCTCCGGCGGCCGGACGCTCCCGCGACGCCCGCCCCCGACGTGACGGTCCACCCCGACCAGATCGCATACGTCATGTTCACCTCAGGCTCGACCGGTGAACCGAAGGGCTCGGCCAACACCCACCGCAACATCGCCGAGCTGGCCGCCGACACCGCGTTCCGCCCCGGCGTGGGCGTCCGCATGCTCCAGTCCTCGTCCCTCGCCTTCGACGCGTCCACCATCGAGATCTGGGGGCCCCTGCTCCAGGGCGGCTCCGTGGTGATCGCACCCCCCGGTCCGCTCGACCCCCGGGCGATCGGCCGGCTCCTCACCGAACGGCGGATCCCGGCGCTCTGCCTGCCCGCGGGGCTCTTCCACGTCATGGCCGACGAGAACCCGGCGGGCTTCCGCGAGGTCCGCGAGGTGTGGACGGGCGGTGACGTCGTCTCGCCCGAAGCGGTGCGCCGCGTCATGGAACACTGCCCCGACACCACCGTGCACAACGGCTACGGCCCCACCGAGACCACCGTCTTCGTCGTCTCCCACCCCATCCGCCGCGCGGTCGACTACCCCGGCGCGCTGCCCATCGGGACCCCGCTGGAGAACACCGGGATCCACGTCCTCGACGAGAACCTGCGGCTGCTTCCGGTCGGCGCGGTGGGCGAGCTGTACGTCTCCGGACCCTGCGTCGGGCGCGGCTACTGGGGGCGTCCAGGGCTGACGTCGGAGCGGTTCGTCGCGGACCCGTACGGCCCGCCGGGCGGGCGCATGTACCGCACCGGTGACCTGGTGCGGTGGAGTCACGAGGGCTGGATCGAGTTCGTGGGCCGGGCGGACCAGCAGGTGAAGCTGCGCGGTTTCCGCATCGAGCCCGGCGAGGTCGAGGCCGTGCTGCTGCGGGAGGAAGGGGTGCTCCAGGCCGCGGCGCTCGTACGGGAGGACCGGCCGGGCGACAGGCGGCTGGTGGCGTACGTCGTGGGCGGTGACGCGGAGGCGCTGCGGGAATCGGTGGCGGGCGTGCTGCCGGAGTTCATGGTGCCGTCCGCGTTCGTGATGCTCGACGCGCTCCCCCTGACGGTCAACGGCAAGCTCGACCGCGGGGCGCTGCCCGCGCCGCGGTACGGCGACGGGTCCGCGCGCGGACGCGGCCCGCGCGGCCCCGAGGAAGAGGTGCTGTGCGGGCTGTTCGCCGACGTGCTCGGCCTGTCGAGCGTCGGCATCGACGACAACTTCTTCCACCTGGGCGGGCATTCGCTGATGGCGACCCGGCTGGTCAGCCGGGTGCGGGCGGCCCTCGGCGTCGAGCTGTCGGTGCGCGAGGTGTTCCGCTGTCCGACCGTGGCGGAACTGGCCGGTCTTGCGGCGCGCGGGGAGGCGGTGACCCGCCCCGAGCTGAAACCGTTGGCGCACCGGCCGGATCGGTTGCCGCTGTCGTTCGCGCAGCGTCGGTTGTGGTTCATGGGTGAGCTTGAGGGTGGTTCGGCGACGTACAACATTCCGTTGGCGGTGCGGTTGCGCGGTGAGGTGGACCGGGTGGCGCTGGGTGCGGCGTTGCGGGACGTGGTGGGGCGGCACGAGAGTCTGCGGACGGTGTTCCCGGTGAGCGGGCAGTCCGTGCACCAGCGGGTTCTGTCGCCCGATGAAGCGCTGGTGGAGATCGGTGAGGTGGCGGTCGCGGGGCATGAACTCGATCTGAAGCTGCGTGAGTTGGCGTCGTGTGTGTTCGATCTGGCGGTTGAGGTGCCGGTGCGGGCGACGTTGGTGGGGGTGGGGTCGGGTGAGTGTGTGTTGTTGGTGGTGGTGCATCACATTGCGTCGGACGGGTGGTCGAACGGTCCGTTGATGCGTGATTTGGCGTTGGCGTATGAGGCGCGGCTTTCCGGGGTGGCTCCGGGGTGGGGTGTGTTGCCGGTTCAGTATGTGGATTATGCGTTGTGGCAGCGGGAGTTGTTGGGGGAGGAGAAGGATCCGGGGAGTGTGGTGTCGGGGCAGTTGGGGTTCTGGCGGGGTGTGTTGGGGGGGCTTCCGGAGGAGGCGACGCTGCCGGGTGATCGTCCGCGTCCGGTGGTGGCGTCGTATCGGGGGCGTCGGGTGGATTTGCGGATGGGTGGGGAGTTGCATGGTGGGTTGATCGCGTTGGCGCGGCGGTGTGGTGCGTCGTTGTTCATGGCGGTGCAGGCTGCTACTGCGACGGTGTTGTCGCGTAGTGGTGCGGGGTGGGATGTTCCGTTGGGTTCGCCGGTGGCGGGGCGTGGTGATCCGGCGTTGGACGATCTGGTGGGGTTCTTCGTCAATACTCTTGTGCTGCGGACGGATACGAGTGGTGATCCGTCGTTCCGTGATTTGTTGGCGCGGGTGCGTGAGACGGATCTGGCGGCCTGGGCGCATCAGGATCTTCCGTTCGAGCGGTTGGTGGAGGAGTTGAATCCGGAGCGTTCGGCGTCCCGGCATCCGCTCTTCCAGGTCATGCTCACCCTCGCCGACGCCGACGAACAGGTCCCACAGCTCGCGGGGCTCGAAACCGAGCTGGCCTACGGAGACCTGAACGCCTCGAAGTTCGACCTGACGTTCGCGTTCACCGAGCGCCACGCCCGTACCGCGGGGCGCGAGCCCGACGGCCTCGACCTCGGCATCGAGTACGCCTGTGACCTCTACGACTCCGAGACCGTACGCGCCCTCGGCGAGCGCCTCGTCCGACTGCTCGAACACGTCGTCGCCGCGCCCGACGCGCCCCTCGCCGACCTCGACCTGCTCGGCGCCGACGAGCGCGCCCGGCTCGACACCTGGGCCGGATCGCCGCGCACGGGCCCCGCCGTGGACGCGGCGGCGGGCCGCGACCTCGGGGCGCTGTTCGCCGCGCAGGCGGCCCGCACCCCGGACGACGTCGCCCTGGTCCACGACGAACTCAAGGTCACGTACAAGGAGTTGGACTCCTGGTCCAACCGGCTGGCGCGCCATCTGCGCGCCCGCATCCCGGCCGACCGTGCGGAGCGGGGCGACGCCCTGGTCGCCGTACACCTGGAGCGGACCCCGCACCTCGTCGCCGCGCTCCTCGCGGTCCTCAAGGCGGGCGCCGGCTACACCCTGCTCGACCCGCAGTTCCCCGCCGAGCGGCTGGACGCGGTCGTCGAACAGACCGCGCCCGCCGTGCTGATCACCCAGACGCACATGACCCCGCTGGTGACGGACGCCGAAGTGGTGGACCTGACCAGGGACTCGCCCGCCATCAGCCGACTGCCGTCGACCCCGCCGGGCATCGCGGTCCCGGTCGACGCGGTCGCGTGCGTGATGTTCACCTCCGGGTCCACCGGCGCGCCGAAGGGCGTGGTGGCCCCGCACCGGGCGCTCATCGGCACCTACGTCGGGCCGCGCTACCTCGGGTTCGGCCCGGACCAGACGTACCTCCAGTGCTCGCCCATCTCCTGGGACGCCTTCGCGCTCGAAGTGTTCGGGGCGCTGCTGCACGGCGGCGTCTGCGTGCTCCAGCCCGGCGAGCGGACCGACCCCCGGCTGATCTCGGAGCTGGTGGAGCGGCACGAGGTCACCACGCTCCAGATGTCGGCGAGCCTCTTCAACTACATGGTCGACGAGCACCCGAAGACCTTCGACGGACTCCGGGAGGCCATGACGGCCGGCGAGGCCGCCTCGCCCGCGCACACCGCGCGGATCCTGGCCGCGCACCCGGGAATCCGGCTGGTCAACGGCTACGGTCCGGCCGAGAGCATGGGCTTCACCACGGCCCACACCCTCACCGCGCGCAGGGGCGCCGACCCCGAGGCCGCCACCGGGCCCGTCTCCATCGGCAGGCCCGTCGACGGCAAGTACGCGCACGTGCTGGACGGACGGCTGCGGCCCGTGCCGCCCGGCGTGCCGGGCGAGCTGTACCTCAGCGGCGACGGACTCGCCCTCGGCTACCTCGGCCGCCCCGACCTGACCGCCGAGCGGTTCGTCGCCAACCCCCACGGACGGCCCGGCAGCCGCATGTACCGCACCGGCGACCTGGTGCGCTGGAACCGCGACGGGGCGCTCGAATACCTCGGCCGCACGGACCACCAGATCAAACTGCGCGGCTTCCGCATCGAACCCGGCGAGGTCGAGGCGGCGCTGCTGCGCGACGAAGCCGTCGGACAGGCCGCCGTACTGCTGCGCGAAGACCGGCAGGGCGACAAGCGGCTGGTCGCCTACGTGGTCCCGGCCGAGGAAACGGGCGGTGCGGGGGAGGCGGACGGCCGGGACGAGGACAACGCGGTGACCCGGCTCACCGCCGACGTGCGGCGCCTGCGCCGCGCCGCTGCCGCCGCGCTCCCCGAGTACGCGGTGCCCTCCGCGTTCGTCGTACTGCCCGCCCTGCCCCTGACCGTCAACGGAAAACTGGACCGGGCCGCGCTGCCCGCACCCCCCTCGGGGGCCGCGGCCGACGGGCGGGCCCCGCGTACTCCGGCCGAGGAGATGCTGTGCGGACTGTTCGCGGAGGTCCTGGGGCTGCCCCGGGTCGGGATCGACGACAACTTCTTCCACCTCGGCGGGCACTCGCTGCTCGCCACCCGGCTCGTCAGCCGCGTCCGCGACATCTGGGGCGTGCCGGTCACCATCCGCGACCTGTTCCAGCACCCGGTGGTGGAGGGCCTGGCCGAACACATCGCGACGAGCACAGGCGAGAGCCCGCTGGACACCGTACTGCCGCTGCGCACGGCCCCTGGACCGGCCGCCGCCGTGCCGCCGCTGTTCTGCGTCCACCCCATCTCCGGCATGAGCTGGTGCTACGCGGGGCTGCTGCGGCACATCGACCCCGCGCGGCCCGTCGTGGGGCTCCAGGCCCGGCAGATGACGGACCCGGGCCACCGGCCCCACGACGTCGAGGAGATGGCCGCGCAGTACGCGTCCGAGATCCGCCGCGTCCAGCCGAACGGCCCGTACCACCTCGTCGGCTGGTCGTTCGGCGGGCTCGTCGCGCACGCCGCCGCCACCCTCCTGGAGGAGGCGGGCGAAGAGGTCGCCCTGCTCGGGCTGCTCGACTCCTATCCGCTGCCCGACGGCTTCCTGCCGACGGCGGTGTCCGGGCGCGACGTGCTGATCGCGCTGCTCGGCGGGCGCGGCGCGGAGATCGACGTGCCGGGCGCGGAAGGGCCCGCCGACGTCGAGGCACTGCTGGACGTGCTGCGGGCCGAGGAACCCGTGCTCGGCCTGCTGGAGCGCGCCCAGGCCGCCGCCGTCGTCGAGACCACCGTCACCAATCTGGAACTGCGCTACCGGTACGTGCCGGGGCGCACGTTCCACGGACCCCTGCTGTTCTTCGACGCCCGCCGCACCCCCTGGCCGCTCACGGCCGAGGACGCGTGGCGCCCGTACGCGTCGGGGCCCGTCGACGTGCACGGCATCGACTGCGAGCACGCCGACATGACACGGGTCGACCCGCTTGCCGCCATCGGCCGGATCGTCGCCCGACGGCTGAGGAACTGACCGGGCCGCGCCCCGCAGGACGCCGTTTTCCGTACCGGTGCGCGGGCCGGTCTCCACATCTCCGAGACACCTCCGAGAGAAAGCCAAGGGGCAAGGTGGGTCAGACCGAATGGAGGGTGGGCGTGGCATCGGCCCCCATACACCACGGAGAGGTCCTCCAGGGCGCGTTCCCCCGCGGACCGGGGCTCGTCCGGGGACTCGTCACCCTGCCGTGCGCCATGTACTCGGTGCGCGCGGCGTTCACACCGGACGCGTCGGGCGAGGTGACCGTGGTGCCCGCGTGGAAGAGCAAGGCGCGCACCGCGGCCGGGCTCGCGCTCGTGGCGCTGGACCTGCCGGGCGGCGGGCGCCTGGAACTGTCGGGCGACGTGCCGCTGGGCCGCGGCTTCGGCTCCTCCACCAGCGACGTGCTCGCCGCGATCAACGCCGTCGGCAACGCCTTCCGGGTGACGCCGACGCCGGAGGAGGCGGCGAAGGTCGCCGTACAGGCGGAGATCGCGTCGGACTCGCTGATGTTCGGCGACCGCGCGGTGCTCTTCGCCCAGCGCGAGGGCGAGGTGATCGAGGACTTCGGCGCACCGCTGCCGCAGCTGCGCATACTCGGCTTCGGCTCCCGCCCCTCGCACGACGGCACGGCGGGACGGGGCCTCGACACGCTGGCGCTGCCGCCCGCCCGCTACACGCGCCGCGAGACGGAGAGGTTCGCGGAGCTGCGGGCCATGCTGCGCGAGGCCATCGCCACCAAGGACCTCCCCCTGCTGGGCGAGGTCGCGACCGCGAGCACCAGGATCAACCAGCGCCACCTGCCGATCCCCGCGCTCGACCGGATCCTGGGAATCGTCGACGAGGTCGGCGCGGCGGGACTACAGACCGCACACAGCGGCGACATCTCGGGGATCATCCTCGACCGGGACGATCCCGAGGTCGACGCCTGCACGGAACACGCGCAGCGAGCGCTGCGCGCCATCGGAATCGTCGAGCAATGGAAGTTCAACACAGATGACTGACACAGTGTCGACGGCAGGTCCCAAGGTCTACCACTCCGTGCTGGAGGCGACGGAGTTGCCGCGCCTCATCCGCGTCACGGACAACCTCTACGCGGCGGCGTTCACGCTCATGAAGCTCCTGCCCGCCCGGTACATAGTGGACCGGGCGGAGGACGAGGACGTCCTCACGCCCGGCACGCCGGTGATCGAGACGTCGTCCGGCACGTTCGGCCTCGGCCTCGCGATGGTGTGCCAGCTGCGCGGCTACCCCCTCACGATCGTCGGCGACCCCGTCATCGACGACGACCTGCGCAGGCGCCTCGAAATGCTGGGCGCGCGCGTGGAGATCGTGCACGACCACGGCGGACCCGGCGGCATCCAGGCGGCCCGCCTCGCCCGCGTCGAGGAACTGCGCCAGGAGCGCCCCGACAGCTTCGTGCCACGGCAGTACGACAACCCCGACAACCCCGCCGCGTACAACGCCGTCGGCGACCTCGTCACCGGCACGCTCGGCTCCGTCGACTGCCTGGTGGGGCCGGTCGGCTCCGGCGGCTCGACCGGCGGGCTCGCCGCGTCCCTGCGGCTCGCCAACCCGGGGCTGCACCTCGTCGGCGTGGACACCCCGGGCTCCATCATCTTCGGCGCCGCCGAGGGGACCAGGCTGCTCAGGGGACTGGGCAGCAGCATCATCCCGGGCAACGTCGACCACCCCGCGTACGACGAGATCCACTGGGTCGCGCCGCCCGAGGCGTTCGACGCGACCCACGAGCTCTACCGCAGGCACGGCCTGTTCATGGGCCCCACCAGCGGCGCCTCGTTCCAGGTCGCGGCCTGGTGGGCGGCACGCAACCCGTACGACACGGTCCTCATGGTGCTGCCCGACGAGGGCTACCGCTACCAGTCGACCGTCTACAACGACACCTGGCTGCGCGCGAACGACGCGCTGCCCGCGCCCAACCCCGAAGGCCCCCGCCTCGTCGAGCACCCCGCAGAGGTGAACGCCGCCTGGACCCGCATGATGTGGGCGCGGCGGGGCTACGAGGCCGTCGTGGGAGCGACACCGTGAGCGCCGCCCGGCGCGTGCTGCTGCTCGTGGAGTCCAACACCACGGGAACGGGACGGCAGTTCGCCCGCCGAGCCCGCGAACTCGGCATCGAGCCGGTCCTCCTCACCACGGACCCCGACCGCTACCCGTACGCGGCGCTCGACGCGCTGCGCACCGAACTCGCCGACACCTCCGACGAGTCGGCGGTCCTCGCGACCGCGCGCCGCGTCGCCTCCGGCAGCGGCGCGGCCGGCCCGGCCGAGATCGTCGGGGTGACGTCCAGCTCCGAGTACTACATCGCCGCGGCGGCGGCCACCGCCGCGCGCCTCGGCCTGCCGGGACCCGAGCCCGACGCGGTCCGCGCCTGCCGCGACAAGGCCCTCCAGCGGCGGCGGCTGCGCCAGGTGGGCCTGCCGGTACCGCGCTTCGCGGTGGTGCGGGACACGGCGACGGCCCTCGCGGCCGCGCGGCGCATCGGCTTCCCCGTGGTGCTCAAACCCGTCCAGGGCTCCGGCAGCCTGGGCGTCCGCAAGTGCGCGGACGCCGACGAGACCGCACGCCACGCCGCCGCCCTGGGCGCGGCCACGGTCAACGAACGCGGAGTGGCCGTGCCGCCGGACTTCCTGGTCGAGGAGTACCTGCCGGGCGACGAGTACTCCGTCGAGGTCCTCGGCACCGGCGCCCTGGCCGTCGTCGCCAAACACCTCGGGCCGCCGCCCGTCTTCGTCGAGACCGGCCACGACCTGCCCGCGCCCGTCGACGGCACCCCCGATGGCGACGCCCTGCGCAGCCTCGCCCGGCGCGCCGTCACCGCGCTGGGCCTCGGCTGGGGCGCCGCCCACGTGGAGCTGCGGCTGCGCGGCGGCGAGGCGCACGTCATCGAGGTCAACCCCAGGCTCGCGGGCGGCATGATCCCCGAACTGGTCCGCAGGGCGAGGGGAGTCGACCTGGTCGCCGAGCAGGTGCGCGCCGCCGCCGGACTCGCCCCGCGGGACGCGCCCCGCGCCCCGGGCGGGGCCGCCGCCATCCGCTTCCTCACCACACCGCACGCAGCGGTGCTCGGCGACGCGGACACCCTGGCCGAACTGCTCGCGGCGGCACGGCGGACGGCCGGTGTCGTGGACGTCGCCCTGTACCGGGAGGCCGGTGCGCCCGTGGCGCCCGCGACGGACTTCCGGGGCCGCGTCGGCCACGTGATCGCGGAGGCCGACGAACCGGCGGCGGCCGGGCGCGCGGCGGAACACGGCCTCGTAGCGCTGCGCGAGGCGCTGCGACGGACACCGACCGGGACACCGGGGGAGGCGACCGGATGAGCGGCACCGAACGCGACGACGGCACGGGAGTCGACACCGGGCGGCTGCGCACCGGCCTCCACCCCGAGGCCCACCGCATCGTCTACGACCAGTACCTGCCCGCCGCGGAGGACGGCACCGCCGCCGACACGCTCGGCGAGGAACTGACCCTGATCAGCGAGGTCGACCGGGCCCACCTCGTGATGCTCGCCGAGCGCGGCATCGTGCCCGCGGGGCGCGCCGCCGCCCTGCTGCGCGCCGTCGACGCACTGCGCGGCGAGGACTTCGCCCCCGTACGCGAACGGCCCATGCCGCGCGGCGTCTACCTCGCGTACGAGTCGTGGCTGGTCGGGACCCTGGGCGAGGAGGTCGGCGGGGTGCTGCACACCGGCCGCTCGCGCAACGACCTCAACGCCACCACCGCCAGGCTGCGCGCCCGCAGGCACGCGGCGCACCTGCTGGACGCCACCCGGCGGCTGTGCGAGGTGCTGCTGGACCGCGCCGACGCGCACCGCGCGGTGACGATGCCCGCCTACACGCACGGCCAGCCGGCCGTCCCCGTCACCTACGGCCACTACCTCACCGGCCTCGCCACCGCCGTCCTGCGCGCCCTGGAGGACCTGCTGGGCGCCGCCCGCGAGATCGACGTCAACCCGCTCGGCGCCGGGGCCGTCGGCGGCACCTCGGTCCCCGTCGACCCGGACCGCACCGCCGAACTGCTCGGCTTCTCCCGGGCCTCCCGCAACTCACTGGACTCCGTCGCGTCCCGCGACTTCGGCCTGCGCCTGCTGGCCGCCGCCGGAGTGCTCGGCGTGGTCGCGGCCAGGGCGGCCCGCGACCTCTCCACCTGGACCTCCGAAGAGTCCGGCCTGCTGCGGCTCGCCGACGACCTCGTCGGATCGAGCTCGATGATGCCGCAGAAGCGCAACCCGTTCCTGCTGGAACACATCCAGGGCCGCGCCACCGCGGGACTCGGCGGGTTCACGGCCGCGGCCGCGGCCATGGCCACCGCCCCCTACACCAACGCCATCGCCGTGACCGGCGACGCGCTGCGCCACGTCTGGCCCGGGCTGCGCGGCACCACCGACGCCGTCACCCTGCTGCGGCTCGTCGTGGCGGGCGCCGAGCCGGACGCCGAGCGGATGCTGCGCCGCGCGGCCGACGGCTTCACCAGCGCCACCTACCTCGCGGAGCGGCTGGTCGCGGCGGGCGTGCCGTTCCGCGCCGCGCACCACCTCGTCGGCCGGACCGTCGTGGCCGCCCTGGAGTCCGGGGCGACGCTCACGGAAGCGGCGGCGGCCGAACCCGCCGTCGCGGCGGCCGCCCCGGCCGACGGCGACCGGGAGTGGCTGCACCCCACCGCGGTCGCCGCGGCCTGCGCGTACGGCGGCGGACCAGGCGGCGAGGCGACGCGCCTCGCGGTCCGGGAGCTGCGCGAGCAGCTCGCGGACCGGACCGCCGAACTGACCCGGCGCACCGCCCGTTGGGCGGAGGGCGCCGCGCTGCTGGACGCGGCGGCGGCGAAGGTCGCGGCGACCGGGGACGGACGGGGACCCGCCAACGCCACCACGCCCGCCAGTGCTTCCACACCCGCCACCGCCTCCACGCCCGCCACCGCCCCGGCACACGCCGCCCCGGCACTCACCACCGCTCCAGTGCCCGCCACCGCTTCCGCACCCGGCACCACCCCACCACCCAGCACCTGACACCACCGGTGTCCGCCGACCGGCGGCGGGCGCCGATTTCGGGGGAACACCATGGACTTCAGCCTCTTCTACTTCGCCGACGACAGCACCGCCCCGACCGGGCCCGGCGCGAGCCGCTACCGCATCCTGCTCGACGGCGCCAGGTTCGCCGACGAAGCGGGCCTCACCGCCGTGTGGACGCCGGAACGCCACTTCCACCCCTTCGGCGGCCTGTACCCCAACCCCGCGGTCACCGGCGCCGCGCTCGCCGCCGTCACGCGCCGCGTCCGCATCCGCGCGGGCAGCGTCGTCGCCCCGCTCCACGACCCGCTGCGGATCGCCGAGGAGTGGTCCGTCGTGGACAACCTCTCCGGCGGCCGGGTCGGCGTGTCGTTCGCCTCGGGATGGCACGCCGTGGACTTCGCGCTGCGCCCCGACGCCTACCGGGACCGGCGCCGCATCACGCTCCGGACCATGGAGGACGTACGGGAGCTGTGGCGCGGCGGGGAACGCGCCGTACGCGACGGCGCGGGCGGCGGGGCCCGGGTGCGGATCTTCCCGCCGCCCGTGCAGCGCGAGCTGCCGGTCTGGCTGACGAGCGCCGGCGACCCCGGCACGTTCCGTGCGGCGGGCGAGGCCGGGGCGGGGGTGCTCACGCACCTGCTCGGCCAGTCGATCGACGAACTCGCCGGGAAGACGGCCGAGTACCGGCGGGTGCTGGCCAAGCACCACCCGGGCGAGCCGGGGCACGTGACCGTGATGGTGCACACCTTCCTCGGGGACGACACCGACGAGGTGCGCGCGGCGGTGCGCGGCCCGCTCCGCGCCTATCTGGGCAGCTCGGTGGAGCTGGTCGTACGGTCGGCGCTGGCGCTGGACCCCGGGTTCGACTTCGGCGCGCTGGAGCAGGAGGACATCGACTTCCTGGTGGAGAGCTCCTTCGGACGGTACTTCGACGAGCGGGGGCTGTTCGGCACGGTCGGGCGCGCGGCGGCGGTCGTGGAGCGACTGCGCGCGGCCGGGGCCGACGAGATCGCCTGCCTGATCGACTTCGGCGTCGGCACGGCGGAGGTGCTGAAGGGGCTCGGCCACATCGCGCGGCTGCGCGAGGCGGCGGCAGCGGGCGCGCGGGCGGGCACGGGCATAGGCCCGGGAGTACGGCGATGAGGGCGCGGGACCCGGGGGGCGCACCGGACCCGGCGGGGCCACCGGGCGCGTCGAATCCGCCGGACCCGCCCGGCTCCCCGTACCCGCCGGATCTCCCCGGCTCCCCGTACCCGCCGGACGTGGTGATCCCGTTGTCCCACGGGCAGTTGCGCTTCTGGTTCCAGCAGGAGATCCAGGCCGCGGGGGAGGGCGCGGAGGGCGGCGGGCAGCCCAACGTCGCGCTGCCGCTGCGACTGAGCGGCGACCTGGACCGGGACTCGCTCGGCGCCGCGCTGCGGGACGTCGCCGCCCGTCACGAGAGCCTGCGGACGGTCTTTCCCGCGCCGGACGGCGTGCCCCGCCAGTACGTGCTCCACGAGGTGCCCGAGCTGCGGCAGTTGACCGTCACGGCGGTGGACGCGGCCCGGCTCGCCGGGGCCGTCGCGCACGTCGCGGGACGGAAGTTCGACCTCGGGCAGGAGCCCCCGCTGCGCGCGGCCCTCCTCGCGCTCGCTCCCGACGACCACGTCCTGGTCGTCGTCGTGCACCACATCGCCTGCGACGCCTGGTCGCTCGCGCCGCTGCTGCGCGACCTCGCGGCCGCCTACCGGGCGCGCCGCGCGAATGGCCCGCACGACCGTCGTCAACTCCCCGTCCAGTACGCCGACTACACCTTCTGGCAGCGGGAACTCCTCGGCGACGAGAACGACCCGCGCAGCCGGGCAGCCGCCCAAATCGAACACTGGCGGGACGCGCTCGCCGGACTGCCCGAAGAGATCGCGCTCCCCGCCGACCGGCCGCGACCCGCCGTGGCCTCGCACCGCACCGGCTGGGTGCCGCTGCGCGTGGACGCCGCCACGCACGCGGCGTGCCGCCGCCTGGCCAAGGAGCGGGGCGCCACGCCGTTCATGGTCCTCCAGGCCGCTCTCGCGGGGCTGCTGACCAGGCTGGGGGCGGGCACCGACGTGCCCGTGGGCACGATGCTGGCGGGGCGCACGGACAGCGCCCTCGACGAACTGGTCGGCTTCTTCGCCAACACCGTCGTCCTGCGCACCGACACGTCGGGCGACCCGTCGTTCGCCGAGCTCGTCGGCAGGGCGCGCGCCGTCTCGCTCGCCGCGCACGCCCACCAGGACCTGCCGTTCGACCGGGTCGTGGAGGCCGTGGGGCACGAGCGCTCCGCCGCCAGGCACCCGCTGTTCCAGGTGATGCTGACCCTGCGCAACACCTCGCCCCCCGTGCTCGACCTGCCGGGGCTGCGCGCCGAACTCCTCCCGGAGTCGCGCGAGGAGCCGATCCTCTTCGACCTGCTCCTCGACCTCGCGGAGCAGGAGGGCGGGGCCGGGGAGGCGGACGGAGTCACCGGTCGGCTCTGGTACGCGAAGGACCTGTTCGACCACGTCACCGCCGAACGGCTCGCACAGCGGTACGCGGCGTTCCTCAAGGCCGCCGCCGGGGCGCCCGAGCGCCCCGTCGGTCTGGCCGACCTCCTCGGGCCCGCCGAGCACGAGCGGCTGCGCGCCGCCCGAAGGGCCGCCGAACACGGGCTCCCCGCGCCCGGGATGCTGGCGCTCTTCGCCGCGCGGGTGCGCGAGGCGCCGGGGGCCACGGCCGTCGTGGACCGCCGTACCCGCCTCACGTACGCGCGGCTCGATGCGGAGTCCGACCGGCTGGCCCGGTTCCTCACCGCGCGCGGCGCGGGCCCCGAGACGGTGATCGGCCTGGTCGCCGAACCTTCGGCGGCGCTCGTGGGGGCCGTGCTCGCGGTGCTCAAGGCGGGCGCGTGCTACCTGCCGGTGGACCCCGAGCAGCCGCCCGTGCGCATCGCGCGGATGCTCGGAGGATCCCGCCCGGCCCTGGTGCTGACGGACACCCGCAGCGCTCCCGCGCTGCGCGCCGCACACGCGGCGGGAGCACCGGCAGGGGAGTGGCGGACGCTCGACGACCCCGAATTCTTGGGGGAGTTGGCGGACGGATCGCCCGGAGGCGAGCCTCCCGCACGCCCCGCCGACGACCTCAGCGCCGCCTACACGCTCTACACCTCGGGCTCCACCGGACGCCCCAAGGGCGTGACGGTGACCCGGGCCGGTCTGAACGGCCTGCTGGACGCCGTGCAGCGGGTGCTGCCGCTGGGCCGCGCCGACCGGCTCCTGTCGGTGACCACGCCCGGCTTCGACATCGCCCAACTGGAGTTCCTCCAGCCCCTGTTGCGCGGCGCCCGGCTGGTCGTCGCCGACCGGACGGCCGTACGCGACCCCGCCGCGCTGGCCGGGCTCGTCGCGGACGAGGGCATCACCGCGGCCCAGGCCACACCGTCGCTTTGGTCGGGCGTCGCGCTGCTCGCGCCCGAGGCCCTGAACGGGCTGCGGGTCCTGGTCGGCGGCGAGGCGCTGCCCGCCCCGCTGGCCCGCCAACTCCACGACCGTACGAGCCAATTGGTGAACGTGTACGGCCCCACGGAGACCACGGTCTGGTCCACCGCCGCGCCCGTGGGCCCCGCCGACCTCGACGCGCCGCCCATCGGCCGCCCGCTGGCCAACACGCGCACGCACGTCCTGGACGCGGGCCTGCGACCGGTCCCCGACGGCACGCCGGGCGAGCTGTACATCGCGGGCACGGGAGTCGCACGCGGCTACGCGGGCCGCCCGGGGGCCACCGCCGAGCGGTTCGTGGCCGACCCGTACGGGCCGCCGGGCACCCGCATGTACCGCACGGGCGACCTGGTCCGCAGCGGCCCGGACGGGACGCTGCACTTCCTCGGCCGCGCGGACGCCCAGCTCAAGATCAGGGGCTTCCGCGTCGAGCCGGGCGAGATCGAGTCGGTGCTGGGCCGGGATCCGGGCGTGGCGCGCGCCGCCGTCGCGCTGCGCGACGAGGCCGGGACGGGGGAGCGGCGCCTGACGGCGTACGTGGTGCCGACCGCGGGCGCGGGGCCCGCGGGGCGCGCCCGGCTGGCGGTTGCGCTGCGCGAACGGGTCGCCGACGCGCTGCCCGCGTACATGGTGCCGACCGTGGCCGTCGTGGACGCGCTGCCGCTGACGCACAACGGCAAGCTGGACCGCGCCGCCCTGGCGTCCCTGCCGCTGACGCACCGGGACGCGGCCGCCGAAGGGGAACGCGACCGGCGGCGGGCGGGGCCCAGGGAGGCGCGGCTGTGCGCGTTCTTCGCGGAGGTGCTGGGCCTGCCCGAGTCGGAGGTGTCGGCCGACGACAGCTTCTTCGCGCTGGGTGGCGACAGCATCATGTCGATCCGGCTCGTGGCACGGGCCCGTGCCGCGGGGCTCGCGGTGTCGGCGCGGGACGTGTTCCGGCACCGGACGGCGAACGCGCTGGTCGCGGCGCTCGATGCGAGGAGCGCGGCGGGCGTGGCGGGCGCGCCGGGACCGGGGGGAGAGTCCGTGCCGGAAGCGGCCGACGTGCCGACCGGCCCCGTCCCGCTCGCCCCGATCGTCCACTGGCTGCGCGACCTCGGCGGCCCCGTGTCCGGCTACCACCAGTCGGCCCTGCTCCGGACGCCGCCCGGCCTGCGCGATGAGCACCTGTTCACGGCGGTGCGGACCGTGCTCACCCGCCACTACGCGCTGCGCATGCGGCTCACCCGCACCGGCCGCGACGGCTCCGAGTGGCACCTGGACATCCCGCCCGTGACCCCCGAAGAGGTCCGTGCGCTCGCCCGGAGCTGCGCCCGGAGGATCGACGTCGGGGCGCTCGACGAGGACCGGCTGCCGGAGTCCGTCGAGGAGTCGCGCACCCGGGCGGGACGGGGAATCGACCCGGGAAGCGGGGAGTTGCTGAGGGCGGTGTGGTTCGACGCCGGGCGGGAGCGGCCGGGGCGGCTGCTGGTCATGGCGCACCACCTCGCGGTCGACGGCATCTCCTGGCGGATCCTGCTGTCCGACCTCGCCGCCGCCTGGCAGGCAGCCGAAGAGGGCCGGGACCCGGGCCGCGACGAGGGGAATCCGGGGCTCTCGTACCGGGGATGGAGCGAACTGCTGCACCGCGAGTCCCGCGCCAGGATTCCCGAACTCAAGTGGTGGCAGAGCGTGTTGGAGGGCGGCGGGGAACTGCTTCCCGGCGCCCGTCTCGATCCCGTGCGCGATGTGGCGGGCACGCGCGGCGAAGTACCCCGGGTGCTTCCCGCCGACGTCACCGCGCCGCTGCTCTCGACGGTGCCGGCGGCGCTCGGCGCGGGCGTGAACGACGTCCTGCTGACCGCGCTGGCGCTCGCCGTGCACCGCAGCGGCATCGGTGACCGGGCCGGTGACGCGGCCCCGGTGCTGGTGGACGTGGAGGGCCACGGGCGGGAGGAGATCGCGGACGGCCTCGAACCGACGCGTACGGTCGGCTGGTTCACCAGCGTGTTCCCGGTCAGGCTCGACGTCGGACTCGGCCCGTCCGGGGTGGGCGACACCCTCGCCATGATGCGGGGGCAGTTGGACGCGGCGCCCCACCACGGCCTGGGGCACGGGCTGTTGAGGTACCTGGTGCCCGAGACGGCGCCCCTCCTCGCGGCGTTCCCGCCGAGGCAGGTGGTCTTCAACTACCTGGGCCGTTTCACCGGGGAGTTCGGAACGCGGGACGGAACGCGGGACGGGGTGCGGGGCGGGGCGCCGGGCGCCGCGTGGGGCTTCGCCCCGCACGCCCTGCCCGTCGGCGGCGGCTGCGACCCGGCCATGCCGATGTCCCACGCCGTGGAGATCAGCGCCGTCACCCGCGACGGGCCCCGGGGCCCCGAACTGCACGCCGTCTTCGCCTTCGCCCCGGCCCTGCTGGCGCGGACGGAGGCCGCGGCACTCGCGGACCTGTGGCTGGCGGCGCTGCGCGAACTCGTCACGCACGCGGCGGCGACACGGGCCGGACCTCAGGAGGCCTAGCGGTCTCCGTGGGCAGCTCGCGGCAGTGCCGCAGCGGCGAGAAGAACAGCACGAGCCCGGAGAGCGGCACCCCGCACACCAGGATCCACAGCGCGGTCCGCACCCCGAGCACGGAGCCCAGACCGCCGCCGACGAGCGCGCCGACGGGCAGTGCGCCGTAGTTCAGGAAGTACGAGCTGGCGCTGAGCCTGCCCAGCAGCTCCGGCGGGCAGTAGCGCTGCTGGAATCCGGCCTTGACCACGTTGATCGCGACGACCCCGGCCGCCGCGCACATGCCGCCGACCGCGTACAGCGCCACGCCGGGGCCGGGGAAGGTCAGCGGAACGAGCAGCGCGGGCGCCGTGAGGACCAGCGCGAAGACGAGCGTCGCCCGCGAGGTCCCGAGCGCCGACGACACCCGGCGGGCGATCAACGCCCCGATGATTCCGCCCGTGTTGGCGACGGCGATCAGACCGCCGACCGAGCCCGGGTCCAGGTCCACGTCGTGCACCAGGAAGACCACCAGGATCGACTGGTAGCCCATCAGACAGAGGTTGGCGAGGGCCCCGTACAGCGCGAACGCCCGGAACCACGGGTCGTGGGCGACCAGTCGGAGCCCCGCGCGGACCTCGGGGAGCAGCGCGGCCCGCTCGCTCTCCGCAGAGGGTCTGCGCGGCTCGCGGTGCCGGATGCCCAGCAGGCACACCAGACTCATGGCGAACGTGCCCGCGTTGGTGAGCAGGCCGTTGACCGGCCCGACGGCCTGGACGAGGAAACCGCCGCCGCCCTGGCCGACGATCTGCGCGGCCGACGCGCTGCCGTGCAGTTTCGCGTTGCCCTCGGCGAGGTCGTCGGTGTCGAGCAGCGTCGGCAGGTAGGCCGTGTACGCGATCTGGAAGAACACGGCGGCCACCCCGGTCAGCAGGGCCACCGCCAGCAGCCAGCCGAACACGAAGTGGCCGGCCCAGGCGGCCGCGCGCAGCCCGAGGAACAGCAGCAGGCAGGCGAGGGCCGACCACAGCATGACCGGGCGCTTGGGCAGGCGGTCCACCCAGGCGCCCGCGGGCAGCCCGATGACCAGCCACGGCAGCCAGGTCGCCGCGCTGAGCAGGCTGACCTGGAACGTGCCCGCGTCCATCACGGACACCGCGGCCAGCGGCATCGCGACCGCCGTCACGGCGGCGCCGAACTTCCCCGACACCTCCCCGCCCCACAACAGCCGGAAGTCGCGGTGGCGGCGCAGGAGCCCGCCGCGCTGCCGCCCCGTCATTCGGCCGCCTCCCCCGGGGTGCGTGGAAACGCCTGGAGCTGCACCACGACCGGCAGCGCGCCGGGCGGCGGCTCCGCCCCGGGCGCGGGCAGCCTCCGCTCGACGACCTCGGCCAACTCGCGGGTCAGGTCGGCCAGTTGCTCGGGCGTGAGCCGCAGCTCGGTCCACTCGGAGACGGTGGCGGCCGCACGCCAGCGCCGCGGCCACTCCTCGCGCAGGTACCGCGAGACGCGCCCGAAGCTCCACCGCAGCAGTTCTTCGAGACAGGAGGCGACCGCGGCGCGCGACGCGGCGTCGCCGCCCAGCTCCGCGGTGTCGACCACTTCCGTACGGGACGGGGCGCGCCACCACCGCTCGCGGCGGCTGGTGTGCCCCGGGTCCTCCTCGATGAATCCGTGGTGGGCGAGGCGCCGCAGGTGCCAGCTGACGGTACCGGTGCTCTCGCCCACCCGCTCGGCGAGCCGGGTGGAGTTGGACGGGCCGTCGACCCGGAGGACGTCGAGGAGCTGCATGCGCAGCGGGTGCGCGAGCCCGCGCAGGCTGTGGGCGTCCAGCCGGCGTACGGCGGCGGAGGGCCGGGCGCGCGCGTCGGCGGGCGGTCCGGTGCTGGTGTCGGCGGGCGCGGGGCGTCCTTCGGGCCTCGGCGCGGATCCCGTCCCTGTTGCTCCCATGCCTTCACGCTAGACCGCAGAGGGTCCTCTGCCTAGACCCCTCTGCAAAGCCTCCTTTGCAACCGGCCCGGCCCCGCGCACCCGGCCCCGCGCGCCGGGTCCCGTACCGCCGGGTGCGGTAGCGCCAGGTCCCGTACCGCCGGGCGCCGATCCGGCCGGGCGCCGATCTTGTCAGGCGCCGATCTTGTCGGGTCCGTACAGCTCGGGCACCCCCATCGCTGGACCCGTGCCCCATCGGGCGGCGGGCGCCGCCCCGCGAGGATGGGCGCATGCCCGACGCACTGGACCCGGCCGACCCCGACTTCGCCCGCGACCCCTACCCGTACTACGCGCGGCTGCGCGCCCGGGGCCCCGCGGCCCGTGTCGCGCTCGCCAACGGCACGCACGCCTGGCTCGTCACCGGGTACGAGCAGACGCGCGCCGTCCTCGCCGACCCCCGCTTCTCGAACGTTCCGCCGCGCGCGGCGGGCCGCCCCAAGGCGGACTCGCCCGCCCAGCGCGCCAGGGCCTGCCTCGCGCGCCACATGCTCAACACCGACGCCCCCGACCACACCCGGCTGCGCCGGCTGACCAGCGCGGCCTTCGCCCCGCGCCGCGTCGACGCGCTGCGCGCCCGCATCGCGGAGCTGACCGACGGGCTGCTGGACGAGACGGCGGAGCGGCTGCGCGGGACGGGCGGCGCCGACCTGGTCGACTCCTTCGCCTTCCCGCTGCCCGTGCTCGTCATCGGAGAGGTGCTGGGCGTACCGGAGGCCGACCGCGCCGACCTGCGGGAGTGGACCTACCGCGTCGGCTCGCCCGCCGGAGCCCTGGAGCCGGGCGCGGTGGACGAGGCGTGGAGCGAGCTGTACCGGTACTTCGGCGAACTGATCACCGCCAAGCGGCGCGCCCCGGGGCCCGACCTGTTCAGCGCGCTCACGCACGACAGCGCGGAGGGCGGGCTCGACGACGGGGAACTGCTCGCCATGGCGTTCCTGCTGCTCTTCGCGGGCTACGAGACCACCATGAACCTGCTCGCCTCGGCCTCGCTGCTGCTGCTCACCCATCCCGGGGAGCTGGCCGCAGCCCGCCGGGACCCGGCGCGCTGGCCCGCCGTCGTCGAGGAGGCGCTGCGCCACGCCAGCCCGCTGGAGGGCACCACCTGGCGGCGCACCACCGAGGAGGTGACGCTCGGCGAGGACACCGTCATACCCGAGGGCGCCTCGGTCCTCGCGGTGCTCGCCGCCGCCAACCGCGACCCCGAGCACTTCCCCGACCCGGACGCCTTCCGCCCGGACCGCCACCTGCCGGGCGCCGCGCGCCCCGCCCCGCACGCCGCCTTCGGCCACGGCCCGCACTTCTGCGTCGGCTCCCGGCTGGCCCGCCTGGAGGCGGCCGTCGCACTGCCCCTGCTCTTCGAGCGGTTCCCCGGGCTGCGCCTGGCGGCGGACGCGAGCGGGCTGCCGTACCGTCCGGGCCTGCTGGTGCGCGGCCCCCGCAGCGTGCCGGTGACGGCGGACTGAGGGGGCGGTGCCCCGGGAACGGACCCCGGGGCACCGCCCCCTCAGCGATCAGTGATCAGTGATGAGTGATCAGTGCTCTCCGGCGGCCTTCCGCAGCGCGGTGATGCACGCGTCGAGGGCCTTCTGCAACCCTTCGAGCTGCTGGACCATGTCGTCCTCGTAGAACGCGTCGGCCTCGGCGTCCACCGCGTCGAAGGTCAGCTCCTCGAAGACCTTCGTGGCCTTCTGGAGGCTGCTGTAGAACTTCGTGCGCCGCTCCTGCACGCGCAGCTCGGGGTCGGCCTCGACGGTCTGGACGACGAGGGACTTCACGGTGTCGTAGGCCTCGCTGGCCCACTCGCCGCTCTCCTCGCCGTCGTCCAGCTCGTCGATGAGCGACAGGTGCCGCTCGGCCTCGGCGCGCAGCTCGGCCGGGGCGTCGATGGTCTGGCCCGCGGGCGTCTTGACCTGGCCCTTCTCCACGATCTGCCGGACGTACCCGATGCGGTCGGCGGCCTTGGCCTCGGTCGCGACGGCCTTCTTCAGGCCGTCGGTGCGGGCGATGTCCCTGGCCAGCTCCATCTGGAGGGAGGGGTCCTCCTTGAGCCGGTCGAGCAGCGCCGAGCGCGCGGCCTGCGCGGTGCCGGGGTCGGCGAGGATCGCGGCGCGCAGCGCGGTCGGGTTCTCCGCGACCTCCAGCGCCTTGGTGGGCCGGATGCCCTCGGCCTCGGCGGCCGCGGTGATGGCCTGACCGCGGTCGCTGGCGGCGCTGGAGCGCGAGACGTAGTACGAGAGCCAGACGTCGGCGTCCGGCAGGTCGATGTCCTCGCCGGGGACGAGGACCTCGAAGTGCGGGACGATGCCGTCGTCCGCCGCCTTGTCCCACGCCTTGTAGTAGCGCATCACGCGCTCCGGGGAGGTCTCGGCGAGCTGGGCGAACTCCTTCGCGGAGACCTTCGGGGAGCCCTCGGCGGGCTGCCCGCCGGGGCGCACGCTGCGCGCGACCTTGAGGGCGAAGGACCAGGCGCCGTTGCGGGCGTAGGCGCCGAAGTCGCGGGCGTCGCGCTCCACCGGGTTGTCGACGGGGGTCCAGAACCCGCCGGCGTCGATCGCGGAGGGAGCGTCGATCGCGGCCGCGTAGTCGTCGGCGTGGTCGTCGGCCTCGGAACCGGCCTCGGCCTCGGAGCCGGTGTGGGTCTCGGTCCCGGTGTGGGTCTCGGTGTGGGTCTCGGTCCCGGCCCCCGCGTGCGCGGCCGGGACGGTGTCCGCGGCGAGATCTGCGGGCTCGGCGGTTTCGATGCCGGCGGGCTCAACGGGCGCGAGGGTCACTGAAGGCTCCTGGGGGCTGGACGACAACGGAGACGCAAAGCGAGCAGTTTAATGCACCGGTTGAGCCGATATCGACCGGCTTGTCCACCGGCGAGCCGCCCCTTCTCCCGTGATTCTTCCGCACCGAACGCCTCTCCGGGGCCTACCGCCCCGTAGCCCCCGCAGCCCCTTCGGCCAGCGCCGCGGCCCCCCGCGCCGCCTGCTCCGCCGCGCGGGCGCCCGCCCGCTGCGCCTCCCGCGCGTCGCCGCGCAGCTCGGCCAGGCGGGCACCGGCCCGCCAGTTGTACGGGCACACGGGGCGCACGTTCACGCGCTCGCTCAGCAGCATGCGTGCCAGGTCGGCGAGACCCGCCCCGAGCGCCGACTCCACCAACGTGCGCTCGACCGCGTCGCGTTGCGCGTGGCTGCCGCCGAAGCGGGACAGCCGGTGCCTGATCGGCAGGAGCAGGCCGACCGCCTCCTCGTACCGCCCCTGCCCGTACGCGACCAGCGCCCCGCACACCGGAAGCCCGATCTCCTCGGTCATCGCCCGGTTGCCGACCCCGGGCCCGGCCGAGCGGAGCCAGGCGCGCCGGTCCGCCATCAGGCGCTCCGCGTCGGCGAACCGCCCCGCGCCGACGTACGCCATCACCGCGTGGACGTCGTTGAACGCGTAGTGCGGCCCGTCCTCGCGCCCGGCCCAGGCGGCGGCCAGCTCCGCCCAGCGGTTGCCGGTCGGCACCCCCGCCAGCAGCAGCCGCCACAGCAGGGACGAGGCGTCGAGCAGCTGCATCGCCAGCGGCTCGGACTCCGCGTGGCGCACGGACCCGTCGTAGACCCGCAGCACCCGCGCGGTGTCGCCGGACTCCAGCGCGTACAGCGCGTAGTGCCACCAGTTGTGGACCTGTAGGAAGTTGTCGGCGGCCCAGTCCCCGGCCCGCGCGTCCAGGAAGCGGATGCCGTCCGCGAACCGGCCCTGCATCTCGTGGTTGTGCACCACCGAGTGGATCGCCCACACGTCCTTCGGGTTGCGCTCCACCGCCTCGCGGCCCACCTCCTCCGAGCGCCCGTACTGCCCGCACTCCTCCAGACCGAAGGCGAACATCCCGAGCAGCGGCCCGTAGTGCGGATCGTCCCCGTCCCACGCCGAGAGCGCGCCGCCGACGCGGTCGCGCAGGCTGCGGGCGTCGCCGGTCAGGAAGTCGATCTGGTGCCCGACGGCGAGCGCGAGCGCGTCCCGCGGATGCGCGGCGGTGAGTTCCGCGAGCACGGTCCCCGCGCGGTGGATGTCGCCGTCCAGCCACGCGGCCGCTGCCGCGACGTGCATCCGCTCGCGGGGCGCGAGCCCGGCGGTGCGCTCCGGCGCCGCCGCGTCGCCGAAGGAGAGCCTGGCCCCGGCGACGTCCTTCTCCTCCGTGCCCATCAGCGCCAGGTACGCGCCGAAGGCCCGTGCCATCGGCGCGTGCGGCGCCGCCCGCAGCAGCGCGGCGGACTCGGTGACCATCTCGGGGCGGAAGAACAGCAGTGCGTCCAGGGCGCGTTCGTAGTGGCGGGCCGCCTCGCCGCCGATGGAGCCGGGCGGACCGAACGAACCTGACGAACCGAACGAACCGAACGAGCCGGGTGAGCCGGGTGAAAGGGCGTGGCGGTCACTGGTCATGCGTCACTCCTGACTCCTGCGGTACGGGCAGACGTATGGGCGCTACGGGTGCCCGGGAGCACCGGCCCCCGCCAGTCTGCCCCGTTCGGCCCCCGCCGAACGGCAGGCCCGCGGGGTCCGCGACAAGGAGGTGGCACCCGGCTGGAGTTGTCCGGGAGCCTTGCGGATACATTGGCGGCCGTTGATCATCGAATGACGCACGCCAGGAGGCGCCCCGTGTCCGAGCAAGCACCCGAGCCCGTCTCCGCCGCCGACATCAACGCCCGGATCGACACGGGCAAGCCGCACTCCGCGCGCTTCTGGAACTACTTCGTGGGTGGCAAGGACAACTACGAGGTCGACCGTGCGCTGGGAGACCAGATCAAGGAGATCTTCCCCGGCCTGGTCGACGTCGCCCGCACCAGCAGGCACTTCCTGGGCCGCGCCGTCACCCACCTCGCGGGCGACCTCGGCGTGCGCCAGTTCCTGGACATCGGCACCGGCCTGCCCACCGCCGACAACACCCACGAGGTCGCCCAGCGCGTCGCGCCCGACGCGCGCATCGTCTACGTCGACAACGACCCGCTGGTCCTGGCCCACGCCCGCGCCCTGCTCACCTCGACGCCCGAGGGCGAGACCTCCTACCTGGACGCGAACCTCTACGAGCCCGAGGAGATCCTGCGGGCCGCGGGCGAGGTGCTCGACCTCCGGCAGCCCGTGGCGCTGATGATCCTCAACACCCTCGGCCACGTCGCGGAGTTCGAGGCGGCCCGCTCCCTGATCTCCCGGCTCATGGCGGGCCTGCCGGCCGGCAGCTACCTGGTCGTCAGCGATTCCACGGCCACCAGTCCCGGCATGATCGCCGCGTCGGAGGCGTACAACAAGAGCGGCGCCGTCCCCTACCACGTCCGCAGCGTCGAGGAGTTCACCGGCTTCTTCGACGGTCTCGACCTGCTGGAGCCCGGCGTCACCCGGGTCACCGAGTGGCGCGCGACCGAGGACACCGAGCGGCTCGCGGTCGACGCCTTCGGCGGAGTGGCCCGCAAGCCGTAGCCGCGCGCCCCGCGGCCCTGTCGCCCGTGGCCCCGCGAGCCACGGGCCACCGACTTGCCACGGGGGCCGTCGTCGGGATGCTGGGGGCATGAACAGCAGCAAGCCCTCCGTCCGGGTCCGCCGTGTCTACGACCCGCCCGAGCCCGACGACGGCACTCGCGTCCTCGTGGACCGGCTGTGGCCGCGCGGCCTGTCCAAGGCGGACGCCGCGTTCGACGAGTGGCCCAAGGCCCTCACCCCGTCGACCGAGCTGCGCCGCTGGTACCACGGGCCCGACGGGACCTTCGAGGAGTTCCGGCGGCGGTACGCGGCGGAGCTCGCCGCACCGGACGCGGCCGCCTCGCTGGAGCGGCTGCGCGCCATCGCGGAGCGCGGGCCCGTCACGCTGCTCACCGCCGCCAAGGAGCCCGAGCACAGCCACACCGCCGTACTGGCCGCTCGGCTGACGGAGTGAACCTCGCGTGGCACGACCCGGAGGCCTCTGTTCCACTGGCCAGATGAGCCAGAACACGATGGACCGCCCCCCGCCGCTGCGCGGCCCGTTCCAGCAGCTCGCGCGCAGTGCCTGGCAGGCCGTGCTCGTCTCCGGCGTCCTCGCCCTGCTGCTCGGCGTCGTGGTGCTCGCCTGGCCGGGGGCGACCCTGCTCGTCATCGGCGCGTTCTTCGGGGCGTACCTGCTGGTGAGCGGCATCTTCCAGATCGTCGCCGCGTTCGGCACGCACGTGTCGACGGCGCTGCGCGTGATGGCGTTCATCAGCGGCGCCCTGTCGATCCTGCTCGGACTGTTCTGCTTCAGGAGCGCGACCCAGTCGCTGCTCCTGCTCGCCCTGTGGATCGGCATCGGCTGGCTGTTCCGGGGCATCACCCAGACGATCGCCGCCCTGGCGGACGAGGACATGCCGGCGCGCGGCTGGATGGTCCTCTCCGGCATCGTCGGGACGCTCGCGGGTGCCGTGCTGATCGTGTCGCCGTTCAGCTCGATCGCGGTCCTCACCGTCTTCGGCGGCTGCTTCCTGGTCGCCACGGGCGTGGTGGAGATCGTCACGGGCCTGCGGATCCGGTCCCGGGCCAAGGGCCTCTTCAGGGATGGCCGATAACCGCCGTGTCGTCGCATGTGACCGTGGCAATACTGTCCACGACGGCAGTCACCCCTGCCCCCGGCGGCGGCCGATACCCCGAGCACACGCTCAGTACGCCGACCGTCCTCGCCGCCGACGCGCTCCGCGCGCCTCTGCGGCACCCTGCTTCACAGCGACTGTGGTGAGGTCATCGATGTCCCAGCGGCAGACGCACTTCAGGGCGCGTCAGCGCAAGTGCGGCACGTCCGTGGTGGTCGAGCTCCGGGGCGAGCTCGACATCCTCACGGCACAACCCCTCGCGTCCTGTCTGCGGATCCTCACCAGCGGCGAGGGCCGGGACGTGATCGTCGACCTGCGCGGCGTCACCTTCGTGGACTGCAGCGGGCTGCGGCCGCTGTGCGTCGCGCACACCAGGCTTGCCGCTCAGGGGCGCAGGCTGCGGATCGTGGTGACCCGGCCGTTCGTCGTCAAGGTGCTCGCGCTGTGCGGCCTCGACGAGACCTTCGAACTGCTGGAGACGGTCCCGACGGGCGAGCGCTCGCACTCCTGACGTGTGCGGGCGCCCGCCCGGTCCGGCACCCGCCCGGCTAGTCGCCGTTGCCGGGCACCAGGAACAGGTGGATCGACTGGTCCTTCGTACGGTGCCGGGCGCTGTCCGGGCCCTTCTTCGCCCGGTCCGAGACCACCACCACGTGGTCGGACGACACCCAGCACACGCCCTCCGGGTTGCCGTAGACCGTCCGGCCCTTGGCGTCCCTGGGCAGCCGGTACACCGTGCCCTCGTCGACGACCCGCCACGCGTCGGGCGCGAGCCGCCCCACCCACAGCGCCGACGACGCCTGGGACAGCACGGCCAGCTTGTCGCCGCGCACCGACAGGCTGGCGTAGTCCTCGAAGGGCACCGAAGCGGGCAGCTTCAGCGTCTCCAGGTGCTCCCAGCTGCGCTTGCCCCGCCGGAAGACCTGCACCCGGCCGCCGCCCGGTTCGCGTCCCTCGGCCCCGGTCGCGCAGCGGTTGCCCTCGCACAGCCCGAGCAGGTGCACGGTGCCCGCGCGCTCGACGCACTCCAGGCCCTCCATGCCCTTGCCCGCGTCGGGCAGCGGGAAGTCCAGCCAGCTCGAACCGCCGGGCCGCAACCGCTCGTCGTACTCCCTGACCCTGGCCCTGAAGCCCCCGGACTTGGCCCCGTTCTGCTTGGCGCCCTTCGCGCTCTTCGTGTCCTTCGGGCTCTTCGCGTCCTTCGCGTCCTTCGCGGTCGGTTTGACCGCGACCGCCTCGGTCAGCGCGTAGTAGTGGCCGCTGACCGGGTCGTGCGCCAGGTCCTCGTACCCCTCCTCGGCGCCCTTGGCCGTCCGGCGGCCGGAGAGCAGGCCGTTCTCTGGCGCCTTCGGCGAGATCTCGCTGCCGACGCGGATCAGGTCGCGGAAGTTGTCGCAGACGACGAGGAAGACGCCGTCCCTGTACAGGACGCCGCTCGCCTCCAGACGGGTCCCCGCGGCCTTGCCGATCAGCTCCTGGAGCTTGGCCTCCTTGACCAGACGCAGCTCCTTCGGCTCCTTCGGCCCCTTCCGCTGCTTCTGCTCCTTCGACGCGGCGGTGCTCTTCTTGTTGGCTGTCATGACGGCAGTGCCTCCAGGCTTGAGGAGAAGGTCGCTCCACTGGCCCCGTTCGGATACGTCTTGCGCAGGTCGGCGAGTTGCGCGCGGGCACGGTCGTAGCGCATCCGCGTGTAGTGGTAGATCCCGTACGTGAACTGGGCGCCGCGGCTCAGCTCCCACTGCCGGTACCCGGCCCGGTACACCTCGTCGTTGCTGAACTGCCGCCCCGTGAAGGGCTGCCCGTGCGGCGAGTCGGACTCGCCGTACGCCGCCGCCGACACGCGCTGCCACAGCCCGTCGGTGCGCCCCGATCCCTCGGCCCCGATGAGCGCGGCGACCCGCTCGGGCGAGAACTCCGCGTCGAGCAGGTGCTCCAGGTGGTCGAGGTAGTACTGGCAGAAGTCCGGGTGGCGCAGCAGGTTGGTGAAGAGCGGGAGCCGCGACTCGGAGTGCGGGGCGCGGGTGGCCCGGCAGTACGCGCGGGTCATCGCCGGCCAGTCGAGCAGGTCCGTGTACTGCCAGGGCGTGGCGAAGAAGTCGATGCCCGAACTGTTGTCGTAGTCCCAGGGGACGAAGGTGAAGTACGGGCGGTCCACGAAGCCGCGTTCGTCGCCCGCGCGCCCCGAGTTGTAGAGGTAGTAGTTCGACGGGGTCGCGAAGTAGTTGTCCCAGCTGCCCAGCAGGACGTTGGCCCCGGCCCAGCGCAGGAACGCGCGGACGTTGAGCACGGACTCGACCGCCGCCCTGAAGGCGTCCGAGGCGAAGTCGCCCGGCACCCCGATCCCGTTGACCGCGCGGACCAGCGCGGCCAGGTCGTCGTAGGTGTTCAGGGCCGGGTCGTCCTCGTTGGTCTTCAGCCGGTACGTGCGGTCGTCGACCGCGCTGCCCGGCGCGAAGTACTGCCGCCCGTCGTCGCGTCCGCCCGGGTCGGGGCGGTGCTCCAGGGTCGCGCAGCCGACGTCCCCGCAGTACGCCTTGTAGAGGTTGCCCCGGTCGTTCCTGCCGAAGCGGTCCCTGAGGAACTTCCTGTCGACCTGTTCGATGACCGAGAAGAGTCCCATGTAGCGGTCGTTGAGCGAGAACGTCGCGTACGTGTGGCGCGCCGCGGGCACCCCCGCGCGGTCCAGGAGCCGCCAGGCGATCGCCTCGCGCATCTGCGAGGGGTCGTTGTACATCGCCTTGAGGTTGACCCGTTCCATGCCGTGCAGCCGGTCCTCGCTGCCGCCCACCTCGAAGTCGACCTTCCAGGAGCGCTTGGGGGCGTGCGCGGTCATGTTGCCGCTGTTCACCAGCGAGAACGACTGCGTGGCCAGCACGGTCGCGGGCGACTCCCGGGTCGTGCCGGAGGCCGGAGGGCCGGCCGGAAGGCTCTTGCGGACCGTCAGCAGCGCGCCGGGCGGCGCGAAGGCGACCTCGTCGGCGGTCAGCACGCCGGGCGGCCAGCCCGTGACGGCGACGTGGTACATCGGGTGCGCGAAGAACTCGGCCTTGTCCTCGGCGCTCGTCAGGTACGTCCCGTACAGCCCGCCCGCCTCGGTCGGCACGCCCCGCGCGTCGAGCAGCACCAGCGGCCCCTCCGGCGCGTCGGCGCCGCCCTGCCGGGCGAGCAGCAGGTCGTACAGCGCGCCGAACTCGGCCCGCGTGCGCAGCGCCGCGTCGCCCCTGCCCGCGCTCTCGTTGGCCAGCGCGGCCAGGTCCCTGGCCGTGCCGGGCGGCAGCCCCGGCACGTCGATCGACTGGTTCTTGAACGCGCCCTCGAACGTGCCCTTGTCGACGGTCCGGTCCACGGCGGCCTCCCCACGGGGTCGCCTTACTCTCTACGCCCGGACGTACGTGACCGCCAGAGCCGATTCGGGCCTTCGACGCGCGAAGGGGCGGCCCCCGGTGTTCCGGGGGCCGCCCTCGTCGTACGGATCGAGCCGTACGGCCGTGCGACCGGTCAGTGGGCCAGGACTGCGGACGGGGCCGAGGCGGGCGCCGTCGCGGGCTCGACCGAGTCGAAGACTCCGTCGATGCCCAGGCGCCAGCCGGTGGTCAGGTCGGCGACCACCGAGGGCCAGCGGTTGACCAGCCGCATGTCGGACACCCGGTCGGTGAACGAGGAGCCGATGACCTGCCGCGCCTTGGCCGGCTGGTCGCGCAGCAGCTTCTGGTAGGCCGGGAGCGTGTCCTTGGTGATGTACGCCCAGCGCTCGGCGTTGTTGGAGATGTTGAAGTTCGGCAGCGAGGTGGTCAGGTTCACCCTGCCGATCAGCAGGTTCGCCGAGAGCACCAGGGGCTTGTATTTGCCCGGGGTCCTGGTGTTCGGGATCGAGGCGGCGCCGCCGACCGTCATCCCGTACGTCATGACGGCGCCGACCGCGCCGTCGCGCGCGTACATCTCGCCCCACTGCCGGTCGATGATCTGGTTCTGCTCGCGGTTGAGCAGCGCGGTGTTGCCGCGCTGGACCGCAGTGGCGTCGCCGGACGCGATGTCGCGCCAGGCGCCGACCGCGTTGTCGTCCACGAGCCCGGCCGCGCGCATCTCCTCGACGGCCGCGACGCCGCCGCCCAGGTACGCCTCGTGCATCGCGCCCTGGTCCATGAAGATGTGCTTCTGCATCGCCAGGAACTTGCTCTCGAACCAGCGCAGCTGGTCGGAGGGGAGGCTGACCTTGCCTTCGGCGAGCCGCCGGACGTCGGCGGGCAGCGCCTTCTGCACCTCGGACGGCAGGGCCCGGACGTTGCCGGAGACCAGGGCGGCGATGTCGGCCATCGAGCCGAGGTCCTTGAAGCCCGCGGTGAACGCCGGGCCGATCATGTTGGCCATGCCCGACCACTGGAGGTCGGGGTGGGCCAGGAAGGTCTTGCCGTAGTAGCCGTAGACGGCCGCGACGGTGGCGTCGTTGGCGATGACGCCCCGCGCCGGCTCCCAGGTCGTGAGGTCGATCCCGGCGGTGCCGGTCGCGCGGACCAGCCAGTACTGCCAGAGCAGTGCCGCGTACCGCTTGGGCTCCACGCCCTGGGCGCGCGCCTGGCCGAGCAGGCTCTCCAGCGTCGCGCGGTCGGTGGGGAGGGCGGGGTTGACGCCGCCGCCGAGCTCGCCCTGGGCGTTGGTGAGGGGGAGGTCGAGCGGAAGCTGGGCGCTGAGCGCCTGGGACGCCGCCGCGACGGGGGCGACCGGCGCCTGCGGGGCGGCGGCCGCCACCTGCGTCGCGCCGAGGGTGAGTGCCGCACCGGCGGCGACCGTGACCGCGATTCTCCGAATGATGGCCTGACTCCGTCTTCTCTGGCGTCTTCGCTGGCTTCACTTGCCTTGCGAGTAACTTCTGTTCGAGACGTTCGGATCGTAATCAAGCCAAGGTCATCCACTGGACGCCGTGACAGAAAGCTGCCAATCGGCTGTCAGCTTCCTGCCACTCGGCACGCGCGGTCCCGCCCTGCCTATCCTGTTCGCGATGTTCACTCCCGAGGGCCCCACGTTCCGTGAGCTCGCCGTTCAGGCGCTGTCGTCCGTCGAGCACGGATACGACCTGCTCGCCCCGAAGTTCGACAGCACCCCCTTCCGCACGCCCGACGAACTGCTCGGACCCGTCGCGTCCGCGCTGCGCGCGCTCGGACCGTTCGACGCGGGCCTCGACCTGTGCTGCGGCACGGGCGCGGGGACCGAACTGCTGCGGGAGGTGTGCCGCGAGCGCGTCACCGGCTTCGACCTCAGCGCGGGCATGCTCGCCACCGCGGGCGAGAACGTCCGGGCCGCGCCGGGGCTGCCCGACGTGGAGTGGGTGCGGGGCGACGCGCGCGCCCTGCCCTTCGGCCCCGTCTTCGACCTGGTCGTCAGCTTCGGCGCGTTCGGCCACTTCCTGCCCGCCGAGCGGCCCGGCCTCTTCGCCCGGGTGCACTCCGCGCTCGCACCGGGCGGGGCCTTCGCCTTCCCGATGGTCGCCCCGCCCCGGCCCGGCTCCCGCGCCCACCTGGCGATGCTCGGCTTCGACGCGGCGATGCGCGTGCGCAACGCGCTGTGGCGGCCCCCGTTCGTCATGTACTACCGGGGCTTCGGCCTCGCGCCCGTCTCCGCCGAACTGCGCGGAGCCGGCTTCACCGTCGAGCTGTACGCCCTGCCCGAGCTGGGCCGCACCGGGAGCGGCGCGCCGCGCTGCCGCCTGCTGGTCGCCCGGCGCGGCTGACCCGCCGTCACGGCGCGGGCACGCGACGGGAACCGGCGGGCGCCGGGCGGCGTTCTTCCGTACATGAGCGAGTTGGTGGCCGGCGGCAACCTGCCCGTGCCGAGCGGCGCCCTGTCGCTGCGCGTCGCGGGGCCCTACGACCTCTCGGCGCTGGTCACGGGTGCGAGCGGCAAGGTCTCGGGCGACGCCGACTTCGTCTTCTTCAACCAGCCGTCCGCGCCCGGCGTCCGCCTCGGCGGCGGCGCCCTCACCGTCGAGTGCCACCGGCTGAGACCGGGCGCCGACCGCGTCACCGTGGTCGTCAGCCCCGAGGAGCAGGGCGCCGCACTCGCCCGGCTGCCGCTGCCCGTCCTGTACGTCACCGGGGCGGGCGGCGCCCGGGTCGCGCGCTTCGCGCCACCGCGCCCGGCGGCGGGGGAGACGGTGCTGCTCCTCGCCGAGCTGTACCGGCGCGGCACCGGCTGGAAGCTGCGCGCCCTCGGCCAGGGGTACGCGGACGGACTGGCGGGCGTGGCCAGGGACTTCGGCATCGAGGTGCTGGAGGAGGACGAAGGCGAGGGCGCGGGCGGCGCCGACGGCGGCGCGGCCGGGCGGGGCGCGGGCCGCGGCGCCCCGCACGCGGGAGGCGCGGGCGCGGGACCGGGCGGCCGGGTCCAGATCCCCGGCGCCCCCGGCAGGCCCTCGCCCGCGCCCGACGGCGGCAGGTCGGGCGGGGTCGCCGCGCTCGTCAACGCCGAACGGACCGCGTCGGGCGCCCGGCCCCTGGCCCTGGACGCCCGGCTCACGGCGGCGGCCCGGGAGCACGCGGCGCAGATGGCCCGCCAGGGCAGGCTCAGCACGGAGAGCCCGGACGGCACGTCGGTGCACCAGCGGGTCACCGCCGCCGGATACGCCTACCTGCGGATCGAGGAGAACCTGGTCTCCGGGCCCCGTACCCCCGAGGAGTTCGTCGGCTACCTCCTGGGCTCGCCCGACCGGCGGCGCCCGCTGTGTGACGCCGCGTACACCGACGCGGGCATCGGCCACGCCGCCGACGCCCGCTCGGGTGGCCTGTTCTGGACGGCGCTGTGGGCGGCCCCGCTCACCCCGGCGGGCCTCGCCCGCACGGTCACCGACGTCATCGGGCTCACCAACGACGAGCGCGGCCGCGCCGGACTGCGCCCGCTCGCCGCCGACCCGCGCCTGGCATCGGCCGCGCAGACCCACAGCGCGGACATGGCCGCGCGCGGCTTCTACTCCCACACCACCCCCGAGGGCACCGAGCCCTGGGACCGGGCCGCTGCGGCGGGCGCCGCCCACCGCGGCATCGGCGAGAACATCGCGTGCGGCCAGCGCACCCCGGCCGAAGTGGTCCTCGGCTGGATGAACAGCCCCGGGCACCGCGCCAACATCCTCAAACCCGACTTCACCCACATCGGCATCGGCTTCGCGGGCGGCGGCCGCGCGGGCACGTACTGGACCCAGCTCTTCGGCGCGTCGGGATAGCGGCGCGGAGGCCGGGCAGGTGCGGGACGAACGGCGCGGACCGGGAGGCCCGCGGTCGGAGCACGTCCGAAGGGAGCACGGCCATGACCGGTACGGACAGCGGCAACGCCGCCTACGGCAGGAAACCGTTCAAGCGGTCCCGGAGCCACTTCGCCGACCGCATCACCGAGGACGGCGGGGACGGCTGGCCCGTGGAGGCCGGGCGCTACCGGCTCGTCGTCAGCCGCGCCTGCCCCTGGGCCGCCCGCGCGATGGTCTCGCGACGGCTGCTCGGCCTGGAGGACGCGCTCACGCTGGCCGTCGTCGACCCCGTCCAGGACGACCGCAGCTGGCGGTTCACGCTGGACCCCGGAGGCCGGGACCCGGTGCTCGGCATCGCGTACCTCAGCGAGGCGTACGAGGCGCGCGAGAAGGGGCACCCGGGCGGGGTGAGCGTGCCCGCGATCGTGGACGTGCCGAGCGGACGGCTCGTCACCAACGACTTCCAGCAGATCACCCTGGACCTCGCCACCGAATGGCGCGCCCTGCACCGGCCGGGCGCGCCCGACCTCTACCCCGAGGCGCTGCGCGACGAGATCGACGCCGTCGCGGACGGGGTCTACCGGGACGTCAACAACGGCGTCTACCGGGCCGGGTTCGCGACCGGGCAGCGCGAGTACGAGCAGGCGTACCGGGACGTCTTCGGCCGCCTCGACCGGCTGTCCGAACGCCTCGCCCACCACCGCTACCTCGTCGGCGACACCATCACCGAGGCCGACATCAGGCTCTTCACCACGCTGGTGCGCTTCGACGCCGTCTACCACGGCCACTTCAAGTGCAACCGCAACAAGCTCACCGAGGACCCGGTGCTCTGGGCGTACGCCCGCGACCTCTTCCAGACGTCCGGCTTCGGCGACACGGTCGACTTCGACCACATCAAGCGCCACTACTACCAGGTGCACACCGGGATCAACCCGACCGGCATCGTGCCCGCGGGTCCCGACCCGTCGGGCTGGCACTCCCCGCACCACCGCGAACAGCTGGGCGGACGCCCGTTCGGCGACGGCACCCCGCCCCGGGCAGTCCGGTGACCGACCCGGTCCGGTGACCGGCCGGGTCCGGTGACCGGCCCGGTTTGCGGACCGGCCGCGCGGGTACCCGGGCGGCCCCGAAGGAGGGCGGCCCATGACCGGACAGGACGGCGGCAGCGGCGACGGCCGCTCGCACGGCCGTGACGAGACCGCGGACGAGCGCGCCGACCGGCGCTGGACCGAGCTGCTGCAAGAGCTGAGGGTGGCCCAGACCGGCGTACAGATCCTCTTCGGCTTCCTCCTCACGGTCGTCTTCCAGTCGCGCTTCCCCGGCCTGTCGTCCGCCGACCGCACGCTCTACACCGTCACCGTCATGCTGGGCGCCGCCACCACGGGCGCGCTCATCGCGCCCGTCTCGCTGCACCGGCTCCTCACCGGGCGCAGGATGAAGCCGGAGACGGTCGCCTGGGCCTCCCGCGCGACCCTGCTCGGGCTGGTGCTGCTGCTGTGCACCATGGCGTCGGCGCTGCTGCTCGTGCTGCGCGTCGCGCTGCCGGACGGGACAGCGCTGTGGCTGGTCGTGGCGATGGCGACGTGGTTCGTGCTCTGGTGGTTCGCCCTGCCGGTGTGGGCTGCGCGCGACGCGGGAAAACCGGATGTCGCCGTCGACGTCGATGACCGGGCGCCCGGGAGCCCCGGGCGCCCCGAATAAACGATCGACCGCGCGCGGAACCGCCCCCTACACTGGTCCGCATGGGTTCGTACTACTTCTTCCGCTGATACCGGGCGCAGCTTCCACGCCGCCCGGCTCCCACCGCGCCTGACACCGGCGCGCTGAGGGGCATGCCCTCTCACCCCATCAGGGAAGAACACCCATGCGCCACCGCGCCCACACCCCTGCCCAGAGCCACGCCCAGCTGTCCATGAAGGACGTATCCAAGGCGTACGGCACGCGTGCCGTCCTCGACCAGGTGACCCTCACCGTCCGCCCCGGCGACAGGGCAGGCGTCATCGGCGAGAACGGCTCGGGCAAGTCCACCCTGCTCCGGCTGCTCGCCGGGGCCGAGACCCCCGACACCGGAGAGCTGACCGTCCGCTTCCCCGGCGGCGTCGGGCACCTCGCCCAGACGCTCGACCTCGACCCCGCGTGCACCGTCCAGGACGCGGTCGACGCCTCGCTCGCCGAGCTGCGCGACCTGGAACGCCGCATCGCCGACGCGGAGGCGGCACTGGGCACCGCCGACGCCGACGGCCTCGCCGCCTACGGCGACCTGCTCACCGCCTACGAGGAGCGCGGCGGCTACCGGGCCGACGCCCGGGTCGACGCGGGCCTGCACGCGCTCGGCCTCGCCCGCGTCACCCGCGACCGGAGGCTCGGCACGCTCTCCGGCGGCGAGCAGTCCAGGCTGGCCCTGGCCTGCGTCCTCGCGGCGGCGCCCGAACTGCTCCTCCTCGACGAGCCCACCAACCACCTCGACCGCGCCGCGGCCGACTGGCTGGAGGACCAGCTCCGCGCGCACCGGGGCACCGTGGTCGCCGTCACCCACGACCGGGCGTTCCTCGAAGGCATCGCCACGGTGGTCCTGGAGGTCGACCGGGACCTGCGCACCGTGCACCGGTACGGCGACGGCTGGGACGGCTACCGCACGGCTAAGGCCGCCGCCCGCCGCCGCTGGGCGCAGGACCACCAGGAGTGGCTGGACGACCTGGCCCGCACCGGGGAACTCGTCGAAGCGGCCGGGCAGCGCCTCGCGGCCACGGGCAGGGACCCGCGCCAGGGCTTCGGCAAGCACAGGCGCTCCTCGGAGGCGAAGCTCTCCGGGCAGGTCAGGGCCGCCAGGGAACGGCTCGAACGGCTCCGCAGGGAGCCCGTGCCCGCGCCGCCGGAGCCGCTGCGGTTCACGGCGGGCCTGACCACGGCGGGCGCGGAGGCCGACGCAGGGCCGCTCGTCGAGCTGGCGGACATCGCCGTCGGCGACCGGCTGCGGCTGCCCGCGCTCGCCGTAGGGCCGGGGCAGCGGCTCCTGGTCACGGGCCCCAACGGCGCGGGCAAGACGACGCTGCTGCGGGTGCTCGCCGGTGACCTGCGGCCCGACGGCGGCACCGTCACGGCCAGGGGACGCATCGGCTACCTCGCCCAGGAGGTCGCGGCCGCGCCCACCGGGCATCCGCTGCTCACCGCGTACGCGGCCGGACTGCCGGGGCAGCCCGACGAGCACGCCGACGAACTGCTGGCCCTCGGCCTGTTCCGCGAGGAGGACCTGACCGTCCCCGTCGCGCGCCTCTCCGTCGGGCAGCGGCGCAGGCTGGCGCTGGCCCGTCTGGTGACCCGCCCGGCCGACCTGCTGGTGCTCGACGAGCCCACCAACCACATCGCGCTCTCCCTCGTCGAGGAGGTGGAGACGGCGCTGGCCGGGTACGCGGGCGCGGTGGTCGTGGTCTCGCACGACCGGCGCTTCCGCGAGGGGTTCGCCGGGGACCGGCTCGAACTGCGGGCGGGACGGCAGACGGCGTACGAGCGGGGGCTGCGCCCGGCCGTGGGCGGGCCGATCGCGGCCGTGCGCGAGCCGGGCGCCGCTACGGTGTGAGCAGGTAGACGATCACGGTCAGGGACACCATCGACACCAGTGTCGACAGCAGGACGGTGTCCCTGGCCAGATCGGTGTCCAGCCGGTACTCGGAGGCGTAGACGAACACGTTCTGGGCCGTGGGCAGGCCCGAGCAGACCGCCACCGCGAGCAGCGCCGGGCCGTCGAGCCCGAACACCCAGCGGCCCAGCGCGTACGCGAGGAGCGGCTGCGCCACCGTCTTGAGCGCGACCAGCACCCCGCGCTCGACCCGCCCGGCCGCGTCCGGCCTGGTCCGCCCGGTGAGCGACATCCCCAGCGTGAACAGCGCGACGGGCACGCCCGCCCCGCCGAGCATCTGGAGCGGAGAGGACAGCTCCTGCGGCAGCCGGAGGCCCGATGCGGCGACCGCGAGCCCGCATCCGGAGGCCGCGATGACGGGGTTGCGGACGGGCAGGGCGGCGATCCTGCGGGCCAGCGCGGCGGCGCCGGTCCGCTTGCCGCCCTCCTCGGCGCGCCGCGGGTCCAGCTCGATCAGGAGCAGGATCGTCGGAGTGACGAACAGCAGTTGGAAGAGCGCGGCGGCGATGACGAACGAGGTGTCGCCCAGCACGTGCAGGGCGATCGGGATGCCGAGGTTCGCGGAATTGACGTAGGCGGCGGTCATCGCGCCGATCGCCCCGTCGGCCTGGCTCCGCCGGAACGCCCAGCGCCCCAGGGCGAGCGCCACGGCGAAGACGAGCACGAGGCCGACGGCGAAGACGAGCACGCCGGGTGCGAAGACCGCGCCCGGGTGCGAGCGCGACATGGTCAGGAAGAGCAGTGAGGGCATCGCGAAGGTGAAGGCGAACCTGCTGAGCACGTGCTGTGCGTTGTCGCCCAGGACCCGGGTGCGGCCCGCGCCCCAACCGGCCGCGGTGATGACCCAGATGGGCAGGAAGCCGGAGAGTACGCCGTGCACGTCAGCCCACCGCCGGGGTGGGCGCGGGTATCGCGGTCGTCTCCGGGACCGGGCGCGTCGTCGGGCCCGGGGTGCTCGCCGTATCGTTCACGGCCGTCAGCATGCCGGACGACGATCACCGCTATCCGGGCGGGGTGCCCGGCCCGCTCCGAGCACCTGGCACCCCGCCCCACCGGGTCACGCCTTCCGGTAGTCGTACGCCTCCCCGGCCGCCGCCTCGACCGCGTCCAGGTCACCGCCCGCCGAGGCCGTCACCACGGCGGCCACCGCGCCCTCCACGAACGGCGCGTCCACCAGCCGCGTGCCGTCGGGCAGCTCGTCGCCGTCCGCGAGCATCGCCTTCACGGTCAGCACCGCACTGCCCAGGTCGACGAGGACGGCCACGCCCGCGCCGCCGTCCACGGCGGCGGCGGCCTCGGCGATCAGCTCGGAACTGGTGCCGAGCCCGCCGTCGGGCGTGCCGCCCGCGGCGGCCACGGCGACGCCGCTGCCGCCGCCGGACAGGCCCCTCGCCAGCTCGGCCACGGCCGAGGCGACGGCGGCGCTGTGCGAGACCAGCACGATCCCCACGGTCTTGTCGCCGCTCATCGGGCCGCCCCCTCACCGGCGGCCGCCGCCAGTGCGCCGATCAGCAGGGCGGCGGAGGTGGCGCCGGGGTCCTGGTGTCCGATGCTGCGCTCGCCGAGGTAGCTGGCGCGGCCCTTGCGGGCCTGGAGCGGTACGGTCGCTACCGCGCCGCTCTCCGCCGCGGCGGCGGCCTCCGCGAAGGACGCGCCGAGCGCGTCGACCGCCGGGAGCAGCGCGTCCAGCATCGTCTTGTCCCCGGCCTGCGCCCCGCCGAGCTGCGCGACGGCCACGACGCCCGCGCCGAGCGCGGCGGCCAGCTCCTCGCGCGAGACCTCCGCACGGTCGCCCAGCTCCTTGCCGGTACGGCGCAGCAGGGTCCCGTACAGCGGGCCCGACGCCCCGCCGACGGTGGAGATCAACCGCCGCCCCGCGAGGGCGAGTACGGCACCGGGCGTGGCGGGCGGCTCCTTCTCCAGGGCGGCGGCGACCGCCGCGAAGCCCCGCTGGAGGTTGCTGCCGTGGTCGGCGTCGCCGATGGCCGAGTCCAGCTCGGTGAGGCGGGCGGCCTCGCGGTCCACGGCCGCCGCGGTCAGTGCCAGCCAGCGGCGGAAGAATTCGGCGTCAAGCAAGTGACTCTCCTTGTCAGCGTCAGCGTCAGCGGAATCGAAGCCGGCCGGATCGACCGGCTCAACGGCCCCAGCGCAGGGCGGGCGTCTGCACCGGCGCGTCCCACAGCCGCAGCAGCTCCTCGTCGACCTGGCAGAGCGTCACCGAACAGCCCGCCATGTCCAGCGAGGTCACGTAGTTCCCCACGAGCGTACGGGCGACGTGCACCCCGCGCTCGGAAAGCACCCGCTGCACCTCGGCGTTGAAGCCGTACAGCTCCAGCAGCGGCGTCGCGCCCATGCCGTTGACGAGCGCGAGGACGGGCGCGGTGGGCCGCAGGTCCTCCAGCACCGCGTCCACCGCGAAGTCCGCGATCTCCCTGGACGTCATCATGGCGCGGCGCTCGCGCCCCGGCTCGCCGTGGATGCCGACCCCGAGCTCCAGCTCACCGGCCGGGAGGTCGAAGGTGGGGCTGCCCTTGGCGGGCGTGGAACAGGCGCTCAGCGCGACGCCGAAGCTCCGCGAGGCCCCGTTCACCTGCCGGGCCAGCGCCGCGACCCGCTCCAGCGGCGCGCCCTCCTCGGCGGCGGCACCGGCGATCTTCTCGACGAAGAGGGTGGCGCCCGTGCCGCGCCGCCCCGCGGTGTAGAGGCTGTCGGTGACGGCGACGTCGTCGTCGACGAGGACCTTGGCGATCCGCACGCCCTCCTCGTCGGCGAGCTCTTCGGCCATGTCGAAGTTGAGCACGTCACCGGTGTAGTTCTTGACGACGAACAGCACCCCGGCGCCGCTGTCGACGGCGGCGGCCGCGCGCACCATCTGGTCGGGAACGGGCGAGGTGAACACCTCGCCGGGACAGGCGGCGGAGAGCATCCCGTACCCCACGAACCCGCCGTGCAACGGCTCGTGGCCCGACCCGCCGCCCGACACCAGCCCCACCTGCCCGACGAGCGGCGCGTCCCGCCGCACGACGACGCGGTTCTCGACGTCGACGGTCAGCTCGGGATGGGCGGCGGCCATTCCGCGCAGCGCGTCGGCGACGACCGTCTCCGGGACGTTGATGAGCATCCTCATGGGTACCTCCTGGGGCGTGACAACCGGCCGGTCGGCCTGCTGTCCTTGCGGCAAGTCCGTGTGTCGTCCGGTGCGTTGCCCGGCGGGTTCGAGTATCGCCCACGCCGTCGGGCCACCGGGCGCCGGCCGGTTCCGCGCTGTGGGGTCGGGGCGCGGGATTCCGTAGGCTCGCCACCACAGGACGTGTCCCGCACGGAGCCCCTGGGGGTAGGCATGTTGTACGCGTTCGCGTTCGAGCGGATCGGCGTGGTGGTGAGCGATCTCCACTTCCTCGATCCGGATCCGCTGCCGGGGCAGGAGACGCCGGAGAGCGGGGTCCGTCTCGAACTCCGGCTCTTCGGGCGCGGTGAGCTGCCCGGGTCCGTCTACTCCGCACGGCCCGTGGAGATCGGCCGCCCGCTGTGGCGGGTGGACCTCCTCCAGGACGCGGGCGCGGCTCCGTACACCTTCGACCGTACGCACCACCATCCGGCCTTCAACGGCTGGGAGCCCGGTGCGCGGGTCTTCGTCGAGGAGCTGTCGAGCGATCCGCTGGTGTGGCTGGCCGACAAGCTGGGCAACGTGTCGGCGCTGTTGAAGGCGACGGGCATCGCGGCGGACGAGATCCCGGCCGCGGACGCGGAGGGCCTGCGCACGGCGGCGGCGGAGATCACGGACACCGTCCGTCGGCTCCTGGCGCGGGTGTGGTCCGGAGACCTGGCCCGCCCGGTGGGCGACGCGGACCCGGCGACGGCCACCGGCATGCGCGTCAGCTGGCTCTGAGGAGCGTGCCGGGGCCGCGCCGACCGGGTGGCGGCCGGAGGCTCCGTGCTCCGGGCGACGTATTCAGGTCGACAGGGGCCGGCGAGGTACTCGATCATGCGCCCATGCCTCTGAGTGAGACCCTTGCCCGCGTCGACGCGGACCTGGCCGCCGGCCGGGTCCCCCTGGCGCGCCAACGCCTGCGCGGTCTCGTCTCGTCCTTCCCGCAGGACCTGGCGCTCCGTCGGCGCCTGGCCGGGGTGTACCGGCTCTACGGCGATGCCGCCGAGGCCGGGCGCTGGATGTACCTGGAGGAGGACCGCGAAGCCGACGAGACCGCCGCCTTCGAGGCGCGGTACGGCTCTCCCGGGCGGCGGATGAGGGCCGTCGCCTGGCGCGGTCCCGAGGCGACGGCCGCCACTTCCTTCGCGCAGGGGCAGCTGGCCGCGGTGCGGTCCGCCTGCGCCGAGTCACTGGGGCGCCCCGTCGACTGGGACGACCCCGCCTCCCACCGGGACGGCCCGGACGAGGAGGAGCGGGAGCCGTGGACGGCCGGCGACGTGCTGGCGGGTGTCGGTTGCCTGGTGGGGGTCCTCGCGGTCCTCGCGGTCTGGGTGACCGGATTCGTCGCCCTCTTCGACTGAACCCGGGTCACGTGCCGCCCCCTGACGAGGGGAGGCGTCAGGCGGCCCGCCCTGTCGGCGCGGGCAGCGGAGTCAGGGCGGCGTACTCCAGCGGGGCCGAGGGGTCGATGGACACGTGCAGCGGGGCGGGCTCGGCACCCGCGCGTACGAGGAGGTCGCCGACGGCCGCGATCATGGCGCCGTTGTCGGTGCACAGCGTCATCGGCGGCACCCGCAGCTCGACGCCGTTCTGCGCACACCGCTCCTCGGCGAGCGCGCGGACGCGGGAGTTCGCCGCGACGCCGCCCACGACGACCAGCGTCTTCACGTCGTACGCGCGGCAGGCCGCGAGCGCCTTGCGGGTCAGCACGTCGGCGACGGCCTCCTGGAGCGCGGCCGCCCCGTCGGCCACCGACGGCTCCTCGCCGCGCAGCCGGTGCCGCTCGACCCAGCGGGCGGCGGCCGTCTTCAGACCGGAGAAGGAGAAGGCGTACGGGTCGTCGCCCGAGCGGGTCAGGGGGCGCGGGAAGTCCACCGCGCGGGGATCGCCCTCGCGCGCGGCCCGGTCGATGGCGGGCCCGCCGGGGTAGGGGAGCCCCAGGATCCGGGCGACCTTGTCGAAGCACTCCCCGGCGGCGTCGTCGAGGGTGTCGCCCAGGTGCAGGATCGGCTCGCGCACCAGGTCCCGCACGAGCAGCAGGGAGGTGTGCCCGCCGGAGACGATCAGCACCACGCACGGGGCGGGCAGCGGGCCGTGCTCCAGGGTGTCGGCGGCGACGTGCCCGGCCAGGTGGTGCACTCCGTACAGCGGCACCCCCGCCGCGTACGCCAGGCTCTTCGCTCCCGCCAGCCCCACCTGGAGGGCCCCGGACAGCCCGGGTCCTGTGGTGACGGCCACCGCGTCGATCCGGCCGAGCCGCAGCCCCGCCTGGTCCAGGGCGCGGCGGACGACCGGGTTGAAGGACTGGAGGTGCGCGCGGGAGGCGATCTCGGGCACCACGCCGCCGAACCGCGCGTGCTCGTCCATGCTCGTCGCCACCACGTGCGCGAGCAGTTTCCCGTCCTGCACGATGCCCGCGCCGGTCTCGTCGCACGACGACTCGATCCCCAGCACCACCGGTCCGCCCACTGCGCCACTCCGTCCGCACTTCAGATGCAATAAATACGCAGTTGCAATATATGTGCAACAAGGCACGGGGGGTGGAGGCGGCCCGTCGTCGAGAGCAGCCTCGGTCCCGTCAGCACCTCTCGACCGCCCCGAGGAGCGTCGTGATCGAACACCGTGTCCGCGTCCACCCCAGCGCCGATCGGCTGCCGCGCGAGGGGCAACTCGCCTGGAAGCTCGCCGCGGCGGCGACCGCGACCGAGGAGTTGGACGCCGAGAGCGCCGCGATGGCCGTCAACCGGGTCGTCGACAACGCGTCCGTCGCCGTCGCCTCCCTCACCCGCCGCCCGGTCGCCGTCGCCCGCGCCCAGGCCGTCGCACACCGCGCGAGCGCCCCCGGCGCGTCCGCCTTCGGCACCGCCGCCCGAGTCCCGCCCGAGTGGGCGGCCTGGGCCAACGGCACGGCCGTGCGCGAACTGGACTTCCACGACACCTACCTGGCCGCCGACTACTCCCACCCCGGCGACAACATCCCGCCGCTGCTCGCGGTCGCCCAGCACACCGGCAGGACCGGCGCCGACCTGCTGCGCGGCATCGTCGCCGCGTACGAGATCCACGTGGCCCTGGTCAAGGGCATCTGCCTGCACGAGCACCGCATCGATCACGTCGCCCACCTGGGCGCGGCCACCGCGTGCGGCATCGGCACGCTGCTGCGGCTGCCGACCCGGACCGTGTACCAGGCCGTCCAGCAGGCCGTGCACACCACCACCGCGACCCGGCAGTCCCGCAAGGGCGAGATCTCCAGCTGGAAGGCGTGCGCCCCCGCCTTCGCGGGCAAGGCCGCGATCGAGGCCGTCGACCGGGCGATGCGCGGCGGTACCTCGCCCTCACCGATCTACGAGGGCGAGGACGGCGTCGTCGCCCGGCTGCTCGACGGCCCGGGAGCCGACTACCCCGTCCTGCTCCCCGCGCCCGACGAGCCGCGCCGCGCCATTCTCGACACGTACACCAAGGAGCACTCCGCCGAGTACCACGCACAGGCCGTCATCGACCTGGCGCGACGACTGCGCGGGAGGACCGGGCCGCTGGAGCGGGTGCGGTCGGTCGTCCTGCACACCAGCCGCCACACCCACCGGGTGACCGGCTCCGGCTCGGGCGACCCGCAGAAGTACGACCCCGGCGCCGGCCGCGAGACCCTCGACCACTCGGTTCCGTACATCTTCGCCGTGGCCCTGGAGGACGGCGCGTGGCACCACGAGCGCTCCTACGCTCCCGAGCGGGCCCGCCGCCCGGAGACCGTCGCGCTGTGGCAGAAGATCACCACCGTCGAGGACCCGCGGTGGACCCGCCGCTACCACGACCCCGACCCGGCCCTGCGCGCCTTCGGCGGGCGCGCGGTCGTCACCCTTCAGGACGGTGCGGTCGTCGAGGACGAACTCGCGGTCGCCGACGCCCACCCGGCCGGGGCCCGCCCCTTCGACCGGCCCGCCTACACCGCCAAGTTCCGCACGCTCACCGGAGGCCTCGTCGCCCCCGCCGAGCAGGACCGCTTCCTGGCCACCGCCGAACACCTGGCCGAGCTGGGCCCGGCCGACCTCGACGGCCTGTTCCCCGCCGTGGACACGGCGGCCGTCGCCGCGTACGACAGCCGGCTCCCGAAAGGCCTGTTCTGATGCTGTTCCACACCCGCACCACGCCCCAGGAACGCCGCCGGGCCCTGCGCGAACAGCTCGCCACCGGGCGCCTGTTGCGCATCCCCGGCGCGATCAGCCCGCTCTGCGCCCGCCTCGTCCAGGACGCGGGCTTCGAAGCCGTCTACCTCTCGGGCGCCGTGCTCGCCGCCGACCTGGGCCTGCCCGACATCGGCCTGACCACGTCGACCGAGATCGCGGCCCGCGCCCAGCAGACCACCCGGGTCACCGACCTGCCCGTGCTGATCGACGCCGACACCGGTTTCGGCGAGCCGGTGAACACCGCCCGCACCGTCCAGCTCCTGGAGGACGCGGGCCTGGCCGGACTCCACCTGGAGGACCAGGTCAACCCCAAACGCTGCGGCCACCTCGACGGCAAGACCATCGCGCCCCGCGAGGACATGGTCCGCCGCGTCCGCGCCGCCGTCGCCGCCCGCCGCGACCCGGGCCTCCTGCTGATGGCCCGCACCGACGCCCGCTCCGTCGAGGGGCTCGACGCGGCGATCGACCGGGCGAAGGCCTACGTCGACGCCGGTGCGGACGCGGTCTTCCCCGAGGCGCTGACCGACCTCTCCGAGTACGAGGCCTTCCGCGGGGCCGTGGACGTCCCCCTGCTGGCGAACCTCACCGAGTTCGGCAGGACGCCCCTCCTGGACACCCGGACACTGGAGGACCTCGGCTTCGACATCGCGCTCTACCCGGTCACGCTGCTGCGCGTCGCGATGGGCGCGGTCGAGGACGGGCTGCGCACGATCGCCGCCGAAGGGACCCAGCGGTCCCTCCTCCCGCACATGCAGACCCGCTCCCGCCTCTACGAACTGCTCGGCTACGAGGAGTACGCGGTCTTCGACTCGGCCGTCTTCGACTTCACGCTGCCGCCCGGCACGTGAGGCGCTCCTCCTCCGACGGCGGACTCGGGCCGGGGCGCCGCGCGGCGCCCCGGCCCGGTGCTGCGCGGCGGGATCAGTCCGTGGGGGTTCCCAGCTCCGCGCGGACCGTACGGGCGGCGGACACGAGGCTTTCGAGCGAAGCCCGGGTCTCGGGCCAGCCGCGGGTCTTCAGGCCGCAGTCGGGGTTGACCCAGAGCCGCTCGGCCGGGATGGCCTCAAGTCCCTTGCGCAGCAGGGCCGCCGCCTCTTCGGTGCTCGGGACGCGCGGCGAGTGGATGTCGTAGACGCCGGGTCCGGCCTCGCGGGGGTAGCCGTGGGCGGCGAGCTCGCGGGCGACCTGCATGTGGGAGCGGGCGGCCTCCAGGCTGATGACGTCGGCGTCGAGGTCGTCGATGGCCTGGACGATGTCGCCGAACTCGGCGTAGCACATGTGCGTGTGGATCTGGGTCTCCGGCCGCACCCCGGCCGTGGTCAGGCGGAACGCCTCGGTGGCCCAGGCCAGGTAGGCGGCGTGGTCGGCGGCGCGCAGCGGGAGCGTCTCGCGCAGGGCGGGCTCGTCGACCTGGATCACCGAAGTGCCGCCCGCCTCAAGGTCGTTCACCTCGTCGCGCAGCGCGAGGGCGACCTGCCGCGCGGTGTCGCCCAGCGGCTGGTCGTCGCGGACGAAGGACCAGGCGAGCATCGTGACGGGCCCGGTGAGCATGCCCTTGACGGGACGGTCGGACAGCGACTGGGCGTAGGCCGTCCAGCGCACCGTCATCGGCTCGGGCCGTGAGATGTCGCCCGCGAGGACCGGCGGGCGCACGTAACGGGTGCCGTACGACTGGACCCAGCCGTGCTGGGTGGCGAGGTAGCCGGTCAACTGCTCGGCGAAGTACTGCACCATGTCGTTGCGTTCGGGCTCGCCGTGCACGAGGACGTCGATGCCGGTCTTCTCCTGGAACGCGATGACGTCGCGGATCTCGTTCCTGATCCGCTCCTCGTAGCCCTCGCTGTCGAGCCGCCCGGCCCGCAGGTCGGCGCGGGCCGTGCGCAGCTCGGTGGTCTGCGGGAACGAACCGATGGTGGTGGTCGGCAGCAGCGGCAGTTCCAGGTGGGAGCGCTGGGCGGCGGCCCGCTCGGGGTACCGCTGGGGGCGGCGCGCGTCCGCCCCGGTGACGGCGGCGGCACGGGCGCGCACGACGGGGTCGTGGGTGATGGCCGAGGCCGCGCGGGAGGCCAGGGCGGCGCGGTTCGCGGACAGTTCGGCGGCGATGGTGTCGGTGCCCTGTGTCAGCCCCTTGGCGAGGGTGGCGATCTCGGCGGTCTTCTGCCGGGCGAAGGCGAGCCAGCGCAGGATCTGCGGGTCCACGTCGCGTTCCAGCGAAGCGTCGAGCGGGACGTGGAGCAGCGAGCAGGAGGCGGCCACGTCGACCCGGTCGGCCAGTCCGAGCAGGGTACCGAGCGTGCTCAGGGACTTCTCCAGGTCGCCCACCCAGATGTTGCGGCCGTTGACGACCCCGGCGACCAGCCGCTTCCCGGGCAGGCCGCCCACCGCCGCGAGGCCACCGAGGTTCGCGGCGGCGGCTTCGGTGAAGTCGAGGGCGAGCCCTTCCACCGGGGCCTTGGCCAGTACGGGCAGGGCGTCGCCGAGCCGGTCGAAGTAGGAGGCGACCAGGAGCTTGGGCCGGTCGGCGAGCGCGCCCAGCTCGCGGTAGGCGCGGGCGGCGGCGTTCAGTTCGGCGGGCGTGCGGTCCTGCACCAGGGCGGGCTCGTCGAGCTGCACCCACTCGGCGCCCGCGGCCCGCAGGTCGGCGAGGACCCGGGCGTAGACGGGCAGCAGCCGGTCGAGCAGGGTGAGCGGGTCGAAGTCGGCGGCGACGCCCGGCGCGGGCTTGGACAGCAGCAGGTAGGTGACGGGGCCGACGGCGACGGGACGGGGCGCGAGGCCGAGCCCGAGGGCTTCCCGCAGTTCCGCGACCTGCTTGGTGGAGTCGGCGGTGAAGACCGTGTCGGGGCCCAACTCGGGCACCAGGTAGTGGTAGTTGGTGTCGAACCACTTGGTCATCTCCAGCGGCGCCACGTCCTGGTTGCCCCGGGCCATGGCGAAGTACCCGTCCAGCGGGTCGGCGGCCACGGCGGCGCGGTGCCGCTCGGGGACCGCGCCGACCATGACGGTGGTGTCGAGGACGTGGTCGTAGTAGGAGAAGTCGCCGGTGGGGACTTCGCTGATGCCGGCGGCGGCCAGCTCCTCCCAGTTGCCGCGGCGCAGTTCCGCCGCGGTGGCGCGCAGCCGGTCGGCGTCCACGCGGCCCTTCCAGTACCCCTCGATCGCCTTCTTGAGTTCCCGGTCCTGCCCCTGACGGGGGTAGCCGTACACGGTGGCCCGTGCCGCCGCGGCTGCGGTCCTGCTGGTCACGGAGATCTCCTTCGCGAGATGAATCCCTGAGATCCCGGAGACGGGACGAGAGCGCGAAGGGGATGACGAACCGGACGGCGACGACCCCGCGCGGCAAAGGCGCGGCCGTTCCGTCCAGTGTGTACGCCGACCCGCCCACGAGGTCACCGGGATGTCCGCACGCGGAACGGTCCGCGTGCGGGCAGTGGCAGGTCTTCGGACTCGCGGGCACGCCCTCGTCGTTTCCGACGCGGACACCTACTGGCCGTCGCTTCCCAGGTCCCGTCCGGGGCCCAGTGCTCATGACGGCGGTCGTTCCCACTCACCGCTGCGGGGCAGTCCCGGATTCCCACCGGGTTCCCTCTTGCGACTCCCTGCCTGGCGGGCAGGGCGAACCAGCTGCGGGGCCAGCCTACGCGCCGCTGCTCGTGCGCGACCAGTGGGTCCGGGGGTCGGGACGGTGAACCCGCGGTGGACCGGCCTCCCTTCGCGCGCGGTTCACGGGCGGTACACGAGTTCCAGGAGGACGGCCGCGATGAGGAGCCAGGTGCCGATGCCGAGCAGCCACATGCTGTCCGTCGTCGCGCCGATGGCGCACAGGAGGACGGAGCCGACGGCGAGGGCCAGCACGTGGCGGCGCACGCGGCGGTCTGCGGGCAGGCGTCCGTCGGATCGGTTCATGGGGCGAACGTAGGGCGGAGGCGCGGTGCGCAGGGGCGCGGCCGACGAGTCTTCACGCGACCCTGACGCCGTGCGGGGACGCGGTGTGCGACAGGGCGGCGCACCGGTCTTCCCGACGGGCTTCTGACGGGGGCTCACCCCAGACCGGGGAGCGTCGAGACGATGAGGTCGATGAACTTGATGCCGATGAAGGGCAGCACCAGGCCGCCGAGCCCGTACACCAGGAGGTTGCGGCGCAGCAGATGGTGTGCGGAGGCGGGCGTGTAGCGCACGCCGCGCAGCGCGAGCGGGATCAGGGCCACGATGATCAGGGCGTTGAAGATGATCGCCGAGGTGATCGCCGACGTGGGGCTGTGCAGCCCCATGACGTTCAGCGCTTCGAGGCCGGGATAGGCCCCGGTGAACATCGCGGGGATGATCGCGAAGTACTTCGCCACGTCGTTCGTGATCGAGAAGGTGGTCAGCGCGCCACGGGTGATGAGGAGCTGCTTGCCGATCTCGACGATCTCGATCAGTTTGGTCGGGTTGGAGTCGAGGTCGACCATGTTCCCGGCCTCCTTGGCGGCCGAGGTGCCGGTGTTCATCGCCACGCCGACGTCCGCCTGGGCCAGCGCGGGAGCGTCGTTGGTGCCGTCGCCGGTCATCGCGACCAGCTTGCCGCCCTCCTGCTCCCGCCGGATGAGGGCGAGCTTGTCCTCCGGGGTGGCCTCGGCCAGGAAGTCGTCGACGCCCGCCTCGTGGGCGATCGCCCGTGCCGTGCGCGGGTTGTCGCCCGTGACCATGACCGTACGGATGCCCATGCGGCGCAGTTCGGCGAACCGTTCGCCGATGCCTTCCTTCACGACGTCCTTGAGGTGGACGATCCCCAGGACCCGGGGCCCGCCCCCGTCGTGGACGGCCACCAGCAGCGGAGTGCCGCCGGCGTCCGCGATCGCGTCGCACCAGCCCCGGGCCTCGGGCGGCACCGCACCCCCGTACATCTCCACCCAGGCGACGATCCGGGCCGCGGCCCCCTTGCGGACGTGGCAGGCGCCGCCGTCCCAGCGCAGGTCGATGCCGCTCATCCGGGTCTGCGCGCTGAACTCCACGAACCGGGGGTCCGCCAACTCGCCCTCGGCAGGCGCCCGCAGGCCGTACAGGTGCCGGGCCAGGGCGACGACGGACCGGCCCTCGGGGGTCTCGTCGGCGAGCGAGGAGAGCTGCGCGGCGTCGGCGAGGAGCGCCGCCTCCACCCCCGGCATCGGCGCGAAGGCCACGGCCTCGCGGTTGCCGAGGGTGATGGTGCCGGTCTTGTCGAGGAGCAGGGTGTTCACGTCGCCCGCGGCCTCGACGGCCCGCCCGGACATGGCGAGCACGTTGCGCTGCACCAGCCGGTCCATGCCCGCGATGCCGATCGCGGAGAGCAGCGCGCCGATCGTGGTCGGGATGAGGGTGACGAGGAGGGCGACGAGCACGGTCGTGGACGGGGCGGCGTCCGCGTACCCCGCCATCGGCCTGAGCGCGACGACGACCAGGACGAAGACGACGGTCAGCGCGGAGAGCAGGATGTTGAGGGCTATCTCGTTCGGCGTCTTCTGCCGCCGCGCCCCTTCGATGAGGGCGATCATCCGGTCCAGGAAGGAGTGGCCCGGCCTCGAGGTGACCCGGACGACGATCCGGTCCGAGAGCACGGTCGTGCCGCCGGTGACGCCCGAGCGGTCGCCGCCCGCCTCGCGGATCACGGGCGCGGACTCGCCCGTGACGGCGGACTCGTCGACCGAGGCGATCCCGGCGACGACGTCGCCGTCGGCCGGGACCAGCCCGCCCGCCTCGACCAGGACGAAGTCGAACTGTTTGAGATCGGTCGCGGCGACCTCCTCCGTCGCCGCGCGGTCGACGTCCGTGCCGTACTGCCAGTGGCGCAGCCGCAGCGCGACCGTGTCCGTACGGGCCCGGCGCAGCGACTCGGCCTGTGCGCGTCCCCTGCCCTCGGCGACGGCCTCGGCCAGGTTCGCGAAGACCACCGTCAGCCAGAGCCAGGCGCTGACGGTCCAGGTGAACACCGACGGGTCGAACAGCGCGGAGATCGAGGTGAGGGCCGAACCGACGGCCACCACGAACAGCACGGGCTTGCGGACGAGCGTGCGCGGGTGCAGCTTGCGCAGCGCCTCGGGCAACGACGTCAGGAGCTGGACCGGATCCAGCAGCCCGCCGTGGCCGGCCCGTCGGCGCCGGGGGCCGAACCGGGGGACACGGCCCTGGGGCGGTACGGGCAACGCGGGCGGCGCGAGGGGTGACGGCGCGCCCGTGGTGGGCGCGGAGGCGGAGAGCTGCGGGTCGGCAGGGGAGTGCGCCGGTCGGGGCGCGGCGGGATGCATCGCGGAAGGCTTTCTGGCAGGAGTCGGCCGTCCGCGCGGCGGAGGCCGGAGGGGAACGACGGGCGGGAGGCGCGCCGCGGCGGTCGGGTGCGGGGTGCGGTGCCCCGGCTCCGCGGCGCGGTCGTGGACGGAAGGAGGCGGTCGCGCGCGGGGGCGCGGTCGCCGTGTTCGGGAGGACGTCCGCGCCCCCGCGGTCCGGGGGCGATCAGGCCACTGACGTCCCCGGGCCGGTGAGCGGCCGAGGGCGAATCTAGACGCCCGCCACCCCTGCGGCGGCGGTCCGGCGCAGGCTTTTACGCGCCCGATACGAGGCGTGCGCCGGAGTCGTCAAGGCCCCGTCAAAGCGATGTGGCAGAGCGTCAGAACCACGTCAAGGCGGGCCTGTTCGGGCCCGGCGCGGCACAGGATGATCACCGCACGGGGGTGGACGACCGCTCGACCGTACGAGGTGTGAGGGGCGCTCCGCCGCAGGCGGCGCGTACGGTCCGCGACCGACGGCCCGGATCGGCACCTCGGCACGGGCGGGCGGGACCGTCCGACAGGAGGGACGCCCCGGCCCGAGGCAGCCAGGGGGTGTGCCGCGGGCCGGGCGTGCCCGCCCGTACGACGTGCTCCCAGGCCCCGGTGCGGCACAGGGCGACCACCGTGCGCAGGGGCCCACCGCACCCGGTCGCGTGAACCGCCGTACAGGACCCGTCAAAGCTCCGTCAGCGTCCCGGACACGGGTGGCGATCCGCTGCCAAGGTGGGCCCGCGACCCGTCGCAGGCCCCGACGACAGCGGGCAACCGCCTGCCGGGCCCGTCCGCACCCGTCCGCCTTCCACCCGGGGAGTCGATCGTCCATGAGCATTGAGAACGTGGTTGGCCTCGTCATCGCCCTCGCCCTCGTCGGCTACCTGGTGGCCGCGCTGATCCGCCCGGAGAAGTTCTGACCGCCAACGCGCCCGCCGGGCCGGGGCGGCTCGCCGGTGGGCCGGAGCCCGGCCCGCCCGCGGGCCGCCCCGGCCGCCTCAAGGTCCTCGTCGGCGCCGCGTCCGGCGTCGGCAAGACGTACCGGATGCTCGACGAGGGCCGCCGCAGGGCGGCGCGGGGCACGGACGTGGTCGTCGGCGCCGCCGACTGCCGCGGACGCCCGCACACCGAGGCGCTCCTCGACGGCCTGGAACGCCTGGCACGCCTGGCACGCCTGGAACACCCGGACCGGGCGGCCGCTCACCGCCCGGCCGCATACCAACCGGCCGCCCGGCACAGCGGATTCGACCTGGACGCCGCCCTGCGCCGCCGCCCCGGACTGCTCCTCGTCGACGACCTGGCCCACGCCAACCCGCCCGGCAGCCGCAACGCCCACCGCTGGCAGGACGTCGAGGAACTGCTCGCGGCGGGCATCGACGTCCTCACCACCGTCAACGTCCAGCACCTGGAATCGCTCAGCGACGTCGTCGAGAGGATCACCGAGGTACCGCCGGGCGACACCGTCCCCGACGGCTTCGTACGCCGCGCCGACCAGATCGTCCTCGTCGACGTCGACCCCGAGGAACTGCGCCGCAGGATGGCGCACGGGAACATCCACCCGCCGGAAATGGTCGACGCGGCCCTGGCCAGCTGGTTCCGGCCCGGCAACCTCACCGCCCTGCGCGAACTCGCGCTCCTCTGGGTCGCCGACCAGGTCGACGACGCGCTGCGGAAGTACCGCAGCGACCACGGCATCGGCGGGGTCTGGGAGGCCAGGGAGCGCGTGGTCGTCGGCCTGACGGGCGGACCGGAGGGAGACACCCTCATACGGCGCGCGGGCCGGATCGCCGCCAGGTCGGCCCACGGCGAGCTGTCCGCCGTGCACGTCGTGGGCGGGGACGGCCTCGCGGCAGGCGCCTCGTCCGCGGCGCTCGCCCGACAGCGGCGCCTGGTGGAATCCCTCGGCGGCAGCTACCACACGGTCGTCGGGGAGGACGTGCCGACCGCGCTGGTCGACTTCGCCAGGGCGGGCAACGCCACCCAGCTGCTCCTCGGCACGAGCCGACGCGGCCGGTGGGAACGGTTCCTCACCGGACGGGGCATCGGCGAGACCGCCGTCACGCTCTCCGGCGGCATCGACGTCCACATGGTCACCCACGAACGGGCGGGCCGGGGGCGCCCGTTGCCCTCGCGCCGCCGCACCCTGCCGCTGTCGCGGCGCGTCGCGGGCCCCCTCGCCGGAGTCGTACTGCCCGTGCTCCTCACGCTGTTGCTCGACCGGGCCAGGGGGAGCATCGGACTGACCAGCGAGGCGCTGCTCTTCCTGGTGACCGTGGTCGGCGTGGCCCGCGTCGGGGGCATCGGCTCCGCGCTCGTCGCCGCGGTGACGGCCTCCCTGCTGCTCAACTACTGGTTCATGCCGCCCATCGGGGCGTTCTCGTTCGGCGACCCCGACAGCGTCCTCGCCCTCGGCGTGTTCGTCGTGGTCGCGGGCGTCGTCGCGGCGGTGGTGGACCGGTCGCTGCGGCTGTCGCGCCGGGCCGCCAGGGCCACCGCGGAGGCGGAGACCCTCTCGGCGCTCGCCGGTTCCGTCGTCAGGGGCGAGCACACCGTCCCCGCCCTGCTCGCCCGCACCCGGGAGACCTTCGGGGCCGAGGCCGCCGAACTCGTCGACCGCCCGGTGGACGACCCCGCCGCGAGCCAGGTCGCCCTCGGCGACGGGGGCTTCCTCGTGCTGCGCGGCTGTACGCTCCCGGCCGCCGAGCGCCGCGTCCTCACCGCGTTCGCCGCCCACGTCACGGCGGCCGTCGAACGGGCCGGGCTCGCGGAGGCGGCGGCCGAGGCGGAACCGGTGAAGGCCGCCGACCGGATGCGCACCGCCCTCCTGGCGGCCGTCAGCCACGACCTGCGGACCCCGCTGGCCGCCGGGTGGGCCGCCGTCGCCTCGCTGCGGAGCCCCGACGTGGACTTCACCGCCGACGAACGGGACGAACTCCTGGCCACGGCGGACGAGTCCATGGCCCGGCTCAGCCGACTCGTCGAGAACCTGCTCGACATGAGCCGCCTCCAGGCGGGAGCGCTCTCCCTCGACCTGCGCCCCACGGCCTGGGAGGAAGTCGTCCCCGCGGCCCTGGACGGGCTCCCCGACGCGGGACGACCGGTGGCACTGCACGGCCTGGAGCACGCGCCGCTCGTCCTCGCCGACCCACCGCTCCTGGAGCGGGTCCTCGCCAACCTCGTCGCCAACGCCGTCCGCCACTCCCCGCCCGGACGCACGGTCCTCCTCGGAGCCAGTACGCTCTCCGGCCGCGTCGAACTCCGCGTCGTCGACCGGGGCCCCGGCCTGCCGCCCGCCGACCGGGACCGGGTGTTCGAACCCTTCCAGCGGCTCGGCGACACCGACAACACCACCGGCGTCGGCCTCGGCCTGGCACTGGCCCGCGGTCTCACCGAGGCGATGGGCGGCACGCTCACCCCCGAGGACACCCCGGGGGGCGGTCTGACGATGGTCGTCACGCTGCCCAGCGCGTCCTTCCCGTAGGGGATGCGTCAAGAGGGGTGCCCGGCGCGTTAGGGCGGCGTCAACAACGGCGGCGTACGGCCGAAAAGGCTGTTCGCTCGTCTCGGGCCAGGGAACGCACCGGACCGGTCGGCCCCCGCGGCACGCCGAAGGACCCCGAAGACCCGAACGAACTGAACGCCCCGAACAACAGGAAGGCCGCACGCCGATGACGCGGGTGCTGGTGGTCGAGGACGACTCGCAACTCGCCCGAGCTCTGGTGATCAACCTGCAGGCCCGGCAGTACGCGGTGGACTCCGCGCCCGACGGCGCCACGGCGCTCGCCCTCTCCGCCGCCGAGCCGCCGGACGCGCTGATCGTCGACCTCGGGCTGCCCGACATGGACGGCGTCGAACTCATCGAGGCGCTGCGGCGCTGGAGCCGCGCCTCCGTGCTCGTCCTCTCGGCGCGCAGCGGGTCCGAGGACAAGATCCGCGCCCTCGACGCGGGCGCGGACGACTACATGACCAAGCCGTTCAGCATGGACGAACTCCTCGCCCGGCTGCGGGCCGCGACCCGGCGCGTGGCCGAGGCCACGGTGCCCGAGCCGGTCACGGGAGGGCGGATCACCACGGACGACTTCACCGTCGACCTGAGGGCGAAACGGGTGTGGCGGGTGGACCGGGACGTACGGCTCACCCCGACCGAATGGCACCTGCTGGAGCTCCTCATACGCAACCCGGGGCGGCTCATCAGCCAGCGCCACCTGCTCAAGGAGGTCTGGGGCCCGAGCCACGGCACCAAGACGAACTACCTGCGGGTCTACATGGCGCAACTGCGCCGCAAGCTCGAAGCGGACCCCGCGCACCCCCGCTACCTGATCACCGAACCCGGCATGGGCTACCGGTTCGAGCCGTAGGACAACCGCGGAACCAGCAAGAGACGCGGGAAGAAGAGGGAGGGACGCGGAACATGGGACGCGGGAAGCTGCGCATCTACCTGGGGGCGGCGCCCGGCGTCGGCAAGACCTACTCGATGCTCTCGGAAGGGCACCGGCGGGTCGAGCGGGGCACGGACTGCGTCGTCGCGTTCGTCGAGCACCACGGCCGGCCGCGCACCGAAGTCATGCTGCACGGCCTGGAGACGGTCCCGCGCCGGTCCGTCGAGTACCGGGGCACCTCCTTCACGGAGATGGACGTGGACGCCGTCCTCGCCCGCCGCCCCGCCGTCGCGCTCGTCGACGAACTGCCGCACACGAACGTGCCGGGCTCGCGGAACGCCAAGCGCTGGCAGGACGTCGAGGAGCTGCTCGCCGCGGGCATCGACGTCGTCTCGACCGTCAACATCCAGCACCTGGAGTCCCTCGGGGACGTGGTCGAGTCGATCACCGGGATCCGGCAGAAGGAGACGGTCCCCGACGAAGTGGTCCGCAGGGCCGACCAGATCGAACTGGTCGACATGTCGCCCCAGGCGCTGCGCCGGCGCATGGCGCACGGCAACGTCTACAAGCCCGACAAGGTCGACGCGGCCCTCGCCAACTACTTCCGCCCCGGCAACCTCACCGCCCTGCGCGAGCTGGCCCTCCTCTGGACCGCCGACCGGGTCGACGAGTACCTCCAGGAGTACCGCGCGGAACACCGGGTCTCGAAGATCTGGGGCTCGCGCGAGAGGATCGTCGTCGGCCTCACCGGCGGCCCCGAGGGCCGCACCCTGATACGGCGTGCCGCCCGCCTGGCCGAGAAGGGCGCGGGCGGAGAGGTGCTGGCCGTCTACATCGCCCGCAGCGACGGCCTGACGTCGGCGTCGCCGAAGGAACTGGCCGTCCAGCGCACCCTCGCGGAGGACCTGGGCGGCACCTTCCACCACGTCGTGGGCGACGACATACCGGCAGGGCTCCTCGCCTTCGCCCGCGGGGTGAACGCCACCCAGATCGTCCTCGGCGTCAGCAGGCGCCGCTCCTGGCAGTACCTCTTCGGCCCCGGCGTCAGCGCCACGGTCGCCCGCGAGTCGGGACCCGACCTCGACGTCCACATCGTCACCCACGACGAGGCGGCGAAGGGCGGGGGGCTGTCCACCGCCCGCGGGGCCCGGCTCGGCCGGTCCCGCACCATCTGGGGCTGGCTCGTCGGTCTCGCGGGACCGGCCCTCCTCACGCTGCTGCTGAGCACCGCGATGCCCGCGGTGGGCCTGGCCAACGACGTCCTCCTCTACCTCACGCTCACGGTCGCGGCCGCGCTGCTCGGCGGCCTCAGGCCCGCGCTCGCGTCCGCGGCCGTCGGCTCCCTGCTCCTGAACTGGTTCTTCACCCCGCCCGTCCACCGGTTGACCATCGCCGACCCGCACAACATCGTCGCCCTGGCGATCTTCGTCGGAGTGGCGATCTCCGTGGCCTCCGTCGTCGACCTGGCCGCCCGCCGCACGCACCAGGCCGCCCGCCTGCGGTCCGAGGCGGAAACCCTGTCCTTCCTCGCGGGCAGCGTGCTGCGCGGCGAGACGACCCTCGACGCGCTCCTCGAACGCGTCCGGGAGACGTTCTCGATGGAGTCCGTGGCGCTCCTGGAGCGCTCCGACGAGACGCAGCCGTGGTCCCGCGTCGCCGTCGTCGGCCGTCGTCCGTGCGAACGCCCGGACGACGCGGACGCCGAGATGCCGGTCGGCGACCGTCTCGCGCTCGTCCTGACCGGGCGGGTGCTCCCCGCCGAGGACCGGCGCGTGCTGGGCGCCTTCGCCGCCCAGGCGGCGGTCGTCCTCGACCGCCAACGGCTGGTCGGCGAGGCCGAGGAGGCCCGCAAGCTCGCCGAGGGCAACCGGATCCGCACGTCGCTGCTCGCGGCCGTCAGCCACGACCTGCGCACCCCGCTCGCCGGCATCAAGGCGTCGGTGACGTCCCTGCGCTCCGACGACGTCGCGTGGTCCGAAGAGGACCGCGCCGAACTCCTCGAAGGCATCGAGTCGGGCGCCGACCGGCTCGACCACCTCGTCGGCAACCTCCTGGACGTGTCCCGGCTGGAGACCGGCACCGTCACCGCCGTGATCAGGGAGACCGACCTCGACGAGGTCGTGCCGATGGCGCTGCTCGGCGTGCCAGGGGACAGCGTCGACCTCGACATCCCCGAGACGCTTCCGATGGTCGCCGTTGACCGCGGCCTGCTGGAGCGGGCCGTCGCCAACGTCGTCGAGAACGCCGTCAAGTACAGCCCGCCCGCGACACCGGTGCTCGTGGCGGCCAGTGCCGTGGCCGACCGGGTCGAGCTGCGGGTCGTCGACCGCGGCCCCGGCGTCCCCGACGAGGCCAAGGACCGCATCTTCGGGGCCTTCCAGCGGTACGGCGACGCCCCGCGCGGAGAGGGAGTGGGCCTCGGCCTCGCCGTGGCGCGCGGCTTCGTCGAGTCGATGGGCGGCACGGTGACGGCGGAGGACACGCCCGGGGGCGGACTGACCCTGACGATCGTCCTGCGCAGGACGGAGGGGGCCCCGGTGAGCGCCGTGCCCGGTCGGGTCAACGTCCGGACAGGCGCTGTTCGATCAGGGCCTTGAAGTCCTCGTAGCCGCGCGGGGACGCCTTCTGGCCGTCGACGAAGAAGGTCGGCGTGCCCTGGACGCCGAGCGCCAGGCCGTCGCGCTGGTCGAGGGAGACGCGTTCGGCGGTGCGGGCGGAGGTGACGTCGGCGTCGTAGCGCTTCATGTCGAGACCGAGTGCGCGGGCGTACGCGCGGAAGACGGCGTCCTTGGGCTCCTGGGCCTCGCCCCACTCGCGCTGCGTCGTGAACAGCTTGTCGTGCATCTCGCGGAAGCGGCCCTGCTGGGCCGCGGCCTCGGCGGCGCGGGCGGCGGACCCGCTGTTGCGGTGTCCCGGCATGGGGAAGTAGCGGGCGACGAAGGTGACGCGGTCGCCGTACTCCTTCTTCAACCGGTCCATGACCGGGTGGAAGGCCCCGCAGCCCTCGCACTCGAAGTCCAGGAACTCGACGACGGTGACCCGGCTCCGCGCGGGGTCGGTGAGGCGGTGGCTGTCGTCACGGACCACGCGGGCGTCCGCCGCGGGTTCCGGCAGGGCCCGTGCGCCGCCGCCCGCGTCGGGGCGGAAGAGGAGGAAGGATCCGAACGCGGCGGCGAGCGCGGCCACCAGGACGAGGGCGGCGACGAGCTGGTTCTTCACGTTCTTCTTCATGCGGGACCTTCGTTCCTGTGGCGGCGGACGGTGACGACCATCGCGGTGACCAGCCCGACGAGCCCGAGTCCGAAGCCGATCCCGATGGCCTTGAGGCTGCTGACCGCGCGCTCCCCGGAGGCCACGGCGGAGGGCGAGAGCGATGAGGTGGGGGAGGGCTGCTGCGAGGCGGTCGCGGCAGGCGGCCGCACGGTGAACGCCGACGTCCCGGCGACGGAATGACCGTCGGCCGACACGACCCGGTAGCCCACCGTGTACCGGCCCCGGGCCTTCGCGTCCTTGAGGCGCAGCGTGACCTCGCGCCCCGCGACGGCGGGAGCGCCGTCGCCGAGCGCGGCGCCGTCCGGACCGGTGACGGCGAGCCGGGCGTGCTTCTGGGTCACGGGATCGCTGAACGTGAGCGTGACCGTACGGGGGAGGGCGTCGAGGACCGCGCCGTTCGCGGGGTCGGATCCGTTCAGGTCCGTGTGGGCGGCGGCCTGCGGGGCGGAGACCGCCAGCAGGCCGGTGACGGCGGCGGGCAGGAGGAGGGGGCGGACCGCCGCACGGGCGGCGGGCGTGTGCCTGGTGCGCATGGTGGAGTGGGGCTCTCTGCCGCCCCCGGCACCGGGCGGGTGCGGGAGTGGCGGCGTGGTGAGGAGGCCGTACGGGACGCTCCGGCGTTCACCCGCGTCGGGGCGTCTGGCGCGGGGGGCGTCAGGCCGCGATGCGGAAGCCGGTCGCGGCCGACGGCCGGAACGGGTTCGGGAGGACCGCGGGCGCCGGGGGAGCGCGTCCGGGGCGCGGGTGCGCGAGGGCCGCGGGCCGCAGCGGAGCGACGTCGGTGGCGGGGCGGCGCAGGGGGCCGTGCCCGGTGGGGACGGCCGCGAGCAGGGGCAGTACGGCGGACAGGATCCGCTGTGCGGATTCGGCGAGCGGCCGGGCGTGCAGGAGCAGGGAGCCCGTCGTGCCCAGCAGCCGCGCGGCCAGCAGGAGCGTGACGGCGTGGCCGCCCAGCACCACGGACGGGCCGGGCCCGGCGGCCGCGTGCTCGGTCAGGCCCGTGAGGTGCGCGCCGCCCCGCGCGTCGGTCAGCGTCGCGCAGGCCCCCGGGATCACGTAACAGACGTGGTACGCGGCCTGGGCGCCGACGAAGGCCGCGAGCAGCTGGGTGTCGGTGAGCCGCCGTCGGGTGAGGACGAGGCACAGGGAGGCCGCGAGCACGGCCACCGCCGCCAGGACGACGAGGCGCGGGGTGTGCCCCTGGAGCAGGGCGTGCCCGCCCACCGGCAGCAGGACGCAGAGCACCGCCAGCGCTCCGGCCCGCACCGCGCGCAGCCCACCGGCCCACGGCTGGAAGCCGTGCGGCGTGCGGAGAGCGGGCATGGCGGGCTTTCGGAGGGAAGCGGTACGGGGGCGGGCCAGCGGAAGGCGTGACGGACGGCCAGGACGCAGCGTACCGGCCCGCTTCCGGCCGAAGCCGTCGAGGTCCCCGCCCGGGGCTCCGCGAGGGTGACGTCGCGTACCTGCCAGCCTCTCCTGCGGAGGGGCTGTTGAACTGGGCACGCAACTGAACCGGGCGCGCGACGGCGGTCCTTCACGGGATGGGAAACATGGCTTCGGCAACCAGCACCAATACCAGTACCAGCAGTACCGGCACCGGCACGCATGCGCCCGACGGAACCGACTTATCGACAAGATCGCCCCTGCGCGGATGGCTCGCCGTGGTCTCGGTGACGCTCGGGATCTTCACGATCGTGACGACCGAGATACTGCCGATCGGCCTGCTCACCAGGATCGGCTCCAGCTTCACCGTCACCGACGGAGCGGCCGGGCTGATGATGACGATGCCCGGTTTCCTCGCGGCCGCCTCCGCACCCGTGGTGACCGCGGCGACCGCGCGCGTCGACCGCCGCCTGGTGCTGTGCGTGCTGACGGCCCTGCTCGCCGCCGCGAACTTCCTGGCCGCCGCGGCCCCCGACTACTGGCTCGTCCTGGTCTCCCGCGTCCTGGTCGGCATCGTCATCGGCGGCTTCTGGTCCATCGGGGCGGGAATCGCCGAGCGCCTGGTCGCCCCGGCGTCCGTCGGCCGGGCCACCGCCGTGATCTTCTCCGCGGTCCCCCTGGGCTCGGTCGTCGGAGTGCCCGCGGGCACCTTCGTCGGAGGAGCGGCGGGCTGGCGGACGGCGTTCGTCGTCATGGGCGCCCTGACGGTCGGCGTCCTGATCATGCTGCTGCTGTTCCTGCCGCCCCTGCCCGCGCACCGGACGGTCCGGCTGAGCGTGCTGCGCGGGACGTTGCGCGGTGTCGACACCCGCTTCGCGCTCCTGCTGACCTTCCTGGTCGTGCTGGCCCACTTCGGCACGTACACCTACGTCACCCCGTTCCTCGAACAGGTCACCGGAGCCGGTCCGACCAGGATCACCGTCTTCCTGCTGGTCTACGGAGCCGCGGGAATCGTCGGCAACTTCGCGGGCGGCGCCGTCGTCGGCCGCCACCCGCGCGCCGTCTTCGGCCTGGCCGCCGGCCTGATCGCGGCCGCGACGCTGCTCCTGCCGGTCCTGGGCAGGGGGCCGGTCGGCGCCGTGGTCCTGTTGACCGTCTGGGGCGTCGCCTACGGTGCCGTCCCCGTCTGCTCCCAGACGTGGTTCACCAGGGCGGCCCCCGGTGCGCCCGAGGCCGCGTCGGTCCTGTTCACCGCGTCCTTCCAGGCGACGATCTCGACGGGCGCGCTGGTCGGCGGCCTGGTCGTGGACCGGGGCTCGCCGTCCACGGCCATGGTCGTCGGCGGCGTCACCGCCGCACTCGTGGTCGTGGCGCTGTGGGCGCGGCCGCGAAAACAGCTTCGTCGTCCGTAGCGGTGCCGGATACGGTCGCCGCGTGTGCTTCTACGCGGACAAACCCTACAAGTCGCACTACGCCTGCGTGTCCTGCCGCGTTTCGTTCAAGCGGCATCCCGTGCCCGGCGGGCACCGGTGCCCCCGGTGCTCCGGGCCGATGTCCTGCGCCGGTCACGACTTCGCGGCACCGCGGCGCCGGGACGCCAAGGCGTGGACCGTCGTGGCGGCCGTGCTGAACGCCGGTCTGCGGTACGAGGGCTTCGGGCCGTGCGGCTGCGGCAGGGAACCCGGGTTCCGCCCCCGCACCCGGGCCCAGCTGCGGGCGCGGCGCATCGCGGCGGCACGAACCGGCACCCCGCTCGCCGAGGTGCCGGCCCGCGCGGACCCGCAGCTCCCCGCGTGAGCCGAGGCGGTCGTGCGGGCGGTAATTCCGGGCGGCGCGGCGCGGCGGGCGCCTACTGTGGGGCGATGAGCCTCCTGAGCTACGAGCGCCACCGCGCGGAGATCGTGGAACAGACAGAGCTGGTACGGGCCGCCGTCGAAGGCGTCGACCTGGCCGTACCCGTCGCCACCTGCCCCGGCTGGACCCTCGGGGCGCTGCTGCGCCACATCGCGGGCGCGCACAGCTGGGTGGAGACGATCGTGCGGACCCGGGCGCAGGAGCAGGTGCCCGAGGACGTCGTCAACGACGTGGCGGGCGACGACGGCGTCGCCGCGTCGGAGGTCGCCGCCCGGCTGGTGGACGGTGCGCGGCGGCTCGCGGACGCGCTGGGCGATGCCGGGCCCCACGCTCCGGTGTGGACCGTCGCGCCGGGCGGGACGCCGGAGTTCTGGGCGCGCAGGATGGCCCACGAGACGGCCGTGCACCGCTACGACGTGGCGCGGGCGGTATCCGCCGCGCGCGGCGTCGACGCCGGGTACGAGATCGCCCCCGACCTCGCGGCCGACGCGTTCGACGAGTGGATGGGCTTCGGCACGCTCCCGCAGGTCCTGGAGCCCGAGCCGGGCGTGCCCACGCTGCTGGGACCTGGCCGCACGCTGTGCTTCCGCGCCACGGACGGCGCGCCGGGACGCCCCGCCGACTGGACGGTCGACCTGACGGGCCCCGCCGTCACCTGGGAGCACTTCGCGCGCGAGGACGCGGCCGTCGCCGTGCGCGGCCCGGTCACCGGCCTGGTCCTGATGCTCTACGGCCGCCGGAGCGCCGCGCATCCCATCGAAGTGACGGGCGACGAAAGCCTGTTGAAGGAGTGGCTGGCGCGGACCGGCGGGTGGCTCAACGAGTGACCGGGCCCGGGGCGCGGTCGGCCGCCACGGCCGTACGTGCCCCGCCCCTCAGCGTCCCGTCAGCAGCTCCCGTACGCACTCCCGCAGCCAGGCGTGCGCCGGGTCCGCGTCGTGGCGCGGGTGCCAGGCGATCCCGTACGGTAGCGGCGGCAGCTCCAGCGGCACCTCGAAGGCCACCAGGCCGAGCGCGTCGGCCAGTGCCCGCGTCCGCGCGCTCAGCATGCCCACCAGATCGCTGTCGAGCAGCAGGAACAGGGACGCGGGGAACGTCCCGACGCTGCCCGCGACCCGCCGCTCCAGGCCGAGCGCGGCGAGCGCGGTGTCCACGGGGCCCGACAGCCTGCCGCGCCTGGACACCACCAGATGCGTCTGCGCGGCGAACCGCTCCGCGCTCAACTCGCCGTCCAGCAGCGGGTGACCGGGGCGTGCGACCCCGAGCATCCGGTCGTCGAAGAGGTGCTCCACCCGCACTTCGGGCTCCCGCGAGTCGATCACCCCCACCTCCAGGTCGACGGTTCCCTCCCGCAGTGCGGGGGCGTCCACGTGGCTCTCCATCAGGAACCTCAGCCGCACCCCCGGCGCCTCGTCCGCGACCCTGGCGAACAGCTCGGCGCCGAGCGTCGCGGGCAGCGTGTCGTGCGCGATGACCGTGAACGTCCGCTTCAGCGTCGCCAGATCGACCTCGCCGCCCGTCGTGAACACCGCGCGGGCCCGCTCCACGGCCGCCCGCACCTCGCCGTGCAGCGCGAGCGCGCGCGGCGTGGGCACCATGCTCCGGCCCGCCCGCACCAGCACCGGATCGCCCAGCGCCTTGCGGATCCGGCCCAGCGTCCGGCTCATCGCGGGCTCGGAGAGGTGCAGCCGCGCCGCCGCGCCCGAGACGCTGCACTCGTCGAGCAGCACCTCCAGCGCGACCAGCAGATTGAGGTCGATCCCGGATTGCGTCACGCGCATTCATCTCCTGCAAAGGATGCATTGGAAAGCAGGCCACTCCGACTCTACGGTGAATGACACACCCCGACGCACCAGCTCCGAGGAGGAGCCTTGTCGACGCACGCCCGCGTGCAGGTCCACCCACAGGACCCCGCGACCCCCGCCCAGAACTCCGGCCTCCGCCGGTCCACCCTTCTCGCGCTCTGCGCCTGCGTCCTCGTCGCGCAGGGCATGGTCGCCGCGATCAACCTGCTCATTCCCCAACTCGCCGCATCGTCACTGCATCTGACGACCAGTCAACTACTGTGGACGGTCGACGCCTACGTCATCGTCTTCGCGGCCCTGCTGATCCCGGCGGGCGCCATCGGCGACCGCTGGGGCCGCAAGGGCGCCCTGCTCGCCGGACTGGGGCTCTTCGCCGCGGGCGCCGCCACCAGCGCGCTCGCCACCGGGCCCGCCGCGCTCATCGCGGGGCGCGGCGTCTGCGGCGCGGGCGCCGCACTGATCATGCCCGCGACGATGTCCATCGTGGTGCGCCTCGCGGGCCCCGCCGGGATGGGCCGGGCGCTCGCCGCCTGGACCCTCTCGGCGGGCCTCGGCGGCCTCGCGGGCAACGTCGTCGGCGGCCTGGTCGGCGAGTACCTCTCCTGGCGCGCGCTGTTCTGGCTGATGGTGCCGCTCGCCGCGCTGCTCGCCGCCGCCGTCGCCCGCACGACTCCCCGCACCCCCGCCAACCCGGCCGCGGCCCTCGACCCGATCGGCTCGCTGCTGATCACCGGGGCACTGTTCGCCGTCGTCCACGGCATCATCGAGGGCCCGCCGCGCGGCTGGACCTCCGCCACGGTCCTCGGCTCCTTCGCCGCGGGAGCCGTACTGCTCGCCCTGTTCACGGCGTACGGGCTGCGCGCCGCGCGCCCGCTGTTCGACCCGCGCGTCTTCGCCTCCCGCGAACTGCGTGCCGGGACCCTCGGAATGGCGACCGCGTTCTTCGGCCTCTTCGCGCTCTTCTACGTCAACGCCCAGTACCTCCAGTACGCCAAGGGGTACTCGGTCGCGGTCGCGGGGCTCGCGATCGTCCCGCTCACCGTCGGCATGGTCGTCGTGCCCAAGCTCGTGGTGAGGGCAGGCAACCTCAAGCACCGGCCCCTCGCGGGCGGCGGCCTCGCCCTGATCGGCGCCGGACTGCTGCTGGTCTCCACCGCGGACGCCGCGACGCCCTACCCGCTGTACGCGCTCTACCTGCTGCTGCTCTCCGTCGGCACCGGCCTGTGCGCACCCGCCCTGACCGCCACGGTCGTCGCCTCGCTCCCCGCCCACCAGGCGGGCCTCGGCTCGGGGCTGAACACCGCGGCGCGCGAGGTCGGCGCGGCACTCGGCGTGGCCGTCGTCGGCACGGTCCTGGCCGCGCGCTTCTCCGGAACGCCCGAAGGCCCGGCCCAGGTCGCCGAGTTCACCTCGGCGATGGGCACGGGCCTGCGGACCGCCGCGCTGCTCGTCCTGCTCGCGGCGGCCGCCGTGTGGTGGGGCTACCGCGAACCGGGCTCCGCGCCCGGTGCGTCCGAGGACTGAAACGCCTCCAGGATCCGCTCGGCCGCCAGCGTCGCCGTCAACTCCCCGTCCCGTACACCCTTTTCGAGTACGGGAACCAGGTCCCGCACCCCGGGGTGGCCGTGCAGCCGCTCCAGGAGCGTGTCGTGGACCATCGCCCACACCCAGTCGACCTGCTGGTCGCGGCGCTTGTCCGCGAGCCGCCCGGTCGAGTCGAGCAGCGTGCGGTGCTGCTCGATCCGCTCCCACAGGGCGTCGAGCCCGGCGGACTCGCGCGCGCTGCAATGCAACACCGGGGGAGTCCACGCGGCGTCGGACGGGTGCATGAGGCGCATCGCGCCCGCCAGCTCCCGCGCCGCCGCCCGCGCGTCGCGCTCGTGCGGGCCGTCCGCCTTGTTGACCGCGATCACGTCCGCCAGCTCCAGGACGCCCTTCTTGATGCCCTGGAGCTGGTCGCCGGTCCTGGCGAGCGTGAGCAGCAGGAACGTGTCGACCATCTTGGCGACCGTGGTCTCCGACTGGCCCACGCCGACCGTCTCGACCAGCACCACGTCGTACCCGGCCGCCTCCATCACGACCATCGTCTCGCGCGTCGCCCTGGCGACCCCGCCCAGCGTCCCCGCCGACGGCGAGGGCCGCACGAAGGCCGCGGGGTCCACCGCCAGGCGCTCCATCCGGGTCTTGTCACCCAGGATGGAGCCCCCGGTACGGCTCGACGACGGGTCGACCGCGAGCACCGCGACCCGGTGCCCGAGCCCCGTGAGCATCGTGCCGAACGCGTCGATGAACGTCGACTTGCCGACGCCCGGCACCCCGCTGATCCCGATCCGCCTGGCCCCGCCCGTGTACGGCAGCAGCTCGGTGAGCAACCGCTGGGCGAGGGCCCGGTGGTCGGGCCTGGTCGACTCCACGAGCGTGATCGCCCGTGCGACGAACGCCCGCTTCCCGTCCCGTACGCCCCGTACGTAGGCGTCGATGTCGATGCTCGGCGCCATGGCCTACAGCTCGTGCCCGAGCTCGGCGGCAAGACGCTCCACGAGGTCCAGCGCGGCGTCCGGGATGACCGTGCCCGGCGGGAACACCGCCGCCGCGCCCGCCTCGATCAGCGTCGGCACGTCCTGCGGCGGGATCACCCCGCCCACCACGATCAGGATGTCCTCGCGGCCCTCGGCCGCCAGCTCCTCGCGCAGCGCCGGGACCAGCGTCAGGTGCCCGGCCGCCAGCGAGGACACCCCGACGATGTGCACGTCGGCCTCCACGGCCTGGCGCGCCACCTCGGCCGGGGTCTGGAACAGCGGGCCGACGTCCACGTCGAAGCCCAGGTCGGCGAAGGCCGTCGCGATCACCTTCTGACCCCGGTCGTGCCCGTCCTGGCCCATCTTGGCGACGAGGATGCGGGGGCGGCGGCCCTCCGCCTTCTCGAACTCCTCGACCGCCGCGCGCGTGCTCTCCACCGCCGGTGACGTCCCTGCCTCGCTCCGGTACACACCGGAGATCGTACGGATCTGCCCCGAGTGCCGCCCGTAGGCCCGCTCCAGGGCGTCGGAGATCTCCCCGACCGTCGCCTTGGCGCGCGCCGCGTCCACGGCCAGCTCCAGCAGGTTGCCGCCGCCCGAAGCGGCGGCCGTCAGCGCGCGCAGCGCGTCCTGGCACACCGCCTCGTCGCGCTCCTCGCGCAGCCGCCGCAGCTTCTCGATCTGCTGCGCCCGCACCGAGGTGTTGTCGACCTTGAGCACCTCGATCTGCTCGTCGCTCGCCACCCGGTACTTGTTCACGCCGATCACCGGCTGGCGCCCGGAGTCGATGCGGGCCTGCGTGCGGGCCGCCGCCTCCTCGATGCGCAGCTTCGGGATGCCCGCGTCGATGGCCCTGGCCATGCCGCCGGCCGCCTCGACCTCCTCGATGTGCTGCCAGGCCCGGCGCGCCAGGTCGTGCGTCAGGCGCTCCACGTAGGCGCTGCCGCCCCACGGGTCGATGACCCGGCAGGTGCCCGACTCCTGCTGGAGCAGCAGCTGGGTGTTGCGGGCGATGCGCGCCGAGAAGTCGGTCGGCAGCGCGAGCGCCTCGTCCAGCGCGTTGGTGTGCAGCGACTGGGTGTGGCCCTGCGTCGCCGCCATCGCCTCCACGCAGGTGCGCGTCACGTTGTTGAAGACGTCCTGCGCGGTCAGCGACCAGCCAGATGTCTGCGAATGGGTGCGCAGCGAAAGGGACTTGGGGCTCTTCGGGTCGAACTTCGCGACCAGCTTCGCCCACAGCAGCCGGGCCGCCCTGAGCTTGGCGATCTCCATGTAGAAGTTCATGCCGATGGCCCAGAAGAAGGAGAGCCGCGGCGCGAACGCGTCCACGTCCAGACCCGCGCCGATGCCCGCGCGCAGGTACTCCATGCCGTCCGCGAGGGTGTACGCCAGCTCCAGGTCGGCCGTCGCCCCGGCCTCCTGGATGTGGTAGCCCGAGATGGAGATGGAGTTGTAGCGCGGCATCCGCTGCGAGGTGTACGCGAAGATGTCGGAGATGATCCGCATCGAGGGCTTCGGCGGATAGATGTAGGTGTTGCGGACCATGAACTCCTTGAGGATGTCGTTCTGGATGGTCCCGGCCAGCTTCTCGGGCGGTACGCCCTGCTCCTCGGCCGCCACGATGTACAGCGCCAGCACGGGCAGCACCGCGCCGTTCATCGTCATCGACACCGACATCCGGTCCAGCGGGATGCCGTCGAACAGCTGGCGCATGTCGTAGATCGAGTCGATCGCCACGCCCGCCATGCCGACGTCGCCCGTGACGCGCGGGTGGTCGCTGTCGTACCCCCGGTGCGTCGGCAGGTCGAAGGCGACCGAGAGGCCCTTCTGGCCCGCCGCGAGGTTGCGCCGGTAGAACGCGTTGGACTCCTCGGCCGTGGAGAAGCCCGCGTACTGCCGGATCGTCCACGGCTGGTTGACGTACATCGTCGGGTACGGGCCGCGCAGGTACGGCGCGATGCCCGGGTAGGTGTCCAGGAAGTCGAGCCCCGTCGTGTCCTGCGCGGTGTACAGCGGCTTGACCGGGATGCCCTCGGGCGTCTCCCACACCAGGTCGGCGGCGTCCTTGCCGGTGGACTCCTTGACGGCGGCCCGCCACTGCTCCTCGCCCGCGCCCGGAGGGGCGGACCCCAGCTCGATCCGCGAGAAGTCGGGGATCCCCATCACGCCACTCCGATCCGGTCGAGTACGGAGGCCAGCACGGCGACCGCGTCGCCGCCCGCGACGACGAACTCGTCGACCCCCGCCCGTACGTACGTCTCCCGCAGCTCGCCGGGCCTTCCGGCCAGGAACACCCGCAGGGCCCCGGCCGCCTTCAGCGCCTCGGCCACCGGCGCCGCCTGCTCGGCGTAGAGCGCGTCGCTGGAGCAGACGCAGGCGACGCGCGCACCGCTCGCCGCGAACGCCTCGGCGACCGTGGCCGCGTCGACCGACACCGGGTCGTGGACCGGCTCGATGCCGCCGGCCCGGAAGAGGTTGGCGGCGAACGACGCGCGCGCGGTGTGCGCGGCGGCGCTGCCCAGGGCCGCGACGAAGACGCGCGGCCGGGCGCCGGTCGCCGCCAGGTGCGCGTCCGAACGGGCCCGCAGCTCCTCGTAGTCCTCGTCGCGGCGCACGCGCGGCAGACCGCCCGTCGGCGCGGCGGGCGCGGGGTCGCGCTCCACCGGGGGCTGGTCGAGGATCGGGAACTCGCTGACGCCCGTGATCGGCTCGCGGCGCTTGGCCAGGTCCTCCTTGCGGGCCTGCCAGGTCGCGTCCAGCCGGGCGGCGACCAGACCCGAGCGCAGGGCGGCCGCCTGGCCCCCGGCCCGCTCGATCTCCTGGAACCACTCCCAGGCCGCGCCCGCCAGCTCCTCGGTCAGCCGCTCCACGTACCAGGAGCCGCCCGCCGGGTCGATGACCCGCCCGATGTGCGACTCCTCCACCAGGACCGTCGAGGTGTTGCGCGCGATGCGGCGCGCGAACGCGTCGGGCAGGCCCAGCGCGTGGTCGAAGGGCAGGACCGTCACCGCGTCGGCGCCGCCCACCCCGGCGGCCAGCGAGGCGACCGTGGTGCGCAGCATGTTCACCCACGGGTCGCGGCGGCTCATCATCACCGGGGACGTCACGGCGTGCTGGCGCTGCGCGCCCGCCCCGGGCGCGGCGCCGCAGGCCTCGGCGACCCGGGCCCAGACCCGGCGCGCGGCCCGCAGCTTGGCGATCGTCAGGAACTGGTCGGCGGTCGCGGCGAACCTGAACTCCAGCTGGCCCAGGGCCGCTTCGACCGGCAGCCCGGCTCCGTCGAGCGTGCGCAGCAGGGCGACGCCGGTGGCGAGCGCGCACCCCAGCTCCTCGGCGGGCGAGGCGCCCGCCTCGTGGTACGGCAGCGCGTCGACGGTCAGCGCGCGCAGCCCCGGGTACTCCTCGTGGCAGCGGCGCGCGAGGGCGGCGGCGGCCGTCAACAGGTCGGGCAGGGAGTCGTGTTCGCCGGTGCGGGCCGCGTGGCCCAGCGGGTCGGCGCCGAGGTTGCCCAGCGCGGCCGAGGGGGCGACGCCGCGCTCCTCGTACAGCCGCAGCAACTCGCTCGCCGCCGCGTCGAATTCGGCGCCCGCGTCGAGGACGACGGGTGCGAGGTCGAGGTACACGCCGGAGAGCGCCGCGCCGATGCCGTCGACCGGGACGCCGGAGGCGCCGACGGTGAGCCACACCGAGGTCGCGCCGTTCTCCAGGTCGGTGAGGACGGCCTCGTTGGTCCGCGCGGGGTCGGGGCGGTCGTGGCGCTGGCGCACGTCCCAGCCGGAGGCCGCGCCGCCCTGGGGCGTGCCGCCCCGGGTGAACGGTGCGAAGCCGGGCACGCCGGTGGCGCCCGCGCCCTCCCCTTCCTCGGCGCCGGCCGTGGTGCGCGCGGTGTACAGCGGACGGGTGGAGAGCCCGTCCTGGAGCGTGGTGGACAGCAGGTCGTCGGGGGCGGCCGACTCCGGGACGTTCCGACCCGCTTTGCGCAGCACACCATCCACCAGGCGTTGCCACTGCTCATGGGTCGCATCCGGGAAATCGGCGGCCAGCGAGAACCCGTCGTCGGGCAGGACCGTCATGCGAGGGATGTTAGGGCAGGTCGACGGGGGTGCAGTAGGGGAGTCGGCTGTGACCTACCCCTCTTGTACTGGCGGGTAACCTGCGGGGGCGTCAGAACGGGGCGCGGCCGGATGCCGCCGTCGGTGCTCGGGCATAGCCTGGAATGACCCGAACCGTGCCGCACCAGGCGGGCACGAGGGGGAACGGCGGGCAAACGGCGAGCAAGGAGCGGGACGTGACAGCGGACTCCTCGATCGATTACCGGCCGGTGGTCTTCCGGGACCGGGCTGCGGGCTATGCCTTCCTCACCCGGTCGACGGCCACCAGCGACACCACCATCGAATGGGACGACGGGAACAGCTACCCGGTCGTCGACGTCGAGATCTCGTCGGAGAGCCACCCCTTCTACACAGGGAAGGCGCGCACCGTGGACACCGAGGGTCGCATTGCCGCTTTCGAGCGAAAGTACGGGGCGGGGGACGGGGACGGGGAGTCCGGGCGGGCCACGTCGGGGGTGACGCCCGACGCGCTGCTGCACAGCAGCCCCGACGGCGAGGTGAGCGCCGAGGACCTGGTGCTCGCGTCGGGCCGCGACGTCACGCCGGAGAGCCTGGAATGGGCGCGGCGCAGGCTCGCGGAGCGGGGCAGGGCCGCGGTGGAGGAGCAACTGCCGTAGGGCGGGGCGACCGGGGCGCTGCCTGCGGATTCCTTGCGGGCCCGCGCCGGCCGCCTGACGGCGGCAGTCCGTCGGTGGACGGGCGGCGGGGACCTTGCGGGGGTTGGGCAAGGCCCCTCGCCGGGACCGGAGACCCCGCCGGGGCGTGCGCCGCGCCGCACCACACCACGCCGCGCGCCCTACGGGCCGAAGGTCTCTCAGGGACGCGCGCCGTGCCGCCGACTGCGCAGTGTACGTCCCGGAAAGACACGGTGCTCCGGTTCCCGTGAGCGTGCAAACCGCGTCGTTCGTGCGTCGTATCGTCCCGGCATGAGCGACGCGGCTGCATGGATCACCACGGGTGCACTGGCGCTACGGCTCGGGGTGGCGCCGACCACCCTGCGGTCCTGGGACAAGCGGTACGGCCTCGGGCCCGCCCTGCGCGGGGACGGCAGACACCGGCGGTGGTCGCCCGCCGACGTGGCCGTCGTGGAACGGATGTGCGGACTCACCGCGCGCGGCGTGCCGCCGGCGGAGGCGGCCCGCCTGGCCCGCCTGACGGTCCCCGCGGCCGTCCCCGTCCCCGCTGCTCCCGTCCCCGCCGCTCCGGCCCCTCCCGGCCCCGCCGTCCCCGCCGACCCCGTCGCGGACGCGCCCGCGACGGCCGACGCGCCCGGCGGATTCGGCGGGCGGAGCGCCCTGGGGGTGCCGGGCCTGCCGCCCGTGCGCAGCGCGCTGGCGCTGCCCGGTGCGCGCGAGCCCGTCGACCTGTGCGCCGTGCCGGGCGGCGAGGTGTTCGGCGCCCCCGCCGTGCCCGACCCGCTCGCCGAGCCGCCCGCGCTGTCGCCGTCGGGCGAGGCGCGCCGGGTGGTGCGCGGGCTCGGCAAGGCCGCGGTCAGGCTGGACGCCTCGCAGGTCGAGCGGCTGCTCACGGAGGCCGTCGCCGACCACGGGCTGGCCGGGGCCTGGGACCGGGTGATGATGCCGGCGCTGCGGGCCATCGGACGCCGCTGGGCCACGTCGGGCGACCCGGTGGGGGAGCGGTACGTGGAGGCGGAGCACATGCTCTCCTGGTACGTCTCCACGGTGGTGCGCCGCGCGGGCCCCACGGTGGCGCCGACGCTCGACCCGCCGGGCGGGGAGGGGGAGCGGCCCGTGGTGCTGGCCTGCGCGCCGGGGGAGTTCCACTCGCTCGCGGTCGAGGTCCTGGCGATGACCCTGGCCGAACGCGCCGTACCGGTGCGGATGTTCGGCAGCGCCGTGCCCGTGGCGGCGCTCGCGGACGCGGTGCGCAGGACGGGCCCGCGCGCGGTGGTGGTCTGGTCCCAGCGCGCGGAGACGGCGGACGCGGCGCAGGCGGTGCTGCTGGGCGCCACGAAGTGGGGCATCGCGGGGGCCCGTACGCGTCCGGTGGTGCTGCTCGCGGGGCCCGGTTGGCACAGCGCGGGGCGAAGGCCGGGGATGTGCAGGCTGGGGAGCCTGCCGCAGGCGCTGGAGGTGCTGGCGCTGGTGGCGGGCGACTGACGTACCGGGACCTTCGTTCCGGGACCTTCGTTCCGTACGACCTCCGCCCTTCCGGATTCTTGCAACACGTTCTACCGTGTGCGCCGCCACGCCAAAGCGCCCGAGAGCGGGAGAACCGGAGGGGCCGTGCACCTCGAATACACGCCCGAGCAGCGGAAGTTGCGCACCGAACTGCGCACGTACTTCACCGGCCTCGTCCCGGACGACGTGCACGCCCGCTACGCCGACCCGGCGGCCCAGAAGCGGTTCTACCGCGAGACCGTCCGCCGCCTGGGCGAGGACCGCTGGCTCGGCGTGGGCTGGCCCCGGGAGTACGGCGGCCGGGGCCTGAGCGCCATGGAGCAGTTCATCTTCTTCGACGAGGCGGCCCAGGCGGGCGTACCGCTGCCGCTGATGGCGCTCAACACGGTGGGCCCGACGCTGATGCGGTACGGCTCCGACGAGCAGAAGGCGTACTTCCTCCCCCGCATCCTCTCCGGCGAACTGGACTTCGCCATCGGCTACAGCGAGCCCGACGCGGGCACCGACCTGGCCGCGCTGCGCACCAGGGCCGTGCGCGAGGACGACACGTACGTGGTGAACGGCCAGAAGATCTGGACGACCAACGGCGACACGGCCGACTGGGTGTGGCTCGCGGTCCGCACCGACCCCGCGGCCAAGCCGCACAAGGGCATCACCATGCTCCTGGTCCCGACGACGGACCCGGGCTACTCCTGCACCCTCATCAACACCCTCGCCTCCCACGACACCACGGCCAGCTACTACGAGGACGTCCGCGTCCCGGTGTCCCGGCGGGTGGGCGAGGAGAACGGGGGCTGGCGCCTGATCATCAACCAGCTCAACCACGAGCGCGTCACGCTCGCCGCCCACGGCACGATGGCGATCCGCGCGCTCGCCGACGTCCAGCGCTGGGCGAAGGACACCGGGCTCGCGGACGGCCGCCGCGTGATCGACCTGGGCTGGGTGCGCGGCCGGCTCGCCCGCACGCACGCCAGGCTCGACGCGATGAAGCTCCTCAACTGGCGGATGGTGGGCGCGGTCGAGGACGGCAGCCTCACCCCGCAGGACGCCTCGGCCGTCAAGGTCTACGGCTCCGAGGCCCGCCGCGACGCGTACGGCTGGCTGATGGAGGTCGTGGGAGCGGCGGGCCCCTTGAAGGAGGGCTCGGCGGGCGCGGTGCTCCACGGCGAACTGGAACGCGGCTACCGCTCGGCGGTGATCTTCACCTTCGGCGGCGGCAACAACGAGATCCAGCGCGAGATCATCTCGTGGATAGGCCTGGGCATGCCCCGCGTGCGCCGCTGACGGCGTGCGGTGGAGGGTGTGTGCGGCCCTCCTGGCGCCACCGTGCGGCGCCCGCCGTCTGCCCGTCCTTGTCCGCAAGGGCGTCCGCCGGTGTCACGTTCCCCGCTTCGCGTCGATCTCGGAGACGAGGCCCTCGACGAGGGCTTTGATCTCGTCGCGGATCGGGCGGACGGCCTCGACCCCCTGGCCGGCCGGGTCCTCTAGGGCCCAGTCGAGGTACTTCTTGCCGGGGAAGACCGGGCAGGTGTCGCCGCAGCCCATGGTGATGACGTAGTCGGACGCCTGGACGGCCCCGGTGGTCAGCACCTTGGGCTTCTGGTCCGCGATGTCGACGCCCACCTCGGCCATCGCTTCGACGGCGGCCGGGTTGACCCGGTCGCCCGGCACCGATCCGGCGGAGCGGACCTCGACGCGGTCACCGGCGAGGTGGCGGAGGAATCCGGCGGCCATCTGGGAGCGGCCGGCGTTGTGGACGCAGACGAAGAGCACGGAGGCGAGCGGAGCGGTGGTCATCGGGTCTTCCTTCGGAGGTCGTCGAACGCGACACCGGCCGAGGGCGCGGTCATGGCGGGGACCCCCTTCGGCGGGCTCCGGAGGTCAGTCCCCGCTGGTATCAGCAACGAATGATGTGACAGTATCAGTCCATGATGACGTCAGTCGATACTGATCTGATCCGCGTGCTGAGTGATCCCCTCAGGCTCCGGATCGTTACCCTGCTCGCCCGCGAGACGCTGTGCACCACCCACCTGGTGGAGGAGACCGGCGCCAAGCAGACCAACCTCTCCAACCACCTGAAGGTCCTGCGCGAGGCCGGGGTCGTCGAGACGGAGCCGTGCGGCCGGTACACCTACTACCGGCTGAAGCCCGACGTCATCGAAACGCTCGCCGGCCAGTTCGCCGACCTGGCCGCGGCCGCCCGCGCCAACGCCGAATCCAAGAGGCCCTGTTGACCCCCGCCGCCCCCATCGCCCCCGCGGTCGCCGCGGACCGGTCGGTCGTGGCGAAGCTCTCGACGCTCGACCGGTTCCTCGCCGTCTGGATCCTCCTCGCCATGGGTCTCGGCCTGGGCCTGGGCCGGCTGGTCCCCGGCCTGAACGACGCGCTCGCCGAGGTCGAGATCGGCGGCGTCTCCCTGCCCATCGCCGTCGGCCTGCTGGTCATGATGTACCCGGTGCTCGCCAGGGTCAGGTACGACCGGCTGGACGCCGTCACCGGCGACAAGAAGCTGATGGTCTCCTCGCTGGTCGTCAACTGGGTACTCGGCCCGGCGCTCATGTTCGCCCTCGCCTGGATCTTCCTGCCCGACCTGCCGGAATACCGCACCGGACTGATCATCGTCGGGCTCGCCCGCTGCATCGCCATGGTCGTCATCTGGAACGACCTGGCCTGCGGCGACCGCGAGGCGGCCGCCGTCCTCGTAGCCCTGAACTCGGTCTTCCAGGTCGTCGCCTTCGGCGTCCTGGGCTGGTTCTACCTCGACCTGCTGCCCGGATGGCTGGGCCTCGGCGAGGGCGAGGAGCTCGACATCTCGATGTGGAAGATCGCGCTGAACGCCGTCGTCTTCCTCGGTGTGCCGCTGGTCGCGGGGTTCCTCACCCGACGGATCGGCGAGCGGAGGCTGGGCCGGGAGTCGTACGAGACGACGTTCCTGCCGAAGATCGGCCCCTGGGCGCTCTACGGCCTGCTCTTCACGATCGTCGTGCTCTTCGCCCTCCAGGGCAGGACGATCACCTCGCAGCCGCTGGACGTGGCGCGGATCGCGCTGCCGCTGCTCGTGTACTTCGCGGTGATGTGGTTCGGCACGTTCTTCCTCGGCCGGGCGATCGGCCTGGAGTACGACCGGACGGCCACCTTGGCCTTCACCGCCGCGGGCAACAACTTCGAGCTCGCCATCGCGGTCGCCATCGCCACCTTCGGCGTCACCTCGGGGCCGGCGCTCGCCGGTGTCGTCGGCCCTCTCATCGAGGTCCCCGTCCTGGTCGCGCTCGTGTACGTGTCGCTGGCCTGGCGCGGGAAGTTCACCGCCGCCCGGCCGTAGGCCCGACGGGCGGGCGTCCACCGCCCTGCCCCCGCCGACCCGGCGGGGGCGGGGCGCCGCTGTCGGGAAGGGGGATCCCGGAAGACGCGCGAGTTGTTCGACGTCGTCGTCATCGGCTGCGGGCAGGCCGGTGTACCTCGCGCACGCCGCGATGCGGCGCGGGTGAACGAAGGGTGAATGCCTGACGGAAATCGGTGCACGGGTTCGCCGTGGATCTTGTCGGCTCGTATGGTGTCCGGATGGCTATTCCGTCGGCGGGCATACCGATCGAAGACGTGAGCGGGGACCTCTGTGTGCCCGGCACTCCGGGGCGGCTGATCGACCGCGACGAAGTCGAGACCCTGACGGCCCGGTTGAAGGCGATGGCCGACCAGACCCGCCTTCAGATCCTCCACCTCATCGACCAGTCGCCCGCCGGGGAACTCTGCGTCTGCGACCTGACCGATTCGCTCGACCTGGCGCAGCCCACGGTGAGCCGTCACTTGAAGATCCTCACCACGGCGGGGTTGCTGAGCCGCGAACAGCGAGGGACCTGGGCCTGGTTCTCGATCCGCCGAGAAGCCCTTCGGGAACTCAGGGAGCGGGCCTTCCCGTGCGGCGTCGACGGCCCGCCGTCCTGACCGGCGGCTCCACCCCGGTCCAACGGTCCGCGCCGCATCGGTTTCCGCCTGCCGCCATGGCCCTCCGGCGTCCCGTCACGGCTCAGGCGTTGGCTTCCGCGCGGGGAAGAGGGCGTCGAGCCGGGGTGTACCGGCCCTTGCGGCGCCCGTCGTCGCGTCGACCTCTTCGGGCTCCGCCCACCTCTCCTGGACGGCGTCCAGGGCCCTGTGGAACGCCTCTTCGCCGCCTCCCTCCTGGTGACCCGTCAGCTCGTCGAACACCTCCTGGGTCACGTAGTCGAGCTCCTCCCACTCCGGCCACTCGTCGTCGCGCCACTCCCGCGGGTGCCGTCCCGCCAGGGCCCGCACCTGCTCGATGTCGGCGAGGGCGTCCGGATCGGCAAGCACCGCCTTGTACGTACCGTGCCCCTGGGCCACCAGCCAGAGCGCGAAGTAGTCGAAGCCGTCGTCGGAGCACAGGCCACTCTCGATCCGGTCCACCGCCCGCCAGAGCCCGTCCGTGGCGACCGCAGCGCACACGGCCTCCAGACGGGCCTGAAGCTCCACCACCTCCGCGGCCCGTCGGCGTCGCAACCGCCCGCGCAGCCGGTCTAACCGTTCGTGCCGGTCACCGGGGAGACGGCTCAGTTCGTCCATGAGCGCCCAGAAGGTCTTCTCGTCCATGCGGCACAGGATCGCAGCCGGGACTGACACTCCTGCGAGCCTGTCACCGGTTGCGCTCGGCGTACCGCGATCGGTCCGTCCCGCCGAGTCCTTGTGTACGACCCGTCTCGTCGAGGAGCCGGGTGCGCGGCAGACGAACCTGTCGAACCGCCTACGGGTGCTGCGGGAAGCGGGTGTCGTGGAGACCGGGCCCTGCGGGTGTTTCACCTACTGCCGGGTGCGCCCCGGGGCGCTGGCCGATGTGACGACGTTCTTCGGCGGCCCGGCCGACGGAGGCCGCGAAGCGCCACCGGGCGGCGGCCCTGTGGCTGGAGCCCGGTCGTTTCTCCTCGCGGGCGCCCGCACTGCCGTGGCGTCCCCCGCCCGTGACCCGCCGGGCCGCGGACCGGGATCCGTGCGCGAACGGTACTCCCTCCCCGTCCCTGTGGCGACCCCTCCGCAAGCGGCCGGATCACGCCGGTGGCCGCAGGGGGAAGAGCAAGCTCATGACCGTCCGTCGCGCCTGAAGCATCGATGATTACCGATCAAAATCCGCCATGCGGCGTACGGTCCCGAGGATGCCCGGCGGCCGAATTGGCGACAGCCGTGCGGGGCGCGAGGCGTGTGTGCCGCCTCGATCGCCGCCAACCCCGGCAGTGCCAAAGCCCTTTTCGGGTGAGCTTGACGGTTTCGCAAGCGCCCGCAGAGGCGGGCGAACCGGGGCAGCGGCGCCCGGCGGTGATGACGCCGAGTGAGGGCGGCGCCCAGTCATTCATCGATCTATTGACATGCATCGCTTAACGCTGGCAGGGTTCCGGCCGTCGGCGGACAGTGCCGTTGCCGAACAGGGCTCCGACCCGGCCCGATCCCGACCTTCACATGTCTTGATCACTCCCTGGGGGGAAGTGTGAGCCATCCCCGTGTTCTCGTCGCCTCCGCGTTCGAAGCGGAACTCCAGCCCCTGACGTCCGCCTGCGCGGCCGCCGCTCTGCGGCACCACGGCGCCGACGTCGTCGGATGGGACGCCCACCTGCTTCCCGACGCCGTCCCCAACGGCCCCTTCGACCTCACGCTCGTCTCGGTCCAGCAGTTCGAGGGCCTTGAGCGGGGCATGGCCCTGGCGCGCAGGGTCTCGGAGGCGTACGGCACCACGGTCGTGGCCTTCGGCCAGTACGCGCAGATGAACCACCGGGAGTTCCTCGGCGTCGCCGACGGCGTCGTCATGGAGGAACCCGAACTCATCGGCGAGGAACTGGTCCGGCTCGCGGCCGGTACCGTCGCGCCCGAGGCGGTGCCCGCCCTGATGACCCGTGCGGGCATGCGGCCGCGGCCCCCGCGCCGACGCATCTCGGTCACCGAACCCGCCCGCGACCTCTTCCCCTCCCTCGTGCACTACCCGGCGCACCACTCGCCGTTCGGCCTGATGGGCAACATCGAGGCGTCCAGGGGCTGTCACCACAAGTGCACGTACTGCTCCGTCTACGGCGCGTACGACGGCGGGGTCGCCGCGTACGACGCCGACAGCGTCCTGGCCGACGCCCTGCAACTGGCGGAGGAGGGCGTACGGCACTTCTGCTTCATCGACGCCGAGTTCTTCAACTCCCGCACCATCGGCGTCGGTGTGGTCGAACGGCTCGTCGAGGCCGTCGGCCCGATCACGTTCGAGTTCACCACCCGCGTCGACCACGTCCTGGACTACACCAGGGAGTTGGAGAAGCTCGTCTCGCTCGGGCTGCGCCGCGTGACCTGCGCGCTGGAGTTCCCCTCCGACCGCATCCTGCGCATCTTCGACAAGCACATCGACGTCGACCACCTGCGCGAGGCCGTCGCCCAGGCCGAGAAGACCGGCTTCGAGCTGTACCCCACGTTCATCCCGTTCACCCCGTGGATCGAGTACGAGGAACTCCTCGGTTTCGAGGACTGGCTGGTCGACACGGGCCTGGCCCGCGTCACCGACCCCACCGCGCTGCAGACCCGGCTGCTGCTGTTCAAGGGCTCGCCGCTGCTCTCCTCGCCCTGGATGGAGGACATCGCCACCGTCGACCGCGGCTTCTGGGTGGAGTGGACCCATCCCGACAAGCGCGTCGAGGAACTCTGGCAGGAGCGCCGCACCGACGCCGAGGACGCCGGCAAGATCCGCTGCTGCGTGAAGTGCTGACCCGCCCGCCCACACGACAAGGACACTGACATGGGTGGATCACCCCGCGTCGTCATCTCCACCGGCCAGACCCTCCCCGACATGGACTGGAGCGGCGAACTCGCAGGACTCACCGACTCCTGGCCCTACCTCGGCCCCACGTGGCTGCGGGCCACGGAGAAGGTGCTCCCCGACATCCAGCCCTGGCACACCCTCGCCCACCGCGCACGCGGCGAGCTGGCGCTCCTGCCGGGCTACGTCCTCACCACGCCGCCGGTCGTCGACCACGAACCGCGCACCTACCTGGGGTGGAAGGCGCCCTCCGGTGAAGAGGTGTGCTGCGGGGCCGAGACGGACGCGGCACGCAGCGCCGAGGTCGACGCCCTGGGAACCGGGCCCTTCTTCCCGACGCTCCTGCTCGGCTCCCCGCTGGGCTACCGCACCGAAGTCGCCTACAACTTCTGGACTCCCACCCTGATGGGGGCACTCGTCGACAAGCTGGTGCCCGCCGCGTTCGACGCCGGCATCCGCTGCGTCCTCGCCCCCTGGATCCCCGACCGGCGCGGCAACGACGCCCTCGTCGACGCGCTCGACACCGCCGGAGCCTCCAGCACATTTTGGGGCTACGAGGACTTCACGCGCCTGGACGCGCCGGACTGGGAAGGGCACCTCGCCGCCCTCCCGCTGAAGAAGCGCCAGCGCATCAAGGGCGACGCCCGCCGCGCCGGGGCCACCGGGGTGACGATCGAGCGCGTCGACGGCACGGACATCCGCCCCTACGCCGCCCGCATCGCCGAACTCACCTGCCTCAACCGGGAGAAGAACGGCGCCGGGGAGGAACCCGCGCACATCGCGGGCATCCTCGGCGCACTCATCGACGAGGGCGCGGACGTCCGCGCCTACCTCGGCCGCAAGGACGGCGCCGTGGTCGCCACCTGCGTCACCGTCCGAAAGAACCACCGCCTCTTCACCAAGTGGGCCGGTTTCGACTACGCCGCGGTCGGCGAGCGCAGCGGCATCTACTTCGCCCTCGTCCTCAACGCGCCCGTCCGCGACGCGTACGAAGAGGGACTGCGCACCGTCGAGTTCGGCGCCGGAGCCCACCGGGCCAAGGCCCTGCGCGGCTGCACCCCGCGCGCCGTCACCACCTCCGTGCTGCTGGCCGACCCGCAGCTCCGGCCCCGGGCGAGCGCCTGGCTCGACGCCTTCGGAAACAGCAGGCGCGCCGCGTTCGGCGCCGCGTCCCCCGCCCAGGCCCGGCCCGGGAACCTGCCCCTGCTGGGCGGCACGGGCGACAGCGGCTGCTGCGGCTGACCGCGCCCGACCCCACGACAAGGACGACAAGGACGACAAGGACGAGAAGGGCCACATGATCACCTTCGTACCCCTGACCGGATTCCTCGGGGCGGGCAAGACCACCACCATGACCGCCGCCGCGCTCGCCCTCCAGGCGAAGGGCCGCAAGGTCGCCGTCATCACCAACGACCAGGGCGTCGAACTGGTCGACACCAAGCTGGTGCGCAGCGAGCTCGACAGCGTCGCCGAGGTCACCGGCGGCTGTTTCTGCTGCAAGTTCGAAGACCTCGTCGAGGCCGTCGTCGCGCTGGTGGCCTCCGACGGCGTCGACACCGTGATCGCCGAAGCCGTCGGCAGCTGCACCGACCTCCAGGCCACCGTCGTACGTCCGCTGCGCCAGTACTACGGCGACGACATGGTGGTCGCCCCCCTGACCACCGTCGTCGACCCGCTGCGGCACCTGGCCTTCGCCCGCGCCGCCGAACGCGGCGAGCCGGAGTCGGACCTGTCCTACCTCTTCCGCCAGCAGATCACCGAAGCCGACGTCATCGCCGTGAACAAGCTGGACACCGTCTCGCCTGAGCGGGCCGTGGAACTCCTCGCCCTGCTCCGTTCGGCCCACCCGAAGGCGGCCGTCGTCGGATACTCCGCCACCACCGGCGCCCACCTGGAAGAACTCCTCGACGCCTGGCAGGCGCCCGCCACCAACGAGGACGTCGTCCTCGACATCGACTACGACCGCTACGCGGCCGCCGAGGCCCAGCTCGCCTGGATGAACCAGGAACTCGACCTCACCGCCACCGAGGGAGGATTCGACGCGGCCGCCTGGGCCCGCACCGTCCTCTCGGAGCTGTCCTCCTGGGCGGCGGAGCACGACGCGGTGATCGGCCACGCCAAGATCACGGTCGAGACGGCCGACGGCGACCTCGCCAAGCTCAGCCTCACCGAGGCCGGAGCCCGGCCCACCCTCGACCGCTCCACCGACAGGGCAGCGCCGACCGGCCGGGCCGTCGTCAACGCCCGGGTCGCCTGCGAGCCCGCCGCCCTGGACGCGGCCGTGACCGGGGCCGTCGAGGCCGCCGACCTGTCCGCCGCCGTCACCTCGTCGGCCACCGCCCCGGTGTCGTTCAAGCCCTCGTACCCGCGCCCCGTGCACCGCCTCGCCCCCGCCGGCGCCTGACCGAGAAGGACCACCCGACATGAGCGACACCACCACAGGCGGCCTTCAGGAAGAGGTCCGGGAGTACTACCGGACCAAGGCCGCCGAAGCCGAGCGGAACGGCGCCTGCTGCTCGCCCGACCCGCGGACCTTCGGGCCCGCCGCATACGACGGGATCGGACCCGGCACCGCCCCGGACTCCGCCCTCCTCGCCAGCCTCGGCTGCGGCAACCCCAGCGCCGTCGCCGAACTGCGCGAGGGCGAAACGGTCCTGGACCTCGGCTCCGGCGGCGGCCTGGACGTCATCCTCAGCGCCCGGCGCGTGGGCCCCGACGGCCGCGTCTTCGGCCTGGACTTCCTGGAGGAGATGCTCGCGCTCGCCGCCCGCAACGTCGCCGACGCCGAGATCGACAACATCGTCCTGCTCAAGGGCACGATCGAGGCCATCCCGCTGCCCGCCGGAACCGTCGACGTGGTCATCTCCAACTGTGTGATCAACCTGTCGCTGAACAAGCCCGCCGTCTTCGCCGAGATGGCCCGCGTCCTGGCCCCCGGCGGGCGCCTCGGCATCAGCGACGTCGTCGCCGAGGACCGGCTCAGCCCCGAGGAGCGGGCCGAACGCGGCGGACACAGCCAGTGCATCGCAGGCGCCCTCTCGGTCTCCGAGTACAAGGAACTCCTCGACGCGGTCGGCCTCAAGGACGCGGAGGTCGTCTTCACCCAGGAGGCGGCCGACGGCCTCCACGCCGCGATCGTCCGCGCGCACAAGCCCGTCGACAGCACCGCCGACGCGCCGCAGTGCGCGCCCGGCGGCACCTGCTGCTGACGCGTCCACGCCATACACGGACGGCCGCGGCACCGCTCACCGCGGCCACTTCAAGGGAGACACCGCCATGTCTTTCACCGTCGTCCTCGTGTTCACACTGGTCGCGGCGCTCGCCGCGGCCAACGGCAGCAACGACGTCCCCAAGGGTGTCGCCACCCTGGCGGGCGCGGGCGTGACGAAGTACCGCACCGCGATCATCTGGGGAACCGTCACCACCCTGATCGGGTGCGTCTGTTCCCTCGCCCTCGCCGACAAGATGACCAAGCTGTTCTCCAAGGGCATCGTCACGGCCCCGCCCACCGAGGCGTTCGCCGTGGCCGTACTCGCCGGAGCCGTCGCATGGGTGGCGCTCGCCACCGTCCTGCGCCTGCCCGTCTCGACCACCCACGCACTGATCGGCGCGCTCCTCGGCGCGGGCATGCTGCTGGCCTCCGACTCCATCGCCTGGAGCGCGATCCCCCAGAAGCTCCTGATCCCGCTGCTCACCAGCATCGGGGTCGCCTACGGCATCTCGCTGGTCCTCGCGCTCGTGGTCGGGCGCTTCACCGGTGGCACGGCCAAGCCCTCATCCGGCACCGCGCGGCGGCAGGAACCCGCCGCGGGGAGCGGGGAGAGCAGCACGGTCCTGGCCGCCGGGCGCGTCGCCACCACGACCACCGAGACCACCGGACCCGCGGTGTCGCGCGGCCACCGGGTGCTGACGGCCGCGCACTGGCTGACCAGCGGAGCCACCGGCTTCGCCCGCGGCCTCAACGACACTCCCAAGATCGTCGCCATCGGTGCCTTCGCCCTCCTCCCGGCCGGCATGACGACCTGGCAGATCATGCTCCTGGTCGCGGGCGCCATGGCCGTGGGCTCCCTCACCGGCGGCATGCGCATCGCCCGGCGCCTGGGCGAAGGCGTCATCAAGATGAACCACACGGAGGGCTTCCTGGCCAACCTCACCACCGCCACGCTCGTGGGCCTGGGCGCCGGGTACGGCCTGCCCATGTCCACCACGCACACCTCGACCGGCGCCATCGCCGGATCGGCCGGGCCCAACCTGAGCCGCCTGAGCGGCAAGACCCTCCGGCACTTCCTGATCGCCTGGCTCGTCACCCCGCCGTTCGCCGCCGCCGTCGCGGCGGTCGTCTTCCTGCTGGTCCGCTGAGGAGCCCGGGGCCCGAGGCCCCAACCGGGGCCCGAACCGAAGGAGCCGCCGCCCGTGACCGAGCCGTCCGACCAGCCGTCACCGCGCTGTGACGGCAACGCGATCGTCATCCTCGACCAACGCGCCCTGCCCCACGAACAGCGGCTCCCGCGCCTGGACACCGTGGCCGACGCCACCCCCGCAGCCCCGATCACCGCCGTCGCCTCCGAACACGGTGTCCACCATCCGTCCGAGGTGAGGGCATGAGCCGCACGCCGTCCACCGCCGCTGACCGGCAGGCGGCCCAACAGCTGGCCGACCTCTCCCGCACCCTGTACGAGCGCGGATGGATGCCCGGCACCTCCGGCAACATCTCCGTGCGGCTGCCCGACGATCCCGACCGGGCGCTGATCACGGCGAGCGGCCGGGACAAGGGCGAACTGACCGCCCAGGACATGGTCGAGGTCGACGTCCGCACCGGACGGGCGTCCCGCCCCGGGCGTGCCCGCCCCTCGGCGGAGACCGCCATCCACGTGGCGGTCTACCGGACCACCGGAGCCCGTGCCGTCATCCACGCACACTCCCCGTACGCCACCGTCGTCGCCCACCGGGCCGCCGTGCCGGGCGCGTTGGCGCTGCTGAAGGTGGAGCGCTTCGAACTGCTCAAGGGACTGGGCCTCAAGGACCCGGCAGCCACGGACCTGCCGGTCTTCCCCAACTGGCCCCAGGTGCAACGGATCGCTGTCGAGGTCGCCACCCACCTGGCAGCGGACGCGGGGGGCCCGCCCGGACTCCTCCTGGCCGATCACGGCATCACGGCATGGGGCGATTCGCCGGGCGAGGCGAAGAACCGCCTCGAATGCCTGGAATCGCTCTGCCAGTTGCTCGTGCTCTCCCAGTCCGAGCTGCGCGTCTCCCGTGTCTGAAGGAACCGACGACAGGACCAGACCATGACACTGCTGCAGATCATGCCGGACGACGCACCGGACACCGTGCTGCTGCGCACGCGCGACGAGGCGGCCATCGCGCAGGCGCTGCGCGAGCGTTCGGTCTCCTTCACCCGCTGGCCGCGGCGCACGAGGGTGACACCGCGGACCTCGTCGGCGGAACTGCTCGACGCCTACCGGAACGAGATCGACGAACTCAGTGCCGACCAGGGGCTGCTCCTCGTCGACGTCGCCCGGCTCCACCCCGAGGAAGGAGCACAGTGGCAGGAGAAGGCGGCCACCGCGCGCGCGAAGTTCCTCGACGAGCACCGGCACTCCGAGGACGAGGTCCGGTTCTTCGCCCAGGGCACCGGTTGCTTCTACCTGCACCTCGACGACCGCGTGTACGCCGTGGTGTGCGAGGCCGGTGACCTGCTGTCGGTCCCGGCCGGTACCCGGCACTGGTTCGACATGGGACCCGTGCCCGACTTCTGCGCCGTCCGCTTCTTCGAGAAGGAGGACGGCTGGGTGGGCGACTTCACGCAGGACTCCGTCGCCGAGGCCTTCCCCCGCCTCGACGCGCTGCTGCGGGCGGACTGATGCCGGGCAGCCGACAACCCCAAGGGGCGGGGAACGAACTGCGGGCCGTGGTCCTCGACATCGAGGGAACCACCGGCTCCCTCAGCCACGTCCGTGCCGTCCTCTTCCCCTACGCGCGTGAGCGGCTCGCTCCCTGGCTCGGTGCGCACCGGGGCACCGCGGCAGGGCAGGAGATCCTCCGGGCGGTCGCCGCCCACACCGGAAGGGCCCACGACGAAGCCGGAGCACTCGCACTCCTGGAGCAGTGGGCCGACGCCGATGTGAAGGCGCCGCCGCTGAAGATGCTCCAGGGACTGATCTGGGCCGACGGCTACGCGGCGGGCGAGCTGCTGGGCCATGTGTACCCGGACGTGCCGCCCGCACTGGAGCACTGGAAGGCGCGGGGCACCGGCCGCTTCGTGTACTCCTCCGGCTCCGTGGCCGCGCAGCGGGACTGGTTCGGCCACACCGCCCACGGCGACCTGCGCCCCTTGCTCGACGGCTACTTCGATCTGACGACGACCGGTCCCAAGGCGGACGCGGACTCCTACCGGGCGATCGCGGCGGACCTGGGGCAGGCCCCCGGCGACCTGCTGTTCGTCAGCGACGTCGGCGCCGAACTCGACGCCGCGCACACGGCAGGCTGGCAGACCGTGGCGGTACGCCGCCCCGACGACGAACGCCCGGCCGCGCCCGGCCACACGACCGTGTCCTCCCTCACCCCGCTCCTCTCGCGACCCGGGCCGGTCGACGCCGCCGGACACCACGCGCCCGCAGGATGACCAGAACGACGAGTGCCCCGTCCGGGCGGACACCGCACGCGGACACGTCGACTCCTGCGGCACGGTGTCCGACCGGCCCCCGTCATTCGACCACCGGACTGCGGCGCTCCCGCGGCGGCACGGGCCGCCGCGGGAGCGCGTACGGGGGGGGAGGTCTGTGGATCAGAGCAGGGGCAGCGTGGCGAGGCCGATGCCCACGCTGCCGATGAGGCCGACGCCGAGGTAGAAGGCGAAGACCTTCGCCTTGACGACGCTCTTGACGGCGACCATCGCCGGAATCGTGGTGATGGCACCGCCCAGCAGGAAGGTGACACCCGCCGCGGCCGCCATTCCCTGGTCCAGCAGGCCCTCGACGACCGGGATGGCACCGACGCCGTTGAGGTATAGCGGGACGCTGATGAGCCCGGCGACCAGGACGGAGAGGATGCCGTCCGTGCCGAGGACGCCCGATACGAAATCGGTGGACACGTAACGGACGATCAGTGCTTCGAGGGTGATGGCCAGCAGCAGCCACTTGCCCAGGGCCAGGGTGTCGCCGACGACCTCCTTGAGGATCTCACCGGCGCGGAGGTTCTTGACGTCATGCCGGACGAGCACGCGCCAGGGAGTGCCGTCGTCCTCGGCGTCGTCGCGCGCCGCGGCGGAGCAGCCGCCGGTCTCGGGCGCGGGCTCCTGGACACCCCCGTATCCCCCCTCTCCCCCTGCCGTTCCCCCATCGCTGCCTGCGCCGCCCACCGCCACGGTCTCGGGAACGGCCGCCTTCGCCGTGGAGCAAGAGGGCTCGGGGACGGTCACCGCCTGCTGGGAGCAACTCTTCGCGGGTGCCTTCGCCTTGGTGGAGTCGAGCAGCGGATCGGCGAACCGGCCCCGCCGTTCGAGCACCAGGACGAGGAGGCCCGCGCCGAAGCTCAGCACCAGGGCACCGACGAGGCGGGCGGTGGCGACGGGGAGCCCGAGCTGGGCGGCGGAGAGCGCGTAGATCTCCGGGTCCATGGAAGGGGAGGCGATCCAGAACGACATGACCGCCGAGAGCGGGACGCCGGCTATCAGGAACCGGCGGATCAGCGGGATCACGGTGAAGGAACAGAACGGGCTGAACGCTCCGACGGCCGTGACGACGGCGATACCGAGAACGCCCCTGCGCCCCTGGGCGAAGCTACGGCGCGCGACCACGTCGATCGACAGACGCTGTACGGCGATCCCCAGGACGATGGCGATCAGGAACCATGGGAGGTAGTGCAGCACCTCAAGCAGGATGAACAGGCCAAGGGCCCGCAATTCGTCCACAGGTGAACCTCTCTGAGACGGTGGCACATGAGGGGAGCGGCGCCGTGACGGGGGCGTACGGGGGACGTGGCGAGCCGCGCGGGGAAGGCTCGAACGCCACCCCTTTTATCGAACATCGATGATAGACGATTAAGCGAATGCCCGGCAATGGGATCGAGGCACTCCGGTGCGCCCCGGCGCACCGGTTTCCGCCCCCGGGGGCAGGCGCGTGTCAGGTGGTGTACGTGTGCCCAGGTGGCGTCGATGGTGTCCGGGGGAGGGCGGCGGTCGGGCCGCTGTGCGCGTCGTTCGCGTCCGGCGCGGGTGGGAGGACGGGTGGTCGGAGGTGGCCCCGCGGGGGCCCGTCTTGCCCGGGGGGAGCCTTGCCCTCGCGGGCAGTTATCGAATAACATCGATGAATCATGAGCGGTACGATGAATGCCCAGCTGATTGACCGGAGTACGGCCGAGTCCTACGCGACCTGGTTCAAGGCCCTCTCCGACCCCACCCGCGTGCAGATCCTCAATCTCCTCGCGCTGGCGCCCGGTCCGATGAACGTCGGAGAGATCGTGGACCGGATGGGCGTCGGGCAGTCGACGGTGTCCCACCATCTGAAGCTGCTGGCCGATGTCCGGTTCGTCCTGCGCGAGCGCCAAGGGACGTCGATGCTCTACTCCATCAACGTCGCGTGCGTGGCGTGTTTCCCCAGTGCTGCCGACGCCGTCATGGGCCGTCCCCGGTCCGCGGAGTGAGGGCCGGCCCCTTGGTCGGGCCGACATCCCGCGCGGCCGGTGGGCCGCCCGCATCCTGCTGACCACCCGTCATGACCGCCGCGCCGTCCCGGAGGGGCGGCGCGGCCATGGCGGCAATGTTCAAGGCGCTGGCCGACCCCGTCCGGCTCCACCTCCCGTTCGGAGTGGCCGCGCGCCCCAGCGGCGAGGCGTGCGTTCGCGATACGGCCGACGCCGGCGTCTCCTCCGGGCGGCGCGGCACCCGGGTGTGCGGCCGCCCGGCGCCCGGCGTCACCGGGGGCGTTTCTCGTCGCCACCGAGAAATCGGGCAACCGGGAAATCGGGCAAGGGAGCGGCCTCACCGGTGGCCCGGATCTCCTGACCCCGGCACCTCGCGCCGCCCCGGCGCCCCTGTGGCCGGTCAGGCCGAGGCCGCCGCCTGGGTGAGGAGCGCTCCCATGGCCGCGAGGACAGCGGGCTCGACGCGGTAGTAGACCCAGGTGCCGCGCCGCTCCGAGGAGAGCAGTCCGGCCTCCTTGAGCTTCTTCAGGTGGTGGGAAACCGTGGGCTGGGAGACGCCGACATCGGAGATGTCGCAGACGCACGCCTCGCCGCCCGCGTGCGAGGCGACGGCGGAGAAGAGCCGCAGCCGGACCGGATCGCCGAGCGCCTTGAACATGACGGCGGTCCGCTCCGCCTCCTCCGCCGTCAACGGCCGCTCGTTCAGGGGCGGGCAGCACGGCTCCGTCTCGGGCCCCAGCAACGGCAACACCCTCACATTCGACATGTATCTATGTTGACACATGTCGAACCAGGCGCCCAGGAGTGGGCGTGGGGCACCTTCCTGGCGATGCTCTGATTAGATGAATGTCTATGTTGACGGCTGTCGAAGCAGGTGTCATGCTGAGGCCGCAGGAAATCGACAAACGTCGAATCAAGAGGAGAAGAGCCGTGAGCGCCACCACCACCGCCCAGCTGCCCGTCGTGGTCGTCGGAGCAGGGCCCGCAGGCCTGGCCGCCGCCGCGCACCTCGTCGACCGGGGGCTGGAACCGCTGGTCCTGGAGGCCGGACCCCGGGCGGGAGCGGCCGTGCGGGAGTGGTCCCACGTGCGGCTCTTCTCCGCCTGGGGCGAGGTCGTCGACCCGATCGCCGAGAAGCTGCTGGCGCCGACGGGCTGGGTGAAGCCCGACGCGGAGACGTACCCGACCGGCGGCGACTGGGCGGACGGCTACCTCCAGCCGCTCGCGGACGTGCTCGGCGACAGGGTCAGGCTCGGCGCCCGGGTCACCGGCGTCTCCCGCACCGGACGCGACCGCGTCGTCGACGCGGACCGCGAGCGGCAGCCCTTCACCGTCCACGTCCGGTACGACGACGGCCGGGAGGGGTGCGTCCACGCCCAGGCCGTGATCGACGCCTCCGGTACGTGGTCCACCCCGGGCCCGGCCGGGGGCGACGGCCTTCCGGCCCTGGGTGAGCGCGCCGCCGCCGACCGGATCTCCTACCGCGTCCCCGACCTGAAGGACCCGGTCGTGCGGGCCAGGTACGCGGGCAGGCGCACCGCGGTCATCGGCTCCGGCGCCTCCGCCTTCACCGCGCTCGCCTCCCTGGCCTCCCTCGCCACGTCCGCGGACGGAAGCGGCACCCGCGCCGTGTGGATCCTGCGCCGGGGCATCTCGGGAGCCACCTTCGGCGGGGGCGGCGCCGACCAGCTCCCCGCGCGCGGCACACTCGGCCTCGCGGCGAAGGCGGCGGTCGACGAGGGGCACGCCGAGGCGGTCACCGGATTCCGTACGGACGCGATCGAGCGCGACGGCGAGAAGCTGGTCCTGGTCGCCGAGGACGGCCGCCGACTCGACCCGGTCGACGAGGTCGTCGTCCTGACCGGCTTCCGCCCCGACCTGACCTTCCTCGACGAACTGCGCCTGGGCCTCGACGAACGGCTCCAGGCGCCCGTCGCACTGGCACCGCTCATCGACCCCAACCAGCACTCCTGCGGCACCGTCTACCCGCACGGTGTGAAAGAACTGGCACACCCGGAGGAGGGTGTGTACCTGGTGGGGACGAAGTCCTACGGCCGCGCACCCTCCTTCCTCGCCCTCACCGGCTACGAGCAGGTCCGCTCGGTCGTCGCCGCCCTCGCGGGAGACCGCGAGTCCGCCGAGCGCGTCGAACTCGTCCTGCCCGAGACCGGCGTCTGCGGCGGCGCAGGCCTCTTCGACCTGCCCGCCGACACCGCGGCTGACGGCTCGGGCTGCTGCGCGGCCCCGGCCGCACTCCAGACCGGCGCCGACGCCCCGGCGGCCACCGCCGACGACAGGCCGAACGGACCGGTCACCGCCGCTCGTTGACCCGTGGTTGCGGTACGCGGCACCTACTCCTCGCTGGCCGAAAAGTGATGTACCCCACAGTGGAACAAACGTATGAGCATGCAACGTTCCGCAGGCCATACTGATCGTTATGACACCGACGGCCACATCCGTGGGCGCCTGCTGCTCGCCGTTATGCGCAGGCCTTGATCATCCGGCCGTGATGTCGCGTTCGACCGACCTTCCGGGGTCGGCCGACGCCAAGGGCGGAACGGTGGACCGTGCCGAGTTCACCGATGCGCGACCCTGCCGTCGGCAGTGGGACCGCGAGTTCGCCCGGATCCGTGCCCGCCTCGCCCCGTGCCCCCGCCGCGGCAACGGGAATCCCACCGCGTGCGGGCTCGGGCAGGGCCCTCGCGTTCGCTCGCGATCTTCCGCCGCAGCGTCATGCCCGGGTGGCGTGGCAGGAAGGAGTCAGTCATGAGCCTTCGTGCACTGGCCCGTATGTATGCCGACGGCGAGTTGTCGACGACGGAGGTGCTGGCCGAGCTGGACAGGCGCGTGGACGTTCCCCTGTCCGAGGGGCAGCGCGGCCTGTGGGCACACGCCAAGCTGGAGCCGGAGACGTACGCGTACAACGTCCCCGTGTGCTTTTCGTTCGCGGACGTCGACACCGCGACGCTCCAGGCCGCGTTCCGCGACACGCTCTCCCGGCACCCGCTCCTCGCGGCCACGGTGCGCGAGACGGACGACGGGCCGGTCCTGTCCCACAAGGACGCCGACGGTTTCCACGTCGAGCAAGTGGACATCTCCGATGTGCCGTCCGGCCGAGTGCTGGACTTCTTGCGGGAGAGGGCGAGGCGGCCGTTCGACCTGGCCGGTGACCCCTTGGCCAGGTTGGCTGTCCTGCGTCGGTCCGCGTCCGAGGCGTACGTCCTGCTGGTCGTCCACCACCTCGTGATCGACGGAGTGTCGGGGCGTCTCGTCATCGACACGCTGTTCGGTTCGTACCGGGCGCGGGCCGAGGGGCGGGAGGTGCCGATCGAGGTGGGCTCCGCCTCGTTCGGCGAGTTCGTCGCGTGGGAGCGGGCCGCGCTCGCCGGTGAACGCGCCCAGGAGGACCGCGAGTTCTGGGTGCGGGAGCTCGCCGGGGCGGACGTCCTCACGGGGTTACCCTCGCAGGTGGCCCTGGCACCGGACGCGCCTCATGTGGGCGAGGTGCACACCAGCCGGTTGCCGGAAGAGCGGGCCGCCGCCATCGCGGCCTTCACCGCTTCGCACGAGATCGGCCCGGGGATCTTCTTCCTGGCGGCCTTCCTGACTCTGCTGCACCGGTACACCGGAAGCGAGGACCTCGTCGTCGGGATGCCGGTGGCGGGGCGCCCGACGGAACGCTTCGACCCGGTCGTCGGCTGCTTCGTCAACACGCTGCCCGTCCGGAGCAGGCCGAACGCCTCCGAGGAGTTCACCTCGTTCGCCCGGCGCGTACAGTCCACGGTGCTCGAAGTGCTGGAGCACGGCTCCTACCCGTTCCACCGGATCGTGCGCGATCTCGGCGCCCGGGGCGCGAACCCGCGGTCGCCCCTCTACCAGGTCGTGTACAACTACCAGGACTCCGCCCTCTCCGGACACCTGGGCGAGCGGGCCCGTACCACCGGCGAGACGGACTTCGAACTCGTCGACGGGCTGTACCAGTTGGGCGAGTACGACCTCACGGTGGACGTGGCTCCCGGTGACGGGTTCCTGGTGAACTGGAAATACCACCCCGACGCCTTCTCGGCCCGCGCCGTCGCGGGCATGGCGGAACACTTCGCCACCCTGGTGGACAGCATCCTCGACTCGGACGGGCAGTCGCCCATGGGCGGGCTCAACCTGCTCGACGACGAGGAACGGCGCCTCGTCATCGAGGCGTGGAACCGCACCGAGGTCGACTTTCCCGCGCACCGGACGTGCTGGGACCTCTTCGCGGAACAGGCGGAGGCGCACCCGGACGCCCCGGCGGTCACCTGCGGGGAGCAGACCCTCACCTACCGCGAACTCGCGGACCGCAGCTCGGCGTTGGCGCGGAAACTGACGCGCCGGGGCGTCGGCCCCGGGGACGTCGTAGGAGTCTGCTACGAACGGTCGCTCGACCTCGTCGTGGCCCTCCTCGCCGTCATGCGACTCGGCGCGGCGTACCTGCCCCTGGACAGCCGGCTGCCGGCCGAACGCCTCTCCTACATGGTCGAGGACAGCGGCGCCCAACTCGTCATCTGCCACGAGGCGGTGATGGACAGGCTGGCCGCCGTGGGGACGCGGACGGCGCGGCTGTACGCGACGGACCACCATGATGATCAGGTCACCCAGGCAGAGGCAGAGGCAGAGGCAGAGGCAGAGGCAGAGGCAGAGACAGGGACTGCGGCGGGGGAGACGGCCGCCGACGCACCGGACGCACGAGCCTCTACGCCTCAAGTCGCCTACGTCATCTACACCTCGGGCAGTACGGGGAAGCCCAAGGGCGTCGTGGTGCCGCACGCGGCGCTGACCAATTTCCTGCTGTCCATGGCGGACACGCTGGGAGCGTCGTCCCACGACCGGCTGTTGGCCGTCACCACGCACAGCTTCGACATCGCCGCCCTGGAGCTCTACCTCCCGCTGATCACCGGCGGTCAGGTCTACGTCTGCGACGAGACCACGACCGCCGACGCCACCTTGCTGGCCGAGAAGGTCGCCGACTGGCGGCCCACCGTCATGCAGGCCACTCCGGCGACCTGGGCCATGCTGGTGCGCGTCGGGTGGCAGAACACCGAGGGCGTCAAGGTGTTGTGCGGCGGCGAGGCGTTGCCCGACGGGCTGAAGGACCAACTCGTGGCGCGCGGCGAGGCCTGGAACCTGTACGGGCCCACGGAGACGACCATCTGGTCAGCGGCCAAGCGGCTGAGCCGTGAGGAGCCGGTGACCATCGGCGGCCCCATCGCGAACACCCGGCTGTACGTCCTCGACCAGAACCTGAGCCCCCTGCCTGTCGGCGTGACCGGCGAGCTTCACATCGCGGGCGACGGGCTCGCCCTGGGCTACCACCGGAAGCCGGAGCTGACCGCCGAGCGCTTCCCGGACAACCCGTTCGCGCCCGGACGGCTGTACCGGACCGGAGACCGCGCGCGCCGACTGCCGAACGGCGAGATCGTCGTCCTGGGCCGGATGGACAACCAGGTCAAACTACGCGGCCACCGCATCGAACTAGGCGAGATCGAGGCGGTGCTCGATGCCCACCCGCAGATCGGCCGAAGCGTCGTCCTGATCGAACACGCCGGCCTCTCGGACCGGCTCACGGCCTACTACACAGGGAACGGCGACGGACCTGTCGACACCGCGCTGCTGCGCGCGGACCTCGCCAAGACGCTCCCCGCCTACATGCTGCCCGCCGCGTTCGTGGCCCTCGACGCCTTTCCGCTCACGGCGCACGGCAAGGTCGACCGGGCGAAGCTGACCGGGGCCGCCCGGACGGAGCCGCGCCCGGCCGCCGACAGCCCGGTGGACGCGCTCGACATCGAAAGGACCGTGCGCGGGATCTTCGAAGAGGTGCTCGGCTCGCGTGACGTCGATCGTGCTGCGGGCTTCTTCGACATCGGCGGAGACTCGTTCGCGGCCATCGAAGCGGTGGCGCGGATCAACCGCGAGTTCGGCTGCGCGCTGCGACCCACCAGCATGTTCGCCCACCCGTCCGTCGCCGCGATGGCCCGACACCTGACGGGGCTGCTGCCCGCCGAGCAGGCACCCGCGGCGCGCCCGGCCGAGCCCGAGCGGCGGCCCGCTCCGCGCCGTGCCGCTCCGGCGGCCGACGACACCTCGCTCGACGACTCGATCGCGGTGATCGGCATCTCCTGCCGGTTCCCGGGAGCCATGGACCACCGCGCGTTCTGGTCCGCGCTCGTCGAGGGGCGCGGCGGCGGCACGTCGTGGTCGGTCGAGGAACTGCGCGCACTCGGAGTGCCGGAGGAGCTGATCGCCCGACCCGGATACGTGCCGCAGCGGTCGGTCGTGGACGGCAGGGCGGAGTTCGACGCGGCGTTCTTCGACATCTCCCCCCGCGACGCCGAGTTCATGGACCCACAGGCGCGCCTGCTGCTGCAACACGCCTGGCAGGCCCTGGAGGACGCCGGCTACCGCCCGGAGGACGTCCCCGAGACCAGCGTCACCACGTCCACGAGCACGAACTTCTACCAGGCCCTGCTCCCGGCCCTGATGGCGAACGCGTCGGGCCCGCGGGTCCTGGCGAGCTCGGAGACCTACGCCGCGTGGCTGTTCGCCCAAGGCGGCACGGTGCCCACGATGATTTCCACGAAGCTGGGCCTGCACGGCCCCAGCATGGCGGTGAGCACCAACTGCTCTTCGGCGCTGAGCGCGGTGCACGTCGCCTGCCAGGGACTCCTGGCAGGCGATGCCGACCAGGCGATCGTCGGCGCGGCCAGCCTGTTCTCCGCGGGGGAACTGGGATACGTGCACCAGCCGGGCCTGAACTTCTCAAGCGACGGGCGCAGCCGCGCGTTCGCCGACGGCGCCGACGGCATGTCCGGCGGCGAAGGCGTCGGCGTGGTCGTCCTCAAGCGCGCCAGTGAGGCGATCGCCGCGGGCGACCACGTCTACTGCCTGATCCGCGGCATCGCGGTGAACAACGACGGCGGCGACAAGGCGGGGTTCTACGCGCCCGGTGTGCGCGGCCAGGCCGAGGTGATCCGCAAGGCGCTGGACAAGGCGGGCACCGACCCGTCGACGATTCGCTACGTCGAAGCGCACGGCACGGGCACGAGGCTCGGCGATCCCATCGAGGTCGCGGCTCTGACCGAGGCGTACCGCCACTACACGGCACGCAGCCAGTACTGCGGCATCGGCTCGGTCAAGAGCAACCTCGGCCACCTGGACGCGGCCGCGGGGATCGCGGGCCTCATCAAGGTGGCCCTGTCCCTGCGACACGGGGAGGTGCCGCGGACCCTGCACTGCGACGTGCCGAGCCCGGAGATCGACTGGGACGAGTCGCCGTTCTTCGTGGCCGACCGGAACCTGCCGCTGGACGGCGACGAGCCCGCGAGGGCGGGACTGAGCTCGTTCGGCATCGGCGGCACCAACGTGCACGCGGTACTGGAACAGGCGCCGACCGGTGCGCGGGCCGCCGGCCGCCCCGGCCCCCAGGCGGTGGTCCTCTCGGCCCGCGACGGGGAGCGGCTCGGCGTCCTCGCGCGGCAGCTTCTGGAGTTCCTGCCGGGATACCGGGACGCGCACGGCGATCTGGCGTCGCTCGCGTACACGCTGCAGGTCGGGCGGCGGGCGATGGCCGAACGAGTGGTCTTCGTCGTGAACGACGTCGACGGGCTGATCACGAGCCTTCAGGGCTACGTCGAGCGCCGGGCGCGCGGAACGGTGTTCGAAGGTACGGCCCGACGGCCCGAAGACGAGCTGCTCGGCCTCTTCGACCGCCCCGGGGAACTGCGGGACCTGGTCGCCGGGTGGCTCGAACGCGGGGAGTGGGACAAGGTCGCGCCCCTGTGGGTCAACGGCGTCGACGTCGAGTGGCACGCCTACCACGGCGCGAATCCGCCGGTACGGGTGAGCCTGCCGACGTATCCGTTCGCCGCGAAACGGTACTGGCCGACTGCCGGGGCGGCGCCGGTTCCCCGGGCCGCCGTCCCGCTCGACGCGGCGGCGTTGCTCGTGGCCGCGGCCGCGCCCGAGAGCGTCGATGCGTTCCTGTCAGGTCGCACGTCCGCCACGGACGAGATGGACAGCCTCTCGCGCCCGCTCGTGCTCGCGCAGCTCGTGGCGGCGGGCCTCTTCGACGAGCCCGTTCGTCGCGACCTGATCGGGCAGAGGGCCACGCCGTCCTTCGCCCAGTGGCTCGACCACACGGTGACCGTGCTGCTGCGCCACGGGGAACTCGTGCGCGAGGGCGGATCCGTGGCGCCGAGGAAGGGCGCGCCGGGTCTCGAACAGGCGTGGCGCGGCTGGCGTGCGTGGAAGGACGGCCGTGCCGGAGATCCGGAGCTGGCGGCCAAGACCGGCCTGACCGAGCGCATGGTCGAGGCCTTGCCCGCGATCCTGTCCGGGCGGACGAAGGCCACCGCTGTCATGTTCCCGGGCGGTTCGTTCGAGCTGGTCGAACCGGCGTACCGGGGGAACGCGACGGCCGACTACTTCAACGACGTGACGGCCGGCGCGGTGCGCGCGGAGGTCGACGCACGCCGCGACGGGATCCGGCTGCTGGAGATCGGAGCGGGCACCGGCAGCACCAGCGAGCGCGTCTTCGCCCGGCTGAAGGGCCGCGGAATCGCCGAGTACCGCTACACGGACGTTTCGAAGGCGTTCCTCATCGACGCGGAGCGGCGCTTCGCCGGTGACGTGCCGTACGTGTCCTTCACGACCTTCGACGTGGAGCGGGAGCCCGGCGCACAGGGCCTTGCCGTGGGCGCCTACGACATCGTCATCGCCAACAACGTCCTGCACGCCACCGAGGACATCGTGCGGTCGGTGCGGCACGCCAGGGCACTGCTGCGGCCCGGCGGAGTCCTCGTGCTCAACGAACTCGCCCGCAACGACTGGTGGTCGCACCTGACCTTCGGGCTCCTCGAAGGGTGGTGGCGGTTCACGGACGGAAAGCGTATCGAGGGCGGACCGGCGCTGTCCTCGAACTCGTGGCGCGAAGTGCTGCGGGAGTGCGGGTTCGACACGGTCGAACTGCTGGCGGAGCCCGCCCGGGACCTGGGCCAGCAGGTGCTGCTGGCGCGCGCCGGTTCGCTCGTTCCGCGCCGGGAGCCGCGTCCCGCCGCGCCCGGTTCGACCTCGGTCGAGGAACACGTCCGCGCGTCCGTCGAGCGGATCCTCGCGGAGACGCTGAAGCTGACCGCGGACGAACTCGCGGCCGACAAGCCCTTCGCCGACTACGGACTGGACTCGCTCACCGGCGTCTCCCTGGTGCAGCGGCTCAACGAGTCGCTGAGCACCGACCTCGATCCGAGCGTGCTGTTCGAGAATCCGTCGATCAGGCGGCTGACGAGTTTCATCGTCGAGGAGGCAGGCGCCGCCCTCGGGGCCGCGGTGTCCGGCCCGGCTGCGGTGTCCGGGCTTTCTGAGGTGTCCGGGTCGGCCGAGGTGGCCGGGCCGTCCGCGGTATTCGAGCCGTCCGGGCAGGCTGCGGTAATGGAGCCGTCCGAGGCGTTCGGGCCGTCCGGGCAGGCCGCGGTGTCCGGGCCGTCGGGCGGTGGCCGGGAGCCCGTCGCGATCGTCGGCATGAGCGGCCGGTTCCCCGGCGCCCGGGACACCGACGAGTTCTGGGACCTGCTGGCCTCCGGCCGCGACGCCGTATCGAAGGTGTCCCGCTGGGACCTCGCGTCGCTGGGCAGCGCGTGCCTGGACGGCGGTCTCCTGGACGGCGTCGAGGAGTTCGACCCGCTCTTCTTCGGGATCTCCGGTGCGGAGGCCGTCTACATGGAGCCGCAGCAGCGGCTGTTCCTCCAGGAAGCGTGGCGGGCGCTGGAGGACGCGGGCCACGCGGGCGAGTCGCTCGACCGGGACCGGTGCGGCATCTACGTGGGCTGCGCGGCGGGCGACTACCTGGACCTGACGGGGCCGGCCGACTACCCGGGCCAGGCGCTGTGGGGCAACATGAACTCGCTCGTGCCGTCCCGCATCGCGTACTACCTGGACCTGCACGGGCCGGCGATCGCGGTCGACACGGCGTGCTCCAGCTCGCTGGTCTCCCTCTACCTGGCGTGCCAGGCACTGTGGGCGGGCGAGGTCACCACGGCGATAGCGGGCGGGGTCTACGTCCAGAACTCGCCGCGGCTGTATCTGGCGGCGTCGCGGGCCGGGATGCTCTCCCCGACGGGCCGGTGCCGTTCGTTCGACCAGGCGGCCGACGGATTCGTGCCCGCCGAGGGAGTCGGTGCGCTGGTCCTCAAACGGCTCTCGGACGCCGAGGCGGACGGGGACCACATCCACGGCGTGATCAGCGGGATCGGGATCAACCACAACGGCACCACGAACGGGATCGCCGCGCCGAACGGGACCTCCCAGGAACGGCTGATCCGGCAGATCTACCGGGACTTCGACATCGACCCCGCGGGGATCGGGCTGGTCGAGGCACACGGCACCGGAACCAAGCTCGGCGATCCGGTGGAATTCCGGGCGCTCGACCGCGCGTTCCGCGGCTTCACGGACGCCGAGCGGTTCTGCTCGCTCGGCTCGTCGAAGGCCTCCATCGGCCACGCGCAGGCAGCGGCCGGCGTGATCGGCGTCATCAGGACACTGCTGGCGATGAGGCACGAGGTGATCCCCGGTCTGCCCCACCACACGGAGACGAACTCCAGCGTCACGCTGGCAGGCAGCCCGTTCTACGTGCACACGGAGCCCCGGCGGTGGGCCGTGCCCGAAGGCGGCAAGCGGCGCGCCGCGATCACGTCGCTCGGCGCGAGCGGAACCAACGCCCACGCTGTCGTCGAGCAGCCGTCGAAGCAGCCCGCGCCACCGTGGAGCAGGCGGGACGGGGCCCGGTTGATCGTGCTGTCGGCTGCGACGGAACAGGCCTTGCGCGAACAGGTGGTCCGGCTCGCGCGCCACTGCGGTGAGCACCCGGACCTCGATGTCGGCGACGTGAGCCACACCCTTCTGCTCGGCCGCAGGCACCTGCGGCACCGATGGGCGAGCGTGGTCAGGGACATCGCGGACCTGGAGGGCCAGTGCGCCTCCTGGCTCTCCGGGCAGGACGTTCCGGTGTGGAGCACGGACTTCGGACCGCACGCGGACTCCGGTTTGCGGGCACTCGCCCGGCAGTTCCTCGACGGTGAGGCACTGGACTTCGCCGGGTTGTTCCGCGACAGCCGCTACCGCCGCGTTCCGCTGCCCGGCTACCCCTTCGAGCGGGAACACTACGGCCTGCCGGTCCGCGCGGCGGCGGACGAAGGGCCGCGGGCGGACGATCTGCCGCAGACGGACGACCGGCCGCAGCGCGCCGGGGGAGTCCTCACCGGCGACGAGTTCTACCTGCGTCAACACCAGGTGCGGGGAACCGGGATCGCCCCGGGGTCCATGTACCTCCAGTGGGCCGCGGCAGCGGCGAGGCGGACCACGAGCGGCGCGGTTCACCTGCGCGACATCGCCTTCCTGCGACCCCTCTCGGTGTCCGGGGCGCCGCGCGCGCTGCGGGTGGCCCTTCGCACGGACGGCGCCGTCACCCGGTTCACGGTCTCCTCCACGGAGTCCGCCGAGGACGAGCCCGTACTCCATTGCCAAGGCGAGGTGTCCGCCGCGGAGCAGACGTCCGCTCAGGCGCTCGATCTGCCCGCGCTGCTCCGGGACTTGCGGCCCGCGGAATTCGACCCCCAGCGGTTCTACGCCGAGTGGCGGGAGCGCGGCATCGCCTACGGCCCCACGTTCCAGGGGGTCGTGGCGGTGCACCGCGGCGACGGCGCGGTGCTCGCCGAACTGCGGCTGCCCAGCACCGCGTCGGAAGCCGCGGACGGCCCCGTCCCGCACCCGGCGCTGGTGGACTCGGCGATGCAGTGCATGCGACTGCTCGACGCCGACGAGCGGGTCGGGTTGGTGTTCGGCATCAAGTCGGCCGAAGTCCTCGCCCCCGGCGCGACCACGATGTGGGCCCTGATCCGCCGTGCCGAGGACGCGCGCGGCGCGGACCGGATCGACATCGACCTCGCGACCGGCGACGGCACGGTGTGCCTGCGCCTGCGGGGCATCGCGGGCCGTCGGACCGAGCGGACGCCGGACAGCGCCGTCACGCTGCTGCCGGTCTGGGATTCCGTTCAACGGACGGAATCCACGACGTGGCCGCGGAGTTCCGAATCGGTGGGCATCATCGCGTCCCCGGGGCGGGCGCGGGACGTCCTCGTCGCGCGCCATCCCGGCGCGCACGTGATCGCGGACCCGGCGCGGAGTGCGCACGACGACCTGGAGACCTCCCTCCGGTCGGTCCCGGACCTCGACCATCTGATCTGGGTGGCGCCGGGAGCAGAGGACGACCGGTCCGGCGCGAGCGTCGTCGAGGGCCAGTCCGACGGCCCGCTGCACGCCTTCCGCACGGTGAAGGCCCTTCTGGCCGCGGGGTACGGCGATCGTCCGCTCGGCCTGACCCTGATCACCGAGCGGGCGCACGCCGTCCACGAGGCCGAGGACGTCGACCCGGCGCACGCCGGTGTCGCCGGTCTGGCGGGGGCGACCGCGAAGGAGTACCCGAACTGGCGGGTGCGGGTGGCGGACGTCCAGGACCATGACGCGCCTTCTCTCGCGGCGGTGCTCGACCTGCCGGCCGACCCGGACGGCAACCTGCTGATCCACCGCGACGGCCGGTGGCACGGGCAGCGGCTGATGACCGTTCGGCCGGGCTCGCCGACGACGTCCCGGCTGCGGCAGGGCGGCACGTACGTCATCATCGGCGGGGCGGGCGCCCTCGGCACGGTCATCAGCGAGTACGTGATCCGCCGGTACCGGGCCCAGGTGGTGTGGCTCGGACGCAGGCCGCAGGACGCGCGGGTCGATGACGCCATCGCTCGGGCGACCGGCACGGACGGGCCCGCGCCGCTGTACCTGCGGGCCGACGCCACCGACCTGGCGTCCCTGCGCGCGGCGAAGGACGAGATCGTACGACGGTTCGGCGCGGTGCACGGCGTCATCCACTCGGGCCTGGTGTTCTCGGGGGCGAGCCTGGCCCGGATGAGCGAGGCGCAGTTCGAGGACGTGCTGCGCGGCAAGGTCGACGCGAGCGTCCGGTGCATGCAGGTGTTCGGCGGTGAATCGCTCGACTTCGCCCTGTTCCTGTCCTCGATCAACTCCTACCTCAAGGCCATCAAACAGGCGAACTACGCGGCCGCCTGCACGTTCCTCGATTCGTTCGCACTGACGGTGCGGCGCCGCTACGGCGCTGTCGGCAAGGTGCTGAACCTGGGCTACTGCTTCAACAACGCACCCACCGGGGGAGAGCCGGGCGCGGTGGTCGGAGCGCAGGCGCCGCTCATCCAGCCGGACGAGCTGACGGCGGCGATCGAACGACTGTGCGCCGGGCCGGTCGGCAGGCTGACGTTGATGAAGTTCAGTCCCGCGCTCAACAACCGGGGCATCGTCCTGGGCGACGACGAGGTCGTCCTCCCCACGGACGCGCCGCCGGACGCCGTACCCGCCGACGTCCAGGAACCGGCGGCGGCGCCGGACGTCGAACTGGAGCGGCTGCGCGCCCGCATCGCAGAGCTGACCGCGCTCGCGATCTGATCGCGGCCTTCGAAGGGACTGATCATGAAACAGCTGCTGCTCGACTTCCTCTGGTCCCATCTGTCCACGCTCGGCGCGTTCCGCAAGTCCGGGCAGACCCCACAGGCCGCACGGGAGTCGGCGGGCCTCGCGCCGGGGTACGACGCCTGGTTCGAGGAGTGCCTGCGCGTCTTCGAGGGGGCCGGCTACATCGATCGTCGGGACGGCAGGATCCTGTTCGACGAAGCCGGGCGGTACCGGCCGATCGAGCAGCTGTGGCGCGAGTGGGAGACGGAAAGTCCCGCGTGGCAGCAGAACCCCGACCTCGCGGCCACCCACCTGCTGGTGGAGACCACCCTGCGCGCCTTCCCCGACATCCTCAGCGGACGGCGACCGGCCACCGAGGTCATCTTCCCCGGGGGATCGCTGGAGCTGGTGCAGAACGCCTACACGACCAACCCGGCATCAGCGTTCTTCAACCAGGTGCTGGCCGCCGACCTGGTGGCGCGGCTGCGACGGCGGACACGGGACCTGACGGCGGACGCCCCGCGGATCCTGGAGATCGGCGCCGGCACGGGTGCCACGAGCGCCGTCGTCCTGGAAGCGCTGCGGTCCGCGCGGCTGGAGGTGCGCGAATATCGCTACACCGACATATCAAGGGTCTTCCTGAACCACGCGGAGCGTTCGTTCGGCGCGGCAAACCCATCGCTGACCTGTGGAATCCTGGACATCGAGCGCCCGGTGGCAGCTCAGGGCCTCACTCTCGGCGGATACGACGTCGTGCTCGCCGCCAATGTCCTGCACGCCACCCGGGACATCCGCAACACCCTGCGGAACGCCAAGGCGCTCCTGAGGCCCGGCGGACTGCTGGTCCTGAACGAACTGACCGCGAACAACCTGCTCAGCCAGTTCTCGTTCGGCCTCCTCGACGGATGGTGGCACCACGAGGACCCGCACCTGCGCATCCAGGGCAGCCCGCTGCTCTCCACGGCGAACTGGCAGCACGTCCTCACACAGGAGGGCTTCCGCGCGATCTCCCTGCCCGCACAGGATGCCGAGGACCTGGGACAGCAGATCATCGTGGCCGAGAGCGACGGCGTCATACGGCAGGCGACGGCCGCACCGCGCCCGTCCGCGCCGCACGTGGCGCCGGTGCGCGAGAGCCCGGCGCCGACGGTGGCCGATCACGGCGCCGGGAGCGAGCCCGCAGACCGGCTGCGCGCCCACATCGAGGCAGTCGCGCTCGACGTGCTGGCGGAGGCGTTGGACATCCCGCGGACGAGGATCGGGCGGGGCGAGCCCTTCTCGAACTACGGGCTCGACTCGATCTTCGCGGTGAACGTGGCCAGGACCCTCGGCGGAACGCTCGGCATCGACCTCGACATCACTGTGCTGTTCGAGCACAACACCCTCGCCGAGCTGGGCGAGTTCATCGTCTCCGAATACGCCGATGACCTGAGGGACGTACGTCCGCCGGAACCCGCACCGCCGGAACCCGCACCTCTAGAACCGGCGCCCGATCCCGTACAACCTCGATCTCAACCCCAACCTCGACCTGGGCCCGCGCTCGACGAGGCCGAGCCCGACGCCATGGCGATCGTCGGCATGTCCGCACGCTTCCCCGGGGCCGACGACATCGACGAGTTCTGGCGGATCGTCGAGCAGGGCGGACGGCGCATCACCGAGCCGCCGGAAAAGCGTGCGGACTGGGCGGTCCACGGCGAAGGGGCGGCCGGGCTGCGGGGCGGATTCCTCGACGGGGTGCACGAATTCGATCCCCTCTTCTTCCGCATGTCGATGACCGAGGCGCGCCAGGTGACGCCGGAACTGCGCCTGTTGTTGATGACGGCGTGGAACGCCGTCGAGGACGCGGGCTATCGGCCGGCCGAGCTGCGGAAGCGGCCCACGGGCGTGTTCGTCGCCACGACGCAGAGCGAGTACCGGCCCGCGGCCACGGACCTGATGAGCCTGCCGTCGCCCGCGATGGTGCCCAACCGGATCTCGTACCTGCTCGACCTCAACGGCCCCAGCGAGCAGTGCGACACGACGTGCTCGTCCTCGTTCGTGGCCCTGCACCGGGCGATCCGGTCCATCCGCGACGGCGAGTGCGAGCAGGCGCTCGTCGGCGGGGTGAACCTGGTGATGTCGCCCGCCGGCTTCGGCGGGATGCGGGCCGCGGGGATGCTCAGCCCGAGCGGCGACGTCCGGCCGTTCCAGCAGGACGCCGACGGTACCGCGCGCGGCGAGGGCGTCGCCGCCGTACTGGTCAAACCACTGAGCCGGGCCGTGGCGGACGGGGACTTCGTCCACTGCGTCGTGCGCGGCACCGGCGTGGCCCACGGCGGCAGGGGCGTGTCCTTCACCGCACCGAACATCAGGGGCATGAAGACGGCCGTCGCGCGCGCCTACGCCGACGCCGCGATCGATCCGGGCGCCGTGGACTACATCGAGACCCACGGCATGAGCACGATGCTTGCGGACAGCGCGGAACTGGCGGCGCTCGGCGCCGGACTCCGCGGCGAGGACGACAGCGACGACGTGACGTACCTGGGCAACGTGAAGCCCTGCATCGGGCACACGGAGGTGGTCTCCGGCCTGGCCGCGCTGGTGAAGACCGCGCAGGCGATGCGGCACGGCGTGATCCCGGCGCTCCCGGGCTTCGGACGGCTGCACCGGGACCTCTCCCTCAAGGGGACCCGGCTGCGCATCGCCGAGCGGAACCTGCCGTGGCCCGAGCGCACCGACGCCGCCGGTCGGCCGCTGCCTCGCCGCGCGAGCATGCACAGCTTCGGGATCGGCGGGGTGAACGCGCACGTCGTGCTGGAGCAGCACATCGCCGCCGCGAACACGGCGGACGACCCGGGTGCGCAGGTCCTCGTGCTCTCGGCGCGGAACGCCGACGCCCTGCGCGAGCGGGCGCACCGGCTGATTCCTCGGCTCGCCGAAGCGGATCCGCGCTCCTGGGCGGACATCGCGTACACGTTGCAGGTCGGCCGGGAAGAAATGGGCTGCCGACTGGCGTTCGTGGCGCGGAGCACCGACGAGGCCGCTCGCGTTCTGGGCGGCTGGCTGGACGGCGACCCGGACGCGCTCGCGCACGTGGCGTTCGCCGACGGCGTCGATCCCACCGCCGACGCCGAGCACGACGGGAAGCCGCCGCGGCTCGACCGGGCGTCAGAACTCTGGGCCGCGGGCACGTCCGTCGACTGGGACCTGCTGCATCGCGGCGCTCGACGCAGGCGCGTCGCACTGCCCGGGTACCCCTTCGCACGTCTGACGTGTTTCGCCGAGCAGGTGCCGCTACTGGATCAGGCCCCGCACACGGGCGTCGGGCCCCCGGACGGCGAAGCCTTCGTCGCCGACCTCGTCGCCTCGGTGCTGGGCCTGCCGCGCGACGAGATCGACGGCACGAGGTCGCTCGCCGACTACGGTCTCAACTCCCTGCTCCTGGTCGCGATGCTGGGCCGGATCAGCAATGCGTTTCCGGGCTTCCAGCCCGACTGGTGGCAGCCGCACGACACGTTGAACGACGTGGTCGCGAGGCTGTCCGAGACGGCTGCCCGCTCCATGCGCGGACCGGCCCCGGAGCTGGTGCGCCTCAACGGCACGACCGGGGGCAGGCCGGTCTTCTGGATCCACGGCGCCCTCGCCGGAGTCGAGTCCTACCGCACGATCGCCGAGCGCGTCGACCGCCCGTTCTACGGCATCCAGGCCCGCGGGCTGCTGACCGAGGACGCGCCGATCGAGGGCGTCACGGCCATGGCCGAGCACTACACCGAGGCCATCCGCTCGGTGCAGCCCGAAGGGCCGTACGACGTCGGCGGATTCTGCCTCGGCGGCATCGTCGCCTACGAGGTGACCCGGCTGTTGCAGGCACAGGGCCAGGACGTGGCCACGCTGACGATGGTCGACTCGCCGGACGAGACCGGCCTGGCGAAGTCGAACGCGAACGGGTTCCAGTCGGCGCGGAGCGCGGCGCTCCAGGTCGTCAACTCCTTACTCTGGCCGGCGGGGGAGAAGGACCCGGCGGTCCTGCGCGCCCGTCTCGTCCACCGGGACGAGGTCGTGGAGGACCTGGACGAGGACGCGTTCGTACGGCGGCTCGCGGACCTGGCGGCCGAGCGCGGGCTCGCCATGAGGCCCGCCCAGATCGCGCGGTTCGTCAGGCGCAACATGGCGATCCAGCTCGCCTACCGGCTCGGCGAGCACACCATCAGGCCGCTGCCTCGGCCGGAAGCCGTGGTGTGCACGTACTTCCGCAACCGGCGCGGGCTCTTCCTGGGCGAGGCCGAACCCTACTTCCAGGTCGAAGGCGAGACCTTCTCCCTCGACCACGTCAACTACCAGCAGGACTGGGATCGCGAGCTGCCGGGCCTGCGCCTGGTGGAGATCGACGCCGCGAACCACATGACGATCCTGAACGACGCGGGGCCGCTCGCCGCGATCGAAGAGACATGCCTGGCGCTGTACGCGTCCGAGGAGATCGGGGTTTCCCGTGGCTGACCAGACCGCATCCCAGACGAACGACCGTCACGAGCCGGTGGCGATCGTCGGCATCGGTTGCCGACTGCCTGCACAGATCGAGGATCCGACCGCACTCTGGGAGGCTCTGCTCAAGGGCGTCGACGCGGTGCGCCAGGTGCCGGCCAACCGCTGGAACGCCGACGCGTGGGCCGAAGCGGAGGCGTCCGGCTCGGCGGCGAACCGCCGGGGCGGATTCCTCGACGACGTCACGGGATTCGACGCGGAACACTTCGGCATCCCCCCGGCCGAGGCACGGCAGATGGACCCGCAGCAGCGGATCGCCCTGGAGGTGGCGTGCGCCGCGGTCGAGGACGCGCGGCGTTCCACGGCGAGCCTCGCGGGCACGCGCACCGGCGTCTTCATGGGCGCGATGTGGCAGGAGTACCCGCTGTTCACACAGGGCGCCGCCGAAGCGATCCACGCCCACTCGGCCATCGGCTGGGACAACTCGGTGATCCCGTCCCGGATCTCCTACGCGCTGGGGCTGCGCGGCCCCGCGATGGGCGTGGCGACCGCGTCGAGCTCCTCCCTGGTCGCGGTGCACCTCGCCGTGCAGAGCCTGCGCTCCGGCGAGTCGGACTACGCGCTCGCAGGCGGCGTCAACCTGATGCTGCATCCGAACACCTCGGTGGCCCTGACGAGACTCGGCACGCAGAGCCCGGCCGGCCTGTGCCGGGCCTTCGACGGCGACGGCGACGGCTACGCCCGCGGCGAGGGCTGCGCGGTGGTCGTGCTGCGCCGGCTGTCCGACGCGCTCGCCGACGGCGACCGCGTCTACGCGCTGGTGCACGGCAGTGCCGTCAACAACGACGGCGCGACGGACGGACTGACCGCCCCGGGCCACGAGGCGCAGACCCGGGTGCTGCGGTCGGCGTGGGAGAACGCGGGCGTCGCGCCGAGCGCGGTGTCGTACGTCGAGGCGCACGGCACGGGCACGCCCCTGGGCGACGTGACGGAGGCGGGCGCGCTCGGAGCCGTGTTCGGGCCCGACCGGCCCGCGCCGCTGCGCATCGGCTCGGTGAAGACTAACTTCGGCCACCTCGAACCGGCGGCCGGCGTGCTCGGGCTCGTCAAGGCCGCGCTGGCGGTGCACCACGGCGTCATTCCGCCGAGCCTGCACTTCCGCACGCCGAACCCGCGCATCGACTTCGCCGCCGAGCGCCTGGAAGTGGTCACCGAGGCAGCCGCGTGGCCTGCCGGGCCGCGGTTCGCGGGAGTGAGCAGCTTCGGATACGGCGGCACCAACGCGCACGTCGCCCTCGGCGGGGCGCCCGAGGGCGCCCCGGTACAGGACGCACCCGATGCGGGCGGTCCGGTCTGCCTGGCGGTGTCCGGCACGAACCCGAACGCGCTCGCGCGCAACGCCGAACGGCTGGCGGGCCACCTCGGGCGGTCGCCCGGGGCGAGGCTCTCCGACGTGGCCCACTCGCTGGTGACGACCCGCACGCAGCACCCCGCGCGCGGCGTGGTGATCGCCGCGACGACGGACGAGGCGGTGGCCGGACTGCGGGCGCTCGCCGCGGACGAGAGCCACGACGCGGTGGTGACGGGCGAGGCCGCCGGTCGCGGCCGCGTCGCGTTCGTCTTCCCCGGACAGGGCGCCCAGTGGTGGGGGATGGGCCGGACGCTGTGGGAGCACAACGACGCGTTCCGCGAGGCCGTGACGGCCTGCGACGAGGCACTCGCCCCGCTCACCGGGTTCTCGGTCGCCGCGGCCGTGCGCGGCCAGGACGGTCTCGCGCCGCCCTTCACGCGGACGGACGTGGTGCAGCCGGCGCTGTTCGCGATGTACGTCGGCCTCGCCGCGATGTGGCGCGGCTGGGGCATCGAACCCGAGGCGGTCGTCGGCCACAGCCAGGGCGAGGTGGCCGCGGCGGTCGTCAGCGGGGCGTTGAGCCTGGCGGACGGCGCCCGCATCGTGGCGTTGCGCGCCAGGGCCGTGCGCGAGCACGCGCCGGACGGGGCGATGGGCCTCGTGGAGCGCCCGGTGGGCGAGGTCGTCGAGCAGTTGGCGGCGTACGGCGATTCCCTGTCCGTCGCGGTGGTGAACACCGCGCGGTCCACCGTCGTGGCCGGGGACTCCGACGCGGTGGACCGCTTCCTCGCGCAGATGGAGGCCACCGGCGCGTACTGCCAGCGCGTGGACGTGGACTACGCGTCGCACAGCCCGCACATGGATCCGCTGCTGCCCGCGCTGCGCGAGCAGCTCACGGACCTCGCCCCCGCGGACGCGGGGATCGCCTTCTATTCGAGCGTGACGGGTCAGCGGGCGACAGGGCCTGAGCTGGACGCGGACTACTGGTGCCGCAACCTGCGCGAGCCGGTGCGCTTCGATCGCGCGCTGGAACGCCTGCGGGCGGACGGGTTCGGGGTCTTCGTCGAGGCGAGTCCGCATCCGGTGCTCCAGATAGCCCTGGCGCAGGGAACCGAGGCCGACGGGGCGGCCGTCGTGGTGGGCAGCTTGCGCCGCGGCCACGGCGGGCTCGAACAGGCGCTGCGGGCGCTGGCGGAGCTGCACGCCCAAGGGGTTCCGGTCCCGTGGCAGCGTGTGTACTCGACCCCGGACGCGCGCGGGGCGGACCTTCCGACGTACGCGTTCGAACACCGCGGCTACTGGCTGGACGAGCACGACGACGCGATCCCGGTCGTCAGCGGTGCTTCGTGGCGCGAGGAGGTGATGGCGCTGCCCGAACCCGAGCGGCTGGGCTCGATGGTCGCGCTCGTCACGGGGGAGGCCGCGGCCCTGCTCGGCCGGCCCGCGGAGGACGTGCGCCCCGACACGACGCTGCGCGAACAGGGTTTCGACTCCCTCATGGTGGTCGAGCTGCGGAACCGGCTCAGCGCACGGACACGGGTCCCGCTGCCCACGGTGCTCGCCTTCGACTACCCCACACCGCGAGCGATCGCGACCCTGCTGCTGACGCACGCCGGTGCGCGGCACGAGGCTCCGGAAGTCCCGCCCGCCGTCGCCGCGGCGCCCGCGCTGCCCGACGACGACGATCCCGTCGTGATCGTGTCCATGGCCTGCCGCCTTCCGGACGCGGTCGACACGCCCGAAGCGTTCTGGGATCTGCTCGTCGACGGCCGCGAGGCATCCTCCCCGTTCCCGCAGCGCTGGGACGGGTGGGACCTCGACGCGATCGAGGAGGCGGAGCGCGCCGCCACCGGCAGGCGCTTCGAGCGCAAGGGCGGCTTCGTGCGCGGCGTCGAGGACTTCGACGCGGCGTTCTTCGGGCTCAGCCCCCGTGAAGCGCTGTCCCTGGACCCGCAGCAGCGGCTCGTTCTGGAAGTCGTGTGGGAGGCGCTGGAGCGGGCCAATCTGCGCACCGCGTCCCTCGAAGGCAGCAACACGGGCGTCTATCTCGGCGCGATGAGTTCGGACTACGACGTCGCTCGCCGCTGGGACGTCGGGAGCAGCGACGGCTACAAGATCACCGGCAACGGTTCGAGCCTGATCTCCGGGCGGGTGGCCTACACGCTCGGCCTGGCCGGGCCCGCGCTCACCATCGACACCGCGTGCAGCTCGTCGCTCGTGGCCCTGCGCCTGGCGTGCGAGGCGCTGCGCAGCGGCGAGTGCGACCTGGCGCTCGCCGGTGGCGTGACCGTGATGAGCACCCCGCAGATCTTCGTCGAGTTCAGCCGCCTCAACGGGCTCGCGGCCGACGGCCGCTGCAAGAGCTTCGCCGACGACGCCGACGGGACGAGCTGGGCGGAGGGCTGTGGCGTCCTGGTGCTCAAGCGGCTCTCGGACGCGCAGCGCGACGGTGACCGCGTGCTGGCCGTCGTACGGGGCACCGCCATGAACCAGGACGGCCGCAGCCAGGGGCTCACCGCGCCGAACGGCCTCGCGCAGCAGCGCGTGCTGCGCGGCGCCCTGGCCGACGGGGGACTGTCCCCGGCCGACATCGACGTCGTCGAAGCGCACGCCACGGGCACCGTGCTCGGCGATCCCATCGAGGCCGGAGCCCTCGCCGCGGTGTTCTCGGGCCGCGTGCGGCCCCTGCACCTGGGATCGGCCAAGTCCAACATCGGCCACGCCCAGGCGGCCGCCGGCGTCATCGGCGTCATCAAGATGGTGATGGCGCTTGAGCACGAGTGGCTGCCGCGCACGCTCCACGCGGAGAAGCCGAACACCCGGATCGACTGGACCGGCGGCGAACTGGAGCTCCTGCGGCAGCCGAGGCGGTGGCCGCGGACCCGGCGGGTGCGTCGCGCGGGCGTCAGCTCGTTCGGCATCAGCGGCACGAACGCGCACGTCATCATCGAAGAAGCGCCGGAGACCGCCGTCGCGGACCGGCCGGGCGACGGTCTCGTCCACCCGTTGGTGATCTCGGGCATCGACGCGGCCTCCTTGCGTGCGCAGGCCCTGCGCTGGGCCGAGTGGCTCGACGCGCGGCCCGGCGCGTCGATGCGGGACGTCGCCTACACCTCCGCCGTCGGCCGTACGCACTTCGACGCGCGCGCCGTGGTCTTCGCGGGCGACGCCGTGGAGGCCGCCGAGGCCCTGCGGGCGGTCGAGCCCGGCTCCGGTACGGCGCCGGGGGAGATCGCCTTCGTGTTCGGCGGCCGGGGCGGGCAGCCGCAAGGGGCGAAGAGCCGACTGCTGGAGCAGAGCGCGGTGTTCCGCGACACCGTGGCGCGGTGCGACGCGGTCCTCGCGCCGTTGACGGGCTGGTCCGTGCTGGAGGTGCTGCGCGGCGAGGCGGACGTGAGCGGTCCTGATGTGCTGCCCTGCACGCTGTTCGCGACGTACCTCGGACTCGCGGCGCTGTGGCGCAGCTGGGGCGTGGAGCCCGCGGCGGTGGTGGGCGACGCGCTGGGCGAGGTCGCCGCCGCTGTGGTGAGCGGGGCGTTGAGCCTGGAGGACGGCGCCCGCGTCGTCGTCCTTCGGGCCCGCGCTCGCTCGGGGGACGCGGTCGGCGACGGGAGGGCGGGGATCGTCCCTGCCCGGACCGCCGTCCCCTTCCGATCGCGCCTGACGGGCGAGGTCGTGCCGGGCCCGGAGCTGGACGCGGACTACTGGTTCCGCGACCTGCCGGAGCCGGAGCCCACGGAGTTCGACCGCGCGTTGGAGCGGCTGCGCGGCGAAGGCTTCGGAACGTTCGTCGAGATCGGCCCGCCCTCCGAAGGCGCCGCGGGCGGCGTGGAGCAGCTCTGGCGAGCGGCCGCCTCGTTGTTCGAGCGGGGCTTCGCACTGGACTGGGAGCGGGTCCTCGGGTCCCGTGGCGCCGCCAAGGTCGACGTCCCGACGTACGCGTTCCAGCGCCAACGCTTCTGGCACGGCGAGCTTCCGGCCGGGCCCGGCGCGGTGACGGCGAGTCGGTCCGCGGACGGCCACCCGTGGTTCGACGCGATCACGACTCTCGCCGGTGGCGGCGGTCACCTGTTCACCGGCCGGCTGACGCTCGACGACCACCCGTGGCTGGCCGATCACGTCGTCGGCGGGCAGGTCTACGTGCCGGGCGCGGGCCTGGTCGACGCCGCGCTGTTCGCCGCCCGGACCGCGGGTGCCGACGCAGTGGCGGACCTGACGCTGCTGGAGCCGGTCGTCCTCCTGCCGGGCCGCGCGCTGCGGATCCAGGCCACCGTCGGCGATCCGGACGCGCACGGACGACGCCCCTTCGCGTTCTACAGCCAGCCCGAGGACCCTGCGGACACGGACGAGCCGCTGAGCTGGCGGCAGCACGTGACCGGAGAGTGCGTGACCCGCGCGGACGTCGGCGCCGCGATGCCGCAGGACGTCGGCGACGGGCCGGTGCCCGATGCGCGGGCCCTCGACATCGAGGCCTTCTACGGACGCGCCCTCGCGAACGGCCTCGACTACGGCCCGGCCTTCCGAGGACTGCGCGAACTGGCCTGCCGCGACGGCGTCCACTACGCACGGGTGTCCCTTCCGGACGCGCTGGACCCGGCCGGTCACGGCCTGCATCCGGCGCTGTTCGACGCGGCACTTCAGGTCGTCGTCGCCGCTCTGATGGAGGCGGGTGCGGCTCCCGGGCCGCTCGTCCCGTTCATCTGGTCGGACGTCGAGCTGTTCCGTGCCGCGGGCAGGGAACTGACGGTGCGGGTGTCGTTCGAGTCCGACGGGGGCGCGGACCTCGCGCCGGCCACCGTATGGCTGGCCGACCCGGCGGGCCACCCGGTGGCCCGTATCGGCAGGCTGAAGTTCCAGCGCGGCAGGCGCCGCGGACACCCGTTCGCCGAGCACCTCTACCGCGTCGGCTTCGAACCCGTACACCCCGTGGCCGAGACCCACGACCCCGCGGGCACCCTCGTGGTCGGCGACGCGGAGTGGGGCGCCGGGCTCGGCGCCGACGTCGTACCCGACTTGGACGCCCTCGTGAAGCGGCTCGATGCCCAGGCGGACGTGCCTCGGCGACTGCTGTTCGCGCTGCCCGAGAACGCGTCCGCCCAGTGGCACGGTGCGCAGCGGAGTGCCGCCGAAGCGCTGCGGACGCTTCAGGTGTGCTTGGGCGACGCCCGGCTCCAGGACACGGAGCTCGTCTGGATCACCCGTGACGCGGTGGCGTCGAGCCCTGACGACCAGGTGGGGAACTGGGCCCATGCCGCAGTGTGGGGCATGGTGCGCACGGCCCGCACGGAACAGCCCGAGCGCCTGCTGCGCCTGATCGACCTCGATCCCGGCACCCCGGACCTCCGGCTCCTGGCGCGCGTGATCGCGACCGTCGGCGAGCCGGAGTGCGTGCTGCGCGGTGGGGCCGCCCACGTGCCGCGGGCAAGGCCGACCGTCGAAGAGGTCGACGCGCTCGTCCTGCCGGACGAGGGCGGCTGGCACCTGCGTCAGCGGGAGGACGACCAGTTGGAGGCCGTCGCCGCCACGCACGACGAGGGCGCGCCGGAGCCGGTCGCGCCGTGGGAAGTCCGCGTCGAGGTGCGCGCCGCCGGGATGAGCCCGGGGCACGCACAGGCACTGGAGTTCGCGGGGACCGTCACGGAGGTCGGCGGCGACGTCACTTCCGTACGCGCGGGTGACCGGGTCATGGGCAGTGCGGCGGGCGCGCTCGGCAACCGGATCCGCGTGGACGGTGCCGCCCTCAGGCCGATGCCCGAGACCCTGACCTTCGCGCGGGCGGCCGCTGATCCGTCCGCCTCAGGTGCGGAGCGGGACACGGTGTCGTTCACCGCCTTCGACGTACGCGATGCTCCGCACGCCCTGCGCCACGCGCGGCGGAACGCCGCGCACAAGACCGTGCTGACCTTGCCGCGCGCCCTCGACCCGAACGGCACCGTGCTGATCACCGGCGGTCTCGGTGAACTCGGCAGCGCGCTCGCCGCACACCTGGTCCGTACGCACGGAGCGCGGCGGCTCGTGCTGCTGTCGCGGCGCGGTGGCGGCACCCCGGAAGCCGACTCGGTCGTGCGGGAACTCGAAGCGGCGGGCGCCGAGCGGGTGGACCTGGTCGCGGGCGACGCCGCGGACCGGGCCGCACTGGCCGCGGTGCTGGAGGGGATCGACCCGGGCCATCCCCTCACGGCCGTGTTCCACCTCGCAGGCGTGCTCGACGACGGCCTGGTGGAGGGCTTCACCGCGGAGCGGCTGCACCGGGTGATGGCACCCAAGGTGCAGGGCGCGCGCCTGTTGGACGAGTTGACCGAGCGGCTCGACCTGGCCGCGTTCGTGCTCTTCTCCTCGGCGGCCGGAACGCTGGGCACCGCTGGACAGAGCGGGTACGCCGCGGCGAACGCGACGCTGGACGCCCTGGCCGCGAACCGGCGCAAGCGGGGGCTGGCAGGACTCAGCCTCGCCTTCGGGCTCTGGGAACAGGCCGGAGTGGGCATGACCGCGCACCTCGGCAAGGCCGAGCTGGGACGCCTGCGGCGCCAGGGGATCGGCGCCCTGACCCTGGCCGACGGACTGAACGCCCTGGACGTCGCCCTCGCACGGCCCGAGGCCCAGCTGATGCCCGTACGCCTGGAACTGGCATCGCTGCGCCACGCGCTCGGCGACGCACCAGCGCCTCCCCTGCTGCGCTACCTGCTGCGGCGCACGACCGAAGAGCGCCGAACCGAAGAAGCCGGAAGCGCGCAGTCGCTCGACGCGCGGCTGGCGGACGCCTCCGAGGCCGAACGGCCGGCCCTGCTGCTGGACCTCGTCCGCAGCGAAGTCGCCGACGTGCTCGGCCTGCCAGGACCCGACAGCGTGCCGACCGACAGAGCGCTGCGTTCCCTCGGGATCGACTCGCTCACCATGGTCCAGTTGCGCAAGCGCCTCGCCAAGCGGGTGACCACCACGCTGCCCGCCACGCTGGTGTTCGACTACCCGACCGCCGAGGCCATCGCCGGGCTCCTGCTCCACGACGGCACCACCCTGAGAGGGAACGAGAAGTGAAGACAGAGGCCCTGTTCATCGCGGGTACCGCGACCTGCCTGCCCCCGGCGACCAAGGTCGAACAAGCCGTCGCCGACGGCCGGTTCGACGCCCAGGACGCCGAGGATACGCAGCTGGAATCGATCTGCGAGGCCACGGACGAAGCTCCGCCCGAGATGGCGGTGGCCGCCGCCAGGGACGCCCTGGAGAGGTCGGGCCACCGGGCCGAGGACATCGCGCTGCTGCTGCACGCCTGCGTGTACTTCCAGGGCCTTGAGCTCTACCCGACGGCTTCCTACATCCACCGCGAAGTGCTCGGGGACCATTCGGCGCTCGCCTTCGAGGTCAAGAACGCCTCCAACGGCTGCATGACCGCGTTGGACATCGCGGCGCGCTCCCTCGCGGCCACCGACGACGTGGCGGCGCTGGTGACCACGGCCGACAAGGTCAGCCGACCGGCGATCGACCGCTGGAACAGCGACATAGGCATCGTCCCCGGCGACGGCGCTTCGGCGATGGTGCTCAGCAAGAGGTCCGGGTTCGCACGGGTGCTGAGCACCTCCACGGTGTCGGACCCCACCCTTGAGCGCCTGCACCGCGGCGACGCGCCCTTCACGCCCCACCACGACCCCGCGCTCCCCATCGACCTGCGTCTGCGCAAGCTGCAGTACCTGGGAGACGTGGAGCTCGACGAGTTCACCCGCCGGTTCCGGGCGGGCCTCAGCGACTGCGTCAACCGAGCCCTGCGCGACGCGGACATCCGTCTGCGCGACGTCGCCCGGTTCGTGGTTCCGCACTTCGGACGCATCGTGCTGCAGCGCGAGGTCCTCGCCGCACTCGACATCGACCTCGATCTCACGACCTGGTCCTGGGGCCGTACCGTCGGCCACCTCGGCGCGGGCGACCAGATCGCCGGACTCGACCACCTCGTGCGGGAGCGCGCCGTGGACGTCGGCGACCTCTGCATGCTGCTCGGCGTCGGCGCAGGCTTCACCTGGACGTGCGCCGTGGTCCGGATCGTCGAGCTTCCCGAGCGGCCGACGCCGTCGGCCGGATCCGGCCTCGGGGGCGGGCGGATCTGATGCGCTGCTACGTGTTCCCGGGACAGGGCACCCAGAAGAAGGGCATGGGGCGAGGCCTGTTCGAGAGGTTCCCCGACCTCCGTCGCCGCGCCGACCGGGTGCTCGGATACTCGATCGAAGAGCTCTGTCTGCACAACCCGGAACGACGGCTGTCCGAGACCGGGTACGCGCAGCCCGCGATCTACGTCGTCAACGCGCTGCACTGGGCGGCGGCGCAGGAGGACCTGCCGCCCGCGGACTTCTTCGCGGGCCACAGCCTCGGCGAGTACAGCGCACTGCTCGCGGCCGGTGCCTTCGACTTCGAAACCGGCCTGACGCTGGTGCGACACCGCGCGGAACTGATGGGCCGGGTCGAGGGCGGTGCGATGGCCGCGGTCGTCGGCGTGTGCGAACGGATCGTCGAGGAGACCCTCAAGCGGCACGACGCCACCGGCGTCGTCATCGCCAACTACAACGCGCCCGAGCAGTTCGTGCTCTCCGGCAGCCGCGAGGAACTGGCGCGGATCAAGCCGCTCTTCGAGAAGGTGGAGGGTGTCAGGGGCTTCGTCCCGGTCCGCGTCAGCGGACCCTTCCACGCACCGGCCATGGCCCCGGCCGCCGCGCGCTTCCGGGACCTGCTGGACACGGTCGACGTGGGCGAACTGCGGACACCGGTCATCTCCAACGTGACCGGCAGGCCGTTCGGCCCCGATGCCCAGGAAGTCCGCGATCTGCTCGCCGAGCAGATCGCCAGGCCCGTCCGCTGGACCGACTGCGTCCGGTACCTGCGGGACGCGGGCGTGTCGGTCTTCACGGAACTGGGCGAAGCGAAGGTGCTCACCTCGCTCATCGACCGGATCACCACCGCGCACGAGCCTGCGCACGAGCCCGCACGAGAGCCCGCGCCCGACCCGCGCCGAGACCTGATCGAGCGCATCAAGCGCGAGGTCCTCCAGCCGGAGATCGGCGACGACGCGCTGGGCTTCGACGAGGACGCCTCGTTCCGGCAGCTCGGCCTGAACTCCATCATCTACGTGCGCCTCGCCCGTCGGGTCGGGACGGTCCTCGGCATTCCGATCAAGCCGGACGTCATCTTCCAGCACCGTTCCTGCGCCGCCCTGGCGGACCACCTCCTGACCCGCGACGACGTCGCCCGAGCCGCGGCACCCGAGGTCCCGGTCCCACCCGCGCCCTTGCGCGAGTACCAGGACGAACGGGTGACGGCCCTGCTGCGCGACTGCGCGAACGGGACCCTCGGCGTGGACCGGACCGCCGAGGCGATCCGCGCCCTCGCGTGACGAGCGCCGAACCACCCGGACTACCTCAACTGCCCGAACCAGCGGCACCAATGGAGACGCAGCGCGGTCCGGACGAAAGCCGGCCGTCCGTACTGCGGCCTCCCGCCTCGCGGCCCGCCGCACGTGGACCGTCACCGGGAGTCGTCCGAAAGGGGCACCGCCGCCCGGAGCCCTGGTCGCACGGTGTGCGGCCGCGGCGGCCGCGGTGCTCACTTCCCGTCGCCCAGCTCGTCGCGCAGCAGTTCGCACTCCCCGGTCTGGCCCGTGCGGTACGCGGCGCGGGCCACCAGGTGGGCCGCCACCGCGCTGGTCAGCAGCTGGAAGAAGGCGACCAGGGCGAGGGTGCCCAGGTCGACGCCGGAGCGCAGCCGCAGGGCCACGCCCGCCAGGAGCACCAGCATGCCGAAGGTCTGCGGGTTGGTCGCGGCGGCGCTGCGGGTCAGGACGTCCGGCAGCCGCAGGAGGCCGATGACGCCGGTCAGGCAGACCGCCGCGCCGAGGAAGAGGAGGACCGAACCGGCCAGGTCGGCCGCGTTCTCCCAGGTGTTCACGGGCGCTCCTTGGCCGATGCGCGGTCCCGCGCGGCGATGAACCTGGCGATGGCGACCGAGCTGGTGAACCCCAGGAAGGCGAGCACCAGCATGATCGACAGGTAGTAGCGGGAACGGGTGAACGCCGCGTCCACGCCGATCCCGGCGATGATCAGTACGGCGGCGACGTCCACGGCGATGGCGCGGTCCAGCATCGTGGGACCGCGCCAGACGCCGGCGAGCAGGAGCGCGCCGGCGAGCAGGATCAGCACCAGGGCGCCGTGGAGCAGGAGGTCGTTGGCCAGGGTCACGGGCCGGGGGCCTTTCCGGTGGGTGGGGGTCCGGTGGGGGAGGAGGGCGGGGGAGCCGCCGTGACGCGCGCGATCTCCTCGCGGGTTCCGAAGGCCCGTACGACCAGGGCCTCCAGGCGCCAGGCGTCGCCGCGCGCCCGGTCCACGGCCCGGGGGTCGTCGGCACCGGAGACGTGCAGGAAGAGGATGGCCGTCGAGCCGTTCACCTCCACCAGCGCGCCGCCCGGCACGCTCGACACGGCGACGGCGGTCGCCGCGACCATCAGGTCCGTGCGGCACCGCAGCGGCACGCGCACCACGGCGGCCGGGCGCCGCCGACCGGACAGCGCGTGCCTGGCCACCACGGCACTGGACGCCACCATGTCGCCCAGCAGGTAGGCGGCGAGCCGCAGGATCGCGAACGGCCGCAGCCGCAGGTCGAGTTCGACGGCGGGCAGCGGGAAGACCAGGCACAGGACGACCGCCACGAGGACGCCGCTGATCAGGTTGCCCCAGGTCGGCCCCGACCAGAGCAGCATCCAGATGACGGTGAGCCAGGCGATGAGGGGGAGGTCGAGACGCTGCCACCGCGTCTTGAGCGAGGGGGAGTTCACGGGGCGAGCACCGCCTCGACGTAGGGGGTGCGGGCCAGCAGCTCGGCGGCCGAACGGTCGGCCAGACCGGTGAGCGGCGTGGCGAGGACGGTGTAGGAGAGTCCGAGGGCGACGGCGGCCGCGGTGGCCGCCGTCATCACGCGGGGGACCCGGGTCGTGGTGCGGACGCACACCGCGCCCGCTGCGCCGGAGTCGTCGCTGTCGTCGTTCTCCTCCAGCACGTCGCCCTCAGGCGAGGCCGACGCGTTCGGCGCGGCGCGCCAGAACGCCAGGTTCCACACCTTCACCACCACGTACAGCGTCAGCAGACTCGTCACCGCCGCCGCGCCGAGCAGGAGGTAGGCCCACGCCCCGCCGTCGGCGGCACCGGCCCGCATCAGCCCGAGCTTGCCGAGGAAGCCCGACAGCGGGGGGATTCCGGCGAGGCTCATGGCGGGTACGAACCACAGCACGGCCAGTAGCGGCGCGCCGCGGGCCACGCCGCCGAGCCGGGTCAGCTCCGTCGTGCCGTACCGCTTCTCCAGCAGCCCGGCGGCGAGGAACAGCGTGGTCTGCACCGTGATGTGGTGCGCCGTGTAGACGATCGCGCCGCCGACGCCCTGGCGGCTGCCGAGCGCGATGCCGAACAGCATGAAGCCGATGTGACTGACCAGGGTGAAGGACAGCAGGCGCTTGAGGTCGGTCTGGGCGACCGCGCCGAGGATGCCGACGACCATGGAGGCGAACGCCACCGCCATCAGCACCGACGAGAGCCGGTTGCCGGGGAACAGCAGGGTCTCGGTGCGGATCATCGAGTACACGCCGACCTTGGTGAGCAGCCCGGCGAAGACGGCCGTCACCGGCGCGGGCGCGGTGGGGTAGGAGTCCGGGAGCCAGGCGGACACGGGGAACGCGGCGGCCTTCACCCCGAACACGGTGAGCAGCAGGACCTCCGCCAGGCTCCGCACGCCGAGCGGGAGCGCGCCGAACCGCTCGGCGAGCTGCGCGAAGTTCACGGTGCCCGCCGCCGCGTAGGTCACGGCCACGCCCGCGAGGAAGACCAGCGAGGAGACGAGCGAGACGACGACGTAGGTGGAACCGGCCCGCACGCGCGGCTCGGTGGCGCCCACCGTCAGCAGCACGAAGCTGGCCATCAGCATGATCTCGAAGCCGACGTAGAGGTTGACGAGGTCACCGGCGAGGAAGGTGAGCGAGACGCCCGAGACCAGGACCAGGTACGCCGGGTGGAAGACGGCGAGGGGCGCCTTCTCCTCGCGGTCGGCCATGCCCTGGCCCATGGCGTAGACCAGGACGATCAGGGTGACGGCCCCGGACACGGTCAGCATCAGCGCGGCGAGCCGGTCCGCGACCAGGGTCACGCCGAGCGGCGGCGCGAAGCCGCCGAGGTGGGAGACGAGCGGTCCGGTGCGGTCGGCGGCGACCAGCAGGGCCAGGTCGACGGCGACGACCGCGACGAGCACCCCGACGGTGATCAGCCGGTGCAGCCAGCGCAGCCGGGGCCCGACGAACAGGCTCAGGCCGCACACCGCGAGCGGCAGCACGACCGGCAGGGGGACGAGATGGTTCACGGGGCATCCTCCGGGTCCGTGCCGAGTACGTCGTCCCACGGGTCGCCGTCGCCGAAGGAGTCCTGGGCGCGTGCCTGGGACGCCCGGTCGACGCGGAGCCGGTGGCGCTGTTCGCGGCGCTCCTGCCGCCAGGCACTGGGCCCCTCGTCGCGGTGCCGCGTGCGCAGCTCGGCGCGCTCCGCCGCGATCTGGGCGCGCAGCACGACCCTGCGGTCGGCGAGGTCGTCGGGGACGAAGTCCGAGCCGGTCAGCTGACTGCTGCGGTACGCCATGGCCAGCACGAACGCGGTGGTGGCCAGGGTGATGACGACCGCGGTCAGCACGATGGCCTGGGGCAGCGGGTCCGTCACCCGGTCGTGGGGGACCCCGGGGTACAGCAGTGCCGGGACCCCGGCGGGTCCGGTGGCGGCGAGGACGAAGAGGTTCACCCCGTTGCCGCAGAGGATGACGCCGACCAGGACCCGGGTGAGGCTGCGGGTGAGGATGAGCATTCCGCCCGTGCCGGACAGGACGAGGGCGCAGACGAGCAGCGCCGCGCTGACGGTCATCGGCGCCCCTCACCGGCGAGGGCGAGGCCCGCCGCGTACTCGGTCTGTTGGTCGATCTTGGAGCCGAGGGCGCGGACGATGTCCAGGACGACCCCGAGCACCAGCAGGTACACGCCCAGGTCGAAGAGGACGGCGGTGCCCGCGTGCCAGTCGCCGATCAGCGGCAGGTGTCCGCGCCAGGTCCAGGCGTGCAGCACCGTGCCGTCGACCAGCCCCAGGAGCGCGACTCCCGTGGACAGGAACAGGCCGAGACCGGTCAGGAACCCGGGGTGGAGCGGGGCCGCGGCGTCCAGTTCGTGCCGCCCGCCCGCGAGGTAGCGGATGGTCATGGCGACCCCCGCGACCAGGCCCCCGACGAAGCCGCCGCCCGGCAGGTTCTCCGCGCACAGCAGCAGGTACACCGACAGCATCAGGACGGGGTGGAAGACCAGCCGGGCGACCACCTCGAAGACCACCGACCGGTACGCGGGGTCCAGGGTGTCGGCCGCCACCAGCCAGCTGCGCTCGGGCGCGGCCTGACCGGGGCCGAGGGGGGCCCGGATGCGGGAGCCCGCCGGGGACCAGGCCGTCACGCCGCCGGGCCGCCGGACGGGTTCCCTGGCCGACGGTCCCTGGCGGCGGTGCACGTACAGCAGGCTGATGACGCCGAGGACGGCGACCGCGAGGACGGCGGACTCGCCCATCGTGTCCCAGGCGCGGTAGTCCACGAGGATCGCCGAGACCACGTCCTTGAGGCCGTGGTGCGCGGTCTCCTCCGTCATGGCGGCCCCGGCGGGATCGGCCGTACGCGCCGCCGCGGCCAGCCACAGCGCGCACGCCACCAGCGCCCCGCTGCCCAGCGCGAGGACCGTTCCCGTCGCCCGGCGGCGCAGCATCCCCGAGTCGCCGAAGTAGACCGGCAGCCGCCGCAGCACCAGTACCAGCACCACCGTGGAGACGGTCTCCACGGCGAACTGGGTGAGGGCGAGGTCGGGCGCGCCCTGGACGACGTACAGCAGTCCCGTGCCGTACCCGGTCAGGCCCGCGAGGACGGCGGCCTTCATCCGCCGCCGCACGAACAGGCACATCAGAGCGGCCGCGCAGGTCAGCGCCCCGACTCCGGCCTGCCACGGGGAGTCCCACGCGCGCGGCGCGGGGGCGCCGTGCCAGGGTCGGTCGACGACGAGGACCGCGGCGAGCCCGGCGACCGTGACGACGAGGACCGTGGCCACGTACGCGGGCAGCGAGCCCTTCTGCACCGCGCCCGTCACCTGGAGGGCGGTCCGTTCCAGACCGAGGACGGTCCGGCCGAACACCGCGTCCGCCGTCGGCCAGGCGAGGCGCCGCCCGGTCCGCGCCACCGGCTCCCGCGCCACGAACAGCGCCGCGCCGGCCAGCCAGGCGAGTGCGGAGAGCCCGAGCGGGACCCCGAAGCCGTGCCACAGGGCGAGGTGGTACGGGTGCGCGGGGGCGGGGTACTGGGACGCGTACCGTTCGAAGAGCGGGGCGAGCGTGCCGATGCCGGGGCCGAGGGCGAGACAGCCGAGCGCGAGCAGCGCGGGCGGCGCGAGGAACGCGGGGCCGACGCGGTGCACGGGGGTCGGCGGCGTCCCCGGCTTGCGGGCGAAGGCGCCCCACAGGAACCGCAGGGTGTACGCCGTGGTGCAGGCGGACCCGGCGACGACCAGGCCCAGGGCGCAGCGCTCGGCAGCGCTGCCGTTCAGCAGCGCGTCGAACGCGGCTTCCTTCGCGACGAACCCGATCAGCGGCGGCAGCGCCGCCATCGAAGCGCCCGCCACGACGGCCACCGCGCACACCCACGGCAGCGACCGCCCCACTTCCGACAGGCGCCGCAGGTCACGCGTGCCGGCCGCGTGGTCGACGATCCCGGTCACCAGGAACAGCGGCGCCTTGAACAGGGCGTGCGCCAGGATCATCGAGATCGCCGCGAGCGCGACGTCGTACGAGCCCGCGCCCGCGAGCACGAGGAGCAGGCCCAGCTGGCTGACCGTGCCGTGGGCGAGCACCAGTTTGAGGTCGTTCTCGCGCAGCGCCCGCCAGCCGCCCAGCAGCATCGTCGCCGTGCCCAGCGTCAGCAGGACGGGCCGCCACACGGGGACGTCCGCGAACGCCGGGGCGAGCCGCGCCACGAGGTACACGCCCGCCTTCACCATCGCGGCGGCGTGCAGATAGGCGCTGACCGGGGTGGGCGCGGCCATCGCGTTGGGCAGCCACAGACTCAGCGGCCACACCGCGGACTTGGCGACCGCCCCGCACAGCACGAGCAGCACGGCCGCCGTCAGCGTGCCGCTCGGCTCAGGCGGGGCCTCCAGGATGCGGGAGATGCGGTATGTGCCCGCGAGGTGGCCCAGCATCAGGAACCCGACGAACATCGCGAGACCGCCCACGGAGGTGACGGTCAGCGCCTGGAGCGCGGATCGGCGGCTCTCCCGCTTCTCGCTGTCGTACCCGATGAGCAGGAACGACAGGACCGTCGTCAGTTCCCAGAACAGGTAGAGGACCATCAGGTCGTCGGCGAGGACGAGCCCCAGCATGGCGCCCGCGAAGCCGAGGAGGTTCCCGCCGAACCGGCCGAGGCGCGGCGACCCGGCGTCGAAGTAGCGGCCGCAGTAGAACAGGACCAGCGCCCCGACCCCGGCGGCGAGCAGCACCATCACCAAGGACAGGGCGTCCAGCCGGAAGGCGGCCTCGACGTCGTACGCCTCGATCCACGTCCACGACTCCGTGACGGCCCGGCCCGACTCCACCCGGTCCCACCGCGACACGGCCCAGACGAGGGCCGCGGCGGGCGGCAGCGCCAGCACGGCGAAAGCGCGGAGCCCCAGCCTGCGGATCAGCGGGGCGGCGCAGAGCGCGACGGCGAAGTGGACGAGGACCAGCACAGTCATGGGGCATCAGTATCTGGATTTACAGGGTGTAAAGAACAAGGCACGCCGAACGGGACGATTCGTACCTGTGCCCGGCGGGCGGGGCACTCACTCCTTCCGGTTACGAAGAGCGGTTCACCGGCGCGGACCTCTCCCCGCGCGGTTGTGTGGAAGCACGCACAGAGCCAGGCCCGGCACCGACGGGCCGCGGAAGACAGGTGACGTACATGCGAACCGAGGCCGCCCAGCGGGTCGAACTGGTCTTCTCCCTCTTCGACGCCAACGGCAACGGAGTCGTCGACTCCGACGACTTCGACCTCATGACGGGCCGGGTCCTGGCGGCGGCGACCGCATCGGACGACGGGGCCAGGGCCGCGATCCGGGCCGCGTTCCGCCGGTACTGGACGACGCTGGCCGCCGAGCTGGACACCGACGGAGACGGTGTGGTCACCGTCGACGAGTTCCGCCCGGTCGTCCTCGACCCCGAGCGCTTCGGCCCCACGGTCACCGAGTTCGCCGTGGCGCTCTCCGCGCTCGGCGACCCCGACGGGGACGGCCTGATCGAACGCCCGCTCTTCGTGGCGCTGATGACGGCGATCGGCTTCCAGGAGGCGAACGTCCACGCGCTCTTCGACGCCTTCGGCCCGGACGCCGAGGACCGCGTCACCGTCGCCACCTGGGCCGCCGCCATCGAGGACTACTACGCACCGGACCTGGCCGGGACCGCGGGCGACCGCCTGGTGTCCGTCCCGGAGTCCTGATCACGGCCCGGGGCCCACGGCGCGGGCCCCGGGGACGTCACGGCCGTGGTCTGTGGGCGAACACCCACCGGTTCCCCTCCAGGGCGTCGTTCGGTTCGGGCAGGGGGCCGCGGCCGTGCCGACGGGAGAACCCGAAGGGCGAGTGGGCGCAGGCGGACCAGCCCTTCGCCCGCAGCCCGCCCGCCGAGTCGGGTCGCGGGCCCTTGGCGAAGAGGTCGAGCAGGTCGATGCCGAGCCGCGCCCGCGTCGCGGAGTAGATCGGGCTGTCGCGGTACGCCAGCAGGTCCTTCTCCAGCTTGACCTCGTAGGCCAGGGCGCCGCCCGCGGCGGTCAGGCCGTCCACCGCGTCGAGCAGTCGCGTCTCCACCGGGCCCGACAGGTAGAACAGGAGCCCTTCGGCCAGCCAGGCGGTCGGGAGGGCCGGGTCGAAACCGGCGCCGGTCAGCGCGCCCGCCCAGTCGGCGCGCAGATCGGCCGGCACGGGGACGCGCCGCACCCCGGGGACGGCCGACAGGCCGGTGAGCACCCGCTGCTTGAAGGACAGCACGCCCGCCCGGTCGATCTCGTAGACCACCGGGTCGGAGGGCCACTCCAGCCGGAAGGCGCGCGTGTCGAGCCCCGCGCCCAGGAGGACCACCTGCCGGGCGCCCGCACGGACCGCGTGGAGGAGGAAGTCGTCGAGGACCCTGGTCCGCAGGCCGAAGTAGCGGGCGAACCGCCCCCACAGCGGGTCGTCGTCCCCGCCCCCGGCCTGCTCGGCGCGCACCGGCCAGTGCGCGGACGCCGGGGCGGCGCGCACGAAGTGCTCCGCGTAGGGGTCCGCGGCCAGGCTGTCGTGCCGGTGGGTCTCGATCGCCCGTGCCGCGGCGACCAGGAGGGCGGTCAGGCCCACGCCTCCTGACACGCCCCGCGGGTCCGTCCGCCGCTGCGCGGCGCGGGCCGGGGCTCCTCCGTACGCGGAGAGCGGGCGGGGGGATCGCGCGGCACCGAGGGTCTCGCTCATCGGCCGCTCCTCTCCGGGATCAGGACGGGTTTGACCACGAGGCCCGCGTCGCAGTCGCGTTCGGCCTCGTTGACGTCGGCCAGCGGATAGGTGCGGATCAGCTGGTCGAAGGGGAAGAGCCCGGCCCGCCACAGTGCGGTCAGCCGGGGGACCAGCAGTGCGGGTACGGCGTCCCCCTCGCAGATGTGCCGGATGCCGCGGCCCCGGTCGAGCGCGCCCGGTTCGAGCGGCAGCGCGGTGTGGAGGCGCGCCACCAGGCCGAGCGTGCCGGTGGGGCGCAGCGCGTGGAGCGCGGCGTTGACGAGCGGGGCCGACGCCGTGGTGTCCAGGGCGTACCGCGCGCCGCCGTCGGTCAGCCGCCGGATCCGGTCGGGCAGTCCCGACGTTCCCGAGGGCAGCGGTACCGCGCCGAACCGTTCGGCCAGGGCGAGCCGTCGGGGAAGCCGGTCGACGGCCACGGTCCGCACTCCGGCGGCGGTGGCCGCCATCACCGCGGCCAGGCCAACGGCCCCGGCGCCCAGGACGGCCAGGGTGTCGCCGGGGCCCGCGCCGAAGGTGTTCAGCACGGCCCCGGCACCGGTGAGGAAGCCGCAGCCGAGGGGCCCGAGCAGTTCGAGCGGCAGGGCGGGGTCGACCCGGACGGCGTTGCGTGCCGGGACCAGCGCGTACTCGGCGAACGAGGACTGGCCGAACCACCGGGGGGCCAGGGGTCTTCCGGCCGCGTCGGTGAGCCGGGGCGGTTCCCCGCCGCGCCCCCCGAAGAGGTTGAGGGAGGCGAAGGAGTCGCAGTGGGCGGGGGCCGCGCCCAGGCAGTTGCGGCAGTGTCCGCAGGAGTCGAAGCTCAGCACGACGTGGTCGCCCACCCCGACCGGGGCCCCGCTTCCGCTGCCCGCCCGCACCACGACCCCCGCGCCCTCGTGGCCGAGCACGACGGGCAGCGGGCTGCGGCCGGCCGACCGCCGGACCGCGAGGTCCGTCCGGCACATCCCGGCGCCCGCGATCTCGACCAGGACCTCGTCCGCGCCGGGCTCCGCCCCCAGGGTCACCTCCTCGACCGTGAACGGGTCCTCGTACGCGCGCAGTACGGCAGCCCGGAACCTCATGCGGTGCCTCCTGAGAGCCTCACTGAGCGGTGGTGGGCACGGCGGTCAGCCCGCGGTGGGGACGCCGGCGGCGTGCCGGTCCATCTCCGCCCGGAACGCGGCCACCAGGTGCGGCCGGATCCGCCCGGCGTCCCGGTCGCCGCCCTCGCAGACCGCTCCCCGTACGCCCACGATGTCCGTGCCCATGCGGGTCAGCGGACCGAGGTCGGAGCGTGCGACGCTGCCCGCGAGGGCCGCGAGCCGGCCGGAGGCGTGGGCCAGCCGCACGAACTCGGCGCAGGCCTCGGGAGGAACGTGGTCGAACAGCCGCGTCCCGTCCTTGACGGCGGTGTCGAGCATGGCCGCGTCGGCGCCGGAGCGGGCGGCGATGCCGGGCACGTCGAGCGGATCGACGCTGCCGACGCGGTGGGCGTCGGCGTAACCGGAGGCGACGACGAGCGCGTCGGGGCGGTGGTCCTTGACCGCCCGGACGACCGCGCGCATCACCTCGACGCCCTGGTCGGGCGTCGTGCATCCGTAGAGGCCGACCTTGACGTACGTGGCGCCGGAGACGACCGCGCCGAGCGCGGCCTGCGCCACCGTGCCGGGCTTGTACGGGACGTCCCCCACCGTGGCGGACACCGGTTTGTCCGCCGGTGTCGCGTCGCGGACCGCGCGGATGACCCAGGGGAAGTTGGCGCCGAGCGAGCCCTCGTCGGGCTTCTTGACGTCGACGATGTCGAGGTGCTCCGCGGCCTGCGCGCAGGCGATGGCCTCCTCGACGCTGTCGGGGGAGACGAGAAGCAACACCGTGAGCTCCTTCCGCCGCGGGACCGCCCGCCGGAGGGCAGGGGGCCGCGGATCGCCGGACTTCATGGGTGGAGCGCTCATCTTCATCCGCCGCCCGCGGGCATCGGTAGGGCGCGCGGAGTGTCCGGCGGGGCGCTCGTGTTCTGTGCGTGCGCCGTGCGTACCGGGGCGAACCGGGCCCGGGGGCCTTGCCGTTGTCGGCACGGGCCCGTGTAACGTGACCGTGCCGAGGCGGTGATCAAGACGCTTGCCCGGTTCCGTCCGGGTCCGCCCGGTCCTACTGCGGTGAGGCGGTCGTGGCGTGGGCGTTCTCGCGGCTCGGCCCATCGCCACCACGCGGCTGGACCTGCTGCCGCTGCGCGTGGAGCACGCCGAGGAGATGGCCGTGGTGCTGTCCGATCCGGCCCTGCACGCCTTCACCGGCGGCGCGCCGGACACTCTGGACTCCCTGCGCTCGCGCTATCTGCGCATGCTCGCCGGCTCTCCCGATCCTGCCGTGTCCTGGCTGAACTGGGTGGTCGCGATCCGTGACGAGCCCTGCCTGGCGGGCACCGTCCAGGCGACGGTCGGCCCTTCCGCGCACGGACCGGTCGCCGAGATCGCCTGGGTGGTGGGGACCCCGTGGCAGGGCAGGGGCATCGCCACCGAAGCCGCCCGAGCACTCGTCGCCTGGCTCGGCGGGCAGCGGGTGCGCACCGTCGTCGCCCACGTCCACCCCGACCACCGGGCGTCCGCCGCCGTCGCCACCGCCGCCGGGCTCGCCCCCACCGGCGAACGGCACGAGGGCGAGATCCGCTGGCAGCTCGACATCGGACCGTGACGCCGACGGCCGCACGACGAGCCGGGGCCGCCCTCCTGGACCTGGCCACCCCCTGGGACCTGGCCGCCCTCCTGGACCCGGCCGCCCTCCGGGACCGGCCGAGGGGTGGGCGGGTCCGCCCCCGGCCCGTACAGGCCGGATGATGGTTCCATGACGAAGACGCGTGGGTGGACCCGGTGCCCGATGCGCCCGTGGTGGTGCGGAGGGCCGGTTCGATGAGTACGCCGCTTTACCAGCTGAAGGCCGAGTTCTTCAAGACGCTCGGGCATCCGGTGCGCATCCGGGTCCTGGAACTGCTGAGCGAGCGCGAGCACGCGGTCTCCGAGATGCTGCCCAAGGTGGGCGTGGAGCCGGCGCACCTGTCGCAGCAGCTGGCGGTGTTGCGCCGGGCGAACCTGGTGGTCACCCGCCGCGAGGGGGCGGGCGTGTACTACTCGCTGGTCAACGAGCAGGTCGCGGAGCTGCTGAAGGTCGCCAGGTCCATCCTGACGGGGGTGCTGACCGGGCAGGCCGAGCTGCTGGCCGACCTGCGCGCCGCCGATCCGGTACGGCGTGCCGCGCCGTGACCGGGGCGCCCCGCCAGGCCGGGCGGCCGGTCACAGGGGCAGGGTGATCCAGATGCTCTTGCCGCCGTCGTCGGAGTCGCCCCGTACCACCGCGGTGCCGCCGAGGCCGAGGGTGAGCTCCATGACGGTGGTGAGCCCGGTGGTGCCGGGGGCGGTGACGTGCAGGGGCGGTTTGTAGGGGTGGCGGTCGTGGACGGCGAAGGCGAAGGCGTCCGGGCCGCCCGCGAAGACGACCGTGATGTCGGGGGAGAGCGCCGCGGCGTGCCGGACGCTGTTGGTGACCAGCTCGCTGAGGATCAGCAGGGCCGCCCCGACAGCGGGGTGGCGCGGGCTCACGCCCCATTCGGTGAGGGCGAGTTCGGCGGTCTCGCGGGCCATCCGGACGGCCGAGCCCATGGCGGGCACGGTCAGTGCGTGCCGCCAGGGCAGCGCGTGGGCGTTCACCCGGTCACCTCCGGGCGGGCGAGGCGGAAGCCCGCGACGCTCTGCGGCTGGACGCGCAGCAGGGTGTCGTGCGGGCCGTGGACCCAGCCGGGCAGCGTACGGCGGTAGTGGGCGGCCTCGTCGGGGTCGGCGACGAGCTCGGCCGGACCGGTGGCGGTGACCGTCCAGCCGGTGCCGCCCGCCGCCACGTCGATCGCGTCGGCCTGGTAGGTGAGGGTGGCGCGGCCGGACAGGGCGGCGGCCTGGGCCGGGGCCCGTACGATCAGGCGGCCGTACTCCAGGAGGTGCACCGCGGGACGGACGACGGGGGCGCCCTGCCGGACGTACACCAGGCGTCCCAGGGCGGTGCCTTCGAGCAGCCACAGGGCCTCGCTGCCGGAGACCTCCAGCATGCGGTGCGGGGCGGAACGGGTCATCGTACGGACTCCGAAGGGGTCAGGAGGGTCGGCAGCGGGGAACGGGGCGGGTGGCGCACCCGGTCGGTCGGGGTGCTCACGGCGCGCTGACCTCGGCTTCCCGCAGTTCTTCGAGGAGTTCGCGCTGGCCGGCCAGCATCATGGTCAGGATGCGGCGCGCGGCGCGCATCAGCTCCGCCACGTCCCCTCCGGCCAGTTCGTACACCACCGTCGCCCCCTCGCGCGTGGAGGTGACGATCCCCGACCGGCGCAGGACCGCGAGCTGCTGCGAGAGGCTGGAGGGCTCCACCTCGATCTCGGCGAGCAGGTCCCGTACCGGCATCGGGCCGCGCTGGAGCAGCTCCAGGACCCGGATGCGCACCGGATGCCCCAGCATCCGGAAGAACTCGGCCTTGGCCCGGTACAGCGGAACCGCCACGGGATCCCCCTCCTCCTCGGCCCGCCCGGTGCGACGCCGCGCTCCGGCTCCCGGGCGGCGCAACGTGCGCACAGCATGTATGGAATTGCAGAAATTTGCAATTCATGCATTGACTCGGGCCGAATATAGACTGCGGCCATGTCTGAGAATCTTCCTGCCTGCCCCGAGTGCTCCGGTTCGTACGCCTATGAGATGGGAGCCCTCCTCGTCTGTCCCGAGTGCGGCCACGAGTGGTCCCCCGAAGCCGCCGCGGCCCCGGCCGGTGGCGGCGGGGAGAAAGCGGTCAAGGACGCGGTGGGGAACGTGCTCGCCGACGGCGACACCGTGACCGTGGTCAAGGCCCTGAAGGTCAAGGGCAGCCCCTCGGGCATCAAGGCGGGCACGAAGGTGCGCAACATCCGTCTGGTGGACGGCGTGGACGGGCACGACATCGACTGCAGGATCGACGGCTTCGGCGCGATGCACCTCAAGTCGAGCGTGGTGAAGAAGGTCTGACCCGCGCCCGGGTCCCGGCCCCGGCCCTCGCCGAGTGATCCACGTCACAGGGTGTCACGGTGATCGGTCCCGCGGTGTCTTGATGCCGGACGGTCGACAGTCGACCGCGACCGGAAGGGCCGAGACATGACCGAACACGCGGGCGACCCGGCGACCGGGGCGTTCGTCGCCCACAGGAACCTGCTCTTCACCGTCGCCTACGAGATGCTCGGCTCGGCGGCCGACGCGGAGGACGTGCTCCAGGAGACCTGGCTGCGCTGGGTCGGGGTCGACCTGGCGCGGGTGCGCGACCAACGCGCCTACCTGGTGCGGATCACCACCCGGCAGGCACTCGACCGGCTGCGCACCCTGAAGCGCCGCAAGGAGGCGTACGTCGGCCAGTGGCTGCCCGAGCCGCTGCTCACCGCGCCCGACGTGGCCGAGGACGTCGAACTGGCCGAGAGCATGTCGATGGCGCTGATGGTCGTCCTGGAGACCCTGTCGCCCACCGAGCGCGCGGTGTTCGTCCTGCGCGAGGTCTTCGACGTCGACTACGACGAGATAGCCGAGGCCGTGGGCAAGACCCCCGCGGCCGTACGCCAGATCGCGCACCGCGCCCGCAAGCACGTCGACGCCCGCCGCCCCCGCAAGACGGTCACCCCCGGCGAGGTCAGGGCGGCCCTTGAGTCGCTCCGGCGCGCGCTCGAAACCCGCGACCCGCAGGGCCTCCTGGACGTCCTCGCCCCGAACGTCGTCCTGGTGAGCGACGGCGGCGGCATCAAGCGCGCCGCGCTGCGCCCGGTCGTCGGCGCCGACAAACTGGTGCGCTTCTACCTCGGCAGCCCCGTCACGGCGGACGCCGAGATCACCTGCGAACCCACCGTCGTCAACGGCAACCCGGCTCTCGTGCTGCGCCTGGACGGCGAGCTGGACGGCGTCATGGCGCCGCACGTCGAAGACGGCCGCATCGCCGGCCTCTACTACGTCCGCAACCCCGAGAAGCTGACCCGCGTCGGGGTCGAGACCCCGCTGACCCTGCGATGACCGCGCCCGGCGCCCCCGGCGCGCCCGACACCTTCGATCCGCCCGGCACTCCTGCCCGCCACCGCACACCAGAGGACGGCTCCCACCCCATGGCCAGACAGACGACGAAGACCTTCGGCAACCCCGCCTTCACGAAGACCGCGATCGCCCTCCAGACCCTCGCGATCCTCTTCCAGGCGGCCACCGCGGGGATGCTGCTCTCCTCCTCCCACGGCTATCTGCTGCACGAGGTCGGCTCACGCGTGATGTACGGGGCGTCCATGCTGTACGTCCTCGCCGCTGTCCTGGCCTGGCGTCCCGGCGGCGGTTCGCCCCGGCCCCTGCTGTACGCCACCGGCTTCCTCGTCCTCGCCTCGATACAGGTGGTGGCCGGCATCGCCCACGTGCCGTCGCTCCACGTCCCCCTGGGCGTCCTGATGTTCGGCCTCAGCCTCCTGGACCTGGGACGCGTGCTCGCCCCCCGCCCGTGGACCCCCGCCCCGCCGGTCAGACCCTGATGCGGATGCCGTGCCGCGTGCGCAGCCGGCGCACCTCCCACCAGGCCACCGCCGTCACCGACAGCGGCCCGAAGACCACCGAGCAGATCTGGAGGGGCGGCGGGCCCGGCGGCATGCCGCCCAACGCCAGGTTGATCGCGGAGAGTTCCCACACCAGGGCGCCGGTCAGCAGGGCCGGGAGCGCCGCGTGCACGCCCGCCGTGTTGAACGCGGAACGCACCACCGTCGGCGACGAGAAGGCGACGAACATGAAGAGCCACAGGACCAGGAAGCACATCACCAGCAGGATCGCGAACCGCGCCGGGGACTCCTGCGACAGCGGCTCGGAGAGCATGACGCCGCCGACGGCGACGAGCGGCATCGAGGCGAAGGCACCGAAGTACCAGAGCGCCGAGAGGGCCGCGGGGCGGATCCCCCGGCGCATGCCGGGCCGCGCGCGGCGCGGCGCGAGCCAGAAGACGGCGCCGACCACCACGGGCGCGCTGAGCAGCAGCAGCCACGGCGTGATCACCAGCCGCATCTGGTACTGGTCCTGCGCCTGTTCCCAGTCCTCGGGCGTGGCGTACACGGCCATGATGACGAAGGTCGCGGCGAGCGCCGACCACGCCCGCGCCTTCTGTATCCGCAGCACCTGCGGATCCTGGATCCGGTGGGGCCCGCCGACCGGGAACCTCCGCCGCGCGTGCCGCCGCGCCGAGCGGGCCATCGGATAGAACACCAGCGGGAAGAGCGCGAACCAGAAGCACGGGAGCAGCAGGGCCCACAGACAGCCGTGCACCCGCCGCGCGGGGCGCAGCAGTTCGCGCGTCGTGGGCCACTCGTCCTCGCGGAAGCGCTGCCAGAGCGAGACCCGGGGCGGCTGCGGGGGCGGGTAGGGGGACGGGTGGGGGTACGGATACGGGCCGGGGCCCGGCGGCCACTGCGGGTGCGGCCCGCCGTTCGGCGGCCAGGGCGGGTGCGGCCCGCCGTTCGGTTGCCACCGTGGATCGTGAGGCCCTCCGTAGGACACGCCCGTCTCCCCCTCTTTCGTCGACCGCCACTCGCGAAGTCGCGCACGGAGTGTACGAGGTTCCGCGCACGGGGCGTTGACTTCGGTACGGGGTAGGTGATCCGGTGGCGACCGGGCCGGACGCGGCCCGACACGGCCGAGGAGGCGCACATGAGCGGCGAGGGGAACGGGGCAGGGGCCCGCGCACGGACGTCCGGACCGCCCCGGCGGCCCGATCCCGGACTGTTCGGCCCCGCCTCCGTCACCTGGCAGGTCCACGGGGACCCCATGATGTGGGTCGCCGGGGTGCGCGCCCTCTACCTCCAGGCCCTGCACCCGCGCGCGGTGCGCGGCGTCATGGAGAACAGCGACTTCCGCAAGGACGCCTGGGGCCGCCTCATGCGCACCGCGAACTTCGTCGGCACCATCACCTACGGCACCACCGAGGCCGCCGAGAAGGCCGGTGCCCGGGTCCGCCGCATCCACGCCCTCCTCAAGGCCACCGACCCCGCGACCGGCGAGCGCTACGGCGTGGACGAGCCCGAACTGCTGACCTGGGTGCACTGCGCGGAGATCGACTCCTACCTGACCGTCGCCCGCCGCTCGGGGCTGCCGCTCACCGCCGCGCAGGCCGACCGCTACGTGGCCGAGCACCGCGCGGACGCCCGCCTCGTCGGCCTCGACCCGGCCGCGGTCCCCGGCACCGCCGCCGAACTCGCCGCCTACTTCGAGCGCGTGCGCCCCGACCTCGCCGCGGGCCCCGACGCCCGCGCCGTCGACGACTTCCTCAGACGCCCCCCTGTGCACCCCGCCCTGGCCCCCGCCCGCGCCGTGCTCTGGCGCCGCGTCGCGGCCCTCGCGTACGACTCGCTGCCCTCCTACGCCCACGAGCTGTACGGACGTCCCGCTCCCGCCCCGGACCACGTCACCCGCCGACTGGCCCTCACGGGACGCCTCCTGCGCCTCATACCCTCCCGCGTCCGCTGGCAGCTGCCGCCAGGTCACATCTTGAAGGCGATGGCCCGGCTGGGTCCCGGCAGCCGCCCCGCGCCGTACAAACTCCGTAAGCGGGCGTCCATACTGGACGGGCCGGGGAGGGCACAGCACTGAGCGATGCCGACGGGAACGACGACGGGCTATGACGGGGGCGACAGCGGGCGATGGGGGACAGCAGGCTGATCCACGGCCGGTACCGGCTGCTCGATCTGATCGGGCGCGGCGGCATGGGGGAGGTGTGGCGCGCGGTCGACGAATCCCTGGGCCGCCGCGTCGCGGTCAAGTGCCTCAAGCCGCTGGGACCCCAGCCCGACCAGTCGTTCACCACCGTGCTGCGCGAGCGGTTCCGCCGCGAGGCGCGCGTCGCCGCCGCGCTCCAGCACCGGGGCGTCACCGTCGTCCACGACTTCGGTGAGTACGAGGGCGTCCTCTACCTCGTCATGGAACTGCTCGAAGGCCGCAACCTCAGCCAGCTCCTGGAGGACAACCAGCAGCACCCGCTGCCCGTCGAGCAGGTCGTGGACATCGCCGAACAGGTCGCGGACGCCCTCGCGTACACCCACGAACAGGGCATCGTGCACCGCGACCTGAAGCCCGCCAACATCGTCCGGCTCTCCGACGGCACCGCGAAGATCTGCGACTTCGGCATCGCCAGGCTCGGCGCCGACATCGGCTTCACCTCCCGCCTCACCGGCACCGGCATCGCCATGGGCACCCCGCACTACATGTCGCCCGAGCAGATCAGCGGCCACGAGGTCGACCACCGCAGCGACCTCTACTCGCTGGGCTGCGTGCTGTACGAGATCGCCACCGGCGTGCCGCCCTTCGACCTCGACGACGCCTGGGCGGTCCTCGTCGGGCACCGCGACACCCAGCCCGAGCCGCTGCGCAAGCGCCGCGCCGAACTCCCCGCCTACTTCGACCGGGTCGTCCTCGACCTCCTCGCCAAGACCCCCGACGAGCGCCCCGCCGACGCCAAGGACCTGCGCCACCGCATCACCGCGGGCCACGCCGCCTTCGCCGCGAGCACCGGCGGCGTCCCGCTCGCGCCCCCGCTCACCGTCGTCCCCGCCCAGCCCCGGCAGCCCGCCCACGAACGCCGGCTCCCCTCCTGGACGCGCGGCATGACCACGGGCCGCAAGGCGACCGGCGGCGCCCGCCCGCATCCCGCGCTGCCGGACCACACCGCGGGACTCACCGGCGAGTGGACCACCCGCACCGACCCGCGCCGCGCGCCCGCCACCCCCGTCACCGCGGGCCCCGAGCGGCCCACGCCCGCGCCCGAACTGCTCGCCCACCTCACCAACCGCCACAACGCCGGGCTCAGCCTGGGGCGGCTCGGCCGCTGGGAGGAGGCGGGCGAGGTGCACCGCTCGGTCGCCGTCGAGCGCGAGCACGCGCTGGGCCCCGACCACCCCGACACCCTCGCCAGCCGGTACGAGGTCGGCCTCACGCTCAGCCGCACCGGGCGCCCCGGCGACGCGCTGCGCGAGTACGCCAGGGTCGCCGACGGGCGCGAGCGCGCGCTGGGTCCCGACCACCCCGACACCCTCGCGGCACGCCAGGAGACGGCGTACGTGCTCGGCCAGCTCGGACGGCACTTCGAGGCGCACCAGACGTACACGGCCGTCCTCGCGGCCCGCGAGCGCTCGGTGGGCGCCGACCACCCCGACACGCTGCGCTGCCGCCACAACCTCGCGTACAACCTGAGCAGGCTCGGCCGCCTCGAGGACTCGTACCGGATGGCCTGCGAGGTGGCCACGGCCCGCGCCAGGGTGCTCGGCGCCGACCATCCGGACACGCTCGTCACGCGGTACGAGGTGGCGTACGCGCTCGGGCAGCTGGGCCGCTGGACCGAGGCGCTGGCCACCTACCGCGAGGTCGCGCAGGCCCGCGCCCACGCGCTGGGTCCCGACCACCCCGACACCCTCGCCGCCCGCTACGAGGTCGGGATAAGCCTCGGCAGGCTCGGCCGCAGCCCCGAGGCCCTCGACCTGTACCGCTCGCTGGTCGACGACCGCACCAGGGTCGGCGGCCCCGCCGACCCGGAGACCCTGCGCGCCCGCCACGGCCTCGGCGTCAACCTCGGGCGCCTGGCCCGCTGGGAGGAGGCGCTGACCGAGTCCCGCGACGTGTGCGCGATCCGCGAGCGGGTGCTGGGCGCCGAGCACCCGGACACGCTGGTCAGCCGCCGCGAGGTGGCGGTGGGCCTCGGCTGGCTCGGCCGCTGGGGCGACGCGCTCGCGGTCTACCGGCAGGTCGCCGAGGCCCGTGAGCGGGTGCTGGGCGCCGACCACCCGGACGCGCTCGCCAGCCGCAACGACGAGGCGCACTGCCTGGAGCAACTGGGGCGCGGTCCCGAGGCGGTGGAGCTGTACCGCAGGGTGGCGGCGCTCAGGCAGCAGCGGGGCGCGCTCGGGCACTGAGAGCCCGTGATCCGAGAGCCCGTGCCGGAGCAGGGGAGTGCCGTCGAGGCGGGGGACGCGGCCCCGCGCACCCCGACGGCCCTGCCTCCTTCAGCGGCTCCTCAGTTCTCCAGCAGCGCCTCCAGCACCGCCTCGTCCGGCGGCGCCGGGAGGCGGCCGGGCGGCGGGGGCGGGCAGTCCGGGTCGAGGCGCATCCGCGCCAGGTCCCGGTCCGCGACGCCCCAGGCGTGCCACGACAGCCGCTCCCAGCCCAGCTGCGGCGGGTTGTACCAGCCCTCGCCGAGCCCGGAGACCACCGGCACCGGCTCCGCCAGGTCGGGGCCGAGCCGGTAGACCAGGCCGCCGAAGACCGACGCGAACACCTGGCCCCGGTGCACGCTCAACTCCCCGTAGCCGGGCAGCTTCCCGGTGCGCAGCACCGTCCTCGTCTCCAGGTCGAGCGCGAACCACACGCCGCCGACGCGCTTGCAGATCCCGTACAGGATGCCGTCCTGGACCACGATGTGCTGGAGGCTGATGTTGCCCGGGACCGGGGTGACCTCCCACAGGACCTGACGGGACCGCAGGTCGTAGGCGACGACCGTGCCGTTCTGCCGGGTCGGCGGCACGCTGCCGCCGCCCACCGCGTCGCCCGCCAGGTAGACGACGCTGCGCCCGTGCCGGTCGGGTCCGTCGTGCCCGTCGGGCAGCGCGACGGACATCAGGCTCTGGTCGGTGATCACGTCGTGGTGCACGGTGAAGGTGCGGCGGCGCCGGTCGAGCACGGTCAGCGCGCCCTTGAGCAGGCCCACGCCGGGCGCGGTGGTGATCAGGAGCTGGTCGCGGCGGGGCGAGTGGACCATGTCGGTGGGGCGCTGCTGGGCGTTCTGCACGCGGCCCAGCGAGCGGATCCGGTGCGTGTCCGGATCGATCTCCAGGAGTTCGGTGCTCGGGTACATCGCCGCGTACAGCCGCCCGTTCACCTCCATGATCTGCTTGGCCTCACCGGCGAGCTGGGTGCGCTTGCGGGTGCCGGACGCGGGGCGGTGGGTGGTGAGCGCGAAGTGGCCGCCGACGTGCACGGCGCCGCGCCTGCCGGTCGTCACGGACTGCACCGGGTCGGGCCCCGCGAGGCCCACGTCGATGAGCTCCAGCGTCTGGGACCGCTTGGTCGGCAGGTCGAGCCACCACAGGCGGCCGCTGCCCGCGCCGCCCACCAGCGTCCGGTCGTCCAGGGTGAAGACGCCCCGGTGCTCGTCGCCCGTGACGGGAGTGGCGACCGCGGTGAACGCGTCGCCCTCGCGGCGGTAGACCGTGCCCGTGGGGCGGCCGACGCAGTAGAGCGCGCCGTCCGGGCCGATGGTCATCGCGTCCACCAGCCGCTCGTCGGCGGGCACGGTCGCGATCCGCGGATCGCTGCCGTCCGGCGCGAGGTCGACGATGTTGCGGCCGTGCGAGCCGATGATCCGGCCGCCGGTGGCCAGGAGCGCGGCGGGCGGGCCGTAGGGGGTGGGCGTGATGTTGGTCTTCGCGCCGGTCGCCCGGTCGTAGGCGATGACGTAGCCGGTGGCCAGCGTGCCCGCGTAGACGAACCGGTCGTCGGCCGCGATGGCCCGGACGTAGGTCTGGCCGGGGAACGCCACGCCCATGTTGCGCAGGACGCCCGTGTCGGGCCGGTACTCCCAGACCTCGCCCCTCGGGTACGTCCCCGCGTACACCGCGCCGTCCGGGGCCGTGGTCAGGCACCAGACGAAGCCGCCCGCGGGGCCGACCGTACCGATCAGCTTCACCTCGCCCGTCGCCGGGTCGAAGCGGTAGATGTCCGGGTACGGGTAGGTGCCCGCGTACACGAAGGCGCCGGAGGTGGTGGCGGCCCAGCCGCCGTCGCCCCGGCCGAGCCGCACCGACCTGACCAGTTGGCGGGTCGTCAGGTCGATCTCGCCGAACAGCGGCGGCCGTTGGCCCCTGGCCACCACGTAGCCCTTGCCGTTCAGCACCGTCATGCCCACGATCGCGGCCGTCAGCGAGGCCGTGCCGTGCGTGGTGATCGGCTCGCCCGAGCAGCCGTCCGGGGCCTGCGGGGTGCCCGTCGCGCCCCGGACGCCCGTCGCGTCCCCCGTCCCGTCGTGCGGCAGCGCGGCCGTGGCGTGCGCGGTGCCCGTGGGCACCGCCGCGGCGGCCGCCGCGATCCCCGCTCCCGCCTGGATCAGTCTTCTGCGCTCCATGCGTACCTCCCTTGAGGGGTGGGATACGTGCTCTTCCAGGAGAGCGGTCCGCGGGGCCCCGTGCCGGGTACGGTCCCGGCATGCCTCCACGCACCGCACGTACCGCACGCGCCGCGTACGACGCCGTCATCGTCGGCGGCGGCCACAACGGCCTGGTCGCCGCCGCCTACCTGGCCCGCGCCGGGCGCTCCGTCCTCGTCCTGGAACGCCTCGGGCACACCGGCGGGGCCGCCGTCTCGACCCGTCCGTTCACCGGGGTCGACGCCCGGCTCTCGCGCTACTCCTACCTCGTCTCGCTGCTCCCCGCGAAGATCGTGCGCGACCTCGGGCTGACGTTCTCCGTCGCCCCGAGGTCCGTCTCCTCCTACACCCCGCTCGGCGACGGCGGGCTGCTCGTCGCCGACGAGGCCCGCACCCGGGAGTCCTTCGCCGAACTGACCGGGGGAGAGGAGGAGTTCAAGAGCTGGCAGCGGTTCTACGGGATGACGCGCCGCGTCGCCGAACGGGTCTTCCCCACGCTCACCGAGCCGCTGCCGGACCGTGCGGGGCTGCGCCGCCGCATCGACGACGAGGCGGCCTGGCGGATGCTGTTCGAGGAGCCCGTCGGGGTGGCCGTGGAGCGGGAGTTCCGGCACGACCTGGTGCGGGGCGTGGTGCTCACCGACGCCCTGATCGGCACCTTCGCCGACGCCCACGACCCCGGGCTGCGGCAGAACCGGTGCTTCCTCTACCACGTCATCGGCGGCTCCACCGGGGACTGGAACGTGCCGGTGGGCGGCATGGGCGCGCTCACCGACGCCCTCGCGGACGCGGCCCGCGCGGCGGGCGCCGAGATCGTGACCGGCTGCGAGGCGACCCGGATCGACAGCGAGGGCGCGCGGGCCGAGGTCGGCTACCGGGACGCGCGCACGGGCGCGGAGCACACGGTCGGCGCCGCCCATGTCCTCGTCAACGCATCGCCGCAGGCACTGGCGGAACTCACCGGGGACGCGGCGGACCAAAAGGCCCCGGAGGGGGCCCAGTTCAAGGTCAACATGGTGCTGCGCAGGCTGCCCCGGCTGCGCGACGGCTCCGTCGACCCGCGTGACGCCTTCGCGGGCACCTTCCACGTCGCCGAAGGGTACGAGCAGTTGGCGACCGCCTACCGGGAGGCGGACGCGGGGCGGCTGCCGACGGCGCCGCCGTCCGAGATCTACTGCCACTCCCTCACCGACCCCTCGGTCCTCGGGCCCGCGCTCGCCGCGAGCGGCCACCACACGCTCACGCTCTTCGGACTGCACACCCCCGCACGGCTGTTCACCGCCGACAACGCGGCGGCCCGCGCCGAACTCCTCGCCGCGACCCTCGCCCAGCTCGACGCGCACCTCGGCGAGCCGATCGCCGACTGCCTGGCGGCCGACGCCGATGGCCGCCCGTGCGTCGAGGCGAAGACCCCGCTCGACCTGGAAGCCGAACTCCGCCTCCCCGGCGGCCACATCTTCCACCGCGACCTCTCCTTCCCCCACGCCACGGACGCCACGGGCCGCTGGGGGGTGGAGACCGCCAGGCCGGGCGTCCTGCTCTGCGGCGCGGGCGCGGTGCGCGGCGGCGGGGTCAGCGGGGTGCCGGGGCACAACGCGGCGATGGCGGTGCTGGGGCGCTGAGCGGGACCGCTCCACGGGGCGGGTCCCGGCGGGGCGGTCCTGGCGCGGGCCGGGATCCCCGCGGGTGGGGGAGTATGGACGCATGACGAAGAACAAGTGCGCGAACACGGCGTCGGCCTGCGCCTCACGGGGGTCCACGCTGTCGCTCTGGTCGGAGGACTCGGTGCTGTCCATCGGCTCGGTGGGCTCGGTGCTCTCCGTGGGTTCCGTCGGCTCGGCCCTCTCCGTCGGTTCGGTGGGAAGCGCGCTGTCGGTCGGTTCGATCGGCTCCGTCCTGTCGCTGGCCTCGGCCGGTTCCGGGCTGAGTATCGGCTCGTTCCTGTCGTTCCAGTCCCGCTGGTCCGTGCTGTCCTTCCAGGCCAGGCGCGGGCTGTGCGCGGCGGGGGCGGCGGGCGCCGTGCTCGGCGTCGCGGGTGCCGCGCTGCTGCTCACCGGCCGGGGCGCCGGGCGGTCCGGGCGCCGGTGACGTGCGTTCCGGGCGGCCGGGGGCAAGCGCCCCCGGCCGCCCGGCCGTTCAGTCCGCCGACGCCGTCCAGCCCACGGCCTCGATCCTGGCGGCGTCCCCCGGTCTCGCCTCGTCGAACCTGACGCGCCCGCCGTCCGCGACGCGCAGCCCGTCCACGTACACCCCGCGCCCCACGTACAGCTGATCGGTCGTGTACCGCCAGCGCAGCCGCACCTCGGGTCCCGAGAGCCCCGACAGGTCCGCGTCCAGCCGGTGCCACACCCGGCCCGACCAGCCCGTCGCCCTGCCGTCCGGGTGGGGCAGCGGCTCGTCCCCCTCGCGCACGGTGGTGAAGGGCACCGCGGTCCACGTCGCGCCCCCGTCCACCGACGCCTCCAGGAACGCGGCGTCGGAGCCCGGCTCGGTGTCCCACCACAGCGCGCATCTCAGGCGGGCGCCGCGCCCGGTGAGGCGCACGGCGGGCAGAGTGAGCGTGGCGGTCGAGCCCGCGGCCGTGCCCGAGTACCAGGCGGTGCGGCCGTGGGCGGGGCGCACGGGAACGGCGCGGGCCAGGGCGTTGGCGGTGGCGACGCGCGGCGCCGAACCCGAGCGCCAACCGCGCACCGGGTGCACGGAGTTGCCGAGCACGATCAGGAACGAGTCGGTGGTGGGGTCGAGCACCAGGCTGGTGCCGGTGAACCCGGTGTGGCCCGCCGTGCGCGGCGTCGCCATCGCGCCCATGTACCAGTGCTGGTAGAGCTCGAAGCCGAGGCCGTGCTCGTCGCCGGGGAAAGCGGTGTTGAAGTCGGTGAACATCAGGTCGACCGACTCGGGCGCCAGGATCCGCGCGCGGCCGTAGACCCCGCCGTTGAGCAGCGTGCGGGCGAGGACCGCGAGGTCCCAGGCGCAGGAGAACACCCCGGCGTGCCCGGCGACGCCGCCGAGGCCGAACGCGTTCTCGTCGTGCACCTCGCCCCAGACCAGCCCCCGGTCGAGCCCCGACCAGGGCGCGCGGGCGTCCTCGGTGGCCGCGATCTTCGGCCGCCAGGAGGCGGGCGGGTTGAAGCGCGTGCGGTGCATCCCGAGCGGAGCGGTGATCTCGTCGTGGAGCAGTGCGTCGAGCGGGCGCCCGGTGATCTTCTCCAGGACCAGCTGGAGCGAGATCAGGTTCAGGTCGGAGTAGAGGTACTTGGTGCCCGGCGGATTCGCCGGGGCCTCGTTCCACAGCAGCCGCAGCTTCCCCTCGCGCGTCGGCTCCTTGTAGAGCGGGATCCAGGCGCGGAAGCCCGAGGTGTGCGTGAGCAGTTGACGTACCGTCACGTCCTGCTTCCCGGCGCCCGCGAAGTCCGGGAGGTACGCGGCGACCCGCTCCTGGAGCTCCAGCGTCCCGCGCTCGATCTGCTGCACCGCGAGCATCGAGGTGAAGAGCTTGGAGACCGACGCCAGGTCGAAGACCGTGTCCTCGGCCATGGCGATCTGCTGCTCGGGCGGGAACTCCACGGCGGTGTCGGTCTTCTCGTCGTACGCCCGGTAGCGCACCGCCTTGCCGATCGGGCGGTGCAGCGCGACCGTCCCGCCGCGCCCGGCGAGCAGTACCGCGCCCGCGTACCAGGGGTGCTTGGGGGAGGGGCCGAGGAACCTCTCCGCCTCCGCGACCAGCCGGTCCAGCTCGGCGGGCAGCAGTCCGGCGCGCTCGGCCGGGCCCCGGCGCAGCGTGGGGCGGTGTCCGCCGGGGCGCCGCGCGGCGGTGGCCCCCGGAGCCGTACCGATCACCAGCGCTCCTCCCAGGGCGAGCACCCCGCCGCCGAGCCGGCGGCGGCTGATGCCGCGGGCGTCACGGGGCGCGTCGCCGGGGCCGCGGCCGGGACCGGCGCCGGGTTCTCTGTCGTCCGGGTCCTCCGTCATGCCCACGTCCCGCCCTCCCGATCGTGCCCGCGTGCGGCCGGCCACGCCCGGCCGCACGCGGGTGAAAGATTCCTTCGGCCGCGCATGCAACACCTGGAACTTTCTTACCGGGGCCGGAGTGCGTCAAGGAGCGCGGCGGAAAGCGGGGGCCGAAAGGATCTGACGCTGCATCAGAAAATCTCTTCCCTCCCGCGCCCGGCTGTGGCATTTTGCGGCCCATGGAGACGGAGCTGAGCAAGTCCCTGGGCATCGAGCACGCCATCTTCGGCTTCACCCCCTTCCCCGCCGTGGCGGCCGCCATCACCAGGGCCGGGGGCCTGGGCGTACTCGGCGCGGTCCGCTACACCGCCCCCGACGACCTCAAGCGCGACCTCGACTGGCTGGCCGACCACACGGAAGGGCTGCCGTACGGGCTCGACGTGGTCATGCCCGCCAAGAAGGTGGAGGGCGTCACGGAGGCGGACGTCGAGGCGATGATCCCGCAGGGCCACCGGACGTTCGTCCGGGAGACCCTGGCCAAGTACGGCGTCCCCGAACTGCCCGAGGGCGAGGCGTCCGGCTGGCGCATCACCGGCTGGATGGAACAGGTCGCCCGGGGCCAGCTCGACGTCGCCTTCGACTACCCGATCAAGCTCCTCGCCAACGCGCTAGGCCCCCCGCCCGCCGACGTCGTCGAGCGGGCGCACGCCCACGGCGTCCTCGTCGCCGCCCTCGCGGGCAGCGCCGCGCACGCCGTGCGCCACGCCGAGGCCGGGATCGACGTCGTCGTCGCGCAGGGCTACGAGGCGGGCGGCCACACCGGCGAGATCGCGTCCATGGTGCTGGTCCCCGAGGTCGCCGAGGCCGTCGCCCCGCTGCCCGTCCTCGCGGCGGGCGGCATCGGCAGCGGCGAGCAGATCGCCGCGGGGCTCGCGCTGGGCGCCCAGGGCGTCTGGCTCGGCTCGATCTGGCTCACCACCGAGGAGGCCGACCTGCATTCGCGCGCGCTCACCGCGAAGCTGCTCGCCGCGGGCTCGGGCGACACCGTCCGCTCCCGCGCCCTGACCGGCAAACCCGCACGCCAGCTGCGCACCGGGTGGACGGACGCCTGGGACGACCCGGCGGGCCCCGGGCCGCTGCCCATGCCGCTCCAGGGCCTGCTGGTCGCGGAGGCCGTGTCGCGCATCCAGAAGTACGAGGTGGAGCCGCTGCTCGGCACCCCGGTCGGCCAGATCGTCGGCCGGATGAACTCCGAGCGCAGCGTCCAGGCGGTCTTCGACGACCTGACGCGCGGCTTCGAACGGGCCGTCGACCGCATCGGCCGCATCGCGGGAAGGAGCGGGTCATGAAGGAGCAGGCCCTTGAAGAGGCCGGGCGCCCCAACGGTTTCTGGCCACAGGCGACGGCCGACCCCGACCGCACCGTGCTGATCGCCCCGGACGGCGAGGAGTGGAGCGCGGGCAGGCTGCACGCCGACGCCAACCGCCTCGTCCACGGGCTGCGCGCGGCGGGTCTGGAGCGCGGCGACGCCTTCGCCGTCGTCCTGCCCAACGGCACCGAACTCCTCACCGCCCACCTCGCCGCCACCCAGGCCGGGTTCTACCTCGTCCCCGTCAACCACCACCTGGTGGGCCCGGAGATCGCCTGGATCGTCGCCGACTCGGGCGCCAAGGTCCTCATCGCGCACGACAGGTACGCCGCCGCGGCGGGCGCGGCGGCCGACGAGGCCGACCTGCCCGCCACGCACCGCTACGCCGTCGGCGGGGACACCGCGGGCTTCCGCCCGTACGCCGAACTCCTCGAAGGCCGGCCCGGCACCCCGCCGGCCGAGCGCACCCTCGGCTGGGTCATGAACTACACCTCGGGCACCACGGGCCGCCCCCGCGGCATCCGCCGCCCGCTGCCCGGCAAGCCCCCCGAGGAGACCCACCTCGGCGGCTTCCTCGGCATCTTCGGCATCCGGCCCTTCGACTCCAACGTCCACCTGGTCTGCTCGCCGCTCTACCACACGGCCGTGCTCCAGTTCGCCGCCGCGGCCCTGCACCTCGGCCACCCGCTCGTCCTGATGGACAAGTGGACGCCGGAGGAGATGCTGCGGCTGATCGACCGGCACGCCTGCACCCACACGCACATGGTGCCCACCCAGTTCCACCGCCTCCTCGCCCTGCCCGACGAGGTGCGCGCCCGCTACGACGTGTCCTCGATGCGGCACGCCATCCACGGCGCCGCGCCCTGCCCCGACCACGTGAAACGCGCCATGATCGAGTGGTGGGGGCACTGCGTCGAGGAGTACTACGCGGCCAGCGAGGGCGGCGGCGCGTTCGCCACCGCCGAGGAATGGCTGAAGAAGCCGGGGACGGTCGGCAGGGCCTGGCCCATCAGCGAGCTCGCGGTCTTCGACGACGACGGCCGGCGGCTGCCGCCCGGCGAGCTGGGGACCGTCTACATGAAGATGTCGACCGGCGGCTTCTCGTACCACAAGGACGAGTCCAAGACCCGGAAGAACCGCATCGGCGACTTCTTCACCGTCGGCGACCTCGGCGTCCTGGACGAGGACGGCTACCTCTTCCTGCGCGACCGGAAGATCGACATGATCATCTCGGGCGGCGTCAACATCTACCCCGCCGAGATCGAGGCCGCGCTCCTGGCCCACCCGGCGGTCGCCGACGCCGCCGCGTTCGGCATCCCGCACCCCGAGTGGGGCGAGGAGGTCAAGGCCGTCGTCGAGCCCGCGGCGGGCCACGAGCCGGGCGCCGGGCTGGCCGCCGCGCTCCTCGCGCACTGCGAGGGGCGCCTCGCCGGGTACAAGCGCCCCAAGAGCGTCGACTTCGTCGCACAGATGCCCCGCGACCCGAACGGCAAGCTCTACAAGCGGCGGCTGCGGGAGCCGTACTGGGAGCGAGGAGCGGGCGGGGAGAACTGACCGCCGCCCTCCCGACCCGGAGCCCGCGCCCCCGACAGCCCAACCCCCTGTGCGGGCTTTTCACCCCATATGGCAGCATGGTCCGTATGAGTACGGGTACGGGGGCGGCGGCGCTCACACGACAGCGAACCACCTGGGTGCCGGTCCTCGCGGCCGTCGCCCTCGTCCTCGGCTGGGGGCGGGACCTCCCGGGCTGGGGGGTCGCGCTGATCGGGCTCTGTCTGATCGGCGCCGTCCTCTCCGCCGTCCACCACGCGGAGGTCATCGCGCACCGGGTCGGCGAGCCCTTCGGCTCGCTCGTCCTCGCGGTCGCGGTCACCGTCATCGAGGTCGGACTGATCGTCACGCTGATGGCGGGCGGCGGCGACAAGGCATCCACCTACGCCCGCGACACGATCTTCGCCGCCGTGATGATCACCTGCAACGGCATCGTCGGCCTGTCGCTGCTGGTCGGCGCGATCCGCAACCGCGTCGCCGTCTTCAACGCGGAGGGCTCGGGCGGCGCGCTCGCCACGGTCTGCACCCTCGCCACCATGACCATGGTGCTGCCGACCTTCACCACCACCCAGCCGGGCCCCGAGTTCACCGGTGCACAGCTGGCGTTCGCGGCGGTCGCCTCGATCTGTCTGTACGGGCTCTTCGTCGCCGTGCAGACCGTGCGGCACCGCGACTACTTCCTGCCCGTGCCGACGGCCAAGGGCAAGGAGTGCGGGCCCGACGAGCACGCGCCGCCGCCGAGCGACCGCGAGACCTGGTGGAGCGTGGGGCTGCTGCTCCTCGCGCTGGTCGCCGTCGTCGGCAACGCCAAGCTCGTCTCGCCCACCATCGAGTCGTCCGTGGAGGACGCCGGGCTGCCGAAGGCCGTCGTCGGCGTCGTCATCGCGCTGATGGTGCTGGCCCCCGAGACGCTCGCCGCCGTGCGCGCCGCGCGCCGCAACCGCGTCCAGACCAGCCTCAACCTCGCCTACGGCTCCGCGATCGCCAGCATCGGCCTCACCATCCCGGCGATCGCGCTCGCCTCCATCTGGCTGGACGGGCCCCTGGTGCTGGGCGAGGACGCCACCCACATGACGCTGCTCGCCCTCACCGCCGTGGTGAGCGCGCTGACCGTCGTGCCGGGCCGGGCCACGCTGCTCCAGGGCGGCGTGCACATGGCGCTGTTCGGCGCCTTCGTGTTCCTCTCGTTCAGCCCCTGACGACGGCCGCGGCGGGGCTGCGTTCAGCCCTGACGACGGTCTGCGGGGCCGCGCTCAGCCCCTGACCCTGATCACCTTCAGTCCGGGCGCGCGGGCGATGTCCCGCTCGCAGTGCCGCCAGGTCACCCACCGCCCGGCCGAGTACAGCGCGGTCTGGTCGGCGAAGTGCGGCGAGTTCGGGTTCGACGACTGGGAGTACGTCAGCAGGGTGCGCGCCTTCGGGCACCCGCCGCCGTCCCAGCCGACCGCCTGGACGTGGCTCGAACCGTGCGTCACCTCGGTGTAGCCGCCGCCCGCCGGGTTCCACACGGGCTCGACCTTGTTCCACACGCCCAGCGACTCCGTGCCGCCGTGGACCGGCAGGCGCGTGCCGCCGCGCACCACGAACTGGTGCGCGCCGAGCGGCGCGTCCAGCGCGATCCCCGCGGCCCCCAGCTCCGCGACCGCGTCCGCCAGCGCCTTCGCGACCAGCGGCGACGCGGCGCCCAGGCCGCGCGGGGTGCGGACCGGGTCCGCCGGGTCGAAGGGCACCGTCCACAGGTCGGGCGCCGCCTGCGCCCTGCGCCAGAAGCGGTCGAAGAGCAGCGCGCCCCGGCTTCCGGTGTCCGCCCGCCGGTCCCAGCGCGCCAGCACGCCGCAGGCCGCCGCCTGCCCCGCCGGGCACGCCCGCACCAGGTCGTCGACCGCCAGGTCCGCGACGGGCACGCGGTCGGCGAACTGCTGGCGCTGGAGGTCCCCCACGGTCAGCCGCCCGCGCCCGGCCATCGCCGCCACGTCCTCGATGCCGCCCCTGGTGCGCACCGAGCGGGGCTGGGCGATCGTGCCGAACACCCGCTCGTAGCCGGTCAGCGGCCGGTCCGCGTTGGTCAGCCAGGCGCTGTCGTTGGAGTTCACCGCGTACGGCGCGTCCTTCAGCGTCGGCATCCTCGCGGGCCCGAAGATCCCCGGCTGGAGCGCGTCGGGGTCGGAGCCGAGCGCACAGTCCGTGCGCGAACCGTCCAGCACGGCCACGCCCGTCGCCGGGTACGTCACCCTGCCGAGCGGCGTCGAGCAGCGCTGCGCCAGCTCGTCCGTGATGCGCGGCAGCACCTGCGACTGGGTGAACAGCGAGTGCCCCGCGGAGTCCGCCGCGACGGTGTTCACCCACGGCAGCCCCTGCGTACGGCGCAGCGCCGTCAGCACGTCGGCGGTCGAGCGCGCCCTGCCGAAGCCGAGCGCGCTGTCCGACGCGCGCAGGTTCCCCGCGTTGGGGTCGTTCAGCGCGTACGCGGTGCCCGCCGTCCACGGCAGCGGCAGCCGCGCCCCGAGCCCGCCCGTGACGACGGGGCCGTACCGCGTCCACCACTGCGTGCGGGTCACCGGCGCGCCGTCCTTCACCGGCACCGTCACGGTCCGCCGCACCATCCGCTCCGGCTTGCCGTCCACGAGGTACGCGGTCGGGTCGGCCGGGTCCAGCGTCAGCTGGTGCAGGTTGAGCGGGACGCCCGTGGCGACGGTGTGGCTCCAGGCGACGCGGTCGTTGAAGCCGATGTTGACGATCGACGTGCCGAGCAGCGAACCGCCCGAGACGTTCAGCTCGCCCGGGATGGTCTGCTGCGACTGCCAGAAGCGCCGCCCGCCCTGCCACGGGTAGTGCGGGTTGCCCAGCAGCAGTCCCCGGCCGTTCGCGGTGACCTTGCCTCCGAACGCCACCGCGTTGGAGCCCGCGTCGGCCGTCGCCGGGTCGAACAGCGCCCGCGCGGCCCCGGTCACGGCCGCCGGATCGGCGGGCGGGCGCACCTCGCCCGGTGCGGGCGGCCGCGCGGCCGTGATGCCGTCGACGACCCGGCCCTGCCCGCCGAGCACCTGGATCGCGAAGCCGCGCACGGCGACGTCCAGCGGGGTGACGGGCCGCACCCAGGCGGCGCCGGCGCAGGCCGGATCGGTGACCCGGTTCTGCCGCAGCCAGGCGTTGTACCCCGCGGCCCAGCCGCGCATCAGGTCCTTGAGCCGCCGGCTCGGCCCGACGGGCGCGGGCACCGCCAGCAGCTCCTCGACGGTGCCCGACCCGCGTACGCCCCGGAAGAACAGGTCGCTGGAGAGGTTCGTCGTCGCCGACGAGAGCGAGCCGTCGGGCGCCGCGTCCGCACCGAAGTACCGCGACCGCTCCCCGGCGAGCGTGACGAAGCCGTCCGCGAGCGTGCACACCTGGTCGGCGGCCTGCGCCCAGCCCGTGCCGAAGCCGAGGTCCGCGTAGTCCTTCGCCACGATGTGCGGCACGCCGTACTCGGTGTACCGGATCACCGCGGACAGGCCGCCGCCCGAGGGGCGGCGCTCGTGGGCGCCCGCCGAGGCGGCGGGGGAGAGCGCGGTCGCCGCCGTCACCAGGGCGAGTGACCCCAGCGCCAGACGTCTCATACGGGTACGGAAGTGCACGTCGACCCCCAACGTGAGTACTGCCGGGCCAGGAGCCCGTGTCCGGCCCCGGGCCGGACACGGGCTCTGAGTCGGTCCATGCACGCAGCCGGTGGCCGCCCCTGTCAACATGCCGTACGCCGTACGGCCCTTGACCCGCGCATCCGAGCCACTCAGGATCACGCCATGACGACGACAGACGCGCGGACCGCACACGTCGACCCGGTCGACTCGGTCGTGCGCCGCACCGCGCGCAGGACCCCCCACCGCACCGCCCTGCGCTACGCGGACCGTGCCTGGACGTACGCCGAGCTGGACGCGGCGGTCTCCGCCGCGGCGGCCGAGCTGCGCGGTTCGGGCCTGGCGCACGGCGACCGGGTCGCGACCTACGCCCACAACTCCGACGCGTACCTGATCGCCTTCCTCGGCTGCTCCCGGGCCGGTCTCGTCCACGTGCCGGTCAACCAGAACCTCGTCGGCGACGACCTGGCGTACGTCCTGGAGCAGTCGGGCAGCGCCCTGGTCCTGGCCGATCCGGGCATCGCGGCGCGCGTGCCCGAGGGGTTCGCCGTTCGGGCGCTGCGCGACGCCGACGACTCGCTGCTGGCCGCCGTGCTCGCCGCCCCCGACGCGGGGGAGGGCGCGTACCCGCCGCACCGGCTCGCCCAGTTGCTCTACACCTCGGGCACCACCGCCGACCCCAAGGGCGCGATGATGAGCCACGGTGCGCTGGTCCACGAGTACATGAGCGCGATCCAGGCGCTGGACCTCTCGGCGGACGACCGGCCGGTGCACTCGCTGCCGCTCTACCACTCGGCGCAGATGCACGTCTTCCTGCTGCCGTACCTCGCGGTCGGCGCGGAGAACACGATCCTCGACGCCCCCGACGCCGGGAAGGTCTTCGACCTGGTCGAGGCCGGGTGCGCCGACAGCCTCTTCGCGCCGCCGACCGTCTGGATCGGCCTGGCCAACCACCCCGAGTTCGCGACCCGCGACCTCTCCGCGCTCCGCAAGGCGTACTACGGCGCGTCGATCATGCCCGTGCCCGTCCTCGAACGGCTCCGCGCCCGGCTGCCGGGGCTCGGCTTCTACAACTGCTTCGGCCAGAGCGAGATCGGGCCGCTCGCCACGGTGCTGGGGCCCGACGAGCACGAGGGGCGCCTGGAGTCCTGCGGGCGGCCCGTCCTGTTCGTCGAGGCGCGGGTCGTGGACGACGAGGGCGCCGACGTGCCCGACGGGACGGCCGGTGAAGTGGTGTACCGCTCACCGCAGTTGTGCGACGGGTACTGGGGCAAGCCCGAGGAGACCGCGGAGGCGTTCCGCGACGGCTGGTTCCGCTCGGGCGACCTCGCGGTGCGCGACGCGGACGGCTACCTCACGGTCGTCGACCGGGTGAAGGACGTCATCAACTCCGGTGGCGTACTGGTCGCTTCGCGCCAGGTCGAGGACGTGCTCTACACCCATCCGGCGGTCGCCGAGGCCGCGGTGATCGGCCTGCCCGACGAGCGCTGGATCGAGGCGGTGACGGCCGTGGTGGTGGCCCGCGCCGAGGTCACCGAGGCGGAGCTGCTGGCCCACGTGAAGGAGCGGATCGCCCACTTCAAGGCGCCGAAGCGGATCCACTTCGTGGCTCGACTGCCCCGCAACGCCAGCGGAAAGATCCTCAAGCGGGAGCTGAGGGAACTGCGCGCGCTGCGGGAGCCCGAGCGGCGGTGAGCCCGCGCGACCGCTGTCGCACGGGGGCTACTCGACGGTAATCTGCGGGCCCGTCCACGAGTTGGGGGAACCGCATGGGCACCGCAGCGACCTTCGATCCCGCCGCCGAGCACCGCGAGACCCGGGCCGCGCTCGCGGCCGCCGTGGCGCGCGCGGCCCGGCTGCTCGACGAAGTCCCCGACCTCGACGCGGCATCGGGCCTGCCCACTTGGACGGTGGGCGACGTCGGCTCGCACCTCGCGGCCGCGTACCTCGGATACGGCTCGGCCGTCGCCGCCGACGGGGCCGTGGACTTCGCCGCGCTCCTGCCGGACGGCGACGTGCCGCTCGCGGAGCGGATCGCGGCGATGAACGCGGTGTCCATCGGCCTCTTCGGCGGCGAGGACCGCGCCCGCCTGGGGGAGTCGGTCGCCGAACAGGGCGAGGCGTTCCTGGGGGCCACCGAAGGGCTCGCCCACGACGCGCCCGTCGCCCTGCCCTGGTTCGGCGAGGAGGCGAGGCCCACCGTCGCGACGGCGACCGGCCTGCTGCTCGGCGAGAGCCTGGTGCACGGCCTGGACATGGCGCGCGGCGCCCGGCTGCCCTGGCCGATCGGCCAGGACGAGGCGAGGCTGGTGGTCGGGCAGACGATGCCGACGACGATGGCGCTCGCCCTGAACGAGCGGAGGGCGAAGGGCGTGAGTATCGCCTTCGACCTCGTGGTCAAGGGCGGGCCCAGGCTGGCGGCCGTCGTCGACGACGGCACGATGACGGTGACCCGCGACGCCCCGCCGCGCCCCTACGACTGCCGGATCACGGCCGCCCCCGTGCCGTTCCTGCTCGTCTCCTTCCGGCGCATGCCGATCTGGAAGGCGGTCGCGAGCGGCGGGATGCGGGCGGGCGGCCGCAGACCGTGGCTGGCCGCGCGCCTCGGCCGACTCGTCGCCACCCCCTGAAACCCCCTCGTCCCTCTGATGTCTTGAATCGGTCCCCGTGCGCGGAGCCTCGGCTACCGTTCGGTAATCTCTCGACCCCTGATGACGGTTCAGGCCCACCCGGGCCCATGGAACATGGAGCGCTGCACCCGATGGCGGAGCTGGACAGGCGTACCCTCCTCACCTACCTCGTCGCCGCGCCGACGCTGACCGTGGCCCTCGGGGCGGGCACCGGGGACGCCGCGGAAGCGGCCGTGCCGGGCGCCGCGCCCGAGGCCGCGCCCGCCGCCCTGCTCCCCGATCTGCTGCCCGACCTCGGGGACGTGCTGATCGTCGCCGGACTCCCCACCTCCCACCTGCTCGTGCTCACCGTCACCGAGGACGGCGAGGCGCACTTCCGACTGCCCAGGGCCGAGGTCGGACAGGGGCTGACCACCGCGGTCGCCATGCTGGTCGCCGAGGAGCTCGACCTGCCGCTGGAGAAGGTACGGGTGTCACTGGACGGCGCCCGCCCCGAGCTGCTGTTCAACCAGCTCACCGGCAGCTCCAACTCCATCCGCTCGCTCTACGGCCCCGTCCGCGACGTCGCCGCGGCGGCCCGGCTGAGCCTCGCCCGTGCCGCCGCCCGCCAGTGGGGCGTCCGGGCCGGTGAGGTCACCACCCGCGACGGCGTCGTCCGCGCCCCCGACGGCCGCACGGCGACGTACGCATCCCTCGCCGCGAAGGCCGCAGCCACCGCCCCCGCGCTCCTGGGCGCCACGCCCAAACCGGCCGCAGAACACCGCCTGGTCGGCGCCCCCACCAGCCGCATCGACGCCCGCGCCATGGTCACGGGCGCACAGCGCTACACCCTCGACCTCGACGTGCCCGGCGCCAAGCCCGCCATGGTGCGCCGCCCGCCGACCGTGGGCGGCACGGTGCGCCGCGTCCTGAACGCCGATGAGGTCGCGGCCATGCCGGGCGTCCTGGGCGTCACGGCGATCCCGACCGGGGTCGCGGTCGTCGCCGAGACCTTCGGGCAGGCCCTGGCGGGCAAGGAGGCGCTGGAGGTCGAGTGGGGTCCGGGACCCGTCGACGACGTGTCCGACGCCGATATCAAGCGGCGGCTGCGGTCGATCGCGCCGCCCTTCCTGCCGCCGCTGCTCGTCCAGCACGTCGACGGGGAGTTCGACTTCGCGCCCGTCAGCCACGCCCCGCTGGAGACCAACAGCGCCGTCGCCGACGTCAGGGCCGACCGCGCCACCGTGTGGACCGGCACCCAGGCGCCGAACGCGGCCAGGGGCGCGGTCGCCGCCGCGATCGGCCTGCCCCAGGCCGCCGTCGAACTCCACGTCGTCCAGGCGGGCGGCTCCTTCGGGCGGCGGCTCTTCTTCGACGCGGCGGTGGAGGCCGCGCAGGTGTCGAAGGCCGTCGGGCGGCCCGTACGGCTCATGTGGTCGCGCGTCGACGACATGCGGCACGGCAGGATGCGGCCGCCGACCTACCACCGGCTGCGGGCGACGCACGCGGCCGGGGCCGTCCTCGGCTTCGAGCACCGCATGGCGTGCGTGGAGACCGACTTCAAGCACGGCCTCGGCGACGCGCTGACGGCCGGAGCCACCCATCTGCCGCCGATCAACGGCGCGTTCGGACAGGTGCTGTTCGGGCTCACGGTGCGCTCCCCGTACGACCTCGGGGTGACCGTCCAGACGCTGGGCGAGCTGCCGCTGAAGCTGCACACCGGGTCGTGGCGCGGGGTGTACTCGGGTCCCGCGCGGGCGGCCGAGGAGATGTTCGTGGACGAGATCGCCGAGCGCCTGGGCCGGGACCCGGCGGAGTTCCGGCGCGCCAAGCTCGGTTCGGCGCGGCAGCGCGCGGTGCTGGACGCGGCGCTCTCGATGGGGAGTTGGGGCAGGGCGCTGCCCAGGGGCGTGGCTCAGGGCATCGCGTTCCACGAGGAGTACCGCTCGTGCACCGCCTGCCTGGTGGAGCTGGACGCCCGCGACCCGGACGCGCCCCGGGTGACCCGGGCGGTGATCGCGGTCGACGTCGGCAGGGCCGTCAACCCGCGCGGGGTGGAGGCGCAGATGCTCGGCGGGCTGACCGACGCGATCGCCACCACCCTCAAGGCGGGGCTGCACATCGACCGGGGGCTGCCGCTGGAAGGCAGCTACTCCCAGTTCCACTACGCCCGCCAGGCGGACACCCCGCCGGACGTGCGCGTCCACGTGATGCCCGCGAACGGCGAGCCCGGCGGGGTCGGCGAACTGGGCGTCCCCGCGGCCTCGGCGGCGGTCGCCAACGCGTACGCCCGCGCGACGGGCAAGCGCGCACGGTCCTTCCCGATCCGCTTCGACGTCGACTTCGAGCCCTTCCCCCGCTGACCTCAGTTCCCGCCCGGTCCGACCTTCCCGAGGAGCCCCACCCGTGCCCCAGCACACCTTCACCGTGAACGGCGAGTCCGTCACGGTCGAAGCCCCGGCCGACCTGCCCCTGTTGTGGGTGCTGCGCGACCTGCTCGGCGTCCGCGGCCCGAAGTACGGCTGCGGCATCGACGTCTGCAAGGCGTGCACCAGCCACCTGGACGGCGAGGCGGTGAACCCGTGCGTCGTGCCGGTCGCGGACGCGGCGGGCAAGGAGGTCACCACGATCGAGGGGCTCGCGGACGGCGAGCGGCTGCACCCCGTGCAGGAGGCGTGGCTGGAGCAGGACGTCGCCCAGTGCGGCTTCTGCCAGCCGGGCCAGATCATGGCGGCGGTGGCCCTGCTGAAGCGCACGAAGAACCCCACGGACGCGGAGATCGACGAGATCGCCAACGTGTGCCGCTGCGGTACGTACTTCCGCATCCGCGAGGCCGTCAAGGCGGCGGCCGCCCGGATGTGACGGCCGCCGCGCCCGCTACTTCGGCTCCCGCAGGTCCACGATGCGCTTGATCTTGCCGACCGAGCGCTCCAGCGTCTCCGGGTCCACCACCTCGACCCGCACCGACACCCCGACGCCCTCCTTCACGGCCGCCGCGATCGACGCCCCGGCGGCCGCGCGCTGCTCGGGCGTCGCCCCGGCGCGGGCCTCCGCCCTGACCGTGAGCGCGTCCAGCCGGCCCTCGCGGGTCAGGCGCAGCTGGAAGTGGGGCGCCACGTGCGGGGTGCGGACCACGATCTCCTCGATCGCGGTCGGGAAGAGGTTCACCCCGCGCAGGATGATCATGTCGTCGCTGCGGCCCGTGACCTTCTCCATGCGGCGGAACGCGGGCCTGGCCGTCCCCGGCAGCAGCCGGGTGAGGTCGCGGGTGCGGTAGCGGACCACCGGCATCGCCTCCTTGGTGAGGGAGGTGAAGACCAGTTCGCCCGGCTCGCCGTCGGGGAGCACCTCGCCCGTGAACGGGTCGACGACCTCCGGGTAGAAGTGGTCCTCCCAGACGTGCAGCCCGTCCTTGGTCTCCACGCACTCCTGCGCGACCCCGGGGCCCATCACCTCCGAGAGCCCGTATATGTCGACGGCGTCGATGCCGAACCGCTCCTCGATCTCGCCGCGCATCGCCTCCGTCCACGGCTCCGCGCCGAAGACGCCCGTCCGCAGCGACGTCGTGCGGGGATCGACGCCCTGGCGCTCGAACTCGTCGAGCAGCGTCAGCATGTACGAGGGCGTGACCATGATGATCTCGGGCTCGAAGTCCTGGATGAGCTGTACCTGACGGGCGGTCATGCCGCCGGAGGCCGGGATCACCGTGCAGCCCAGGCGCTCGGCCCCGTAGTGCGCCCCGAGCCCGCCGGTGAACAGCCCGTAGCCGTACGCCACGTGGATGCGGTCGCCCGGCCTGCCGCCCGCCGCGCGGATCGAACGGGCCACCACGTCGGCCCAGTTCGAGATGTCCCGCTCGGTGTAGCCGACGACCGTCGGGCGGCCCGTCGTGCCGCTGGAGGCGTGGATGCGGCGCACCTCGCCCCGCTCGACGGCGAACATCCCGAAGGGGTAGTTCTCGCGGAGGTCCGCCTTGGTGGTGAAGGGGAAGCGGGCGAGGTCCGCGAGCGAGCGGCAGTCGTCCGGGTGCACCCCCGCCGCGTCGAAGGCCGCGCGGTAGTGGCCGACGCGGTCGTACGCGTGGCGGAGGGTGGCCCGCAGCCGCTCCAGCTGGAGCTCCCGCAGCTCGGGAAGGCCCATCTCTTCCGCAGGGTCCAGCGAGGGTGGCGTGGCTGACGTCGGTGTCATACGGGCCGCTCCCGTCCTATCTCCGCCCCAAACGGGCGACCGATCATTCGGTCGAACTCTTCGGGGCCAGTAATTCAGGGCGACCCGGCAGCCGTCAAGGCTTGCGGCGGCGGCCGCCGCCGCGCGGCGTGCGGCTCTCGGGGAAATCCGTTGCCATGATCGTCCGGCCGGGTCAGGATCCCCCGCATGGGCACCTTCACCTCGTACGACGGCACAGAGCTGACCTACCACACCACGGGCGAGGGAGAACCGCTGATCTGCCTCCCCGGCGGCCCCCTGCGGGCCTCCTCCTACCTGGGCGACCTCGGCGGACTCGCCGCGCACCGGCAGCTCGTCGCGCTCGACCTGCGCGGCACGGGCGCCTCCGCCGCCCCGGCCGACCCCGCCACCTACCGCTGCGACCGGCACGTCGCCGACGTCGAGGCGCTGCGCGCGCACCTGGGCCTTGAGCGCATGGACCTGCTCGGCCACTCCGCGAGCGGAAACCTCGCCGCGCTGTACGCCGCCGCCCACCCGGCGCGGGTCTCCTCGCTCGTGCTGGTCACGCCCGGAGTGCGGGCCGTCGGCATCGAGATCACCGACGAGGAGTGGGACGAGGCGGCCACGGTCCACGCGGACCAGGAATGGTACCCCCACGTGCGCGCCGCCCTCGGCGCGCTCCCCGAGGACGCGTCGGCCCGCGAGGTGATGGCCGCCGCGGCGCCGCTCGCCTACGGACGCTGGGACGACGCCGCCCGCGCCCACGCCCAGGCCGGCGACGCCGAAACCAACTGGGACGCGCTGCCCGCCTTCCACGGCGAGGGCGCCTACGCGCCGGACGCCACCCGCGCCGCGCTCGCCGGGTTCACCGCGCCCGTCCTGGTCCTCGCGGGCTCGCACGACTCGGGCCCCACCCCCAGGCGGGCCGCCGAACTCGCGGCGCTGTTCCCGGCCGGTGAACTGGTCGTCCAGGCGGGGGCCGGACACTACCCGTGGGTGGACGACCCCGGCGCCTTCGCCCGTGCCGTCGCCGCCTTCCTGGACCCGGAGGTCTCCACCGTCACGGCACCGGACGGCACCCGCCTCGCGTACCGCACCTGGGGCGAGGAGACGGCGCCGCCCCTGGTGCTGGTCCACGGCAGGTGCGGCAGCAGCCGGGAGTGGGCCGAGGTCGCCGCCGACCTCGCCACCACGCACCGGGTGTACGCGCTCGACCTGCGCGGCCACGGGCTGAGCGACTGGCCCGGCACGTACTCCTTCGAGGTGTTCCGCGACGACGTCCGCGCCCTCTTCACCGCACTCGACCTGCGCGGCGCGGACCTGATCGGCCACTCCATGGGAGGCGTCGCGGCCCTGCTGCTCGCCCAGGACGCGCCTGAGCTGGTGGGGCGGCTCGTGAACGAGGAGGGCACGGCGTTCTTCCCGCTCGACCCGCCGCGCGGCCCCGTCGAACGTCCCGACGAGCCGCTGGACTTCGACTGGTCGCTGGTACCGGCGGTCAACGCCCAGCTGAACGCGCCCGATCCGGCCTGGCGCGAAGGGGTGAAGACGCTGGCGGCGCCGACGCTGGTCGTCGCGGGCGGTTCGCAGAGCCCCTTCTCGCAGGAGCAACTGGCCTGGCTCGCCGAGCAGGCACCCGACGGGCGACTGGTGACCGTCGAGGCGGGGCACCTCGTCCACGCGGGGCGCCCCGATGAATTCCTCGCGGTGGTACGGGAGTTCCTGGAGGCGTAGCCGCTCCACTACCGCGCGCCGGGGTCCGGTTCGTCGTGCGCGGCCGCGTACCCCGGTACGGACGGCCAGCGCACGGTCAGGACGACCGACTCCTCCTCGGCGCGCCACGAGTGGTCGACGCCGCGCCCCCACAGCACGTAGTCGCCCTGCTCGGCCAGGAGCACGCTGCGGCCCGGAAGCTCGATCCGGAAGCGCCCGCTGATCAGCACCAGCAGCGCCGTCCGGTCCTCGCCCCGCACCCACTGGGCGCGTGCGTCGCCCGCCGGGTGGACGCCCCACTTGATCTCCACGTCCTCGCTGTGGCGCGGGTCGCCCGGATCCTTGAAGTGTCCGAGGAGCCAGCCCCGGTCCAGCGCGGCGTCCTTGCCCGCGTTGCCCACGTACACGCTGCTGTCACTGCTGGTGCGGTCGGTCATGGCGGGACGCTAACACCGGCGTACGGGGCGGTGGGCGGCGCGCTACCGGTCCGCCGCCGCGACCTCCTTCGCCCAGCGGTAGTCCGCCTTGCCGCTCGGGGAGCGCTGGATCCGCTCGGTGAACACCACCGTGCGCGGCACCTTGTACCCGGCGAGCCGCGTCCGGCAGTGCGCCTGCACCGCCGCCAGGTCCAGGCCGCCCGCCGCGCCCTCCCTGAGCTGGACCACGGCGGCCACCCGGTTGCCCCACTTCTCGTCGGGGACCCCGGTGACCAGCGCGTCGTACACGTCGGGGTGGGCCTTGAGCGCCTGCTCGACCTCCTCCGGATACACCTTCTCGCCACCGGTGTTGATGCACTGCGAACCGCGCCCCAGCACCGTGACGATGCCCTGCTCGTCGACCGTCGCCATGTCGCCGAGCAGCACCCACCGCTCGTTGCCCTTCCGGAAGAAGGTCTCGGCGGTCTTCGCCGGGTCGTTGTAGTAGCCGAGGGGTACGTGCCCGCGCTGCGCGAGCCGCCCCGGCACGCCGACCGGGACCGGTTCGCGGGTGGCCGGATCGACCACGCACGTCACGTCGTTGACCTCCAGGCGGAAGCCCTTCGCGGGGCCCGAGTCGTCGGTGGCCCGGCCGTTGGAGCCGGACTCCGTCGAGCCGAAGTTGTTGAGCAGCAGCACGTGCGGCATGAGCCGCCGCAGCTGTTCCGCGACGGTGTCCGACATGATCGCCCCGGACGAGGAGAGGCTGAACAGCGAGGACAGGTCGGTGCCGCGCAGCGGTCCGCTCAGCGCGTCGATCAGGGGGCGCAGCATCGCGTCGCCCACCAGCGACACGCTGGAGACCTTCTCCTTCTCGATGGTGCGCAACACCTCTTCGGGCACGTACTTGCGGTGGAGGGCGACCCGCTGGCCGTAGTGGAAGGCGATGAAGGTGGTGAGCGTGGAGGTGCCGTGCATCAGCGGCGGCGCGGGGAAGAACGTGAGCCCGGCGCCGCCCGCGGCGACCCGCTCGGCCAGTTCCTCGGGGCGCTTGACCGGCTCGCCCGACGGGTCGCCGCCGAACAACCCCGCGAAGAACAGGTCCTCCTGACGCCACATCACGCCCTTGGGCATGCCGGTCGTGCCGCCCGTGTAGATGATGAACAGGTCGTCGCCCGAGCGCGGCCCGAAGCCGCGCTCGGGTGATCCTGCCGCCTCGGCGTCCGCGAACTCCACGCAGGCGAGCGCGGGTCCGTCCACGGGCGGGGCGCCCACCCGCAGCACGTGCCGGAGCTTCGGCGTCCGCGGCGCCGCTGCCGCCACCCGCTCGGTGAACTCCGCGTCGAAGACCAGCGCGGCGAGGTCGGCGTCCCGGTAGAGGTAGACCAACTCCTCTTCCACGTAACGGTAATTGACGTTCACCGGAACGATCCGCGCCTTGAGGCAGGCCAGTACCGTCTGGAGGTACTCCACCCCGTTGTAGAGGTGCAGCCCCAGGTGCTCGCCCGGCTCCAGGCCCGCGTCGATCAGGTGGTGGGCGATGCGGTTGGCCGCCGCGTCGAGCCGCGCGTAGGTCAGGCGGCGCTCCGCGCCCGTACCGGGATGGTCGACGTACACCAGGGCCTCGCGGTCCGCGGCCACGTCCACGACCGACTCGAACAGGTCGGCAAGGTTGTACTCCACCGCTCCTCCTGACCCCGGCGCCATCGCGTGTGGCCGTCATCAGAGCAGAGGCACCCACAAGTGGGAAGGGCACGCACAGAAGAAAACTGACTGAGTGTCAGAAAACTATTGAACTGGATCGGAGCCTCCTGCAACCTGTTCTCGCATCCGAGACGGGAGAAGGAAACGCCATGAGCGGTACGGAACACCTCAGTACCCGGCGCGAAGGCGCCACGCTCGTGCTCACCCTCAACAGGCCCGAGGCGAAGAACGCGCTCTCGCTGCCCATGCTCGTCGGGCTGTACGACGGCTGGCTCGCCGCCGACGCGGACGACGCGATCCGCTCCGTGGTGCTCACCGGGGCGGGCGGCGACTTCTGCGCGGGAATGGACCTCAAGGCCCTCGCGGGGGAGCGGGGGACGGGGAGCGCGGCGGGCGACGCGTACCGGGACCGCATGAAGGCCGACCCCGATCTGCACTGGAAGGCGATGCTGCGCCACCACAGGCCCCGCAAACCGGTGATCGCGGCGGTCGAGGGGTACTGCGTCGCGGGCGGCACGGAGATCCTCCAGGGCACCGACATCCGGGTCGCGGGCGAGGGCGCCACGTTCGGGCTCTTCGAGGTGAGAAGGGGGCTGTTCCCGATCGGCGGGTCCACGGTGCGGCTGCCCCGGCAGATCCCGCGCACGCACGCGCTGGAGATGCTGCTGAGCGGGCGCCCCTACAGCGCGGCGGAGGCGGCGGCGATCGGGCTGATCGGGCGGGTCGTCCCCAGCGGTACGGCGCTGGACGAGGCGCTCGCCGTCGCGGAGCGGATCAACGCGTGCGGGCCGCTGGCCGTGGAGGCGGTGAAGGCGTCGGTCTACGAGACGGCGGAGATGACGGAGGAGGCGGGGCTGGCGGCGGAGCTGAAGCGGGGGTGGCCGGTCTTCGACACGGCGGACGCGAAGGAGGGGGCGCGGGCGTTCACGGAGGGGCGGGAGGCGGTGTACCGGCGCGAGTGAAGGGGCGTTGCCCGGGGCGCCGTTGCCCGGGGCGGGTACGCGCGGCAGCTGCCCCACCCTCGCGCGGTTCCCCGCGCCCCTATCGGGGCGCGCCTGTGCCGAACGGGCCCGTCATCCCGCCCTGTACCCGCCACCCACCCGACCCTCCCCTCAAGGAGCCCGCATGCCAACCACTCCCACCCCCGAAACCCTCCGCGCCCCCCTCACCGTCGAGTTCCCCTTCACCCGCTCCCTCGGCCCCGTCCAGTCCGCCTTCCTCACCGGCCTCCGCGAGCGCACCCTCCTCGGCGTCCGCACCGCCGACGGGCGCGTCCTCGTCCCGCCCGTCGAGTACGACCCCGGCACCGCCGACGAACTGCGCGACCTCGTCGAGGTCGCCCCCACCGGCACCGTCACCACCTGGGCCTGGAACCCCGCCCCCACCCCCGTCCAGCCGCTCGCCACCCCCTTCGCCTGGGTCCTCGTCCGCCTCGACGGCGCCGACACCGCCCTGCTGCACGCCCTCGACGCGCCGGGCCCCGACGCCGTGCGCAGCGGGATGCGCGTCCGGGTCCGCTGGGCCGCGACACGGACCGGCGCCATCACGGACATCGCGTGCTTCGAGCCGCACGAGAGCGAAGGCCACCGCGAACCGCGCCCGCACGACGGGCAGTTCGCCGACCCCGTCACCGGCATCACCGCTCCCGCCCGCCTCGACTACACCTACACCCCCGGCCGCGCCCAGTCCGCCCACCTCGCCGCCCTCGCCGAGCACCGCACCGTGGGCGAGCGCTGCCCCGACTGCCGCAAGGTGTACGTGCCTCCCCGGGGCGCCTGCCCGACCTGCGGGGTCGCCACCACGGACCGGGTGGAGGTCGGCCCGCGCGGCACCGTCACCACGTACTGCGTGGTCAACATCAAAGCGGCCAACCTCGACATCGAAGTGCCCTACGTCTACGCCCACATCGCCCTCGACGGCGCCGACCTCCCCCTGCACGGCCGCATCTCCGGCATCCCCTACGACCAGGTCCGGATGGGCCTGCGCGTGGAGCCGGTGTGGCGCGAGGGCGTGCGCCACCCCGACCACTACCGGCCGACGGGCGAGCCCGACGCCGCGTACGACACGTACAAGGGGCTGGTCTGAATGACACGCGACAAGGAACACGGCAAGGCACACGACAAGGCGCACGGCACGGACCACGGCAACGCGCGCGACATCGCGATCGTCGCGTTCGCCCAGTCCGACCACCGCCGGCGCTCGGACGAGCTGTCCGAGGTCGAGATGCTGATGCCGGTGCTCCACGAAGTCCTGGGCGCCACCGGACTGAAGGCCGCCGACATCGGCTTCACCTGCTCGGGATCGTCCGACTACCTCGCGGGCCGCGCCTTCTCCTTCACCATGGCCCTCGACGGCGTCGGCGCCCATCCGCCGATCTCCGAGTCGCACGTGGAGACGGACGGGGCGTGGGCGCTGTACGAGGCGTGGGTGAAACTGCTGACGGGCCAGGCGGACACCGCGCTCGTCTACGCGTACGGCAAGTCCTCGCCCGGCGACCTGCGCGCCGTACTGACCCGGCAGCTGGACCCGTACTACCTCGCGCCGCTGTGGCCCGACTCCGTCGCCCTGGCCGCGCTCCAGGCGCAGGCCCTCATCGACGCGGGCCGCGCCGACGAGCCCGCGCTCGCCGCGGTCGCCGCGCGCAACCGCGCGGCGGCGGACGCCAATCCGCACGCCCAACTGCGCGGCGCCCGCCCGCACGGCGAGTACCTGGTGCGCCCGCTGCGCACCGGCGACTGCCCGCCCGTGTCGGACGGCGCGGCGGCCGTGGTCCTCGCCGCGGGCGACCGCGCCCGCGAGCTGTGCGAGCGCCCCGCGTGGATCCGGGGCATGGACCACCGCATCGAGGCGCACTCCCTGGGCGTGCGCGACCTCACCGAATCGCCCTCCGCGCGCCTCGCGGCCGAGCGTGCCGGGCTCTTCGAACGGCCGGTCGACACGGCCGAGTTGCACGCCCCCTTCACCGCGCAGGAGATCGTCCTGCGCGGGGCGCTGCGGCTGGGCGACGAGGTGGCCGTCAACCCCTCGGGCGGCGCGCTCGCCGCGAACCCGCTGATGGCCGCCGGGCTGATCAGGCTCGGCGAGGCCGCCGCCCGCATCCAGCGCGGCGAGTCCGCACGGGCCGTCGCCCACGCCACGTCAGGCCCCTGCCTCCAGCAGAACCTCGTGGCCGTCCTGGAAGGAGACCCCCGTGGCTGAACCGGTGGCGATCGTCGGCATAGGGCAGACCCGGCACGTCGCGGCGCGCCGCGACGTGTCGATCGCGGGACTGGTCCGCGAGGCCGCCCTGCGCGCCCTCGAAGACGCCGAGTTGACCTGGTCCGACATCGACGCCGTCGTCATCGGCAAGGCGCCGGACTTCTTCGAGGGCGTGATGATGCCCGAGCTGTACCTCGCCGACGCGCTCGGCGCGGTCGGCAAGCCGATGCTGCGCGTCCACACCGCGGGCTCGGTGGGCGGCTCCACGGCCCTCGTCGCGTCCAACCTCGTGGCCGCGCGCGTCCACCGCACCGTCCTCACGCTCGCGTTCGAGAAGCAGTCCGAGTCCAACGCCATGTGGGGGCTCTCCCTCCCGGTGCCCTTCCAGCAGCCGCTGCTGGCCGGCGCGGGCGGCTTCTTCGCGCCGCACATCAGGGCGTACGTGCGCAGGAGCGGCGCCCCCGACGCGATCGGCTCGCTCGTCGCGTACAAGGACCGGCGCAACGCCCTGAAGAACCCCTACGCCCACCTCCACGAGAAGGACCTCACGCTGGAGAAGGTGCAGGCGTCCCCGATGCTCTGGGACCCGGTCCGCTACTCCGAGACCTGCCCCTCGTCGGACGGCGCCTGCGCCATGGTCCTCACCGACCGCGCGGGCGCCGCGCGCGCCCCGTACCCGCCCGCCTGGATGCACGGCGGCGCGATGCGCAGCGAGCCGACGCTCTACGCGGGCAAGGACTTCGTCTCCCCGCGCGCGGGCCGCGACTGCGCGGCCGACGTCTACCGCCAGGCGGGCGTCACCGACCCGCGGCGCGAGATCGACGCGGTCGAGATGTACGTGCCGTTCTCCTGGTACGAGCCGATGTGGCTGGAGAACCTGGGCTTCTGCGCGGAGGGCGAGGGCTGGAAGCTCACCGAGTCCGGCGTCACGGAACTGGACGGCGACCTGCCGGTCAACCCCTCGGGCGGCGTCCTGTCCACCAACCCCATCGGGGCCTCGGGCATGATCCGCTTCGCGGAGGCGGCGCTCCAGGTGCGGGGCCGCGCGGGCGAGCACCAAGTGGACGGAGCGCGGCGGGCGTTGGGGCACGCCTACGGGGGCGGCTCGCAGTTCTTCGCGATGTGGCTGGTGGGCGCGGAGCCGCCGCCGGGGTGAGGATCGGAGTTCCCGCTGCCCCCATCGGGGACCGTAGTCCCCCGCGACCTGTCCGGGGCCGGGGACGATCGCTAGTCTGAGGCCCGGGACGACGCAACCGGGAGGAGCACGGACGTGTCAGACAGCACCATCACCTCCACCGCCCAGCACCTGTTCACGGGCTGGATCAAGCCGGACCTCGATCTCAGCGACGCCGAGTGGAAATCGGGCAGTCAGGGAGCGGGCGACGTCCAGATCGCCTTCGTCGAGGGATTCATAGCGATGCGCAACAGCGGCAGGCCCGAGAGCCCTTCGCTGATCTTCAGCCCCGCCGAGTGGCGGGCGTTCGTGCTGAACGCCCGCGACGGAGAGTTTGACCTCACGTAGCGGGCGGTGCGGTCGGGGGCGACGGGGCTGCCGCCCTCCTGCCGCGGACGTCCGCCACGGCGAACGGAACGCCGGGCAGCAGCATCAGCAGCGTGCCCCACAGGGGCAGCCGGAACAGCGGTCCGTCGCCCGCGAGCCAGTCGGTCAGGGCCATCGCGGGCGCGCCGGCCAGCAGTGCCACCAGCCAGCTCCTGCCGAGGCCGAGGCTGCCGCGGCGCAGCTCCCAGCCCACCGTGACCGCGGCCAGCACGCCGAAGAACGCCACGCGGCCCGGCTCGACCGGCAGCGTCGGCGTCCACCTGAGCGCGTGCGAGGCGAGCAGCAGCACGCCGAGGACCGTCGTGGCGAGCGAGGCGGTCCGCAGCGCCCTGCGGGGCAGCGACCGGCGGGCCCGCGCCCACGAAGCGGCGAACGCCCTGGGATCGGGGCCGACCACGTCCCTCGGCGTGCGTCCGGCCGCCGCCGCGTCCTCCAGGTGCGCGGACAGTTCGGCGATCATCTCGGCGACCGCCCGGTCGTCGAGGCCGCGGTACTCCCAGTTGCTGCGGCAGACCGCCAGGACGTGCTCGTTCGTCATGCGCTGTGTTCCCCGTCGTCGGTCGTCGGCGCGGACGCGCGGTCGGCCAGGGTGCGGCAGACCGCCGCCCTGAAGGTGTCCCAGGCGGCGCGGCCGGTGGTCAGCTCGGCGTGCCCCGCTGGGGTCAGGCGGTAGTACTTGCGCGGCGGCCCGCCGCTGGCGGACGGGGCCCGGAAGCCCTCGACCAGACCGGCCCGCTCCATCCGCGCGAGCAGCGGGTAGATGCTGCCCTCGCTGACGAGGTCGAGGCCGTGCCCGCCCAGCGCCTCCACGCACTCGTAGCCGTACCTGGGGCGCTCGGCGACGAGCGCGAGCAGGCACAGGTCGAGCACGCCGCGCAGGAGCTGGCTGTGCCGCTGGTCGCCGGCGCCCGGCAGCTCCTTTGTCATGCGGTACAAGGTAGTGGTGCACTGTCTTGTGCCGCAAGACAGTGCGGGGCGGCGCGTTACCGTAGGCCCATGGCCGCACAGACCCTCGTACTCGACCTCGCCCTCACCGTCCGCCACGACGGACACGGCGGCGTCGCCGACGACCTCGCGGACCGGGACGGGCTGCGCGCCTGGGTGCGCGAGCGGGCCGCCGACCTCGGCGTCGTGGCCTTCACCCCGGACGCGGAGACCTGCGAGGAGGTACGGGCGCTGCGCGCCGCCGTCCGCGCGCTCTTCGCCCACGCCGTGCGGCCCGACGCCCCCAGCCCGGCCGACGCGCGCCGGCTGCTCCCGCTCGACGAGGCCGTGCGGCTGGTCAACGCGGCCGCCGCCCGGGTCCCCGCCGTCCCCAGGCTCGGCTGGCCCGAGGGCGCTGACCCCGTCGCGACCGTCAGCCCGGTGGGCGCGCCGGGCCCCGAGGACGCGCTGGTCGCGGCGCTCGGCCGGGCCGCGGTCGCCTTCCTCACCGGCCCGGACCGCGAGCGGCTGCGGGCCTGCCACGCGCCCCGCTGCGTGCGGTACTTCCTGAAGGAGCACCCGCGCCAGGCGTGGTGCAAGCCCTCCTGCGGCAACCGCGCGAGGGTGGCCCGCCACCACGAACGGCACGCGGCGGCGAGCGGCGCCTGAGAGCCCGTGCCCGGCCCCGTGCCCGGCCCCGGGCGGGGGCCGGTGCGGGGCCGCCGGGGGCGTCGAGGGGGCGCGACGGGGCACGCCCCGGTGCACGTACCATTGCGGCATGTCCTTCCTCCGCCGCCGCAGCTCCGCCACACCCGCGGGCCCGGACTTCGACGTCCTGGCCATGGACCCGGGCGACTGGCCCGGCAACCTCGGCGCCGGTCTGCTGCCCGCCCCCGACGGCAGCTGCCAGGGTGTCTTCCTCCGCTACGACCTCTTCGGCGGCCGCGGCCCCGCGATGGTGATCGGCAACCTCCCCGAGGGCTCGCCCGCCCGCGAGCTGCCCGAGGGCGAGGTCCCCTTCGAGGTGGCGCAGCTGCTGCTGGCGCTGGAGAACGACGAGGAGGTCAAGGTCGTCTCGACCGAGGACGTCCCGGTCATGCAGGGCGACAACCTCCTGATCGTGCGCCGCGTCAAGCTCTCCGAGAGCCGGATCTCCTGCGTGCAGTTCGACCGCAGCGACAACGTCCTGGTGACCATCGCCAGCTGGGACCGGCCGATCACGGACGACCTGTACGCGCTGCTCAAGCCGCTGCCCGCGGAGCTGTTCCAGCAGGGCTGAGCCCCGCGGACCCGGCCCGCCGCCCGTACATCCACGAGCCCGGCCCCTTCCACGTGGAGGGCCGGGCTTTCGCGCACCCCGCCGCGCCGCCGCTACCCGAGCAGCACGCGGGCCGCTGACGTCCCGAGGCCCTTGGGGCCGCCGAGGTGCCAGGGCGCGCCGCCCGACCCCGAGCGCAGGTGCTCCTGGGAGTAACGGACGCAGCCGCGGTGCCAGTTGAGGACCGCGGCCATCCAGTTCCGCAGGTCGTCCACGTAGTCGTCGACGGCCTTCCTGGTCGCCTCGTCCAGCTGGAAGTCGGCGTAGAGCACCGGGAGTTCGACGTCGATCACGTGGTGGAACTGCGCGAGGCGGCCCTCCATCAGGTCGTGGACCAGCCGCAGGGCCGTCGGGTAGTCGATGTCGAAGAAGCGCTGCGTGACCAGGACCAGGTTGTGCACCTCGCCCTCGTACTCGATCTCCTTCTGGTACGAGAAGACGTCGTTGATCAGCATCCCGTAGTCGATCGCCGCGTTCTCCAGCGAACGGATCGGCCCGCTCTCGTACACCTCGACGGGCACCGTCTCGCCCTTGGAGAGCCGGGCGAGCCGCAGCGTCAGGTCGGAGCCGAAGGTCCAGCGCCGCATCTCCAGGTAGTCCACCGGGTCGGGGATACGGTTTTGCAGCTGGTTGGCGAGCTCCCACAGCCAGCTGTCCAGCATGTCCTCGACGGACTTGCGGAACACCCGGCGCGAGCGCTCGTCCATCGGCCCCGCCGTGCGCCGCCAGAGGTCGGCGAGGCCCCGCTCCATCGCGTCGACGGGCTCGGGCACGGGCTCGCCCGCCAGCGGCAGGAACGTGCGCAGCCGCTCGTTGGCCGCGTGCGCGCCCGCCAGGTCGCGGTTCCTGCCGTAGAGCACCGGGTAGAGGTCGTCGCCGTAGGTGCCCCAGGTCAGCCAGTTCGACGCGAGGTCCAGCTCGTCCCGGGTCGCGGCCGGGGCGATCCCCGCGGCGCAGAGCGGCAGGTCGATGTTGCGGGCCCTGCGCTCGTCCCACACGTGCGAGTCGGGGCGGCCCGGCTGGGGTCCGAGGATGCCCATGCGGTGCGCCCAGGCGATGTTCCGCTCGCGGGCGCCCGCCAGGTGCGGGCTCAGCGAGACCGCGTAGGGCAGGCTGAACTCCGGCAGCAGCGAAGGGCCGACGTGCTGGAACGGCACGTGCCGGTGCGAGCGCAGCCGCGCGGCCTCGGCGCGCCCGGTGAAGCGGATCGACCCGGCGGCCGTCGCGAGCGGCGTGTCCGACGGACCGGCGGCGACCCCGCCGCCGTTCATGTACCGGCTGGAGCGCATGTGCCACTCGTGGCCGCCGGACTGCCAGTCCTGGAGGCCCTTGGCGTACGCGAGGACGGCCGCGGTCTCCCGCGCGGTCAGGCCCTTTTCGGCGCAGAGCGGGCCGATCTCGGTGAGCGCGGTGTGCTCGAACTGCTGGAGCCGCGAGGTGAGCAGGTCGTTGACGCTCTCGGCCGCCTCCTGGGTCGTACAGCCCAGGAAGCGCTCCATGACGAGCACGCCGTTGCTGTTCTCCTGCTCCTCCTCGACCTCGCGCTGGTACGAGAAGAGGTCGTTGCGCAGGTGCACGGCGTCCGAGAAGGCGTCCCGCAGCACGCCCAGCGGGCGCGAGCGGGCCACCCGGTCGGGGATCTCGGCGTCCGCCGCGAACTCCACGAGCCCGGCGGACCAGGGGGCCCCGCCGACCTTGCGGCGCATCTCGATGTACTCGACGGGGTTGGCGATGCGGCCCTCGTCCATGTTGGACAGTTCCCACAGGGACTCGTTGAGCAGGTGCCGGGTGTTCTCCGCGAACCGCGCCCGCCACGCCTGCGACATCGCGGGCACCGTGCGCCGCCACAGGTCGGCCAGCCCCGCCTCCACCGGATTTTCCGGCTCGGGCGTCCCTTCGGCGAGGTCCATCGGCATGAAGGCCGGCAGCCGGTCGAGGTACTCCTTGCCGCCCGCCCGGTCGAGGCTGCGCTTGAAGGTCTCCAGGAAGTGGTCGTCGAAGAAGAAGACCCACACGTACCAGTCGGTGATCAGCGACAGCACCTCCTCCGAGCACTCGGGGTGGGTGTACGCGCACAGCAGCGCGTAGTCGTGCGCGTCGAGGTCGCTCTCCTCCCAGACGCCCGAACCCTCCAGCATCTCCATCCGCCGCGCCCACTGTTTGGTGTGGGCGCGCGCGGCCTCGACGTGGGGATTGAGCCGGGCCGGGTAGGGCACGTAGAAATCCGGCAGGGTGAAGGGCTGGGCCATGGAGTCGCGGCCTTCCTTGATCGGGTGCGGATGCGGCGCAGCTCTACCCGTCGCCCGTACGGCCTACACGCCATGTGGATTAGTCATACGAACGGGCGCCATCGGCCCCTGCGGCCGATGGCGCCCGGTTCTCCGTCGCGGCTGGTCAGGCGGCTTCTAGCGCTTCGTCACGCGCACGTCGGCGGCCTTCACGAAGGCGATCCGATGCCCGAACTGGATTTCGTAGTAGACCTCCTTGCCGCGCACCACCGTGTGCCCGGCCGTGTCGAACGTCGGCGAGTAGTAGTACTCGCCGGGCGTCCGCCCGCCCGTCACGTACTTCTGGTCGGCGAGCAGCTTGTACGGCAGCGGAACCACCGCCTGCACGGGCACCGACGCCGGGTACGCCTCCTTCTCCGGGTAGGCCCTGCCGTACACCGGGACCTCGGTGAGCCCCGCCCTCGGGGTCACCAGCGGGCCCTTGGACTCCACGGCCGTCGGCTGCTCGCGCGGGTTGTGGAACCACACCTTCTGCCCGAGGTACCAGATCGCCGTCCACTCGCCCCGCCGCTCCGCGACCGCGTACTGCTGGCCGGTCGACGCGCGGGCGCCGGTGTCGTTCACGCCCGTCGTGGAGTCCTGGCCGCCGGGCCGCAGCCCGATGTCCTTGACCAGCGGGGCGTCGTCGGCCGGCGCGGTGTGCAGCCGTACGGCGCCCGAGCCGTGCGGCGCGCACGGCTCGCCCGCCTTGACGCAGCCGGTGTAGAGGGGCCGGTGCTTCGCGTAGTCCGGGCGGATCGTCACGACGGCGGAGCCGGGGCCCGCGGTGCGGGTGAACGGCTTGCCCAGGAGCGTGAAGTAGTGCGCCCAGTCCCAGTACGGGCCCGGGTCGGTGTGCATGCCGGGGATCGAGGCGGGCGTGGTGCCCGGCACGTTGTCGTGGCCGATGACGTGCTGGCGGTCCAGCGGGACGTCGTACCGCTTCGCCAAGTAGCGCACCAGGCGGGCCGAGCTGCGGTACATCGCCTCGGTGTACCAGGCGTCGGGGTTGGTCAGGAAGCCCTCGTGCTCCAGCCCGACCGACTTGGCGTTGACGTACCAGTTCCCGGCGTGCCAGCCGACGTCCTTGAGCCTCAGGTGCTGCGCCACGTGCCCGTCGGACGCGCGCAGCGTGTACTGCCAGGAGACGTACGTCGGGTCCTGCACCAGCTTGAGCGCGGTGTCCCAGTACCCCTCGGTGTCGTGGACGACGATGTAGTCGATCGACTGGCTGTCCGGCCGGTCCGCCTTGTCGTGGTTGCCGTAGTCGTCCTCGCCGAACTCCTCGTACGGCGCCGGGATCCACTCGCACGCCACGGACTTCGGGCACTCGGTCCGCCCGGTGTCCGCGGCCCGCAGGCCGAGCCCCCCGAGCCGGCTCCGGTCGGGCACGAGCGAGGCGTCGGCGGGCAGCGTGACGCGCTGGCCGCTGTCCGTGGTGCGGCGCTCGCCCGCGCGGATCACCTCGTACACGTCGTCGGCGTAGGTGGCGGCGGTCCCGGCGTCGTCGGCGCCCGAGTAGCGGGCGACGGCGCCGTACCAGTCGGCCGGGTCGGCGCTCGCGGGCAGCCCCAGACCGCGCTGGGCCGCGGCGAGCAGGGCGGCGCCGCCGCGGACGTTGGCCGCGGGATCCCGGCGCAGCCGCTCGGGGGACAGGCCGGAGAGCGCGGCGGCCCGCGACAGGGTGCGCAGCCGCTCCGGGAGCTGGTCCGGCCTCGGGGGCGCGGGCTCGGGGGCGGGGGTCCGGGCGGCGCGGGAGGCGTCGCCGCGGGCGTCCTCGGTGCCGTGGGAGTGGTGGTGGGCGTCGGCGACGGCCCCGGCGGCGTCGGTGAGGTGCATGGGGCCGTAGCCGCCGGTGACGCTGGGCGCGCCCGCGTGGGCGTCCCAGCGCGACTGGAGGTACGAGACGCCGAGCAGCACGCTCTGCGGCACGTCGTACTCGGCGGACGCCGCCGCGAAGGCCCGCTGGAGCGCGGCGGAGGGGGCGTGCGCGGCGGCGGTGGGGGCGGCTGTGGCGGGCGCCGCGGTGGCGCCGGGGACCAGTGGCAGCAGCAGTGCGGCCGACGCCAGGGCACCGAGGGCTCTTGGGCTGAGAAGGGCGGAACCTTGCAATGCGGCCTCCAGTGACGGGTGGAGCGGAAGGGGCCCGTCTAGGGGTATCCACTTCCGAACGATCCGTCAATTACCCTTCACCGAAAGGATTTTCGGATGAATCCCGCACGTCGGCGCGGGTGCGGTGGGAGCCGGAGGCAGGCCGGGGGCGGCGGACGCGACAGCGCGCTGCGCGTCCAGTGCGTCGGCACTGGGCGCGCAGCGCGCATCCCCCTTTTTTCACATCGGTCAGCGAGTGCCGACCGCAGCGCGCACGGCCCGCCGTGCCAGCGCGCAGTCGTCGTGCAGCCGCCTGAGCAGCAGCCGCTGTTCCTCGCCCGTGGGCGCCGCGCCGGGGCGCTCGGCCGCGCCGCCGACGGACGGCGCCTCGCGCATGGTGCGCTGCACGGCCGTCTCGTACGTCCTGATCTCCCGCGTCAGCACGAGCATCAGGTTCACCAGGAAGGCGTCCTGCGCGGCCGGGCCCGCCGCCTGCGCGACCTGGCTGATGTGCCGCCTCGCCTCGGGCGCGTCGCCGAGCACCGTCCAGAGCGTCGCCAGGTCGTAGCCCGGCAGGTACCAGCCCGCGTGCTCCCAGTCGACCAGCACGGGGCCGGTCGGGGACAGCAGCATGTTGGAGAGCAGCGCGTCGCCGTGACAGAACTGCCAGATGCCACCGCCCCTGCCACTGGCATGTGCGAGCCCGTGCAGAAGCTTCTGGAGGTCGCCCAGGTCGCGGTCCGTGAAGAGGCCCAGCTCGTGGAAGCGCGAGATGCGGCTCGCGTAGTCGATCTGGGGCCTGTTGCCGAACAGCTCCGTGGGCGGACGCCACTCGTTCAGCCGGGCGACCGCGCCGAGGGCGGCCCGGACGTCGGCACGGGGCGGAGCCTCGGCCAGGTGCCGCGTCAGGGCCGCCACCCGGCCCGGCATCCGCTCTATCACCAGCGTGCAGTTGTCAGGATCCGCGGCGATGAGCCGCGGCACCCGCACGGGTGGACGGTGCCGGACGAAGGCGCGGTACGTCGCTATTTCGTGGCGGAAGCGCTCCGCCCAGGCGGGGGAGTGGTCGAGTAAACACTTGGCGACGGCGTTCGTGCGCCCGGTCGTGCCGACGAGCAGGACGGAGCGGCCGCTGCGCCGCATCACCTGCACCGGGTTGAACTCCGGGCAGATGCGGTGCACGGCGGTGATGGCCTTCCGCAACTGCGCGCCCTGAGCGCCAGACAAGTCGAGTCTCCCGCTGAGCGGTCCGGCGACCCGCCCCGCGGCCCGCCGGTTCGGGCCGGCCTGCGTGGGGTCCAGGTACGGTCCGCCGACCGCTACCGGTCGCCGGGGCTGAGGTGGGGCGGACACGGAGGACGATGCTGTGTACATGGGCGAGACAGATCCCTTCGTGGTCCGACGATTTACGTGCGCCACCCGGACCGGAAGCCGACCGACACCCTGGGGAATGAAGACCGACTGCCGGGCCGGGGTGGCGCCTTCTTACCTGACACCCGGCCGCGGGTGGCAGACCATCTGGCGCACCCTGGCGAACCCTGGCGAATAGTCCCGCCGCATCTGACAGGGGGCTACTGTCAAGTCAGCCGAGAACCCTGGGGGCTTGACGTGACCGGAGAACCCAACACCCGCCTGAACGACCTGTTCGGCCTGGCCGGCTGGTCGAAGGGCGAGCTCGCGAGGCTCGTGAACCGGAAGGCGGCGGCCATGGGCCACCCCCAACTGGCGACCGACACCTCGCGGGTGCGGCGTTGGATCGACAAGGGGGAGGCCCCGCGCGATCCCGTGCCCAAAGTGCTGGCAGCCCTGTTCACCGAGCGACTCGGCCGTGTCGTGACCATCGAGGACCTCGGTTTCGTACGGCACGGGCGCGCTGGAAGACGACGGGGTTCAGGAACGGACGACACCCCCGACGGCATCCCGTGGGCGCCCGAGCGAACGGCGGCGGTCCTCACCGAATTCACGGGAATGGACCTCATGCTCAACCGACGCGGCCTGGTGGGCGCGGGCGCCGCGCTCGCCGCAGGCACCGCTCTCAGCAGCGCCATGCACGACTGGCTGCACACCGACCCCGCTCTCTCGACCGACGCTCCCCGCTTCGACGATCCGCTGAAGGCCGATCCCGCCGGGTTCGACCGCTACGAGGCCGCTCCCATCGGATACGAGGAGATCGAGGCGCTGGAGCGCTCGGTCGAGGTGTTCCGCGCCTGGGACGCCAACCGGGGCGGCGGACTCCAGCGCAAGGCGGTCGTCGGCCAGCTCAACGAGGTGGGCGGCATGCTCTCCTACCGCCACCCCGATCCCCTCCAGCGGCGCCTGTGGGGCGTCGCGGCCAACCTCGCCGTCCTGGCGGGCTGGATGTCCCACGACGTCGGCCTCGAACCGACCGCCCAGAAGTACTTCGTGATCGCCGCCCACGCGGCGCGCGAGGGCGGCGACCGGCCCCGGGCGGGCGAGGCGCTCTCCCGGGCCGCCCGGCAGATGGTCCACCTGGGCCGGCCGGACGAAGCGCTGGACCTGATGAAGCTCGCCAAGTCGGGCTCGGGCGAAGAGGCGCTGCCGCGCACCCGCGCCATGCTGCACACCATCGAGGCGTGGGCGCAGGCGTCGATGGGCCACGGCCAGGCGATGCGCCGCACGCTCGGCGAGGCGGAGGAACTGTTCGTCTCGGACCGCAGCGACGTGCCGCCGCCCAGCTGGATGCAGATGTTCGACGAGGCCGACCTGCACGGCATGCAGGCGCTGGCCTTCCGGACCCTCGCCGACCACGACCCGTCGGCGGCGAGCGGGGCGCAGCGGCACGCCAAACTGGCGCTCGAACTGCGCAAGTCCGGCCACCAGCGGTCGAAGGTCTTCGACTACATCTCGCTGGCCTCGGCCTGCTTCATCGCCGACGACCCGGAACAGGCCGAACGCTACGCCAGGCAGGCACTGGAAGCCATCGGCAGCACTTCGTCGCACCGCACCTGGGACAGGCTGTGGGAGATGTACCTGCTCACGGGCCAGTACGCGGGGCACGCGAAGATCCAGGAGCTGCGCGAGGAGCTGAAGACCGCCCTGCCCAAGCAGACGAAGCGGGTCAGGAGCGCACAGGTCTGAGCGGGGGTCCCCACCGCGGGCCGCGAGGACCCGTACCCACCACATCCACGGTGGAGCGCTATTCGCCGACCCTGGCCACCAGCACGCACGCGTCGTCCTCGCGCCCGACGTCACCGCCGAACTCCTCGACGATCCCGCGCACGCAGTCGCGCGCCGTCCTGGCCCTGGCGAACCTCGGCGCGAGCCCCAGCAGACGACGCACGTTCTGCTCGTCGAGCGCACCCCGGCGGGTCAGCCCGTCGGTGTGCAGCACCAGTACGTCGCCCGGAAGGAGCGGCACCTCGTCCTGTTCGTACACGGCTGTGGAGGTCGCCCCGAGCAGCACGCCGTCGGGCGGCGGCAACGCCACGCCCGCCCCGCCGCGGAAGAGCAGCGGGGCGGGGTGTCCCGCATGCGCCCAGCTCAGGGTGCGTGTGGTGGGCTCGTACCGGCAGCAGATGGCGCTGCCGAGCGCGGGCTGCGCCGACGCCTCCAACAGCTGGTTCAGATGGCCCATCAGGGGGCCGGGTGCGATTCCGGCGACGGCCATGCCGCGCAGCGCGCCGAGCAGCATCGCCATGGTGGAGGTGGCCGTCACGCCGTGGCCCGTGAGGTCGCCGACGGTCAGCAGGGAGCTGCCGTCGGGCAGGTCGAGCGCGTCGTACCAGTCGCCGCCGATCAGCGCGTCCGTGGTGGAGGGGAGGTAGTGCGCCGCGACGTCGAGCCCGCCGGGTCCGGTGGGCGAGAGGCGCGGAGTTCCGCGCCAGGGCGGCAGCACGGCCTCCTGGAGTTCGACGGCGAGGCGCCGCTCGGTGCGGTCGATGTGGCGCTGGCGCTGGAGCGAGTCGAGGCTCTCGCGGACGACCCGCTGGCTCCTGCGCAGCTCGCTGACGTCCCGCAGGACCGCCCACATGGAGGCCGTGCACCCGTCGGCGTCCAGGACGGGCTCGCCCATCATGTGCAGCGTGCGCACCCGGCCGTCCGTACGGACGATCCGGAACTCCCCGTCGATGGGGCGGCCGTCGACGAGGCAGTCCGTCACCAGGGCGGTGAGCAGCGCCTGGTCCTCGGCGAAGACCATCGTCGGCAGCTCGTCCAGGGACAGCGGTCCGCAGTCCTGGGTGCGGCCGAAGATCTGGTACAGCTCGTCCGACCAGCTCACCTCGTCGGTCAGCAGGTTCCACTCGGCGCTGCCGACCCTGCTGAGCAGGGAGCCGGAAGGCGCGGCGGGCACGGCGCCGCCGTGGGGTGCGCGCGGGGCGGGGAGCTGCGCGGCCTCCTCGGGCAGCCCCTCCTTGAGCTGGCCCAGGTGGGCCCTGAGGTCGTCGAGCTGGTGCACGGCGAGGTCGCAGAGCGCGCGCTGCCAGCGGCCGTGCATGTCGTCCTCGTCGTGCGCCGACGCGTCGCGCCGCACCGCGTCCACGTCGCCGCGCAGCCGGTGCGTACGCGTGATGAGCGCGTCTACGAGCCCCTTCTCGGGGGACCCCGGTGCATGACGGTCCGCGAGTGGATGGGACGGCATGTCGGACTCCGATACAGGCGCGGCGCGGCCAGCTGACGAATGGACCGGTAACGACTGTGGCACAGCGGGGAAGTTCCTGTAAGGGGTTCGGCAACACTCGATACGGTGGTGCTTCTGGCATATGCCTCGGGCGAGCGGATTCCCGGGGGCGCCGAACGGGCGGCGTCCCCCGGGGAGTTGACCGTCAGACGGTGGCGATTGCCGGATCGCTGATGCCCGCCGTGCCGTCCTCGACGTGCCCCGCGAGACGGCGCCGGAACACCGGGTCCGTGTCGCAGACCACCGTCACGTCGTACCACCGCCGGGTGGCCGCGAGGTCCACCAGGTGCGTCACGCGCCCGCCCGCGGGGACGGTCAGCGTCCAGCCCGAGCCGCCGTAGGCGTTGCTGAACGTGAGGCGGCAGGCGGCGGTGCCCGCGTTGGTCGCGGTCAGCTCCAGGCCGCCGCCCGACGCGGCGTGCCGGGCGGTCACCTCGGGGCCCGCCGCGGACGCGGTCTGCCGGAAGGAGCGCAGGAAGCCGTTGGGACCGTGCACGGTCAGGTCGTGCGTGCCCTTGGAGTACGCGGCGTTCCAGGTGTCGGTGACGCTCCTGCCCGCCTCTGCGGTGTACGTCCACGGCGCGTCGGTGCGGTTGCCCGACGTGACGTAGAAGCACGCGCCGGCCCCGGCGCCGCCGCTGAACGTCAGCCGGAAGCGCCCGGTCGACGGGGTGGTGGCACCGTCCGCGTACGGCGCGTACCTGAGCGGGCGCGTGGGGCGCGAGCCCTTCTCCTGCTTGGGCAGCAGGGGCTGCGCGGGCGGTTTCGGCACGTAGCTGTCGTGGCGCTGGCCGTCCGGCGGCCGGTAGCCGTCGGTGTTCGGCAGCTCGGCCGGGCCGGTGTCCCGCAGGGAGAAGTCGAAGGCCGAGGTGAGGTCGCCGCAGATCGCCCGGCGCCAGGGCGAGATGTTCGGCTCGGCGACCCCGAAGCGGCGCTCCAGGAACCGGATCACCGACGTGTGGTCGAAGACCTCGGAGCAGACGAAGCCGCCGGTGCTCCACGGCGACACCACGGTCATCGGCACCCGCTGGCCGAGCCCGTACGCCCCGGCCGCGTACGAGACGTTGCCGCCGAACCTGTCGAGCGCCGTGTCGACGGTCGACAGGCCCTGTGCCGCCGACGACGGCGGGTACGGCGGCACGGCGTGGTCGAAGTAGCCGTCGTTCTCGTCGTAGGTGACGAACAGCGCGGTCCTGCTCCACACCTCGGGGTTGGCGGTGAGCGCGTCCAGCACCTGCGAGACGTACCAGGCGCCGTAGTTGGCGGGCCAGTTGGGGTGCTCGCTGAACGCCTCGGGCGCGGCGATCCAGGAGACCTTCGGCAGCGTCCCGGCCGCCACGTCGGCCCTGAGCCGGTCGAAGAGCCCGTCGCCCTTCTTGACGTTCGTGCCCGTGCGGGCCTTCTCGTAGAGCGGCTCGCCCGGCTTGGCGTTGCGGTAGGCGTTGAAGTACAGCAGGGAGTTGTCGCCGTAGTTGCCGCGGTACGCGTCGTTGATCCAGCCCCAGTGCCCGGCCGCGTCCAGGCCGTCGCCCACGTCCTGGTACACCTTCCAGGACACGCCCGCCTTCTCCAGGCGCTCGGGGTACGTGGTCCAGGAGTACCCGGCCTCCTCGTTGCCGAGGACCGGCCCGCCGCCCCTGCCGTCGTTGCCGGTGTGCCCGGACCACAGGTAGTACCGGTTGGGGTCCGTCGCGCCGATGAACGAGCAGTGGTACGCGTCGCAGACGGTGAACGCGTCGGCCAGCGCGTAGTGGAACGGGATGTCCTGGCGGGTCAGATAGGCCATCGTGCCGGCCGACTTGGCGGGTATCCACTGGTCGTAGCGGCCGTTGTTGAACGCCTTGTGGCCGCCCGCCCAGTCGTGGTTGAGCCCGGCGATGAACTGCATGCCGAGGTCTTCGGCATCCGGGTGGTACGGCAGCACGTCCTTGCCGCCGGACTGCTGGTGCCACACGCTCCTGCCGCTCGGCAGGGTCACCGGGCGCGGGTCGCCGAAGCCCCGTACGCCCTTCATCGAGCCGAAGTAGTGGTCGAACGAACGGTTCTCCTGCATGAGCACGACGACGTGCTCGACGTCCTGGATGCTGCCCGACCCGCGCGCGGCCGGGATGGCGGCGGCGCGGGCGATGCTGCTCGAAAGGGCGGAGAAGCCCGCGGTGGCGCCCGCGATCTGGAGGAACCGGCGCCGGTCGAGTTCGGCCATGGTGGGGGGACCTCTTCGTTGAGGGAACGGGAGCGAACGGAGTGTGCCAAGCGGGGACAGGGAAACGGAAGGGTCGGTAGAGCCGGTTTCCGTCGGGTGAAGCTCCGCCGTACGCCTCACGAACAGCGCCCGCTCCCGGCAGCCGCCCCGCTCAGCAGGCGTGCCGCGCGAAGTGCCGGGCCAGGGCGTGGAACGCCGCCTTGGGCTCCCAGTGCCAGGGGGAAGCCGGTTCGTCGGGACGGTCCTTGACGCTCTTCACGATGCTGTAGGACGCCATGTCCAGGTCGAGCTTCGGCTCGGGGCGGTGCGGGGAGTCGGGGCTGACGAAGGTGTACAGCAGCGCCGCGTACAGGTTCATCGACTCGAACACGTCGAGCATGTCCGTGAGGTACGCCGCCTGCGTCCGCTCGCCGCGCACCAGGTCCCCGACGATCTCCGGCGGCGTCTTGGAGTAGTCGACCGTGTGCCAGCCCATGCCGCCCCGCTCCGGGGCGCCGACGTAGGTGCACGTGCCGAACTCCGTCACCGCGACCGGCTTGCCCCAGCGCAGGAAAGGCGACAGCTCCTTCACGTAGTCGGACTTCTTCGGGTGGTACGCGTAGTAGTTGACGCTCACCACGTCGAAGAGCTTCCAGTCGACCTCCTCGTCCTGCGCCGCGCCGTACGTCAACGGCCCCCGGAACACCGACCTGCCCACCCGCGCCGCCGCGGCGACGACCTCGGTGAGCCGCCGCATCATGTGCACCGGGTCGAAGTTCCCCTTGAGCAGGTTCTCCACCCGTTCGAGGGCGTCGGCGCCCGGCACGATCCCCGGCACGAACAGCACGAACTCGCAGCCCACGCTCAGATGGACCCGCGCCCCCGCCCGCCGCAGCCGCTCCGCGTGCCGCCCGGTCTCCGCGAGGTGGTCCAGGATCTCGGCCTCGGGCACGTCCCCGAGCCTGGGCTGGAGCCAGACGCCGAGCCCCTGCTCGGCCGCCGCGCTGGACGTCGCCCGCAGCCGGTCCACGCCCTCGCCGAACACCGAGACCGTGTCCGCGTGCAGGTCCCTGGCGATCGCCCTGACGTCCCCGCGCATCCGCTCCGCGCTCCACGCCGTCCCCGGGGTCTCGCCCGGCCCCACCTCGTAGCACACCCCGCGCTGCCCGAGACCCCGCCGCCCGCGCCCGTCCGCCCCGCCCGCAGCCCGCACGGGCGCGGCCCCCGCGGGAGCCGCCGCCACCAGCGGCCCAGCGGCGGCAGCGGCCCCCAGGCCCGCCGTACCCGCCAGGAACCGCGCCCTGCTCATGCCCTTGCCGTTCACCGTGACTCCCTCGTCGATCCGTCCGGCGCCCCCGGCGCCGCGCTGCACGGCACTCACTCTGCCCGCAGGCCCCGTCCGGACGGATCGTCCGAAGGTCGCCGACGCGCCGACCTTGGTAGCGGCCGCCGTGGCCCTGGGGACTACGACGCGGCCGATCGGCCTTGTCGTGCAAGGGCGTTGGCGGCCGCGCCCGTCGGGGGAAAGTCGGTTGAGCCGCCCGCCCGTACCGTGCCTAGGGTGATCGCCATGACGACACCCATGCCGATCGGCGAGCCACTGTCCGCGCTGGGTCTCCCCGAGGGAGGCCACCTCCTGGAGAGCAGCCCCCGCTCGCACGTGTGGCGGACCGCCCTCGCCGACGGCACCCCCGCGATCGTCAAGCAGACCGCCGAAGGCGGCGCCACCACGGACGGCGCCACCCGCTTCGCGCGCGAGGTCACCGCGCTGCGCCTCGCGGGGCGCGCCGCCGACCCGGCCGTCGCCCCCGCGCTCCTCGGCACCGACCCGCGGAACCGGGTGATGGTCCTGGAACTCCTCGAAGAACAGGGCGCGTCCGGGGGCGGTGACTGGCTGCCCGGGTACGCCGACGCGCTGGCCAGGCTGCACTCGGTCACGGGACCGGCCGACCGGGGCGCGCTCCCCGCCTGGGCGGGCCCGAAGCCCGCCGACGCCGACGCGTTCCTCGCCCTGGCCGAGGCACTGGACGTCGAGGTGCCCCCGCGCGCGGCCGACCAGCTCGGCGCGCTCCTGGACCGGCTCGACCCGGCGCCGCACCACGCCCTGCTGCACGGCGACCCGTGCCCCGGGAACGACCTGCGGACCTCGGGCGGCGTGCGGTTCATCGACTTCGAGCACGCCGCACTGGGCAACGGACTGGTCGAACTCGCCTATCTGCGCATCGGGTTCCCGACCTGCTGGTGCGCCATGTCGGTGACGGGCGCGCCGCTGGAGGAGGCGGAGTCCGTCTACCGCTCCACGTGGCGCTCGCGCACCGGCACGGACGTCCCGGGCGACCTCGCGGACGCCTGCGCGGGCTGGCTCGTCCAGGGCGACGCGCTCGTGCGGCGCGCGGAGCGCGAGACCCGCGACCACCTCGCGCGCGTGCCGGTGGAGGACTTCGCGTGGGGGCCGAGCACGGCCAGGGAGCGCCTGGTGCACCGGCTCGACGTGGTCGCAGGGCTCGCCCGCGACCACGACCTGCTGCACGCGGTGGGCACGCTCTCCGGCGCGCTCGCCGACCGCCTCGTCGCCGCCCGGCCCGCGCCGCGCCCGCTGCCGGGAGCCGACCGGCGCCCCTGGGCCTGACGCGGTCCTCGCATCGCGCGAGGACGGTCCGCGTGGTGATTATCCGGTGTCCCGGGAGCGCCCCTGCGGGCACACTCGGCGGGGTGAAGAGCGAAGAGTTCATCGAGATCCTGGACGTCGAGGGCCGCCGCCTCGCGGCCGCCGCCGAACGCGCCGCCGCGGACGCGCCCGTACCGGCCTGCCCCGACTGGGTGGTCCACGACCTGGTCGGCCACGTGGGCCGGGTCCACCGCTGGGCGACCCGTCAGGTCGCCGGGAACCTGCAGGAGCGACAGCCGCCCGTCGACCCGCCCGACCTCGCCCACGAGGCCCTGTTGGAGTGGTACCGCCAAGGGCACCGCACCCTGATCGAGACGCTGCGCTCGGCCCCCGCCGACCTGTCCTGCTGGACGCTGTTCCCCGGCCCCGACGGCTCGTCGCGGGCCTTCTGGAGGCGGCGCCAGGCCCACGAGACGGCCGTGCACCGGGTGGACGCCGAGTCCGCCGCAGGGCTGCCGCTGTCGCAGCTCGACCCGGCGTTTGCCGCGGACGGCGTGGACGAACTGCTGTGCGGCGTCCACCCCCTCGACCGCGGCAGGGTGCGCAGCGAAACCCCGCGCACGCTGCGCCTGCGGGCCACCGACGTCCCGGACGCGGCCTGGACCGTGCGCCTCTCGGCCGACGCGCCGACGACCGATCGCACCACCGAGGAGCCCGAGGCGCCGGACTGCGTGGTCGAAGGCCCGGCGGCCGACCTCTACCTGGTGCTGTGGAACCGGCTGCCGCAGGAGCGGCTGAGCGTCACGGGCGACGCGGAGGCCGCACGGCTGTGGCGCGAGGCGAGCAGCATCTGACCCCGCGAGGGGGCCGGTCCGGTCAGAACAGCTGCATCTGACCGGGGAAATCCGGCACCACATACCCGTCGAGGGACGGCTGCGCGGCGCCGGGACCCACCCGCGTCCGCGAACCGTCGCAGGACGTGAGCTGCGCGTGGCCGATTCCCGGCGGCGGGTCGTGGCGGGCCAGGCGGCCCGCCACGACCGCGATGTCACGCCCGCAGACGGGGCAGAGGCGACGGGGGGACCGGGAAGAGGTGGACATGAGCCCAGTCTGCACGGTCGGACGGCGGGCCCGGCACCGCCCCCGGTGCGCCGCTCGGGGGCGGTCGACGGGGCCGGCCCCGGGCGAGGCCGGGGGGACGGAAAAGGACGGGCCGTCCGCGCACCGGCCGCGTACCGTGTCCGCATGCCCGAACTCCAGTGCCTGCGTGCCGACCACGCCCCCGCCCTGCTCGACTTCGAGCGGGAGAACCGCGCCTACTTCGCCGAATCCGTGCCGGACCGGGGCGACGCGTACTTCGCGGAGTTCGACGACCGGCACGCCGGGCTGCTCGCCGAGCAGTCCGCCGGCACCTGCCGCTTCCACCTGCTCGTGGCCGACGACGGGGCGGTCCTGGGCCGGGTCAACCTGATCGACGTCGAGGACGGCACGGCCGAGCTGGGCTACCGCATCGCCAAGAGCGCGGCGGGCCGGGGCCTGGCGACGGCCGCCGTGCGGGAGGTGTGCGAGCTGGCCGCCACCGACTACGGGCTGACCTCGCTGTGGGCGCGCACGACCCTGGACAACGCTGGTTCGCGTGCGGTGCTGGCCCGCGCGGGCTTCACGGTCACGGGCGAGGCCGACCTCGGCGGACGGCCCGGCCTTACCTTCGTCCGCGAACTGGGCTGATCCGCAGGCCGACGGGCCGCTGGCGGCACGGGCTCAGTACAGCGCGAGTCCGTACGCGGAGAGGGCGGCGGCCACCGGCTGGTAGTAGGTGACCCCGCCCGACGCGCAGCTGCCGCTGCCGCCGACGATCAGGCCCAGCGCGAGGGTGCCGGAGAAGGCGGGGCCGCCCGTGTCGCCCGGCTCGGTGCAGATGTTGGAGCGGAACAGGCCGTGGACCGTGCCCTCGGGGTAGGTGACCGAGACGTTCACCGCGGTGACGGTGCCGCAGCGCAGCCCGCTCGTCCGGCCGACGTGGCACAGGGACTGCCCCACCCGGGGCTGCGCGGCGCCGGTGATGTCGCGGACCGTGCCGGGCCCCGTGCGCACTTCGCCCGGACGGCTCACCGAGGCGTTGGTGTAGCGGATCACGGCGTGGTCCCGGCCGGGGAAGGTCACCGCCTCGGTGACGCCCACGGGCACGGTCAGCGCGGGGTCGGCGAACCAGGCTGTGCCCGCGGCGCCCGCGCAGTGCCCGGCCACGACCGCGTACGTACGATCTCCGCCACGCGCGTTGAAGCCGACCGTGCAGCGCAGCCCTCCGGAGGCGTACAACACGTCCGAGCCACGCACTTCCACGGCGCGCACGGCACCGAGGGCGGCGGGCGCCGCGACACCCGACCAGGCGAGCAACAGGGCGAACAAGGCGACGGCCGGTCCTGCGCGGTACGGCTTCACGATCCCTCCCGATGGCGTGTCCCCGTCATTGTCGGGGCATGTGGGAAGGACCAAAAGCCCGAAAGTCGTCACTCGGTGGGTACCAGAGGTGGTCCAGCAGGTGAAGTGTGCGCCACGATGGGGTTATGACCGTGGCTCATCGCGCCATGACTCAACTAGAGACATGGCCGGATCTGGTAAGTGCCCCGCCCCGGTGCACTGTTGGTCTCGCCCTCAGCAGTGCCGAGGGCGATGTCGTGCACTTCCATTCCGAGGACTCCGCCGATGTCCGCCTCACCCGCGCCGCCGTCCAGCGGCTGTTGCCCCACCTGCGGCACAGCAGCGCGATCCGGGTGAAACCCGGTGGCGACTGGGTGACGGTCCTCCTGGACTGCGACGCGGACATCGCCCTGTTGCTGACGCTGGTGAGCGTGGCGCTCAAGGAGCACGGCGCGGTACCGACGGGCCTGACGCCCGTGCCGTGCGACTGGCAGGGGCCCGAACCACCCGGTACGGCGGCCGCCGTACCGGCCGCCGTGCCCTCGCCCGCCGCTTCCGCCGACGGGGCCGCCGTCGGGAAGTGGCGGGCGTTCGGCCGCTTCCTGGCGCACGGCGCGCACGGACACTGAACGGAGCGCACACACCGAACGGTCGACGAACCGCCCCGGGGAGGTCCCACGGACTCGTGGGACCTCCCCGCTTTCCGTACGGCTACTTCAGCCGGCCGACCACCAGATGAGATCTGCTCGTAGCCCGCCGTGTCGGCGACCCGGCAGCGCTCGTCCGTGCCGTTCAGCGCTTCGCCTTCGGGTTGAGGCGGTCCTGCGTGCCGTCCACCTGGTTCGGGCTGGACCGGCTGATCCACTGCCGCACCGAGAGGCGCACGGTGCCGCCCTGCTTCAGGTCGGACGCCTGATGCGGGTTCAGCCCCTGCACGCCGACCTTCGGCGCGGGCCGCGTGCCCCCGTCGCCGGAGTCCGAGGTACCGACACACGCAGTCACCGCCACGGCGGTGGACGCGGTCGCTACGGTCAGGGCCATCGCCCTGCGGGCCCGGTTCATGCTGGAGTTCCTCCCGGTCGGTACGGCGTCGCGAGGTCGCGGCAACAGGAACCGTAGAACGGCCCCGACCCTCGAAAGGGCCATGAAAGTAGCAGGTCAGAGCATTTATTGAGGCTGCAACAGAGGGTTCACGCACGGGCCGCACCCGGTCACAACCGTGGGATAGCGTCGCTCACCGCCCCGTCCCCACGAAGCCCTGCCGAGGATTCCCACTCGTGCTCAGCCACCTCTCCAAACGCCTCGGCTACTACGCTCTGCTACTGGCGCTTGCCGTCGTGGTCTCCTACGCCTTGCCCTCGCTCGCGCTCTCCCCGCGCGGCTACTTCGGGGGCCGCCGGCCCCCGCCCCCGCCCGCACAGGTCGAGGCGCGGCTCACCGCGCTCGGCATCAACGACCGCACCCCGCTCGCCGAGCGCTTCCGGCACTGGCTGGGCGGTGCCCGCATCGGCATGGTCCTCCAGGACCCGCTCTCGGCCCTCATCCCGGTCCACCACGTCGGCGACCGGATAGCCGAGGCCGTCCGCACCCAGCAGGACGTCTCCCGCGCCCACGCCGCCCGCCGCGCCGTCGAACTCCTCGACCTCGTCGGCGTCCCCGACCCGGCAGGCCGGGCCCGCGCCCACCCGCACGAGTTCTCCGGCGGCATGCGCCAGCGCGCCCTCACCACCACGGCGATCGCCAACGCCCCGGAGACGATCCTCGCCGACGAGCCGACCACCGCGCTCGACGTCTCCTCGCACGACCTGTCGGTGATCCGGCACGTCGCCGACCGGGTCAGCGTGATGTACCTGGGCCGCACCGTCGAGAGCGGCCCGGTCGACGAGGTGTTCGGCGACCCCCGGCACCCGTACACCAGGGCGCTGCTCTCCGCGGTCCCGCTGCCCGACCCCGTACGGGAGCGCGAACGCGAACGCGTCCTGCTGGCGGGCGATCCGCCGAGCCCCGCCGAACGGCAGACCGGCTGCGGATTCCGCGGCCGCTGCCCCCGCTACTCCGCCCTCGGCGCCGCCGACCGCGCGCGCTGCGAGAGCGAGATCCCGGTCCCCGCCGCATCCGGCCGGGGCACCACCGCGGCCTGCCACTTCCCGGCCTGAATCCCGTCCACACCCACGAGGAGAGTCATCACCATGCACCGCACCCCGCTCAGCCGCCGCGCCGTACTCGCGGCCGCAACCGGCACCGCGCTGGCCGTCCTGACGTCGGGCTGCGGTCTGATCGGCGGCGACGACGAGAACACCATCAAGGTCGGCATCAGCGGCGACGCCCAGGAGTGGGACACGCTCGTGAAGGAGGCCGAGAAGCAGGGCCTCAAGGTCGAACCGGTCTCCTTCGACGACTACTCGCTGCCCAACAAGGCGCTCGCGGCCGGCGACATCGACCTCAACGCCTTCCAGCACCTGGTCTTCCTCGCCCAGTCCAACCTGGAGAACAAGACCGACATCGTCCCCCTCTCGGCCACCACCGTCGTCCCCCTCGGCATCTACTCCAAGAAGGTCGACAAGCTCCAGGACCTCAAGGACGGCGCGAAGGTCGCCCACCCCGACGACCCGGCCAACCAGGGCCGCGCGCTGCACCTGCTGGACCGCGCGGGGCTCATCGAGCTGAAGCCGGGCACGGGCCTGTACGCCACCCCCGAGGACGTCGCGAAGAACCCGAAGAACCTGGAGTTCACCCCGGTCAACGCCCAGCAGACGCCGCGCCTGCTGCCCGACGTGGGCATCGCGATCATCAACGACGGCGTCGCGTCGCTCGCCAAGATCGACGCGAAGTCGGCGCTCTTCCACGACGACCCCAAGGACCCGCGGATCCGCCCGTACATCAACGTCATAGCCGTCCGCGCGGGCGACAAGGACAACCCCGACTACGCCAAGATCGCGAAGCTGTACGCGAGCAAGCCGGTCCAGGACGCCTACCAGAAGTACGCCAACGGCACCGGCGTCCACCTCGACCTGTCGCAGAGCGAGTTGGAGAAGGAGCTGGACCGTGTCGCACAGCAGCTCAAGAAGTAGCGCCGCGGCCCAGGACGGGCCCATGATCCGGCTGGCCGGGGTCAGCAAGGAGTTCAAGGGCGGCGTACGGGCCGTGGACGCCGTCGACCTGGAGGTGGCCGCGGGCTCCGTCCACGGCATCGTCGGCCACAGCGGCGCGGGCAAGTCCACGCTGCTGCGCCTGGTGAACCTGCTGGAGCGGCCGACGAGCGGCACCGTCACCGTCGCGGGACAGGAGCTGACGGCGCTCGGCGAGCGCCAACTGCGCGCCGCGCGGCGCGACATCGGCATGATCTTCCAGCAGTTCAACCTCTTCAGGTCCAGGACCGTGCTGGGCAACGTGGTGTTCCCGCTGCGCCAGTCCGGGCACTCCAGGGCCGGGGCCCGCGCCAAGGCCCTGGAGGCGCTGGACTTCGTCGGCCTCGCCGACCACGCCCGCCGCTACCCCGAGCAGCTCTCGGGCGGCCAGCGCCAGCGCGTCGGCATCGCCCGCGCGCTCGCCACGTCGCCGCGCGTGCTGCTCTGCGACGAGGCGACGTCCGCGCTGGACCCCGGCACCACCCAGGAGGTGCTGGCCCTGCTGAAGCGGGTCAACTCCGAGCTGGGCGTCACGATCGTGGTGATCACGCACGAGACGGAGGTGGTCACCGCGATCTGCGACCGGGTCGCGGTCATGGAGGACGGCGCGGTCGTGGAGGAGGGCGAGGTGCACGAGGTCTTCACGCGCCCGAGCCACCCGACGACCCGGGAGTTCGTACGGGCGGCGCTGCACGCGTCCCCCGTGCGCGGCCTGCTTCCCGGGCTGCTGCGGGAGCACGGCGTGCCCGACACGGTCGCGGCGGCGGTCCTGGCGGACCTGGACGGCGGGGCGAGCGCGCCGGACGGCGGGGCGAAGGTTGCGGACGGTGTGGCGAAGGCTGCGGACGGTGTGGCGAAAGCACCGGACGGCGTGGCGACGAAGGCGGTGAACGCGTAGTGCAACAGGACTGGGACGTCCTCTGGCCGAAGATCGTCGACGCGACGGGCGAGACGGTCTACATGGTCCTCGCGACCCTCGTGCTGGCCACGCTCTTCGGCACGTTCGTCGGGCTGGCCCTGTACGCCACCCGCAAGGGCGGCATCTTCCAGAACCGGCTCGTCTTCGTGCTGCTCAGCTTCCTGGTCAACGTCATCAGACCGGTCCCCGCGCTGATCGCGATCGTCGTCCTCAACCCCGTGACGCGGGAGCTGATGGGCACGGCGGTCGGCACCGACGCGGTGATCTTCCCGATGACGTTCATCGCGACCTTCGGGGTCGCCAGGATCGTGGAGAGCAACCTCGTGGGCGTCGAGCCGGGAGTGATCGAGGCGGCCCGCGCGATGGGCACCAGCAGGGTGCGGATCCTGCTGACCGTGCTGGTGCCCGAGGCGCTGGGCCCGCTGATCCTCGGCATGACCTTCATGCTCGTGGCGCTGATCGACTTCTCGGTGATCGCGGGCACGGTGGGCGGCGGGGGCGTGGGCAACCTCGCCATCACCCACGGCTACCTGCGGTTCGACGACCGGGTGATGGCGGTGACGGTGCTCATCCTGATCGCCCTGGTGCAGGCGGCCCAGCTGCTGGGCAACGCGCTGTCGCGCAAGGTGCTGCGCCGCTGAGGCACCGAAGCGCGGTACGGGGCCGGGCGCGCCGCGCCCGGCCCCGTACCGCGTCATCCGCCACTCAGGCCTGCGGCCCGGTGGCGCCCGGCTCGTCCGTGACGGCGGGCCCGTCCGCCACGTCGAGCTCCAGATTCGCGATGCGCTCGGGGTCCGCGACCACTTCGATCCCGGTGATCAGGCCGTCGACCACGGTGAACTGCAGCACGAGCCGGAGCCGGCCCAGCGGAGCCATCGCGAGGCCGAACGCCCCGTCGATGAGCGCCACACCGGTGAACGCGGCCCGGCCCATCGCGGCCATCGCGCCGCGCGCCACCGTCTCCGCGCCGCCGACCAGGATCGGCTCGGGCGTCGGCCCGGCGAACCGGTCGGCGCGCAGCACCACGTCCGGGTGGAGGAGCGAGACGAGCGCCTCGAAGTCGCCGCCCCTGGTGGCCGCCAGGAAGGCGTCCACCACCAGCCGCTTGCGCCCGGCGTCGGCGCCGGGATCCGGCGCGCCGCCCTTCACGCGGCGGCGGGCGCGGCTGGCGAGCTGCCGCGTGGAGGCGGACGTACGGTCCAGCAGCTCCGCGATCTCCTCGAACGGCACGGCGAACATGTCGTGCAGCACGAACGCGAGCCGCTCGTCGGGCGACAGCGTGTCGAGCACCACCAGCAGGGCGAGCCCGACCGAGTCGGCCATCAGGGCCTCCTGCTCGGGGTCGACGGCCGAGCCGTCCGCCTCGGCGCGCGGCGCGCCCGAGGCGAACGTCTCCAGCGGGTCCTCGCGCCGGGTGTCGCGCGAGCGCAGCATGTTCAGGCAGACCCGGCCCACGACCGTGGTGAGCCAGCCGCTGAGGTTCAGCACGTCACTGGTGTCGGTGCGGGCCAGGCGGATCCACGTCTCCTGGACGGCGTCGTCGGCCTCGCTGAGCGAGCCGAGCATGCGGTAGGCCACCGCCCGCAGATGGGACCGGTCCCGCTCGAAGCGCTCGGCGAGCGCCACGTCGTCGGGCGCCGTGCCGCCCGCCCCCGTGCTGTCTGTCACCGTGTCATGTCCTTTCGCTGCCGGGGCCGGTCGTCCGGCGCCCGGCCCCATGTGTCGACGAGCACGCTACAGAGACCGTCGGCGCAGGTCTCTGCCGGTCCCCCTGCAACGAGGCGGCGGGCGTACGGAGATGACGCACCGTCCCCGTACGCCCGCACCGGCCCCGGCCCCGGCCCCGGCCCCGGCCCCGGACTCAGGCCAGTGCGACGAGTTCCCGGTACTCCTCGTTCCACAGGTCCTCGTCCGCGTCCGGCAGCAGCAGCACCCGGTCGGGGCGCAGCGCGTCGACGGCGCCCTCGTCGTGGGTGACCATCACGATCGCGCCGGGGTAGGAGCCGACCGCCGCCAGCACCTCGTCGCGCGACGCGGGGTCGAGGTTGTTGGTCGGTTCGTCGAGGAGCAGCACGTTGGCGCCGGAGTGGACGAGACCGGCCAGCGCCAGCCGGGTCTTCTCGCCGCCGGAGAGCACCCCGGCGCGCTTGTCGGCGTCGTCCCCGGTGAACAGGAACGAGCCCAGCACGCCCCGCACTTCGCCGTCGGTGAGGTGCGGGGCGTCGGCGACGAGGTTCTCCCGTACGGTCAGTTCCTCGCGCAGCGTGTCGTGCTCCTGCGCGAAGTACCCGAGCCGCAGCCCGTGCCCCGGCACGACCCTGCCGCCGTCCGGCGCCTCCCGGCCCGCCAGGACGCGCAGCAGCGTGGTCTTGCCCGCGCCGTTGAGGCCGAGGACCAGCAGCCTGCTGCCCCGGTCGACGGCGAGGTCCACCCCGTCCAGGACGCGGCGGCCGCCGTACGCCTTGGTGAGGCCGACCGCGCCGAGCGGCATCCGGCCGCAGGGGGAGGGCTCGGGCAGCCGGATCCTGGCGACCTTCTCGGTGCGCCGCGCGGGTTCGAGCTCGGCGAGCATGCGGTCGGCGCGGCGCGCCATGCTCCTGGCGGTCGCGGCGGTGGCGACGCGGGCCCGCATCCGGTCCGCCTGGGCGTGCAGCGAGGCGGCCTTGCGCTCGGCGCCCGCGCGCTCCCTGGCCCGCCGCCGCTCGTCGGCCGCGCGCTGCGCGAGGTACCGCTCCCAGCCGGTATTGTGCACGTCGACCGCCGCACGGGCCGGGTCGAGGTGGAAGACCCGGTTCACCACGTCGGCCAGGAGCGAGGTGTCGTGGCTGATCACGACCACGCCGCCCGAGTGGCCGCGCAGGAAGGCGCGCAGCCAGCCGACCGAGTCGGCGTCCAGGTGGTTGGTCGGCTCGTCGAGGAGCAGGGTGCCGGTGTGTCCCGCGAACAGGATCCTGGCCAGTTCGACCCGGCGCCGCTGACCGCCGGAGAGCGCGCCGACCGGCTCGGCCAGGACGCGCTCGGGCAGCCCGAGCCCGGCCGCGACCCGGGCGGCCTCGGCCTCTGCCGCGTATCCGCCGCCGGACTGGAAGGCGGTTTCGGCGCGGGCGTAGGCGGCCATGGCCCGTTCGAGGGCGACGGGGTCGGCCGAGGCGGCGGCCATCGCCGTCTCGGCGGCGCGCAGGGCGTGCAGGGCGCGGTCGAGGCCGCGCGCGGCGAGGATGCGGTCCGTGACGGTGACCGAGGGGTCGGCGGCGCGGGAGTCCTGTGCGAGGAAGCCCAGCGGGCCGGTGCGGGTGATGCTTCCCGACGCCGGGCGGGAGCGGCCGGCCAGGGCGGTGAGCAGGGTGGTCTTGCCCGCGCCGTTGCGGCCGACGAGGCCGATGCGGTCGCCGGGGGAGACGGTGAAGGAGGTGTCGGCGAGCAGCAGGCGGGCACCTGCGCGCAGCTCGACACCGCGAACGGTGATCATGGGGTAACGCTCCGAGAGGGCTGAGGGACACACTTCTGGCGTGGAAGCGGGTCCTCGGCTAGGAAACTCGGGGCGTAGACATGTCTCCACGCTAACCGAGCCCTCCCGGAGGGCGCACCGGATTTATCGGCCCCCGGGGTTCGGCGGGGTCTGCCGGGCTCTGTCGGATCCTTCCGGAGTCCCGCGCGGTCCCTCGTAGCCCCGCACGGTCCCGCGCAGCCCCTCGCGGTCAGTCGGCGGGCGACTGCAACTGGGCGACCCACGCCCGCAGCCCCGCCAGGAACCCGGCCCGCTCGTCCTCCGTCAGCTCCGCGAGGGCGCGGACCAGCGGTTCGCCGCGCCGGGCCGCGAAGGTCTCCAGCGGGGTGCGGTACTCGTCGGCGAGCGTGACCAGCACGCGGCGGCGGTTCGCCGGGTCGTGGTCGCGCCGGGCGACCCCGGCCCTGCTCAGCCCGCCGACCAGCTCGCTCGCCGTGGAAAGGGAGACGTGCAGCCGCCCCGCGATCTCGCCGACGGTCAGCGGCGGACCGGCCAGCAGGTGGGGGAGCACGGATCCGTGACGGGTGGTCAGGCCGTGCGACTCCATCGCCGTGCGCAGCGGCTCCGGCATCAGCTCGCGGACCTCGCCCGGCCGGAAGTGCGGCTCCAACAGCGGGATCAGGCCGACGACTTGGAGTTCTTCGGGCGTCAGGGCCCGGGGGCGGTGGACCGTCTGCGGCTCGGCGGCGTACGGCTCGGGAGCGTCGTGCATACTGTGAGTGTAGATGCTTCGGAAATCCAAACTGTTCGGAAAATCGAAGGATGGGGTCCGTCATGCCCGCAGTGAGCTACACAGACGCGCTCAACGACGCCCTTGAGCGCCTGGACGACCTGGGGTACGAACGGGGGCAGGGCGTCGACCTCGCCAACCACGGCCCGATGGGCGCCGAGGCGCTCGTCCTGCTCGGCATGGGAGACGACGTCGCCCGGTGGGTCGTCCGCTACCGCAGGGCCATGGAGCACCACGAGCCGCCCGCCGCGCTCCTGCGCGTCGACCCGGCGGACGAGGCGTCCTGGCGCCCCGCCCTCGGCGACATCCGCAGGGCGGGCGACTGGGAGCGGCTCTTCGGCGCGGAACTCGCCGAAGCGCACTGGCGCGACGTGCTCGCCCGCTGGTGGCCCCGGCTCCTCCCGGGCCTCTTCGCCGGACTCACCCACGGCGTGATCCGCACCGCCCACGCGGTGCGCGGCCTGTACACAGCGGGGAACGCCGCGACCGGACTCCAGCTCCGCGAGCTGGCCAGGGGCCTGGCCTACTGGGCCGCCCGCTACACCGAACTCCCCGGCACCCCCCGCCTCACCGGCACCCGCGCCGTGTCCGCCGCCGTCGAAGCCCTGCCCCGCGTCCCGCTCCCGGGCGGCCTGACGGCGGAGGCCGCCCGGGAGAGGTTCGGCGCTCTCGAAGAACTCCCGCACTACAGTGCGGCACTGGGCTGGATCGGCCCCGATCAGGCACCCCTGCTGCTGACCGAGATGACGCTCCAGTTCGCCGACGTCTACCTCGGGCACCCCGAGGTCTACCCGGTTCCCCTGATCCACGGCGTCACCGCGCCCGCCGCCGTCCGCCTGGTCCTGCCGCACCTCCCGACGGAGCTGCACGGCCCGACGGTCGCCCGCCTCTGGCAGGTCCAGACGGCGTTCCTGCTCGCCCTGACCGTGGACCGGCGCGACGAGGGCACGGGCGCGTGGCGGGCCGAGGTCCCCGACCTGCCGCCCGTCCACGAACTGGCCCCGCGCGCCGCCGAACACGGCGACGAGCACGTCGTCAAGTTCACCGAGGCGTGCCTGCGGGAGTACGCGCTGCGCCCCGACCAGCGCTACCCGGCCGCCGCCTACGCCGCGCTGCGCCGGATCAATCCGCTGGACGGCGGTGGCGGCGTCGGCGCCTTCTCGCCCGACCGGGTCTGACGGGCCCCGGAGCCGGACGACCGGGCCCGTCGGGAGGAGCTACGACGTCGCCACCCGTACCGGCAGGTGCTTGATGCCGTTCACGAAGTTGGAGCGGACGCGCCGCACGGGACCCGCGAGGCGGATGTCCGCGAGCCGGGGGATCAGCTCCTCGAACATGATGCGGATCTCCGTACGGGCCAGCAGGTTGCCCAGGCACAGGTGCGGGCTGCCCTTGCCGAAGGTGAGGTGGTCGTTCTCGGCGCGGGTCACGTCGAAGGCGTACGGGTCGGGGAACACGCCCTCGTCGCGGTTGCCCGACGCGTACCACATGACCACCTTGTCGCCCTCCTTGACCTTCCTGCCGCCCAGCTCGGTGTCCCGGGTCGCGGTGCGGCGGAAGTGGTAGATCGGGGAGGCCCAGCGCAGGAACTCCTCGACGGCGGCGGGGATGAGCGCCGGGTCGTCGCGCAGCCGCGCCAGCTGGTCCGGGTTCTCGATCAGTGCGAGCGCGGAGTGCGAAATGGCGTGCCTGGTCGTCTCGTTGCCCGCGACGACCAGGAGCAGGAAGTAGTTGTCGAAGTCCTGCCCGGAGAGCGGGACCCCGTCGCGCGGGACCTCGTTGACGAGGCGCGAGACGAGGTCGGTGCCGGCGCGGCCGCGCCGCTGCCCGGCCAGCTCGCGGCCGTACTCGAAGACCTCGGTCGCGGCGGGGGAGCGGAACGGCAGGTCGCGGTAGCGCTCGCTGTCCTCGCTGTCGAGCAGCACGTCGGCGTAGTCGGGGTCCGTGTTGCCGATGAGGCGGTTGCCCCAGGCGATGAGCTTGCGGTTGTCCTCGGGCGGCACGTCGAGGAGGCGGGCGAGCACGTTGATCGGGAAGTCCGCCGAGACGTGCTCGACGAAGTCGAACTCGCCCCGGGGCAGCGCCGCGTCGAGGGTGCGCGCGGTGAGGCCGCGCAGGAAGTCCGTGTAGCCGCTGATCACGGTGTGCCCGAACTGGCGCTGGAGCAGGCTGCGCAGCGCCCGGTGCCGGGTGCCGTCCAGCTCCAGCATCGAGGCGCGCTTGGCGATCTGGTCGTCGTCCACCTCTTCGAGGTTGACGAACCGCGCCGAGGTGAAGGTCTCCGCGTCGCGGTCGACGCGGACGATGTCCTCGTGCCGGGTGACCGCCCAGAAGCCGGAGTTGGGCGCGGGCTCGGGCTGCCAGTGGACGGGGTCCTCGTGGCGCAGGGTGTGGAACATCCGCCAGGGGGTGGTGCCGTCGGTGAAGCGGTCGAGGTCGGTGAGGTCGACCTCGTCCAGGGGCAGGGGCGGCGCCGGGTCGGGCGCCGTCACGGGGTGCGGGCGCCGGGGCTGCGGGGGCATGTCGGGGTTCCTTCCGGCCGTGCGGCGGGGGCGGTCACAGGTGGTACGCGTACTCGGTGAACTCCCAGTCGGTGACGTGCTGCTGGAAGCGGTCGACCTCGTTGTGCTTGTACGCGAGGTACGCGGTCGTGAAGTCCTTGCCGAGCAGCTGGGTCAGTCCCGAGTCCGCCTCCAGCGCGGCCAGTGCGGCGGGCAGCGTCGCGGGCAGCAGGGCGGCGCGCGCGGTGTCGTACCCGTACCCCTTCAGCGGCGCGGGCGGCTCGTCGGCCGCCTCGATGCCGAGCAGGACGGCCGCGACGACGGCCGCGACCAGCAGGTACGGGTTGGCGCTCGCGTCGCCCAGGCGCAGTTCGAGGCGGGTGCCCGAACCGCGCTCGGGCGGGACGCGGACCATCGCGCTGCGGTTGTCCAGGCCCCAGTCGATCAGCCAGGGCGCCAGGGTGTCGGGTCCGAACCTCTTGTAGGAGTTGACCGTCGGGTTGACCAGCGCGGACAGGGCGGGCGCGTGGGCGACGAGCCCGGCCACCGCGTGCCGTGCGGTGGCGGAGAGGCCGTCGGGGGCCGAGGGGTCGTCGAAGACGTTGTTCCCCTCGGCGTCCGTGCACGACAGGTGGAGGTGGAAGCCCGAACCGCCGGCGTCGTTGAAGGGCTTGGCCATGAAGGTGGCGAGCCTGCCCTCCTTGCGGGCCAGCTCCTTCACCGCGGACTTGAGCCGGAAGGCCCGGTCGGCCGCGTCCAGCGCGCCGGAGTGGGTGAGGTTGATCTCGAACTGCCCGCCGTCGAACTCGTGGTTGCCGTTGGTGACGCCGATGTCCGCCCCGTGCAGCAGCCGCAGCAGCCGCAGCAGGTGGTTGTCGGGGTCGGCGCGCAGCCCCGCCGTGTACACCGCGCCCGAAGCCGAGCTGTAGCGCCGCCAGCCGCCGGGCGCCGCCGGGTCGGCGTCGCACAGGAAGTACTCCAACTCCGGTCCTGCGACGGGGTGCAGGTCCCGTTCGGCGCACCGGGCGAGCACGGCGCGCAGCAGGTCGCGGGGGGACTCGGGGGTGGGGGTCCCGGTGTGCGGATCGGTGACGTCGCCCAGGCAGCTCGCCGTTCCCGGCTCCCAGGGCAGCGCGACGAGCGTGTCGAGGTCGGGGTGCACGACCACGTCGGGCAGGCCCGCGTCGAGGCCGCCGGGCACGGGCACCACGTCGCCGCCGGGAGTCGTGTGGTAGACGGCCCGGCAGAACGCGAGCCCGTGGGCGCAGGCCGTCGGAAGGTGGTCGAGCAGCACGTCGCGGGCGCGGTCCGTGCCGAGCAGATCGGGATAGACCACCCGCACCACGTCGATCCCTGTCGCGGCCAACCGCTCGGTGTGCCGACGGACCTGTGCGGGGTCGGGAGCGCTCACCGCTGCCTCCTCGGGCGGACCTGACGTGGCCGCAGTTGTGGGGTTGATGCAAGTTGTTTGATGCCAAACGATGCTTCGACGGTAGGGATGCTCCGGTCGGGTGCGCAAGGCCCGGGAGGTCAACTCCTCGTATCGCACGGGGGATTGACCGGACCGGAACGGTTGCCTACGTTGTTTGGTACCAAACGATTTATGGCGCCGGAGCTCAGGAGGGCCGTACATGAAGGTCGTCGTCGACAGGGGCAAGTGCCAGGACCACGGCCAGTGCGTATTCGCCGCCCCCGAGGTCTTCCGGCTGGACGACGAAGGGCACCTCGACTACACCACCGACCCCGACGACATCCGGCGCGACGACGTCGAGGACGCCGCCGACGTCTGCCCCGTGCAGGCCATCAGGATCGAGGACTGACCGATGAGCCCACGGCTTGCGGACCCGGGGCCGGTGCCCGCACGGCACGCGCCCCCGCGCGTCCTGATCGCGGGCGCCTCCCTCGGCGGGCTGCGCGCCGCCGAGCAGCTGCGCGCCGCGGGCTGGCACGGGGCGATCACCGTCGTCGGAGCCGAGCCCCACATGCCGTACAACCGCCCCCCGCTCTCCAAGGAAGTCCTCGCGGGCAGGGTGCCGTTCGACTCCCTCGCCTTCACGCCCAGGCCGAGCACCGCCGACGTGGAGTGGCGCATCGGCCGTCCCGTCGCCGCCGTACGGCTCCACGAGCGCGTCGCGGTCCTGGAGGGCGGCGAGGAGATCCCGTTCACCGGACTGGTCGCCGCGACCGGACTGCGCCCGCGCCGGCTCGCCCGGCCGGGGCCCGCGGGCCCGCTGAGCGGCCGGCACGTCCTGCGCACGATCTCCGACGCCCGCTCGCTGCACACCACACTCACCAGGCCCGGTGCCCGCCTCGTGGTCGTCGGGGCCGGGTTCATCGGCTGCGAAGTCGCCGCCACGGCCGTCGCGTTGGGCGTACGGGACGTGACCGTCGTGGACGTCGTACCGCTGCCGATGCTGCGACCGCTGGGCGAACCGCTGGCTCGTGCGCTGCTCGCCCGGCACCTCGCGCGCGGCGTGCGCTTCGTCCTCGGCGCGGGCGTCGCCGCGTTCACGGGCGAGGAACGGGTGAGGGGGGTGCTGCTGGACGACGGGCGCGAACTGGCGGCGGACGTGGTGGTGGAGTGCGTCGGCGCGCGCCCCAACACCGAATGGCTCGCGGGCAACGGACTCGACCTGACGGACGGGGTGCTGACCGACGAACAGCTGCGCACGCCGGGCGCGCCGCACGCCGTCGCGGTCGGTGACGTCGCCCGCTTCCCCGACGTCCGGTACGGCGGCCCCGCGCGCCGCGTCGAGCACTGGTCGATGCCGGGGGACAGCGCCCGGTACGCGGCCCGGACGCTCGTCGCCCAACTGGCGGGTGAAAAAAGGGAGTCGGCGCCCTTCGCGCCGCTGCCCAGCTTCTGGAGCGACCAGCACGACTTCCGCATCCAGTCCTTCGGCTCGCCCGAACTCGGCACGGGCGACATCCGCGTCGTCGAGGGCGACCCGGACGGCGACCGGGGCGACGGCGGCGACGTCGTCGCGGAGTACCGCGCGGACGGCCGCCTCGTCGGCGTCGTCGCGCTCGGCGGCCCGGCCGCCGCCGCGGCGGCCGCCCGGTACCGCGCCCGGCTCGTTCAGCAGCCCGCCCCGCTCGCGTGAGGAGCCCACGATGACAGGACTGCGCGGCTACTTCCCGCCCAAGACGGCGACCGGCGACTCCGCGCTGGCGCCCGCCCCGCCCTGGTACTACTCGGGAGACCTGCTCACCGTCGAGTACCGCACCGACCCCGAGCGGGTGCGCGAACTGCTGCCGCCGCCCCTCGAACTCGTCGACGACGACCCCGGAGCCGTCGCGCTCATCTGGGCGGACTGGCAGTCCTGTTCGACCGGACGCCAGGAGCTCCTCGACCCGGTCAGGTCGCAGTACAAGGAGGCGTTCGCGGTCGTGCGCTGCTCCTACCGGGGCCGCGTCTACTCGCGGTGCGTGTTCATCTGGGTCGACAAGGACTTCGCGCTCGCCAGGGGCTGGCACCAGGGCTACCCCAAGAAGCTCGGCTCCATCCACCAGACCCGCCCGCACCCCTACGGCCCCGCCCCCCGCGTGGAGGCGGGCGCGCGGTTCGGCGCCACGCTCGCCGCCGGGGACCGCCGCCTCGCGCAGACCGTGGTGACCCTGCGCGAGCCGTCCCCGACCGGCGGCACCGTCAACGCCCACCCGATGGCCCACCACCGCTGGCTGCCGTCCGTCGAGAAGGGCAAGGGGCTGGCCCTGGACGAACTCGTCGAGTCCGGCGCCGCCGCCTTCGAGGCCGGGCAACCCTGGACGGGCGACGCCGAGTTGGAACTCTTCGACGCGCCGACCGAGGAGCTGGCGCGCCTCGTGGTGCGCGAGCCCATCGCCGCGTACTACCGCCAGGTCGGCGTCGTCTGGGACGGCGGCCGGCTCCTGGAGTCCCACACGTCGGGCGCCGAATGACCCGCCCGCCGGCGCCCCGAGGAGGCCGCACATGACCGATCGCCCCAGTGCCGGGCCCGAAGGGCACCGGCCCCGGACCACGGGACCGCGCCCCCGGTCCGACTCCGCGGTCACGGGCCCCACCGCCACCGTCGAAGGCGTCACCGTCGACACCCGCCACTGGATCGGCGGCCTGCGCCGCGCCTCCGCGGCGACCTTCACCGACCACTCGCCCGTCGACGGCCGCCCCCTCGCCGAGGTGGCCAGGGGCACCGGCGCCGACGCCGACGCGGCCGTCGCGGCCGCCGTCGCCGCGTTCCCCGACTGGGCCGCCACGCCCCGCGAGGAACGGGCCCGCCTGCTGCACGCGATCGCCGACGGCGTGCACAAGAACCTCGACGACCTCGCCCGCGTCGAGACCGCCGACAACGGCGCCCTGCTCCGCTCCCACCGCCGCGGCGTCATGCCCCGCGTCGCCCACAACTTCCGCTACTTCGCGGACCGCTCACTCACCCTGGAGCACCCGGACACCGACACGCGCGGCCACCGCAACCGCGTCTCCTGGGACCCGGCGGGCCCCTGCGCGCTGATCACCCCGTGGAACGCGCCCCTGATGCTCGCCACCTGGAAGGTCGCCCCCGCGCTCGCCGCGGGCAACACCGTCGTCCTCAAGCCCGCCGAGTGGTCCCCGCTGACCGCCTCGCTCCTGGCCGACATCGCCGAGCGGGCGGGCCTGCCGCCCGGCGTCCTCAACGTCCTCCAGGGATACGGCTCCGAGGCGGGCGCCGCCCTCGCCGCCCACCCCGACGTGCGCCGCGTCAGCTTCACCGGATCCGTGCCGACCGGCAAGGCGGTCGCCGCGGCCGCCGCGCTCAACCTCACGCCCGTGAGCCTCGAACTGGGCGGAAAATCACCGCTGTTGGTCTTCGACGACGCCGATGCCGACCTCGCCGTCGACCTGGCCGTCGAGCAGTACGACAACGCCGGACAGGTCTGCCTCGCCGCGACCAGGCTCCTCGTCCAGGAGTCCGTGGCCGAGGAGTTCACCGACCGCTTCCTGGCCCGCGTCGACCGGCTCGTGCAGGGCGACCCCCGCGACGGGGCCACCGACCTGGGGCCCCTGGTCCACCCGCGCCAACTGGAGCGCGTCGACGGCTTCGTACGGCGCGCCACGGCCGCCGGGGCCGTGGCCGCGCGGGGCGGCGCACCGCGCGGCGGCCTCTACTACCCGCCCACGCTCCTCACCGGCCCCGCGCAGGACAGCGAGATCGTCCAGGAAGAGGTCTTCGGCCCCGTCCTGACCCTCCAGACCTTCACCGACGAGGACGAGGCGGTGCGGCTCGCCAACGACACCCGCTTCGGCCTCGCGGCGACCGTCGTCACCACCGACCCCGCACGAGCCGACCGGATCACGGCCCGACTGGTCGCGGGCACCGTCTGGGTCAACTGCTTCTACGTGCGCGACCTCGCCGTGCCCTTCGGCGGCGCCCGCCAGTCCGGCATCGGCCGCGAGGGCGGCGCCTGGAGCTTCGACTTCTACTGCGACCTGAAGAACACCGTCACCGCACCTGCCACCGCACCCGTCAGCGCACCGCACGGCTGGAGGAGCCATGGGTGAGATCACCGGCGCGGGCCTGCTCGCCCACGTCCCCACCGTCGTGCTGCCCGACGACGTCCGCCTCGCCCTCAACGACGGCAAGGAGTCCACCCTCGTCACCGGCCTCAAGCGGCTGCGCGACGACGTCTTCGACCCGGCGTCCGGCACGGCGTACGACACGGTCGTCGTCCTCGACTCGCACTGGGCCACCACCGTCGAGTTCGTCGTCACCGCGCACGGCCGCAGGGCGGGGCTCTTCACCTCCGACGAACTGCCGCGCGGCATGCGCAGGATGCCGTACGACTATCCGGGCGACCCCGAACTGGCCCACGCCGTCGCCTCGTTCGCCCAGCGGCACGGCACCTGGATCACCCCGGTCGACGACCCGTACCTCCCGCTCCACTACGCCACCCTCAACCTCTGGAAGTACCTGGGCGAAGGGCTGCCCGACAAGCGCTGGGTCTCCATCGGCGTCTGCCAGACCGGCGACGCGGACGACCACCTGCGCCTGGGCCGGGCCCTGGCCGACGGAATCGCCACGGTGCCGGGGCGCAAGGTCCTCGTCATCGCCTCGGGCGCGCTCTCGCACCGCTTCTGGCCGCTGCGCGAACTGCGCGCCCACGAGGCCGCCGACCCCGTCCACATCCGCACGCCCGAGGCGCGCGCCGCCGACGAACAGCGCATCGCGTGGTTCGCCGAAGGGAGGCACGACCGGGTGCTCGACACGATGGCGGAGTTCGACCGGTTCAAGCCGGAGGCGCGGTTCGCGCACTACCTGATGCTCGCGGGCGCGCTCGGGGGACGCGCGTGCACGGCACGGGCCAGGAGGTACGGGGAGTACGAGAACTCCATCGGCACGGGCCAGGCACACCTCTGGTTCGACCGGCCCGAAGACGGCTGGGCGGGACGCGACGCGGCGACGGCCGTACGGGCTCCCGCCGCGCGCCACCCCCACGGCCACCTGCGGGAGGTGTGACGTGCCCGAGTACCGCCGCGTCCTGCTGGACGGCGCCGCCGTGCACACCGTGCGCGACGGCGACGAACTCGTGGCCGGGGACGGCCGCCGCGTCAAGACCGACCGGGCGCACCACCTGCCGCCCGTCACCCCGTCGAAGGTCATCGCCGTCCACCTCAACCACCGCAGCCGCGTGGAGGAGTTCGGCGCGCGGCTCCCGGCCGCACCGACCTACTTCCACAAGCCGGTCTCCGCCCTCAACGCGCACCGGGGAGCGGTGGTCAGGCCGCTCGGCTGCAAGTGGCTCAACTACGAGGGCGAGATCGCCATCGTCATCGGCCGCACCACCCGTAACATCGCCCCCTCCGAAGCCGCCGCCCACATCGCCGGATACACCGTCGGCAACGACTTCGGGCTGCACGACTTCCGCGACACCGACGCGGGCTCCATGCTGCGCGTCAAGGGCTCCGACACGCTCTGCCCGCTCGGCCCAGGCCTCGTCACCGGCTGGGACTTCCACCACAAACGGCTGCGCACGTACGTCAACGGCGAAGTCGTCCAGGACGGTTCGACCGACGAGATGCGCTGGGACATGCACTACCTCGTCGCGGACATCGCCCGCACCATCACCCTGCTTCCCGGCGACGTCCTGCTCTCCGGCACCCCGGCGGGCTCCCGTCCGGTGAGTCCGGGCGACGTCGTGGAGGTCGAGGTGGAGGGCCTGGGACGGCTCACCAACCACGTCGTCACGGGCCCCACCCCCATCCGCGAGGACGTCGGCGCCCAGCCCACCGAGTCCGAGGAAGTGCTGTCCACGGCGCTCGGCGGCGACTGGGAGTTCCGCGGGATCCGACCACCCGGGCGCTGACCCGCGCCGGGCGAAGGCGCCGTACCGGGCTTGCCACGGGGATGCCCGGCACGGCGCCGCCCGCTCTTCCGCGCGCACGCAGCCGCCCGCCCCGCACCACACACTGGACCCGAGAACCGAAGGACCGGGGATGCCGCAGACCAGACACGACGGGCCCACCAGACACGACGCACCCACCCGGCTCAAGCGCGACGCCCTCGGGGTGCTGGGCATCCTCTTCCTCGTCCTGTCCGCACAGGCGCCGCTCACCGGCATCGCCGGCGCCGTACCCCTCTCGGTCGCCCTCGGCAACGGCCCGGCCGTGCCCGCCGCGTACGTCGCGGCGGGCGTCGTGGTGCTGCTCTTCTCCGTCGGGTTCGTCGCCATGGGCCGCCACGTCGTGGACGCGGGCGCGTTCTACACCTACATCGGACGCGGTCTCGGCCGCACCGCGGGCACCGCGAGCGCGGGCGTCGCGCTGTTCGCGTACTGCACCATCCAGGCGGCGATGTACGGGCTGTACGGCGCCACCGTCAGCGGACTCCTGGCGGAGCACACCGCCCTCGACCCGCCCTGGTGGGCCTGCGCGCTGGTCACGATGGCCCTCGTCGAGGCGCTCGGCGCGACCGGCATCGACCTGGGCGCCAAGGTCCTCGCGGTGTTCGTGCTCGCCGAGACCGGCATCCTGCTCGCCTTCGCGCTCGTGACCCTCGTCGACGGCGGCGGCCCCGGCGGCCTCGACTTCGGCGGGAGCTTCTCGCCCGGCGCGGCACTGGACGGGGCGCCGGGCGTGGCCCTGATGTTCGCGGTGGCCTCGATGTTCGGCTTCGAGGCCACCGCCATCTACGGCGAGGAGGCACGGACCCCGCACCGGACGGTGCCCCGGGCGACGTACCTCTCCATCAGCCTGGTCACGGTGTTCTTCGCGGTCACCTCCTGGACGCTCATCTCGGCCCAGGGCGGCGCGGCCGCCCCGGAGGCCGCGGGCCGGGCCCTGGAGGGCGGGGACTCGGCGGCCTTCGTGTTCGACCCGGTCGCCGACCGGCTCGGGTCCTGGGCGGGCGTCCTGCTGCCGCTGCTGCTGGCGACGTCCCTCTTCGCCGGGGTGCTCGCCTTCCACAACTCGGCCAACCGCTACCTGTTCTCGCTGGGCCGCGAGCGGCTGCTGCCGCACGTGCTGTGCCGCCTCAACCGGCGGCGCGCCCCCTGGGCGGCGGGCGTCGCGCAGACCGCCGTCGCGGTACTGCTGGTGGTGCCCTTCGCGCTCGCCGGGAAGGACCCCGTACTGACGCTGTTCTCCTGGTTCAGCGGAGTCGCCGTCCTCGCGATGATGCTCCTGTACTTCCTGACCTCCGTGTCGGTGGTCGCTTTCTTCCGGCACGCGCGGGACTCCCGGGGCGAGCGCTTCGACACCCGCCCCTGGCACACCCTCGTGGCCCCGGCGCTCGGCGCGCTGGGCCTCGCGGGCGCCATCTGGCTGATCCTCGCCAACCTGACGACCCTCATCGGCGGCGACCGGACCACGGCGACCTGGCTGGCGCTGGCCGTCCCCGTGGTCTTCGCCGCGGGCGCGGGCACGGCGCGCCTGATCCCCCGCAGACCCCAGGACCCTCCGGCCCCCGGAGCGGAGTCCCCGGCTCCCGGACCGGAGTCGCGGGATCCCGAGCCCCAAGTCCCGCCCGATCCCCGGGACCCCCGGCCCCCGACCCCGTGATCCCGTACGTCCGCGAACCCCGAGGTACCCGCTGTGAGCACCCGAGCACGCCCCCTGATCGCCGTCCCCGCCCGCTTCGCCGCCTCCACGTCCGCCCTGCGCTACGCCGCCGAGGTCAACGCCCGCGCCCTGATCGAGGCCGTGTGGCGGGCGGGCGGCGAACCGGCGAGCATCCACCCGTACGCCCCCGGAGGGTCGGCGGACCCGTCCCTGGCCGCCGACCGGATGCGCCGCTTCGACGGGATCCTGCTGCCGGGCGGCGGCGACATCGCGCCGAGCCGCTACATCGGCGACCCCGCCCACGGCAGCGTCTACGACGTGGACGCCGAACAGGACGGCTTCGACCTGGCGCTGACCCGCCACGCCCTGGGGACCGGGCTGCCGCTGCTGGCGATCTGCCGGGGCCTCCAGGTCGTCAACGTCGCCCTGGGCGGCACGCTCCAGCAGCACATGTCCACGAAGCGGCGGGTGCACCGCAACCTCGTGCACCAGGTGAGCGTGGAGCGCGGCACCCTGCTGCGCGAGGTCACGGGGGCGCCCGTGGTGACGGCCTCGTGCTTCCACCACCAGCGCGTGGACCGGATGGGCGCGGGCCTCACGGTCACGGCACGCGCTGACGACGGAACCCGCGAGGCGCTCGAACTGCCCACGGCCCGGGGGTGGTTCACCGCTGTGCAGTGGCACCCGGAGGACACGGCCCGTCAGGACCCCGCGCAGCAAAGGCTGTTCGACGCGTTCGTGCAGGCGGCCAGGGGCCACCGGTGAGGGCGCGATCGCCAAGTCCCGCGAACACGGGGCAAACGGCCGGACCCGCGCGTGCGCCCCGCCGGACGGCTCGGCCCCCCGCCCTACCCCTTCGCCGCCCTGCGGCCGCTCCTGCGCGGCGCGGGCTGCGCGCCGTCCAGCAGCGTCAGCCTGCGCTCCTCGCCGTGCTCCTCCACCTGGAGCACGACCTGCCGCAGCGCCTGCGCCACGCCGTGGCACTCCGCGTCGCTGAGCCTGCTGGTGACGAACGCCTCCTCCTCGTTGAAGCGGGGGAAGACGTCCTGCATCAACTCCTCGCCCTTCTCGGTGAGTCGAAGCAGCACCCGCCGTCCGTCCTCCGGGTGTGCGGCGCGCCGCACGAGGCCCCGTGCCTCCAGGGTCCGTACGACACCGGTCAGCGTGCCCTTGGAGATGCCGGCCTCCTCTGCCACGCGCCGGGTCTCCGACTCGCCCCAGATCCACACCACCCAGAGCACGACGAAGCCGGTCCAGGTCAGATCGGCGCCGCGCAGCACGGAGTTCTCCAGGTGCTGGCGCACGGCGGTGGCCGCACGGTAGATGTTGGCGACGGCGGCCATCTGCTCGTGCCGGATCGGCGCTCCGCCGAGCTTCTCCCTGGCGAGCCGCTCGGCCCGGGTGATGGACTGCTGGCCGGACACGGAACCCCCTCCTTCGACCCGGTGGGGGCGACGGGCCCCAGGTCAGTCGTTCGGAGTCAAACCATACGCCAAGGTCCGGTGCGGTGCCTCCGAACACCGTGGGCGAAAGGCGCAGTTGACCGCCGCTCCCGCGCTCCTCCGCCACCGGCCGCACCCCGTGTCACCCGGATCCACCCTCCGGGGAAGGCCCGTACCCCGGCCCCGGCGGGCACTCGGCCCGCCCCACACCGCACCTCCTGCGTCCGTCCTGCCCCGGACAGAGGGGAAGACCGTCATGAAGCGTGCCCTCGTCGTCATCGACGTCCAGAACGAGTACCTCACGGGCGGGTTGCCGATCGGCTACCCGGACCCGAACTGGAGCCTCACCAACATCGCCGCCGCCATGGACGCGGCCGCCCAGGAGGGCGTCCCCGTGGTGGTCGTCCAGCACGTGGCCCCCGAGGGCTCACCGATCTTCGCCAGGGGGAGCCACGGCTGCGCGCTGCCCGAAGCGGTGGCATCGCGCCCGTACGACCACCTCGTGGAGAAGACCCTGCCCTCCAGCTTCACCGGCACCGACCTCGCCGACTGGCTGGCCCGGCACGACATCGACACCCTCTCGATCACCGGGTACATGACCCAGACCTGCATCGAGTCCACCTCGCGCGAGGCGGTGCACCGCGGGTACGGCGTGGAGGTCCTGTCCGACGCGACGGGGGCCCTGCCCATGTCGAACCGCATCGGGACGCTCACCGCCGAGCAGATCCACCAGACGGTGCTCGTCGTGCTGCAGGCGTTCTTCGCCTCGGTCGTCACGACCGCGCAGTGGGTCGACGCCGTCCGGCACAAGACCCCGCTGGGCGGCCCCGACTTCGCGGGGGCCGTCGAGGCGGCGCGCGCGGCGGGGAACAGGCCCGGCTCCACCTCCTGAGGGCCGCGGATCAGGTGGCGCGGGCGGCTGCCCGTACGGGGCCGTCCCGTCACCCCATCCGCTGGTGACTGCCGGGCGTGCAGCCGAACGCGCGGCGGAACACGTCGATGAAGGCGCTGGCCGACGCCCATCCGCAGCGGTGCGCGACCGCCGTGACGGGGTCGCCGTCGGCCAGCATCCGCAGCGCGTGGTACAGCCGCAACTGCGTGCGCCACTGCGGGAACGTCATGCCCAGCTCGCGCCGGAAGAGGCGGCTCAGGGTGCGCTCGCCGGCCCCGCTGCCCGCCGCGAGCTCGCCCAGTGTCCGGGGGTCCGCCGGGTCCCGGTGCAACCGCCGGCAGACCGCGACGAGCCGGGGGTCGGTGGGCGTCGGAAGCTGCACGGGCTGCCGGGGCGAGGCGCGCAGCTGGTCCAGCAGGACGGCGCGCAGCCGCTGCCGCTCGGGGCCCTCGTCGTACGGGTCCCGGGTGCACGCCAGGATCAGCTCGCGCAGCAGCGGCCCGACCGCGAGGACGGTGGGGGCGTCGAGGCCGAGCGGGTTGGTGTCGGCGGGCAGCCCGAGCAGGTGCAGTTCGAGGTGGCCGTGCGCACGGTGGGCGTGTACGCATCCGGCGGGGACCCAGATGGCGCGGGTGCCGGGTGCGAACCACGTGCCTCCGTCCGTGGTGACGGCGAGGACGCCGGAGCCCGCGTAGACGATCTGGTGGTCGTCGTGGCGGTGCGCGTCGATCCGCTCCCCGGGTGCCAGGGCCTGGGTGCGCGTCGGGGCCTGGGGCGTGTGGCGGATTTCCGGCATGGCTTGGCACTTTATCGGAAGCACGCCGGACCGTGCTCCGCCGACGATGGGCCCATGCCGACCGAACACCCCGCACGGCCCGCGAGCCGGGCCCGCCCCGAACGCCACGCATCGCGCCCGTCGCGCGGCGGCCCCGTCACGCTGCTGTCCCTGGGCCACTCCTGCGTGGACGTCTACCAGGGAGCGGTGGCCGCCCTGGTCCCGTACTTCGTCGCCGAGCGCGCCTACACCTACGCCGCCGCGTCCGGCCTGGTGCTGGCCGCGTCCCTGCTCTCCTCGGTGGTGCAGCCGCTGTTCGGCGCGCTCACCGACCGCAGGGCCCTGCCGTGGCTGCTGCCGGTGAGCACCCTGGTGGGCGGCGCGGGCGTGGCGCTGGTCGGGATCTCGGACTCCTACGCCCTCGCGTTCGCCGCCATCGCGCTCTCCGGGATCGGCGTCGCCGCCTACCACCCGGAGGGCGCCCGCGCCGCGCGGGCCGCGGCAGGCGACAGCCACACGGCGATGGGCTGGTACGCGCTCGGCGGCAACCTCGGTTTCGCCACCGCGCCGCTGCTGGTCACGGCCGTCGTCGCGACGGGCGGACTGGCGGCCTCCCCGCTCCTCGTACTGCCCGCGCTCCTGGGCGCGGTGCTGTGCGCGACGGCCCTGCGCCGGGCGGCGCCCACCGGCCGGGGGGCCGGGGCGGGAGGGGCGACAGGGACGGGAGGGATGCCGGAGGCGGGGGAGAGCGACTGGCGGTCGTTCCTGAAGCTGTCGGGCGCCGTGGTGTGCCGCTCGATCGTCTTCGTCTCGTTGAGCACGTTCGTCTCGCTGTACGTGCGCCAGCGCACGGGCGGCGGTCCCGCGTCCGGCACCGCCGCACTGACCGTCCTGTACGTCGGCGGCGCGGTGGGCACGGTGGCGGGCGGCAGGCTCGCCGCGCGCCACGGCCGGGTGCGGGTCGTCCAGGGCGCGTACGCGCTGAGCGTCTTCGCCGTGGCGGGCGTGGTGTTCGTCCCGGGACCGCCGGTCTACCTCTTCGTCGCGCTCACCTCGGCCGGTCTGTACGTCCCCTTCTCCCTGCACATCACCCTCGGCCAGGACTACCTGCCCACGCGGGTGGGCACCGCGAGCGGCGTCACGCTGGGGCTGACGGTGAGCGTCGGCGGGCTCGCCAGCCCGCTGGTCGGGGCCCTCGCCGACGCCACGTCGCTGCGCACGGCGCTCGCACCGCTGATCGCGCTCCCCGCGCTCGGCCTGCTCCTGCTGCGCGGGCTGCCCGAACCGGGCGCGAGACCGGCGGCCGCGGGCAGCGGTGAAGATCGATAGATTGGCGTGCCCCGGCTCACGGGCCCGTGCCCTGCCCTGTCCTGCCCTGTCCTGCCCAAGTCTTCATCCCCGGAGGAACAGTTGGAGCTTCCCGAGCGCTCGCGCGTCTCCGCCTACGCGGTGGCCACCGAGGACGACCGGATCCTGCTGACCCGGCTCAACGCCGCATCGCCCGTCTTCGAGCCCGGACTCTGGCACCTGCCCGGCGGCGGGATCGACCACGGCGAACAGCCGCGCGAGGCCCTGGCGCGCGAGCTGTACGAGGAGACCGGACTCGAAGTGCGCACCGCGGAGCTGGTCGACTCGCGCGCCTACACCGTCCAACGCCTCGGCGTGCACTGGCACTTGGTGGGGCTCTTCTACGTCGTCGACCTCGTGCCCGCACCGGCCTTCGTCGCCAGGGCCGACGACTCCACCGACGAGGTCGCCTGGCAGCCGCTGGCCGGACTTCCGGAGGCGGCGCTGTCCCCGGCGGCGATCGACGCGCTGGCGATGCTCGGGGTCCGCGCGGCCGTTCGATAAATTGATCGACAGCCCCGAAGGTCCGGACCTATGGTCCGGCTGTGACGGAGCAGAAGGTACGGGCGGTACGGCAGGACGCGGCCGAGGACGGGCTGTTCTCCCGTACGTACGCGGCCACCAGCGTCAGTTTCGCCGCGGTGATGTTCCTGACGGGCTTCGCCGCGCTCGCGGTGATGCCCACGCTGCCCGCGGCGGCGCGGGACCTGGACGGGGTGTCGCTCTATCCGCTGGTCGCGGGCTCCTTCGTCGCGGCGAGCCTGCTGGGCGGGGTGCTCGGCGGCTACTGGTCGGACCGCTCGGGGGCCCGCCGCCCGCTCGCCGCCGGTGTGGTCCTCGCGGTGGTCACCCTGGTGATCTCGGCGGCCAGCACCAGCATCTGGCAGCTCGTCGCGGGCCGCTTCCTGGACGGAGTGGCGGCCGGCATGGTCGCGGTGTCCATCAACACCGCGATCGGCCAGGCCTATCCGGACCGGCTGCGGGGCCGCGCCCTGGCGCTGATGAGCACCTGCTGGATCGTCCCGTCGCTGGCGGGCCCGCCGCTCGCGGGTCTGGTGACCGCGTGGTGGTCCTGGCGCGTGGTCTTCTACGGCCTCGCCGCCCTGACCCTGATCCCCGCGCTGGCCGTGGTCACGATGCTGCGGCAGAAGCGACGGGAACAGCACGAAGGGCCCGAAGAGCGTGAAGGGAACGAGCGACAGGAGGGGCAGGAGCGGCAGGAGATGGACGAACGGCCGCCGCGCCCTGCGCTGTTGGTCGCGATCGCGGTGAGTCTGGGCGCGGCGCTCGCCCAGTTCGGCGTCTCCGGATGGGACGTGCGCCACGCGCTCTTCGCCGTGGGCGGCCTCGCCCTGCTCGTGGTGTTCGCCCCGCGCCTGCTGCCGCGCGGCACGTGGACGGCGGCGCGCGGACTGCCCGCCACGGTCCTGCTGCGCGGCCTCTGTTCGGGGGCGTACTTCACGCTGGAGGCGTTCGTACCGCTGCTGCTCGACCACGAGCGGCGGGTGCCGGGAGTGCTGACCGGTCTCGCCTTCACGGGCGCGGCCATCGCCTGGGCCGCCTCGTCCTGGGTGCAGAGCCGTCTGCTCGACCACTGGCCCCGGCACCGTCTGGTCGTGGCGGGCACCGGCCTGATGGTGCTCGCCGCCGTGATCGCGGGCATCGGGACCGTCCCGAGCGTGCCCGCCTTCACCGCTGCTTCGTCGATGGTCGTCGCGGCGCTCGGCATGGGCCTGGCCGCCCCGGCCCTGACCCTGCTCTCGCTCTCCCACAGCCCGGCCGGGCGGCAGGGCCACGCGAGCAGTGCGATGCAGACCGCGCAGAACCTCGGCCAGATCACGGTCATCGGTCTCGCGTCCGCGATCTTCAACGCCCTCCTGGGCTTCGGCTCCAACGACCTGCTGGGCTACGCGGCGGTGTTCGCGCTGCTCGTCGTGCCGATCACGCTGGCGGGCCTGCTGGCGGTGCGCGCGCGGGGCGGGGACTGACGCGGACCCGGCGTCCCGACCGGGACAGAGCTGTGCCCCGGGACCGTGCGGAACGGTCCCGGGGCACCCGCCCGTCGAGGGGCGTACCTCATGCCCGGTAAGGGGCACGCCTCATGGAGGCGTGGGTATTACGAGGCGTCCCGCACCGTGCCCGTGACCACCGGGCCCGGGTGCGGCTCCCACTTCGCGTCGAGCGTGAACCACTGTGCCTTGAACGTCCGCTCGGGCTGGCTCGCCGGGTTCTTGAGGATCGGGATGGCCAGCTCGGCCCCCGTGCGGGACGTCACGGCGAGGACGAGCGAGGGGTCGTCGTAGATCTTCGACAGCGGCCGCACCGGGGTGGGCTTCTCGCCGAAGTTCTCCTCCAGCCACACCGGGTCCACGTCGGCCGTGGTCAGCTCGGTCCCCTCGGTGACGGGCAGGAACCTGAACTCGCCCATGACGTCCGCGTCCGAGGGCGCCGACAGCGTCATCCGCCACTTCAGCGCCTGGCCCTCGGTGACCCGGTCGGCGACGGGCTTCACGACGACATCGGGCATCGGGTCGTCGTTCAGCGTCATCACGCCGCCGTGGTGCGAACCGATCACCGCGCCGCGCACCGACTTGGCGAACGCGTCGTACCCCATGTCGTAGCCGTAGCGGGTGTTGCCCCGTATCTTCACCGGCACGTTGACGTCCTGGACGCCCGCCCGCACCGTCACCAGCCGGGACTGGATCTGCTCCGAATCGGACCTTGAGGTGAACAGCCGGATCTGGCCGCTGCCCTTGCCGGAGACCCGCACCGGGATCCGGTAGGTGCGCTCACCGCTGTCGCCCTCCTTGACCGTCAGCCGGCCGAAGTCGACGCGCGGCATCGGGGAGGCGGTCACGGCGGGCGTGCCGGGGCGCCAGCCCCAGGCGTCGATCAGCCAGACCTGGCGCGATCCGGAGCGCTGGGTCAGCTCCAGCGTCTTGATCCGCTTGAGGTCCAGGCCCGCGCGGGCGGCGGCCGCCAGCGGCACGCGCACCTCGCGCGCCCACAGCGAGGCGGTCGCCTCGCTGCCGGGCAGCGACTCCACGGTGGCCCGGCCGAGCTTGGCCTTGCGGCCCGAAGCGTCGACCAGAGTGACGTCCAGCCCGGCTGCCGGGGCGTTCGCGGGCACGAACGCGCGCAGCGCCAGGGAGGCGGAGCCCTTCAGCGAGAACGGCTTGACCGCGCTGACCTTCGCCGTGGTGCCGGGACGCGACCAGCGCATCGCCACCGCGTCACGGCCCGGCTCCGGCAGGGCCTCCCAGAACGCGAAGTGCGGAGACCTGCCGGCGCCCTCGAAGGGGAGGCAGGAGCGCGACTCGTCCGTGGCGACCTGCGCGCAGAGCCGCGCGCCGGCCCCGGAGACCTTGAGCCCGGGGCCCGGCAGGAAGGCCGGGGTGCGGTTCGCGCCGATCGCGTGGGACAGCACCCGCGCGGGGCCCGCGGACGGGGCGCGGCGCCCCGTGCCGTCGAGCAGCGGGCGCACCTTGTCGTCGCCCGCGACGAACAGACGGGCGGCGGCGGCGATGTACGAGGCGCCCGCCTGCTGCTGCTGGACCGCGGTCAGCCGGGTCCTGGTGCCGGGCGAGCACACCGGGTCGGGGTTCTCGCCGGGCGCGAAGTCGTCGTCGGCGGGCGCCTTGGCCTGGCCGGGAGTCCACTCGCTGTTGAAGAAGTTGTGGTTGGCGCCGACCACGTAGAGCGCGCTCTGGAGCGCGGCTCCCTTGCCGATGCCGCGTGCCGCGTCCAGGTACATCTGGCCCTGGAGGTCGGACACGTCGCCGTCGCAGCCCGGCAGGATCGTCGTTGAAGGAACGTCGGGGACCGGGTTCTGGCCGAAGATGGTCGGGCCGATCAGCACGTTGCCGCGGATCTTCCAGCGGACCGGGCCGCGGTAGCCGTCCTGGTGGGCGGGGGCCGGGTACAGGCTGTCGAGCGCGGCCCTGTTGACGCCCTCGCCGCCCCTGGAGTGGCCGACGAGCAGCACCTTGTTCAGGTCGGCGGGCGCGACGGCGCGCACGGAGGCGGGCGCCGTGCCGCGGTTCGCGGCCCACTGCGCCCAGCGCGCGAGGTGCTGGCGCACGAGCGAGGAGCGGGCCTGCGCGCCGCCGTCCTCGGCGTTCCAGTCCTGCCCGTTGATGCCGTTGGCCGAGACGGAGACCGTCACGTAGCCCTGGGAGGCCAGCAGCTGCTGGGCGCGCTGGTAACCCTGGTAGCTGGGGATCGGCTCGGCGCCGGGCGCACAGGGCCAGTCGCCGGTGACCTCGCCCGCCGCCGTGAAGCAGGTGGCGTGGCGGCCGTGCAGGAACAGCGCGACCGGCCGCTTGCCGGGGGCGGCGACGGGGCCGATCACCCGGGCCTGCATCTCGACCGGGGCGGTGAAGCCCGGCAGCTTCACCGACGGCAGCGCGTACTCGCCCGCGGCCGTCCGGTACGGGCCCGGCTTTCCCGGGTCGACCGGGTTGACGGGCAGCTGGGCCTCGGCCCGCAGGGGCGCGGCACCGCGCGGCGCGAGCGAGCGGGCCTCCTCGGCGCCGACCGCGTCCAGCCGCCGCCCGCCCGCCAGCACCCGCAGTTCCTCGGGCGATCCGAGGCGCGCGGTGTCGAGCGGGAGCCGGAAGGACCGGCGGTCCTTCGAGGCGACGGGCCTGCCGAGGAGCTTGTCCCCGGCGTAGAACTCGACGCGGGCGTCGCCCATGGGAACGGGCTCGGAAGACGTCCAGACGAGGTGTCGTCCGGCGCCCTCCCCGGTGAACAGCCAGCCCTTGGGCAGCTGTTCGCCGGATCCCCGGGGCGACGCCCCGGATACGGAACCGGTCGTGCCCGGTGATGGTTCCGCCTGTGCGGGCCCCGTGGTTATCGCGGCCACCGCGAGGACCGCCAGTCCGGCGGTCGTCGCGCGCGTCACACGTCTCAAGTCGATCCTCCACGACATCGTCGATGCCGGGGCCGCTCAGAGACCGTCGAAGATCACTGAGGCCCCTCTCGCCCCGTGAGGATGGCAACCATTGGCCAAAGGTTGCCTCGCGAGATGCGGGGAATCGAAAAGATCCAAGAAGTGGCCGGATCTGCGAATTGGCCGGATCTGTCCCGAGGGTGGGACCTACGGCTCGTACAGCGGGAGGAAGTGGACGACCGGCTCCTCGTAGGGATGGGCGGCCCGAACGGCTTCCAGTACGGCGCGCGCCTGCTCCCGGTCGCAGACCGACTCGACCTTGCACTCGTCGCCCCGCTGCACCACGCCCACCTCGCCGTCGTACGGGTCCGAGCCGGGCAGCGGCAGCCAGGTGCCGCTCGTGCGCCAGACGCTCGCGCACCTCGCGTACGTCCCCACCCGCCCGGCGCCCGCGGCGTGGAGCGCGTCGACGACCTGCTCCACATGGCTCTCGGGGACGGCTATCTCGATCTTCAGCCTCGACATGACTGGACCCTACAAGCGCCCCTGGGGCGTCCCGGGGGCGCCCTCGGTCCAAGGCCTTCAGTGCGGGACAGCAAGCGGTTACTGTGGCCGCCGGCGGCGGGGTTCCGCGCGCCCCGAACCCCCGGAGGAACCATGCGCGTAGCCCTGCACACCCGCGTCCGCGCGGACCGGATCGAGCAGTACGAAGCGGCACACCGCGCCGTACCCGAAGAGCTCACCGACGCCATCAGGGCGGCGGGCGCGAGCAGCTGGACGATCTGGCGCAGCGGCACCGACCTCTTCCACCTCCTGGAGGTCGAGGACTACGAGCGGCTGCTCGCCGAGCTGGAGAAGCTGCCGGTCAACATCGCCTGGCAGCGGCGCATGGGGGAGCTGCTCGCGGTCGAGCACGACTATTCGGCCGACGGCTCGTCCGCCGCGCTCCCCGTCGTCTGGGAGCTCTGAATCCGCTTTCCCTCTCCGTTCCCTGGGTAACAGGAGAACGGGAGGGAGTACATATGGGGAAGAAGGCACATCAGTCCGATTATTCGTGGGGCAGGGCCGTCGTCATCGGCGGCGGCTATGCCGGGCTCGTGGCGGCCCGTGCGCTCGCCGACCACTTCGAGGAAGTCGTCGTGCTGGAGCGGGATCCGGTGGACCGCGACACCGGGGTCCATCCGAGCGCGCCGCAGGGCTACCACGCGCACGCCATGCTGGCCAAGGGCGCGGAGGTGCTGGAGGGGTTCTTCCCCGGACTCCGCGCCGAGCTGCGGGACCAGGGCGCGCCGGTCTTCGACTACGGCGAGCGCATGAGCTTCCGGCTGCCCGACGGCTTCGCCCCTCGCGACCGCACGGGCGTGGAGATCCAGTCGTTCACCAGGGACGGGATCGAGCGGAGCCTGCGGCGCAGGGTGCTGGCCAGGCCCGAGGTGAGACTGCTGTCCGCCACCAAGTGCGAGGGACTGCTGGTCCCGAAGCCGGGCACGGTCGAGGGCGTGGTGTACCGCACGGACGGCGCCGCGGACTCCGAGGAGCTGACGGCGGACCTGGTCGTCGACGCGTCGGGCCGTTCCAGCCCGCTGGACGCCTGGCTGGAGGGCATGGGGGTGGACGTCCCCGAGAAGGTCGTGGTGAAGGCGAAGATCACCTACACCTCGATGAACTTCCACCGGCCGCCGGACGGCGCCCCCGGCTTCGACATCGCCTACCAGATGACGTTCGCCCCCCACGTGCCGCGCGGCGGCGTGCTCCTCGCGGTGGAGAACGACCGCTGGACGTGCTCGCTGTTCGGGTTCGACGACCAGCTGCCGCCCACCGACGACGAGGGCTACCTGGACTTCGCCAAGGGCCTGACCAATCCGCACCTCGCCGAGCAGGTCGAACGCCGCACGGAACAGGAGCAGGTCCACCGCTACACCAACGTCAACAACCAGTGGCGCAGGTACCACCGGGTCAAGGACTGGCCCGAGCGGCTGATCGCCATCGGCGACGCGGTCTGCGTGTTCAACCCGGTCTACGGGCAGGGCCTGACCGTCGCCGCCCTGGAGGCGCAGTTCCTGCACCGCACCCTGGCCCGGCACAAGGGCAGGGGAGCCGGACTGGCCGGGCTGAGCCGGACGTACCAGCGGGGCCTGGCGCGCATCGTCCTCGCGCCCTGGACCCTGTCCGTCAACTCCGACCTCATGTGGAACCCCGCGGGCCAGCCGTTCGCCGCGAGGGCCGCCCACTGGTACAATACCCGGCTCTTCGCGGTGTGCCTGCGCGACCCCGCCGTGTGGGCGCGCTTCGTGCGCGTGGCCAACATGGTGGCGCCGCCGACCGTGCTGTTCCACCCCACGGTGGTCGCCAAGGTGCTCGGCGAGGCACTGTCCCGGCGCCGCGGGGGACGGCGGACGTAGAACGCTCCGGGGCCCGTCGCCGCCGCGCGCACGTGGCGACGCCGACGGGCTCCGAGGACGGGCCCCGAGGGATGTGCCCTACTCCCCGCCCGGCTGACCGAGTCCGCGCAGTTTCGCCCCGCCCGGCACCTCCGCGGACAGCTCCACGCGCGCGTCCTGCGGCGCCCGCACCGTCACGTACGCCCCGGGGGCCGTGGCCTTCACCGCCCCGCTCACCGAGACCCTGTTCACCGCACGGCTCCCGGCGGCCAGTACGTACCACCGCCCGGAAGGTGCCTTCCAGTGCGCGCCGGCGAGCACGTGCTGCCCGAACCTGCTGCACGATGCGGTGTCGGCCGCCCCGGCCACCACCACGCCCGGATCGAGCGGCCCCGCCCCCGACTCCTGGAGCTGAACCGTCACCCGGCCGGGCCCCCGCCAGGTGTCCGCCCTGCTGCACACCCACGTGGCGCTCCCGCCGCCCTCGGGAAGCGGCTGCACGGCGTACGCCCAGTTGTTGACCGCGCGCACCCCCGAGCCCCGCAGGGACCGCAGCGAACAGGCCGTGCGCGCCCAACTGACCAGCGCGGGGCCGCCGGTCGCCTCGCGCGGCTGACGCGGCGGCGCGCCGGTGCCGGGCGGCGGGATGTACGTGAGGTGCACGGGCACCAGATCACCGAGGTCCGTCACGACGAAGGCGTGCTTCTCCACGATCGCCTCGGACGAGCGCAGTTGGAGGGCGGGCCAGGAGTCGCACGTGCTTCCGGGCGCGGGGCGCGGAACGGCGGCGGTGACGCCGGAGGCCGAGACCGCCAGCGGACGGGCCGGGGTGTTCGGCGCCAGCATGTCGCGGGTCGTGGACTCGGCGATCCAGGGCGCGAGCAGGAAGCGGGCGGAGTCCGCCGAGCGGCTCACCACGACCGCGGCGGCCGTGGTGACGTCGGCCTCGTCCGTACGGGCCAGGTCGAGCGCCGCGCCCGATCCCGTCCCGGAGCCCTTCGTCTCGGCGTAGCGCACCAGACGGCGGCCGTCGTGGAACAGCACGACCGCGTCCCCGTCCAGCTCGCCCGCGTACAGCAGTTGCGGCGGCTCGGCGGGCGGCGCGGTGGACGTGCCGGGCGTCGTGGTGACCTGCACGGAAGGCCCCGGACTCGCCCAGGTGCGCAGCGCGCGGCCGAGCAGCGCCCGGTCCTCTGCGCGCTCGCCGCGCACGGGCCAGGCGGTGAAGTCCACCCGGGACGTGTCGGACCAGACGGCGGCGGGCGTACGGAGCAGCAGCGCCGGATCCAGCGCGCGGGTGAACGCCGCACCGACCGGTACGCCGCCCGTGTACTCGCGCCGGGGCTCCTCGTCCGACCCGGCCAGCGTGACGGCCGCGGCGGCCAGCGCTACGGCGGCGGCGAGCGTGGCGAGGCGCGCCCTGCGACGGCGGCGCAGCAGATCGGTCGGGCGGGTCTGCACGGTGCACGGGTCGAACTCCGACGCGCGCAAAGGGGAATCGGCGACCGCGTCCGACGAGTCCGGGTCCGTGGCGCCCTCCGCGCGGCCGACCGGCCGGTGCAGGCCCGCCGCACAGCGCAGCGCCCCGTCCGGATCCGCGACCCCGGCCTCCGCGAGCAGTGCGCGGACCGCGTCCGCGGACAGCTCTTCCAGTACGCGCAGGGCGAGCGCGGCCCGCACCGGCGCCGACACCTCGGACAGCGCGCGGTCCAGGGCCAGTTCGGCCGAGCCGCCCGCGCGCGGGAACAGCCGCAGTCCGAGGACCAGCGGGAGCCCGGGGCGCGGGGCGCGCGGCCGCCGGTGCTCGTACGCGAGGGAGTGGCGCAGCACCCGGGTCCGCACCCACGCGTAGGCGGCGCTCCTCGCGTCGCTCGAACCGCGCTGTGCGGGAACGGGCGCGGCGCGCCGGGACAGGCGCGGGACGGGGCCGCGCGGGAGCGCCCGCTGCACCACCGCGTGCGCGGCGAGGACGCGGCGGTGGCGGCCCAGGGCGGGCGGCAGCGTCAGGTACGCGAGCCGCACCAGGCGCGGATAGTGCTCGACGAGGGTGGCTTCCACGTCGTGGGTACGGGGAGGTGTTCCGGCGGCGAGGGATTCGGCCGGGCCTATGGAGGACGGCATGGCATGTCCAACGAAGAGATGGTCGGACGGTCACACCGCACAGCAGTTCGCGGGGGGACACGGCCCCGGGACGGCTGGGGGCCTGCGGTCCGGCGGGCGGACCCCCGGTTGGACCGATCGGCCGGGCGGGCAGGAGGCTTGCCCCCATGAACGAGACACCTGACGTGCCCTGGTACTCCAGGCCCGCAGCGCGCACGTGGCGCTGCGCCCCCGCCCCGGACGCCGTACGCGCGTTCCACGCGTCGCTCGTCGACTACGCGCCCACGCCGATGGCCGAACTCCCCGAGCTAGCGAAGGAACTGGAGGTGGTGCGGGTCCTCGTGAAGGACGAGGCGAGCCGCCTCGGGCTGCCCGCCTTCAAGGCGCTCGGGGTCTCCTGGGCGGTGCATCGGCTGACGTCGGAGCGGTCCGAAGGGGCCGGGGGCGGCGGGACTCCAGGGCGCCTCACCCTCGTCGCGGCGACGGAGGGCAACCACGGCCGCGCCCTGGCCAGGGTGGCGCGCCTGACCGGTGAGCACGCCCACGTCTTCGTGCCGCGCGGCGTGCATCCGGCGGCCGTGGCGGCGATCTCCGCCGAGGGCGCGCGCGTCACGGTGGTCGACGGGTCGTACGACGAGGCGGTGCGGGCCGCCTCCGCCCGTGCCCAGGCGCCGGGCGCCGTCCTGGTCCAGGACACGGCCTGGCTCGGCTACGAGGAGATCCCCGGCTGGATCGTCGAGGGGTACTCCACGCTCTTCGCCGAGATCGACGACCAACTCGCGGAAGCGCAGGCGGACCTGGTGGTCGTGCCGGTGGGGGTGGGATCCCTCGCGCAGGCCGCCGTCACCCACTACCGCAGCAGGCCTGACGGGCGCCGGGCGCCCGCGCTGCTCGCGGTCGAGCCCGCTGCCGCCGCCTGCGGACTGGAGAGCCTGCTGCACGGGGAGCCGGTCACCCTCGCCACGGGACACACCGCGATGGCGGGCCTGAACTGCGGCACGCTCTCCCGACTGGCGTGGCCCCACCTGCGCGACGGCCTGGACGCCGCCGTCGTGGCGACCGACAGCGCGGCGGCCGGTGCCGCCCGCGACCTCGCGGCCCTCGGTGTGTCCGCCGGCCCCTGCGGCGCCGCCTCGCTGGCGGGCGTGCGCGCCGCGCTCACCGGCCCCCGGGGCGCGGAGCGCCGCGCCGCCCTGGGGCTCGGCGCCTCGTCGACCGTGGTGCTGCTGAGCACCGAGGGCGCCGCGGCGAACCCGCAGTTCTGATGCGCACCCGCGGTTCTGATGCGCACCCGCGGTTCTGCGGTGAACCCGCAGTTCTGAGGGGTGGTCGCCCGCCCTACGACGGAGCCCGGGTGAACGATCTGCGGTACGCGCGCGGCGGCACGCCCCTGCGGCGGACGAACTGCTCGCGCAGCACCGCCGCGCTGCGGTAGCCGACCCTCCTGGCGACCTCCTCGACGGGCAGGTCCGTGGTCTCCAGCAGCTCTTCGGCACGGCTGAGCCGCAGACCGCGCAGCCAGGCGTGCGGGGTGGTGCCGGTCGACGCGGTGAAGCGGCGGGCGAAGGAGCGGCGGCTCATCAGGGCGCGCCGGGCGAGTTCGGTGACGGGCAGCGGCTCGTGCAGGTTCTCGCGGGCCCAGGCCAGGACGTCGGCGAGCCGTTCGTCCTGGCTGTCCTCGGGGGCGGGTGCCGCGAGGTACTGGGCCTGCCCGCCCTCGCGGTGGGCGGGCAGCACCAGGTCGCGGGCGATGGCGTTGGCGGTCGCCGCGCCGTGCTCGCGGCGCAGCAGGTGGAGGCAGAGGTCGAAGCCCGCGGCGGCGCCCGCGCCGGTGACGAGGGGCCCCTCGTCGACGTACAGGCCGTCGGAGGCGACGGTGACGTCCGGGTGGCGCTCGGCCAGCAGGTCGGCGAACCGCCAGTGGGTGGTGGCGCGCCGCCCGTCGAGCAGCCCTGCGGCGGCGAGCGCGAAGGCCCCCACGCAGTGGGACACCACCAGCGCGCCGCGCTCGTGCGCGCCGTTCAGCGCGGAGAGCGCGGCGGGCGGCGGCGGGGTGCGGAAGTCTGCCCAGGGCAGCGCCATCACCAGGTCGGCGGTGGCCAGCCGGTCCAGGCCGTGTTCGACGGAGAGCGGCAGCCCGGTGTCGGTGCGGACCGGGCCGGGCCGGTCGGTGCACAGGGCGAAGTCGAAGCGGGGGAAGCCGGGTCCCCGTGGGTCGAACACCTCGGCGGCGATCGCCGCGCCGAGCATGCCGACGCCGGGCGGGGCGTAGGCGGCGATGGTGAGGAAGGGCGGCATGGCGGGAGTCTGGCACGAGTGGCACGTTTCCCGCGATCAGTGGCATCAGGGCCACTCGTTCGAAGGCGGCCCGGCTGAAAGGCTTGAGCCATGAACGACGCACCCACCGGCCAGAGCGCCGCGTACACGATCCTGACCACCGGCTACACCCTCTCCACCGGCCCCGGCGTCGCCGCCACCGTCTCGTACGTCCGCGACGGCGACCGGCACGTCGTCGTGGACCCGGGCATGGTGGCGAGCCGCGACCGCATCCTCGGCCCGCTGGCCGCGATGGGGCTGGGGCCCGACGACATCACCGACGTGGTGCTCAGCCACCACCACCCGGACAACACCATGAACGTGGGCCTGTTCGGCCGGGCCAGGGTCCACGACCACAAGGCGGTCTACAGCAACGACCAGTGGACCGACCGGGACGCCGAGGGCTACGAACTGGCCCCGTCCCTCAAGCTGATCCGCACCCCGGGCCACAGCCCGGAGGACATCACGCTCCTCGCGGGCACCCCCGAGGGCGTCGTGGCGTTCGTCGGCGACCTGTGGTGGCGGCCCAACGGACCCGTCGAGGACCCCGTCGCTCCCGACCAGGGGGAACTGCGCGCGTCGCGGCTGCGGGTGCTGGCGGCGGCCGACGTGATCGTGCCGGGTCACGGCGGGGCGTTCGCTGCGGACGAATCGGCGCCGCTCTGACGCCGACGGCCACCACGGGCCCGTGCGGCGGCTCCGCGGGACGGACGCGTGACCGTACGGACAGCGGGTGCGTGACCGTACGGACAGGTCGCGCGTGACCGTACGGGCAACGATCGCGCGACGGAAGGGACAGGGGTTCCGGCGAGGGAACCCCGCGTCCGGGACCGCCCTCCTCTACGGCGTGACGCACGGTCCTTCCGCCGTGCGCGGACCTTCCCGGGAGAACTCGTGTTCACGCTCACCAGGCGTTCCACCGCTGTCGCGCTCGCCGCGGCGACCCTCGGCACCGCGGCCCTCGCAGCCGCCACCCCGGCGGCCGCGGTGCACGGCGGCAAGAACGCCACGACCGCGGACCACCCGTACATCATGGCGATCCGGTCCACGAGCGGCGAGCAGATCTGCGGCGGCACCCTCGTCGCGCCGACCAAGGTGGTCACCGCCGCGCACTGCGTGGACAACGAGGACGGTTCGGCGAAGAAGTTCAAGGTCATCGGCGGCCGCACCGAGGTGGCGTCCACCAAGGGCACCGTACGGAACATCGCCTCGATCAAGATCCACCCGCAGTACGTGTCGGCGGCCTTCACCTACGACGCGGCCGTCATCACCCTCGACAAGCCGATGCCCTACAAGGTGCTGCCGGTCGCGGGCCCGAGGGACGGCGCGCTCTACAAGTCCGGGACGAGCGCGACCGCCCTGGGCTGGGGGCTGACCGCGACCGACACCCTCGCGACCCGGCTGAAGTCGGCGCGGCTCGTGCTCTCGCCGCTCAAGAGCTGCGAGCCCTACACGCAGCCCGACGACAAGTCCTCCCTGAAGCTGTGCACGACGCCCGCCGCGGGCACCAAGGACAGCATCTGCCGGGGCGACTCCGGCGGTCCGCTGATCGTGGGCGGCAAGCTCGTCGGCATCCTCTCCACGGGCAACAAGTACTGCAACAAGGACTTCCCGACCGGTCTGTTCACCCGCGTCAGCGCGATCAGCGCCAAGCTCTCCCTGCCCACCGGCTGACTGTCGGTGGGCGCGTCTAGCGTGCTGCTCGGGCAGATCCCTGCCTGGGCCCGTACGAACGAGGGAAGACAGTGACGACACTCGAGAACCGCCCGAACACCGCTCTCCTGATCGTGGACGTGCAGAACGGCGCCGTCTCGGCGGCCCACGCGCGCGACGCGGTCGTCGCGAACATCGCGGCCCTCGTGGAGCGCGCGCGGCGCGAAGCCGTCCCCGTCGTCTGGGTCCAGCACTCCGACGAGGAGATGCCGGAGGGCAGCGAGGCCTGGCGGATCGTCGCCGAACTGGCTCCGCGCGCCGGTGAACCGGTCGTGGGGAAGCACTACGGCGACTCGTTCGAGGACACCGCGCTGGAGGCCGTGCTCGCGGACCTCAAGGTCGGCCGTCTGGTCGTCGCGGGGGCGCAGACCGACATGTGCGTCCGCTCGACGCTCCACTCCGCGTTCTTCAGGGGGTACGACGCCCTCCTGGTGAGCGACGCGCACACGACGGACGACCTGACGTCCCGGGGCGCTCCGCGCCCGGAGCAGGTCATCGCGCACACCAACCTCTACTGGACCCACCAGGCGGCCCCCGGCCGCACCGGTGGCACGGCCCGCACCGAAGCGGTCGACTTCGGCGCCCCGGCCCGGGAGCCCGGCAGCCAGGACCCGGAGGGCGCCGCCACTGTCTCCGGGGTCTGAACGGACCCCGGGCGTATGCCGGTCGGCGGCGTTCGACGCGTTCAGCGGCCGCCGTCCGACGTATACGATCTTGCCCGCACTTATGTGCAGAAATTGACCATGGGCTCCACCGATCCGCGGTGGGGCCGCACTAGGGGTACAGGGGATTCATCACATGGCGTACACGAGATGGACGGGTGCGGCGGTCGCGGCGGCGGCCCTGGCACTGGTGGCGGCGACGCCCGCGGGCGCTGCCACCGCGCCGACGGCGCCCACCACGCCCGCACCGCCCGCCTCGGACACGGCAGGCGTCAGGGCCGCGCTCCAGCGGACCGTGGACGCGGGGGCGCCCGGCGCCTTCGCCGTGATCAAGAACCACGACGGATCGGGCCGCGACCAGGCGCTGACCCTCGGCAAGGCCGACCTCGACGGCACGCCGATGGACTCCCGCCTGCGGTTCCGGGTGGGCAGCAACAGCAAGATGTTCGCCTCGGTGCTCGTGATGCGCCTCGTCGAGGAGGGCCGCATCGACCTCGACAAGCCGCTGCGCGACTACCTTCCCGCGGGCACGCTCCCCGACGACTGGCAGATCACGGGCCGTCAGGTGATGCAGCACCGCGCCGGGGTCTACGACCACACCAACGACCTGCTGGAGCAGGCCGGCGAGGAGACCACGGACGCCTTCGAGAAGCGCATCCGCAACATCGCCTACAAGCCGTCCGACCTCGTCGCGATGTCCGTCAAGCGCGGTCCGCAGGCCGCGCCGGGCGCCCGCTACTCCTACTCCAACACCGGTTACGTCCTCCTCGGCCTGGCCGTCGAGCACGTCACCGGGCGGCCCTACGCCGAGGTGCTGCGCGAGGAGATCATCGAGCCGCTGCACCTGCACCGCACGTCCTTCGTCGTGCCGAACAAGGCCATCAAGGGCGCCCACGCCACGGGCTACCTGACGAACGACGACCGCACCAAGCCGCTGCTCGACTCCACCGAGCAGACCGCGTCCTGGGTGTGGAGCGCGGGCGCCGTCATCTCCAACGCGGCCGACCTGGACCGCTTCCTCTCCAAGGTGGTCGCGGGCAGCAAGGGCGGCCTGGTCTCCGACGAGTCGCTGCGCCAGATGACGAACGTGCTGCCGACGCCGTCCGCCAACGTCAGCTACGGCCTGGGCATCCGCCAGATCCAGCTCAGCTGCGGCAAGGTGTTCGGCCACGGCGGCATCGTGCAGGGCTACCAGACGCAGTCCTTCACGACCCCGAACGGCAGCCGTACGGTGGTGGTCTTCGCGAACGCCTCCAACAACGGCACCGTCACGCAGGGCCTGATGGGCGCCCTGGAGCCCGCCTTCTGCGGCAAGGCGCCGAGTCCGGCCGCGCGCAGCTCCGTCGCCCCGCGCAACAGCGTCGGCGACGGCACCGTCCGCGCCACCGTGCCCGTCGTCGAGGACACCCGCATCTAGTTCCCCGGGCACGGCACGTCCAACGGCCTTGTGCGGTACACCGGCCGGTGTACCGCACAAGGCCGCCCGTATTCTTGCCTCCGCCATCACGCACCCACGAACAGGACCGGCGCCCATGCAGTACGTCGACCGCGAGCCCTTCCCCTCCCACTACGGCCGCCTGCGGGTGGAGCTCGACGACCTGGCCCCGGCCCGGTGGCTGGAGCGCGACTCCGAGGGATGGGCCGGGATGGGCACCGTCGCCTCGGTGTGCGCGCCGGGCTTCGAGGCGTACGCACGCGTGCTGCACCCGGCCAGGCTGGACGAACGGCCGGTGCGCTGGGACCGGGTGGCGCGGGAGTACGGCCGCACGGTGGACGGCGCCACCTGCTGGCACGAACTGATCGGCGCGGCCGACCGCCTGTACCGCAACCACGACACCCCCGAGATCCCCGGGGTCTGGGACGAGCACCCGGAGGAGGGGCCGACGCCCGCCGACGTGGCCACCGCCCTCCTCCCCGTGCTCGCCGCGCACACGCGCACCCCGGAGCGCTGCTGGTACGGCCTCTGGGACGGCTACGGGCACCTGGACTGGCGCGGCGCCCCCGTCTTCCACACGCCGGGCCGCGAGGAGGTCCTGCTGTCCGGGCCGCTCGCGGACGTCGCGTCCCCCGCGGTGCGGCCGCACGGCGCCCCGCCCGAGCTGCCCGACCTGTGGTGGCCCGAGGACCGCGCGTGGTGCGTGGGCGGCGACGTCGACCTGGTGAGCACCTACGTGGGCGGCACGGCCGAGTGCGTCGACGCCCTGCTGGCGGTGCCCGGCATCGAGGCCCACCGGGTCACCGGGTCCGCCGCGGTCGACTGACCGCGTACGGGGCCGCCCACGCCCGTGGACGACGAGGGGCGGGCTACTTCGGCCCGTAGGCCATGAGGACCGCACGGCGGACCGCACGGCGGCCCGCTTCACGGAAGGAGCCGACCTTGGAGTCCACCTCGTGGATCCGCGTGTCGTGCAGCACCACCATGGCCGCCACCGCGGTCCCCGCGTCGAGCGCGACCGCCAGTTCCTCGCGGACGCCCTCGACCAGGGCCTCGTGGAACTCCGCCAGTTCCCCGGGCTCGACGTGCCCGCGCACGGTGTGCGTGGCCGCCACCTCGTAGGCCAGGCCCTCCTCCCAGGGCTCGAAGTCCAGGGTGACGCGGGCGAAGTCGGCGGGGCAGCCGCTCTGGAACGCGTACAGCGCCACCACGTCCCTGAGGGGCCGGGGCGGGAACGCCGGGGGAGCGGTCGGCGGGCCGCCGCCGTCAGGTGGTGTGGAGTTCATGGGAAGGCCAGTGGTAGCCGCTCCTGGCAGATGCCGCAGGGCGGGAAGAAGACGGGCTCCGCGCCGCCGGGTACGTCCGTCGGCCACCTCCGGCGCAGCTGGTCGAGGGCGGCGTCCACGAGCTTCTGATCGAGTTTCACCGCCGCATCCTCGCACGCCCGTCCGAATCGGCAACTGGTTTGACCGGTCACCGGATTGACGCGTCCGACAGCTCTTCGCCCAGCTCTTCGCCCAGTTCTTCGCGCACCCCTTCGTACAGTGCGAAGAGGCGCGGCGCGGGGGTTCCCGACTCCTGCGACGCCGTCGTCGCGGTGGCGGCGAGCGCCGACCAGCACTCGGCGGTGACCCGGCGGGCCTCGGCGCCTGGCCACGGCCGGGGGAGCAGTTCGGGCGGCAGCAGCGGATCGGGCTCCATCGCCTGGCTGAAGGCCGCCGCGAGGCGCACCGCCAGGGTCAGGCGCTCGGCCGCCGTCGGCCCGTCGGGGCGGCCGAGCCGGTCCAGGCAGGTGCGGGCCAGTGCGGTGAGACGGGTGTGGCGGGCCGCGACCTCGTCCAGCGGCCAGAGGGCGGCGGCCAGTTCGGCGGGCTCATGGACGCCGCCGACGCTCAGGTCGGTGCTGGTGAAGGTGGTGACCTGGGCGGCGAGGCCGAGCCGGTGCGCCTCGGCGCCGACCAGTTCCCCGATGCGGTTGGCGCTCACGTAGAGGCCGCTCTGGACGGGCGCGGCGCCCAGGTGCAGGAGAGTGTCGCGCAGGGCGTCACGGGCGGTGCGGCGGGCCTCGGGGACGGCGAAGGCGAACAGGTGCCAGACGCCGTCCCAGGGCGCGAGCCCGTGGTCCTGGCGGTAGGCGTGGCGGACGTACGCGACGTCGGGGGCGACGGAGCCCGTGGCGTCGGGGACGGCCCGGAGCAGGGCCTTGCGGCCCCGGCCCTCGTGGGTGAAGCGGCCCTCGGCGACCAGGCGCTTGATGCAGAGCCGCACCTGCTGGTCGGTCATGCCGAGGCGTCCGGCGACGTCGTACAGCTCGCCCGCGTCCACGGTGCCGTCCTCGCGCACGAGCGCGTGCACGAGCAGTCGGGTGGGGATCGGGGGCCAGGCGCTGTCGTCCGGTGCGGTGGCGGTGGTCATCTGTCGGTCCTGTTGCTCGGGGTGTGCGGGCCGTTCGGGCGGGTCGGGCGGGCGTCGGCCGGGGTGACGGCCCTGTGCATGGTCGTGACGGCGCCGAACCCCATGAGGCGGCGCAGGTACGGCGTCCGTTCAGTGTGCACGGCGACGAAGCCGTGCCGTTCGTACAGGGCGCGGGCGCGTGGGTTGACGTCGATCACGTCCAGCCGGACGCGCTCGCGGGCGTGCTCGGCCGCGACGGCGGCGATCTCGCGCAGCAGGAGGCCGCCGATGCCCTTGCCGCGGTGTTCCGGGGCCACGGCGATGCCGTCCATGACGAGTTCGCCGGGGACGGGGTCGCGTTCGAAGAGCGCGAGGACGGCGACGCGCGGCAGGCCGCGCAGCCGCCCGTAGGCGCGGAGCACGTCGCCCGCCGTGCCGCCGGTCAGGCCGCGGCCGTCGAGCTGGAAGCCGGCGACCCCGGCCACCTCTCCGTCGACGAGGGCGACGACGGCCCGGTCGCGGTGGAGATGGGCGGCGATGAAGGCGCGCCCCTGGTCCGGCGGGTTCAGCCCCGCGCCCAGCTTGCGCCCGAACGCCTCCCAGTACAGCGCCGCCACCCGCCCCTCGCTGCCGGGCGGCACGTCCCTGCGCACCCGTACCGGTTCTTCGGCCGCCATCGTCGCCCCTCCGTCACGTCGGCACTTGCTCTATCGAGAATAGTACGCTCATTATGAAAACGATCGTATTGAGTTCGATAGTTTTGGAGGGTGAGGGGCGATGCGAGGACAGAACGTGCTGCGGAGACCGCGCGTGGGGCCTGACGGGGAACGCGGAACAGGGCGGCTGGCCCACGTCGACGCCCTCCGGGGCTTCGCACTGCTGGGCATCCTGCTGGTGAACATCGGCTACCTCGCCTCCGCGTACCACGGCAGCGGCGTCGAGGACCCCGCCTTCGGCGCCCCGCTGGACGAGGCGGTCCGCGCGCTGGTCGCGGTCTTCCTCGAAGCCAAGTTCTTCCTGCTGTTCTCGTTCCTGTTCGGCTACAGCTTCACCCTGCAGTTCGCCTCGGCCGAGCGGAGCGGCGCCCGCTTCGTGCCGCGCTTCCTGCGGCGCCTGGGCGGGCTCTTCGTCCTCGGCGCCCTGCACGCCGTCCTGCTGTTCCCCGGCGACATCCTCACCACGTACGCGGTGCTGGGCCTGGTCCTGCTCGCGCTGCGCGGCCTGCGCCCGCGCACGGCCGTGCGCACGGCCGTCGTGCTGCTGGCCGTCACGGCGACCGCCTACGCGCTGCTCGCCCTCGCCCTGCACCTGTCGGGCGGCGCGAGCCCCGACCCCGACGCGGCGGCGAACGCCGAACGGGCCGTGACCGCGCTGCGCGGCGGCCCCGCGTCCGTCGTCGGCGCGCACCTGGCGGAACTGCCCGACGTCCTGCTGCTGCTCGCCCTCTTCCAGGCGCCGTCCGCGCTGGCCGCCTTCCTGCTCGGCCTCGCCGCCGGCCGCCACCGGGTGCTCGCCGACCCCCTGCGGCACCGCGGGACCCTGGTCCGCCTCCAGTGGGCCGGCTTCACCGCGGGGCTGCTCGGCGGCATCGTCTACGCCCACGCGAGCCTCGAACACCCCGGAGGGACGTACCAGATCCTCGCCCTGGGCATCGACGTCATCACCGCACCGCTGCTCGCCGCCGCGTACGCCGCGACCGTGCTGCGTCTGCTCTGCGGACGGCACGGCGCCGTGCCGACCGCCGTGCTCGCGCCGCCGGGCCGCACGACACTGACCAACTACCTCACCCAGTCCCTCGTCTGCGCCCTGCTGTTCACCGGATACGGCGCGGCGCTCGTGGGCCGCGTCCCGCCGCTCGGGGTGCTCGCGATTGCCGTGGCCCTCTTCGCCGTACAGGCCGTCGCGAGCCGCTGGTGGCTGCGGCACTGTGCGTACGGACCGGTGGAATGGCTGCTCCGGGCGTGGACGACCCTGACCAGGCCGCCGCTGAGGCTGCGGGCCCGGCGGTGAGGGTGGTGGTGCCGCACCCAGGTTCAGCACGCACTCCCCGACCCGGAGGCAGAGGCGCGGAACTCCGTCGAGGTCCCGCTCGGACGGCTCGGCACCTCGGCGGACGTCGCCGTCGTCGTCGCGTTCCTGGCGTCGGACGACGCGGCGTACGTCACCGGCCAGGACCTCGTCGTCGACGGCGGGCTCGTGGGGTCGGTGTCCGTGGGTGCGTGAGCGCCGCCGAGCGGCCCGCTACGGGCCCGACCGGCCCCCCGGATAGGCGATGCGGGTCGTGATCGCGGCGATCCGCGCCGCCGACTCCTCCGCCGCGCCCAGCGGCTGGACGATGTGGCTGACGGTGAGGCGGACGATCGTCTCCACCGCGAGGCTGCGCGACTCGGCGTCGACTTCCGGCCACGCATCCTGGGCATAGGCGTCGAGCAGCGCCATCGCGGTGTCGAAGACCGGGTCGTGACGCGTGGTCAGATACGCCAGCAGTTCGTCGTCCCCGCTGCGCGCGGCCGTCAGCACGGCCTTGATCAGCGGATTGTCCGAAGCCTGACGGAGCACGAAGCCGACGCCCGCGGTCGCCGCGGCCCTCAGGTCGGCCCGGTGTGCGTCGAGTTCCCGCACGATGCCGATCATGAAGCGCTCGGCCTCGCGCTCCGCCAGCGCCAGCCCGATCGCGTCCTTGGTGCCGAACTCGTTGTAGACCGTCTGGCGGCTCACGCCCACCGCGCGGGCCAGTCCCGCGATGCCGAGCTTTCCCCAGCCGCCCGCCGCGACCTGCGCGTACGCCGCGTCGAGGACCTGCTCCCGCAGTACGGAGCGGACTGTCTGCCGGAATCGAGTCGCCATCGTGACGCCCACTCTACGGCGTCCCGTTCTCTTCGCTCCCTGTCCACGGCATTGACACTCGTCCGGACCGGTGTCTAACTACTGGACAGTTGCATGCCCAACTGTCCAACCGTGGAACCGTCCGACCGTACGGCCGCCCAACAGGGCGCGGGAGAAGGTGGATTGATGACCGCCGCAGAGGACACCTGGCGCGATCCCAAGCGCTACTACTGGCTGATGGGACTGGTCATCCCGGCCTTCCCGTTCCTGTCCTGGGCCCTGGTCGAAGTCACGGGGCAGGGCGTCTTCTGGTGGACCGGCGTGATCGTGCTCTACGCGGTCTTCCCCGTGGTCGACCAGCTCATGGGCAAGGACTCGGGCAACCCGCCGGAGAGCGCGCTGGCGTGGCTGGAACAGGACCGGTACTACCGCTGGTGCACGTACCTCTACCTGCCGCTCCAGTACGCCGGGCTCGTCCTCGGCTGCTGGCTGCTGACCTCGGGCGACCTGGGATGGGCGAGCCGCGTCGGCCTCACGGTCACCCTCGGCGGGGTCGCGGGCATCGGCATCAACACCGCCCACGAACTGGGCCACAAGAAGGAGTCCGTCGAACGCTGGCTCTCCAAGGTCGCCCTCGCGCAGACCTGCTACGGACACTTCTTCATCGAGCACAACCGCGGCCACCACGTCCGCGTCGCCACCCCCGACGACCCGGCGAGCGCCCGCATGGGCGAGAGCTTCTGGCGCTTCCTGCCGCGCACCGTCGTCGGCAGCCTCCGCTCGGCCTGGCACCTGGAGGAGGCCAGGCTGCGGCGGCGCGGCAAGTCCCCCTGGACGCACCAGAACGACGTACTCAACGCCTGGGCCATGTCGCTCGTCCTCTTCGGCGCGCTCACCCTCGCCTTCGGCCCCGCCGTACTGCCGTACCTGGCGGGACAGGCCGTGTTCGGCTTCTGCCTGCTGGAAGTCATCAACTACACCGAGCACTACGGGCTGCTGCGCCGCCGCCTGGAGAACGGGCGCTACGAGCGCTGCGCGCCGCGCCACAGCTGGAACAGCGACAACGTCGCGTCGAACGTGTTCCTGTACCACCTCCAGCGCCACAGCGACCACCACGCCCACCCCGTGCGCCGATACCAGTCCCTGCGCCACTTCGAAGAAGCGCCCGAACTCCCCACCGGATACGCGGGGATGATCGTGATGGCCTACTTCCCGCCCCTCTGGTACCGGGTGATGGACAAGAGGGTCCTCGCCGCGTACGACGGCGACATCACCCGCGCCAACATCCAGCCGTCCAGGCGCGCCCGCCTGCTGGCCCGCTACGGAGCCGCCGCATGACCCCTCGCCCCGCCCGCCACCTCTGCCCCGAGTGCGCCTACGTCTACGACGAGGGGCTGGGCGCGCCGCGCGAGGGCTTCCCCCCGGGGACGCCGTGGAGCTCGGTGCCCGACGACTGGCCCTGCCCGGACTGCGGGGTCAGGGAGAAGGTGGACTTCGAACGCGCGGAGGAGTGATCCCGGCGGGCGGCGCGCTGCCCGGTCGCTCCCCGGTCGCTCCCCCCGCGCTCAGCGGGGCGCGTCGTCGTACGCCTCGCGGGCGGCCAGGACCTCGCCCATGTGCTCCTCGGCCCACCCCTTGATGGCACGCATCACCGGGACGAGGGTCGCACCGAGCCCGGTGAGCGCGTAGTCGACGCGCACGGGCACGGTCGGCGTGACGGTCCTGGTGACCAGCCCGTCGCGTTCGAGGTTGCGCAGGGTCTGGGTGAGCATCTTCTGGCTGACGCCCGCGAGCCTGCGGGCCAGGTCGCCGTACCGCTGCGGGCCGTCCGCGAGCGCGCTGACCACCAGGCTCACCCACTTGTCGCCGATCCGGTCGAGCATCTGCCGCGCGGGGCACTGGGCGAGGTAGGCGTCGTACGCGGCGCGGGCGCCGGGCGTGGTGCTGATCATGACACTCCTCAAGGTGCGGACCTGGGCGTTCGGGGGACGGACGCACTTCGAAGTGCGTCCTTCCCGCTGGAGAGTAACTCTCCCTAAGGTCGTCGCGAACAAGCCGGTGCGGAAATGGAGTTCGTGATGATGCAGGCAGTTGTCGTGCGGTCGTTCGGCGGCCCCGAGGCCCTGGAGTTCGTCGAGGTGCCGGTCCCGTCGGCAGGCGTCGGACAGGTCCGCGTACGGGTGGCCGCGGCCGCGGTCAACCCGGTGGACGCGGCGACCCGCTCCGGAGCGCTGGCCGCGGCGGGCCTGATGCGCCCGGACGGGGTGGCGGGCATCGGGTGGGACGTCGCGGGGACGGTCGACCAAGTGGGCTCGGACGTCGAGGAGTTCACGCCAGGTGACGCGGTGATCGGGCTCAGGGACAGGCTGGACGTGCCGCTCGGGACGTACGCGCGGTACGTGGTCCTGGACGCCGCCGCCGTTGCCCCCGCGCCCGTGGGCGTCGCCGCCGCGCAGGCCGCGACGCTCCCGCTGAACGGCCTCACCGCGCTCCAGGCGCTGGACCGCACCGGCCTGGAGCGCGGCGCGACCCTGCTGGTCACCGGGGCCGCGGGCGCGGTGGGCGGCTTCGCGGTAGAACTGGCCGCGCTGCGCGGGATACGGGTGGTGGCGGTCGCGGGCGCCGAGGACGAGGAGTTCGTGCGCGGAGCGGGGGCCGAGTGGTTCGTGCCGCGCTCGGAGCCGCTCGCCGAAGCGGTACGGGCCCGGGTGCCCGGGGGAGTGGACGCCGCGCTTGACGCGGCCGTCGTCGGGATCGAAGCGCTGGGGGCCGTACGGAACAAAGGGGCGTTCGTGTCCGTCGTGGCCGGGGCCGCGCCGGCCGCGCTGCGCGGCATCCGGGTCGCCGAGCAGTGGGTGGGCGCCGACCCGGCGCAGCTCGCGGAGCTGTCGGAGCTGGCCGGACGGGGCGGGCTGACGCCGCGCGTCGCGCGGACGCTGCCGCTCACCGACGCGGTGGACGCGCACCGGCGCCTGGCGGAGGGCGGGCTGCGGGGACGGCTGGTACTGGTCCCCGAGTGACGGAGGCACGGGCGGCGGCTCCGGCGCACACGGCGGATTCACCACCCGTCACGAGCGCCCCGCTCACCCGAAAGGGCAAGTAAATGAAGAGAGTTGCCGATACGGGCGCTGCCACAATGGGCGCATGGCCACATGGGTTGACGCGGTGGACTCGGTGGAATCAGTGAGCCGCTCGGCGCCCCGGGAGGCGGCGCGGGCCGAAGGCGTGGAACAGCTCGGCGGTGAACTCTCGCGCATGCTGGGGCGGGTCGTGCCGCACGACGGCTATCTGCTGACGGGCTACGACCCCGTCACCGGCGCCCGCTGTTTCCTCGCCTGCGAGAACGCCTACGGCGCGGGGGCGCGCCGCCGCATGGACCAGGAGGACGCGCTCGGGCTGACCCGCGGTCCGGTCGCCCGACTGGTCGACGGCGCGAGCCCGGTGGTGGTGCTCGGCTCCGGCGCGCGGGACGCGGGCCCGGGGGAGAGGCGGCTGCACGACATCATGGCCGCCGACTGCTACGGCAGCGAGATGTGCGTGATGCTGCGCGAACGCGACCTGTCCTGCGGGACGTTGGTGCTGCTGCGCGAGCGCGGAGCCAGGCCGTTCTCACCGGCCGACGCGGCCCGCGCCGCCGAGCTGGCGGGGCCGCTCGCCCTGGCCGTACGGCGGTTCGTGACGGGCAGGGCCCCGCGGCCCCGCCGGACGCACTTCCCTCCGGTCGTCGTCCTGGTCGGACAGGACGACGAGGTCAAAGGGGTGACGGCGGCGGGGCGCGAGGCGCTGCGCGGACTGCTGCCCGGCGTCTACCCGGCCGGTGACCGCGAACTGTTCGGCTTCGCCCGGCACCTCATCTGCACGGCACGACGCACCGGCGAACCCGCACTCACCCGTGCCCCCACCTCCCTGGGCTGGTTCTCGCTCCAGGCGCAGCCGTGGGAGGGGCGGGAGTCGGGAGAAGTGGTGGTCACGCTCCAACCGGCACCGCCCGCCGATCTGCTGCCCGCGCTGGTGCGGTGGTACGGCATCTCCGCGCGGGAGCGGACGGTGATCGAGCAGGTGCTGGAGGGGCAGGCCGCCAAACAGATCGCCCGCCGCCTCGGACTGTCGCCGCACACGGTCAACGACCACTTCAAATCGGTCTACCGCAAGACGGGCGTGGGCAGCAGGGAAGAGCTCCTCGCCTGGCTGCTGCGGGGCTAGCCGCCTCAGGGGCGCAGGAAAGCGGCCTCCGTGACGGTGTCGAGGTGCATCAGGACGTCGTACGAGCGGGAGACGGTCGCCTCGGCCGACGGGCCGGGGTACTGGGTGCCGATGCTGGTGACGGGGTGCGGGGCGGCGAGCCAGGTGCGGGCGGCGGCGGGGACGCGGTGCACGTCCAGGTAGTAGGCGCGGTGGCGGACCTGCCCCAGGGTGTGCTCGGTGGTGCCCGGGGCCGCGGGGCCGATGCCGAACTTGCGCCACGTGCCGCCGACGGCCGCGTCCGAGGAGAGGAACGACCCCTGGCGGAAGGTGAACCCGATGGCGCGGTAGGCGTCGCCGTACACGTCGCGCAGGAACGCGCCCTGGACCTTCGGATACTCCCTGGGGAGGTCGGAGACGTACGCGACGTGGGAGTTGTGCGCGGAGACCAGCACCTTGTGCCCGGTGTGCCGCTGCCACCAGGAGACGTTGCGGGCCATCAGCCTGTCCCGGTAGCGCATCGCGGTGGGAACGACGGCGGCGTCGCCGAGGTCGAACGCGAGGAAGGCGGCGGTCTCCGCGACGCACCGGGCGTGCTGCTCGACCCACTCGAAGGACTCGGCCCCGGCCGCCGCGCCGCGACGGGGGTCGCGCAGCACGGTGAGCGCCTGCCGGGCGTTGGCCGCGAGGAGCCGCCGCTCTTCGAGCGGCTTGTTGAGGTACGCGAGGTGGTCGTCGAGGGGTCGGAGTCCCGCGTACAACGCGCTCACGCGCGCCAGCAGGTGGGGCTGGTGCTCGCGCACGTACCCCGTGATCCGCTCGAAGAACTCGTCGCCCGCCCGGGGCGCGGCGGCGTCACAGCCCATGAAGTGGACCCTGCGGTGCGGGTTCCGGCGGTTGTGGTCCCGCATCCAGGCGATGAGGTGCACGAACTCCTCGCGCTCCCAGGGGGATCCGCCGAACGCGTCCCGCACCAGCTCCCGCGCGTTCCCCGGTCCGCCCTGTACGTACGCGTCGACGCGCAGGCCCGAAGGCCAGCTCATCTCCAGCGCGAAGGTGGTGAAGCCGTGCTCCGCGACGAGGTAGCGGAAGACGCGCTCCTTCATGGTGAAGAACTCGTGCGTGCCGTGGGTGGCCTCGCCGAGGCCGACGACGGTGGCGCCCCCGAGCATCGCCCCCAGGGGCCGCAGGTCCGCGAAGCCGCCGCCAGGCTCCGTCGACCGCAACGGGTACGCGACCTGCTCCAGGGCGCGTACGACCGACGGCAGGTCGCCCCGGGAGCCGTCGGCGGCGCGGGCGGCCGCCGGTGTCAGCGCCGCCCCCGTCAGGCCGGCGGCGGCAGCGATGAGCGGCCGCCGCCCGATCCGTACGTCCGTCACGTCCGCCGTGTGGTCCACGCGGCTCTCGCCCATGCCGGTACTCCCCATGTCGTGCTGTCGAAACTTCGAACTGAGGAAGATCCTTCCAACGGAAGGAAGGCAGCACAGTGCTGCTACCAGTAGAACCGAAGGGGGAGTCCGCTACACCCCCGGTGGGGAGCAGCCACTACGGACGCGGTGCGCGGGACGCGCCGCCCGCCGGGAGGCAACAACCTGTCACACCCGTGTGGGCCAGGGCCCTTTTGGCAGCTTCCAGACGGCCGCGTTGAACATTACTCACAGGTATTCGAGGGTCGTACGGGTCGTCGCGCACCCATTTGTCGCGCGAAATCCCGCCGCGAGTAAGGAAGTCACCGGAATCATGGGTGAATACGCCCCCGCACGTCCTGCCCCGATCGCCGTCGTGGGAATTGGCTGCCGTGTTCCCCGTGCCGACGGTCCCGCCGATTTCTGGAAGCTCCTGATGGACGAGGTCTGCGCGGTCGGGGAAGCGCCGCCGGTCCGCTTCGGCAGGCCCTACGGCATTCCCGGGGCCGGAGTCCGTACGGCGCTCCTCGACGGGGTCGACCGCTTCGACGCGGAGTTCTTCGGGATCTCGCCGCGCGAGGCCGAGGGCATGGACCCCCAGACGCGGCTGTTCCTGGAGACCGCCTGGGAGGCCCTGGAGGACGCGGGGCAGGACACGTCGAAGCTGGCGGGGACCCGTACCGGCGTCTTCGTCGGCACGACCAACGTGCACTACTGGGACCTCCAGCAGTCCATCGGCCACCCCGACATCCACGCCTCCCTCGGGGCCGGTTCGCGCTCCACCACCACCGGACGGCTCTCCTTCGCGCTGGACGTCACCGGGCCCGGACTGTCCGTGGACACCGCCTGCTCCTCCTCCCTGACGGCCGTCGCGCTCGCCTGCCAGAGCCTGCAGACCGGCGAGTCCGAGACGGCGATCGCGGGCGGCGCGCAACTGCTGCTGACCAACAGCGAGAACCACGGGTTCGTGGAAGCGGGCGTGTTCGCGGACAACTGCCGCTTCGGCGCCGCCGACGCGGACGGCTTCGTCTTCAGCGAGGGCGTCGGCGCGGTCGTGCTCAAGCCGCTCGACCGCGCGCTGGCCGACGGCGACCCGATCCGCGCGGTCATCCGGGGCTGGAGCACGAACAACGACGGCGCCGGCGCCAGCACGATGATCACCCCCGCGCTGAGCGGCCAGCAGCAGATGCTCAGGCAGGCGTACGCGCACGCGGGCATCGCCCCCGCCGACGTGGACTACGTCGAGGGGCACGGCACCGGCACCCGCGCGGGCGACCCCGTCGAGCTGGGCGCCATCGCCACCGTCCTGGGCGGCGCCCGCCCGGACGGGCCGCCGCTGCTCGTCGGCTCGGTCAAGAGCAACATCGGGCACACCGGAGCGGCGGCCGGGGTGCTCGGGCTGATCAAGGTCGTGCTCTCGCTCCAGCACCGTACGGTCCCCCGCAGCCTCCACGTCACCGAACGCACCGGGGAGATCGACTGGGACGCCGCGGGCATGGACATCCCGGGCGCCGCCGTGCCCGTACGGGCGCAGGGCCGCCCCCTCACGGCCGGAGTCAGCGCCTTCGGGGTCTCCGGCACCAACGTCCACGTCGTCCTGACCGGGACCGAGCAGCCCGTGGATGCCACGCGCCGCTCCACCGCGTCCGCGGGGGAGAGCGCCGGCGCCCAGCTGCTCCTCCTCTCCGGGGCGTCCCCCGAGGCTCTGCGGCAGCGCGCCCGCGACCTCGCGGACCACCTCGTGTCCGACGGCTCCGACACCTCAGGCGGCCCCGACAGTTCCGACGGCTCCGCCCGTGCGGTGGAGCTCGCCGACATCTGCCACACCGCCGCCGTCCGCCGCGCGCACCACGACTACCGGCTCTCCGTCGTCGGTGACAGCCGCGAAGCCCTGGCGGCCGAACTCGGGGCCGCCCTCGCGGAAGGAGTGGACGCCCAGTACGCGGGCCGCCCCCGGGTCGCCTTCGTCTTCTCGGGCCACGGATCCCAGTGGATCGGCATGGGGCGCGAACTGATGGACGCCTCTCCCGCGTTCAGCGCCGCGCTGATCCGCTGCGACGAGGCCGTGCGCGCCGAGACCGGATGGTCCGTGATCGAGCGGCTCACCGACGGCAGCGACCTGATCGACGAGACCGTGGCCGTCGTGCACCCCGTCCTGTGGGCCGTGCAGGTGGCGCTCGCCGAGACCTGGCGCGCCTGGGGCGTCGAGCCGGACGTCGTGATCGGCCACAGCATGGGCGAGTCCGCGGCCTCGGCCGTCGCGGGCGCGCTGAGCCTCGCCGACGCGGCGGCGGTCGTCTGCCGCCGCAGCCGCCTCATCCGCGACCGGGTCGCGGGCAGGGGCACCATGTCGGTGGCCGCGCTGCCCGCGGCCGACGCCGAGAAGCTGATCGCGGAACTCGCGGTCGAGGTCTCCGTCGCGGCCAGCAACGGCCCGCGCACCACGGTCCTCGCGGGCGCGGTCGAGGGCATCGAGAAGATCAAGGCCGAACTGGACGCCCGGGACGTCTTCTGCCGCGTCATGAAGGCCGAAGCGGCTTCCCACTGCTCCCAGATGGACCCCGTCCTGGGCGAACTCGCCGAAGCACTGCGGGAGGTGCGGCCGCGGCAGGGCCGTGTGCCGATGCGCTCCACGGTCACCGGTGAACCCGTCGACGGCACCGGCCTCGACGCCGCGTACTGGACCCGCAACCTCCGCGGCCGCGTGCACTTCCACGAGGCAGTGCTCGCCACCGCCGAGGAAGCCCCGACGGTCTTCGTGGAGATGAGCCCGCACCCGATCCTCACCGGCGCGGTGCGGGACTGCCTGGCGGACGCCGGCCTGCCCGGCGGAGCCTTCGGCTCCCTGGTGCGCGAGGAGCCCGAACGCGAGACGCTCCTGGCGCACCTGGGCAAGGTGTACGAGACCGGGGCCCCCGTCGACTGGGAGCGGCTCTACGGCACGGGCCGCAACGTCCCGCTGCCCGCGTACCCCTGGCAGCGCGAGAGCTACTGGCTGGAGGACCTGGACCTGCTCCCGGTGGTCCGCGACTTCGTCCTGGGGCCGGCGTCGCCGCTGCTGGCCGACGCCGCGCACGGGCGACCCGTGACGGCGCACGGCCCCGAGTTCCTGGAGGCCGTCAGGGCCGTGGCGGTCGAGGCCGCGGGCGGCGGCGCCGTCGTGCTCACCGGCGTCGACATCGGCGACGCGGTCCTGGTGAACCCGGGCGACGAACCGGTCGTCAGGGTCACCCTCACCCCCGAAGTGCCGGGGGAGAGGTGGCGGTTCGAGGTCACGAGCCGCCCCGCGGCCGACGCGGGCGACTGGCGGCCGCGCTGTAAGGGCACCGTCGCCGTGGCCGACGAAGGGCCCGCCCCCGTGGCGCTCGCCGAGGTCCTGGGGCGCTGCTCGGAGCGCTGGGACGCGGAGACCTTCTACCGCAGGGTCCCGCGCGGCGACCGGCTGAGCCGGGTCGTGGACGAGCTGTGGCTCGGGCAGGGCGAGGCGGTGGCCCGGCTCAGCCGCCCCGCGTCGCTTGAGCCCGACCCCGGCCACCCGGTCCACCCCCAGCTGGTGCACGCGGCCTACCAGCCCGTGCTCGCGCTCCTGCCCGACACGTCCGGCCTGGTCCCGCGGCTCGAACGGTTCACGGTCACCGGCCGGGCCACGCAGACCCTGTGGAGCACCTGCCGGATCTCGCGGAGCGCGGACGGCGGCCTCGTGGTGGACGTCGCACTGCTCGACGACCGGCAGCGCGTCGTCGCCGAGGCGGCGGGAATGCCGATCCGCGACCAACGGGACCCGGACGGCACGGAAGCCGCGGGCCACGCAGACGCCCAGACAGATGCCCAGACAGCGGAGACCGGGGAGAACCACGTGCACACGACTACGGCGGCCGAGTCCGCGGACGCACCGGCTTCGGCGGCGCGGAAGGGCGCGGACACGGGCATAGAGCTGACGGGCGAGCTGCGGCTGACCGACCCGGGGACCGGATTCTCCATCGAACTGCGCGGCTCGCTGCGCATTTCCCGGGACGCGGTCGCGGCGCCCGCCGCCGTGCCCGCTCCCGTCCCTGCCCCCGTTCCCCGGACGCTCCCCGCACCGGTGTCGGCACCGGTCGTGGCCGCACCGGTCGTGGCCGCACCGCCCACGCCGTCCGCCCCCACGCCGCCCGCCCCGACACCGACGGCCTCCGTGCCGTCCGTCCCCGCGGCCCCGGACGACCGCCCGACGGTCGAGCGGGTCGGGGAGCACGTCGCGGCGATCCTCAAGATGCGCGTGGCCAGGCTCGACGTGAACAAGCCGCTCAGCCGGCTCGGCATGGACTCGCTCATGGGAACGCAGCTGCTCAAGCGGCTGGAGCGGGAACTCGGCGTCACCCTGCCGCCCACCACGCTCACGCGCGGCGTCACGACCGCCGCGCTCGCCCGGGAGATCGAGGCGCGGACCGGCGCCTGACCCGGCGGCGAACGCCATTCCACACAAACGGAGGGAAAGAAAGATGACGAAGGACCTGTACGACATCGGTGAACTGCCCCCACTGGGCGTGGTGCCCCGGCGGATGCACGCCGCGGTGATCCGCCCCGAGCGCTACGGCCCGCCGGAGCAGGGCTTCGCCATGGAGGTCGTGGACGTGCCCGAGGTCGGCCGGGGCCAGGTCCTGGTCTACGTGATGGCCGCCGGGATCAACTACAACAACGTCTGGGCGTCGCTCGGCTACCCCTACGACGTCGTCGCGGGCCGCCAGAAGCGCGGGGAGCCGGAGGACTTCCACATCGGCGGGTCCGAGGGCTCCGGCATCGTGTGGGCCGTCGGCGACGGAGTCACCTCCGTGAAGGTGGGCGACGAGGTGATGCTCTCCGGCTGCACCTGGGACGAGACCGCGCAGGACATCCGCCTGGGGGCCGACCCCATGACGTCGGTCACCCAGAAGGCCTGGGGGTACGAGACGAACTACGGTTCCTTCGCGCAGTACGCGCTCGTCGCCGACTACCAGTGCCACCCCAAGCCGGCCAACCTGTCCTGGGAGGCCTCGGCCTCCTTCCTGCTGACCGCCGCGACCGCGTACCGCCAGCTGTGCGGCTGGGCTCCGCACACCGTGGAGCCGGGCGACCCGGTGCTGATCTGGGGCGGGGCCGGGGGCCTGGGCTCGATGGCCATCCAGATCACCCGCATCCGCGGCGGCATTCCGGTCGCGGTGGTCTCCGACGACGAGCGCGGCAAGTTCTGCCTGGACCTCGGCGCCGAGGGCTTCATCAACCGCAACGACTTCCACCACTGGGGCAGGCTGCCCGACACCACGGACGAGCGGGCCATGGCGGAGTGGATGAAGGGCGCGCGCGCCTTCGGCACCGAGTTCTGGAACGTGCTCGGCGAGCGCAGGGCGCCGAAGATCGTGCTGGAGCACAGCGGCCAGAACACCATTCCCACGTCCATGTACCTCTGCGACACCGCGGGCATGGTCGTGATCTGCGGCGGCACCAGCGGCTACAACGGCGACGTGGACCTGCGCTTCCTGTGGATGCGTCAGAAGCGCCTGCAGGGTTCCCACTTCGCGAACCTCAAGCAGTGCCGCCAGGTGATCGAGCTGGCGGCGAGCGGCAAGCTGGACCCCTGCCTGTCCTGGGTCGGCGAGTTCGAGGACACGGGCCGGGCCCATCAGCTCATGCACGAGAACAAGCACCCCTCGGGCAACATGGCCGTCCGCGTCAACGCGCCGCGCGGCTGAGCCAGGCCCCGCGCCGAACGGACGGGCCGCTACCCGGAAGAGCCCTCTTCCGGGTAGCGGCCCGTTCCGCATTCTGCGCTGTGTGCTTTCGGTGCACAACGGTTCAGCACAGTCGGACCTGATTGAGTATGTTGAGTAGTGCAACTCCACGTTGTTTGTTGGAGCACTGACGGTGGATTAGTGAAGGTCGTTGGTGGGGTTCCGTCACGCGGACCCCGAAATTCCGAAGTCCGCCCCCTTGCGGCGGACCTGGCCCGTCTGCCAGATTCGCCACTGCCGGGAATGGCATGCACGTGACAGGGTCACCCGCCTTCCGTGTATGTGCTCCCGCCGCATACATATGCGGCGGCGTCCCTGCGGAAAGCGTTCCAACCCCCACACAATGGAGACGAACGTGCGACTGTCCAGACTCGCCCCCGCCATCGCCGCCGTCGGGCTCTCCGTGGCAGGGCTCGTGCCCACCGCCGCCGCCCAGGCGCCCGCCCCTGTGCCGAGCACACCGGCCGCCACCTCCGCACAGCCGATCATCGGCGGCGGCTACGCCAGCAACGCCCCGTGGGCCGCCCGCCTCTTCTCGAACGGCAGGCAGACCTGTAGCTCCACCATCATCGCGCCCACCTGGATCCTCACCGCCAAGCACTGCGTCAGCGGCGGCGGACTCTCGTTCCGCATCGGCAGCCTCGACCAGACCAGCGGCGGCACCGTCGCCAACGGCGCGGGCACCTACACCCACTCCGCGTCCGACCTCGCCCTGGTCAAGCTCGACCGGTCCGTCCAGGGCACCTACGCCCGCCTCGGCCAGCCCGGATCCGTGCAGGTCAACCAGAGCGTGCAGGTCTACGGCTGGGGCGCGACCTCCCAGTGCGGCTCGGAGATCAACTGCCAGTCGCAGCTCCTCAAGGTCGCCAACGTCACCGTGACCGGCGGCTGCCGCGACGCGTACAACGGCTCGGCGATCTGCGCCAGGCGCGGCAACGGCATCACGGCGGGCGGCGACTCGGGCGGCCCCATGATGGCCAACGGCATCCAGGTCGGCGTCGCCTCCACCAGCGACCGCCAGACCACCACCGCGTACACCAACGTGACGGCCTACCGCTCCTGGATCCAGAGCGTGGCCGGCGTCTGACCCGGGTCGGACAGCGGTCGGACAGGGACGGGTCCGGGTCGCCCCCCGGCCCCAGGGCCGCGTCCCGGTTCGGGTTCGGGCCCCTCTCCGCCGTACGCACGGCGGAGAGGGGCCCACCCCGTCCGAGGCGACCGGTGTCCCGGCTCCTTCCGCTACTTCCGCCGCAGCCGCGACAGGTACGCGCCCAGGCTCAGCCCCGTGCGCTCCGAGCTCCAGATCCGCAGCACCTGCGGGTCGTCCTTCGGGCCCGCCGCCTCGATGCGTTCGCGCGCGGGGCGGTGCAGCTGGCGCTTGGCGAGCGCGTACACGTCCGCGGGCGCCGCGCACAGCCCGTCGGCCCGCACCAGCGCCGCCGCGAGCAGCCGGCCCGGCTCGACGGTCTCGTGCACCAGCCCGATCGCCGCCGCCCCCGCGGGGTCGAGCCGTCCGGCGCCGAGTACCATCGCGTCCGCCGCGTGACCCACGGCGTGGCGCACGATCTCCAGCGGCACCGTGGGGAACGGCAGCCCCGCCGCCAGCTCGGCGAGGCCGATGGTCCCCTCGGACATCAGCCGTACGTCGCAGGCGGCGGCCAGCACGCAACCACCCGCCAGCGCATGGCCGTTCACCGCCGCGACGACCGGCTTCGGGTGGTCGAAGAGCGCGAGCAGCGCACGGCTGAGGACCGGCAGGAACTCCGCCACGTAGGGCGCGCCGCCCTCCACGATTCGTTTGAGGTCCACGCCCGCGGAGAACGTGCGCCCGCTGCCCGTCAGCACGACGGCGCGGGCGTCGGCGACGGCGTCCAGGGCCTTGGGGAAGGCCGAGAGCAGCTCCAGGTCCAGGGCGTTCACCGGGCCGTGGTCGAGCGTCAGGACGGCGGTGCCGTCGTATTCGGTGGTGTCGATCATGCGCAGCTCCCCGGCCCGGTCAGTCTTCGTAGCCGTCGAGGTCGGTGAGCAGGATCCGCGACACGGTGTACGTGCCCTGCCCCGCCGCCACCAGCTTGCCGCTCTCCGAGTAGACGTCGCTGCGCGCCACGTAGAGCGTCCGGCCCGCGGTCACCACCTCGCCGACGGCGTACACGCCCTCCTTGCGCACCGGCCGGATCAGGTTGATGTGGTAGTCCACCGTGAGGACGCTGTACGTCTCCTCCATGGAGTTGGCGGCCATGAAACCGGCGGTGTCGCCCACCTCGAACAGCATGGCGGCGTGCAGGAAGTCGGAGTTCTGGGTGAGCTCGGCGGGGAACGGAATGGCCACGCGCGCGACGCCGGCCTTCTCGATCGTGATCGTCTTGTTCAGGTACCGGGAGATCTTGCATTCCATGCAGCAGCGGGTGAGCTTCTCGAAGTGCCGCGACTGCGAGGACGGGGCGGGGGGTGCGTCTTCTGACGGCGTCGCCATGCGGTGCTCCTTACGGCAGTGTCATGCGCGCGAAACGATCAGGCCCGCGTTGATCCCGCCGAAGCCGTACGCGTTGATCAGGCAGTTCCGGATTTCGGCCGGCCGGGCCTCGCGCGCGATGTCGATGTCGGTGAACGCGGGATCGGGCTTCTCCAGTTTCAAGGTTGGCGGCACGATTTGGTAGCGCAACGCCATCAGCGCGGCGGCCAGGTTCAGCGGGCTGTTCGCGGCGAAGGTGTGGCCCGTGTGCCCCTTGATCGAGGTGACCACCGGTCTGCGCCGGGAGCCCGCCACGACCGTGCGCACGGCCTCCAGTTCCGCCGCGTCGCCCTGCACCATCCCGGACGCGTGGGCGAACACGCAGTCGATCGCGGCCGGCCCCATTCCGGCGTCGGCGAGCGCGCCGTTCACACAGCGCGCCGCGTGCCCCGCGGAGACCCCGGCGACGCCCTCGCTCCCGCTGTTCGTCGCGTACCCGGTCAGCTCGCCGTGCACCACCGCGCCCCGCGCCTCGGCGTGGCCGCGCTCCTCCAGCACGAAGACGGCCGCCGCCTCGCCGACGACCATGCCGTCGCGCTCGCGGTCGAACGGCCGGGGCGTGAGCGCCGGGTCGTCGCGCCGGCTCAGCACCCGCATCGCCTCGAAGCCGGAGTACGTCACCGGAGTGGCCACCGCCTCGGTCCCCCCGGCGAGCGCCCAGACGCGGTCGCCCGAGCGGATCGCGCGCACCGCCTGGCCCACGGCCTGGCAGCCGCTCGCGCAGGCACCGGCCACGGTCACCTGCTCCTCCTCGATCCCGTGGCGCAGTGCGATGACGCTCGCCGCCATGTTCGGGATGAGCGAGGGGATCAGGAACGGGCTGGTCCTGCGCACGCCCTGCCGCTCCTGCCGGAGCACGCCCGCCTCGATGGCGGGCAGCCCGCCCATCGCGACCCCGAGGAAGACGCCGCCGCCCGCCGCCCGTGGCGAAAGACCGCTGTCGGCGACCGCCCGGTCCGCCGCGAACAGCGCGTACCGCACGAAGTCGCTCATGCGTTTGAGTTCGAACCACAGCGGCCCCGGCGCGAACGTCACCACGGACGCGTCGACCTGCCCCGCGTACCGGCTGCGGAACCGGGCCGGGTCGAAGCGCGTCAGCGGCACGATGCCCGAGCGCCCCGCGACGAGGCCCCGCCACAGCTCGCCCGGCGTCGCGCCGAGCGGGCAGAGCACCCCCATGCCGGTGACGACCACACTGCGTCGAGGCATCGCGCGGCCCGGCCCGGGACTCAAGCCGGTTGCTGCCGCGCGTCCTGGAGATCCCGTATGTAGTCCACGAGATCCCGCATCGTCCCGAGCTTCCCGACGACGGACTCGTCGAACTCCAACCCGAAACAGTCCTCCAGATAGAGCAGCAGCTCGACCATCTTGAGCGAGCTCATGCCCTCGATGGACGTGGCGAAGTGCGATTCCGGAGTGAGGTACGGGACGTCCTCCTCGATGAATTCACCGATGTGCCCCACGATCTTCTCGAACAGCTCCTGGTCTTCCACGTGCCTGCCTCTCCGTCCGTTCCGCCGACGTTCCTCGATCAGTTCTCGGCACAGGTGGCGCTGGATCTTTCCGCTGGTGGTGCGGGGCAGCTCGCGCCGCGCGGTCCAGTGCAGGACGACCCCGCCGATGCCGAACACCTCCGCGAGCCCGTCCTTGACCAGGCCCGCCACCTCCTGCCGGTCGCGCCCCTCCGCCAGCCGCTCGTCCAGCAGGAGGTGCAGCTGTTCGGTGCCGAGCGCGGGGTCCAGGATGCCGACGGCGACGACCGCCGAGGTGCGCGGGCTGCCGGTGAGGCCCTCGACGAAGGATTCGAGCTGGTCGGGGAGGTAGTTGCGGCCCGAAATGATCACGAGGTCCTTGTGGCGGCCCGTGACGTACAGCTCGCCGTCGACGAGGTAGCCGAGGTCGCCCGTGCGCAGGTGCCCGTCCGGCCTCTTGAGCGATGCGCCGTCGGAGTCCGGGAGGTAGCCGTCGACCACGCTGGGTCCCGAGACCTCGATCTCGCCGATCGTACGGTCCGCCAGGGGAGCGCCCGCGGGGTCCACCACCCGCAGCGCGTGCCCCGGCACCACCCGGCCGACGCACATCATGCTCGCCGTCCGCGGAACGCCCGCCGCGGGCCCCTCGCCCGCCGCGGGCCCCTCGCCCGCCGTGCGCCCGTCGCCCGCCGCCCGCGGCTCGGCGCGCCCCCGGGCCGTCACCGCCTCCGCGTCGACCCGGTCCACCGCGTAGGGCCGGGTGACGTCGGAGATCGTGACGGCGAGCGTCGCCTCCGCGAGGCCGTACACCGGCCTGAGTGTCGTCGGGGCCAGGCCGAAGCGCCCGAACTCCGTCTGGAAATCGCGCATCGTGCTCTCGTGGACGGGCTCCGCGCCGCACAGCGCGACCCGCCAGGACGACAGGTCGAGCCCGGCCGGGGGACGCCGCCGGGCGACGCGCGCGCAGATGTGGAACGCGGAGCTGGGCGCGGGCGACAGCGTGCCCCGGTAGCGGCTGATCCACCGCAGCCACGACATCGGGTCGCGCAGGAAGTTGACCGGGTCCGACAGCACCATGGGGATGCGGGCGTGCAGGGCGTAGGAGATGCCGATGAGCCCCATGTCGTGGAAGAGCGGCAGCCAACTGACCAGCGAGTCGTCGGCGTTGCCGTGGATCGCCCCGGAGATCGCCCGCACGTTGGCGGCGATGTTGGAGTGCCGGACGACCGCGAGCTTCGGCGCGCCGGTCGAACCCGACGTCGCCTGGAGGTGCGCCGGTGCGTCCGCTTCGGCGCACGGCGGCTTCGGGCGGGGTGCGGAGTCCACGCGCAGCGCGTCGGGCGTCAGGACCGGTACCGGCAGCAACGGCGCGAGTACGGAGGCCAGTTCGGGCGCGGCGACGACGTGCCCGGCCCCCGCGCGCTCGGCGGTGCGGCGGAGGTTCGCCGCGTAGTGCGTCGTGCGGCCGTCCATCGGCTCCGCCACGACGACCGGCACCACCCCCGCGTACAGACAGCCCAGGTAGACCGAGAGGAAGTCGCGCGAGGTGGGCAGCACGAGCACGATCCGGTCGCCCGCGTGGACGGCATGCTCCGCGAGGCCCGCCACGGCCTCGTGGGTCAGGAGCACCGTGTCCGCACAGCTGAGGGCGTACTCCTCGTCGCCCCGCTCGATGACCCGGAACGCCAGCCGGTCGGGGGTGTGCAGGGCGCTGTCGAGCAGCGCGTCGACGACCGTGTCCGCCCGGTGGGCCCGGGTCACCGGGCGTACCCCTTCACGAAGTGGAGGTCGGTGCGCTTGGAGGAGCGGGCCAGCCAGTCGCGCAGCTCGCCGTGGCGCGTGTCGAAGTCGGCCTTCAGCCGGTCCTCCTTGAGCGTGCCGCCCGCGGTGTAGTACGGCTTCTCCAGCTCTTCCAGGAAGCGGATGTGCTGCGCCATTCCGGCGCGCCCCCGGTCGACGCTGCGGGAGTACGACTTGAGGCGGGCCCGCCGCTGCGGCCGCTGCTCGATCTCGAAGGCCCGCTCGAAGAAGATGTCGTAGCTGTCGAGGATGCCGCGCTGGAGTTCGCTGGGGCGCATGTGGCGCGGGAAGATCCCGACGAACGAGTAGTGCTGGTAGGTCGGCACCTCCATGATGATCCGGTGGTCCTCGATGTCCTGCCGGGCCCCGTACAGCAGGTCCTGGAAGGGGTATTCGGCGAGACAGACGAAGACCGGGTGCATGATGCGCGCCTCGGCGCACCAGTACGCGGTGGCCTCGATCGCCCGGCGGTCCTGGACGTCCAGGCCGAAGATGATCGCGGAGTGGATGGCGATGTCGTTCTCCGCGAAGCGCAGCAGCCGCCGGGTCTGCTCCGAGGGGTCGACGCGCTTGTTGAACGCCTTGAGGACGTCGGGGTCCTCCGACTCCACGCCGAGGCAGTACTCCTCGAACCCCGACCGTTTGAGGTCCAGGACGAGGTCCATGTCGTCGGCGTGGTTGACCCGGCTCATCGCGATGAACTTGTAGTCGCGGTCGCGGAACGTCGCGGCGATCTCCCGGCAGTAGTCCTTGCGGGTCGTGAAGTTGAGGTCCGTGACGTAGAAGCGGCTGCAGCCGGTCTGCCGGTGGATGGCGTCCAGTTCGCTGCGCACGTCCTCGGCGGTCTTCGTGCGGAAGCGCCGGCCCAGGAGCCGGATCGCGTAGCAGAAGGAGCAGTCGAAGGGGCAGCCGCGCGACATGGAGACCGTCGCCCAGTGGAGTTGGGGTGCCCGTGCGAGGAGCCGGGGGTCGATGGCGTTGGCGATGTTGCCGTACCGGGCGATCTTGTTGAGGACGAGTTCGCCGTTCGCGCCGATGTAGGCGAGGTTGTCGACCTCGGCGACGGACTCCCCGGCTTCGAGGGCGTTGATGAGCTGGGCGGTCGGTATCTCGCCCTCCGCGATGACCGCGTAGTCGGCGTAGCGCAGCGCCTCGTAGGGGGCGAACGCGGCGTGGGGGCCGCCCATGACGACCACGCAGCCGGGCCGTTTGGCGCGCTTGATCAGCTCCAGCGCCTCGATGTTGGACCAGAAGTGCGTGGCGAGCGCGGAGATCAGGATGTAGTCGTACTCGGCGAGCGGGAAGTCCTCGGGCTTCTCGCCCCAGAACATCTGGCACATCTCGACCCGCGCGTCGGGGTGTTCCTGCTGGACGAAGGAGGCGACGTAGTAGATGCCGTCGTTGTAGGTGGTCGCCAGGGTCGACGCGTCCGGGTAGGCGTCGTGGAACCCGAGCTGTACGCAGAGGATGTTGAGGCTCTTCACGGCCCGGCCCCTAGGACGCCGACGGATACGGGGCGGACGGACCGGCCTGGGCCGCGCCGCGCTCGTGCGCGCCGTGCTGGTGCGCGAGCCGGCGGCGCACCTTCTCCTTCATCTCCTGCTTGAGCGTGCCGGCGATCCGGTCCGGGTCGTTGACCCGGCGCTGGGCCCAGGCCAGCAGGTCGCGCGCCTCGCTGCGGTTCATCTTCGGGTGCTTCCACACCAGGTTGTAGAGGTCGTGCTTGCTCAGGTCCGGCTCGTCGATCAGGTGCTCCATCTGCCGGTAGAGCCGCGTGCCGTGGAACGGGGTGAGCAGCGTCAGCTGGCAGGCGAAGAGCCCTTCCTCGTTGAGCTGTTCGATGTCGAACTTCATGTCCTCGACGCTGTCCTCGGCGAATCCGACCATGAAGGTGCCGAGCGCGCGGCGCCCGTGGTCGATCAGTTCGCGGACGGTCTGGCGGACGTTGTAGACGTCGTCGCGCTTCTTGACGTCCGCGACGTTCTTGTCGCGGTACGACTCGATGCCGACGATCGCGCCGTCCATGTAGCGGTCGGTGAGTTCGGGGACGCGGCCGCGGATCAGGTCGGCGCGGGTCAGGCAGATCCACGGCAGTTCGCGCTCGGCCAGGGCGTCCACGACCTGCTCGGCCAGGTGGTTGGTGAGGAAGAAGCTCTCGTCGTAGATGATGACGTGCGCGACCTTCTCCTCCCGGTACGCGTCGAGGGCCGCGTACATGTCCTCCATGAAGATGGCTTCTTCTTTGGGGTTGAAGATCGGGGTGGAGCAGAAGGTGCAGCCGATGTTGCAGCCGCGCTTGGAGTAGAGGTATCCGACGGGGGAGCTGATGCCGCGGAATCCGCTCTCGCCGAGCATGGCGGGATGCCGTACGCGCGGCAGGGTCGCGCCGTAGACGTACTGGTACAGCGGGAATTCGCCGGCGCCCTTCACCAGACGGGTGAAGTACTGGTCGATGCCGGGAGTGAGCACGCCGTAGTTGCCGCCCCAGATCTCCCGGACACCCGCTTCCCGGGCGGCCTTCGCCATTTCGATCGCGACCGGCGTCGACCAGGTGTAGAAGCTGAGGCCGACCATGTCCCAGGTCTCGGCCCGCAGTGCGGAGAGGTATTCCTGCCAGGTCGGGTACTCAAGGATCTCCACGTCCGGCACATTGTGCTTGAGGAAGCGCAGACCGGTCGGCGGGCACGTGACGGACAGCCGGTCCTCCAGGTCCACCGCACACGTCCAGGCCATGTAGGTGTCGGTCCTGTCGTACCAGTTTCCCCCTATGCCGTCCGGCTCCACCAGCGCCTCTTTGGGGGCCGTTGCCAGGAGCACCTTCTTCATCGCCGTCTCCCTCGGCCGTAACGGGGAGCTCTGCGAGCAACCACCCCGCGCAGCCGCGCGTCGGTCGTGCCGGAGTCGTACGGGAACCGTGCCGGAGCCGTGCCGGAAAAGCCCCTCGAATCTAGGAGGGCCCAATCTTTTGTGTCAACCCGCGAGTTGACAGAGGAAACGCGGGCCGATCAACGGGACGGAAAGTCCGAAGAGCCCCTGGCGACATGCGGGGAACAAGGTGTCGATCTGTTCCGTCACATTCCGATTGACGCGTCGAACGCTCTTCGCCGCAGGTCGGCCTAATGATTTTTCCGCTGTTTTACATTCACCGGAATTTGTCGGGCCGGACGGCACGGGGGTGAATTCCGGCCTGCGGCGCCGCGCGTGGTGCGGCGCGAGGTGCTGATGGGTGGAAGTGTTTTTCGTTTCAGGCCGGGAGCATATGCGGCACATGGGAGGGCGCCGCCTGCTCCTCACGCCCCGGGTTCGTTCCCGAGAGCCGCCGGGATCTCCGTACGGGACGTGATGCCCAGCTTGTTGAGGATCCGCTCGATGTGGGTGTCCGCGGTGCGTTTGGAGATCACCAGGCGCTCCGCGACCTCGCGGTTGGACAGCCCCTGGGCGACCAGGCCCGCCACCTCGCGCTCGCGCGGCGTCAAGGTGTGGGCCGTCGCTCCCGCCCGGCGTGCGGCGGGCACGTCCCCGTCGGGCTGCGGCAGCTCCGTCCCGGCGTGCACGGCCTCCAGCACGCGGGTGCCCGAGAGGCGGGCGCCCAGCGCGTGCAGCCGCCGGAAAGCGGTGTCGCCGAGCGCGTCGCGTATCTGCGCGTGCACGGCCTCCTGCTCCTCCAGCAGCGAGGGCAGCATGGAGACCGGGTCGCCGCTCAGGCTCCGCGCGCTCTCCGCGTAGCCGAGCAGCCAGCCCGCCGTGGTGTGCCGGCCCTCGCGGGCGGCGTGCCAGGCCAGGACCAGACAGCTCATCGCGGCGATCAGGATGTCCCCGACCTCGCTCGCGGCCTCCAGCGCCCGGCGCAGCGCCACCGCGCTCTCGTCGTGCCGTCCCGCCAGCCACAGGACGACGCCCTGCACGAGCAGGGTGGAGGCGTAGAGCTGGCGGTCCCCGGTGTTCTCCAGGTGGGCGATCCCGATCGCGCACAGCTCCAGCGCGCCCGCCAGGTCACCGAAGACCGCCCGCAGCAGCGCGCCTTCGCAGTGGACGACCGCCATGCCCAGCGGATCGCCCGCCTCGACGATCCTGCGCCGCCCCGCTTCGAGGGCGGCCAGCCCCTCGTCGACCTCGCCGACCAGCGCCCGCATGGCGCCCATGTACGGCTCGGTGAAGAGCGCCACCCGCTCCTCGCCGCAGCTCAGCGCCACCTCCCTGGCCTCGGCGAAACGCGCGGGCGCGGTCTCCAGATCGCCGGTCCACACCGCGGCCAGCGCCGTCATGAACAGCCCCCAGGCCCGCTCGGGACACATCTCGGGCACGAGACCGAGGCCCTTCTCGATCCAGAAGCACCCTTCCGACAGCGTCCCCGCCGCCCGCCAGTGCGGCGTGAGCTGCGCGGCCAGCCACAGCCCCTCGGCCGCCCTGCCCCGCGTCTCGTACGCGTAGTGCACGGCCGCCCGTATGTTGGCGATCTTCACCCGGACCGTGCGGTGCAGGTCGACCTGGTCGGGGGTCAGCAGCCGGTCCCAGAAGAGCTGCCCCAGCTCCTTGTAGTACGTCAGGTGCCGCTCGCGCACCGCCGACGGGTCGTCCGACCCGGCGAGCCGTTCGGCGCCGTACTCCCGGATGGTGTCCAGGAGCTGGTAGCGCTCCCCGCCCTCGCCGACGCGGAGCACCACCGACTTGTCGACCAGCTCCGCCAGCGTCGGCAGGATCTGGTCGGGCGGCAGGTCCTCGCCGCCCGCGCACACCCGCTCGGCCGCCGACAGTTCGAAGGAGCCCGCGAACACCGAGAGCCGCGACCACAGCAACTGCTCCCTGGGGGTGCACAGGTCGCGCGACCAGTCGATCGCGGTGCGCAGCGTCTGATGGCGGGTGAGCGCCGTGCGCTGGCCGCCGGTCAGCACTTCGAAGCGGCGGTCGAGGCGGGCCACCAGATCGGTGAGCGGCACCGCGCGCAGCCGTACGGCCGCGAGCTCCAGGGCGAGGGGCATCCCGTCGAGTCGCGCGGTGAGCGCCCGCACCTGCTCGCGGTTGGCGTCCGCGACCGCGAAGTGCGGCACCACGGCCGCGGCGCGCTGCGCGAACAGCTCCTCGGCGTCGGCGCCGGTCAGCGGCGCCAGTTGCATACAGCGCTCGCCCGGCACGTCCAGCGGCTGCCTGCTGGTCGCCAGGACGCACACGTCGGCGGTTTCGCGCAGCAGCGTGTCGCAGAGCACGGCGCACGCGTCGAGCAGGTGCTCGCAGGTGTCCAGGACGAGCAGCTGGCGGCGCCCCTGGAGGTGCGAGACGATCGCGTCCAGGGGCGCCATGCCCGGCTGGTCGGGCAGTTCGAGCGCGGCGGCGACCAGCGCGGGCACCAGCTCGGGGTCGTCGAGCGCCGAGAGCTCGGCCAGTCGCACTCCGTCGCTGAAACGTTCCTTCGCCGCAGTGGCGGCGCGCAACGCGGTACGCGTCTTGCCGATGCCGCCCGGCCCCACCAGGGTCACCAGCCGGTACTCGCCCAGCATCGCCCGGAGCCGGGTCAGTTCCGGTACGCGGCCGATGAAGCTGGTCCGCTCCACGGGGAGCTGCCTCCCGTGCCGATGGCCGAAGCCGAAACCCATGAGACCTCCCGCGCCACCCGTGCCCCTCCGCGCAGGAGGGCCGCCCCGGAGGGCCGATTCAAGTCGCGGGGCGGGCGGACGCGCAGGGAATCCGGAGGACCTTCACTCGAAGCTGTGGCCCCCCGGCGTCCACGGGCGTGGCGGTGACGGGATGTGCTACCTCCGTGGAGAGGAGGCGCGCCGCCGCGTCAGGCGGGGTTCGCGGGGTCAGGCGGGGTTCGCCGGGGGTCAGGCGGGGCTCGCGGGGTCAGGCGGGGTTCGCCGGGTTGTCGCCCGGCACCACCGCCGGGTCCTTCCCCCGTGCCGTCCCGCTGCCCCGGATGCGCGCGCCGACCCAGGCCGCTGCGGGCTCGGTGTAGCGGGCCGTCAGCGGGCCCATCACCACCAGGATCAGTACGTACGCGGTGGCCAGCGGGCCCAGCGAGGGCTCGATGCCCGCGCTCACCGCGAGACCCGCGATGACGATGGAGAACTCGCCCCGCGCGACCAGCGTGCCGCCCGCGCGCCAGCGCCCCTTGACGCCGACCCCGGCGCGCTTCGCCGCCCAGTAGCCCGTCATGACCTTGGTGCCCGCCGTGACGACGGCCAGCGCGAAGGCGGGCAGCAGCACCGGCGGAATGCTCGCCGGGTCGGTGTGCAGACCGAAGAAGACGAAGAACACGGCCGCGAACAGGTCCCGCAGCGGCGACAGCAGGTGGTGCGCGCCCTCCGCGACCTCCTCCGACAGCGCGATGCCCACCAGGAACGCCCCGACCGCGGCCGACACCTGGAGCTGCTGCGCGACGCCCGCGACCAGCAGGGTCAGACCGAGCACCACCAGCAGCAGCTTCTCCGGGTCGTCGCTGGAGACGAACCGCGACAGGATCCGCCCGTAGCGCACCGCGACGAACAGCACGAGCCCCGCCACGGCGAGCGCGATGGCCAGCGTGATGCTGCCCGCCGCGAGGCTCGCGCCCGCGACCAGAGCGGTGAGGATCGGCAGGTAGACCGCCATCGAAAGGTCTTCGAGCACCAGGATGCTGAGGATGACCGGCGTCTCGCGGTTGCCGAGCCTGCCGAGGTCGCCGAGCACCTTGGCGATCACCCCGGACGACGAGATCCAGGTGACGCCGGCGAGCACCACCGCCGCCACCGGGCCCCAGCCGAGCAGCAGTGCCATCGCCGCGCCGGGCAGGGCGTTGAGCGAGGCGTCGACCAGACCCGCCGGGTACTGCGTCTTGAGGTTGGAGACCAGGTCGCTGGCGGTGTACTCCAGGCCCAGCATGAGCAGCAGCAGGATGACGCCGATCTCGGCGCCGATGGCGACGAACTCCTCACTGGTGCCCAGCGGCAGCAGCCCGCCCTCGCCGAAGGCCAGACCCGCCAGCAGGTACAGGGGTATCGGGGAGAACTGGAAGCGCCCGGCGAGCCTGCCGAGCAGACCGAGGCCGAGGATGATGGCGCCGAACTCGATCAGGAAGACCGCGGAAGAGTGCACGCTCACTCCTGCCCGAGGATCGTCGCGGCCGCTGCCACGCCCTCGCGGGTGCCGATCACGATGAGCACGTCCCCGCCGGCCAGCCGGAAGTCCGGCGTGGGGGAGGGGATCGCCTCGGCACGCCGCAGCACCGCCACGATCGACGCGCCGGTCGCCGTGCGCATCCGGGTCTCGCCCAGCACCCGGCCGCGCCAGCGCGACGTCAGCGCCAGCTCGATGCGTTCGGCGACCAGCCCCAGGTCGGTCGTCGACAGCAGGTTCGGGCTGTGGTGGGACGGCGTCAGGGCGTCGATCAGCGAGGCCGTCTCCGCCTCCGTCAGGTGCAGGGACTGCGCGCAGGCGTCCGGGTCGTCGGAGCGGTACACGTTGACCGTCCGCGTCCCGTCGCGGTGCGCGACCACCGAGAGGTGGCGGCGCTCGCGTGTGGTGAGGTCGTACTGGACCCCGATCCCGGGCAAGGGCGTCGTACTCATTCGCGGAGCAGGCACGGCCTGTCCCCCCTCTTGTCTTGCGCAGTGCGTGTCGAATTGCCTGGTGGAGCGGCTGCGGAACGTACGGGAAGCACACCGCCGTACGGTCGTTCGCGCAGGTCACCACGGGCGGCGACGGCATATGTTGCCAGCACGGGCTCGCCGGAGCATATGGGTGTCAGCACGGATGGACAGCAGGCCGCTCCACCGGCCAAGCTGGGCGGGGCACCACATCCCGTCGCAGGTCAGGCCCCGCGACGGGGCGGTCCGGAAACGTCGGTGAAGTCGGTGGACAACAGGACAGCGACAGGGGAACGGGGCGGCCCGGTTGAGGAGGGGCCGGTGCGAAAGGGACTGCAGTTGTCGCTGTACTGGCGGATCTTCCTGCTCAACGCCGCCGTGCTCACGGCTGCCGTGCTGCTCCTCCTGGGCCCGGTCACCGTCTCCACCCCGATCCTGCTCGGCGAGGCACTGGTCCTGATCGCGGGGCTCGGCGCGATGCTCTTCGCCAACGCCGTGCTGCTGCGGATCGGCCTCGCGCCGCTCGCCCGCCTCACCCGGGCCATGGCCACCGTCGACCTGCTCAGGCCCGGCAGCCGCACGACCGTCACCGGCAAGGGCGAGATCGCCGAACTGACCGATACCTTCAACACCATGCTCGCCCGGCTGGAGTCCGAACGGGCCGCCAGCTCAGGCCGTGCCCTCTCCGCCCAGGAGGCCGAGCGCCGCCGCATCGCCCAGGAGCTCCACGACGAGGTCGGGCAGACCCTCACCGCCGTACTCCTGCACCTCAAGCACGCCGCCGACCACGCCCCTTCCGACGTGCGCGAAGAGCTCCGCCAGGTACAGGAGACCACCAGGGCCGGGCTCGACGAGATCCGCCGCATCGCCCGCAGGCTGCGCCCCGGAGTCCTGGAGGAACTGGGCCTGTACAGCGCCCTGCGCGCCCTCTCCGCGGAGTTCACCACCTCGCGCCTGAGCGTGGGCATCCACATCACCCCTGGGCTGCCGCGCCTCGACCGGGACACCGAGCTGGTCCTCTACCGCATCGCGCAGGAGGGCCTGACCAACACCGCGCGCCACGCACGGGCCCGGCACGTCGAGATGCGTCTGCGGCCGTTGCCGGGGGACCGCGTGGAACTGCTGCTGAGCGACGACGGACAGGGCATCGGTACGGCGCCCGAGGGCGCGGGGCTGCGGGGCATGCGGGAGCGCGCGCTGCTGATCGGCGCGGAACTCGCCGTCGGCGCCGGGCCGAGCGGCGGGACCCGGGTGCGGCTGAGCGTGGCGGGCGGCGCGGGGGAGGAGGGCGTGGGCGCCCCGGGGACGGCCGCGGCCGAAACCGGCACGCCCGGGAAGCCCGTGGTGCCCGAGCGGTCCGCGCCGTCCGAACGGCCCGTGCCGTCAGGGGAACCCGGGCCGTCAGAGGAACCCGTAGAACCCGCGGATCCCGTAGAACCCGCGGAACCAGTAGAACCCGCGAAGACCGCGCGGCCCATGAAGACCGAGAAGGAGCGATGACCGCACCGACCCGCATCCTGCTCGCCGACGACCACGCACTGGTGCGTCGCGGCGTGCGGCTCATCCTGGACGCCGAGCCCGACCTGACCGTGGTCGCGGAGGCCGCCGACGGCGCCGAGGCCGTCGCCCGCGCCCGCGGCGCCGACGTGGACCTCGCCATCCTGGACATAGCGATGCCCCGGCAGACCGGCCTCCAGGCGGCGCGCGAACTCAGCAGGGTGCGGCCCGGTCTGCGCACGCTGATGCTGACGATGTACGACAACGAGCAGTACTTCTTCGAGGCGCTCAGGGCAGGGGCCTCGGGATACGTGCCCAAGTCCGTGGCCGACCGTGACCTCGTCGAGGCGTGCAGGGCCGCCCGCCGCGACGAGCCGTTCATCTACCCGGGCGTCGAGACCACCCTGATCCGCACCTATCTGGACCGGGCGCACCGCGGCGATCCGCTGCCCGACCGGCCGATCACCGAGCGCGAGGAGGAGATCCTCAAGCTCGTCGCGGAGGGGCACTCGTCCAAGGAGATCGGCCTCCTCCTCGTCATCAGCGCCAAGACCGTGGAGCGCCACCGGGCCAACCTGCTCCAGAAGCTGGGCCTGCGCGACCGGCTCGAACTCACCCGCTACGCGATCCGGGCGGGCCTCATCGAGCCGTGACGTCCGGCCCTCAGGACGGGGACGGGTACGACGCGAGGGACGCGACGAAGCCGTCCACCATCGCGATCTGCACGTCGGCGGGGAACCGGTCGGGATCGAACAGGGCCTGGACGACCAGTCCGTGCACGAACGCGACCGAAGCGGCGGCCAGCCGCTCGGCGTCCGCGTCCGGGGGGAGTTCACCGATCGCGCGGGCCGCCTCGACGTGCGGGCGGAGCGTCGAGCGCAGCCGGGCGTACCGGGCGGCCTGGTCCGATCCGAGGGCCTCGTCGGCGAGCGCCAGGTCCCAGGAGCTGACCCAGATCCGGTTGCGTGCGGTGTCGTCGGGGCCCAGCGGCAGGATGTCGAGCAGCATCGCGCGCAGCGCCGCCAGCCCTTCGACGGGCCGCTCGCGCCTGGGGCGCTCGGCGGTGCGCGTCTCCAACAGGTCGAGCGCGTGCGCGACCAGGGCCCGCTTGGTCGGGAAGTAGTGCATGAGCATGCCAGTCGACACCCCCATGGCGGCGGCGACGGCGCGCAGCGTCAGCCCGCCGAAGCCCTTCTCGGCGAGGACGCGCCACACGGCCTCCGACACGTCCTTGCGGCGGGCTTCGCGGTCTCCGGGTGCGGGCGGCATGCTGCTACTTTACATACCGAACGCTCGTTACGTACCTGCTCCCACGCTTCTCGGAAGGTGACCGTGTTCGTTCTTCCCCTCGGCGACAACGCCCAGCTCCGTCCCCTGGAACCCCGCCACGCGGAGGAGTTCCTGGCCCACATCGACCGCGCCCGCCCCTTCGTGGACCCGTGGATACCCTGGGCGACCTTCAGCACCGACCTCGCGTCCGCCACGGCCGTGCTCCAGCGGTACGCGGACCGGCAGGCGCAGGACGCGGCCAGGCTCTACGGGATCTGGCTGGAGGGGACGCTGGTCGGCGGCGTCATGTTCACCCGGTTCGAGGCGGAGGCCGGGGTGTGCGAGATCGGCTGCTGGCTGGAGGAGGGCGGCGCCGGCCACGGCCTGGTGACCCGCGCCTGCCGCGCGCTCGTCGACTGGGCGTTCGACGAGCGCGGCATGAGCCGGATCGAGTGGTGGGTCGGCCCGCACAACACGCGCAGCATCGAGGTGGCGCGCAGGCTCGGGATGCGGCGCGACGGCGTGCTGCGCAAGCGCTACGCGTACCGGGGCGAACGGCAGGACAGCGAGGTCTGGTCGATCCTCGCGGACGAACCGAGGACGCGGCGCGCGGAGCCCGACGAGGCTCTCCGCGAGGAGTCCGCCGGCGTCGTCCAGGACGGTTCGACGGCGGCGGCCAAGGCCGAGCTCGACCGCCTCATGGACGTCTTCCTCGGCGCGTTCACCAACACCGGGGGAGCGGCTCCGAACGTCGACGCGGTCCGCGAGGTCTTCGTGCCGCAGGGCCGGATCACCAGCAACATCGGCGCGGACCCGGTCGTCTACGACCTCGACGCGTTCATCGAGCCCCGGCGGAAGATGCTCACGGACGGCACGCTGACGGAGTTCTCCGAGTGGGAGGTGGCCGAGCGGACCGAGGTCTTCGGAACGATCGCGCACCGCTTCAGCGAGTACCGCAAGTCCGGTGTCCTCAGGGGCGAACGGTTCGAGGGCGGGGGCCGCAAGACCACCCAGTTCGTACGCACCCCTGAGGGCTGGCGCATGAGCTCGATGCTCTGGGACGACGAGTAGGCGCGTGACGGTCCGGGGCGCGGGTCCGGTCCGGGGCCCGTACGCCCCTCCCCGCGAGGCGCCCGGCCTCCCCGCGAGGTGTCCGGAATACGTACACGATTCCTTTACAACAGATCCCGCCTCTGGCATGGTCATGCCCTTGCGTGCGGTCGGGGGGACCGCCGCCGTTTTCGGTCAGGGGGCCGATCTCATGCTGGACAGACCTGGTTTACGCCGACTGGCGAGATATCGCGCGCCCGGCCTGGTGGCGGTCGCGCTCACGGCGGTGACCGCCGCGCTGCTGCCGCTGGCGAGCGCCGCCGACGACCCGCGCAACGGCCCCGTGCCCGAAGTGCGCCAACCACTGGCCGCGCCGCACCACCGCGCGGCCCCCGCCGAAGCGATGCGACCGCTCGCTCCCGTGCTTCCGCGCGACGGCTGGACCGCCACCGCGAGCGACGAGGAGACCTCGGGGGAGAACGGCAGGGCCGCCAACGTCCTGGACGGCAGCACCGCCACCATCTGGCACAGCAAGTGGACCGGCACCCCGGCCCCGCTGCCGCACACCGTCACCGTCGACATGCACCGCACGCAGGTGGTGTCCGCCCTCGTCTACACCCCGCGCCTCGACGGGCCGAACGGGCGCGTCGGCCAGTACGCCGTCCACCTCAGCGCCGACGGCGCCACCTGGGGTTCGCCCGTCGCGACGGGCACCATGGCCGACGACAACACGGTGAAGACCCTCAGCTTCGCGCCCAAGGGCGCCAGGTACGTCCGCCTCACCGCCACCACCGAGGCGGGCGGCCGCGGCCCCTGGTCATCGGCCTCCGAGATCAACCTCCAGGGCGACCCAGGCACCCCCGCGTCCGTGGTGGAACTGCCCCGCGACGGCTGGACCGCGGCCGCGAGCGACGAGGAGACCTCGGGCGAGGACGGCAGGGCCGCCAACGTCCTGGACGGCGACCCCGACACCCAGTGGCACAGCAGGTGGACCGGCACGGCGGCGCCGCTGCCGCACCACATCACCATCGACATGAAGACCAGCCGCACCGTGTCCGCCCTCTCCTACCAGCCGCGCAGGGCGGGCACCAACGGCCGCATCGGCGCCTACACGGTCACCACCAGCACCGACGGAACCACCTTCGGAGCTCCCGTCGCCACCGGCACCTGGCGGGACGACGACACCGTCAAGGGCGCCACCTTCACGAGCGCCGTCACCGCCCGCTACGTCCGTCTCACCGCCACCACCGAAGCGGCCGGCCGCGGCCCCTGGTCGTCCGCCGCCGAGATCCGGCTGAGCGGCCCCGCCAGCCCCGCCGCGCACGGCGCCTGGGGACGGCTCACCGGCTTCCCGCTGGTCCCCGTCGCGACCGCGGTCCTGCCCAACAACAAGCTCCTCGCCTGGTCCGCGTACGGCACCGACCGCTTCGGCGGCGCCAACGGCTACACCCAGACCGCGATACTCGACCTGACGACGGGCCAGGTCACGCAGCGTCGCGTCGACAACACCCGGCACGACATGTTCTGCCCCGGCATCGCCGTCCTCGACGACGGGCGGGTCCTGGTCACGGGCGGCAGCAACGCCGAGCGCGCCAGCATCTACGACCCGGTCACCGACCAGTGGACCTCCACCACGGACATGAACGTCGCGCGCGGCTACCAGGCCATGACGCTGCTCTCCAACGGCGACGCCTTCGTGCTCGGCGGCTCCTGGAGCGGCGGCGCGGGCAACAAGGGCGGCGAGGTGTGGTCCAAGGCCACCGGCACCTGGCGCAACCTCGCCGGAGTCCCGGTCACGAACACCATGACCCAGGACCCCGCCGGTGCCTACCGCGCCGACAACCACCAGTGGCTGCACGCCACTTCGGGCGGCCGCGTGCTGCACCTGGGCCCCAGTCGTCAGATGAACTGGATCTCCACCACCGGCGCGGGCGGCGTCACCACCGCGGGCAACCGCGCCGACAGCGCCGACGCGATGAACGGCAACGCCATCGCGTACGACATCGGCAAACTGCTCACCCTCGGCGGCGCCACCGCCTACGAGAACGTCCAGGCGACCCGGCGCGCCTACACCGTCGACCTGAACGGCGGCGGGCAGCCCGTCGCGACCCGCACGGGCGACATGGCCCACGCGCGCTCCTTCGCCAACAGCGTCGTGATGCCCGACGGCAAGGTCGCCGTCTTCGGCGGGCAGTCCTTCCCGGTGCCGTTCAGCGACGCCACGTCGGCGATGACCCCGGAGATCTGGGACCCGGCCACCGGCCAGTTCACCCGCATGGCGTCGATGGCCGTGCCGCGCAACTACCACAGCGTGGCCAACCTGCTCCCCGACGGGCGGATCTTCTCGGGCGGCGGCGGACTCTGCGGCGACTGCGCCACCAACCACGCCGACGGGTCGGTCTTCACCCCGCCCTATCTGCTCAACGCCGACGGCACGGAGAAGACCAGGCCCGTCATCAACGGCCCGGTGCCCTCGCGCGCGGCCAACGGCGCGAAGCTCACGGTGACCACCGACTCCGCCGTGTCGTCCTTCGTGCTCGTACGCGCCGGAGCCGCGACCCACAGCACGGACAACGACCAGCGGCGCGTTCCGCTGAACTCGACCTCGAACGGGTCGAATTCCTACGAGGTGACGATCCCGGCCGACCCGGGCGTCGCGCTTCCGGGCACGTACATGCTCTTCGCGATGAACGCGCAGGGCGTGCCGAGCGTCGCGAAGCTGCTGACGGTCGGCTGAGCGCCGGGAGACCCGCGTCCTTGTGTTCCGGCTCCGGGCCCCGCCCGGAGCCGGAACACACCGGCGTCAGTAGCGGGACGTGCTGACGTAGAAGCAGCTGGAGTACGAAGTCCCCGACTTCAGGGCCCACTTGCCGCTGTACGGGCGGACCTTGCTGCCTCCCGCACCCTTCACGACGACCGTGTACGTTCCCGGCTTCAGCCTGATCGTCGCCGTCTCCGCCGCGGGGGAGCACCCGGTGAAGAGGTTCCCCAGCGGAGTGTCCGGGGAACGGGTCGTGCAGCCGGTGCAGGCGCCCACCGACGAACTGCCCCTCTCCGGACCCGAGTACAGGACCTCCAGCGACTCGGTGGAATCGTTGGTGATCACCAGTTCCGTGGTGCCCGCGGGCGCGGTGCCCTTGGCGGCGGGCGGCGGCAGCGCGCCCGCGCTGCCCTGGGCCGCGTCGGCGACGTTCACGTCGATCAGCAGGTTGGCGGCCTTCTTCGCGTACGGCCCCGATGCGCCCTTCTCGGTCACCTCCTCAAGGGTGGTGCGGGCCGCCTGGTAGTCCTTGTCGTCGAACTGCTTCTTGCCGCACCGGTACTGGACCATGGCCAGGTTCTCGCCCGCCTTGGAGCTGGGGGCGGCACCCGGCTCGCGCTCCTTCTCGATCTGGGCGAGGTGGCTGATCCGGCTGCTCGCGGCGCACGGCTGCGTCGCGCTGTCCGCCGCCGCGTTCGCGTACAGGGCGTCGATGCGCGCGGGCACCAGCTCGGCCTGTGGGGAGCCGGGCGTGTCCGTGACGATGGACCGGTAGGCGTCGATGATCGCCGAGTAGTTGCCGACCTGCGAAGGCGCGTAGTTGGTCTCGTCGCGCAGGTCGGCGGCCATCTCGTCGCCGTAGGCGAGGCGCAGCTCGGCGAGGCGGGGCGCGGTGCGGCCGATGCGCCGCTCGAAGACCCGGGTGGCGGCCCAGTACGCCTCCGCCGCGGTCTCGTGGTCCCCCCGCTTCGCGGCCTGTTCGGCCCGCAGTGTCGCCGCGCAGCCGTTCCCGCCCGCGCGGGCCCGGTCCGGCGCCGGACTCAGCGTGAACTCGTGGATGTCGGAGCCTGCCGTGGCGTACGTGCCGACGGCGGACGCGCAGTCCCCGGACCGCTGGGCGGCGTCGGCGTCCTCCAACTGCCCCTGCGGGATGGTGCGGAGCCCGGCGAGGGCGCCTGCGGTCAGGGCGGCGGCCAGCACTCCGACGACCAGCGCGCGGCCCACGGGCAGGGCGGGGCCGACCGGCTCCCGTACGAGGAGCTGGATTCGCCCCAGGCTGGGGTGCTCGACGTCCCGCAGCACGCGGCGGTGCGGCTGTCGGATGAGGAAGTAGAGGAGGAGCGCCGCCCACAGGGCGTAGATCACGGTCCAGGTCGTCGTCGCCGTACCGGCGTTGAACCAGACGGCCACGGTGAAGAGCAGTGCGGTGCCGAGCGTGGCGGCCGTGAACCTGCGCCACGCGCGGAAGTAGGCGAAGCCCGAACTGAGCAGCATCGCGACCAGCACGAGCGCCACCCACTGGTACCAGGGTCTGTCTCCCGACGAACTGGCGAGTGCCTCGCCCGCTGTTGTTAACATCCGCATCCTCCTGGGACGGACGGGCGCCACCGCCCGCACAAACGTCTGAACACCGCGGCGTACGGTACTCCGAGCGTTTGGACGCGCGTGGCGGCCGTCGCAGTTCCTGCGGGTCGCGCGGCCCGCGCGTGGCGGTCGCGGGGGGAGCGGCGGGGGATCAGCCGTGCTGCGGGCGGTGGCGGCGGGCGCCCCGGTCGCCGCGCAGGCCCAGGTAGAGGGCGCCGAGCGCGAGCGACTGGACCAGTGCGGAGACCACGACGCCGCCGACCAGGAACCAGGCGGGAGCCCCCTCGACCCCCCAGAGCGCCATGCCGGCCCCCAGGGTGAGCAGGGAGACGGGGGCGGTGAGGAAGGCGGGCCACACCCAGATGAACCCGGGGTCGGGGGAGAACAGCGTCACCGCCGTGGCGATGGCGATCGAGATGCCGACGACGCCGAGGTAGACCGCGGACGCGGCGTTGGTGACGGCGAGGCGGGCGACGGTGCGGACGTTCATCTGTTCTCCCCCGGGACGTGTGTTCCGCTCCCCATGGTCGGGCCGGGGCGGGTACCCGTCGTGAGTACGGGTACTCAGGTTTCCGGGGCCGAGGTCCCCGGGTCAGTCGAGTACGGCGAAGGCTTCGACCTCCACCAGGTGCTCGGGCACGTCCAGCGCGGGCACGGCAAGCAGCGTGACGGGCGGGACCGGTACGGTGCCCAGCTTCTCGGCGGCCCGGGAGATCCCCTCCAGGACGAGTGGCATCTTGTCGGGGCCCCAGTCGACGACGTGGACGGTGAGCTTCGTGAGGTCCTCGACGGTGCCGCCGACCGCGGCCAGGGCGGTGGCGACGTTCAGGTAGCACCGTTCGACCTGGGCCGCGATGTCGCCGACGCCGACCGTGACGCCGTCGGCGTCCCAGGAGACCTGTCCTGCGACGAAGACGAGCCGGGAGCCGGTCGCGACGGCGACCTGCCGGTAGACGTCGACCTGCGGAAGTCCTTCGGGGTTCACCAGGGTGATGGGCATGCTGCCTGCCTCCTCGGGCGTGGGCTCTGCTCTCTTTCGGTTACTTGAGAACCGTAGGAGAGCCCGCGCCGACGTGGAAGAACGCACTTTTCAGTGCCTCGGTCACCTGGAGGTGACCGAGGCACTGGCGCGGAATGCCCGAGCTGTTACGCAACCGACGTGCGGTCGCACGGTTCCTGACGCGCCGTCGAGACCGGTTGGACGCGGCCCGTGTCCAGGATCTACGAGGGACAGGGGGCGGCGGGATGCCGCCCCGCACACAGGTCCGCCGGGTCGAGCACGCGGCGGCGTACGGAAAGCGGGTGCACTCTTGCGCGGTTCAGTGGAACGGACGAACCGGCCGGGCCGGTCGAAGCGGCGGGCCGTCGCCGCCCTCGTGGGCGCGCTCGGCGTCGGAGCCGTGGCGGCGCCGCCCGCGTCGGCCGTCGTCGGCGGCTCCCCGGTCGCCGACGGACAGCGGACCTTCGTGGTGCGCATCGAGCAGCGGGGCGACGACGGGAAGTGGTCCCACTTCTGCGGGGCGGCGCTCATCGACCGCAGGGTGGTCGCGACGGCGGCCCACTGCGCCATGTGGGCGGAGAAGGGGAAGATGACGATCCGCCTCGTCGTGGGCCGCGCCGACACGAACACCCCGGGCGGGACGGTCATCGAGGACGGGTTCACCGTCTACAGCCACCCCAAGTTCTCCACCGTGACCAACACCGACCTCGGGCTCATCGTCCTGAACCGCCCCGTCGCCGGCCAGGTCGCCGAACTCCCCGCTCTCGGAGAGAAGCTGAAGCCCGGCCGGGTGCTCCGCGCCGCCGGCTGGGGCCGTACCGACCTGGAGGACCCCGCCAAGCCGTCGCGGCTGCGCGAGGCACGGCTTCCGGTCACCGCGTTCGACACGGAAGGGGGCATCTGGGACAAGGAGTTCATCTGCGCGGGCACGCCCACCGCGCGGATCGGGCCCGGCGACAGCGGCGGCCCGCTGTTCTCGACGGGCGTCAAGGGGAAGCCGGTGGTGCACGGGCTGGTGACCGGCGACACCAACACCTGCCAGGGACTGTTCACGAACCTCGCCGACCCCGCTGTCTGGGAGCCGTTCCGCAAGCCGCTCGCCGAGCACGGGCTCTCCCACGTCATCAAGAAGTAGGAGGGCCCGTGCGGCCCGCGCGGCCGGACGCCCGCTGCTACTCGGCGCAGACCGCGGGCCTGGTCACCAGACGGCGGTGCGGGCCCAGCAGGTCGACGTCCCAGTACCGGTCCGCGTAACCCACGCCGATCGCCACCATGTCCGGGTTCGTCAGCGTCCTGTAGAAGGTGCTGCCCGAATCCGGATCGGTGGCCCGGTCGGCGAAGTAGCCGTCGTGGTGGTAACCGAAGAGCATGTGCTCGGCGACGTCACGGGAGTAGAGCCCGGCGTCGCCGAGCCGTGTCCGCAGGTCCCTGCCGTCGCTGCCGACCGAGGCGAGCCGGCCCATCCCCGCCATGTCCGCGGCGTGCTTCTTCGCCACGCCGGACGCGACGTCCGAGATCGCCAGCGGCGCCAGTCCCGCGCGCACCCGCTCCTCGTTGATCCGGCACACGATCCAGTCCACGTCCGGGTAGTACGCGCGCTGCTCCCCCGCCTGCACAGGCGCCTGCGCCTCGGGCTCCGGGGCCGCGTGGGCCGGGGCCGACGTGCCGAACGCGGCGAGCGCGAGGGCCGCCGCGGCCGTCGCGAGTGCGTGACTCATCCTCTGGCGATTCAAGTTGACCGACACCTCTCCTGCCGTCGCGCCGAACGGACCGGCGCGTCGGCCGCAGTGTGTCAACGCGGGTGGACGGGGGAGCGGGTGACAGGCCGGTGTCACACGGATGGCGCAGAGGGGCCGGTGCGCGCCTCGTAACCTGGGGGCATGACGACGTACAAGACCGCCGACGTGAGCCTCGACGCGATGATCGACGACCTGCGGACGCTCGTGGAGATCGAATCCCCGTCGCGCGACCTCGACGCGCTGAAGGTCTCGGCCGGGGCCGTGGCCGCGATGATCGAGAGCCGTCTCGGCGGGCGGGCCGCGCTCGTCGAGAACGAAGGCGGTACGCACGTCCACTGGTCGGCGGGCGGCGACCCCAAGGTGCTGCTGCTCGGCCACCACGACACGGTGTTCCCGCTCGGCACGCTCGCGCGCCGCCCGTTCGCGGTCGCGGACGGGCGCGTGACGGGCCCCGGCGTCTTCGACATGCTCGGCGGGCTCGTGCAGGCCGTGCACGGCCTCGCGGCGCTGGCGGACAGGTCGGGCGTGGAGATCCTGGTGACCGCCGACGAGGAGGTCGGCTCGCGCTCCTCGCGCGCGCTCATCGAGGAGCGCGCGCTCGCCTGCGGCGCGGTCCTGGTGTTCGAGGGCGCGGCGGACGGCGGCGCGCTGAAGACCGGCCGCAAGGGCTGCGGAACGTTCGAGGTGACCGTCACGGGCCGCGCCTCGCACGCGGGACTGGAGCCGGAGGCCGGAGTCAACGCCCTGGTGGAGGCGGCGCACCAGGTCCTGGCCATCGCGGCGCTCGGCCGCCCCGGGGCGGGCACGACCGTGACCCCGACCGTCGCCGCGGCGGGGACCCAGAGCAACGTCGTACCGGCCGGGGCGACCGTCTCCGTGGACGTCCGGGTCGAGTCGGCCGAGGAGAAGGAGCGCGTCGAGGCGGCGTTCGCCGCGCTCGCCCCCCATCTCGAAGGAGCGGCGCTCTCGGTACGGGGCGGGATCGGCAGGCCCCCGATGCCGGAGTCGGCCTCCGCCGGGCTCTTCGCGGTGGCGCGCGGCCTGCTGCCGGGCGTCGAGGGCGTGGCGGTCGGCGGCGGCAGCGACGGCAACTTCACGGCCGCGCTCGGGATTCCGACGCTCGACGGCCTGGGCGCGGTCGGCGGCGGCGCGCACGCCGACCACGAGTACGTGCTGGTCGACACGATGGAGGAGCGGGCGCGGCTCGTCACGGGGCTGGTGAGCGCGCTCAGGAGCGCCTGACGGGCCGCGGGGCGCCGGACCGGCACCAACTCCGTGCTGTACGCGCTCTGTTCGGGTTCCCGCGGGCCGCGCTCTCCGTACGCTGGTTCCTGGTCACTGCGGTTCGCCGACGCGCCCGTCGGCGCCCGGCGCGGGCACAGGGGGAACGATGGAGCGCGGCGAGCTGATCGCGGGGCGGTACGAACTGGTGAAGCGGCTCGGCCGGGGCGGGATGGGCGAGGTGTGGGCGGGGCGCGACCGCGATCTGCACCGTGACGTCGCGCTCAAGCTGCTGGTGCTCGACGACGCCTCGTACCCCGACCTGCCCAAGCGCTTCGACCGCGAGGCGGTCGCCGCCGCGCAGATCAACCATCCGGGCGTGGTGGGGCTCTACGACCGCGGCGTGCACGAGGACGTGCTCTTCATCGTCATGGAGAAGGTGACGGGCGCGACGCTCGCCGAGCACGTCCGCACCGAGGGGCCGATGCCTCCCGCCAGGGCGGTGGCGATCGCCCGCGACATCTGCGACGCCCTGGCGGCGGCGCACCGGGCGCACGTCATCCACTACGACATCAAGCCGCACAACGTGATGCTCACGGCGGACGGCCGGGTGAAGGTCGTGGACTTCGGCATCGCGGGCTTCGTGCAGAACACCTTCTCGGTGGCGCGGTCCTCGCAGCTGGCCCCGGCGGGCACCCCGGAGTACGGGGCTCCGGAGCAGTTCCTCACCGAACGCGGCGACGAGCGCTCCGACCTGTACGCCCTGGGCGGCGTCCTGTTCGCCATGCTGGTCGGACACGCGCCGTTCACCGGCCACAACGGGCTGTCGATCATGCGGCGGAAGCTGGAGGAGGACGCGCCGCGCCTGGCGGACCTGCGCCCGGACCTGCCGGAGCCGTTGACGGCGCTGGTCGCCGAACTCCTGGACCGGGATCCGGCGCGGCGGCCGGGGTCGGCGCAGGGCGTGCTCGGACGGCTGGCCGCGTACGCCGGTGCGCCCGTGCTCCCGGCGGCGCCCGCCCCCTCGGTCCCGCCCGTGCCGCCGGTGCCGCCCGTGCGACCCGCAGGGCCCACCGGCCCCGTACGCGCCACTGGCCCCGCGCACGCCAAGGCCCCTGCGCGCCCCAGCGAGCCCGTGCACTCCAGTGAGCCCGTGCGCCCCGTGATGCCCGCGCCCGCACCGACCGGGCCCGGATCCTTCGGGCCGCCGGGCTCGTACGACTTGGTCGACGATGACGACTTCGACCTCGGACCCGGCAGGCGACGGCGGATGCGCACCGGGCTCCTGGTCACGGCCGTGGTGCTCCTCGCCCTGTGCGGCGGGGCGTACGGCGGCTAGCAGTGGACGCGCACGCAGTACTACGTCGGCGCGAAGGGCGGCCACGTGGCGCTCTACCGGGGGATCGGCCAGTCCGTGGCGGGGCTGAGCCTGTCGCGGATGGACACGGACCACCCGGAGATCGAGCTCAAGTACCTGCCGGCGTTCAAGCGCGCACAGGTGGAGAACAGGATCGTGACCGACGGCCGCGACAAGGCGCGCGAGCGGATCGCCGAGCTCGCCGTGCAGGCCTCGGCGTGCAAGAAGCAGGAGGAGCGCAAGGCGGCGAAGGCGGTGAATTCCGCGAGCACCGGTCCCGCACTGACCCGGGAGGAGCAGGCGGTGGCGGCCATGTGCGAGGCGTGACCGCTGCCCGGCCCTACCGTCCTTCGAGCGCCTCGGCGACCCGTTCCATGACCCGCCGCCAGTGGGCCCGCCGCTCCTCCCGCTCCTGCGCGCTCGTCAGGTGCTCCTCGTGGAACCGGAGCGCCGTCCGCGCCCCGTCGGCGGACGGGACGAGGGCGAGCTGGAACGTGGTGCTGCCGTGCGTGGCGCGGATGCGCTCCTCGGGGCGGTAGCCCCGGACCTCTCCGGTCACGCCGTCGGCCGTGCGGTAGGGGGCGCCGCGCTCCAAAGCGGGCGCGGCGCCGGGGCCGAGCCAGAGGGCGAGCCCCTCGGGGCCGCTGACGAAGTCCCAGACGACGGGCACGGGGTGCGGCAGCGTGCGGGACACGCCGATCTGCCAGCCGACGTCCTTGGTGAGTCCTGTGGGCATGACGGTCATCCCTCCTCGGAGCGGCGGGCGCGCAGGGCCCGCACCTTGCTGCGGTTTCCGCAGTGCTCCATGGAGCACCAGCGGCGGCGCCCGGGGCGCGAGGTGTCGACGTAGACGAGCAGGCAGTCGTCGGCGGCGCAGGTGCGGACGCGGTGGGCGAAGGGTCCGGTCAGCAGCTCGACGGCGTCCCGCGCGACCGTGGCGAGCAGTTGCGCGCCGCTGGGCCTCCCGGCCCACCCCCGCTCCCCGGTCGGCGTGATCGCCGGTGCCAGGGCCGGCCGGGCGGCGGCCGTGTTGAGGGTCGCCAGGTCGTCGGGCGGCAGCGGCTCGCCGCGCGTATGGGCGAGCACCACCCGCAGCAGCGCGTCGCGCAGTGCGCGCGCGTCGGTCACGTCCGCCTCGGCGACGTCGAGCGCGGGCGTCGGGGAGAGCCGCGACCTCGCCGCCCAGTCGGCCAGGTCGCCGGGCGCGTGCAGGATCTCGTACCTGCGGTACGGCCCCGGGCCGCCGGTGGGCAGCAGCTCCAGACAGAGCGCGCCCGGATCGAACAGGTAGGCGGCGCCTGTGTGCGACTGGAGCATCAGCCCTGTGGTTGCGACGGGATCCATGTAACCACTATAACTGGTTACATGGCACTCGGTTGGAAGTTGGTCATCGACAGTACGTACGCACCCGCTCTCGCGGACTTCTGGGCGGCGGCCCTGGAGTACGAGGTGGAGGACCCCAGCGCGCTCGTGGAGCAGTTGCTGGCGGCCGGCCACATCGGTGAGGAGGCGGTCCTGGAGCACGGCGGCCGCAAGACGTTCCGCGGCTACGCGGCGATCCGGCACCCGGAGGACCCCTTCGACGCGACCAGCGGGGTCGGCCGGGGCAGGCGCGTGCTGTTCCAGGACGTTCCCGAGGGCAAGGCGGGCAAGAACCGCCTGCACATCGACGTCCACGGCGAGCCCGGCGGCCTGGCCGCCCTGGTGGCCCGCCTGGAGGCGCTGGGCGCGACCAGGGTCCAGGAGTTCGACAAGGGTCCGGCCGGACACTGGTGGACCCTGCGGGACCCGGAGGGCAACGAGTTCTGCGCGTCGTAGGTCCCGTTCCGCGCGTCGTGGGTCCCGGGCGCGGGGAGTTCCGGGGACCTGCGGTTGTGCCCCATCGGCGTAACCCACATGGCACATGGGAGCCCGTCGCGGATATCTGGAACGGACGGCCGGTCGCGGTGAGACCGCGACCGGCAACCGGCTATCAGGGAGACGACGTGACCGCTGGACTCGCGATGGAACTCCGTTCCGTGTGCACCATCCTCGTCCTCGCCACCGGAAGTTCCGCGGTCGGCCTGTACGCGGCCCCCGCGTCGCACGCCGCGCGGACGACCGGCCTGGGCAAGCCGGCCCCGGCCGTCTGCGGGGCGGGGACCGGGCCCTACCAGTGGCAGCTGGAGAAGAAGCTCAAGCTCCCGCAGGACGGCAGGATGTCCACGGAGGACTGCCTCGCCGTCAAGAAGCTGCAGAAGCGCATCGGCGTCACGCCCGTCGACGGCGCGGCCGACCTGCGCACGTACCGGATGCTGCTGGTGTTCGAGGTGCGCAAGGACCCCAACGCCGCCAAGAAGTGCCCGGTCAGGTCCTACCGCGTGACCTGTGTCGACCTGACGCGGCAGATCCTGTGGGTGCAGAAGAACCAGAAGGTGGTCTTCGCGCCCGTCCCGGTCCGCAGCGGCAGGCCCGGACTGGAGACGCGCACCGGCTGGCAACGCGTCTACCAGAAGAACAAGACCTTCTTCTCCACGATCTACAACAACGCGCCCATGCCCTACTCCCAGTTCTTCAACGGCGGCCAGGCGCTCCACGGCACCTACAAGGACCTGTTCAAGTCCGGCTCGGGCGGCTGCGTCAACATGTACGTGAAGGACGCGAAGCGGCTGTTCGAGCTGCTGGAGATCGGTGACCGGCTCTACATCTACGGCCGCAAGCAGCCCATCCGCGCGATGGAGGGCGCCGCGGTCAAGAGCGACGACCAGCTGGTGAGGGAGGCGTTCGGCTCCGACGGCATCCCGGTCGTCGACCCGGTTCCGCTCGGCTGACCGGCCCGGTCCCGCTGGGCCTGCACCCGCAGCCGCACACAAGGGCGGTGCCCCGGCGCGTGAAGCGCCGGGGCACCGCCCTTCGGCCGGAGCCGTCCCGGGTCAGCCCTTCTTGCCGTGCTCGCCGCGCTTGTTCGTCAGCGTGACGGTGACGACCTTGCCCGCGCCCGTGCCGGTCACCCGGTGCGGACCGCTGACCGGGTTCTTCGGCAGCAGGTAGCCGTCGGGCACCTCGGTCTCCCGCAGGTAGTACGCGCCCGGCTTCAGCTTCGGGAACGTGCACCGGCCCCTGGTGTCCGTCGCACAGCCCCGGTCCACCAGCGTGTCGCGCCGGGCGCCCGACGTCTGGAGCCCGGCCCTGCCGTTGGACTCGCGCCACAGCTGGAACACGGCGCCGTGCAGCGCCGCGCCGCTCTTGCCGTCCTTCTTGCGGAGTGCGATCGAGCCCTCCACCACGGCCTTCTTCTTGTTCGTGGCGACCACGACCACGCCCTTCTCGGCGTCGTCGTCGGTGAGGACGATCGGCCCGAGGACCGCCTTGCCGACGACGTATCCGGCAGGGGCCCTGGTCTCGCGCCAGTAGTACGTGCCGGGCGCCACCGTGCGGGAGCAGGTGCCGTTGCCCGGCGTGGTGCAGGGCCGGCCGCTCCTGGTGTCGGGGGACGCGCCACCGGTCTGGAGGCCGGCCTTTCCGTTCGTCTCGTGCCACAGCTCGAACACGGCGCCCGCGAGCGGCTTCCCGGTCGCGGCGTCCCGCTTCACCACGGAGAGCTTGACGCGCGTGACCGGGCCGGTGTGGCGGGTGTTCTCAGCGGTCACCGACACGCCCTGGTCGGCGTTGGCCTCGGTGAGCTCCAGGGGGCCGAACACGTTCGGGTCGGGCAGGTCGTAGCCCGTGGGCGCGGCGGTCTCGCGCCAGTAGTACGTGCCCAGTGGCCGTGACGACCGGGCGCACTCACCTCCCGCGTCCGTGGTGCAGGCGTCGCCCACCCGGGTGTCGGGCGCGGCGCCGTCGGTCTGCAGGCCGCTGACGCCGTTGGACTCGTTCCACAGCTCGAACACGGCGCCCGCGAGCGGCGCGCCCGTGTCCTTGTCCCGCTTGAGCACCCGGACGGTGCCGGTGACCGGTGCGCTGCCGCAGTCGGGCAGGTCGCCGTCGAAGGGGTAGTTGTGGAACTCCTGGCCGCCGCCGCCCGACGGCGGGCTGGTGTGCGTGAGCGAGCCGGTCGTGAAGAAGCGGCCGTTCATGCCGGGGACGCTGACGGACGCGGCGGAGCTCTGGTTGCCGATCAGGACGCTGCCCTGGAACTGGCCCGTGCCCTTGATCTCGACGGAGGTGGCGTCGGGGAAGTTCCACAGCAGGCGGTTGCGCATCTTGTTCAGCGGGCTGCTGTCGTCGATGGTGCCGCTGTAGGTGTTGATGGTGCGGTTGGTCCCGAGGATGTTCACCAGGACCGTGGCGTTGTCGGGGATTCCGGCGAAGGAGATGCCCTCCTGGCCGCCCGTGCCGCCCATCAGGTCGAAGTCGACGTTGAAGACCTGGAGGGCGGAGGTGCCGTCGCCGGTGAACAGCGTCTCGCCGCCCGCGTGCGTCGCGGTGCCGGTGGCAGGGCGCGTGCCGCCCTCCGGGTGGGCGTAGCACTGGCTGGCCTCGGTGAGCTGGTCGCGCAGCGCGAGGTAGGGCAGCGCGGCGTCCGGGTCCTTGACCTTGGTGCCGATGACCGTGCCCGTGGCGTCGCCCGCGTGGCGCACGACGCCGTCCTCCGCCAGGAGCCGCTGTCCCGGTGCGACCGTGACGTTCCCTCCGGTGGTGAGCCAGTCGGAGCCCGGGTCGGGCGTCACGCGCGAGCCGACGCCGGCCTCGCCGACGTTGTAGATGCCGCTGACGCCCTCGGCCTTGTTCTGGTCGAAGCCGCCCAGCACCACGACGCGTCCCTCGGCCTCGGCGGCCTTCTCGCGGACCATGAAGTCGCCGCCGACGAACACGTTGACGGCGTTGTCGCGGTACTTGATGGGGTCGTTGTTGATCGGGGGGTAGCCGTCGGGCGGGCAACTGCCGGGAACACAGGGACCCAGACCGCCGGGCAGCGGTTTGGCCAGGGCGGGCGGGGTCCGCGGCGCGGCCCCCGCGGGCAGCGCCGCCGCGGGCACCGCAAGGAGGGAGCAGAGCGTCGCCGCCAGGACGGAACCGGCGCGCCTGCCTCCCGGACGGGTGAGTGAAGTGAACTGCACTGAGCCGTCAACTCCTCAAAAGAAGGGCGATTTAACCCAGATTTTCATGAGGAAGACGACTTTGGGTGATTCTATTGATCCGTGTGACGTCGAACATCCCTTCACCGCGATTCCCCTCGATGGCTCACGAAGCGGTGTGTTGTGGCTGGAATGATCCTCGGCAAGGCCCCCTCCTCCCGGCCAGACTTGACCGGCACACACACGACGCACCAGGTGACGCACCAGGTGACAACAGCCCGAGGGGCCAGCAATGCAGCCGGAGACCACAGGCCGCGACGGAACGCCACCGGCCCCGGTGAACGAAGAACGCGGCAGCGCGCGTGTTCGACTGCGCTCCGACCTCGTCGCGGCGGCGCCCGACGCGACCGCGGGCCTGGTCGTCACCCTCGCGATCTTCCTCTTCCTGTACTTCAGGATGCGCTCGGGCGCCTCGGCGACGGTCGCCGTCATGCCCTTCATGGACGACCCCGACACGTACTGGATGTACCTGCTCAGCCAGGCCTTCGGCTGGTCGGGACTGCTCTGGGCCTGGGGCACCGTCATGCTCGGCCTGCTGCTCTCGGGGCCGAAGCCCGCACGGCTGCCCGTGCCGCCGCCCGTCCTGGAGCGTTGGCACCGCACCACGAGCCTCACCACGATGGCCCTGATGTTCGCCCACGCGCTGATGTTCTCCGCCGAACTCGTGCGGTACAACGCGGGGGCGGCGTGGGCCGGACGGCTCTGGGGCGCCTTCGCCGACAGCTTCGTCCCCGGCTGGTACGACTCCGGCACCGGCCAGGTGGCCATCCCCATCGGCCAGGGCGCCCTCTACCTGGGGATCCCCCTCGGCCTGCTGTTCTACGTCAGGCACCGCATCGGCCCCAGGACCTGGCGCGTCCTGCACCGCTTCGTCGCCGTCGTCTACGTCCTCAGCGTCTGGCACACCCTGCTGTACGGCACCAACGTCTGGTACGACGAGTGGCCGCGCACCGTCCTGTGGCTGCTGCAAGTCCCCGTCGCCGCACTGCTCCTGCTACGGCTGCTGCGCCCCGCGCGCCGCGCCGAGCGCCTGGGGGCGCCAGGCGCCGACCCCGCGGGGCCCGGCAGGCTGCGGTGGACCGTCAGGGCGGCGGGGCGCCTCGTGGCGGCCGCCGTGGTCGTCGGCCTGCTGGCCGTCGTGGTCTCGGGCCACGACGGAGGCCGCCCCAGGCCCGTCGACCCGCCCCCGGCGGCGCCGCACCATCACGAATCCGAGTGATCAGGTCCCACCGGCACCGGCTCGGGCACCGGCTCCCCGGGTAGGAACGTCACCCGGGGCGCCCCCGTGCGCGCGTGCACGGCGACCTCGGCCGCCACCCCGTACACCTCGGCGAGCAACTCCTCCGTCAGCACGTCGGCGGGCGGCCCCGAGGCCGTCACCGCCCCGTCGCGCAGCACGTAGAGCCGGTCGCAGTAGTACGCGGCGAGGTTCAGGTCGTGCAGCGCCACCAGAACGGTGGCGGGCAGCCGGCGCAGCACGCCGAGCACCTCCAACTGGTGCCGTACGTCCAGGTGGTTGGTGGGCTCGTCGAGGACCAGCAGCGCGGGCCGCTGGGCCAGCGCGCGGGCGATCAGCACGCGCTGCCGCTCGCCGCCCGAGAGCCGGTCGAAGGGCCGGTCCGCCAGCGCCGCCGCGTCCACCGCGGTCAGCGCCCACGCCACCAGCGCGGCGTCCTGAGCGCTGTCGCCGTCCAGCAGCCGCTTGTGCGGGGTGCGGCCCATGGCCACCACCTCCCGCACCGTCAGGTCGAAGTCCGCGCCCGACTCCTGCACCACCGCCGCGAGCGTACGGGCCAGCTTGCGCACCGGCAGCTTCCAGGTGTCGGCGCCACCCACCCGTACGAGCCCCGCGTCGGGCCGCAGCACGCGGTACACCGCGCGCAGCAGGCTCGACTTGCCGCTGCCGTTGGGCCCCACGAGGCCCACCACCTCGCCGGGCCGCGCGGTGAGGGATACGTCGCGCACCAGGCGGTGCGCGCCCGCGGTGAGCGTCACCCCCTCCACAGCCAGCTCGACGGCCGGTTCGATCGCGCTCATCCCACTCCCCGGCCGGCGTCCTTGCGGGCGTCGCGGCGCATCAGCCACAGGAAGAACGGACCGCCGCACAGCGCCGTCAGCACTCCCACCGGTATCTCCATGGGCGCCGCGACGGTCCGCGCCGCGATGTCCGCCCAGATCAGGAACACCGCGCCGGCGAGCGCCGACGCGGGCAGCACACGGCGGTTGTCGCCGCCCACGACCAGGCGCACGATGTGCGGCAGCATCAGCCCGACGAAGCCGATCGGCCCGGCCGCCGCCACCAGCACCCCGGTCACCAGCGAGAGCAGGACGAACATCCGGGCCCTGAACCTGCCCACGTCGAGCCCCATCGTCGTCGCCGCCTCCTCGCCCGCGAGCAGCAGGTTCAGCGACCTGGCCTGGACGAGCAGCACGCTGACGCCCAGCAGCAGCGCGGTGCCCGGCAGCCACAGCGTGTCCCACTGGACGCCGCCGAGCCCGCCGAGCGTCCAGGCCAGCACCTCGCGGGCCTCGTTGCCCCGCCCGGACGTCAGCAGGATCAGGTTCATCACCGCGGTGATGACCGCGGCCACGGCGACGCCCGAGAGCACCAGCCGCACGGAGGTGATGCGCCCGCCCGTACGGGCCGTCGCGTAGACGAGCAGCAGCGTCACCAGGGCGCCCGCGAACGCGGCGACCGACAGGGACAGCGGGCCGAACAGGCTCAATCCGAAGACGATCACCGAGACGGCCCCGAGCGAAGCACCCGACGAGACGCCCAGCAGGTACGGCTCCGCCAGCGGGTTGCGCACCAGCGCCTGCATCGCGGTGCCGACCACCGCGAGCCCCGCGCCCGTCACCGCCCCGAGGACCACGCGCGGCCCGCGCACGTCCAGCACGATCGTCTCGCGCGCCCGCGACCAGTCGGGTTCCGTCCAGTCGGCGCCCAGCGCGTGGCTGACGATGCCCCAGACCTGGCCGGGGGGCACGTCCACCGAACCGATGGCCATGCCCGCCGTGACGGAGGCCAGCAGCAGCGCGCCCAGCACCACCAGCGTGACGGCGAACGGCCAGCGGCGCGCCCCCTGGAGGAGGGGCGCACCGGGGGCCGGGAGCGCGCCGCGGAGCGGCGCCTCGACCGGTGCCGTCACCTGAACCGCTCCGGGTGCAGACCGCGGGCCAGCTCCTCGACCGCGTACGGCGCCCTGATCCCGACGAGCGTCGCGGTCAGCGGCAGCACGACGAACCGCTTGTTCTTCACCGCCGGGACGTCCGCGAGCGCGGGCTGCGAGAGCAGGAACTCCTTCTTGCGCTCCACGCTGCCCGCCCCCGCGTAGTCGTAGATCACCACGACCTCGGGCCTGCGCGCCACCACCTGCTCCCAGGACGCGTCGCCGAATACCTCGTCGATGTCGGCGAAGACGTTACGGCCGCCCGCGAGCCTCAGGATCTCGGTGCCCAGGCTCTTGCCGCCCGCGGTGAAGGCCGACTTGTCCCCGCTGTCGTACACGAACACGGGCACGGCGGGCGCGCCCCTGACGGCCTTCCCGGCCCGGTCGACGCGCCCCTTGAGGTCGGCCACCAGGCGCGCTGCCCGGTCGGGCACGCCGAAGACGGAGCCGACGGTGCGGACCTCGTCGTAGGCGTCCGTCATCGACACCCGCTTCTTCCCGCAGTACTCGCGGTTGAGGTAGGTGTCGATCCCGGCCTTGTCGAAGGCCTTGCGGGAGCGGCCGTCCTTCTCCGCGAACGCGCTGGCGTAGCCGCCGTAGACGAGGTCGGGCTCGGTGTCGAGGACGGCCTCGAACGACGGTTCCTTCTTGGCGAGTTGGGGAAGCGCCGCGTACTCCTTCTTCAGTTCGGGCAGTACGGCCGAGTCGGGGAAGGCCGTGCCGACGATCTTCTCCTTCAGGCCGAGTTTGAGCAGCAGTTCGGTGGGGTGCTGATGGATGGCGACCACACGGGACGGCGGCTTCTCGTACGTGGTGCGCATGCCGCAGTTGTCGACCGTGACCGGGAACCCCTTGGTGGCGGAGTCGGCCGAACCGCCCTTGTCGGACGCGTCCTCGGACGTGCCGCAGCCGGTCAGCAGCACCGCCGACAGGGCGGCGCCCAGGGCCGCGGCGCGCAGGGTCCCGCGGCGCGGGAGGCGCAGGGAACGGGGTGGGGCGAAAGGGGGACGGGGTGTGCCGTCGTACACGTAGAGCCTCCTGCGGAGTCCGCGCTCCTCGGATCGGACCCGCGACAGGCCAGTGTCCTGACTCCCGGATCGACGTTCCCCCGGCCTTCCCGCGCGGTGCGCAGTGGCCTTCCTCAGGGGTGCACTCCCCGGTCACAGTGGCGGGACCGTGCCGGAATCGCACCGGCTTCCTGTCTCCCGTCGCGGTGATGACCAGGAGATATTACGGTCGGTCGAGTGCGGGGCAAAGGGCGTGCGGCGAACCGTCGCACGCCCCTGCCCATTACTCCCCGCGTACCGCCCGCACCACCAGGCGCTCGGCGTCGTGGTCGTAGGGCCTGCCGTCGAAACCGCCGAAGACCTCGACGTCCGCGAAGCCCGCGTCCTCGACCATCCGCCGCAGTTCGACCGCGCTGTACACGAACCAGACCAGGCTGGTGCGCGTCACCCGGTCGCCCCGCACCAGCACCCAGTCGCTGCGCAGCCTGGCCCAGTCGTCCAGCACCGTGTCGGTCTGCACCAGCAGGTCATCGCCGCGCTGCACGACCTTGGGCGGCACGACCTTGCGGGCCAGCAGTTCCTTGCCCGCCATGTCGAGCAGGACCGTCCCGCCGGGCACCAGGGAGTCGTGCATGGTGCGCAGCGCACGGGAGTTGTCGGCCGGGTCCTCGAAGTACCCGAAGGACGTGAACATGTTGAGCACGACGTCGAAGGCGCCGGGCTGCGCGTACTCCCGCATGTCGGCCCGGACGTACGCGGGCGCGGCCCCGGCGTCGGCCGCCCGCTTCCTGGCGCGCTCCAGCATCGCGGGGCTGCGGTCCACCCCCGTCACGTCGAAGCCGCGCCGGGCGAGCGGCACGGTGAACACCCCGGGACCGCAGCACAGGTCGAGGATCCGCGCGCCGGGTGCGAAGGAGAGCAGCGGCGAGGAGTCCAGCAACTCCTCGGCCTGGGTGTAGCGCTGCTCGGAGAAGAGGAAGTCGTGGAACTCGATCCAGAAGTCATCGTCCTGGAATCCGCCCGTGTGTGTCATCGGGAGCCGGTGTTCCTTCCGTGTCGTGGATGGCGTCGGTATCGGTGGTGGTGCTTTCGGAGCCGCGCCGCAGCGCGAGCAGGAGGGGCGGCAGCAGGAGACACTGGGCGGCGGCCAGCAGCCAGAACCAGCCCGTGTCGCCCGCCCGTTCGGCCACGCCGTACAGCTGCCCGCCCAGTACGCCGCTGGCGCACGCGCCGAGCCCGGCGGCGAGCCGCTGCTGACCGAAGACCACCGCGTCGGAGCGCGAGCTGCGGCGCAGGGCCTCCAGGTCGTTCTTGAGGAAGAGCACGATGTCGCCCAGCGTGATCAGCACGCCGCCCGCCAGCAGCGCTACCCGCGAGCCCTGCGCCATGACGGCCATTCCGGCCGCGAGGCCCGCGAAACCGACGGCGAGCGCGAGCGGGTAGCTCATGCGCCGGATCGTGTCCGAGGCCGGTGGCTGGACGACGATGACCAGGACGAAGCAGACGAGCAGCACGAGGCTGTAGAACTCGGTGGACGCCCGCTCCTGCGCGTACACCGCCATGTAGTGCTGGAAGTGGAAGTACAGGTAGAACGCCAGACCGTTGGCGACGAACGGCAGGACCGCCAGGCCCGTCAGCAACCCCTCGCCCGGCGCGCCCCCGCCACCGGGCCGCGCCTCGTCCGCCGCCGCCGCGGGCAGCCGCGCGTGCCCCACCGCGACGACCGCGAACAGCACGGTCACACCGAGGAACAACAGCCCCGGTGACGACAGCACGAAGGGCCCGGCGACCAGCGGGCCCACCGCCATTCCTGCGTTGAGCGCCGCGTTGCCCGCCGACAGGAACGCCGGGCGCCGCGCCTCGTCCACGCCGTGCACCAGGTACGCCTTGTTCGCCGGGAGGTACAGGGCGGCCCCGCAGCACGTGAGGACCAGCGCGCCCACGGCCAGCGGCGGCCAGCGCAGCGCCAGCAGGAACGCCGCGAACCCCGCCGTGCGCACCACCAGCGCCCACAGCATCGTGCGCCGCAGCCCCACCCGGTCGGCGAGCGCCCCGCCGAGCACTCCGCCCGAGAACTGCACGAGCGAGGCCGCCGCCAGCACCACCCCGACCGCCCCGAGCCCCATGCCCAGGCGCTCGTGCAGGAACACCGACATGAACGGCAGCACCATGAAGCTGCCGAGTGGGATCAGGAAGGAGCTGAGCAGCAGGAAGCGCAGCGGCCCGGTGAGCGTGCCGAGCGCGGACCACAGCCCGGTGCCGCCCTTGGCGCCTTCAGCCATCGGAGGCCGGGCGCGCCGCCGCTTCGGGCTCGGGGAACGGCTCGGTCAGGACCCGTACGGCGCCCGCCGCGGCGACCGCGCAGTGCGTGGCCAGCTCGGCCGTCTCGGCCTCCGCGTACACGATCCCCGCGTAGCCCCGGCTGTCGTCCAGGTGCTCGACCGGGTCGCCGACGCTCTTGACGGGGTACCAGGCGGGGGAGCCGGGCATGTCGGAGAGCCGGTCGAGGCCCTCGACGCCGGAGAAGGTGCCGGGGCGCGCGGGGTAGCCGAGGACGAACGCCACGGCGGGCCCGCCGGGCAGCGCCGCGTCCATGAGTCCGGGACGGATGCCGAGCGCGGCCTCCAGCATCGCCTCGTACACGTTGACGCCCAGCGCCCGGCACAGGCCCTCGCCCACCAGCGCGCCGCCGATCCTCGGGTTGACCTCCACGATCTCGGGACCCGCCGTGGTCAGCGCGAACTCCACGTGCGCGAAGCGGTCGGTGTAGCCGATGGCCGAGAGCACGTCCCCGAGCCAGGACTCCAGCGCGAGGCGGCGCGGCTCGGGGAAGGCGACGGGGAAGGCGGTGACCTCTTCGCGGAAGCGCGGCTCCGCCGACATCAGCCGGCTGGAGACGCCGAGCAGTCGGGTCCGCCCGGCCCAGGTCAGGGTCTCCGCGCTGTACACGGGCCCCGAGAAGTAAGGTTCGGCGAACAGCCGGCCCTTCAACTGCCGCCCGGCCGCCTCGGCGAGCGCGGCGCGCAGCTGCGGCTCGTCCTTGACCAGCCAGACGTTCTGGCTGCCCGTCCCCGAGGTGTCCTTGAGGATCGCGGGCAGTCCCACCGCCTTCACCAGCAGTGCGGCGGACTCGGGGTCGTCGGCGGCCGATTCGGGCACGTCCGCCGCGCGCGAGCGGGTCAGCCCGGCCGCGTGCAACAGGTCGCGGACGGCGGCCTTGTCGCGCGTGAGCCGCAGCGCCGCCGGGTCGAGTCCGGGCAGCCCGAAGCGTTCGGCCAGCTCGGCGCCGACCAGCATCCAGGTGTCGGTGGAGCTGATGAGGCCGCGCAGGTCGGGGGTGCGGGCGAGGAGGCCGGCCACCTGCTCGGTGTCGAACGTGTCGATCTCGACGACGTCCACCGCGCCCTCGGGGAGCCGGGCCAACTCGTAGGCGTAGTAGTCGGGGTCGCGGGTCAGGAGCAGTAGCTTCTCGTCCAGCCGCGCGGCCGCGCGTGCCAGGTGGCCGAGGCCGAAGGTGAGCGATTCCAGGCAGGCCACGGTCATGCGGCGGACTCCTTGCTGGGGGGATTTCCGTGTGCGTCCGCCGTGCTGTGCGGGTCGGCGGGCGGGTGCGTGTCGGCGGGTGGGTGCGGGTGGGAACGGGACGTGTCGGGCCGCTGCCACGCGGCGCGGTTCCACGCCATCGTCGACCAGGGCATGGTCATGTCCTCGGGGCTCGCGACCTCGGTCGGTTTGAGCGAGACGAGGTCCGAGGCCTCGCGGTGCCGGGCGAACACCCGCTCCACGTAGCGGTGGCCCGTGTCCGCGCCGATCACCAGGTGCAGCCGGTCGGGGTGGCGGCGGGCCTCGTGCGTCGCCGCGAGGTAGGCCGCGCCGGTGGAGAGCCCGGCGAACACGGCGTGCTCGCGCAGCAGGGCGACCGCGCCGGAGCAGGCGTGCGTGAAGTCCATCCAGTGCACGGCGTCGTACAGGTGGTGGTGGACGTTGTCGAAGGGGATCGACGAGCCGATGCCCGCGATGATCGCCTCCGGGTCGTGGTGGTCCTGGCTGCCGAAGGTGACGCTGCCGAACGGCTGCACCCCCACCAGGCGAACCGTGGGGTCGCGGCGCCGCAGGTGCTCGGTCAGGCCGCCGGTCGACGCCCCCGAGCCGACCCCGCCCACGACGGTCAGCGGCCGGTCGGGCACGGTCGCCGCCACCAGGTCGGCGACCTCCTGGTAGCCCAGGTAGTGGACCTCGTCGTGGTACTGGCGCATCCAGTGGACGTCGGGCCGCTCGGCGAGGATCTCGCGCACCCTGCGGACCCGTAACTCCTGGTCCAGTTTGAGGTTCTGGGACGGTGTGACCCGCTCGACGGTCGCGCCGAGTATCTCCAGCTGGGCGAGCGTGGTGGCGTCCACGGTGGTCGAGCCCACGATGTGGCAGTGCAGCCCGTAGCGGTGGCAGGCCAGCGCCAGCGCGTACGCGTAGATGCCGCTGGAGCTGTCGACCAGGGTCTGCCCGGGACGCACCGCGCCCCGGTCGAGCAGGTGCCGGACGGCGGCGAGCGCCGAGTAGATCTTCATGGATTCGAAGCGGAGCAGGACCGCGCCGTCCGTCAGCCGGACGAGGTCGGGGACCTTCAGGGCGTCGGCGATGTGCGGATGGATCACGCGTAGCCTCCTTGGGCGAACGAGCACTGGTGGCCGAGCGAGTGGAAGAAGGCGGACACCTCGCCCTTGACCGCGGGAGCGGGTCTGCGGGCGAAGAGGAGGCCGACGAGGGAGCCGGTGTGCGCGACGAAGACCCCGTCCGCCCCGAACTCCTCGCGGCGGGCGAGCACGGCGTCGAAGGTCTGCTTGGGCAGCACCTCCTGGGAGAGGGTGGCGCTGACGGTCGAGGCCCTGGCCACGGCCGCCGGGTCGCCGCCCGCGAAACCCTTGAGGAGGTCGGTGAGGCACCGCTCGTACTCCGCCGCGCAGCGCCGGTACTGGCGCAGCAGTTGCGGGGTGACCCCGGCGGTGTCCACCGTGCCTGGCTCCGCGACGAAGGCGGTGTGGAAGGCGATGCCGGTGCCGAGCCGGTGCACGACCCGGTGGCGGCCGCTCAGGTAGAGCGCGTACTCCTGGAGGAACACGCTGTCGGCCCGCTCGATCGCGGACAGGACGCCGATGACGACGCGGGAGTCGTACGGCAGGGAGAAGACCCGGAAGAGACAGCGCAGCGTCGCCACGATGTCGGCCGTCGAACTGGCCATGCCCACACCGACGTCGAGGTCGGAGTAGGTGTTCCAGCGGCCGGGCGGCGGTTCCAGGCCGTAGTGGTCGAGGAACAGCCGCGCGGCCTTCGCCGCCTTCGCACCGAGGTTCTCGGTGCCCGTCGGCGCTCCGGCGTCCGGGGTGAAGTACACCCAGGAGTGGCGGTCCACCGGGAAGGAGACGATGGCTATCTCCGGGCGGTCGCGCGCGTCCAGCGGCCCCTGGTACAGCTCGCCCAGCGTGCCGTGGCAGACGCCGGAGACGGTTCGCGCGGGCCGGTTATCGGCGTCGGTCAGCATCGCAGCACCCCGGTCACGTACCCATCCCCTCGTCGCCAGGTCCCGAGGGACGGTCCGGTACGTGAGGGCGTACGCGCGGTATGAGCGCGCCGTGTCCGCCTGCACCGCCGACCCAGCCCACGAGGTCACCGTGTTGGAGCGCGTGCGACCCCGCACGCGCGCAGTGGGCAGGTCTTCGGACTGAAGGGCCCGGCGCCGGACCTTCCGGCGTCACCTACCGGCCGTCGCTTCCCGGGCCCTCGGACGGGTCCCAGTGCTGTTGACGGCTTTCGTTCCCTCTCACCGCTGCGGGACAGTCCCGGAATCCCACCGGGTTCCCTCTTGGGGCCCGTGTCCGGCACGGGCCTTTCGACGCGCCACGCAATCATGGCGCGAACCGACTGCGCCGTCAGAGTAGGCGGTGGCTCAGGCGCGGCAACAGGGTTGGCCGGGTGGTTGTCCTGAATGACACCGCTGACGGGGTGCGGTATCCGTGCCGCGCAGGTCAGTGACCGGGCCGAGCGCGGAGCGGCCGCTTCACCGATGGCTTGTTGCGAACTATGTGCAACAACAATCCATTGCCGGCGAGGGTCATGGCGGTGTGTCGGATCGTCCTGTGGTGAGTCCTGGGCGGGCCGGTGTGCGACGGGTGGTTGCCCGGCCCACGGGGTCCTGTGGGCCGGGCGGTGTGCCGGGTCAGGCGAGTGCGGGAACCGTGCCCGTCCGGTGGCCGACGGGGGCGGCGGTCTCGACGTCGCGCAGCAGCGAGACGAGCGCCGAGCGGGCGCGCGCGACCCGCGAACGGACCGTACCGACCGGGCAGTCGGCCGCCTTCGCGGCCTCCAGGTAGGACAGGCCGAGCAGTTGCGTGAGGACGAACGCCTCACGGCGCTCGGCCGGTATCGACGCCAGGAGTTCGGCGAGCGCCACGCCCTCGTCGAACCCGGGGAGTCCCTGCGGCTGGGAGCGCTCGGCGGCCGTCTGCCAGTCGTCGAGGTCCGACAGCCGGGGCCTGGCGGCCGCGTGCCGCAGGCTGTCCACGACCGTCCTGCGGGCGATGGACAGCAGCCAGGCGCGCGCGGACGAGCGCCCCGCGAAACGGGGCAGGGCCGCGAGGGCCCGGAGGAACACCTCCTGGGTGAGGTCGTCGGCCGCCTGGCGGTCGGCGCTGACGTACGCGACGTATCTCCATACGTCCCGGTGCAGCGCGCGCACGAACAGCTCCACCTTCGCGGGCTCGCCGTCGCGCGCCGCGAGGGCCAGGCGGGTGGTCGCCGCGTCGTCCGCGGCGTCCGGTCGGGGGCGGAAGTTGCGGGCAGGGGTCATCGCCACATGTCCTTACACGTCCTGAGGGCAAGGGAGTCCGGCGCGCCCGGTGGCGGCGCCGGTGCTGCGCACGGCCCGCGGCGAAAGGCGCGGGCCGCTGCCCGAGGCGCGGAGCGGGTTACGCGGGCCGTCAGGGCCCGTGCGGCACGCCGCGCAGTCGGGGAGCCTGCTGTCGAACGACAGCGACTGCCCGGGGCGGACCCCTGGTCGGGAGCGTTCGGGAAGCATGCAGGAGCTGCCGGGGAGCGGGCTCGTCACCCGGCCGCACGGGCCGTATCCGGGAGCGGACTGGTGGCGCGGCCGCGGTCGCCAGCAGCAGCCGGAGCGGCCTGAACAGCGCCGCGGGGACCGCGCGCAGGAGCCGGAACGCCGCCCGCTCGCCGTACGCGAGCCACATCCCGCCGAGCAGCGCGGCCAGTGCGTGCGCCGCCGTCATCCCGGCCATCGGACCCGTCACCGCCCCCGTCACCGCCTCGGTCACCGCTTCGGTCACCGTCTCGGGCAGCGACGAGGACGCGGCCGTCATGTCGTGCCCGGTGGGGGAGGGCGGGGCGTGGTGCGCCATGCCCAGGTGGCCCGCGGCGTGCGCCGGACAGCCGCTGCCGCCGGGGGCCGCCCCCGCGGACTGGGACCACGAGAACACCGTGTGCAGCGCGGTCTGGAAGGCCGTGGCCGCCGCCGTGACGGCGAGGAGCCCGCGCTCCCGGCCCGCCAGGCCCCACGCGCCCAGGGCCGTGCCGGCGAAGCTCACCGCGAGGGTTCCCGTGGACAGTGCCCGGCCCGACATGAGGACGTGGCCGACGGCGGCGAGCAGCACGCAGACCGCCGCGAACATCGCGGCGCGCGCGGCTCGGGAACATCGGCCTGGCGTCATGGCGTGCTCATCCTCGCACCTCGGGCCGGGCGCGGGGACGGGGGTGCGCTCCGGACCGGCCCCGTCAAGTCGTGTGGCACGCGCCACAGTTGAAGTGCGGAGTTCGGGCCGACCGGCCGGGAACCGATGCGCGGGTCCGTCCGACTGTCTCTAGGGCGGAACGGCTGCCCCGCGAACTTCGGGGAGCACCACATGAACCGCAGAGACGTACTCCGGGCCTCCACCGCGCTGGGCGCCGCGGGCGCCGTCGGAGCCGTGGCAGCGGCAGCGGCGGCGCCGGCCGCCGCGAGCCCGTCGGCCACCCCCACCGCCACCGCCGACGCACCGGTCGGCGCCCGCGCCGCCACCCGCCCCCTCCGGGCCCACGTCGTCCTCTTCGACGGCGTGGAGGAGCTCGACTTCGCCGCTCCCTACGAAGTGCTTTCCGCCGCGGGGTTCTTCACCGAGCGCCCGGTGGAGGTCCGTTACGTCACGGCGACGGGTCCCGGCACGATCACCGCGGCCTACGGCACGAAGGTCCGGGTCCAGCACGCCTGGGCGCCGCACAAGGCCGATGTGCTCGTCGTGCCCGGCGGCGGCTACGCCCGCCGCGACAGCCCCGGCGTGTGGGCCGAGATCGACCGGGGCACCCTGCCCCGCGCCCTGGCGGCCGCCGTGCGCCCCGGCCTGACCGTCAGCGCGCTGTGCACGGGAGTGATGCTGCTGTCCGCCGCGGGACTGACCCGCGGCCGCCCCTGCACCACGCACCACAGGGCGAAGCCCGACCTGGAGAAGCAGGGCGGGATCCTCAAGAACGCCCGGGTGGTGGACGACGGCGACCTGGTCACGGCGGGCGGCATCACCTCGGGCCTGGACCTCGGCCTGTGGCTGGTCCGGCGCGAACTCGGCTCGGGCGCGACCACGGAGCTGGAGACGATGCTGGAGTACGAGGCGCGGGGCACGGTCTGGACGCGGGACCACTGAGCCGGACGCGGCACCACTGAGCACGGGGCGGTACGGGAAGGCCCCCTCCTCCTCCCCTTTCCGTACCGCTGCCGCTCCCCGCTCAGGCGGGATCCGCGTCCCACGGCCAGGCGCCCCCACGACCCGCCTCGACGAGGCCGACCATCCGGAACGCGGCGTCCGTGAGGCCGCCGAAGGTGTGCCGGTGGGGGCCGGGCGGGCCGTGGGCGGGCCGGTACCCCGCCAGGTTCCAGGTGTAGACGGGGACGTCTGCGGGGACCGGGTCGGCCGCGCCGCACAGCTCGTGGGACGCGGCCTGTTCGTCCGTGACGATCAGTACCCGGTCGTGCTCCCGGAAGTGCTTGCGCAGCGCCTTCGCCGTGTAGGTGCCCCCGAGGTCACCGAACCGCTCCAGCACGTCGAGTACCCGCTCGCCCCGCGCGAAGGGCACCTCGGCGCTGTTCCAGCCGAACTGCACCAGGTCCGCCTGTTCGGCGCGCATGGCCAGTGCGGTGCCGAACACGGCCGCCGCGTCCGCGCGGGTCAGTTTCGACCGTTCGGAGACGGTGTCCCAGATCATGGAGCCGGAGCGGTCCACCAGGATCAGGGTCCGGCCGGGCAGGGCGGGCACGTCCGCCAGGCAGTGGCCCAGCGCCCGCTCCAGCGCCGCGGTCCAGCGCGGCGAGGGCGCGTGCTGGTGGGCGGCCAGGTAGCGGAAGGGGAACTGCCGGGACGCCGCGACCTCCGCGGGGTCCGAGAGCCGCTCGGCGACCTGGGCGGCGATCTCGTCGGGGAGGCCCGCCCGGTCGAAGTTCCGCAGGTTCCGCACGAGCGCCATCGGCCCCATCGAGGGGATCGCCGCCTTCCAGACGGCGGCGTCCAGGGGCCCCTGGAGCCAGCCCGCCAGGGACTCCCACGTCATGCCGGCCTCGGCCAGCCGCTCGGAGCCCCAGAGTCCGGTCACCACGTCCCGTCGCTCCGCCACGGGCGTCCGCGCCAGTTCCTGGTGGGCGGTGAGCGTGCGGTCGGACGCGGGCGGGACCGCGTCGTCGGGGCGGTGGCGACGGTCGAGCGCGTACCGGAAGAGCGGGCCCTGCCAGGGTTTGGCCGGGTCGGGGGAGGCGTGCACCAGGTTGAGCACGTCGCCGAAGCGGAACGCCTTGGACTCGGTGTCGTACTTGAGCAGGGAGCGGGCGGTGTAGAGCCGCCGCACTCCGTCGGCCACGCCCCGCTTCACGGGCTGCGGCACCCGGCGCCCGTACGTCGAGATCCAGTACGCGAGCAGTTCGCCGGGCTCGTCGGCGCGCCGGAGCACCGAGTCGATCACGGACCGGTTGGAGGGGCCGGCGGACGCTCCGGCCGCCAGCCTGGCCCGCACGTAGGTGGCGGCGCCCACCAGGGACGCCGTGCGCATGTTGCCCTCGCCGCGCAGCCAGCGCAGCAGCCCGGCCGTCCACTCCGGTTCCCGGACGGCGAGTTCACCGACGAGGCGGGTGAAACGTCCGTCCCGCTCCCCGCCGCTCTCGTAGAAGGTCCGTTGGGAGACGAAGTTGCCGACGGCGAGGAGGAAGAGTTCTTCGCGGGGCTCCCGGACGAAGGCGGGGCCGCCCTCGTAGGTGCACGGCCCGGGGGCGTGGGAGCGGTTCGCCGGGGCGAACGGCGGTGGGGCCATGGAGCGTGCGGCCGCCGAGACGTGCGGGGCCACGAGTATCTCGGACCAGACCTTGGAGACGCGTGGGGCGTGACGAGGCAGTGAATCCCCCTGGATTCAAAGGAGTTGGAGGGCCCCGGCCGCGAGGGCCGACAGGCTGAGGCGCCCGCGCCGCCGAGATCAAAAGAGGCGGCGGCGTCATTCGTGTCAGAAGGGGAAGTAGCCGCCACCGAGCGCATCGGGGGCGCGGGCGCGGCATCAACGTACAAGGCCACCGGGCCGCACGCCAGCGATTAAACGCGGCGGCCCGGTGGCGGTGGTGGTGCGGTCGCGGTGTCCCCGCGGCTACCGCAGGAGTTGGGCTCCGGCCCAGTCGGCGTGGTCGCTGTTGATGCCGTCACCGGCGTCGACGACCTTCAGGACCAGGGACTTCACGCCCTTGACGCTGATGTCGACGGACGCGGTGGGGCTCGTCGGCGTCAGCACCGAGGGGGACGCGTACAGCCTGGTCCCGTCGCCCCAGACCTCGAATCTGACGGTCGAGTTCGCACTGACCTCGTCGTCGACGCCCACGTCCGACCGGAAGCGCTCGTAGGCGCCGTTCAGGTTGTAGGTGACGGTGCTGTTGGCGTGCGTGCCGATGCCCTTGGCGTACGTCGTGCCGTTCAGCCTGATCGGGTTGCCGTCGACGCTCCGGTCCTTGCGCACGGTGCCGAAGTCGGCGCGCGCCTCGGTCCAGTCGAGCCCGCTCAGGTCGACCGCCGACGCGGTGGTGACGGAGACGGCGGCGCTGGCGGCCGAGGGGTTCTTGGCCGCGTCGATCGCCTTGACGGTGAACGAGTACGGCGTCGAGGGCGAGAGGCCCGTGGCGGTGTAGCTCGTGCCCGTGGACGTGCCGACGAGCGTGCCGCCCCGGTAGACCTGGTAGCCGGTCACACCGGTGTCGTCGGTGGAGGCCGTCCACTTCAGGTCCGCGCTGTGCGACGTCACGTTGCTCGCGGTCAGACCGGTCGGCGTGCTGGGGGAGGTGGTGTCGCCGGCGGTGGCGCCGGTGCTCGCGGTCACGGACGCGCCCGCGGCCACCGGGACGCTCACGTAGGAGACCGTCTTGCCGTAGAGCGTCTTGGTCCGCGGGGTGTGCGCGACGCCGTTGACGGTGATCGAGGCGGGCGTCCCGTAGAACTGCGCCTCCCAGTTGACCGTGCCGCCCGAGTTGTTGGTCAGCGTGGACGCGGTCGTGCCGGTGTGCTTGAGCTTGAGGTCGTTGTCACCGACCTTGAGGTGGTCGAGCTCCACCCACGGCGTGTCGGAGGTCAGCCGGGAGACGGTGGCGAGCTTGTCGTTCGGGGCGTCGGGCTGGACGCCCATCATGCCGTCGACGGTGCTGCTGACCGCGAGGAAGGAGACCTCCGGGTAGCTGTTCTTGTCGGCCATCAGCTTCTTGAGCCAGGCCCAGCCCTCGGCGGGCCGGTTGTACTGGTAGTACATCTCCGGCAGGTAGGAGGTCGCCTCGACGTTCAGGTCGTCGTCGTTGGCGGCGATGAAGTCCAGGTAGCCGTTGGTCCTGGGGCCGTGGTCGCCGAGCCCGGTCAGCATCATCAGGAAGCTGGCCTCGTGACCCCAACTGCTGTAGCCCGTACCGGCCGCGTCCTTGCCCCGGATGTAGCGGTTGGTGGAGGAGTCCCACCACTTCGACTCGAAGTGGTCGCGCACCCGCTTGGCCCGGTCGGTCCACTTCGTGCTGCCCGCGGTGTCGCCCTTCGCCTTCAGGATCTCCGCGTAGGCCAGCATCGACTGGTACTGGTACCCGAGCGAGTCGGCGGCCGAGACCAGGTTCTCGTTGGGGAACTCGAAGTACGTCGCCGTGTACTCACCGGGCTGCTTCTTGGGGACCGGCTGCTCGGCGGAGGGGTTCGCGTCGTTCCACACCACCTCGTGGTCGGTGAGGAACTTGTTCATCGTCGAGTCGTAGTACGCGGTGAGGGTCGGGTCGTTGATCCAGTCCGCGTTGCCCGTCCACTGGTACTGCTTGTACGCCTTGGCCATCAGGTTGAACGGCGACGGCAGCTCCCTGAAGCCGGTGCCGTCGATGTAGTACATGGCGCCGTACGAGCTGTGCGCCCACAGCGGCCAGCCGTTCTGGCCCGGGTCGTCGGCGTCGTCGGCGAACTTCTTGACCATGTTGAAGGTCTCGGCGTCCAGGCCGAGCGCGTGCGCGCCGTCGGACTGGTGGGAGATGTCCCGGTTGTAGAAGGACTCCCGGTTGGTGTACGCGCCCCAGTAGCCGGGCGTCACCGTGGTGTGGTTGGCGTCCTTGAGGCGCCACCACTCCGGCTCGTGCCCCATCATCGGGTTGCCGGGGTAGAAGGTCATGCCCAGGGCGCGGTCCTTGCCCCAGTCGAAGCCCTCGTTCAGCGCCGCGTTCGGCGAGTTGAGGGTCAGCGTGCTGGTCGGCGGGCCGACGTGGGTCTGGACGGTGATCCGGTCCACGCGCGGCACCTCGCTCGTGGAGGTGGCCGTCAGCTCGATGACGTCACCGGCCTTGAGCGCGATCTTGCTCGACGTCCGGGTGTCGACGTTCACCGGGTCGGTGTGGTCGCGGCCGTGGCGCTGGTTCGTCGTCCAGGAGTCCACCTGCGTGGAGTTCACGGTGAGCTTGTACGTCACGCCGTTCGCGGTCTTGCCGTTGTAGCGCGTGATGAGGTCGTACGTCCCGGCGGCGCCCTCGAAGGCCGTCCTGGCGGTGCTCGTCTGCCCCGCCGTGCCCCGGGCGTAGGTGATGTTCTCGACCGGCTTGTCGTTCCAGGTGTGGTTCACGGTCTCGGTCGAGAAGTTGGTCAGCGCCATCTTCTCGATTTCGAGCACGTAGGGCCCTGCCGCCGCCCCGGCCGGTCCCGCCGCCGCGGACGAGGCGGGCAGGGACGTCGCGGTGCCGACCGTTGCCAGGACGACGGATAGTGCACAGGCCAATCGACGCATGCGCGATCGATCCTTTCGTGTGGGGGCGTCCCTCGTTCTTCTTCGTTCCGAGGGCGGTCGACCTCCGTCCCAGGGGATGTTGGAAGAAGTTCAACCGTGTTGAGTATTGAGGGCTTCGTGACGTGACACTGTCAATACCTGTGACTGAGTTGAATGTAGGACTTTCAGACACTTGCAGGACGGTGATGTCGTCTCGATCTCGGCCCCAATGAGCGGTTGCGGATAGATACTTGCAGCTCAGCGCGTTGAACTGGGCGCATCATGGCGTGGCGAGGTCCCGAAGGGGGTTGCCTGCGCGGCTGACGTTGATCGTCTGCTTGCATCAGATGGTTGACGTAAGATCAGCAAACTTTCCATCAGACCTTGCATGCGATGACAAGCGTGGCTAATGTCCTGGCCCGTAAGGTTCGCAACCGAACACGTACGAGCAGCCCACACGGGGACACCGGGCGGGAAGCGGCCGGTGGTGGTGGGCTGCTCGTACGTTCGCGCGTCGGCAGGGAAGGGAACGCCGTGCGCCCTACGCCGGCTCCGGCCGGGAACCGGCCGCAGGCCCGCGCCGGGCGGTGGTCACTCCTGGACCCAGCGGCGCCCCGGCCCGTCGTACGAGAACAGGGGGCGCCCCTTCACGCCGCTCGTGCGGAACGGGCCGCCGTCGCCGTCCGCGATGCGCACCGTGCCCGAGCGGCCCTCGCTGCTCCACTCCAGCTCCAGGTACCAGCGGCAGTCGCAGGTGGTGGCGCGCGCCGTCACCAGCAGTACCTCGGGAGCCGTCGAGGTGACGGCGTACGGGAAGGAGACGGCCTCGATGGGCTTGTTCGCGATCCCGTCGTACCCCTTCACGGGCCGGGCCGCGGGGCGCGGCCCGTCGAGGTCCACGTCCACGTAGCGCGGGGTGACGGCGCCGCCGCAGCCGTTGTCCATCCGGAACGCGTTCCACGGCAGGGGCCGTGCGCGGCCGGTGACGCGCACGTGCAGCGCCTCCAGGACCACGGCCTTCTGCGGCGACCTTCCCTGGAGGGTGATGCGCACCTGGGTCTCCCCGCCGTGCACCGCGGCCGTCGACCGGGCCCAGACGGCGGCGTCCTGCACCACCGGGGGCTGCGGGACCCGGCCGGGGGCCCGGTCGACCAGATAGGTGTGGCCGCAGTCGAGCTTCCAGGACTGGGAGTTGGCCGTCCAGGTGAAGGGCGCCTCGGCCGTACGGGGGGAGGCGGCGGGGCGCTTGCCCCCGGCGGCTCCCTTGCGGTCGGCGCCGTCGGACCGGGAGAGGACGACGGCGGTGGCGGCGACGGTCGCGACGAGGGCGACGAGGAGGGCCGCCCACCGCAGGCGCCCGCGGCGCACCGCGCGTACGGGGCGCTCGGGCGACACCGGTGGCACGGGCGGTGAATCGGGCTCCGGATCCGGGACGGCAGGCGGCGCGGCCGCGGCTTCCGGCACCGGCCCGTCCTGTGCTCCGTCGATGACCGGCTCCCCCTCGGGGACGGGCACGGAGACCGAGACTTCGCGCCGCGCCCCGCGGTGCTCCTCGGGCACCGCTCCGCCCGACACGGCGCCGCCCGTCGGGCGTCTGGCCGCGTCCGCCAGGATCCACAGCCGGTGCAGCTCGACGCGCTCCTCGCGCGACGCCCCGCACAGCCGCGCCAACTGTTCGACAGGGGTGAACTCCTCCGGGACCGTCGCGCCGGAGCAGTACCGGTAGAGGGACGACGCACTCACGTCCAGGCGTCGCGCCAGGGCCTCGAAGCTGCGGCCCGAGCGGTCCTTCAGGGCCCGTACCCGCTCGGCGAACTCGCCCGCCGCGGCGTCCTTCTCCTCGCCCATCGTCCTCAGCCCCGTTCCGCTCCGCGTTTCACCCCGTCTACGTATCCCCACGTCATCGGGGGTGAAATGGTTTCACCGTGCCAGGGGTCGGCGTGTGCGTTGCCGTTTGGCCCGCCGTCCGCCGAAGCTGATCGTCATCCGTACCGACCACCTGACACGGGGGTACCTCCCAATGTTCACGACCCGCACCGGCCTCGGCGCCTTCCTCACCGCCGCCGCGCTCACCCTGACGGCCGCGCCGCTCGCCGCCGCCACCGCCGACGGCCGCGACCAGGTCGCACCGGCGCGCACCACGACCGCACCCGCCTTCCTCACCGCCGCCCAGATGCCGCCGTCCGCGACGCCGTGGACGGCCGGAGCCGTCACCAGGGGGCTGCCGGAGACCGTGCCGTACTGCGTGAAGAGCGCCCTGCCCGCGCAGGGCACCAGCCACCGCACGTTCCGCACCGAGCTGGACACCGGCGGCGCGCAGATCACCACGGTCGCCGCGACCGACGCCGCGGCGTCGAACCTCGTCACCGAGCTGCGCCGACTGCTCGCCAACTGTGCGACGCGCGTCCAGCAGGAGTACCCGGACGTCATCGCGAAGGGCGCCTACCACGGCAAGCTGACCGTCGAGGAGGGCGCGTACGTCTACAGCCTGGACACCGCGGACCCCGAGGTCGGCAACACGGACATCGCCCTGTACTCCGTGGGCCGCGACGGGCGGACCGTCACGTTCGTCGAGTGGGGCCAGATGGGCGACCTGGCGGACGCCCCGCTCACCGCCTTCAAGACGACGACGCGCACCGCCGTGAACAAGCTCTACGGCTGAGCCGGGCACCCACGGACAGGTACGGCCGACGGGGAACGGGGGCGCGCGACGAGGTACGGGGGTCCGCGACGCGCGCACCTCGTCGGCCGTGCCGGGGTTTCCCCTTCTCCTACCCGGCGTCCTCGTCCTCGGGGGGCCGCCCGCCGAAGCGCCACTCGTGGACCTCGACCGCCGCGTAGTCCTCGACGGTCAGCACGGCACGCGCGGCGTCCGCGTCCTCGGCCCGCAGCAGTACGGCGGTGCCCAGCCAGGTCGTGCCGTCGTCGGCCAGCAGCGGACCGTACGCGACGAGGCCGTCCCGGTCGGCGGGCGGCGCGAGGTCGACCGGCCGTCCCGCGCCGAGCCCGATGACCAGGAACCCGTCGCCCGCGGTGCGGCCGCCGGGAAAGTCCCACATCGTACGGCCGAGCAGGTTCTCCCACCGGCGCAGCAGCACGTCGCGGTACGCGCCCGCCTGGTAGTTGGGCTCGTCGAAGGCGAACGCGCGGGCGGTCGCGGTGTCCGGCAGGTCCAGGACGTGCACGCTGCCGGTCAGCGTCCCGCCGCCGTCGGTGAAGGTGGGACCGCGCGCGATCATCCCCTTGGCGAACCCGTCCATGTAGGACAGGTGCGCCTCGTTCAGCTCCTCGCGCAGCGGGAGGGAGCCGGGCCGGTCGCGGTGGTAGCAGAAGAACTCCATGTCGGCAGACTCTGCCCGACGCGGGCCGTCGTCTCAACGGACTTGACGGCCGGGCGCGCTCCGAGGCCCACCGACTCCTGTCGATACGTCCTGAGTCCCCGCTTTCCCTGATATCCGCCGTCTTTGGTAGGGCCGCTTCGACCGCTTCGGCCGATGGCGGGGCCGGGCGCCGCGCATAGCGTCGGAGCCATCGACCCACGCATCGGAGGGTGTACATGGCAGGCAGAAAACGGCGGACCGCCCGTGCGGCCGTCGCCGGGCTCGCACTGGCGGTCGCCGGGACGCTCGCGGCCCCCGGGACCACGCCCGCGGCGGCCCGGAGCGGCGACCGACTGGACGGCGCATGGCGCATGGACGGGTACAGCACGATCGTGACGATCGGGGGCGGAAAGCTCGCGATGTACGACACCACGCGCGGCAGTTGCGTGCGCGGCTACACCAGCGCCGACCAGGTAGGCGCTCCGGGCCCCGGCGGCGCGACGCGCTTCGAGGCCGGGGCGGACGGCACGTTCACCATCGTCCCGCGGCCCCACGGGCACGCGCGCATGCAGGTCGAGGAGTCGGTGGGCGTACGGCACCTGAAGCGGCTCGCGGCGCTGCCCGAGCAGTGCGGGCGGGCCGCGTCCCAGGCGCCGCTCGCGGTGTTCGACCGGTTCTGGGAGACCTTCGCCGACAACTACCCCTTCTTCGCGGCGAAGGGCATCGACTGGCAGGCCGTGCGGGACCGCTACCGGGCCCGTGTCACGCCCGGCACCACCGACGCCCAGCTCCAGCGGATGTTCACCGCCATGATCCGGCCGCTGCACGACTCGCACACCGCGCTGGCCTACGACGGCAGGCTCGTCCACTCGGGACTGCGCCCCGGCACCCGGGAGGCCACGGACGAGCTGCGGGAACGCACGGGGCGCGCCATCGCGCGCCAACTCGTCGAACCGCCGCGGCTCTTCGGTGAAGGGCGGCTCGCCGTGGGTGAACTACCGGGAAGGATCGGCTACTTCAGGGTCGACAGCTTCGGCGGGTACGTGAAGGACGGGACGTTCCGGCAGGAGCTGGCCGAGCTCGACCGGGCCCTGGACGCGCTGCTCGACGGTCGTACCGGCCCCGGCGCCGATCCCGCGCGAGCCCTGCGGGGCCTGGTGATCGACGTCCGGCTCAACGGCGGCGGCTACGACGTGCTCGGGCTGAGGATCGCGGCCCGGCTCACCGACCGCGCGTACACCGCTTACACCAAGGTCGCCAGGAACGACCCGCTTGACCCGACCCGCTACACCCGCCCGCAACCGATCACGGTCGGGCCCGCGGACGCGTCCCGCTGGACCGGCGGCGTCGCGCTCCTCACCAGCGGCAGCTCGGAGAGCGCCGCGGAGACCTTCACCCAGGCCATGATCGGGCGGAGCCCGAAGGCGACCAGGATCGGGGAGAACACCCAGGGGGTCTTCTCGGACATCATGATCCGCGCGGTGTCGGAGAAGTGGACCGCCGTCGTGCCGAACGAGAAGTACCTGGACCGCGACGGGCGTACGTTCGACGGCCCCGGCATCCCGCCCCACCTGCGGACCCCGGTGTTCACCGAGAAGGAGTTGGACGGCGGCCGCGACTCGGCGCTGACGCGGGCACGGCAGGTGCTCGGCGGGAAACCCGGAAGGAGCTGAGCGCGGGTGCCCCCGGCGGCCCGGGGGCACCTCCGCCCGCCGGGCGCCCGCCTGTGCGGCCCGTGCCGTCCGTGCCTAGCGGATGACCGGGGCGGCGCCCGTCGCGGCGCCGGACAGTTCCCAGAGGCGTACGGCCGCCCCGGGGTCGACGGCGTGCTCCCGGACGCCGCCGTCGTCCATCGGCGTGTCGGCGGCCACGGCGCGCGCCACGTCGCAGTCTTCGAGGTAGAGCCCGCCGAGCCCGTCGAGGCGTACGGCGAAGAGGCTGTTGGCGGTCTTGGCCTGGCCGTAGGCGAGCCACTTGTCGTAACCGGTGAGGAGTGCCGATCCGTCATCGCCTGGAAGGTGGGGGTGTACGCCGAGCACCTCGCCAGGGGCGAGGCGGGCGGCCTCTGGGACCCGACGGCCTGACCCCGTCGTGTCCGGTCCCGGTCCGCGTACCGGCCGTCCGCGATGCGAGACTTCGTCGTGCCCTCTTCTCCCGGGGAACGGACTGACCGCGCGCCCGGACCCGCCCGACCGCACGAAGGCACCCGGCCGACTTTGCGCACGGCCCCACCGGTCGTCGTTCGCGCAGGGAGCGAGCCGAAGCGGACCGACGGCCGCCGCCTCCGCTTGGCGTGCCGCACCTCAACTGATCGGCACGGCCGACGCCCGGTCGGGCGGGCGTGTGCCGTGTGGTTCACCGCCCGCCGCCTGCCGACGGGAGCCCCACGGCGGCGCCGCGCGTACCTACGATCCCTTGCTTGTATCGGTCACTCACCTTCAGGAGGTACCTTCATGCGCCGTACTGCCAAGGCCCTCGCCGGGATCGCCGGTGGTCTGGCCCTCGCGGGCGCCGTCACCGTACCCGCGGCAGCCGCCACCAGCACCGCGGCGGTCACGAGCACGGGCACCGCACCGAGCTGTGTGACGTTCCGCCACTCGAACCCGGACGGACTCGGCTACCTCACGCTCACCAACGGCTGCGGCTATGACGTGTCCGTCCGCTGGGTCGACGGCGTGGGCAAGGTTTCCTCGACCTGTTTCAGCGCCCCGGCGGGCCAGGTGACACGCCACACCGTGTGGTCGTTCAGCTGGATCGTGGGCCTGAACAACTGCTGACCCGCGACGGGCTCTTCCCCGCCCGCCGGGGAGACCGGCGAGCGGGGAACGCCCCGGCCGACGGCCGGACGCGACCCTGAGGCGGGGACGTGCCAGATGAACAGCGCCACCGTCGCCAAGGCCCCGCGGGAGGGCACGGAGAGACGCTAGGTGGCACTTCGCGTGCCGGACGGGAAGTGGGCCGCGAAGGGCTTGCCGAGCGTGAACTCCCGGAACCGCAAGGCCGCTTCCGACAGGTGGGCCGTGCGGTTGCGTACCAGGTTCAGCACCCGGAAGCAGTCCTCCGCGGCCACCCGCACCCATGCGACCGGCACCTTCGTCTCCGTCCCCACCTGCCGTGAGATCGCCGGGATGAGGCCGATGCCGAGACCCGCGCTGATCATGTTCTGGCTCGCGCCCGGCTCGTCCCCCTCGCAGGACACCGCAGGGGCGAGCCCCTCGGTGGCGAACAGCCGGTCGAGCAGCGCGCGTTGCCAGTGTCCCGGGCGCGTCGTGACGAACGGCTCGTCGGCGATCTCGGGGATCGTCACGCTCTCCCGCCCGTCGAGCCAGTGCCCCGGCGGCACCGCAAGCAGCACCTCCTCACGGGTCAGCTCGACCGATTCGAGGTGCGCGCCGGTCAACGGCTGCGAGGCCACGCAGAAATCGACCTCGCCCGTACGCAGCCTGCGCTCCATGTCCTGTGCGGTCGACTGGAAGAGGCGCACGTCGGCGCGGGGGTGGGAGGCCCGGAAGCTGCCGAGGAGATCGGTGACCGTCAGCAGGGTCTCGGAGGCGACGGCGACCCGGCCGAGTCCCGTGTCCCGCGCCTCGCGCAGCGCCCTGCACCCCTCGTCCAGCTCGCGCAGGGCGCGGTCGACGTGCCGCAGGAAGACGGCGCCGTACTGGTTGAGCCGGATGCGGCGGCCCTGCCGGTCGAAGAGCGGGGTGCCCAGCTCGGCCTCCAGCCGCGCGATGGTGCGGCTGAGCGAGGGCTGGGCGACCCGCAACTCCTCGGCCGCGCGGCTGATGTGCTCGTAGCGGGCGACGGTCTGGAAGTGGCGCAACTGGAGCAGATCCACGGTTCACCCTCTTCAGCGGTGCCCCAGCACGTTGACCACCCTGCCGTTGGGGTCGCGCACGAAGAAGCGCCGTACGCCCCACTCCTCGTCCTGCAAGGGGTGCACGATCTCCGCGCCGCTCTCCCGGACGGCCGCGTAGACCGCGTCCACGTCCTCGACCTCGACGCTCATGTCCGGGGTGACCGGCGCGGTCTTGTCCTCGGCCATGAAACTGATCTGCGCGGCCGGGGCCGTCGGGGAGGCGAGAGTCATGATCCAGCCGTGGTTCATGACCTCCTCGAAGCCGAGCAGGCCGTAGAAGTCCCGGCTCTCCTCCACGGCCTCCGAGCGGACGTTGGGCACGACACGGCGAACAACCATCGAATACTCCAAACGCACGGGACCGGTTTTCGAACTGTGGTTCCCCATGATTATCGACCTCGGGACGCCTCGACGTCCGCCGCCCGCCCGGACCCGACTTCATCGGGCACAGGATGTCGGGTCGGGCAGCGGGCGCACTGCCTACCGTGGTGATCGCAGTCAAGAGGAACAAGAGGAACAAGAGGAAGGTGACCGGGCGTGCTGGACCGGCTGAACCAGACCCTGGAGTACATCGAGAGCCGCCTGGACCGGGACATCGACCCGGCCGAGCTGGCGCGCCGCGCCGCGACCTCGGAGTACCACCTGCGCCGGATGTTCTCCGCGCTCGCGGGGATGCCGCTGTCGGAGTACGTCAGGCGCAGGCGGCTGACCGTCGCGGGCGCCGAGGTGCTGGCGGGGGACGCGTCGCTGCTGGAGATCGCGGTGCGGTACGGATACGGCTCGGGCGAGGCGTTCGCCAGGGCGTTCCGCGCCATGCACGGCGTGGGACCGGGCGAGGCCCGGTGCACCGGCACCGAGCTCGTCTCCCAGGCCCGGTTGACCTTCCGCCTCACCGTCGAAGGGAGCAGCAGCATGCGATACCGCGTGGTGGACAGGACCGCATTCACCGTCGTCGGCCCCAAGGCCAGGGTGCCGTTGGTGCATTCGGGGCCCAACCGGGCGATCGTCGACTTCGTCCGGGGGATCGACCCACGGCTCGTGGAGCGCTTGGCGAAGCTGTCGGACCAGGAGCCGCAGGGCATCGTCGCGGTCTGCGACGACCTGGACCCCAGCCGCGCCGAGGGCACCGAACTGGACTACTACCACGGGGTCGTGACCGCGGAGCCCGCGCCCGAAGGCACGGCCACGCTGTCCGTTCCGGCGGGCACCTGGGCGGTCTTCACCGTCTCAGGACCCGCGCCGCAGGCCATCCAGGAACTGTGGCGGGACGCCTTCACCGAGTGGTTCCCCTCCAACCCGTACCGCAGCAGGCCAGGCCCGGAGATCCTGCGCGTGACCATGGCGCCGGGCGGCGCCGAGGCAGACGCCGAGCTGTGGCTGCCGGTGGAGCGGGAACAGGGCCGAGCGGCGGTCTTCGCCGACTGACCCGGGGAACGACGACGCCGACTGCCCCTCAGGAGGGGCAGTCGGCGTGACGTCGAAGGGACGAGGAAAGCGAAGGGACTAATTCTTTGCAGGAAGGTGAGAAGGAAGCCCGTTCATGGCCTCGCCCGGGGCAAACCGTAGCAGTCACCCCGGGATCAGGTCGCGCAGGTTTTCCGGCGTGATGATCCGGGAGTCCGGGTGCAACCCCTCAGGACGCTCCAGGCCGACGTACGTGACGGGGCCGTCCGGCACCGCCGTGCCGTCCCACAGCGTCGTGGCCGTGGCACGGCCGGCCATCAGGCCGGTGAGGTACCGGACGGTCAGCCGCTCGCGTTCGACGATGCCGCGCACCAGCGTCGCTACGGACACCCGGTTCTCCTCCACCCGGTTGGAGTGCGGTCTGCCCTTCAGGTGCAGGTGCAGCCACTTCGCGTGCCAGCCGCCGTCCTTTCCGCGGACGAACACCAGCGGCAGCGCGACCCTGCCGGGCCCGCGCAGTTCCGACTTCATGCGCACCGTGCGCGCCTCGAAGGGGCGCCCCCGCTGTTCGCCGTCGCGCAGCATGTAGCCGAAGAACGACTCCTCGACGTCCTCGAAGCCCTCGCCCGCGTAGATGTTGACCTGCGGTACGACGTACGTGCCGCGCACGGCGCCGAGCCGCAGGTCGATGAACTCCGACGCGCCGTCGGGTGCTTGTGTGATGTCGCCGGAGTGCACGCCCTCGACCTCGGTGAGCGAGGTGTACGACAGCCAGCAGACGGTCTCGTACGCCTCGTTCAGAACGAGCCCCGACAGGTCGAAGTCGGTGTCGCGACTGGCCTGCTTCCAGTACGTGAAGAACCGCAGCAGCTCGCCCTCCACGGGCGATGCCGAGCCGCGCGGCAGCACCCCGAGTCCGGCCGTCGTCGCCTTGCCGCTGAGCGGCAGGGCCACGTCGAGGACGTCGGGGTCGATCAAGAGGTGTCCTGGGTCGGGCAGACGGCGGGCCGTCTCCGCGTCGAGCGCGGCGATCAGCCGCTCGCGCTCCGGCGCGGGCACCGGCGGCCGGGTGTCGGGCGTGACCCAGGCGCGGCCCGTGCGGTTGACGAAGACGCGCCGCGCCGCACTGTCCGCACGGTCGCTGTTCGCGCGGTCGCCGTCCGCGCGGTTGTGCAGGTGCTCGCGCACCGACAGCAGGACCCGCCCGGAGGCCTGCGGGAGCACCTGTTCCGCTGCGGTCGTCACGGCGTCGCGCTCCTCCTGCGTGGCGCACGCGCACAGCAGGCGGTCCAGCGCGCGCAGTAGTTTGCCCGGCGCGCCCGCGAGCAGCCGGGCCGCCCCCGTGACGTCGCCCGCGCCGAGCAGTTCCTCGACGCGGCCGTCGAAGGACCTCGCCTCGGCCTCGCCCCGGGCGACGGCGAACACCCGGGCCGCGTGCGGCCAGCGCGCCGCGTACTCGTGGGCGTGCAGCCGCTCACCGAGGCGCTTGAACGCCTCGCGGTGCGCGTGGACGTCGGCGAGCCTGCCGGGGGAGTGCGCCACGACGGAGTCGAGCCCCGCGAGCAGCGCCCGGCGGTCCCGGCGGGACAGCGAACGGAACCGGGTCGGCTCCAGCAGCGTCACGTCGCCGCCCGACAGCGCGCAGGCGAGCCGGAGCACATCGGTGACCGTGTCCAGGAGCAGGTCGGCGCCCGCGTCGAACCGGGCCCGGTTGACGACGGCGCGGTTCTCCCTGACCGGGATCTGAGCGGGCTGGGGACCGGCCGCGCGGTGCTCGGCGAGCACCGCCAGGTCGCGCAGGTCCTCGTTGCCGAGCGGCGTGGTGCTGCCTGCCAGGGCCAGGTAGAGGGCGGTGGCCTCGGCCTCCACGGGCCCGCCCAGGTGCAGCAGGGTGACGCGGTCGCCGGCGTCCACGATCAGTTCGTCGTGCGCGGCGAGCATCTCGGTGTACGTGTGCTGGTACGTGCCGTACGCCGGGAGGGCCAGCAGGTTCACCAGGCCGTCGAAGAGCACGGGGAGCGTGCCCTCGCGCGCGGTGTCGTCGACGAGCGCCCGCAGGACGCACTCCGCCCAGAAGTCGTGGGTGTCCGGCACGTTGGCCGGGAAGTCCACGAAGTAGACGTTGTGCCGCACGTGGTCGCCCACCATGCGGCGCACGGTGTCCAGCGTCCGGGCCGCGGTGTCGGCCACCACGGCCCCGGGCAGCTCCGACAGGTGCTCCAGCAGGTCGGCCGAGAGTTTGAACCCCACGGACATCAGCGCCGTGTCGAACTGCCGTGCTGCGGCCGCGCCCTGCCCCTCGGACCCGGCCGGGCGGCCGGGTCCGGAAGGTGCGGGCACACGGAGGGTGTGGCGGACCACCAGGGGTTCCAGAGGGTGGGACATACCCGCATGGTCCCAGAGGTGTTCGACGGGACGCATGCGGGTTTTCGAACGCGGCGGTCAGAGCCGCGCCGTCCTGCGGTGTGCCGTTCAGCGGCCCCGGCGGGCCCGGCGGCGCACGGTGAAGACGAGCGCGGCGCCGAACGCCAGGGTGGCCCCCGCGACGGCGGCGGTCTGCGCGGCGACACTGCCGGTGTCGGGCAGCTCACCGCCGTCGGGCCCCGGCGACGGCTTCACCGTGGGCGAGGGCTCCGTGGTGGGCTCGGGCGTCGGCGAAGGGGACTGCGTCGGGGAGGGCTTGGTGGAAGGGGACGGGGAGGGCGAAGGGGAAGGCGAGGGAGAAGGTGAGGGCGAGGGGGACGGGCTCGGCTGGGGGACGGTGACATCGACCGTGGCGGTGCAGGACGGGTCGCTGCTTCCGGTGGGGCAGTTGCCGCCGGGCTTGTCGCCGGTGACGACGTTGGTCAGCTTCTTGTCGCCCGTCACCGGGTCCTTGACGGTCACGCTGTACGTCAGACGGACGGTCCCACCGACGGCCAGGTCGCCGGTCCACCTGAGGTTCGGGGCCGTGTACACGGGGTCCCCGACGGTGGCGGTGGCGTCGTCGTTGTACACCGCGTCGTCGAGCACGTCGCTCAGGTCGTCGGTGACCGTCAGCGCGTCCAGCGGCGCGTTGCCGGTGTTGGTGACGTCGACCTGGTACGTGACCTTGTCCCCCTCCTCCGCCTCGGTGCGGTCGGCGGACTTCACCACGGTGTAGGCCGGCTTGGCCGCCACCGTGTTGCGCACCGTGTTGCTGTCGCGCTCCTGGGAGCGACCGGTCTGCGCGCCCTTGAAGGACACGCTCGCGGTGTCGTCCAGCTTCGAGCCGGGCGCCGTGCCCGGGGCCACCTTCACCTTGAACGACACGGTCCTGCTCGCGCCCGGGGCGAGGTCGGCGGCCGTGCAGGTGACGGTCGACCCGCTCGCGGTGCAGGAGTCGCCGGAGCCCTCGACGAAGCTGGTGCCGTCCGGGATCCGGTCGGTGAGGGTGACGTCGGTCGCGGTGTCGAGGTCGGCCGTGGTGCCGTCGGCGTGCTCGTTGGTGAGCGTGAAGGTGTAGGTGATGGTGCCGTCCGGGTCGACGAGGCCCGGCGGGGTGTCGTCGGTCTCGCCGGCCGGGTCGTTGGCCTTGGTGAGCCTGAGGTCGGGCTCGCGGGCCTCCAGGGCGAGCCAGAGCGCCTGGGGGTGCAGGGCGTCGCCCGCGCCGTTGATCCGCAGCAGGGCCTGGGTGCTGCCCGCCGGGATCTTGCCGGTGACGTCGATCATGCGGGCGTCGTAGCCGTAGTTGTTGACCGGGTTCGGGTCCCGGTCGGTGATGTTGGTGCCGCTGCCGTCGGGCGCGACCCGGTCGATGCGGCTGGTGAAGGCGTTGTCGCCGGTGATGCCGTTCGGCCCCGGCATCAGCAGCTCGGTGAGGTTGTCCGAGTCGGAGCCGACCAGGGCCTGGTCGCCCGCGATCGGCGCGTCGCCGTCGCCGAGCGTGACGCCCATGGTGGCCTTCGGCGGCCCGCCCGCCGGGGTGCGGATGCCGCCCATGGTGAGGGTGGTGAGGTTGTTCGGGTCGCGCAGCAGCTGGTAGCCGTCCCAGACCTGGAGGTAGCGCAGGGGTTCCGCACTGGACTCGTAGGCGACGACCAGGGACCAGCCGCCCCAGCAGCCGACGTTGTTGCCGCCGTGGTTCTGGGCGGACGACCGGCCGCTGCAGGACTGGATGTCGGCGACGGTGTAGTTCCCCGCGCCCGCGGCCTTGACCTCGGCGGTGACGTCCTTGACGGCACCGGCCGCCATCAGCGGCTCCGGCGGCGTGCCGCCGACCTTCTGGTCGAAGTAGTCGTAGGTGTCGGCAGTGATCCGCTGGTAGCCGGAGGCGCCCGGTACCTTCCAGGACACCTCGTTGCCCTTGTCGAGGTCGCCCGACGTGCCGTTCGTGCTCGTGCCCGTCGGGTTGAACTGCCAGTACAGCCGCGCGGACAGCACGGTGGCTCCGGCGGGGATGGTCAACTGCGCCGACGAGGCGTTGGGGCCGGGGGCGTCGGGGTCGGACTTGACGAACATCGTCCGGCCGTTGTTGGTGCCCTCGGTGTCGGAACAGACGGTTCCGTCGCTCGAATCGCAGGTCAGCACCGAGTTGGAGGCCATCGTCAGGTTGCCGTGCGTGAGCAGGGTGACGACGGGGTCGGGGCCGATCGGCCGCTGGGTTCCCGCACCGCGCAGCGCCGAAGGATGGACGGGGGTCGCCGCAACCGGCACCGCGGCGACGAGGGCCGCGGCCGCGCACGCCCCCGTCAGGGGCAACAACAGGGTGCGGGCCGGACGGGTGCCCGGCTGATGACGACGGATCACGTACGACGCCTCTCGCGAAGGGATCTCCGGTCGGCGTCCGCGGCCGACGGGGAGCACCCGTGCGTGCCACGGCGGGCGCGGCGGGCGCTGGGTGCAAACTCGCACCCGCACGCACCTCGTCGGCGGCGGCACGCGTACCGGGCCACCCGGTCGGCGCGGTCAACCACCCGAACGCACCTACGGGCCGGGGCGCCGCGCGCGACCGGCCTTCAGGCCGCGTACACCTGCTCGCCCGCCACGTGCGTGGAGAGCACCGCCACGTCCCCGATCCGCTCCACCGGCACCTCGCAGGGGTCCTCGTCCAGCACCACCCAGTCGGCGCACTTGCCCGCGCTCAGGCTGCCCAGCTCCTCCTCGCGGCGGCAGGCGTACGCCCCGCCCATGGTGTACGCGTACAGCGCGTCGTGGACGCCCATCGCCTCCTTGGGGCCGATCGGCAGGCCCGTGGCGGAGGCGCGCTGCACCATCACCTGGACCGCGCGCAGGGGCGCGCCGTCGGTGACCGGGCGGTCGGAGCTGCCCGCGAGGGCGACGCCGTGGTCGAGGAAGCCCTGCCCCCGGTAGAGCCAGGGCGCGCGCCGCTCGCCCATCAGCGGCGCGTAGTCGTCGCCGAGGTACCAGAGGAACGACGGCTGCACCACGGCGGTCAGACCCAGCTCGGCGAAGAGCGGCAACTGGTCGGGGCGTACGAGCCCCGCGTGCTCGACCCGGTGCCTCGCGTCGGGGCGCGGCAGCGCGCGCTGGGCCTCGCGCAGCGCCCGCAGGGTCACGTCGACCGCGCGGTCCCCGATGGCGTGCACGGCGAGCTGCCAGCCCGCGAGGTGGCCCCGCACGATCGTGTCGGTCAACTCTTCCTCGTCCGCGTAGAGTTCGCCGCCGTGGTCCAGGCCCTCGTACGGCTCGGTGAGCGCCGCCGTGCGGGGCATCATGCCGCCGTCCGTGAACACCTTGAGCGCGCCCAGGGAGAGCCGGTCGTCGCCGAAGCCGCCGCGCAGCCCCAGGTCGAGGCCCCACTGCGGCCCGTCGGACGGGTGGCCCGCGAGCGGGTGCAGCGCCGAGGACGCCACCATCAGCTGGACCCGCAGCGGAAGCCGGCCCCCCGCGCGCAGCAGCTGGTACGCGGCGGCCTCCGCCGGGCTGTGGGCGATCAGGCCACCGCCGATGCCCGCCTCAGCGCAGGCGGTGACGCCCTCGGAGACGCAGACGCCCGCCGCGTGCTCGACGGCACGGGCCAGTTCGTCCCGCGTGTACGGCATGCGCAGCGCGCGGACCGCCGCCATGCCCGACTCGGCGAGCACCCCGTCCCTGTGCCGCGTGCCCTCGGGCAGCATCGCGAGCACGGAACCGCTCACCACGCAGGCGTGCCCCGAGTCGTGCGTGACGATGGTGCGGCGCCCGCCCCCGGCCGCGTCCAGCTCGGCCGCGGTGAGCTCGCGGCCGATGCGGCGCTGGTCGTACCCGGCGACGTCGAGCCAGCCGTCGCGCGGGGCGGCCGCGGCAGCCGTGCGGATCAGGGCCAGGACGTCGGCCGCGGTGCGTCCGGCGGCCACGCTGGGGGTGCGCGCCTTGAGCCCGGCCCACGCCAGGTGGACGTGGGCGTCCACGAACCCGGGCAGCACGGTCGCGCCCCGCAGGTCCACCTCGCGGCGGGCCGGGAGGTGTGCGACCTCCTCGTCGAGCCCGACGATCCGGCCCCGCCACACCCCGAGGACCGTAGCCGTGGGACGGCGGCCGTCCATGGTGCGGATGCGGGCGTTCGTCAGCTTGAGGTCGAGCACGTGGTCTCCCGGGAGGGTGCGGGCGCGGCGGGGCGCTTCGGGCGGGCCGGTCAGGACGCGTGCGCGGTGATCGTAAGGACGGTCGGCCCCGCTCCGCAATGGGCCGCCGTGCTCCGGCCGCGGGCTCCGGGCGGCGCTCAGGTTCCGGCGCGGCCGGGCGTGGGCGCGGGCAGTTGCGCCGCGACGATGGCGGCGAGGCAGATCCCGAACCCCACGAGCTGGACCGGCCCCAGCGTCTGGCCGAGCAGTACGGTCCCGAGCACCGCCGCGACCAGCGGCGAGAGCAGTACGAGCACCGAGACGGAGCCGACGGGCAGCGCGCCGATGCCGCGGAACCACAGGGCGAACGAGAGCAGACCGCCGACCAGCCCCATCCACAGGTAGCCGAGCGCGCCGTCCGGGTCGATCGTCGGCGGCGCCCCCTCGAAGAGGAACGTGACCGGCACCAGGAACAGGCCTCCCGCCGTGAGCTGCCAGGCCGCGAGCGCGGTGGGGCCGACTCCGGCAGGACGGCCCCAGCGCTTGGTGAGCGTCACTCCGAGCGCCATCGAGGCCGCGCTCGCGAGTCCCGCCACCACCCCGACGGAGTCGAAGGACGCGGCGGGGCCCGTCACCACCAGGCCGACCCCCGCGACGCCCGCCGCGCCCCAGGCGAGCCGCCAGAGGGAGAGCCGTTCACGGAGGACGGCCACGGCCAGGAGCGCCACGACGAGCGGCTGCGCGGCGGCCAAGGTCCCGGCGACCCCGCCGGGCAGGCGTTCGGCCGCGACGTACAACAGGGGGAAGAGCAGCCCGATGTTCAGCACGCCGAGCACCGCGGCCCGGCCCCACCACGCCCCGCGCGGCAGTGTCCGGCCGATCGCCAGCGCGACCAGGCCGGCGGGCAGCGCGCGCATCAGCCCCGCGAAGAGCGGATGCCCCGGCGGCAGGAGCTCGGTGGTGACGACGTAAGTGGTGCCCCAGGCCATCGGGGCCAGGGCGGTGAGGAACGTGAGGGCCGGGCCGCCGGAGGGGGAGCCTGTATCAACTCCCGTTGCGGCGAGCGGTGTTGCTGGACGTGTCATGGGGGAAGTCTCGTCCGGCGCCGATCCATGAGTCCAACACATGCTTGTCACGTGATCGATCTGGATCCACGATGGATCGATGGAGCTCCAGCAGATGCGCTACGTGGTCGCCGTCGCCGAGACGGACAGCTTCACGCGCGCCGCCGAGCGGTGCCACGTCGTCCAGTCCGCCCTCAGCCATCAAATAGCCCGCCTGGAGAAGGAACTGGGCGCGAGGCTTTTTGAGCGCACCAGCCGCCGCGTGCGACTGACCGCGGCCGGGGCCGCGTTCCTCCCGGCAGCCCGTCAGTGCCTGGAGGCCGCCGGGCGCGCGGCCGCCGAAGTCGCCGCGGCCGTGGGCGAGGTGCGCGGTCGGCTGGCCGTCGGCCTGATCCCCTCGGTCGCCGCCGTCGACGTCGCGGGCGCGCTGCGCGACTTCCACGACACGTACCCGGACGTGCGCATCAGCCTGCGCGTGGGCGCGAGCGAAGAACTGGTGGAGCACGTGCGCGAGGGCGCCGTCGAAGTGGCCTTCATCGGGCTGCCCACCACGGCGCGGCCCGAGGGCGTCCACGCACACGAACTGGCCAGGGACCGCCTCGTCGCCGTCGTCGCGCCCGACCACCCCCTCGCCCGGGAGCAGGCGGTCGACCTGCGCAGGCTCTCCGCCGAGGTGTTCGTCGACCTGCCCGCCAGGACGGCCGGGCGCGTCCAGTCCGACCAGGCGTTCTCGGCCGCCGGACTCACCCGTGACGTCGCCTTCGAGGTGACCAACGCGGACTTCCTGGCCCGGCTGGTCGGCCAGGGCCTCGGCGTCGCGATGCTCCCCGCCGCGTACGTCACCCGGCTCGCCGGGGTCACCACCGTCGAGGTCACCGACGCTCCGAGCCGCATCGAGTACGCGGTGTGGAGCCACGCCCACCGAACCCCCGCGGCGACCGCCTTCCTCACGGCCCTCGGCATCCCGGCCGAGCCCGACGCGAAGTGAGACCGCGGTGCGACTCACCGCCGTGCGACTCGATGCTGTGTGACTCACCGCAGTACGGCCACCCGTTGTGTGCGGACACTCGACGTGCGCGCGGACCCGCTCCGCCCGCCGGGCCGCGCTGTCCGCGTGCTCGCCCCGATGGGTCTCGGGACTGTCTCAACCGTCGCTGTGACCTGGCGGGTTGATGTCTGGCTGCGGCGGGTTTCGGTGGGTATCGTCGGGCGCCAACACCACTGGGGCCAGGGGGGTCTGACGGGCGTGTGCGGCAAAGGGGTCTGGTTGTGACACGAGTCGGTGATGCGGACTGTGCGAGAGGCGAGGGGGACGGCAACCGCGTGAGAGAAGCGGGTGAAGAGGGGCGCGCCGAGGGGGAGACGGACTGTCCGGGCAACGGCGGCGGATCGGCGCCGGGCGGTGAATCCACCGACACGTGTCCGGAGTTGGCGGCGGCGCTGGACGGGCACGCGCTGGTCAATCTGACCGGGCCGCCGGGAATCGGCAAGACCTGGCTGGCCGAGCGGGCGACGGCCCGCGCACCGGGGCGCGGGAGCCCCCTCGAAGGGGCCTTACTGATCGACCTCGCCCGCCCCGACGCGGCGCAGCGCCTGCGCGCGTACGCGGACGGCGACGAACCGGGGCCGCTGGTCCTCGACAGCGTGGACGGCCCGGGTCGCGCGGAACGGGCGCGCCGCGCCCTCGACGGGTTGCGCCGACAGCCCCACCGCACCCTGCTCATCAGCCGCCGTCCGTTGCGGGCGCAGTGCGCCTGGGCGGACACGGCCATGGCGGACGTCGCCGTGGCACCCAGCACCGAGCGGGCCGTCCTGGACCGGGCCGCGGCCCTCGGTGTCACCTCCCCCGAGGAGCAGGCGCTCGTCGGGCTCCTGTCGGGCGGCGTCCCGCTGCTCGCCGCCGCTGCCTGCCGCGCCCTGCACCACGGGGTGCCCGCGGCGGCGCCCGGAGCCGTGGCCGACCGGGTGGCCACCGAGATACTCACCCGCCTGGAGCGCGAACTGCCCGGCAGACAGAGCCTGTACGTGCTGCGCAGACTCGCCACCGTCGGCTCCGGCGACGAGCACCTGCTGGGGACCGGACCCGGGCTGTTCACCTCGCTCGCCGACCTCAGCGTGGTCGGCTGCGGACCGCTCGGCCTCACCGTGCTTGAGCCGTACCGCACCGTCATCGAGCTGGCCTACCAGTGGCGCAAACCCGTCGCCCACCGCAGCGCCCAGGACCGCGCCGCGCGCTACCGCCGCGAACTGCTCGTGCGCGAACAGCATCCGGGAGGCCGCGCGGACCTCGTCGAACAGGGGCTCTTCCTCTCCGGCGACCCGATGCTGCGCGCGACGCTCTTCCCCACGGCCGACACGCCCGCCCGCATCGCGCCCGCGAACCTGGGCGACGCGGACGACATAGGCCGCCTCATGCACGCCTGGACGCTCACCAACGGATTCGACAGGCGCCGCTCGGAACGGCTCACCGAGACCTGGCTCGACACCGGAATATCCGGATTCCACGTGGCCCGCGACCGTGAGGGGACCCCCGTCGGCCTCACCTATCTCGCCCCCATGGGCGAAAACGCCGCGCAGTGCGTGGAGCCCCTGCTCCAGCAGCACGCCGAGCCGGTCTCGGCGGCCACGGGACCGGGCGCGCTGTTCCTCGGTGCCGCGTACAGCGCGGACCGGGGCACGCACGCCCGCATCCTGCGGCACATCCTCAAGAACGCCACCAGCCGCGAGCACCTGGTGGTCTCCACGACCAGCGGTGACTACCAGCAGCTGATGGGACGGCTGCGATTTTCCGAGCACGGCGCCACCCGCGACGACGTGTACCGCTGCGGTCGGCGGCCCCGCGTCTACAGCCACGACTTCAGAGCCGCGTCCCTGCCCGGCTGGCTGGCGGGCCTCGGCGGCCCGGACCAGGGCGCGCCGCCCGGAGCCGTACCGCAGGTCGACATGCTTGTCGCGCGGGCCCTCGGGCGGATCGGGAACCTGGGGGCGCTCGCCGACAACCCCCTGGTGGGCCTGCCGGGCATCCCGGACGCCCGCACCCTCCAGGACCGGCTGCACGAGGCCGTACGGGAGCTGGCCGGGAGCGAGGAGCGGGCCGACGCGGAGGCGGGCGCGATCCTGCGGGCGTACTACTTCCGCCCGGGCTGCACCCACCACCAGGTGGCGCGCGACCTGCACCTCAGCCGGGCCACGTACTTCAGACGGCTGAGCAGGGGGCACGCGGCCCTCGGCGCCCTTCTCCTCCAACGGCGGCCGACCGCGTAGGTCCCCGGGCAGATCCCGGGACAGGGGGCGATTCCCGTACGGGGGGACCGGCGGCGGCGACGGGCGTCGCCGCCGGGGCTGCGCCGCGGCCGGAAGCCGGGCACCATCGAAGGAACCCTGGAGGAGAGCGAGGAGAGCATGGAATACACCGTCGAGGTCGTCGTGGTCCCCGTGTCCGACATGGACCGGGCCAAGGAGTTCTACGCGGACAAGTGCGGCTTCAAGGTCGACCTGGACCAGCAGGTGGCCCCCGGAGTCCGGATCATCCAGATCACCCCGCCCGGCTCGCGCTGTTCGCTCGCCCTGACCTCCGGGGTGCCGTCGGCGCCCGGGGTCGGGCAGATGGCGCCCGGGACGCTGCAGGGCGTGCAGATGTGCGTGACCGACATCGCCGGGGCCCGCGCCGAGCTGGCCGACCGGGGCGTCCCCGTCTCGGAGGTCCAGCACGTCGGAGAGTCCGGCGCCTGGGAGCCCGGCAGGGGCGACACCTGGAACGCCTTCGCCTTCTTCACGGACCCGGACGGCAACGGGTGGGTGCTCCAGGAAGCACCGGCACCGCTCTCCGAACGCTGACGCGCCCGCTCACCGCCGCGTCGGCAGCGTGCACATCGCGTCCAGCCCCAGGACGTGGTTGAGCCGGCCGAACGCCAGCCACGAGCCGATGGACATGCTCAGCTCGACGATCTCGGCCTGGCTGTACCGAGCGGTCATCCGCGACCAGAACTCCCCGTCGATACCGTGGTGGTCCGCGACGTACCGCTCGGCGTACTCCGCCGCCAGCCGCGTCCGTTCGTCGAACGCCTCCGTGGTGCGCCACGCCGCCACCGCGTCGGCGAACCCCTCCTCGACCTTCACCCCGTCCTTCTCGGTACGCCAGTCCAGGCAGAACGCGCAGCCGTTGAGCTGCGCGACGCGCAACCGGGCCGCCTCGAACTCCCGCAGCCCCAGCGAGGAATGGGCGTACACCGCGAGCGAGAACGCCGACGCGGCGGCGCCGATCTCCGGGACCATCTCGCCCCAGACGTACGCGATGGCGTCCTTGCCCGCCGGAATGTCGATGTCCATCACCGCTCCCCTTCCGCGCTTCCCGCGCTTCCCGCGTCTTCTGCGCCTTCTGTGCCTTCTGTGCCTTCCGTGTCTTCCGTGCTTTCCGCGCCGCGGGCCTGGGCGCGCCCGAGGCGGCCGAACGCGGGCCGCAGCGGTACGTCGAGCGCGTCGTACAGTCCGGGCTCCGCGTCCACCAGCCAGTCGATCGCGCCCACCAGCCGCCCCGCGGCGGTCGCGTTGCCGCCCGCCGAGCGGTTCTCGCCCTCGTCGGTGGCCTCCACCGTGACCTCGATGCGCGGCCGCCCCTCGACGATGACCCGGTGGGCCCCGTCGCCGCCGTCGGGCGGGAGCGGCCAGTCGGGAGCGCACGACGGGTGGATGCGGGTGACGTGCTCGATGACGAGCCGGGGCGCACCGCCGACGATGCCCTGCACCTCGAAGCGCACCGCGCCCTGCGTCCCCGCCTCGAACTTCCCCATGGTGCGGGTGTTCACCGTGGTCTCCAGGGGCCGCCGCAGCACGGTCTCGCGCACCTCGTCCAACTCCGCACCCAGGGCCCGCGCCATGAGCCGGAGCTGCCCGCCCCAGACCATGGTCGGCACGGACGGCGCGAGCATCGGCGGCTCGTACTCCATCGGCTGCCCCATGCCGACCAACAGCCGTACGGAATCCTCCTGTTCGTACGTGGAATAGTCGAAGACCTCCAGGCAGCGGATGGCGTCCACCGTGCCGCCGAGCCCGCTCACCAGCAGCGGCAGCACGTCGTTGGCCCACCCCGGGTCGACGCCCGACGCCAGGAGCGAGCCGCCGCCCTCCGCGACCGCGGCGAGCACGGGGTCGCGGAACTCGGGCGGAGCGCCGCGCTTGTCGTACAGCGGATAGAGGGAGGGCGTCACCACCACGGCTCCGGCCCGCACCGCCCGTACGACGTCGGCCAGTGCCTCGTCGGGGCGCAGGTCGCCGGACGCCGCGTAGACCACGGCGCGCGGTTTCGAGGCGAGCGCCGCCGCCACGTCGTCGCTCGCGACGACCCCCACGTCGCGCCCCAGTTGGGCGAGTCGGCCCGCGTCCCGGCCGACCTTCTCGGGATCGTGGACGAGGACTCCGGTGAGTTCGAGACCCGGATGCGCCGTCACGGCGCGAACGGCCGCGCGGCCGACATTGCCCGTACCCCAGACAACCGTCGCAATCATGCGCGGAGGGTAGCGGTGGGCGCCGGGACTTCCCATAGGCGCGACGGGGTGGGAAATCGGGCGCCCCGCCGGGGACGGGGCGGCAGCGGTTCCGTACGATCGCTCCTCGCCCACCCGTCTGTCTACCTGCCTCCGTCTGTCTGCCCGTCCGTCCCGCGCCCGATCCGAGGAGTCCGCCCCGTGACCACGCTCGTCCCGCCCTCCCGTCCGGCCGTCGGACTCGGCGGGCCGCAGCGGCTGACCCGCACGGAGGACGGCGAGGAACTGCACGCCCTGCTCTGGCGGGCGGGCCCGGGATGGCGGATGGTCAGCAGCGCGGTGCTCGGCGGCGGCATCGGCGAGCGCCACTGGATCCTCAACGCCCAGGTCTCCCACGGCTACCGCCGTACCGATCCGGAGCGGCACCTGGCCGCGCTCGCCCGCGACGCACGGGTGAGCGGCCCTGGTGTCGGGCTCATGACGGCGGCCGACGTCTCCCGCCACGGGAGCGCGACCGACGGAGGTGCGACCGGCGGAGGTGCGACCGGCGGGGGTGCCGAGGCCACCGCTACCGTCGGCATCGGCGTACGGGGCTGGGCGGCCTCCTGGCCCGACGCGGCGACCCGGCCCGAGCCGCCGGGCACGATCAACATCGTCGTCGCGCTCCCCGTGCCGCTCACGGACGCCGCCCTGGTGAACGCCGTCGCCACCGCGACCGAGGCCAAGGTGCAGGCCCTCCTCGACAGGGGGTACGACTGCTCGGGCACGCCCACCGACGCGGTGTGCGTGGCCGCCCGGGTCCCCGCCCCGCAGGAGGAACCGCACGCCTTTGCCGGGCCGCGCTCCCTGTGGGGCGCGCGCCTGGCCCGCGCGGTGCACGGCGCGGTACTGGCCGCGACGCCCGCGCCCTGAGCGGGACGGCCCCACCCCGGGCCGACGCCGCCGGCCCCTACTTGGCCGCCCAGCCGCCCAGCCCGTTCACGTTCGTCTCCGCCGCTCGTCGCAGCGCGTCCGTTGAGCCCAGGAGGACGGGCGGCAGGTAGCCGGACCGCACCTCCAGCTCCCACCCGTGCACCTGAACCGCGAGCGCGGCCAGCGCGAGGGCGTCGAGGGGCAGCAGGGTCCTGGGCGCGGGGTCGGTGCCCGCGCTCTCCCGGTGCTCGTCGAGCCGGGCCGCCAGAGCCTGCTCGAACGCCGCCCGGTCGTCGTCGAGGAGGACGCGCAGGAGGCGCTGGTCGGGTGAGAGGACACCGGCCGCGTCCAGCCGCCTCGCGCCCTCGGCGCGCTCGTCGGCGCTCGGTCCGCAGAGGGGCACGGTGGGCCAGTGGCTCGGCAGGTGCCCGGGTGAGTCGGTCAGATAGCCGCACAGCGCGTCCATCGCGGCGAGGTCCGCCGGGTCCGACACCGAGGTCAGCTCCGAGTACGGCACCCCGTCCCGGATCGCGGGCGCGTAGTCGTCGCGCAGTAGCAGGCCGATGACCCGCTGCCAGTCCCACACCGCCCCGCTGACCACGGACGACGCGAACGTGTCGAGCCACGTCCTGGCCGTGGGCGCCCGCGATGCCGCGTTCCCGAAGGAGACGTCCTCGCTGGTGAGCGTCTCGTCCAGGAGGGGGAAGGCGATCTCCTGGTCGCCGTCGGGGAAACAGCCGACGCTCAGCGCTCCGAGGTCGCACTCCGCGGCGGTGCGCAGCACCGTCAGCGCCGTTTCGTCGAGCGCGAGGTCCTTCGCCGTGCGGGCGGCGACGTGGTCGAGGAGTTCGTCCCGCATCTCGCGCATCTTCTCCGGGGACGGAGTGTCGTAGCGCAGCCCGTGCAGCCTTCCGTAGGCCCTTCGGCCGATGCCGTCGAGCGCCTGCGCCAGCCGCTCCCCACTCACCTCGTGGCACGTCACTTCGCGCACCGCTGCCCCCTTCGCAATGATCATCAGTGCTGGAACGGCACGTTATCAGCGGGGTCCGACAGTCCGGTCCCGCGCTGTGGACGGCGGTGTGCGCGAGCGCCGCAGCGTTCGCGAAGTGCTGGCTGCTGAAACGGTGTTGATGAGTACGCTGCTGAGGAGTCGCCCCGGTTCCGCACGGCGCTGCGGCGAGGGCGGCCGTCGACGCGTTCGACAGAAACGGACTCAAGGCTGATGGAAAGTACAACGCCGCCTGGGGCGGGCCCGACTGCTGACCCGGTCGAGCGGCTGCGCGCGATGGTGGGAGAGCTCCTCCACTCGGCGGACCTCACCTGCGGAGTGGAGGACCTCGAACCGCACCTGGAAGCCGCCCTCGCCCTCCTACGGGACCACCCCGCCCTGCGGCCGCGCTTCGAGGCGGAACTCGTCGCGCTGCTCGACGGGCTCCGGGAGGGTGTGGTCGAACTGGTCTCCTTCACCATGTACGAGCTGCGCTGGCCCGGTGTGAGGGAGGCGATCGAGTCCCGGGCCGCCGACCCGCGGCGGAACGTCAGCGACCTGCGGCTGTACGAGGCCATGCTGGACGCCTGTGCCGATTCCTGGCGCGACCGCGACCTGTACGCCAGGTTCGACCCCGACCGCCCCGGGGAGCAGGCGGCAGTGCCCCGCCGGGAGCGCGCGACCGACGCGGCGGCGGGAGGGTTCTCCACGGCGGCTGCGCCGGACGGGGGGTGACGGTAACCTCTCGGCCCCGTAAGGAGTTTGTCCCGCCGGGGCTCCTGCACGGGCCCCGGTGCGGCAGGCGCTCGCGTGGAAAGCGACGGGCTCCACAGCCGCTACACTCGCCACCAATACCGACATTTCGGTACTTTTCCCTACATAGGTGGCCGGGTGCTCCGCTGCACGGCGGCTGTGAGAGTTAGGCGCGTACATGGGTCCTTCGTGGTCGTGGCGGAAGTCCTCCTACAGCGACATGCAAGGCGATCAGTGTGTGGAGGTGGCGTGGACCGGGTGCGACGTCCTGGTGCGCGACACCAAGGACGCGCTCAAAGGGAGGCTCGCCTTCACGGCCCGGTCCTGGAGCCTCTTCGTGTCGGCCGCCGACAGACGGGGGAGCGGCGCCGCCTGCGAGTGACGGAGACGTCGGGTCGCAGCGGGCACCGAAGGCGTTCCCCGGTGCCCGCATCCTCGCGCCGCGCGCGTTCCGCGCGGGGCCGGTCAGCGGGACGGGCCCGACAACTGCCCCGCGAGGGCCAGGCCCGCGGTCGCCACGGCGCCCGCCGCGGCGAGGCCGGAATCGCCCGGCGTCAGGAAGAGGATGACGACGGCCGTGGCCAGGGAGGCCACCGCGACAGCCGCGGCCGCGAATACGCGGGCGGTCGGCCGTGCGGTGGAGTGGTGGACGTGTTCCGGGGGTTTCTCGGACGGGTGCTCGTGATCGGACAAGGCTGTACTCCAGATGGCCCGGGACTTCATGGAAGACGGTTCCGCCGCTTGCAGACGGCGGGGCTGTCACCAAGGCCATTGCCCTGCCTCCCGCTTGGTCATTCATGGGCCCGTGAGCGCTCGGGGCGCGGAACGGGGAAGTCCGGCTCGGCGATGCGCGGAACGCCGCGACATCGGGATGCGCTGCGGATAGCGATACCGCCAGAAGCTACCTAGCAGATTGAGGGTTTATCGCTCTACGGTGCCGAGCACACCATGTACAACCATGTGTGCGCGGCGCGCGGGTAGCCCCGAGCGGGACATTGCCGACCAGCGACGATTGCCAAGACGCCGGTGATGCGCGACCGTGGTCCATACGCTGATCTCCGGTGGCTCGGGCGATCAGTACGGGAGTGCGCCCCGTTGCAGCGGGTCCGCTCCCGCTGTGGCTTCGCTGAAGCGGAGCCACAGTCATGTCCGGCCGCGGTGCTCCGTGATCCCCCTCCCTGCTTCCGTGCGCCCCTCGCGAGCGCGGCCGTCGTCTCAGCCTCCGTCCTGCGGCGCCGTGGAGGGCGGCAGGGCCGGATCGAGCGGTTCCGTCTCGATGTGATCGGCCATCTGGAGCAGTACGCGGGGCACCGCGTCGCCCTTGACGCACCGCTCCTCCAACTCCCAGAAGATCTCCAGGTGCTTGACGAACTCCTCGGTCGCCGTGCTGATTTCGGCGGGGCCGCGCATGTTCTCCCAGTACACGAAGGGCTGCATGCCCTCGTCGAACTCGAAGAGCGTGAAGGGGCCCTGGAACGTGGCGGTGCCGCTGGCGAACGGGAAGATCATGATCTGGCGGCGGGGATGCGCGGCCAGCTCCGCGAGCCTGCGCAGCTGCGTGCGCATCACCCTCGGCCCGCCGACCTGTCGGCGCAGCACCGCCTCGTCCAGGATGAAGAACGTCTCGCCGTCGTCGCGGTCCAGCGCCTCCTGGCGCAGCATGCGGCCTTCGAGCATGCGCTGGAGCTGGGGCCCGGAGAACCTGTCCGAGCTGTAGGCCCGGATCATCTCCTCGGCGTACTCCTCCGTCTGCAACAGCCCGGGGACCGCGAGCGGCTGGAACGCCCGAGTGACGAAGGCCGACGACTCCATGGCCAGGAAGTTCAGGAACTGCGGACCGTAGATGTCCCGGTATTCGGTGAACGGCATCTTCCTGCTGCCCCGGGCCAGCCCGAGGAGCCGCTCGACCGCCCCTTCGTCGGTGATCCGGTAGAGCCCCAGGAGCGGCCTGAGGTCGTGTACGGAAACACCCACCTCTCCTGCCTCTATGCGCAGGAGCTTGCTGGGTGACCACTCCATCTCCCGGGCCACCTCGCGTTGTGTCAGCCCGACCTCCTTGCGCGCCTTGCGCAACTCCGTGCGCAACTGCAGGCGTTGAATAGCGGGACTTACCGGTCGCGGTGTCGCCATGTGTCGTCCCCCTGTCTGCTACACCGCTGATTGTGGCATCGCCAACTGGGGAATGCCCGATGGGCAGCGAGCGTAAAGCCGGTCGCACGGCAGCAGGAGCCGGCCCTGATGACGCACGGTGCGGCGACCGCGTGCGCACACGGGCAAGACTTGTGCGCACACGGGTGAACACCTGCGCCGGGTCCGGGGATAGCGTCCCAGCCATGTCCGAACCAGAAGCAGCCCACACGACCCCCGACAGCTCCGCCGAACCCGTCCTGGAGCCTGCCGCCGCCGAGTTCGCGGCAGCCTCGGCGAAGCCCCCTTTCCTGTACCAACTCCCGCCCGCCGAAGGGCGCGAGGCGGTGGAAGAGGTCCAGTCGGGCGACGTGGAGCTGCCCGAGGTGGACGAGGAGTGGGTCACGGTGCCCGGCGGCCCCACCGGCGGGGTCAGGGTGCGGATCGTACGGCCCGCGGGCGCGGCCGGGCCGTTGCCCGTGCTCGTCTACCTGCACGGCGCGGGCTGGGTGTTCGGCAGCGCCCGCACCCACGACCGCCTGGTGCGCGAGCTCGCCGTGGGCGCGGGGGCCGCCGTGGTGTTCCCCGAGTACGGCCTCTCGCCCGAGCACCGCTACCCGGTGGCGATCGAGCAGAACTGGACGGCGGCCCGCTGGGTGGTCACGGACGGGGAGGCCCACGGCCTGGACGCGACCCGCATCGCGGTGGCGGGAGACTCGGTCGGCGGCAACCTGAGCATCGCTCTGACGCTGCTCGCCAAGGAGCGCGGCGGACTGCCGCTGCGCCAGCAGGTGCTGTTCTACCCGGTGACCGACGCGTCCTTCGACACCCCCTCCTACCTGCGGTTCGCCGAGGGGTACTTCCTGGAGCGCGACGGCGTGCGCTGGTCCTGGGACCAGTACACGACCGACGAGGCCGAGCGCGCCGAGATCACCGCGTCGCCGCTGCGCGCGAGCGCCGACCAACTGGCGGGCCTGCCACCCGCGTTGGTCATCACGGCCGAGGCCGACGTACTGCGCGACGAGGGCGAGGCGTACGCCAACAAGCTGCGCGCCGCGGGCGTACCGGTGACCGCCGTCCGCTACCAGGGCATCATCCACGACTTCGTCCTGCTCAACGCGTTGCGGGAGACCCAGGCGGCCCGGTCGGCGATCGAACTCGCCGTCGTCACCCTGCGCAGAGCGCTCGCCTGACGCCCCGCGGCCGCGGCGGTGGCGCGGATGATCTTGGGCGGGGCGGCTTGCCCCCGAAGCCGCCAATGCCGGGCCCGACCTGATCGACCTCCTCGTCTGCGTCACAACCCGTACGGCGTCCGCACCCTGCCGGGCAGCCACCTGAAGTGGCTCGTCGCCCCGGCGCCCGCGGCCCGGCTCCTGCACTCCTTGTCCGCGCGGTGATCGCGGGTTAGGGTCCCCGGGCACGCAGCGGGGGCTCACGACGGGGGATCACAGCAGGTGGGGGACATGGACGACGACAACGGCGTGCCCAAGAAGAGCGCGGGCGCATGGGGACAGGCGCTCGCGGCCCTGGCGGTCGTGGCCGCGCTCGGCGTCGGACTCTGGACGTTCACGGAAGGGTCGTCCGAAACCACCCGAAAGGCCGCCGCATGCCCGAACGGCGAGTCCGGGGGGCCCTCCGGCAAGGGGAACGGGAAGCCCCCGCGCCTCTCGGGCGCGCAGCTGTGCGCGGCCTTGAACAGGCCCGACCTTCCCGCGCTGCTCGGCACGACGGGAGAGGTCGCGAAGAGCGTCGGCGTCAGCGGGGATTCGGGCGGGTCCACCGACGGAGGGAAGGCCGTCGAACCCTCCGCGCAGATCGAACTCGACACCTACACGGTGGCCTTGGCGGCAAGCCAGGACCGCCTGCCGGTCGCCGATTTCGCTACCCTGATGGGGAAGGACGCGCGGCAGGGCAAAGTGCTGAACCGTGCGGCCGTGCTGTACGCGGACCGGACCATCGTCCTTCGCTTCGGCGGTGGGAAGTCGGGCCCCGGCGCCCCGGCCCGCTCCCTCACCGTCGCCAGGGACGCCAAGGACAGCGGAGGCTCGTACACGGTGACCTTGTGGCGCGAGGACGGCACGGTGCCGAGCGACCAACTGCTGCTCCGCGTCGCCCGGTCGGTCCTGCCGACGGTCCCCCACTGGGCCGACAAGCCCTGACCCCGGCACCGGATCCATCGGCCTTCTGCCGTGCCGACTGGGCCGGATCGCGGGGCGAGTTGGCCGCAGACGGCAGGGCGGGGCAGAGTGGCGCCGTACGTGAGGGGCCCTCGAACGGCCACCCGACTAACCCTGGAGCTCTTGTGACGGATCTTGCGGCGTCCATCGAATCGATGGAACAGCTCTCGGTGGTCTGGCGCGCCATGGTGCTCGACCGCGACGCGGACGCGGACGTACGGGACCTCCCCGGCATCGCCGTCCGCTGGGCCGACTGCCGGTTCGGCTTCTGGAACTGCCTCACGCTCACCGACGTCGGCGCGGACCCGGCGCTCCTCGGACAGCGGCTGGGGCAGGCAGCGGAGATCATGCGCTCGAAGGAGCGGCCGGGGCTGCTGTGGCTCTTCGAGGACCTGCTGGACGAGGAGGCCCGCGCGGGACTGGCGGAAGCGGCCGAGCGGGCGGGCCTCGAACGGGCCTTCTCCGGAACGGGGATGGCGGGCGACCTGCTGCCCGTCCCCGAACCCGCCCACCCCGACCTGACGTTCGTCCGCGTGACCACCGACGAGGAGCTGCTGGCCTACGCGGACCTCAACTCCCGCGCGTACGGCTTCCCTCTGGAGGAAGGGCGCGACGGGCTCCAGGGCTCCGCGCTCTGGAAGGAGCGGGTGCACGCCTACCTTGCCCTGCGGGACGGCGAACCGGTGTCGTGCGCCGGGGCCGTCGAGGCGGACGGCCGCCTCTTCGTCGTACTCGTCGCCACGGCCCCTGAGTGGGAGCGCCGGGGCTACGGCGAGACCGTGACCCGCAAGGCCCTGTACGAGGGGGCGCGGGCCACCGGACTGACCCGCGCCACCCTGCACGCGACCGCCGCGGGAGCCCCGGTGTATCCCCGCATCGGCTTCGAACCGAACTCGCCCCTGCACTTCTACGCCTTGAAGGGCTGACGGCCACAGCGAAGGGCCGGCAGCCGCCCTGGAGGAGAGCGAGGAGAGCGGGAAGAGACGGCGCGCCGGACCCCGACCCCGCGACCGGCGGGGTGACGGGGCCGCGCCGCCCCTCGAAGCGCCCGGGTGCCGAACGCGCCCCGGCGCACGACGCGCTCCGGGCGGTCAGGAGTCCGTGAGGATCACGAGCCGCTGCGTCGCCCTGGTCATCGCCACATAGCGGTCGACCGCGCCCTCGATGCCCTCCCCGAACCCCTCCGGGTCGATGACGACCACCAGGTCGAACTCCAGCCCCTTCGACAGCTCGGGCGTCAGCGAGCGGACGCGCCGCGTCGCCCGGAACTCCGGGTCGCCGATGACGCAGGCGATCCCCTCGTCGTGTTCCTCCAGCCACGCTTCGAGCACCGCGTCCAGCTCCGCCACCGACCCGTGCACGACGGGGACGCCACTGCTGCGCACCGAGGTCGGCACGTTGGCGTCGGGGAGCGCCGCCCTGATGACCTGCTCGGCCTCCGCCATGACCTCTTCGGGCGTGCGGTAGTTGATGTTCAGCGGCGCCACCTCGACCCGGTCGAGGCCGACCCGCCCGAGCCGCTCCTCCCACGATTCCGTGAAGCCGTGCCTGGCCTGGGCGCGGTCCCCGACGATGGTGAAGCTCCGCGACGGGCAGCGCTGGAGCAGCATCTGCCACTGGGCGTCCGTGAGTTCCTGCGCCTCGTCCACGACGACGTGCGCGAACGGTCCCGCGAGCAGGTCGGGGGCAGCGGTCGGCAGCGCGCCGTCGTCGACGAGGCTGTCCTGGAGGTCCTTGCCTCGCAGCATCCGCACGGCGCCCTCGCTCTCGTCACCGGCCGACTGGACGTCGGCGGCCGACAGGATCTCGTCGATGACCAGGCCCATCCGCGCGCGCTCCGCGGCGACCGCCACATCGTGCCAGCGCTTCCGCCTGGCCGCCTCCGGGTCGCCGAGCCGCTGCCGCGCCGCGTCCAGGAGCGGCAGGTCGGCCACGGTCCACGCCTGGGCGTCCGCGCGGCGCAGCGCGCGCACCTCGTCGGGACCGAGCCAGGGCGCGCACATCCGGAGGTAGGCGGGCACCGACCACAGGTCCCCGACGAGATCGGCCGCCTCCAGCAGCGGCCAGGCCCCGTTGAGGGCCTCCGTCAGCTCCCTGTCCTGCGTCAACGACCGCCGGAACTCCTCCTCCGACACGTCACCCCTGTGCTTGTCGAGCAGGATCGAGACCAGTTCCTCCCAGATCAGGTCGCGCGCCTCGTTGTGCGGGGTGCCCGTCGCCGCGTCGAACGCCTCGGCCCAGTCCTCGGCGCTCAGCCACACGTCGGACCAGGCGGTCGTGACCGTCATTCCGGAGGCGGGCGGCGACTCGTAGAACCGTACGGCCGTCTCGATCGCCTTCACCATGTCCACGGACGACTTCAGCCGGTCCACCTCAGGATCGGCCTCCTCCCGCGCTCCCGCGCCCTCGGCGACGAGGTCCCGCAGGGTGCACGTCTGAACGCCCTCCTCGCCGAGGCTGGGCAGGACGTCGGCGACGTACGCCAGGTACGGGTCGTGCGGACCGACGAACAGCACGCCGCCGCGCCGGTGCCCGAGGCGCGGGTCCGAGTACAGCAGGTAGGCCGAGCGGTGCAGGGCGACGACGGTCTTGCCGGTGCCGGGACCGCCGTCGACGACGAGGGCGCCGCGGGAGCCCGCCCGGATGACGGCGTCCTGGTCGGCCTGGATGGTCGAGAGCACGTCCCGCATGCGGGACGACCGCTCGCCGCCCAGGCTGGCGATGAAGGCGGACTGGTCGTCCAGCGCGGCGTGCCGGTCGAGCCCGTCCGCGGCGAACACCTCGTCCCAGTAGTCGTTGATCCGGCCGCGGGCCCAGCGGTACCTGCGGCGGCTCGTCAGTCCCATCGGGTTGGCGTGCGTCGCGCCGAAGAACGGCTCGGCGGCGGGGGAGCGCCAGTCGACCAGCAGCCGGCGGCCCGTGCTGTCGGTGAGGCCGAGCCGACCGACGTACAGGGCCTCGCCGTCGGCGCAGACGACGTGCCCCAGGCACAGGTCGAGGCCGAAGCGGCGCAGGGCGCGCAGCCTGGCGGTCAGCCGGTGGATCTCCAGGTCCCGCTCCAGGGCCTCGCGGCCGATGCCGCCGGGCGCCCTGCGCTCGGCGACGAGCCGGTCGGACAGCTCGGCGATCGCCTGCTCCAGGCTCTCGGCGATCGCCGCGAAGTGCTGCTCGTCCGCAGCGATCAGCCGCGGGTCGGCCTTGGCGGAGAGCCGGTCGGGAAGGTCGAACGCACTGGTGGCCAGAGAGGGCATGTCAGTGGCTCCGTTCCGGGTCGTACCCGCGGTGTTCAGTGGTGCGGACGTGGCGGGGGCGGGCGAAGACGGCTGCAATTCGTGGATCTCCCGATCGCTTCGAGGTCTGGAAGCCAAGCTCAGGCCAGCGATTCTGCGGTACGACCGGGGCCTTGCCGCAAGCCCCCCGGTGCGCTATAAGTTGAGAGTGGCAAGGAGTGCTTACGACCTCCTTGCCTTTTCTCGTCTCCGCACCCCGTCCCGGTTCACCGCGTTCCCGCGCGTCGTCCCCCACCTGCTGGGATGGGAGAATCTGGCGCAGGACCGCGTCGAGGCCGTCCCTGGTGACGGCCCGGCGACCGAGGGAGTACGGGCCGCGTCGGCGGCCGCGGGTGGGGAGGGGCCGATGACGGTCGAGTGGCGCACGATCAGCCGGGGCGCGCGGGCGGTGCCCGAACCGATGGCCACGCCCTTCGTCTGGGCCGCTGCCTACGGCGGCGCGTTCGCGCTCGTCACGGTCTTCGACTGGCTCGACGCCCTGGACCGTACGGGACTGGCGCTCGCCATGCTGTCGCTGCTGGCCGCCGCACTGGGCGTACGGGGCCGCTTCGTCGCGGCCCCCGGCACCGCGCTCCTGTGCTGGGCGCTGCTCAACATCTTCGCCACCCACCCCATCGGCGAGCTCTCCTGGGCCGGGCACCGGGATCCGGAGTGGATGGCCTGTCTGCTCCTGGCGGCCGTCATCGGCACGGTCACCGGACGAGTCCTGCACGCGCGCGCCGCCTACCGCCGCATCGCGCCGTCCGATCCGACGCACTGAGCCACGGACTTCACGGCTTTCACGTCTTTCTCAGCTTTCACGGGAGCGTCCCCTTTACCCAGGGGTCGCTCCCGTTCGCATGTCGGGACCCCTCGGCGCACATGTTTCCGCCTGCGAATCGGACTGGTCGATTCCTGCCAACTCACGCTGGCTTTTCAGACCTTCTGGCGTCTGAAACGCGCTGTTAACCCGTCCCCCGGTTTCCTCCGTCTAGCATTCCCCTTGACCTTCCGTTGACCCTCTCTTGACCTTTCCCAGGGGCCGTCGGAGCCCGGGGCCATGGCCTTCGGCAGGACCGTTCGTCGACGCAGTTCCGTTCCGACGCGTACCCCTCAGCGCGCCAGGAGGACCCCTTCGCCATGCAGTCCCTCATCGACCGTGCCCGCACCAAGGGGCGCGAATTTCCTTATTTGCGGCAGGACTTAGCCGCGTCACTCGTCGTCTTCCTCGTCGCCCTCCCGCTGTGCGTGGGGGTGGCGGTCGCTTCCGGCGTTCCCGCCGAACTCGGCCTGGTCACCGGCATCGTGGGCGGTGTCGTCACCGGTCTGATGCGCGGCAGCAGCCTCCAGGTGTCCGGGCCCGCGGCCGGTCTGACCGTGCTGGTCTTCGAGGCCGTGCGGGAGTTCGGGCTTCCGGTGCTCGGCGCGATCGTGCTCATCACGGGCCTGCTCCAGATAGGCATGGGCGCCCTGAAGCTCGGCCGCTACTTCCGGGCCATCTCGCTCTCCGTCGTGGAGGGCATGCTGGCGGGGATCGGACTCGTCCTGATCGCCGGGCAGTTCTACGCCATGGTCGCGGACGAGGCTCCCGCTTCGGGCATCGACAAGATCATCGGAATGCCGGCCGCGCTGGTGGACGCCGTGCGCGACCAGGAGGGCCTGGCCTCGCTCGGGGTCGGCGTCGGCACCGTCGCCGTGCTGCTGCTGTGGCCCCGGCTGCCGAGCGCGGTGCGGACCGTCCCGGGGCCGCTGGCCGCGGTGGGCCTGGCCACGTTCGTGGCCTGGGCCGGTGCGCTGCCCGTCGCCACGGTGGAGGTCAAGGGCCTCGTGGAGTCGATCCAGCCGCCGCCCCTGAGCGCCTTCGGCGACCTGGCGACGGTCGGCGCGCTCGGCACGATCGTGGCCTTCGCCCTGATCTCCTCCGCCGAGTCGCTGTTCAGCGCGGCCGCCGTGGACCGGATGCACGACGGGCCGCGCACACAGTACGACAAGGAACTCCTCGCGCAGGGCGCGGGCAACACCGTCTGCGGGATTCTCGGAGCGCTCCCCATGACCGCCGTCATCGTGCGGAGCGCGGCGAACGTCCAGGCCGGGGCCCGTACGAAGGCGTCGCGCGTACTGCACGGCGTGTGGCTGCTGCTCTTCGCCGCGCTGCTGCCCTCCGCCCTCGCGTACATCCCGATTCCGGCGCTCGCGGGGATACTCGTCTACTCCGGCGCGAAGCTGGTGCCGCTGGGCGCCCTGCGCTCGATGTGGCGCGGGCAGCGGGGCGAGGTCCTCGTGCTGGTGGTCACCGCGGGCGCGATCGTCGCCGTGAGCATGTTCGAGGGCGTGCTGATCGGTCTCGCGCTCGCCGTGGCGAAGACCGCGTGGGACGCCTCGCACCTGAAGTTCGACGTCATCGACAAGGGATCGGGACCGATCCAGGTGTACTTGTCGGGCAACGCGACCTTCCTGCGGCTGCCGAAGATACTGGACGGCCTTGAGGCCCTGCCCGGGGACCGGCCCGTGGAACTCGACCTCTCGGGGCTCCACCACCTGGACCACGCCTGCCGCACGGCCCTGGAGAACTGGGCGGAGCGGCACGCGGAGGCCGGGACCGAGGCGGTGCGGGTGACCGCGGAGCGCTGACGCCCGGTGGCCGGCCGCCGACCCGTCGGAGGCCGGCCATCCGTCGTGCGGCGGTCGGTCGCCCAGTACGCGGCGGTCGGCCGCCGAGCGCGTCGGCCCTGCGGTTTCAGCCCTCCGGGGTATGGCCGGGGGCGTGGGCCGGGCCACCTTCCGCGATCGCCCGGAGCGCGGCCTCGTGCAGGTCCCGGGGCGTGGATCCGTCGGGGACGGGGGAGGGGCTGCCGGTCAGCTCGTACCACTCGTCGGCGCCGGTGTACTGCACCAGGAACCTGGCCCGGCCGCCGTCGACGGGCGTCGTGCGCAGCGTGAGGTCGCCCGTGACGACGCCGACCTCGTCGGTCATCGCGCCGCCGGGACCCGCCGTGACCCGGCCCTCCCAGCTGTCCCGCGGGGCGCTGGACGGGGTGGTCACCTGGCGGTCCCGCAGGTGTCGAGCATCTCGCCGAGCTTCGTCCGCTCGGCCTCCGTGACGGTCAGTTCGTAGTGGGACTTCACGGTCGTCCAGGCCCTGCCGTACTGGCACCAGGACTCCTTGGCCGGCGGCTGCCACAGGGCGGGGGACTGGTCGCCCTTGGAGCGGTTGGTCCTGGCGGTGACGGCCAGCAGCTGGGGGCGCGTCAGATCGTTCGCGAAGCCCTTGCGCTGCTCGTCGGTCCACGCGCGGGCGCCGGAGCGCCATGCCTCGGCGAGCGGCACCATGTGGTCGATGTCGAGCTTGGCCGCGTCGGTGACGGTCAGTCCGTCGTACAGGCTCACCCAGGTCCCGCCGGTGGCCTTGCACTCCGCGTTGCGCTCGACGTCCTTGCCGTCCCTGGCGAGCACGGTCTCGCGCGTGTCGCACTTCTTGCCCTGCTCCGACCAGTGCGGGAACCGGGCCCTGCTGTACCCCTGCATCGTGCCCGGCTCACCGGTCCTGAGCGCGGCGAGCTGTGTCCGGGCGACGGCCGCGTCGACCATGCCGGGCAGTACGTCCTTGGCGTTGCCCGGAGTGCCTGGCGCGGGGCTCGCGGTGCCTTCCGGCTCCTTCGGCCCGTCGGTCCCGCCGGGTCCGTCGGTCTTGCCGGACCCGCCGGGTGCGGGCGCCGAGGGCGAGGCACTCGAACCGCCCTTTCCGCCCGAGCCCTTGGCGTCGTCCGCCTTGTCGTCGCTGCCGCAACCGGTCACGGCCAGCAGGAGCGCCGCCGCCACGGCCGTACAGCCGGAGAGTCGTCGTACGCGCACTTTTCCCACCCCAAGATCATCTTCGTTGCCGCGTGCACCTTAACCGGGTGCATACCCTTTCCGGGGTATTCGCCTTCCGTGTCGAACGCGTGTCGCAGCGTCAGAAGGCGCCGGGCACCACCAGGATCAGCCAGGTGGTGACCGGGGCGACCAGCGCCATGCTCAGGCCCCAGAGCATGAGGGTGCGGAAGACGCGGGGGCGCCGCTCGGCTGGGGACGCGGCCGTGACGAGGGCGCCGCTGGTGGAGAGGGGCGAGGAGTCGACCACGGAGGACGAGATCGCGAGGGCGGTGATCAGGCCGACCGTGCCGACCTCGCCCGCGAGCAGGAACGGTACGGCGAGCGGGATGAGCGCGCCCAGGATGCCGGTGGTGGAGGCGAAGGCGGAGACGGACGCGCCGATGAGGCAGATGAGCAGCGCCCCGAGCAGCGGAGCCTCGATGTCGGCGACCCGGCCGCCGAGCCAGTCGATGGTGCCCATCCGTTCCATCAGTCCGACGAAGGTCACCACGCCGCAGACGAGCAGCACGGTGGACCAGGCGCAGCGGTCCACCGAGCCCTTGGCGGTCTCGGGTGCGACCAGGGTGAGCAGGGCGGCGACCGCGAGGGCCAGCAGCCCGACGTCGAGGTCGAAGAAGAGGGCGCCGCCCAGGAGCGAGAGCAGGCCGAGGAGGGTGAGGGCGCGGATCGCGTTCAGGCGCGGGGGCGCTGTGCCGGTGGCGGTGGCGGTGGCGGTGCCGGTGCCGGTGTCTGTGTCGGTGGCGGTTCCGGGAGCGGTGCGGAGCGCGACGGCGGAGGCGGCGGGGCGGGCGGTGTCCGTGGGATCCGTACCGGACGGAGCGGTGTCGTACGCGGCCGGATCGCGCTCCTCGGCGCGGCGGCCGAGCAGTGCGCGTCCGCCGAAGAGCGCGAACACGGCCAGCGACAGCAGGACGTTGAAGACGAACGACCCGGCGAACAGCGCCGTCGGACTGCCGGGGAGGTGGTTGCGCTCGACCACCCCGTTGGTGATGCCGCCGAAGACGCTCGCGGGGGAGAAGCCGCCCGCGCTGGCCCCGTTGATGACGAACAGGCCCATGAGGACGGGGTTGATGGCGTAGCGGACGGCGAAGCCCATGGCGATGGGGGCGATGACCCCCACGGCGGCGGGCACGGCCGCGCCGACGGCGGTCAGCGCCGCGGTGATCAGGAACATGACCCAGGGGATGAGCGCGATTCGGCCGCGCACGGCACGGGTAGCTGCATGTACCAGCCAGTCGACCGTGCCGTTGCTGGTCGCGATGGCGAAGAGCAGGGTCACGCCCACGAGGACGACGAACAGGTCGCCGGGGAATCCGGCGAAGATGTCGTCGGCGCTCTCGCCCGCGACGGTGGTGCCCACCGCGAAGGCGGCGACCAGGGCGAGGACTCCCATGTGGACGTGGGTGAACGTGGCGACGGCGAAGATCAGAACCAGGACGAGGAGGGCGACGAGGTGGTCGGACACGGGGCTGCCTCACCTTCGAGCGACGTCGGTCGACGGTCGGACTCCAGGCGCGTGACGGCGTGACCGCACGCCCGCACGGCGGACCCGGCACGTCTGCGGCCGTGCCGCGGCGGCGCGGGCGTGCGTACGGGGCGAGCGGGGCGTACGGAGGCGGCGCGGGGCGCCGGAAGGGGGATGGCGGTGGTGCGGGAGAGGTGTTCGAAGACGCCCGCACACCCGAAGATTCCGCTGTGCGGAACGACGATTTCGTTGGTGGCGAGTATCTGGGGGACCCCAGGGGCCGTCAAGGGGTCTGGCGCAGATGCTCCAGTGCCCCGCCGACCTCCTTGGCCGCGGCGGCGACCCTGGCGCCCAGGTCGGCGCTCAGCTCGGGGGTCATCCGGCTCGTCGGGACGTTGACGCTGATGCTGGCGACCGGCAGGCCGTGTGCGCCGAGGACGGCGGCGGCCACGGCCGAGACGTCGGAGCGCCACTCGCCGCCGTTGGTCGCGTACCCCCGCGCCCTGATCGCGCGCAGTTCGGCGCGGAGCCGTTCGGGGTCGGTGAGGGTGGTGTCGGTGAAGTCCGCCAGACCCGCCGCGATGTAGCGCTCGACGTCGCCGTCGGGCCGCGCCGCGAGGATCGCCTTGCCGTTCGCCGACGCGTGGCCGGGCAGTTGCTGGCCGAGCGGCAGCACGATGCGTACGGGCCGGCTGGTTTCGAGCCGCTCGACCAGGATCACCCGCTCACCCTCCGGTACGGCGAGGTGGACCGTCTCGTCGACGTGGCTCCGCAGCCGCTCCATGACCGGCACGGCCACGTCGCGCAGCCCCAGCTCGCCGCTCGCGCGGCGGCCGACGACCAGTGCGCGGGTGGTGAGCACCCAACGGGTGGGGGTGCCCTCGGCCTGCCGGATCCAGCCCGCCTCGCTCAAGGTGCCGAGCGTGCGCTGGACGGTGCTCTTGGGCAGTTCCATCGCCCTGGCCAGGTCGCCGACCCCGACGGGCTGGAGCGCGGCGATCTCCTCCAGGGCGCGCAGTGCGTTGAGGACGTTCTGCATCCGTTGACTCCCTCCGGGCGCACGCCTATGCTCCGCCGTGCCGCACCACGATACAGCGTGCCGTGAAACGGCACAAGATGTTCCGGGAGTCGCCGCATGACCCTTCGCACCGGCCGCCACTTCCTCCAGATCCCCGGCCCCACCAACGTTCCCGAGCAGGTCCTGCGCGCCATGTCGGCGCCGGTCGTCGACCACCGTGGACCCGAGTTCGCCGATCTGACGCACCGTCTGCTTCCCGCGCTGGCCGAGGTGTTCGGCACCAGCGGGCCCGTGGTCGTCTTTCCGGCCTCCGGCACGGGCGCCTGGGAAGCCGCCCTGGTCAACACCCTCAGCCCCGGTGACCGGGTGCTCTGCTTCGAGACCGGCCACTTCGCCACGCTGTGGCGCACGATGGCCGAACAGCTGGGCCTGCGGGTCGAGTTCGTGCCGGGCGACTGGCGCCGCGGCGCGGACCCCGGGGCCGCGGCGGAGCGGCTGGCCGCCGACACCGGGCACGCGATCAAAGCCGTGTGCGTCGTGCACAACGAGACCTCGACGGGGGTCACCAGCCGGGTCCCGGAGATCCGCGCCGCGCTCGACGCGGCGGACCACCCCGCGCTGCTGCTGGTCGACACCATCTCCTCGCTCGGCTCGATCGATTACCGGCACGACGCGTGGGGCGTCGACGTCACCGTCGCCGGATCCCAGAAGGGGCTGATGCTGCCGCCGGGCCTGGGCTTCAACGCCGTGAGCGCCGGGGCGCTCGCCGCGTCGAGTGCGGCGCGGCTGCCGCGCTCGTACTGGGACTGGGGGCCGGTCATCGAGGCGAACGCGGCGGGCTTCTTCCCGTACACGCCCGCCACGAACCTGCTGTACGGGCTCGAAGAGGCGCTCCGGATGCTCGCCGAGGAGGGGCTGCCCCAGGTCTTCGCGCGCCACGCCCGGCACGCGGCGGCGACCCGGGCGGCCGTACGCGGCTGGGGACTTGAGGTGCTGTGCGCCGACGAGCGGGAGCACTCGGGGTCGTTGACCGCGGTGCTGCTGCCCGAGGGGCACGACGCGGACAAGGTCAGGGAGATCGTCCTCGACCGGTTCGACATGTCGCTGGGGACGGGGCTTGGCCGGCTCGCGGGGAAGGTGTTCCGGATCGGCCACCTGGGCCACTTCAACGACCTGACGCTGGCCGGGACGTTGGCCGGGGTCCGGATGGGCCTGGAACTGGCCGGGGTCCCGGTGCGGCGGCAGGGGTTGGACGAGGCACTGGACGTGCTCGCGGGGTGCCCGCGCACGGGGTGACCGTTCGGGGTGGCGGGCCCGCGCACGGGGTGACCGTTCGGAGTGGCGGGCCCGCTGCGGGTGGTTGTCCGGCCGCGGCGGCTGTCCCGCTCTCGCGCGGTTCACCGCGCCCCCAGGTGGTCCGCCGTACCCGGCACGTTCAGCGCAAGCGCCCCTTCGAGGGGCGCGGAGAACCGCGTGAGCAACCCCCGCCGACCTCCAGACGCCCACTCCGCCCACCCGCCGCTTGGAGCCGCCCCATGAGCGTCACGCCCGACGACCGCCTCCGCCGTGCCGTCACCGACGCCCTCGCCTCCCGCCTCGAAGGCGACGTCCGGTCCGACGACTACACCCGCCACCTCTACTCCCGCGACGCGAGCATGTACGCCATCACCCCCCTCGTCGTCGTCTCCCCCCGCCACGAGGAGGACGTCCGCCTCGCGGTCGAGACCGCCGCCGAGCACGGCGTGCCGGTCGTCGCGCGCGGCGCGGGCACCAGCCTCGCCGGGCAGACCGTGGGGCCGGGCATCGTCCTCGACTTCTCGCGCCACCTCCGCAACATCCGCGACCTGGACCCGGTCAAGCGCACCGCACTCGTCGACCCCGGCGTCGTACAGGACCAGCTCAACCGCGCCGCCGCCCCGCACGGCCTGATGTTCGGCCCCGACACCTCCACCAGCAACCGCGCCACCATCGGCGGCATGATCGGCAACAACTCCGCGGGCAGCGGCTCGCTGCGCCACGGCATGACGATCGACCACGTCCTCGCCCTGGACGTGGTCCTGGCCGACGCCACCACCACCCGCTTCGAGCCCCTCGACGAGGCCGGGCGCCTGGCCCGCGCCGCGCTGCCGGGGCTCGCGGGCCGCGTCCACGCCCGGCTGCCCGAGCTGGTCGAGACGCACCGCGACGCCATCGCCAAGGGCTTCCCCACCTTCTGGCGGCGCGCGGGCGGCTACCGCCTCGACCGGCTGGCCCGCCCCGACGCGCCCTTCGACCCCTCCACGTTCGTCGTCGGCTCGGAGGGCACCCTCGCGGTCACCACCCGCGCCCTGGTCTCCCTGGTGCCCAGACCCGCCCGCACCGTCTTCGCCGTCGGCCACTTCTCCTCGGTCGCGGGAGCCATCGAGGCCACCCAGGACGCGCTTTCCCTCGACCCATCGGCGGTCGAGCTGATGGACCGCACGATCCTGGACCTGTCCCGGCAGAAGATCGAGTACGCCGCCCTCGCCGACGTCCTGCACGGCGACCCCGACGCCCTGCTCTTCGTCGCGTTCAGCGGCGACGACGCGGCCGAACTCGCCGACCGGCTGACCCGGCTCTCCCGCCTGTGGGAGCGCCACCGCCACGGCTACCACACCCTGATCGCCGAGACCCCCGCCGAGCAGGCCGCGCTGCTCAAGGTCCGCAAGGCGAGCCTGGGGCTGCTCATGGCCGCGGGCGAGGGCACCAACAGGCCGCTCGCCTTCATCGAGGACACCGCGGTCGACCCCGTACACCTCCCCGCGTACACCGCGCGCCTCAAGGCGGTGCTCGACCGGCACGGCCTCAAGGCCGGTTTCTACGGCCACTGCTCGGTGGGCTGTCTGCACGTCAGGCCGTTCCTCGACCTCACCGACCCGGAGCAACTGCGCACCATGCGGGCGGTCGCGGAGGAGGTCAAGGACCTGGTGAACGAGTACGGCGGGGTCAACTCCAGCGAGCACGGCGACGGCCTGGCCCGCAGCGAGTTCAACCGGGCGCTGTTCGGCGACGAGCTGTACGGGGCGATGCGCGAGGTGAAACGCCTCTTCGACCCGGAGGGCGTGCTCAACCCCGGGAAGATCGTCGACGCCCCGCCGATGACCGACCACCTGCGGGACCCGGCCCTGCCGCCCGCGCCCGAGCTGCGCACCCGGCTGGACTTCGAGGTGCTGGGCGGGATGCGCGGCGCCGCCGACCGGTGCATGAACATCGGGCTGTGCCGCAAGACGGACACCGGCACCATGTGCCCCTCCTACATGGCCACCAAGGACGAACGCGACTCCACGCGCGGCCGGGCGGGCGCGCTCGTCAAGGCGCTGTCCGAGCCCGACCCCGCGCGGGCGCTCGGCGACGAGGGCCTGCACGAGGCCCTGGACCTGTGCCTGATGTGCAAGGCGTGCAAGAGCGAATGCCCGCTCGGCGTCGACATGGCCTCGCTCAAGGCCGAGGCGCTGTCCCACCACCACGACCGGCACGGCGTGCCCGCGCGCTCCCGGGTGTTCGCCGCGATCCGGTCCCTCAACAGGCTCGGCTCCGCGACCGCGCCGCTCTCCAACCTGCCGGGGCGCGTCGGCCCGCTGCGGCGGCTCCTGGAAAGAGGCCTGGGCATCACCACGCGGCGCCCGCTGCCCCGGTTCGTCCGGCGCAACCTGGTGCGCTGGTACGAGAAGCGCCCCGCGTCGTCGGCGGCCGACCAGGGCACCGTCACCTACCTCGCGGACTCCTTCACCACGTACACCGAACCGGAGATCGGCCGGGCCGCGATCGAACTGCTCGAACTCTCCGGCTGGCACGTACGGTTGGAGAGCCGGGGCTGCTGCGGGCGCTCCGCGCTCTCCAAGGGGCTCCTCGACGAGGCCGGGGAGAAGGCCTACGGGCTGGTGCACCTGCTGGCCGAGACCACACCGCCGTACTCGCCGATCGTCGGCTGCGAGCCCTCCTGCCTGATGACCCTGCGCGACGAGCACCGCGCGCTGCTGCCCCGCGACAGCGCCCAGCAGGACGTCGCGGGACGCGTGCGGCAGATCGAGGAACTGCTCACCGAGGCCCTGGACCGGGGGCGGCTGCGGCTCGCGGAGGACTCCTGGCTGAGCGGGCGCAGACTCCTGTTCCACGGCCACTGCCACCAGAAGGCCGAGGTCGGCACCGCTGCGACCGTCGCCCTGCTGCGCCGCATCCCCGGCGTCGAAGTGGTCGAACTCGACGCGGGCTGCTGCGGGATGGCGGGCTCCTTCGGCTTCGAGGCAGAGCACTACGAGGTGTCGATGGCCGTGGGGCGCGACCGGCTCTTCCCCGCGATCGACGCGGAGCCCGAGCGCACGGTCGTGGTCGCCACCGGCGTCTCGTGCCGACAGCAGATCTTCCACGGCACGCGGCGCACCGCGTGGCATCCGGTGCAACTGGTCCGCGAAGCCCTGGCGCACCCGGTCGGGAGGTGAGGTCCCGGGTGCGCCAGGGTGGTCAGCGGATCAGCGGCCCAGGGCGCGGTCCACCGCGGTGACGCCCTCGGCGTCCGAAGTGTCCGCGTCGAGCGACCAGAACATCGCGCCGCCCAGCCCCCTGGCCTTCACGTACGCGGCCTTGGTGCGCAGCACCTTCGGGTCGTCGTAGGTCCACAGGGTGGTGCCGTCGAACAGCCAGGCGTGGCCGTCGCGCGCGTTGCGGTACAGCTTGTACTTCCCCGAGTCGGCCAGCGCCTTGAGCTCCTTGTAGTCGGCGTAGCCGTTGGCCCACTTGGCCGGAGCCGGGGCCGCGGCGGGCTGCCCGAGGCCGTCGCCGCCGCCCGTGACGCCGGTCCAGCCCTGCCCGTACAGCGGCATGCCGAGCACCAGCTTGCGGGCGGGGGCGCCGCGCTTGAGCCAGTCCTGGACGGTGCCGTGGCCGCTGAAGTCGTCCTTGGCGAAGAGCGCGGACTGCTGCGCGGTGTTCTTCTCGCCGCTGACGTGGAAGTCGTAGCCCTGGAGGTTCACGAAGTCGAAGTTCTTCATGATCTTGCGGACCTCGAAGCCCGCGTCGATCTTCGCGGGGGCGGTCGGCACGTACGCGGACAGCTCGTAGTGCTTGCGCTTCTGCTTGCCGAGGGCGTCGATCTGGGCGCGGAACTCGGCGACCAGGGCGGTGAAGTTCTGCTTGTCCTCGGGCCGGTACTTGGTGTCCGCGTCGCCCGACGAGCCGGGCCACTCCCAGTCGATGTCGATGCCGTCGAAGACCCCGGCGGCGGCGCCCGCGCCGCCGCGCGCACCGTCCTTGGGCAGGTTGCCCTTCAGGTAGAGGTCGACGCAGGAGGAGACGAGGGCCTTGCGGGAGGCGGGGGTGAGGACCGCGTCCGAGAAGTGCGTGGACCAGGACCAGCCGCCCAGCGAGATCATCACCTTCAGGCCCGGGTGCTTGGCCTTCAGCTCGCGCAGCTGGTTGAAGTTGCCCGCGAGCGCCTGGGTGTCGGTGTCGGCCACGCCGTCCACGGAGTTCTCGGCGTCGAGCGGGCGCTGGTAGTCGGCCCACGGGTCGCTCTCGCCCGGGACGGGGTTCAGGAAGCACTTGCCCTCGGGGCTGACGTTGCCGAAGGCGTAGTTGATGTGGGTCAGGCTGGCGGCGGCGCCGCTCTTGTCCAGGTCCTGGACCTGGAAGTCCCGCCCGTAGACGCCCCATTGGGTGAAGTAGCCGACGCGCTTGAGGCGGTCGCGGTCGTGGTGCCCGCCGCCCTTGGAATGCGTACCGCTCTGCGCGGACGCCGCGGCCGAACCGGCCTGTGCGGAAGGGGAGTTCAACGCGGTGGACGCGGGGGTGCAGACGGCGACGAGGCCGAGGGCGCAGGCGGCAACGGCAGCTTGGTGCAGGAGTCTTCGACGCATGGAAGCTCATTCCTGGGGGACCGTGAATGCTGGACGCGGGCTGACGCGAACAGAATTATTGGTCTGGACCAGGTTGGTCAAGAGGGGTGCGCAGGCTCGTTCCTCCGGTCGCCGGTCCACGGGCGCGGGCGCCGCGCGGCCTCCCCCCGAGAGGTCGCGCGGCGCCCGCGGTGCCGTCCGGCCGGGCCGGTGGCGTCAGCGCACCGGGCGCGGCAGCTTCACGCGGACGAGCTTGGTCTCGATGTTGCTGTCGACCAGGCGGCCCGCCGCGTCGAACGCCTCGGGGCCGTCGGTCATGCCGAAGTCGTTGTCGTTCAGCAGGACCAGGGTCGAGTTGCCCTCGACCGCGATGCCCTCGATCTTGCCGGGAACGCCCTTCACGGTGTTCAGGTCGATGATCCGGCTCTTGCGCAGCACCGGCACGAAGTAGCCCGCCGGGTCGTCGAGCTGCTCCAGCGCGGGGTTCGACGAGGACTCCCAGCGCGAGCGCAGGATGTCGTTGGCCGGGGTCAGCTGGACCGCGTACAGCCGCGTCGACTTGTCGGTGCGCTCCTGGACCATCAGGCGGTCCTTGCCGATGGCCACCAGCGAGGAGAGCTTCAGCTCGGACGTCTTCGTCTGGCCGGGCTCGACCACGCCGACCGGGTCGAAGCGGTAGACGTACTCGGCGGTGACCTGGTTCTTCTTCGGCGAGAAGCGCAGCAGTCGGGTGGTGCGCGACTCCTCGCCGGTGGCCTTGTCCGGGTTGAGCAGCGGGCTCTGCAGGCCGAGGACGAGGTCGCCGTCCGGCAGCAGCGCCAGGCCCTCGAAGCCGCGGTTGAGCTTGCGCTTCAGGAAGGAGGCGGGCAGCGACTCGACCACCCGGTAGTCGGCGCCGGTCAGCCCGAGGCCCTTGGGGACGTGGCGGGCGATGACCTGGCCGCGCGACGAGACGTGGACCAGCGAGGGCCCGTACTCGTCCACCAGCCAGAAGGTGCCGTCCTTGGCCCTGACCAGGCCCTCGGTGTCCAGGCCGTTCACGTTGTACGGGAGCGGGGTGGAGGCGTCGTAGGTGTACGGCGCCTCGTCGCGGCCCGGCTGGTTGGGCAGGCCCGTCACGGGGGTGTGCTTGGCGGTGGTGATCGCTATGGAGCTGAGCACCTGGATCCGGGGGCCGGTGGCGCGGATCTTCACGATGGCCGGGTTGAAGCCGGGCACGGGGAAGGTGCGCCGCTTGTCCTTGCCGACGGCGATCTGGCCGTTGGGGCCCCGGTCGGTGACCGTCCAGTACTCGCCGGGCCGCTCGGCCGGGTACAGGTCGCTGCCGATGCCGCCCAGGTCGACGCCCCGGTCGTTGTCGACGCTGCCGGGGACGAGCTTGTTGCTGAACGCGGCCAGCGGGATGTCCGGCAGCGTCGAGGTGGAGACGACCCGGGCACCGGGGGCGGGCGCCGAGGGGGCTGCCCCGGACGTCCCCACCGTGGTGAGCACGAGTGCGGCCGAGAGCGGCAGCACTACGGCGGCGGGCCTGCGCAGGAGGCGCGGATTCATCTGTACTCCCTTTGAACTGAACAACATGGGGGGGGGTGACCCATGGCGGCGGCCTCATGGTCCGTATCCACGCGCAACGCCGGACAACGTGACCGTGACGACAGGGCGAGCCCTGGGTGAACGCACGTCTCCGTACGGCCCGCCCCGCCGTCCCGGGGCCTTCTAGTAGCGGTCGAGGATCAGCTGCGTCTTGAGGATGTCGCCGCGGTACAGCCAGCCCTTGGACTCGGCGAGGGCGATCGCGTCGTCGTGCAGCTTGGCCGCGTCGGTCTTGGAGTCGGTCTTGAAGGACAGCTCGACCACGTACTCCGTGCCCGTGCCGTTCGCGCCGACGACCGGCAGCACCTCGATGCTCGCGTCGTCCGAAGCGCCCCACGCGCCGCCGTACACCTTCGCCGTCACCGGGCCGTGCGCACGGGTGTTCTTGAGCACTCCGGTGCCCCAGCCGGCGCTCTTCCAGTCCGCGAGCTTGCCCGGGACGTCGCCGACCAGCCACGAGCGGCCGGTGTCGCTCGACGGCAGGGTGGTGCCGGAGTAGCCGCTCGCGCTGCGCTTCTTCTCGTTGCTGAAGCTGAGGGTCTGCTTGGCGTAGCCCCAGTCGACCTCGGCCTTGTAGTTGGTGTCGGAGCTGTTGAAGCCCGCCTGGTTGGCCGCGGTGAGCGCCGCGTCCAGGTCGCCGTTCGTGACCGGGAAGCGCTTCTTGTACGTCTCCTCGAAGGAGGAGCCGTCCTTGTGGCGCAGGCGGACGCTCCAGCCCTCGGCGTCGAGGTCGCCGGCGGCGGTGTCGTAGTAGCTGTACGAGCGGGCCTTGGCCGAGCCCGTGATGCCGAACGCCGACTTGACCGCCGAACTCGGGGCGTGCGCCGCGTCGAGCGCCGCCGTGGTGAGGTTGATCTTCACCTCGTACGTCGGCACGGCGTTGGAGGCGGCGTGTGCGGGGGAGGCCGGGGCCAGCAGCGCGGCGGAGACGGCGAGTGCGAGGGCCGAACCGGCCGTGGCGGGGCGCAGGGCCCTGGAAGAGGAGGTCATGCGGTTGATCATCAGGAGCGCGGGTGAGGGAGGGGTGTCCCGCGGGCATGGGTTCGATGAACCGATGGCATCGGGAAGCGGAAGCGGTGCGACCGGGGCGGGGCGGGGCGTACGGCGAACGGCTGACGGGCGCGTGGCGGCCGCGGGAAACGGGCAGGCTGGCTGCCGGGCGGCGTCGACGCACCGGCGCGCCGGACCAGGTACGCGAGGGACACGGGGAGCGACATGGGCGCGACGGGATCCACCGCACCGGCCGCAGTGACCGGACCGCCGCGTTCGCGGCCTGGGCGGCTCGGGCGGCCCCGGCGCCTGCTCGCCGCACTGGCACTGCTCGCGGTGGCGGGCTGCGGCGGCGCCGGAGGGGACGACGACGCGGCCCCGCCGGGACGGGGAGCCACGCCGACGGTCTCACCCTCTGCTCCACCTTCACTGTCGGCATCGCTGTCGGCGTCTGCGCCCGCGCAGGCCGCCTCCGCGGAGCCGTCGACCGGGCCGTCGTCACCGGCACCGCGGGTATCCGCCGCGGACGGCGGTGACGTGGCGGCCTGCGCCGACGGCGACTGCGAGATCGCCGTGTCCGGGCCGGTGACGATCCGCGTCGATGGCCCGGCGGGCCCCGCTACCCTCTCCGTGACCGAGGTCGGCCCGAACAGGATCGAGTACACGGTGGAGTCGGGCGGCAGCCGGTCCGACAACGGGGCGTCGGGCCCGGGGCAGGGCTGCCTCACGGTGCTGCGCCCCCACGGCAGCGGCACCTCCTGCGGCGCCCTGGGTGACGCGGCCCGGCCGGACCCGCGGTCCGGCGCCGTGGTGATCCAGGTGCTGGCGGGCGAGGACGGCACGGCGATCGTGCGCGTCGTGTCCGGCTGAGAGGGGCGTCACGGCCGAGGGCGCCTCACACCTGCGACTGAGCGAGCAGCCGCAGCGCACGCTCCTTCAGCTCCGGACCGGCCTGAGCCGCGTCGCCGGAGTCGAACGGGGGCCGGGGGTCGTACTCGACGGCGAGCTGGATCGCCCTGGCCGTCTCCTCGTCGGCGATGAGCGACGCCAGGTACAGCGCCATGTCCAGCCCCGCCGACACCCCGGCCGCGGTCACGATCCTTCCCGAGCGGACGTAGCGCCGCGGCAGGTACGTCACGTCGAACGTGCTCTCCAGATACGCGGCGGAGGCCCAGTAGGTGGTGGCCCGGCGCCCGTCCAGCAGTCCGGCCGCCGCGAGGACGAGGCTGCCCGTGCACACGGAGGTCGTCCACGCGGTGTGCCGGTGGACGCGGCGGATCCAGCCCAGCAGCGCGTCGTTGTTCATCGCGCCGACGGTGCCCCGGTTTCCCGCGCCCGGCACCAGCAGTACGTCGAGGCGGTCGACCTCGTCGATCGAGCGCTCGGCGAGCACCGCCACGTCCCCGGTGTCCGTGCGGACCGGGCCGCGCTCCTGGGCGACCATCGTGACGGTCGCACCGGGCAGCCGGGAGAGGATCTCGGCCGGTCCCGTGGGGTCCAGCAGACTGTAGCCGTCGTAGAGCAGGACGCCGACGTGCGGCCCGGTGCCGCCGCGCGGTGTGGCCGCGTGCGCGGCTCCCGTACCCAAAAGGGGAATCGCGGTGGCGGTGGCGCCGATGAGGACGTTCCTGCGGGTGGTCGTGTGCGGGATGCTCGTCATGGACCGGGAGTCTGCCGCTCCGGCGCGGCGCGCGGGGGCGGCATGTCCGGCATCCTGCGAAGCTCGTCCCCCGTGACGCCGTACTGGTCCAGCAGCGCCTGCCGCAGCGTCTGTGTCGACCGGAATCCGCAGCGCCGCGCGATCTGCGCCAGGGACAGTCCGCTGGAGCGCACCAGGTGCCGCGCCGCCTCCGCGCGGGCCGTGCGCACGGCCCGCGCCGGGGCCATGCCGAGGTGCGCGGTGAACAGCCGGGTCAGGTGGCGGGGACTGATGTTCACCCGGGCCGCCAGCGCGGCGGGCGAGAGGTCCTCCGCCAGATGGCCCGCTATGTATCCCGTCAGATCGCGCACGAGGCGGTCGTCGGGCGGCGGACCCGCGAGGAACATCGACAACTGCGCCTGGTCCGCCGGGCGGTGCAGATGCGTGACGAGTTCCCTGGCGACCGCGCGGGCCAGCGTGGGGCCGTGGTCGTCCTCGATCAGCGAGAGCGTCAGGTCGAGGGCGCTGGTGACCCCGGCCGAGGTGTAGACGTTGCCGTCGCGGATCGCCAGCGGGGCCACGTCCACGGCCACGTCGGGGTGCCGCCGGGCGAGCCGGTCGCCCCACCCCCAGTGGGTCGTCACCCTGCGGTGGTCCAACAGCCCGGCGGCGGCCAGCACGTAGGCGCCCGTGCACACGGAAGCCACGCGCCGGCTCAACCCCGCCACCCGCCGTACGTGCCCCAGCAGCCGCTCGTCCGCCGAGGCCGCCTCGCAGCCCACCCCGCCCACGACGATCATCGTGTCCACCCGCCCCGCCACGGCCTCGAGCACCTGCCCGGCGCCGAGCACGATCCCCGACGAACTGCGGGCGGCCCGCCCGCCGAGGGTGGCCAGTTCGATGGCGTACGGGGGCGCGGCCCCGTACCGGTTGGCGATGTCGAGGGCCCCTCCCGGGCAGGCGATGTCGAGGATCTGGGCGTCGTCGTACGCCACGATCAGAACGCGCCGCTGCTCGTCCACGGTCCTTCTCCCTTCCTTCCTCGTCCGGACTCTTCTCCTCCGGCGGGCGGCGGCGTCAATGCGGGGTTCCGGGCGCTCGTGCGCCGACGATGTCCGAGGGGCCGCCCCGGCGCGTACGGGATCACGTCCCCCACCCCCGCCCCCACCACCCCCACGGAGAAACATGACCTCCGCGACCCCCCAACGCGCGGCGACCCTCGTCAAGCACGCCAAGCTGTGGATCGTACCGACCGCCCTGAGCGGGCTGGTCACGCTCGTGCTGTCGCTGCTCTACATGGGCGGCATCATCGCCCCGAACGACCACCTCGACCGGCTGCCCGTCGCCGTCGTGAACGAGGACGCGGGCACGCCGCTGCCCGGACAGCGGGAGAACCTGGGGAAGCAGGTCACGGCCGCCGTCACCGCGACGGGCGCGGCGAAGGGCGTCGACTGGCGCACCCTCGACCGCGCGGAGGCCGAGGACCAGCTGCGCGCGGGCAAGGTGTTCGGCGCCCTGTTCGTGCCCCGGGACTTCACCGCGTCCGTCGCGGCCCTGACCACGCGCGGCGCCACGGCGCGGCCGACGCTCACCGTCTTCACCAACCCCGGCCTGGGCAGCCTCGGTTCCTCGATGGCCGCGCAGATCAACCAGGCCGCCGCGGCGCAGGCGTCCGCGAACATCGGCAAGCAGCTCGCCGTCTCGCCCGCCGCCTCCGCCGCGGACCCGACGACGCGTCTGCTCCTCGCCGATCCGGTGGACGTGAAGACCCGCGTCGGGCAGCCGCTCGGGCGCCACAGCGGCCTCGGGCTCAGCGCCTTCTACTACACGCTCCTGTTGGTCCTCGCCGGTTTCATCAGCGCGAACCTGGTCCACACCGGCGTCGACACCGCACTCGGGTACGCGGACAGCGAGATCGGCCCCTGGCACTACCGCCACAGGACCGTGCACATCGACCGCACCCAGACGCTCGTGCTCAAGATGGTGATGACGGCGGGCATCTCGCTGGTGACCGCCAGCCTCCTCATGGTCGGCACGATCACGATCCTGGGCATGGACAGCGCACACGAACCCCTGCTGTGGATCTTCTCCTACTGCGCCATCGTCGCCGTCGGCCTCGGCGTCCAGGCCATCAACGCCGCGTTCGGCGGCATCGGCCAGCTGGTGTCCATGTTCGTCTTCATCGCGCTGGCCCTGCCCTCGTCGGGCGCGACCGTCCCGTTGGAGGCGACCCCCGGCTTCTTCCGCTTCCTGGGCGCCTTCGAGCCGATGCGCCAGCTCACCGGGGGCGTACGGGCCATCCTCTACTTCGACGCACGCGCGGACGCCGGCCTCGCCCGCGCGTGGGTGATGATCGCGATCGGGTTCGCCGTCGCGCTCCTCTTCGGCTTCGCCATGACCCGCTACTACGACCGGAGGGGGCTGGCCAGGCTCATTCCGCAGCCGGAGCGGGATCCCCGGCCGGATCCGGTGTGAGCGGTCCGTCCTCGGCGGCCCCCTCATCGTGGGCACCGTGGCGGACCGAGAGGTGCAGCGAGTCGTCCCGGACGTCCGCGACGATCGTGTCCCCGGGCTCGGCGCCACCGCTCAGCAGCAGCGACGCGAGGCGGTTGTCGAGCTCGGCCTGGATCGTACGGCGCAGCGGACGGGCCCCGAACTCCGGCTGGTAGCCGTGCGCCACCAGCAACTTCGTCGCCGCCTCGGTGACTTCGAGCGTCATGCCCTGCGCGTGGACGCGGTGTTTGCTCCGGTCGAGCAGGTGCTCCACGATCCGCGACAGGTCGTCCTGGCCGAGGCTGTGGAAGACGATGATGTCGTCGATGCGGTTCAGGAACTCGGGCCTGAACCGCGTCCGCAGGTCGTCCATCAGCTCGTCCTTCAGCTCCGCCGCGTCCCCCTCGTGGGCGAGGATGCGGTGGGCGCCGATGTTGGACGTCATGATGACGACGCAGTGCCGGAAGTCGACCGTGCGGCCCTGCGCGTCGGTGAGCCGGCCGTCGTCGAGGATCTGGAGCAGCGTGTTGAACACGTCCGGGTGCGCCTTCTCCACCTCGTCGAACAGCACCACGCTGTACGGGCGGCGCCTGACCTGCTCGGTGAGCTGGCCGGCCTCCTCGTAGCCGACGTACCCGGGAGGCGCGCCGACGAGCCGGGCCACGGTGTGCTTCTCCTGGAACTCGCTCATGTCGAACCGCACCATGCGTTCGTCCGCGCCGAACAGCAGCTCGCTGAGGGTCTTGGCCAGCTCGGTCTTGCCCACGCCCGTGGGGCCGAGGAAGAGGAACGAGCCGACGGGCCGGTTCGGGTCGCCCATGCCCGCGCGGTTGCGGCGCACGGCCTCGGAGACCGCGGTGACCGCCTCGTCCTGGCCGACGATCCGCGCGTGCATCTCCTCCTCCAGCCTGAGCAGCCGCTCCTTCTCGCCGGAGTTCAGCTGGGAGACCGGGATGCCCGTGCGGCGCGAGACGATGTCGGCGATGTCGGACGCGGTCACCGACACGACGCCCTCGCGGCGCTCCTCGATGCCCGCCACCTCGCCCTCGACCTCGGCGATCTCCTGCTTCAGCTCCGAAGCCCGCGCGAACTCCTCGGCGGCCACGGCCTGGTCCTTCTCGCGCCGCAGCTTCGCCAGCCGGTCCTCGCGGGCGACGACCTCGGTGGAGCGCGACGCGTTGCGCAGCCGTACGCGGGCACCCGCCTGGTCCATCAGGTCGATCGCCTTGTCGGGCAGGAACCGGTCGCTGACGTACCGGTCGGACAGTTCGGCCGCCGCCGCGAGGGCGCCGTCGGCGAACCGGACCCGGTGGTGGGCCTCGTAGGCGTCCCGCAGCCCCTCCAGGATCTGCACCGTCTCCTCGACGCTCGGCTCCGGGACCAGCACGGGCTGGAAGCGGCGCTCCAGGGCGGCGTCCTTCTCGATGTACTTGCGGTACTCGTCGATCGTGGTGGCGCCCACCACGTGCAGCTCGCCGCGGGCGAGCGCGGGCTTGAGCATGTTGCCCGCGTCCATGGAGCCCTCGCCCGTGGCGCCCGCGCCGACGACGGTGTGCAGCTCGTCGATGAACAGCACGATCTCGCCCTCGGACCCCTGGACGTCCTCGATGACCTTCTTCAGCCGCTCCTCGAACTGCCCCCGGTACTGCGCGCCCGCCACCATCCCGGACAGGTCGAGCGAGAGCACCCGCTTGTCCTTGAGAGTGTCGGGCACCTCGCCCGCCACGATGCGCTGGGCGAGGCCCTCCACGATGGCGGTCTTGCCGACGCCCGGCTCGCCAATGAGCACGGGGTTGTTCTTGGAGCGCCTGGAGAGGATCTCGATGGTCTGCTCGATCTCCTCGGCGCGGCCGACCACGGGGTCGAGCCTGCCCGCCTTCGCGTCCTCGGTCAGGTCCCTGCTGAACTCTTCGAGCATCGTGGCCGGTTGCTTGGAGGCCGCGGCGCCGCTCTCCCCGCGCGTCGGCTGCTCGGAGAGGCCGCGCAGCTTCGCCGCGTCCACGTCTTCCGCGCGCAGGAACCGTCCGGCGCCCGAGTCGGCGTCGCTCAGCAGCGCGCCCAGGAGGTGCTCGGGGCCGATGTAGGAGGCTCCGGCCGCCTGCGAGGTGGCGTGCGCGAAGGCGAGGGTGCGCTTGGCGGCGGGGGTGAGGCCGGGCTCGGCCGACGGTTCGCCGGACTCCCGGGGCAGGACCTCGGCCAGTTTCGCGGCCAGCCCGGCGGGGTCGATCCCGGCCTGCGCCAGCAGCCCGCGCGTGGGCTCGACCTGGGTGGCCGCCCACAGCAGGTGTTCGGTGTCGAGGTCGGACGTCCCGTCCTCGGCCGCCCTGCTCGCCGCCAGGTTGAGGAGGTCGCGCGAGGAGTCCGTCAGCAGCCGTCCGATCGGCACCCGTTGCACCGCCGGGGGAGAGGAGGCGGGCGACATGCCGAAGAACCGGTTCAACAGGTCGCTGAACGGATCGGAAGGACCGAAGGGAGAACCGAACGCCATCGACATGCCTGCTCCAGGTGCGAGGGAATGCGCGGAATGCGGCGGGACGGGGGACATTCACACTCAAACGCCGTGGACAGTGCGCCGCAAGCCGGGGTGGCGCCCCCTCTCGGAGAGCCGGACGGCGTACGGCCGGACTGCGTGCCGCTCCCGGCGCGGCTACGCTGAATCCGATTCTTGTGCCCGTTATGTACCGATTATCAGGAGTCCGGTGGTCACCCCGCAGCCCGTCGTCGTCCCTCCCGCGAAGGCCGCCGTGTTCCTGGTGGCCACCCTGAACCCCGGCGGCGAGGCCGCGGCGCGCGAGGTGCTCGGCGACCTCGCCGGGCTGACCCGCTCGGTGGCGTTCCGGGCCCCCGACGAACCGCTCACCTGTGTCGTCGGCATCGGCGCCGCCGCCTGGCCGCGGCTCTTCGCCGGTCCGCCGCCGCGCGACCTCCACCCCTTCACGCCGCTGCGGGGCCCGCGGCACCACGCCCCCGCCACCCCCGGCGACCTCCTGTTCCACGTGCGCGCCCCGCGCATGGACCTCTGCTTCGAACTGTCCCGGCTGGTCGTGGACGGCCTGGCGGGCGCCGCGACCGTCGTCGACGAGGTGCACGGCTTCCGCTACTTCGACGAGCGGGACCTGCTCGGATTCGTGGACGGCAGCGAGAACCCGCAGGGAGGGGCGGCGGCCGACGCCGTGTTCGTGGGCGACGAGGACCCCGGCTTCCGGGGCGGCAGCTATGTGATCGTGCAGAAGTACGTGCACGACATGGCGGCCTGGCGGGCGCTCTCCGTGGAGGAGCAGGAACGGGTCATCGGCCGCACCAAGTCGGACAACGTGGAGATGCCCGACGACACCAAACCGGCGGACTCGCACGTGGCGCTCAACACGATCACCGACGCGGACGGGACCGAACGGAAGATCGTCCGCGAGAACATGCCGTTCGGCAGCGTCGGCGGCGTCGGCGGCGGAGAGTTCGGCACGTACTTCATCGGCTACGCGCGCACGCCCGACGTCACCGAGCGGATGCTCGGCCACATGTTCCTCGGCGACCCGCCCGGCAACACCGATCGCATCCTCGACTTCTCGACCGCCGTGACCGGCGGCCTCTTCTTCGTCCCGAGCGCCGACGCGCTCGATTCCCCGCCGGACCTGCCGGACCCGCCGGACCTGCCCGCCGGGACCGCGGGCTCCGACCCCGTGGACCGCGACGGCGTTCCCCCGGCGGCCGTCCTCCCGGACGGCTCCCTCGGCATCGGCAGCATGAAAGGAGCGTGAGCGCCATGACCGCCACCCCCAACAACCTGCACCGCGAACTCGCCCCGGTCACCCCCGCGGCCTGGGCCCAGATCGAGGAAGAGGCCCGCCGCACCGTCCGGCGCCACGTCGCGGGCCGCCGCGTCGTCGACGTCCCCGACCCCGAGGGCCCCGGCCTGGCCGCCGTCGGCACCGGACACCTGACGGACGTCACCCCGCCCGCCCCCGGCGTCCGGGCCCGGCTGCGCGAGGCGAAGCCCCTGGTCGAACTGCGGGTGCCGTTCACCGTCAGCCGGGCCGCGGTGGACGACGTCGAGCGCGGCTCGAACGACTCCGACTGGCAGCCCGTGAAGGACGCGGCCCGCGCCCTCGCGTTCGCCGAGGACCGGGCGATCTTCGACGGGTACGCGGCGGCGGGCGTCGAAGGGCTCAGGAGCCGTACGTCCAACCCCGTGCTGAACCTGCCGGCCGAGCCGCGCGACTACCCCGACGCGATCAGCCGCGCCCTGACGTCGCTGCGCCTCGCCGGGGTGGACGGCCCCTACGCCCTGCTCCTGGGCGCCGACGAGTACGCCGCCGTCAGCGAGACCTCCGACCACGGCCACCCGATCGCCGCGCACCTGGCGCGCATGCTGGACGGCCCGCCGATCTGGGCGCCCGCGCTCAGCGGTGCCTTCGTCCTGTCGACCCGCGGCGGAGACTTCGAACTGCGCATCGGCCAGGACGTGGCCATCGGGTACGCGTCGCACGACCCGGAGACGGTGGAGCTGTACCTGGAGGAGACGCTGACCTTCCTCCCGTACACGGACGAGGCCGTCGTCGTCCTGAACGCCTAGGGCCCGTGCCTCAGGCGTCGTGCTCGTCGCGCTCGCGCAGGTACGCCGCCAACTCGGCGGCCCCCGCCAGCATCGCCCGCCCGCGCGCGGACACCCGGCCGTGCCAGTCGCGCAGGGCGGCCTCCAGCGGCGCCGGACCGCCGGCCGCCCGCACCTGGGTGATGAGCGGCGCGATCTGGTCCAACAGGTAGCCGCCGCGCCTGAGTTGATGGGCGAGCCGGGCGTCCCGCACATCGGCCTCGTCGTAGACCCGGTAGCCGGTGCGCGCATCGCGGCGCGGCCGCACCAGCCCGGCGCGCTCCCACTTGCGCAGCGTCGCCGGTCGGATGCCGAGCTGTCGCGCCAGCGGCCCCACGAACGTGGCGGCGGGCGCGTCCGGAGCGCCGGACGCGTCGGCGGCGGTGGGCTCCAGGTCGCGCAGGGCGTCCTCCACGGCCCGTAGCGTCCGCCGGTCGTCCAGCAGTTGGGCGTGGCTCTCGTCGACGAGCCGCAGTGCCTCGTCCACCTCGCCCTCGTTCACCGCCCGCATGACCGACGCCGCCGTCCGGTGGCCGTGGCCGGGGACCAGGGCGAGGAACGCGGACAGGGCCCGCGCGTGCAGCGGGGTGTAGGTGCGGTAGCCGTGGGGGGTGCGCCCGGCGACCGGGAGGATCCCGGCCTCCTCGTAATTCCTGACGGCCTGCGTGGAAAGTCCGTGCCGACGTGCCAGGTCGACCGGCCTCAGCTTCACACCGCTTTGAAGGTTTCTCCCCATGAGGGCGAAGGTATCGCGACAAAGCCTCAACCGAAGGTTCAACGATACCGTTTATGGCATGGAAACCGGTATCAAGGACACCAGCCATTCCTTCGGGTCCGCCCCCGTCATGCGGCTGCTCCGGTCCCGCCCCCGACTGCTCGCGCTGGGCGAGCCGACGCACGGCGAGGACGCCCTGCTCGACCTGCGCAACGAACTCTTCCGGCAGCTCGTCGAGAAGGAGGGCTACCGCACGATCGCGATCGAGAGCGACTGCCTGCGGGGTCTGGTCGTGGACGCGTACGTCACCTCGGGCGCGGGCACGCTGGACCGGGCCATGGAGCGCGGCTTCAGCCACGGCTTCGGCGCGTCCGCCGCCAACCGCGAACTCGTACGCTGGATGCGCGCCCACAACGAGAACCGTCCCGTGTCCGAGCGGGTGCGCTTCGCCGGCTTCGACGGCCCGCTGGAGATCACCGGCGCCGCGAGCCCCCGCGAAGCCCTCACCGCGCTCCACGACCACCTCGCCGCGCACGTGGCCGCGGCCCTGCTGCCGTGCACGGCGGAAACCCTCGACCGGCTGCTCGGCGCCGACGGCCGGTGGACCGAACCCGCCGCGATGAGGGACCCGGCCCGGTCGGCGGGCCGCTCGGCCGATGCCCGGGAACTGCGGCTGCTCGCCGACGACCTGGTCGCGCTGTTCGACGAGCAGACGCCGCACCTGATCGCGGCGGCCGGGCGCGAGGAGTGGGACAGGGCCGGGCTGTACGGCCGCACCGCGACCGGCCTGCTGCGCTACCACTACTGGATGGCCGACGGCTCTTTGGCGCGCATGCCCCGCCTGCTGGGCCTGCGGGGGCGGATGATGGCCCGCAACCTCCTCGCCGTGGCCGCCCGGGGGCCCGCGCTCGTCCACGCGCACAACGCCCATCTCCAGCGGGAGAAGAGCGGGATGCGGATGGGCGGTCAGCCGCTGGAGTGGTGGAGCGCGGGGGCGCTGGTGCACGCCCGGCTCGGTGCGCGGTACGCCTTCCTGGCCACGGCCCTCGGCACGATCCGGCACAGCGGCGTGGACGACCCGCCGAGGGACACCGTCGAGGGGCTGCTGTACGAGCTCCCGGAGGACCGCTGCGTGGTGGACGCGCCCCGGTTGGCCGCGGCCCTGGCCGAAGCACCCCTGGACGCCCGCGTGTCCCCGTACTACGGCTACGCCCCCTTCGACCCGGCGCACCTCGCCGCGACCGACGGGATCGTGTTCCTCAAGGACGTCACTCGCTGACGTGCCGGCCTGACGCGGCAGTGCGTACGGGCCCCTGCCGCCCTCCTCCGCAGGGGCTGTCCTGCGGGGCTCGCGCCAAAACCGCTCGACGGGCGGGTGGGCCGCTGGCACAGTTGCGCGCCATGGACGACTTCGATCACGTGACCGCCGCCGACCTACGACTCATGCAGGACCTGGCGCAGCGGGTCACCGCCGTTCGGCCCGACCTGGTGAACAGTGACGCGGCGTTCGGTGAGCTGGCCTGGAACTGGGGCAAGGGGCATGCGAGCCAGGGCGGCAGCTGGACGCGGCGGCTGTGGTTCTCCGGCGACGAGCCGATCGCCTGGGGCTGGGCCCAACTGCCGCACCGGGTACGGCGGAACGACGGTTCGGTGAAGGACGTCACCGGCGCCTATCTGGTCTACCAGGTCCACCCCGACCACGGCGGGCTCGTGGACGAGGTCATCGACTGGTACGACGCCACGGCGGCCGGCCTCGAACGCACGGTGGTGCCGAGCGGCGTCGACGCGTTCGCCCTGGAACGCTGGGCGGCGCGCGGCTACGGACCCGATCCCGACTCGCTCGGCGACAACGGCTCCTGGACCCAGCTCAACGAACGCGACCTCGACGAGGTGGAGCCGCCCGTGCTGCCCGCCGGGTTCCGCTTCCGCACCGCCGACGAGGTCGAGCCGCACGCCGTGGTCCGGGCCCACACGGACGCCTGGCCCGGCTCGTCGTACACGGTCGAGTCCTACGAGGGCGTCAGGCGCACCCCGCCGTACCGCGGCGACCTGCACGTCCTGGTGGAGGCGCCGGACGGGACGATGGCCGCCTCGGCGATCATGTGGCTCGACGGGGCGAACAGGACCGCGGAGTTCGAACCGGTCGGAACGCACCCCGACTACCGGCGGCGGGGACTGGCCAGGGCGATGCTGCTGCACGGCATGCACCGGGCGAAGGCGGCCGGGGCCCGTCACGTGACGGTCGCCAGCCTGGGCGCGCCGGGACATCCCGCGGCGCGCGAGCTGTACTACGGCGTGGGGTTCCGGCGGTTCACGCGGGACGCGCCGCTCCTGAGGTCCGCGGACTGAGAGCCCGTGTCCGGCCCCGGGCCGGAGCGGCGCGGCGGCCCGGGTCGCGCGACGAAGCGGGCCGGCTCGTCGGGCGTGCGGTCCAGGCGCGGCAGACGGTCCACGGGGCCCGTTCTCGCCCCGGGGCCGTCGGCGGGTGCGCCCTAGTGGGCCCGCAGGGAGTCGACGGTGGCCAGTGCCGTGGCCATCAGGACGTCGCGCTCGCCGTGCACCCTGCCCAGCACCCGCAAGCCGTAGTACGCGCTCTGCACCTGGCGGGCGAGGGTGCGCGGGTCCTTGTCCGTACGGATCTCGCCCGCGGCCTGGCCCGCGGCCAGGACCGTGCGGAGGGCGTCCTCGACGCGGTCGAAGGTGCGCCGCACCACCTTCCGCACGTCCGGATCCGGCGCCGCCGCCTCGATCGCCGCGTTGATCGCGAAGCAGCCGCGCGGATCGGCCCCGGCCGCGAACGCCTCCACGTCGGCGTCGACGGCGTGCGCCATCAGCGCGTGCAGCCGCTCCTCCGCCGAACCGGGACCGGCCAACAGCTCCACCTGCTCCGCGGTGGCGGTCCCGTAGTAGCGCTCCAGGGCGAGCAGGTAGAGCTGCCGCTTGCCGCCGAAGGTGTTGTAGAGGCTGGACGGCCCGAGTCCGGTGCTCTCGCACAGGTCGCGGGTGGAGGTCCCCTCGTACCCCTGGCGCCAGAAGGTGTCCATGGCCGCGCCGATGACGCGGTCCTCGTCGAACTGCCGTGGCCTGGCCATGGACCCACCCTAGAGGTTTTGTAACGGTCGTACAAAACGCGGTCGCGCGTGCCCGTACGGGGCCGGGGCGTCAGGCCGGGGCGTGTCGGCGGGGCTTCGGGGGCGTCGCGTGCCCGGCGTCCGCCCGACCCGCCCGCACCGCCCGCAGCACCGCGGCGAAACCGGCGGCGGCGAGCCCCGCTCCGACCCAGGCCACGGAGGTGTAGCCGAGGCCCGCGTCGATCGCCAGGCCGCCGAGGAAGGGGGCCAGGGTGTTGCCGACGTTGAACGCGGCCGTGTTGGTGGCGCCGACGAGCGTGGGGGCGCCGGGCGCGAGCGCGAAGACCCGCGACTGGAGCGCCGGGTTGGTGACGTACCCCGCGATGCCGAGCAGGAAGACGAGGACGACCACGGCCGCCGTGCTGCGCGCGGTCACCGCGAGCAGCACCGAGACCGCGGCGAGCGCGCCCAGCCCCCAGCCGAGCGTCGCGAGCGGATGCGCGTGCGCGGTGCGCCCGCCGATGACGAGACCGACGAGGCCGCCCGCGCCGAACAGGGCCAGCAGTCCGGGCACCCATGCCTCGGACACCCCGGTCACATCGGTCAGCAGCGGCGCCAGATAGCTGAAGGTCACGATGACCGCGCCGAAGGTGAAGGCCGTGATGGCGTACGACAGCCAGAGCTGCGGCCGCGCCATGCCGCGCAGCTCCGCCCTGACCGACCGGCGCGCGCCGTTCCCGCCCTCCGCGCCGCTCTCGCCGCCCGCGCCCGGTGCGTCCGGTGCGCCCTGAGCCCGCTGGTCCGCCGCGACGGCGACGAGCGTGCACACCAGGCTCACCGCGGTCGCCACCGCCACCGCCCAGAACGCGGCGCGCCAACTGGCGTGCTGGCTCAGCACGGTGCCGGCGGGGACGCCGACGATCGTCGCGAGCGTGAGGCCGCCCGCGACGACCGCGACCGCGCGGCTCTTGGCGCTCTCGGGCACGAGCGCGACGGCGGTGGCCACGGCGACGCCCCAGAACCCCGCGTACGCCAGGGCGCTGACGAGACGCGTCGCGAAGAGCGTGCCGTAGCCGGGGGCGAGCGCGCCCGCGACGTGCGCCGCGACGAACACCGCCTGGAGCCAGCCGAGCGCGGTGCGGCGCGGGAGGTTGAGCGTGGCGACGGCCAGCAGGGGCGCGCCCACCACCATGCCGATCGCGAAGGCCGAGATGAGCAGGCCCGCGTCCGGGATCGAGACCCCCAGGTCCGCCGCCATGCCGGGCAACAGCCCGGAGAGCATGAACTCCGAGGTTCCTTGCGTGAAGATGCCAAGCGCCAGGACGTACACCGCGATCGGCATGGGGTCCCCTCCCTGAATCGGTCCCGGCGCACGCGCCAGTTTTAGAGCGTGCGCTTCAAAATCGGGGTGGCGGCAGCCGCTGCCCGCCCCTTCGGGCAGGACGTTAGCATGTTCTGAAGCGATCGATTCAAAATGAAAAGGTGCCCGCCAGGAGGGCAAGGGGGCCGGTGCCGCTCAGCCCGTGGGCCGCTCCCGCCCGCCGGACTGCGCGAGGAGGCGCCGGAGCCAGCGGGTGCGCGCCTCGCGCGCGTCCTTGCTCACGGCGGCCCCCGGCGCCACGCCGTCGAAACCGTGGAAGCCGCCGGGCCACACGTGCAGTTCCGCCCGGCCGCCCGCCTGCCAGATCGCGTTCGCGTAGGCCACGTCCTCGTCCCGGAACATCTCCGCCGACCCGACGTCGACATAGGCCGGAGGGAGGCCGGACAGGTCCGTGGCGCGGGCGGGCGCGGCGTACGGCGACAGGTCCGCCGCGCCGTGGCGTTCGCCGAGCAGCGCGCGCCACGCCGTCGCGTGGGAGACGAGGTCCCAGATGCCGAGGCCCGACATCTGCCCGCTGGAGAACGTGGCGGCGCGGTCGTCGAGCATCGGACACAGCAGCAGTTGCCCCAGCGGCACCGGGCCGCCCCGGTCGCGGGTCAGCAGGGCGAGGGCCGCGGCGAGCCCGCCTCCCGCGCTCTTGCCGCCGATGACGATGCGGTCCGCGTCCACGCCCAGCTCGGCCGCGTGCGCGGCCGCCCAGACGAGCCCGGCGTAGCAGTCCTCCACGGGCCCCGGGTGGGGAGTGTGCGGCGCCAGCCGGTACTCGACCGAGATGACGGCCATCTCCAGCGGCAGGGCCCACTCGCGCAGGATCCTCGGCAGCACGGACCACGCGTTGCCCATGACCATCGCGCCGCCGTGCAGGTAGTACAGCAGGGGCAGCGGCCCCGCGAGCCCGGCGGGGCGCGCGCTCACGAGCGTGACCTCGGGCCCGCCGGGCGGTCCGGGCACGCGCAGCTCGGACACCTCGAACCTGCCGTCGGCGCGCAGGTCGTCGGCGGTCGGCCGGGGCCTGGACGCGGCGTCCCGCTCCTGCCGGGCCGCGAGGTTGCCGGGGGTGAGCGGTTCCCGGGCCGCCGGGCCCAGGGCGGCCAGCGCGAGGGTCAGTTCGGGATCGAAGGGCGGCGCCGCGGCCGGGAGCGGAGCCGGGTCCTGACCGGACCGCCGGGACGTACGACCTTCGTCGGCACTCATGTGCCGCAGCCAATCACACCACCGCCCCGAACGGCCCTCCTGTCCGGGATCTTCTTACGGACAGGGGCTGTTCAGCGCGGGCGACGCCGACTGCGGACCGTCAGGAGCGGGCGGAAGTACCCCGGAGGGAACGACTCGCCGACCGGTCGGCCCTCGGCCTCGACCCAGGCGTGCGCGCGGAACGGCGCGGTGCGCACTCCGGTGCACCAGTCGGGCCACGTCCCCCGGACGCGGCACAGCAGGGCCGTCGCCACCGAACGCTGGAGGCACCCCTCGCCCGCGCAGCGCGTGCTCACGGCGACGACCGCCCGCCTGGCGGTCAGCGCCTGCTCGGCCGTGGCGGGGGCGGCGCCGCGGGCGAGCACCGACAGGAACCGCCGGATGCGGCGGGGCGGCAGCCGGACGAGCAGCCGGGCGGCGGCCGTGGCGGCGAGCGCCAGGGGACGTCGGGCGAGGGGGACGGCGTGCCGGGTCCCGGGCGTCATGGGCTGGCTCACGCGCGATCCACCAGCCCGGCCCGGGTCAGCGAGGCGACGAGCGACGTGACGTCCTCGGCCGCGCGCTCCGCCGCGAGGGCGGGATGTCTCGCCCGTAGCCCGTCGGCGACCTGCTGCGGGGACGCGCCGTCGAGCAGGGCGCTCAGGATGGCCGAGGCCGTGCCGTTCAGCTGCCAGTAGCGGCCTGTGGCCTCGTCGAGCAGGATCGTGCCGTCGTCGCAGTGCGCTGCGGAAACGTCGGTGCGCAAGGTCAGCCGCACGGTGGTCCTCCGGGGCCGGGGAGGCCGCGCAGCCAGACCTCGCAGGCCACGGTCGTGTCCAGACAGCGCATCACCTCCGGGGTCAGATGGGGGTGGCGCAGGCCCGCGCGGAGGGCCTTGGCGTCCAGGAGGCCGGCGCCGGCCAGCCGGGAGCCGTCGAGCAGCTCTTCCAGCGCGTCCCGGTTGTGGCGCAGGGCGAAGTGGAAGTCGGCGCTGTACTCGCCCTTGGTGGAACGGGCCAGCAGGGAGTCGGGCACGAGGCCGCGCATCGCCGTGGCGAGGACCGGCTTGTAGACGTCGGGGGCGCTGCGTTCGGCGACGCGCACGGACAGCGCCGCCTCGATCACGCCGTCGTCCAGGTAGGGCGCGGCGCACGGCAGCCCGAGGCGGGTCGCCGCCTGGTCCACCTGCCGGAACGCGCGTCCGCAGGACTGCACGGCGGAGAGCGCGGCGTGCTGGCCGCGCTGGGGCGAGAGCGGTTCGGGCACCCGGGCCGCCGCCTCGCACAGCACGCCCTGTGCCGCACGGACCGCGTCCTGCGTGGCCCAGGGCGGCATGCGCAGCAGTACGCCCCAGGCGGCCGCGGAGGCGTGCCGTGCGGGCGCCTTCCCCGGCTCGTCGGTGAGGTGGGCCGCCCAGGCCGCCAGCCACTGCCCGAAGGAACTGCGGTCCGCCAGCCCCCGCATCAGGGGGCGCAGCGGCTGGCGGTGGAGCGCCCGCTGTCTGCGCACCCTGCGCAGAGCGGCGACGGGGTCGGTGCGCAGGAAGTCGTACAGGTGCGGGGAGTGCGCGCTGAACAGCTCGTCCCCGCCGCCGCCCGACAGGTGCAGTCGCGACCCGCGGTCGGTCAGCAGTCCGGCGAGCGTACGGAGCCTGGCGTTGTCCCGCACCCAGGACCCCGGCTCGTCGGCGCCCGCCCGCACCCCCGACGGGCCGCCGAGGCCGCTGAACCACAGGGGGTCGCGCGCGGCGGGCGGCCGTACGTGCTCGGCGCGCGGCAGGTGCGCGGCGGCCCGGCCGGCCCACGCGGTGTCGTCGTTCGCCGGATCGACGCTCTCCCAGCGGAACGTCACCAGCCGGGCCGGGCCGCGCGCCGCCAGGAAACACAGGCTCGTGGAGTCGATGCCGCCTGAGAGGTCCGCGCTGACCGCCCCGCCGTCGGCGGTGCACGTCCCCACCGCGACGGAGAGCGCCCTGCGCACCTCGGCCGCCCCTTCGGCCGCGGGGACCTCGGGCTCGGGCGGACACCACCACCTGCGGACCGCCGCGTGCCCGTCCGAGGCGAGCAGCAGCGCGCTGTCCGACGGCAGGGCGCTGACGCCGCGCCAGGGGCTGTCGTCGTCCAAGGGGTACGGCGGGGGAGCGGACAGCAGCCGCAGGGCGAGCTGCCGTTCGTCCACCTCGGCGCCGGTCGCCCCCGCCAGGGTGTCGGCGCGGCTCGCCGCCACGGTGACACCGGCCACCCTGGCGTGGAAGACGCGGCGCACCGCCGACGCGCTGCCGCGCACCCTGACCTCGCCGCCGGCGGACGCGACGGCGTGGAAACTCCCCGGCAGCCCCGCCAGCACGTCGTCCATGTCGTCGACGCCCGCCAGGCGCCGCAGCCGCGCCGTCAGCGCCTCGGCGGTGACCGGGCACCGCCCGATCACCGCCAGTCGCGCTCCTCCCGCCGCCGCGACCCGCACGTGTCCGGCCGGCCAACCGCCCACGAGCCACGGGCGGCCGGACGCGTGCCGGACGGTTTGGACCGCACCCGTACGCAGCGCTCGCGCCGCGCCGGGCCCGGCCGCGCCGTCGGGAAGGACCGCGAACCACACGTCACTGGCCAACAGAGGTCAGACCTGGCCGGGGTAGACGTAGAACGGGGCGTAACCGCCCTCGAAGAAGGTGCCGTTGATGGTGCCCAGGGTCAGTTCGGCGAAGTCTCCGATCTCCTCCACCACGGGCGGCTCATAGATCTCTTCGTTTTCCACGGGGGCTCTCCTTCACTTTCGTGCCGGTGCCGTGCCTGTGCCGCTCGGGTGCACTTCGGTGAATCGGGTACACGTCGGTGAACGCCGTGCGGAGGCGATGGCATATGCGACTACGGCATGCCCGGAGTGATGCGGAATAGCCCGAACGGCACCCCTGTTCATCCAAAAGCATGGAGTGGCGTCCCGAGGGGCGCTCGGCAGGGGCGCGCGGGTGCTGCGCGGGGAGCGGGGCGTGCGGAAGTGACGAGGACGGGGCGCGCCGCAGGACGCGCCCCGTTCGTTCGGGCCTCTGCCGTGTGCCTGGCCCCGTCGGCCTTCGCTAGCCGTCGACGCTCAGCCAGGCCGAGTACGCCTGCGGCTGGTAGTACTTGCCGGTGTCGCCGTCGTAACGCAGGGCGCGCAGCCGGACCTTGCCGTCCTCGGCGTAGTCCTTGTCGCAGTAGACCCACTGCTTGGCCCCGGCCTTGTTCCGGCACGCCTCAGGCGCGCGGCCGTAGTTCGTGTAGACACCGCCGACCGCCGACATGCCGTCCGACACCGTGTCCAGCACCCAGACCACGTCGCCGTCGTGCTGGAAGCACACCTTGGAGCCGTAGGCGTTCGCGCACCAGCTGTCCGGCGGCACCGCCGCTGCGGACAGTGTGCTGGCCGTGCCCGTGGCGACGCCGGCGGCGGAGGCGGCGGCCGGGCCCCCGGCCGACGCGGCGCCGTCCTGGACGGCCCACACCGGAACGTCCGACGCGACGGACTCACCGGCGACGGAGGGAGTGGCGAGCAACAGGGCGGTTCCCGCGGCGGCGAACCCGACGGCGGTCCGCCGCGCGGCGCGGAATCTTCGTGAGGGGGACAAAACCATGGGGATTTCCTTGAGGGTATGAACGGTTCGAGAACGAGCGGTGAGTTTATAGCCGGGATCGAATGGCGGGAAGGCGCGGCGGGAATGGCTCCGAAGGGAAGCGGAATCCCGGTGGATTCAGTGTCCAATAACCCGAAAAGCAAAGCGAATTGCCGAATCGATCCCCAAAAGGGAAATATGCAACCGCAGGGGATCGGCCCGGGGTCTTCTCGATCCGTGCGCCAGGCAGGCCGTCGCGAGCGGGCCCGGCGCGACCCGCGCGCGGGCCGACGGGCAGGGGCCGACGGGCACGGGCGCCGCAGGTGTGTGCCCCGGGGCGCGGCCCTCAAGGGGCGTGCGCCCGGGGCGCATACGGGGCAGGGGGCGCCGCGCCCTGTTCGGCCCGGGTACTTGCTGGCACGCTCGGTGTGCGGGGAGTTCATCAAGCGGGGCGGACCTCATCGGCTGGAGAACCCCATGGCTGTGACGACATTCGTAGCGGGCACCGCCCCCGGAGCGGTGCCTGTGCTCGGCCACATGCTCCCGCTCCTGCGCGGTCCCACCGAGTTCCTGACCTCGCTGCCGGCGCACGGGGACCTGGTGGAGATCAGGCTCGGCAGGACCAAGGCGTACGTGCCGTGCCACCCCGAACTGCTCCGGCAGGTACTGACCGACGACCGCACCTTCGACAAGGGCGGGGCGTACTACGACAAGGCGCGGGACATGGCGGGCAACGGCGTGGCCACCTGCCCCCACCAGGACCACCGCAGGCAGCGCCGGATGCTCCAACCGGCCTTCCAGCGCGACCAGCTGGAGAGGTACGGCTCCGTCATGGAGGCCGAGGTGCGCGCGCTGACCGGCGCGTGGGACGACGAGCCGGTCATCGACGCGTACCCGGTGTTCTACGCGCTCGCCGCGCGGACCGTGACGCGCACCCTGTTCGGCACGCACGTGGACGAGGACGTCGTCGCGGGGATCCGCAGCTCCTTCGAGACGGCGTTCAGCGGGTTCTTCCGGCAGATGTTCATGCCGGACGCGCTGCGGCGGCTGCCGCTGCCGACGAACCTGCGCCACCGGCGCGCCCTGCACGACCTGCGCTCCACGGTGGAGCGGATCATCGCCGACTACCGCGGCAGCGGGGCCGACCGGGGCGACCTGCTGTCCGTGCTGCTCGCGGCGCGCGACGAGAGCGGAGCCGACGGCAGCGGTACGGGGAAGGGCGACGGCGAGGTGCACGACCAGGTCGTCACCGTCCTCGCCGCGGGCACCGAGACGGTCGCCGCCACCCTCACCTGGGCCTGCTACCTGCTGTCCCAGAACCCCGAGGCGCAGCGCCTCCTCCAGGAGGAGGCCGACACGGTGCTGAAGGGGCGCCCGGCGGGTCTGGAGGACGTGCCCCGGCTGCCGTACACCGACCGCGTCATCACCGAGACGGTCCGCCTGTACCCGCCGGGCTGGCTGTTCACCCGCGTCACCACGGCCGACGTCGAGCTGGCGGGGCGGCACCTGGAGCGGGGCACCACCGTGGTCATCAGCGCCGCGCCGGTCCACCGCCACGGCGGCGTCCACCCGCACCCCCTGGACTTCGACCCCGACCGGTGGCTTCCGGAGCGGGCCGCCGCCCTGCCCCGGGGCGCGTTCGTCGGGTTCGGGGCGGGCGCGCGCAAGTGCGTCGGGGACGACTTCGGGGTGGCGGAGTGCGTCATCGCGCTGGCGACCCTGGCGGGCGGGCGAGTCATCCGCTGCGAACCGGGCGCCGACGTGCGGCCCGTACCGCTGGCGGCGTTCTACCGTCCGCGCAGGCTCTTCCTGCGCCTGCCGCGCCGCTGACCGCGAACGGCCAGGTCCGCCCGCGCGGTCTCAGCCGCGGGAGCCGAGATAGCGGTCGCACCGCGTCGACCAGTCGAGGTTCCCGCGCATCCACGCCTTGAGCCCGGTGCAGTACGACGCCACCGCCGCGCGGTCCCGGTCGGTGATGCCGGGCCACTGTCCGCACAGCCGCGTCAGGTCCCGCTCCGCCGCGAGGAACGTGACGACGTCCGCCTCCACCCTGTCGTACACGTGCCGCACCGCCTGCCGCGTGCTGAGGCCCAGCGCGTTGCGCACCACCAGCACCCCGTTGCTGGTCTCCCCGCCGGCCAGCTCCTTCTTCAGCGACACCGCGTCGTTGACCCAGACGACGACGTCCGTGGCCTTGTCGAACATGGTGCGCAGCTGGTCCGTCGCGTGGATCATCGGGGGCACCTCAAGGCCCGTGGAGAACTCCAGCATGTCGAGGCAGGCGGTCACCGAGCCCGAGGCGCGGCGCAGCTGGACGTACTCGTCCAGGGGCGGGACGCGGGACTGCTGCCGGTTGAGCGCCTCGAACCGGAAGGCCGTGAGGAACTGCATGACGTGGGTGGTGAACCGCATGCGCCACCAGCGGCTGAGCCGGGGTGCGACATCGCCCCAGACCGCGCCGAGGCAGCGGGCCAGCGGGGTGTCGGGCACGGGGGCGTCGGCGCGGTGCGTCAGCGGCAGGGCGTCCAGCATCCTGCCGCTGATCGAGGCGTGTTCCTCCAGCGCGCGGGCGCCCATCCGGTCGAAGCTGTCGTCGATCACGAAGAGCCAGCTGAACCAGCCCATCAGCGGGGCGGCCCGGTCGTGCCGGAGTCCGGGGTAGGCCCGCCGGACGAGGTCCCCCATCCCGGCCCGCGACAGGCTCTCGGCCGCCGCCGGATCACCGAGCATCCCGTGCCCCGACGCCCACGCGACGGCCAGCTCGTCCAGGGCGGCGGGGTGGACGGCGGCGGTGGCGGGCAGCTCGTACAGGATGTGACCCGGACCCGGCAGGGCGTCGACGGCCCCGGGAGCGTCGCCGTCCTCCTGTCCGGCGCGGCGGTCGTCACGGTGTTTCACGTGGAACCGTCCGCGCGGGTGCGGCGCCGCAGCGGCCCAGGCAGGGACGTCGACAGGGGCGCCAGCAGCGGTGGCAGCAGGGCCGTCGGGGGCGCCAGCATGTGCTGCACTTCGAGGAACGCCCGGTAGAGGCCCGGGTCGTCCGGGATCCGCCGCAGCACTCCGCGCAGCAGGTGCCGGGAGAGCGAGGAGAGCGCGGAGCCGTCGCCGTTCCCGGCCCAGCCGCGGTCGAGGCCGGTGGACATGAACCAGGCCAGGCGCAGCGTCCGTGCCGTACGCCGTTGGAAGCGCGCCGTGGCCCCCGCGGTCCGGTCGCCGTCCAGCGTGCGGCCCAGCAGCTCGGCCTGGAGCGCCGCGACCGTCATGCCGTGCCCGTACAGCGGATTGAGCGAGCACAGCGCGTCGCCGAGCACGGCGAGCCCGGGTGGCCAGGGGCGGATCCGGTCGTAACGGCGCCACTGCCCGCCGAGCCCCGCGTACCGGTAGACCGGGCCCAAGGGCTCGGCCGCTCCGGTGACCTCGTGGATGTGCGGGTTCTCCAGAGAGGCCGCGTACGCGCCGAAGTCCTCGGGGTCGGTCGGCGGCAGTCGGCCGCCCGCGCCGAAGAGACAGACCAGCCACTGCTCGTCCTCGATCGCCAGGACAGTGCCGCCCCGGTCGGCCGCGGGGGCGAGGGTGGCCTGGAGCGACGCCTGCCAGCCGGGCGCGTGATCGGCCGAGCGCCGGTAGAGGCGGGAGGCGTACGACAGCCTGCCGTCCACGCTGAGGACTTCGGGCCCGGCCAGGCCCCGTGCGCGGAGCCAGTCGGGCAGCTTGGAGTGCCGTCCCGTGGCGACGACCACGAGATCGGCGCCGTACGAGACCCCGGCCGAGGTCCGCACTCCGGTGACGCGCCTGCGCGAGGCATCGGTGAGCAGCCCCGTGACCGGTGCGCCGTCCAGGAGGGACACGGCCCGGTGGGCGAGGACCCGGCGGCGCAGCGAGGCCTCCAGCAGCGGGCGGCTGAACGTCTGGAGCACCAGCTCCGTCGGCACCTGAGGGGACCAGCCCGTCGGATAGAGCATGGGAAACCGCCCGAAGTCGGACACGGGTGCTCCCCGCGCGGTCAACTCCTCCCGCAGGCCGGGGAAGAGCCCTTCGAGGACCTGCGCGCCCGCGGCGAGCAGCGCGTGGGGATGGCGGCTCTGCGGGGTGCCCCTGCGGTGCGCGGGGTGCTCGGTGAGGGGGTCCTGCTCCAGGACGGTGACCGAACGGAACCGGTCGCCCAGCACGCGCGCCGCGACCAGTCCGGCGAAGCCGCCGCCCACGACGATCGCGTGCTTCGCGCCCCGTACACCCGTAGTCCCCATGGCTGCCTGCCCGTAGTCCGACGGAGCGCTGACCGATGGCTCTCGCGCACACCTCACCGCCGTGCGCCGCCGATGGCAATGGCGCGGGCGGAACGGGCGTCTGCAGAAGAGGGCACACGGAAGCACACCGGGAGCGCTGTCCTCGCGGCCCGGGAACTTTGCGGGGCGGGAGGGGCGTTGGGAGGGCGAAGCGCGGATCGCGCGCGGACGAGTGGACGACACGGCAGTTGGGGTGGCACGGATGGCGATGTGGGACCGGCTCAAGGACCAGGCCAAGGGTCTGCAGCAGCAGGCGCAGGGCGCGCGGGGTTCCGGTGGCCACGGACACTCGGGCTCCGGCTCGGGCAGCGGGTCCAAGGCCCAGCTCGTGGGTGTGCTCAAGTCCCAGCTCAGCTCCCTCAAGACGGAGCTGAAGAGCGGCGCCTACCGGGACGCCAGCATGGCGATGTGCGCGCTGGTCGCGGCCGCCGACGGGTCGGTCGACCCCGCCGAGCGGCAGCACGTGGAGTCGCTGATCGTGCAGAACGACGTCCTGCAGAACTTCCCGCCGGACCAGCTGCGGCAGCGGTTCAACAAGCACGTCGACCAGCTGTCGGCCAACTTCCAGCACGGCAAGGCCGAGGCCATGAAGGAGATCGCCAAGGCGGCGAAGAAGCCGATGGAGGCCAAGGCGGTCGTGCAGACCGGTTTCGTGGTCGCCGGCGCGGACGGGTACGTGGCCCCGGCCGAGGAGCAGGTGCTGCGGGAGGCGTGTGCGGCGCTGGGCGTGTCGCCGCAGGAGTTCGGCCTCTGAGCAGCCGCTGAGCCCGACCGGCCGCCGAGTCGCGCGACCGGCCGTCGGGGTACCGGGCCGGTCGCGTGCGCGCACGGTCCGTCGGGGCCCGCACCCGTGGGGTGCGGGCCCCGACGCGTGCGCGGTCCGCGGGGGCGTGCGGGAACCCTGGTGCTGGAGTTCCCTTGCCCCTACTCTCCTTTGAGAGCGCTCTCAGAGCACGTCTGTTCCCTTGCTCCCCTGTTCTCCGCCCCCATCGGTACGACAGAAGGGTTCAACCGACATGAGAGGCACCTCCGCGTCCCGCAGGACCGGCCTGCGCGCAGCCCTGTCCGCGTTACTCCTCGTCGGTGCGTACGGCGTCACGGCCCTCGCCCCGGCGGCCTCCGCCGCTCCCGCCCCGTCCGCTCCTGCCGCTCCCGTGCCTTCCGCCCCCTTCGCCGCGGGCGCCCCCGCGTCCCCGGGCCTGGTCGCCGCCATGCAGCGGGACTTCGGCCTGACCGAGGCACAGGCCCACCGCCGCCTCGCCCGGGAACGGACCGCACTCGCCCTGCGGGCCGGGGCCGAACGCGCGGCGGGCGACGCCTTCGCCGGCACGTGGTTCGACGCCGCGACCGGCAGGCTCACCGTCGCGGTGACGAACGCGCGGCAAGCGGCCGCCGTACGGTCCACGGGCGCCGCCACGCGCCTGGTCGAACGCACCGCAGCCCAACTCGACGCGGCCAAGAGCGAGATCGACCGGCAGCCCGCCCCCGCCGCCGTGAGCGGCTGGGGCGTCGACCCCCGCACGAACCGCGTCGTCGTCCAGGTCGTCGCGGGGCACCGGGGCGACGCGGCGGTCGAGGACTTCCTGGCCCGCGCCCGGAGCACCGGCCCCGTCGGGGTCGAGACCGTGCGCGAGGCGCCCAGGACGTTCGCCGCTGGGGTCGTCGGCGGCGATCCGTACTACACGGGCAACGTCCGCTGCTCGATCGGCTTCTCCGTGCACGGCGGGTTCGTCACCGCGGGGCACTGCGGGGGGCGGGGCAGCTCCGTGCGCGGCTGGGACGGGTCCGACATGGGCACCTTCCAGGGCTCGTCGTTCCCCGGCGACGACATGGCGTGGGTGAGCACCGGCCACGGCTGGTGGACGGTTCCCGTGGTGCTGGGCTGGGGCCAGATCCCCGACCGGCTGGTGAAGGGCTCCTGGGAGGCTCCCGCGGGCACGTCCGTGTGCCGCTCGGGCTCGACGTCCCACTGGCACTGCGGCACGGTCCTGGCCCGCAACCAGACGGTGAACTACGCGCAGGGCGCGGTGTACGAGACGGTCAGGACCGACGCCTGCGCCGAAGGGGGCGACTCCGGAGGCTCGTTCATCACCGGTGACCAGGCACAGGGCGTCACCTCGGGCGGGTACGGCAACTGCTCTTCGGGCGGCAACACGTGGTTCCAGCCGGTCAACGAGATCCTGAGCCGCTACGGGCTGACCCTGCACACCTCCTGACGGGGCCGGGGCGGGCCGCCCGCGCGCTCCGGTCTCAGGGCAGCGTGCCCAGGAACCGGATGTGCGCGGGACCGTCGGCGCTCGGGCGGCCCACCGCGCAGCGCACCCGGTAGACGTCGGCGATCAGCTCCTCGGTGAGGACGTCCGCGGGGGAGCCTGCGGCCACCACCCGGCCCTCCTTGAGCACCACGACCCGGTGGCAGTACATCGCGGCCAGGTTCAGGTCGTGCAGCGCCACGACCGTGGTCAGCCGCAGGTCCTTGACCAGGGCGAGGAGGTCCAGCTGGTGCTGGATGTCCAAGTGGTTGGTGGGCTCGTCGAGCAGCAGCTCGCGGGGCTCCTGGGCCAGCGCGCGGGCGATCTGCACGCGCTGGCGCTCACCGCCGGAGAGCGTGCGCCAGGGCTGGCGGGACCTGCCCGCGAGGCCGGTGCGCTCCAGGGCCGACGCCACGGCCTCCTCGTCCGCGGCGGACGCGGGCGCCCACGCCCTGCGGTGCGGGACGCGGCCGAGGCGTACGACGTCGGCGACCGTCAGATCGACCTGGGCGTCGGCCTGCTGCTCGACCACGGCGAGCCTGCGGGCGACCGCGCGGCGGCCCACGGCGGACAGCGGGTCGCCGTCGAGGGTGACGACTCCGCTGTCCGGCGCGAGGACCCCGGCCAGCAGGCGCAGCAGCGTCGATTTCCCCGAGCCGTTGGGGCCCAGCAGACCGGTGACGGTGCCGGGCAGCGGGGCGAGGCTCACGCCGTCGAGCACCGGGGTCCCCGACGCGCTGCGCGAGACGCGCTCGGCGCGCAGCCCCGTGCGCGCCGGTGCGTCGGCGCCGGGTGCCGCCGGGGTCTCGGCGCCCGCCGCCCCCGAGGTGCCGGTGCTCATCGGGTGCTCCTGGTGCGGTAGAGGACGAGGACGAACGCCGGTACTCCCACGAGCGAGGTGACGACGCCCACCGGGACCTCCTGCGGATCCAGTGCCGTACGCGCGAGCGTGTCGACCCACACCAGGAACACCGCCCCGGTCAGCGCCGTGACCGGCAGCAGCCGTGCGTGCCCGGGGCCGACCAGCGCCCGCGCCGCGTGCGGCAGCACGAGCCCGACGAACCCGATGGCCCCGGCCGACGCGACGAGCACGGCAGTCAGCAGCGCGGTGGTGCACAGCAGGACGAGGCGCGTACGGGCGACGGAGACGCCGAGCGACGCGGCGGCGTCCTGGCCGAACGCGAACGCGTCCAGCGTCCTCGCGTACCCGCCGCAGACCACCAGGGCCGCCACGAGCACCGCCAGACACGTCCACACGTCGGTCCAGCCGGTCCCGCTGAGCGAGCCGAGCAGCCAGAACAGCACCCCGCGCGTCGTCTCCGCGTCGGCTGCCGTGAGCACCACGAACGAGGTGAGCGCGGAGAACAACTGCATCGCCGCGACCCCCGACAGCACCACGCGGTCCGACGTGGCGCCCAGGGTGTGGCTGAGCAGCAGCACCGTCCCGAACGAGCACAGCGCCCCCAGGAACGCCCCGCCCGAGACAGAGAGGACGCCGCCGCCCGCGCCGAGTACGACGACCAGCACCGCGCCCGTCGAGGCGCCGGACGAGACGCCGAGGACGAAGGGGTCGGCGAGCGGATTGCGCAGCAGCGACTGCATGACGGCCCCGCAGACGGCGAGCCCGGCGCCGCACACCGCCGCGAGGAGCGTGCGGGGCAGCCGCAGGTTCCACACGATGCCGTCGCGGATGGGCGAGACGTCGGCGCTGCCCCAGCCGAGGTGGGCGCCGACCACGGACCACACGTCGGCGACGCGGATGTCTGCGGGCCCGATGGTGATGGCGACGGCGACGGACAGGAGCAGGGCGATGGGGGCGGCGGACCAGAACAGGGGCCTCACCCAGCCGCGTGCGGCGAGGCGGTGCGCCGCGCCGGCGCCCTCCTCGGCCGGGGACGCCGCCACGGGGCGAGCGGTCACGGGGCGAGCCGTCACTTGGCGAGCCCGTACGACCTCAGCGCCGCCGCGACCTTCTCCACGGCCTCGACGCCGCGGATCGTCGGATTGAGCGCCTGCCCGCTGAGCAGCACGTACCGCTTGTGCTTCACGGCGGTCATGTTCTTCGTCACCGGGTTGGACTCCAGGAAGGCGATCTTCTGCGCGGCGCTCTCCGCCGACTGGGACCTGCGGGTCAGATCGCCGATCACCAGGACGTCCGGGTCTCGGTCCACGACCGTCTCCCAGTTGATCTGGGGCCACTCCTCGCGCGTGTCGTCGAAGACGTTCTTCACGCCCAGCTCCCGGGTGACGATGCCGGGAGCGCCGCAACAGCCGGCCATGTAGGGCGAGTCGGAGTTCGCGTACCAGTACAGGACGTCGACGCCCTTGAAGTCGCCCGACGAAGTCGCCCTGGCCAGGCGGGACTTGAGCTGGGCGATCAACTCTTCGCCGCGCTCGCGCACGTCGAAGACCCGCGCGAGGTCGCGTATCTCCCCGTACACCGTCTCCATGGTCAGCGGCTTGGTGCGGACGCCGTCCCCGTCGCCGCTGTTGTCCTTGTCCGCGCAGTCGGTGGGGGAGAGGTAGGCGGGCACGCCCAGCTGCTCGAAGCGGTCGCGCGGTGCCACACCGCCCTTGCCGAGGGTGTACGTGAAGGAGGCGGCGACGAAGTCGGGCTCGGTGGCCAGCACCTTCTCGAAGGAGGGGTAGCGGTCCGCCAGCCGCGCCACCTTCGCGTTCTCCTTCTCCAGGCCCTTGAGCACCGGGTCCGTCCAGGTCGCGGTGCCCACCATCCGGTCGGCCAGGCCGAGCGAGAACAGGATCTCCGCCGCGCCCTGGTCGAGGGCGACCGCCCGCTGCGGCGGGCTCGCGACCCGGACGCGCTTCCCGCAGTCGTCGAGCGTGACGGGGAAGCCCGGGGCCTTCGCGGCCCCGTCCTCGCCAGGGTCGGACGCGGGTCCGCCGCAGCCGGTGAGGAGCAGGGCGCCCACCAGGAAGAGAGCGGCGCGGCGGGCGGTGGGTGCGAACGGCACGGGCGAGTCCTCTGAGTCGACGGCCCATGCGCGGAGCCGTCAGCCTGTTTGCGGTCCTCCCGGACGGCTCGGGGCTGCGCCCGATTCCCGGCCGGGACACCAGCAGGTCTTCGGACTCGGGGTCGTCCGGCCGGAGCGCCTTCCCGGGAGCGTGCTGCCGCCCAGTGGCCGATGCCCCGCCCGTCACCCTCACCGCTGCGCGTCAGTTCCGGATTCCCACCGGATTCCCTGACTCCGTACGCATTGCGTGAGCATTTGCGTACAAAAGTGCGACTGGCTTCGGAAAATTACCACATGGATTCAGTCGTGAACGGCCATGGTGTGATCGGTCACGGTGTGAGCGTCCACTTCTGGTTGGCGGTGCCCGCACAGGTCCACAGCTGCGTGGGGGTGCGGTCGGCCGAGCTGTTCTCGCGTACGTCGAGGCACTTGTCGGCGGGCACGTTGACGAGGTCGCGGGCCGCGGCGTTGTACGCCCAGTGCTGGGCTCCGGTGCCGTTGCAGTCGTACAGCTGGACCCGGGTGCCGTCCGCGGTGCCCGCCGCTGCCGCGTCGAGGCACTTGCCGAGGGCCCTGACGGTCCCGTCGGCTCCCACGGTCCAGCGCTGCGCGGCGGTGCCGTTGCAGGTGTGGAGCTGTACGGCGGTGCCGTTGGCGGGGTCGGCGTCGGCGACGTCCAGGCACTTGCCCGCGAGTCCGACGAGGGCCCCCGAGGTGCCGCCGCTGTCGGAGGTGCTGACGCGCACGTAGTCCACGACGAGCTGCTGCGGGAAGGAGGTCGAGCCGTCCGGATCGCCCGGCCAGTCGCCGCCGACGGCGAGGTTGAGGATCAGGAAGAACGGCTTGTCGAACACCCACTGCCTGCCGCCGAGGTCGGCGGGAGTGCGGCGCTGGTAGACGACGCCGTCCACGGACCAGGTGATCGCGGCGGGCGACCAGTCGACCGCTAAGGTGTGGAAGCCGTCGGCGAAGGCCCGGCCGCCGGGCAGGGTGTACGCGGCGCCGATGCCGCCGCTGCCCGAGTAGCCGGGGCCGTGCAGCGTGCCGTGCACGGTGCCCGGTTCGCGGCCGATGTTCTCCATGACGTCGATCTCGCCGCTGGCGGGCCAGCCGACCTGTCCGAAGTCGTGCCCGAGCATCCAGAAGGCGGGCCACATGCCCTGTCCGCGCGGCACCTTGAGCCGGGTCTCCACGCGTCCGTAGGCCCGGGTGAACCTGCCCGAGGTGTTGAGCCGCGCCGAGGTGTACTCGCACCTGCCGTACCAGCACTGGTGGTTGGCGGGGTTCTCGCGCCGCGCGGTGATGACCAGGTGGCCCTGGCCGTCCAGCGCGGCGTTGGCGTTGCCCGGGGTGTAGTACTGGCGCTCGTGGTTGTTGACGTTGTCGCCGGTCTCGGTCTGCCACTTGGTGCTGTCGACCGCCGATCCGGCGGGCCCGTCGAAGGTGTCCTCGAAGGGGACCGCGTTCACCGCCTTGAGACCGGTGGCGTCCGCTGTGTTCAGGGCTTGGGCGACGGGTGGCCCGTCGGCCGCGCCCGCGGGGCCGGAGGGGCCTGCCAATACGGCGGTCAGCGCCGCGAAGGCGGCGACGGCGGCCAGGAGCGGTCGTTTGGGGACGCGTAAGGACATGAAACTCGCCTCGATCCGCGCGAAGAGGTGTCGACGGGTCGCCATCACGCCACTGACGTGCGTGTTCGGTGGCTCCGTCGGTCGGCTGGGACATGAGTGCCGGTCCGTACCTGTCGTGAAGAAGTGAACTGATGTGACGGGTCCCTGTCAATGCATCCCGTCGATGCGCCGACCTTGGCCCCGATGCGATCCGGCCGTCGCGCGACCGAACTGACGTACGCCTTTTTCGATCCCCTGTACGGATTGGTCGTGGAGTCTCCGCTTTTCCTCCCGTTCGCTCCTGTACGGCCGGGCAGAGCCGATAGCGTTGACGTGAGCGACAGCAGCGCGGAGCGGTGACGCGGAGGGCACATGGCGACGACCGTGGTGGGTTTCGGGCTGGGCGACGACGCCAAGAGCAGGCAGATGACCGTGCTGGTGACGCAGACGGGCGTACGGCACCTCGCGCGCGGCCCCTACGGCCCGCGGTGCACCCTCTCGGTCCCCTGCCCGCCGTCCGGCAGGAACCCCGTACACGCCCAGATCTCCAACTTGCGCGCCGAGCACTCCCTGTACGTCCGCCGCGGCTACACGCGCGTCCTCATCCCGCCGGCCTGCGTCAGCGTGGACGTCGACGAGCACCCGATGCCCCCGCGCCCCGACGACGCTTACAGGCCCGAGCGCCACCGCGAACTGCTGGAAGCCTTCGTGGCCGCCGCCCCCGACGAGCCCCGCGAACTGGAAGAGGCGATCCACGACTTCTACACGGCCGTCGGCGTCCCGGCCCGCCCCCGGCCGGTCCCGCCGCCGGTCGCCCCGCCCCAGCCGCCGCCCCGGATCCAGGCACTCCTGCACACCCTCGCCCACGGCCGGACGATCACCTCGCCGCCCGTGTCGGCCATCAACTACCGCGTCACCGCCGACACCGTCCGGCTGCACGTCGGCACGGCGGGCGAGGACCTGGACCGGCGGCGCGTCACCGAACTCCACGCCGCCCTCACGGCCTGGCTCCACCTCAACCAGCCGCCCCCGCCCCGCGGTTCCGTGCCCGCGCCCCGTCGACCGGTGCGGCACGAGCCCGCCTCCAGGGCCGAGGAGCACGCCGAAGGCGCCTGAACCGCCGCCGGTGTACGGGGTCGGCCGGGCCTGGCGGACCTTCCCAGCGGACGCCTTCGGGGCGGACCACGGCCTGGCCTGCACCAGCCGGCAGCGCCGCTCGTGGCCCACGAGCCCGTGGGCCACGCTCCGCGGGTGCTACTTCCCGAACCCGGCTACTTCCCGAACCCGGCTACTTTCCGAACCCGGCGAGGTACGCGTCGACCCCCGCGGGGTCCATCAGCCAGTCGCGGTAGCCCGGCGGATCCGCATAGCCGTTGGCGAACTTGTGGGCGATCTCCGGATGCTCGAACGCGGCCGTGACGATCCGCACCACCTCGTCCGGCTGCGGCTCGCGCAGCATGAAGTCGGTGAAGGCGTGCGTGTGCCTGCCGTACTCCCAGTACGCGTCGAAGGCCCCCCGCATCCACTCCTCGTCGAACGGCAGATCGCCGCGCTTCAGGATGGAGGCGAGGTAACTCGCCGCGGCCCGAGCCGCGTTGTTGGACCCCTGGCCGGTGATCGGATCGTGCACGGCGACGGCGTCGGCCAGGCCCAGCACGGGGCGGCCGTCCACGTGGGCCACGGGGTGGCGGACCGCGGGGGTGACCGCGCCGTACAGCGCGGCGCCCGGGTCGGTGGGCTCGGCGTCGCGGAACCGCTCGTACTCCCAGGGGGCGTACGTCCGCAGCAGTTCCACGGCGCGCCGCGTGCCGTCGGCGGCGGACGGACGGTCGGCCCAACAGTCGTACGCACTGCCCGACTTGCCCTCGAAGAGCAGGATGTCGCAGGTCCCGCCGACGGTCAGCGCCCGCAGGACGATCAGGTCGCCGGTCGGCGGGACGCCGGTGACCCTGGCGTGTTCCGTCACCGGGTCGGAGGCGTCGTGGTCGACCCCGGCCAGGTAGAAGCAGGCGAGGTGGCGCAGCGGCCGCTCGTAGCCGGGCCAGGAGGTGTCGCGCTCGAAGAGCGCGGAGAGTTCGCCGCGCCCGGTGGCGAGCACGGTGAGGTCGTGCGCCGCCGCGACGGCCGCCAGGTCGGCGGGCCCGGCCGAGCGGTACTCCGCGCGCCCGCCCCGCTCCTCGAACAGCTCCAGCCAGGCCGAGAGCTTCACCCGCTGGTCCACGGAGCGCACCTCGTCGTCGAACGACGCCGTGAACCGCCGCAGCGACGTGTCGGGATCGCTTTCCGGCAGCCAGTTGCCGAGCTCGAACCCCGGCATCACGGGCGCCGTGTCGTCCCAGAGCGCCAGCCCCGCCTCCCGCTCGACGCGCAGCGTGGGACCGAACATGAGCTGGGTCGACGTGACCCGACCGCCCCGCACCTCATCGGGCCGCCGCTCGGCGACGAGCGTGACCTCGTACCCGGCGGCCAGCAGCCCCAGGCCCAGCTGGAGCCCCGCCTGACCCGCCCCCACGATCGCGATCCTGCGCACCTCGTCCTCCCTCCGGCTCCGGCCGCGACGGCCGGGCACGCTTCAGTCGTACCCACGCGGACGGCATCCGACGAGGAGGCGGGCGGCGCGGCCGGAACGTGTCGTACGCATGTCGTGCGGACGAACCCGAGTGCGCGCACTGATCGTCCCGGGGGCACACTGCGCGCATGAACGCAGACGCCGTCCGACCCGCCCCGGGACCCGCCGCGGGAACAGCCCCGGGGCCCGCCGCGAGAACAGCCGCGGGACCCGCGGCGCAACGGGCCCTGGAACACGTGGCCGGGCGCTCGTACGGGCCGCCCCTGGACCCGGCGCTGCGGGTGACCCTCAACTTCCATCCGGACCGGCTCGCCAAGGGCGGGCCGATCCTCGACGCGCTGGCCGACGGCGGCGTCTACCTCTCGCAGTTCGCCACGGGGACCAGCAACGGAGGCCTGACCGCCCACCCGGGCGGCGACCGGTGGCGGTGGGAGAGCCGGATCTTCGGCGGCGCCTACGACGCCGCACCGCCCCACGAGCGCCCCGTCTACGGCGCACTGGACTTCCGGGGCGACCCGGTCGGCGCCGCGCCGCGCTTCGGCTCCGCCCACTTCCGGCTGACCTCCGCGGCGCTCGCGCGCACCACGTTCTGCTACCCGGACAGCTTCCTCGAACCGTCGGACTTCGGCACCGTCCACCGCATGGGCCTCGTCGAACTGGCCCTGGCCGACCGGCGGGACGCCCTCGACGACTACATCGAGGCACAGGTGCACGGCCGGGTCGAGCTGGCGCGGGACGTCGAGGCCCTGGTCCTGGACCCCTGCTACCGGGGCACGCCCGTCGAGACCGCCGCCCGCCGTCTGCCCTGCCCGGTCGAATGGCACCCGGGCTTCGGGCTCACGGTCGACGAGCTGCGGCTGCACCCGGAGTACCGGGGCCAGGAGTACGTCGAGCTGGGCGCGCGGATCGCCGTGGACGGCAGGCTCGATCCGCGCGTCGTCGGGGACGCGGCCCGCACGGGCGAGCACGACCCGCAGGCCGTCAAGAAGGTGTGGCACTGCCTGGCCCGCTTCGGGGCCCCGGCCGGGCAGCACGCGTACCGGCTCGGCCAGGACGACCGCGAGCGCGGGAGGACCGCCTGAACCGGTAAGGGGGGAACGTGGACGTCTCGTGGTCTTTCCGGGCTTCCGTAAAAGATTAACTCCCTTCATGTTCAGCTCTGTTCATGGTCGGGTCTGTTCACATCGAGCGCCGATCATGTTGAGATCTGCTCGCACCGAGCCCTGTGTGCGGTGATCCCCGCGCGCGGTGAGCTCCGAAGAACCTGGAGGAGACTGTGAGACGTCTGCTGCTTCCGGCGCTTGCCGGGGCCCTGCTCCTCACGGGGGCGCTCGGCGCGTCCCCGTCCGGCGCGTCCCCGGCCCCGTCCGGTGCCGTCCCCTCGGCCGGGGCGCCGGCGGTCCCGCTCGCCGACACCTGGAGCCCGCCCCTGAGCACCCGGGGCCGCTACATCGTCGACGCCGACGGTGACCGCTTCAAGCTGAAGTCCGCGAACTGGCAAGGCGCACAGGGAAGTTGGAACGGGTCGGGAGACATCAACGACCCGGCCAACCACCACGACGGCGAGAAGGCCGACCAGATGCCGCTCGGCCTGGACCGCGCGCCGATCTCCCGGATCCTCGCGACCTTCCACGAACTCGGCATCAACAGCATCCGGCTGCCGTTCTCGAACCAGATGCTCCACGACTCCGCGCCGGTGCCGGACGCCTCCGTGGCCGCCAATCCGCAGCTGCGCGGCAAGACGCCGCTCCAGGTCTTCGACGCGGTGATCGAGGCGACCACCGCCGAGGGCTTCGCCGTCGTGCTCAACAACCACACCAACACCTCGCGGTTCTGCTGCGGGCTCGACGGCAACGAGCGCTGGAACACCAGCCAGAGCACGGCGCGGTGGGAGAACGACTGGATCTCGCTCGCCCGCCGGTACAAGGACAACAAGCGGGTCGTGGGCGCCGACCTCTACAACGAGGTCCGCCGCACCGTCACCGACGACGCCAACTGGAACTGGGGCAACGACCACGACTGGTGGGCCGCCTCCCAGCGGCTCGGCGACCGGCTCCTCACCGAGGCCAACCCCGATCTCCTGATCGTCGTCGAAGGGATCAACTGGCAGGGCATACCGGCCGACGGGCTGCCCCACGGCCGTCCGACGCTGGAGCCCGTACGGACCCTTTCGCACACCCTGGTCCGCTCGCACAAACTCGTCTACGCGGCGCACTTCTACGGGTACACCGGGCCCAATCACACCGGCGCGACCGGCATGGGCGAGACCCACGACCCCCGCTACCAGGAGCTGTCCAGGGACGAGCTGTTCGCGACCCTGGACCGGCAGGCGTTCTACGTGGCGGGAGCGCCGGGCACGGGTCAGCACTTCACCGCGCCGGTGTGGATCAGCGAGTTCGGCATCGGAGGCGACGAGGGGTCCGCCCAGGCCCGCGCCTGGTTCGGCAACTTCGTGGACCACCTGATCGCCAGGGACGCCGACTTCGCCTACTGGCCGCTGATCGGCTGGAGCGGCCACGGCACCTGGTCCCTCGTCAACTACGACCGGTCTGGCGGCCGTTCGGGCGTCCTGGACGGCGGTGACTGGCGAACGGCCGACTGGCGGCGCCTCGTCTCCTCGCCGGAGAAGAGCGGCCCGGTTCCCGCGTCCGACACCTGGAGCATGCTCAACCTCGACCACGCCGACGCGGTGCAGTCGGCGTCCGTGCGGGCGGCGGGCGACTGGGACGCGGGCGCGCGCAAGGGCGTGTGCCCGGACGGGCAGCGGACGATCGGCCTGTCCGACCGCAACGGCCGCGCGCTGTGCACCGACGTGGCGGCGGGCGCCTTGGCGGCCCCCGGCACCGCCCCGACCGTGGTGCGCGACGAGCGGTACGTCCAGCAGGGCGACTGGGCCACCGGCTACACCAAGTACCAGTGCGGCCCGAACCAGTTCGTGATCGGCCACAGCGTGCGGGGACAGGCGGTCTCCGGTGTCCTGTGCGCCACCGCGAACCGGGCGCTCCCGACGCAGGGCAGGACCGTGTGGTTCGACCGGGGCGACAACCGGCCGGGCGGCAACCCGGGCGGGGACTTCGCGTACGGAAACTACAAGGGGCAGTGCGCCAACGGCGAGTACGCGGCCGGTGTCGCCTTCACCAAGGCGTGGGCGAAGAGCGGCGCACCGGCGGCGCTGCTGTGCCGCACGCTCTGACCCGGTGAGGAGGCGGGGGCGGCCGCGCGGAGCCGCCCCCGCTACGACGGGCGGCCGTGCGCGGGGACCGGCGTCAGCCCGTAGCGGCCCGCGCGTGCGTCGACCCGGCCCGCCGTGGGCGGCGGGAAGTGGGAGCCGAGCAGGAGGGTCGTCGTCCCGGCGAGCGACGCGAGCAGGGCCCGCCGGGTCTCCTCGGCCCGCCCGGGGTCGATGTCGACGCAGCTGCCGATGTCCGGGTGCGGCAGCTGTACGGGGTGGTGGACGCAGTCGCCGGTGATCAGGGCCGTCGCGCCGCCGTCGGCGACCCGGACCGCGAGGTGGCCCGGCGTGTGGCCGGGGGTCGGGAGCACGCGCAGGCCGGGGGCGAGGTCGAGACCGTCCGCGGGTACGTCGAGGAGGTCGAGCAGCCCGGCCTCCTCGACGGGCTCGACGGAGTCGCGGAACATCTGCCTGCGCGGTCCGTCCATGTCGTACGACGCCCAGAAGTCCCGCTCGACGCGGGAGACGAGGTAGCGGGCGCGCGGGAAGGTCGGCACCCACGTGCCGTTCGCCCCGCGGGTGTTCCAGCCGACGTGGTCGGTGTGGAGGTGGGTGAGGATCACCAGGTCGACCGTGTCGGGGTGGTACCCGGCGGCCGTGAGCCGCTGGAGGTAGTCGGTGCGCAGGTCGTGCCACGCCGGGTTCGCGCGCGGTTTGCCGTTGCCGATGCCGGTGTCCACCACGACGCGCAGCCCGGCCACCGTGAACGCGAAACTGTGGCTGGACAGGCGCAGGGCGCCATCGGCGTCGGCGAAGTCGGGCCGCAGCCAGTCCTGTCGGGCGACGAGGTCCGGGGTCGCGCCGGGCAGCAGCCAGCGGCCGGTCTCCGTCGGCAGGGGCGTTTCGTCCACCCGGTGGACGGTGACGCCGCCCACGGGCCAGTGGGGAAGCGGGGCGGGGCCGGTGGCGTCGGCCGCTCGGGTCTGCATGGCGGTCACTCCCTCGATGCGAAGCCGCGGTTCAAGGCCGCGGTTCAAGGCCGCGGTTCAAAACCGCGGTTCAAGGCCGCGGTTCAAGACCGTGTTCCACGAGCACGGCCCGGAGCCACGGTCCAGCCCCACGCGCTAAAGCTATGGGTTTGCGTTAAGTGAACGTAGCCCTCTATCGTCCACTAACGCAAACAGTTAGCGTTAAGTCGTCGCGGTGGAGCACCCCCGGCCACCGCACCGGCCACACGAGGAAAGAGCACCCGTGCCCCCTGCCGACCTCACGCCCCGGGAAGCGGCCCGATGGGCCGAGCGCAACGGGCTCCCGCTGCCCGAAGACCGCCACGCCCACGTGGCGGCGACCGCCGACCGCATCCGCGCAGTCGTCTCCCGCCTGCGCGAACTCGACTTCGGTGAAACCCCTCCCGCCGCCGCCTACCGGGCCGACGGCAAGAACGCGGGGGAGGAGACCGATGCAGCCGTATGAACTCTCCCTGGCCGACGCGGCCCACGAGATGCGGGAGCGGCGGCTGTCCCCCGTGGAACTGGTGGACTCCGTGCTCGACCGGATCGACCGGACCGAACCGCACCTGGGCGCCTACGCGACCGTGACGGCGGCGGACGCGCGCCGCGCCGCCCTCGCCGCCGAGCGCGACATCGCCGCGGGGCGCGACCTCGGCCCGTTGCAGGGAATCCCCATGGGCCTCAAGGACCTGATCGACGCGGCGGGCCTGCCGACCGCCGCCGGGTCACGGGCGCGTGCCGACCGCCGGGCCGGCACCGACAGCACGGTCGCCGCGCGCCTGGGCGCGGCCGGTGCGGTGCTGGTGGGCAAGACCCACACCCACGAGTTCGCCTACGGCCTGATCACCCCGCAGACCAGGAACGCCTGGCACCAGGAGCGCGTCGCGGGCGGCTCCAGCGGCGGATCGGCCGTGGCCGTCGCCGCGGGCTCGGCCCTCTTCGCCCTCGGCACCGACACCGGCGGCTCGATCCGGGTCCCCGCCGCGCTGAACGGGGTGGTCGGCCTCAAACCGACGTACGGCCTCGTCCCCCGCCACGGCGTGACCTCGCTTTCCTGGTCGCTCGACCACGTCGGCCCGCTCACCAGAACGGTCGAGGACGCCGCCCTGGTCCTGACCGCGCTCGCCGGACACGACCACCGCGACCCCGCGTCCCTGTCCGCGCCCGCCGTCGACTACCGCCCGGCCCCGGTCGACGACCTCGCGGGGCTGCGCGTCGGAGTGCCGGGCACCTACTACTTCGAGCGGGTGGACCCCGAAGTCGAGTCCGCCGTCCGGCGGGCCGTCGCACGTCTCGAAGACCTCGGCGCGGAACTCGTCGACGTCGAGACGCCGATGACGCGCTACGTCCTGGCGACCCAGTGGGGCCTGATGGTCCCCGAGGCCACCGCCTACCACGAGCGGACACTGCGCTCGACGCCCGAGCTGTACGGCCCCGACGTGCGCGTCCTCCTGGAGGCGGGCGAACTGCTGTCCGCAGGCGACTACCTGCGGGCCCAGCGGGCCCGGACGCTCATGCGCCGGGCGTGGCTCGACCTGTACGACACCGTGGACGTGGTCGCCGCGCCCACCGTGCCGACGACCGCGGCGGTCGTCGGCGGATCCACCGTCACCTGGCCCGACGGGACCGTCGAGGACGTGTCCGAAAGCTACGTCCGGCTGTCGGCCCCCGCCAACGTCACCGGGATGCCCTCGCTGAGCCTGCCGGTCGGCCGCGACGCGGCCGGGCTGCCCATCGGCATGCAGCTCATGGGGCCGCCGCTGAGCGAGGCGCGGCTGCTGCGCGTGGGGCACGCGTACGAGCGCACCGAGCCCGCTCCCGGACTCGCCCCCGTGGCCTGAGGGCGCCGCGCCACGACTGTCGTTGACGCGTCAACCGTGCATTAAGGTGACGAACATGCCCAGACCCATGGTGCGCCCTGGTGGGCGCAGTGCCCGTGTCCAGCAGGCCGTGCACGCCGCTGTCCACGAGCTCGAAGCCGAGGTGGGCCGGGGCGCGCTCACGGTTCCCCTGGTCGCGGCGCGCGCGGGCGTCACCCCGTCGACGGTCTACCGCCGCTGGGGCGACCTGTCGGCACTGCTCTCCGACGTCGCCGTCGAGCGCCTGCGGCCCGACGGCGATCCGGACGACCTGGGCGATCTGGCGTCCGACCTGCGGGCCTGGGCGGAACAGTTCGCCGAGGAGATGGCCTCGGACGTCGGCCGCGCCTACGTCCGTGACGCACTCGTGGGCGACGGGGACGGCGGCAACGCGAGCCGGTGCTCGGTGTACGCCGCCGAGACGGTCGACGTCATCCTGCGCCGGGCGGCCGCACGGGGTGAGGCCGCCCCCGACGTCGAACGCGTCCTGGACGCCGTCGTGGCGCCGATCGTGTACCGCGTCCTCTTCCGCCCGGGAGCCCTGGACGCCGCGTACGCGCACCGCCTGGTCGCAGACTGCCTGAGAGCCCGCGTCTGAGGTGACGCGGGGCCGTCCTCGTACGGCCCCGTGGGCGTGCCGCGCGGCCGCCGACGCACCGGCCGCACCGGCGCTGTCGGCGCCCGGCGGACGGCGGACGGCGGACGGGGCAGGATGGGGCCATGCCCCATCTCGGACTGGTGACAATGGTCGTGCGCGACTACGACGAGGCCATCGCCTTCTACGTGGACGCCCTGGGATTCGAACTCCGCGAGGACACCCGCGTCGACGACGGCAAACGCTGGGTCGTCGTGGCGCCGCCGGGGTCGACGGAGACCGCGGTGCTGCTGGCCCGCGCGTCGGACGCGGGACAGGAGGCCCGCGTCGGGGACCAGACGGGCGGCCGCGTCGGCTGGTTCCTGAACACGGACGCGTTCGAGCGCGACTACGCGCGCATGCGGGCGGCCGGAGTCGTGTTCGAGGAGACGCCGAGGCAGGAGGCGTACGGCACGGTCGCCGTCTTCCGCGACCTGTACGGCAACCGCTGGGACCTGATCCAACTGCACCACGACGGCGCGGGATGAGGCGTGCGGCGCCAGGTGGCGATACGACGGCTGTACGAATGGCCGTTCCTCCGGAAATATCGCCCGGACCATAGGCGACATCAGGCCTAAACGATCTTCGGGACAACCCGACGGCGATCCGGAACATCTCCTCTCACAAGCCCGCGCCACGCAGGTGCGGGAAGGTGAACGAGGAGCTGGAGCAATGGCACCACGCGCCAAACGCCCGATCCGCCTTCGCGGGTTCCGTGTCGACTACCCCCGCAAGGGGAGAAGCAACTGGCGTCGCTGGATCCCTTCTTGGCGCCTGGCGTCGGGCGTGTTCCTGCTCGGCTGCGGCGCGCTGGCGGGGCTCTTCGTGGTCGTGTACGTGTCCGTCGACATCCCCGACGAGAACGACGAGGCCCGCCGCGAAGGCACCATCTACTACTGGTCCGACGGCACGCAGCTCGTCAGCGTCGGCGCGGTCAACCGCCAGAACGTCACGCTCGACGAGATACCCGACTCCGTCGAACACGCCGTCATCGCCGCCGAGAACGAGACGTTCTACTCCGACCCCGGGGTCTCCGCGAAGGGCATACTCCGGGCGGCCGTCAGCGTCGTGGGCGGCGGCGAGACCCAGGGCGGCTCCACCATCACCCAGCAGTACGTGAAGAACACCTACCTGACCCAGGAGCAGTCCGCGAAGCGGAAGGCCAAGGAGTTCTTCATCTCCCTCAAACTCAACAACAGGAAGACCAAGGAGGAGATCCTCCAGGGCTATCTGAACACCAGCTGGTTCGGCCGCGGGGCGTACGGCGTCCAGGCCGCCGCGCAGGCCTACTACGGCATCCCCGCGAAGGACCTCGACCCCAGCAGGGCGGCGCTCCTGGCGGCGCTGCTCAAGGGCGCGGAGCAGTACGACCCCGCGGGCGGCGGGGGCAACCACGCGCGCGCCGTCGACCGCTGGAAGTGGATCCTCGACCGGCAGGTGGAGACCGGCGCGATGACGAAGGCCGAGCGGGCCGCGTACCGGACGTTCCCCGAGCCCCGCGCGGCCGTCAAGCCGACCAGTCTCGGCGGCCAGCGCGGCTACCTCGTCGACATCGCCAACAAGTACATCAAGAAGCGCTCGGGCCTCACCGACAAGGACCTCGCCCGGGGTGGCTACCGGGTGCACACCACCTTCGACAAGGCCAAGGTGCGGGAGCTGGAACGGGCGGTGCGGAGCGTGCGCGAGCGCGACCTCGACCCGAAGAAGCGCCCCCAGGACAGGTACGTCGAGGTGGGCGCGGCTTCCGTGCGGCCCGACGACGGGGCCGTGGTCGCGGTGTACGGCGGCGAGGACGCGATCAAGCACTTCGCCAACAACGCCGACACCTCGGGCGTCCCCGTCGGCTCGGCGTTCAAGCCCTTCGTGCTGGCTGCCGCCCTCCAGCACGGCGACGGGCGGATCACCCTCACCAGCGGCTACGACAGCACGGGCCGCCTGGTCACGGACGCGGCCGTGCGGCCGGGCTCCGGGGCCGAGGTCGCCGGGCACACCACGCTCTTCCAGGCGCTGGTCGCATCGGCCAACGTCACCTTCGTCGAGCTGGGCAAGGAGGTCGGCCTGGGGAAGGTGAAGGAACTCGCCGTGGCGGCGGGGCTGCACGAGAAGAGCCTGGCCCGCCTGGACAAGTCCTTCCCGCTCGGCACGTCCACGCCGAGCGCGGTCAGGATGGCGAGCGCGTACGGCTCCTTCGACAACGGGGGCATGCGGACCGAGCCCTACTCGGTGACCGGGCTGAGCCTGGACGGCAAGGCGGTCAAGGGCTTCGACAGGCCGGAGAAGGAGCGGGCCATGGCCGCCACGGTGGCGCGCGACGTGAACAGCGCCCTGGTGTCGTCGGCCTGGAGGCGGCTGGCGGAGGACGGCAGGTTCGGCGTGTTCGCGCGCCGTACGGGCGACGTGTCGGCGGGCTCGACCGACGCGGGCGACCGGATGAAGTCGGCCTGGTACGTCGGCCACACCGAGGACCTGACCACGGCCGTCACCGTGTTCCGCAACAAGCCGGGCACGCCCCAACTCCTGGGCATGCACGACGTGGGCGGCCGGAAGAAGGACCGGGGCAACGTCCTCCCGCTGCGGATCTGGAGCGAGTACGTCACGGGAAGGGCGGCCCTGCCCCCGGGCAAGGGGCAGGACGGACCGACGGCGAAGGCGCCTTAGCGCGACGGCGGTCGGCGGTCAGGGGGGCGGGCGCCCTGGCCGCGCGGCGCTGTCCTGGGTGGGGACGCGCTCGCGCGGCCGGGGTCGACACGGGTGTGACTACGCCTCGGCCGGAACCGCCTCGGGGGTCGGCTCGGCCGCACCGCCCTGACCGTCAGCGGCCTTGGCCGTGTACGTCACCGCACCGCCCTCCGTCGCCTTCGTGACGGAGTTGTCCTTGGCGAGCTTCTCCAGGTTGTTGCGCACCACCTGGATGGAGGTGGCCCGCTGGGGGTGCTCCGCCGAGAGCGCGTTGCTGATGTCCCGCACCGCCCGCGCCTCGCCCGGGGTCTTGAGCAGCACGCCCAGGACGAGCGCGTGCAGCGGGGGCTCCGCCTTCGTCTTGGCCTTGGCCTTGGGCGCATCGGGTGCCTCGGCCGCGGGTGCCTCGGGCGCGGTGCGCTTCGCGGCCGTCTTGCGCGCGGTGGCCCGCTTGGCGGGCGCCTTCTTGGCCGGAGGCTTGGACGCCGCCGCCTTCGTGCGCTTGGCCTGGCGCGGCTTGGGCACCGCGGGCGTCTGGGCGGCGGGCTCCGTCGGCTCGGCGGAGGCGGAGGCGGATGCGTCGGGCGCGGCCTCGCTCCCGGACGCGCCTTCGGTCTCGGCGTCGGTCTCGGCGTCGGCTTCAGCGTCGGCCTCCACCACGGCCGGAGCCTCGACCCCGGGCGCAGAAACCTCACTGCGTGCGGCGCCCTCCGCCTGGGTCTGTGCCTGGACCAACCACTTCTCGTCCTGCTTGAGTTGGTCCAGGCGCTCCTGGAGTGTCGTGATCTTCGTGTCGATGCCGGCCTGCTCCGCGCGGTTGGCCGCGAGGTCCTCGGAGTACTGCTGTGCGTACCGGCTCTGGATGGGAGTGGTGTCTCGCTCGTTGCTCAAGGCAGCACGTTCCTTGTCGCTGGGGGTTGTTGCTGCCGGATGCTACTCACAAGAACGACTGGGTAGTTACCGTCCGGTGCGATTTGCCCCCGTGAGAGGGACATGAAACGCGGGCTCGCAGCGTATGCCCGGGAGCGTGGAACCGGCAGGCATACGGGAGAAGTCCGGCCGCACGAGCGTATTCCGGCTCTATCGGGCGGTGCGGACGGGCATGCTGGGTGCGGGGCGCGGGCACGGTGCGCATGCGAGGAGGAAATGGTGTCGACGGTAGTGATCGGTTTCCGTCTGGGCAGCGACGAACGCGGCCTGCAGGCCACGGCGTTGGTGACCGCGCAAGGGGTGCACCACCTCGCCCACGGCCCGTACGACCAACGCCCCCGGTACACCCCGCCCGGCGTGCCGATCGGAAAGAACCCGATCCACAACAAGGTCTCCGAGCTGCGCAAGCTCCACGGGCTGTACCTGCGGCGCGGCTACGACCGTGCCCTGATCCCCCCGGTGTGCGTCCGCCTGGACGTTGACGAGCATCCGCTGTCCGACTTCCCGCACGGCGCGAACCGGCCCCGGGCGCACCCCGAGTTGGTGGAGGACTTCGTGCGTAGCGCACCCACCGAGCCGTGCGACCTGGAAGAGGCGGTCCGCACCTTCTACACGACCGTCGGCCTCCCGGCCCGCCCCCGTCTCACCAGGACGCTGCCGACCCAGGCGCCGGCCCCGGTGCTGTCCCGCGTCCAGGCGATGCGGCACACCCTGGCCCACGGCGAAGCGGTGACGTCGGACGAGCGCTCGCCGGTCGGCTACCGGATCACCGCCGACACCGTGAGCCTGCGGGTCGGCACGGTGAGCGAAGACCTGGACCGGCGCCGCGCCGCCGAACTCCAGGCGGTGCTCACCGCCTGGCTGTACTTCAACAGGCAGCCCCCGCCCGGCACTTCCACGGGCGGGGGACCCGACGGATCGCGTGGGTGAACGGTCGGCACCCGTCCGGCGCTTCGCCTGGTCCGGATCCACGGGAAGTGCTGGACGGGTTGCCGCCTGGGCCCTGCGGCAATACTCCGGCACCCCCACACCTCAGTCAATCCTGGGGATTCCTCCCGTGATCCAAGCTGTAGCTTGGGTTTCATGACACTGGAAGACCTGCGGGTGTTCGTCGCAGTGTGCCGGGCGGAGAGCCTCAGCGCCGTCGCGCGGGAGCTGTCCTGCACCCAGTCCGCCGTGAGCCAGCACGTCAAACGACTGGAGCGGGAGACCGGAGTGAGCCTGCTGGAGCGCAGGCCGCGCGGGGTCGTCCCCACGGCCGCGGGGCGCATCCTGTGCGACGCGGCGGCCGACGGGATCGCCGGGCTCGACTTCGCGCTCCGCCGCCTCGGGGACCTCGTGAACGGGGAGAGCGGTTCGGTGCGGATCGCCACCGGCGGCACGACCGTACGGCACTTCATGGCCGACGCCATCGTCGCGTTCCGGGGCCGCCATCCGAAGGTCAGCCTGGAGTTCCGGACGGAGACCTCGGGCCGCCGCTGCTTCGACGCCCTCCTGGCGGGCAACCTCGACCTGGCGTGGATCACCATCGGGGATCCGGTACGGGGCATCGAGCAGCGCCCCGTGGTCGACCTGCCCTGGGTGCTGGCCGTACGCACCGACGACCCCCTCGCTGACCGCACCGAGATCACCGCCCACGACCTGGACGGAACGCGCTGCGTGCGGCTGCCCCCGAACTCGGTGTCCGGCTCCCGACTGGAAGACGCCTTCGCCGAGTTGGGCATCCGTACGGGCTCGGACACCAGCGTCGCCGACTGGGACACGGCCCTGCTCCTGGCCGAACTCGGCGTGGGCCGCGCGGTCGTGCCCGCCGTGCAGGGCCTTACCGTCCCGGGCGGCGGCCTGCGCCTCGTGCCCGTCCCGGCCCTGCCCCCGTTGGCCGTGGGCTGGGCGGTGCGCCGCTGGGACGCGCTGCCGCCCCTGGCGCGTGCCTTCGCCGACACGGTCGCCGAGAGCTGCACGGCCAAGGTGCGGGGCGCCTGAAACCGTCCTCGCCGCGCACCTTCTCCAGCGCCTCCCCGGACAGCCCCGGACACGGGCTCTCAGCGCAGCGCGATGAGCCCCGCGTCGGTCGGGCGGAAGCCGCAGGCGTCGAAGTAGAAGGCGCGCAGGTGTTCCTCGAAGTCGACGTGGAGCCATTCGCAGCGCGCCTCGCGGGCTCCCCGCGCCGCTGCCGCCACCAACAGCGCGCCGATTCCGCCCCGTCGCACGTCCTGGGCGACCACGGTGTCGAGCACGAAGGCGTGAACGCCGCCGTCCCAGGCCACGTTGACGAAACCCACGAGCCTGTCGCCCTCGCGGGCACAGACCCACCCCAGGCTGTGGCGGTGCAGTTGGGCGTGCCAGTCGATGGGCATCGGCGCGTGGTCGAACCCCTGGGCGTGAAGGGCGTTGACGGCCTCGTTGTCGAAACCGCCGCGCCACTCGTACGTGATCGTCATGGACCGCATCGTAGGACCGGGCCGTCCGGCCCGGCCCGGACGTCGGCGCCGGAGGCGGCGCGTGGCCGAGCGGGGAGTGGGGAGTGGGGCGCCTGTGCGCCGGGCACGGCGCGTGACGCGGTCTTCCACCGCGCGGCGCCGTTGAAATCGTGGTGCCGTTCTGCCGTCCGGCGTGCACACTCGCCCCCATGGCGGACACGAAGGCATGCGCGGACATGCGGGCATTCAGGGAAGCGGTCGGCGACTGGGCGAGCGGTGGTCCCGGTGGGGCGGCGGCCGAGCTGGCCGCGCGGTCGGGCGTGCGGACGGCGGTGCTGCTGGAAGGACTGAGCGACCTCGAAGCGGTGGAGGCACTGGCGGCGCGGCGCGGGCGGGACCTCGCGGCCGAAGGGGTGTGCGTCGTGTCGATGGGCGGGGCGATGAACGTCGGCCGCTACGCGGGCCTCCTGGGGCCGCCGGGACTCGGGCTGCGCCTGGCCGGGCTGTGCGACGAGCGTGAAGAGCCCTACTACGAACGGGGTCTGGAGCGGGCGGGCGCACCGCGCGGGGGCATCTTCGTGTGCGTGTCGGACCTGGAGGAGGAGTTCATCCGCGCGCTGGGCACGGCGGGCGTCGAGGAGATCGTCGGGGCCGAGGGCGACCTGCGGGCCTGGCAGACGTTTCAGCACCAGCCCGCGCAGCTCGGGCGGCCCCGCGCGCAGCAGCTGCGGCGCTTCCTCGGCACGAAGAAGGGCCGCAAGATCCGTTACGGCCGCCTTCTCGCCGAGGCCCTGACTCCCCAGCAGGTCCCGCCCCCGCTCGACGCCCTCCTCGCGGGCCTGTAACGGCGCCGAGGCCGCCGGGTGCGTCCCGGCAGCCGCCCGCCCGTGCGCCCCGTCGGCCGGGCGACCGGCCGACGGGGCGGTCGTCGGTCAGCCGGTCGGCTTGACGCAGGTCTGGTCGTCGGCGGGCAGCTTGCCCGTGGCCAGGTAGGTGTTGACCTTGTTGTCCACGCAGTCGTTGCCGTAGAGCCCGTAGAGCGCGTGCCGGTTGGCGCCCTTGAGGGTCAGCAGCTTGGAGCTCGGCAGCATCTCGTGCAGGTCGAGGCTGCTGCGGTAGGTGGTGCGGGTGTCGCCCGTCGCGGCCACGATCAGCATCTTGGCGTCGCGCTTCACCCGGGTGGGCTCCTCGCGGGGCTTGTCCCAGAAGGCGCAGGTGCTGACGTTGTTGGTCAGCGGGCCCAGGATCGGGTGCGCGGCGCGGCTGCTCTGGATGTCCTTCCAGTACGTCTCCACGTCGCGCGGTGCGGGCTTGTCGCCGCAGATGATCGCGGTCTGCGCGGCGGAGTTCGGGCCGCCTTCCGTCAGCGCGTCCCTCAGGAGCGCGGCGAAGGCGGGCGACAGCTCGGTCGGCTTCCCCTCGGCGGCCTTCGCCAGGACGGAGATCCGCTCGGAGAACGCGCCCCGGGCCTCTGGAGTGTCGTCCGCGTTCCCGGAGATGAGGATGAACGGGACCTGGGTGTCGTCGAGCCGGAAGGTCTGCTTGCCGGTGCCGATGGTCAGCGGGGCGCGTGCGGACGCCGCGACGACGCGGTCGACGGTGGCGAGCACCGCGCCGCGGGTGCGGCCGAGGCCGTACGCGTCGTGGCGCTTCGCGGCCCAGGCGGCCCAGTCGGATATGGCCCGCTCGTTCTCGCGCTCGGAGCCCTTGAGCAGCCGGGGGTTGTAGTCGTCGGGGGCTATCGCCCCGTCGAGCACGAAGCGGTCGTACTTGCCGGGGAACATCTGGGTGTAGACCGTGCCGAGGTAACTGCCGTACGAGTAGCCGAGGTAGGAGATCTTGCGCTCGCCCAGCGCGCCCCTGATCACGTCCATGTCGCGGGCGGTGTTGCGGGTGCTGACGTGCGGCAGCACGGAGCTGTTGGTGGCGCGGCACTTGTCGGCCAGGCCCTTCTTGAAGGCGACCTGGCGCTCGAAGCTCGCCCTGCTCAGACCGGCCGAGAGGATGTCGGTGCCGACGGTCCAGCCGCACTTCAGCGGGGTGCTGCGGCCCACGAAGCGCGGGTCGAAACCGATGATGTCGTAGCGCGGCCCGACCTTCTTCATCGCCTTGCGGACGTCCGGCGGGGACTCGACCGCCGGGCCGCCGGGGCCGCCGTTGTTGAGCAGGATCGAGCCGATGCGGTGACGGGTGTCGGTGGCCTTGAGCCGGGACACCGCGACGGTGATGGTGCGGCCCCGGGGGTCGGCGTAGTCGAGCGGCACGAGCACGTCGGCGCACTGCACACCGGCCTTGTCCAGGTCGCGGCCGACCGTGTCGTCGGGCCCCTCGGCGCAACTTCCCCAGTTCAACTGCTGGGTGTAGTAGCGGCCGAGGCCCGAACCGGCGCCGCCCGCGGCCGGTGACGTGCCGGAGCCGGCGGCCAGGGCGGGGGCCGCGGTGAGGGTGGCGGCGAGGGCGAGGCCCGCGGCCGATGTGCGGCGTGCGGTGGTGCTGAGAGGACTCACGCGGTCTGCTCCTGAGGCTGGGGGACTGGTCGCCGAAACGGTGGGCGGGCGGGGCCCGTTGGGGCCGAACGCGTCCACCCGCACCGTGTGCCTCAGACGTTATGCGCGCGATTTCTCCGGTTCACTACGGTTCCCTCCCCGATCCGCGGGGGAGGTGGCCCCACCTCTTCGATGTCCGATCGGGCAACCGGATGTGCCCTCGCGCGGGGTACGCGTGGAGGCTGTCGCCGCGATGTGCGCGGTGACAGCCTCCTGGTGCGGACGGCCGGTTCCCGGATCAGGCCAGGGACGCCGCGCGGGCCGGGTCGATCGCGTGCTGGAGCGGGCGGCCCCGCAGGAAGCGCTCCAACTCGTCGTGCACGAGCCGGCCCAGCCGGTGGCGCTCCGCGCCGAGCGCGCCCGCGAGATGGGGCGTCAGGACGGCGTTGGGGAGGGTGAAGAGCGGTGAGTCGGGGACCGGGGGTTCGGGGTGCGTGACGTCGAGCACCGCCGTGAGGTCGGGCCGCGCGGCCAGGACGCCGGTCAGCGCCTCCTCGTCGATCAGGGCGCCCCGCGCGGTGTTGAGCAGCGTCGCGCCCGGCGGCAGCGAGTCCAGCAGGTGCGCGCCGACCGTCCCGCGCGTCTCGGGCAGGAGCGGTGCGTGGAGGCTCACGACGTGGCAGGTGGCGAACAGCTCCTCGATGCCGACGAGCCGCACGCCGAACTTCCGCGCGGCCTCCGCGTCGGTGAGGGGGTCCGTCGCCAGTATCTCGACGTCGAAGCGGCGCAGGTGCTCCGCCACCAGACGGCCGATGTGTCCGAGCCCGAGCAGGCCCACGCGCGAGCGGTGGGCGCCCGCGACCGCCGGGTCGCGCGGGAAGCTCCGGCTGTCGGCCACCTCGCGGGACATGCGGTACGTCTGCTTCAGCCCGAGCAGGATCTGCGCGAGGGCGAACTCCGCCACCGGCACGGCGTTGGCCGCGGCGGCGGAGACGATCGGGATGTTCCGCTCCCAGAACGCGGGCGTCGTCAGGTGCCGCACGGAGCCCGCCGCGACGAAGACCGCCCGCAGCGCGGGCGCCCGCTCCAGGAACGCGGCGTCCAGGACGGGCGCGCCCCAGCCGGTGAGCAGGACGTCCGCGCGGCGCAGCGCGTCGGGCCGCTCGGCCAGCTGCTCCCTGGTGAGGTCGGGGCCGGGGCGTCGCACGAGCCGGTCGATGTCGGCCAGCACGTCGGGCGGGTAGACGTCAGGCCTCCGCTCCTCCTCCATCACCAGCAGCGCTGTCGGTTCGGACGCGGGCTCGTGCATGTCGATGACGCTCCTCGGCTACGGCGCTGACGTCCCGTCAGCTGTGCGGTCCGCGCCCCGGCGGCCGGCCGGGCGCGCGAGGGCGGGGGCCCGTGCGCGAAGGGAGGGGGCGACGGGCCAGGTCCGAAGGTACGTCGCCACCCGGTGCGGTGACCATACATCGGATGAATGTTCTGACTTCAAGTGGTGGCGCACGGCACGGCGGCGCGCGGTCGGCCGGGGCGGCGTCGACATCGTAGGGGATCGGGGTGAACGCGTACGGTCACCGCGCTGTGCAGCAAGATCTCCGCGCTGACGGGCGAGGCCCCCGGGTCCGGGCTCCCGTCGGGAGGTGGCGGGCGCGGGGGAGCGACGTACGGGGGACTGTTCACCCGGCGTTCCACGAGCGCCCTCGAAAATATTGTATTCATCGGAGTATTGACCCGGGATTTGGTGCCCCGTTAGCGTCCCCGGCAAGCGCTTACTAGAGGCGACTGTGAAGCGGTGAAACGGGAGTTGCGATGCAGAGATCGCGGTGGATCGGTGCAGGTTTCCTTGCGTCGGCGCTGATGCTCACCAGCTGTACCTCGGGCCCCGCGGGGTCGGACGTCAAGCAGGACGCCGAGGCGACGCTCGAACTGTGGACCCGTACGACACCGGGCGGACCGGGCGAGAAGGGCACGCTCGCGCTCGCCGCCGCCTTCACCGAGGCGACGGGCTACAAGGTCAAGGTCACCGCGATCTTCGACGACTTCGAGACCAAGCTCCAGCAGCGGGCCGCGCAGCGCAAGCTCCCCGACATCGTCCTGAACGACGTGACCCAGCTCGGCGCCATGCACAGCCAGGGACTGCTCAGGGAGATCGACCTCAGCAAGATCAAGAACAGCGGGCAGATCACCCCGCAGGGCCTCGGCTCGGGCAAGAGCCTGGACGGCAAGCAGTACGGCCTGCCGTACTCCGCGCAGGCCACCGCCCTGCTCATCCGCAAGGACTGGCGCGAGAAGCTCAAGCTGGAAACCCCGAAGAACTGGGACGACTTCGCCGCCATGGCCAAGGCGTTCACCACCCGGGACCCGGACGGCGACGGCAAGAAGAACACCTACGGCCTCGCCGCCCCGCTCTCCACCAAGCGCGGCTACGCCTCCTGGTACTTCTCCAACTTCCTCTGGGCCGCGGGCGGCGACTTCATAGCCGAGTCGGGCAAGGGGAAGTACAAGCCCGCCATGACCACCGACGCGTCGGTCGAGGCCGTCCAGTGGTTCCGCGACCTCGGCTGCAAGGACAAGGCCATCCAGCCCGGCGCGGTCACCATGGACACCCCGCCCACGAACGAGACGTTCGAGGCGGGCAGGACCGGCATGTTCGCCGTCGGCCCCTACCTCCTGCCCCGCTTCGACGAGGCGCTCGGCAAGGACAAGTACGAGGTCGTCCCGATGCCCAAGGGCCCCAAGGACGCGACCGTGCTCGCCGAGGGCGGCTCCGTCTACCTGATGGCCGGCTCCGAGAACCGCGCGGGCCAGGACGCCTTCGCCGACTTCGCCGTCTCCGCCGAAGGCCAGAAGACCGGCATGAAGGGCGAGACCGGCTTCACTGTGCAACTGCCCGTCAACAAGACGGTGGACATCTCCCAGGTCCGCCCCGACCCTCGCTGGCGGACCTACGACGAGGTGTACCGCACCTCCGGCAGGTACGCCCCCTCCGTCCCCAACTGGACCGCCGTGCGACAGGTCACCGCCGAGACCGTCAACGCCCTGATGGCCGACTGCGGTCTGGACACCGGGATCAAGCTGCGCGCCCTCGACAAGCAGCTCGCCGGCATCCTCGAAGAACAGGGAATCGCCGCGTCATGAGCCTCGACCAGCTGAAGCACGCGCCACCCCCGGGCCCGCGGGCCGCGTCGGCGGCCGCCGGCCGGCCGCCGGCCACCGCACGCCGTACGGCACGCAGCCGCAGGGCGGGACGCTGGTGGACGCCCTGGCTGTTCCTGGCCCCGGCGCTGCTCCTCTTCCTGTACTTCAAGTTCATCCCCATGGCCAACGCGCTGACCATGTCCTTCCAGGAGGTCCAGCCGTACCTCGGGAACCGGTGGGTCGGCACCGAGAACTACGCCACCGTGCTCGGCTCCGAGGGCTTCCGCGAAGCGGCCTGGCACACCGTGGTCCTGGCCGCGGGGCAGACCGCGGGCTCGATGATCCTCGGCCTGGTGCTCGCCCTCCTGATGGAGGGGCAGGGGCGCCGCCTGTCGTTCGTGCGCTCCGCGGCGTTCCTACCGGTCGTCGTGCCGATCGCGGTCGTCGCCGAACTGTGGCGGATCATGTACCACCCGACCGAGGACGGGATGGTCAACTCCCTCATCGGCATGGTCGGGCTCGGCCCCTCCGGGTACATCAACGACCCCGACTCGTCCCTCGCCTCCATCATGGTCACCGGCATCTGGCGGGGCGCCCCGTACGACATGATGATCTTCCTCGCCGGACTGGCGAGCGTGGACCGCGGCCTGTACGAGGCCGCGAAGGTCGACGGCGCCTCCAGGTTCCAGCGCGTGTGGCACGTGACGGTGCCCGGACTGCGGTCGGTGTTCTCGATCCTCTTCATCCTCGCGGCGATCCGCGGCCTGCGCGTGTTCACCGAGGTGTTCCTGCTGACCAACGGCGGGCCCGACGGCTCCACCGAGGTCGTAATGACCCTGATCTACAAGCTCGGCCTCGAACAGAACCGACTCGGCGTCGGAGCGGCGGGAGCCGTCCTGCTCTTCGTAGCGACGCTGATCCTGACCGTCGTCGTGCACCTGGTGCGACGCAGGGAGAGCAAATGAGCGCGCCGACCGAGACCGCACTGGGTCTCACCGAGAGCAAGGGGCCCGGCGGCCGGATCGTCAAGGCCGTCACCTACCTCCTCGTCCTCGTCGTCTTCGCGGGTCCCCTGCTGGCGCTGCTGGTCAGCGCCTTCAGCAAGGTCAAGGACCCCACCCAGCTGAGCGTCATCCCCTCCGGCGCCACCCTGGACAACTTCCGCATCGCCTTCGACCAGGGAGTGCTGGCGTACCTGCTGAACTCCTTCTTCGTGGTCGGCTTCGGCCTGCTGCTCCAGGTCGCCGTCTCCGTCCTCGCCGGCTACGCGCTGGCCCGGAAGGTCTTCCCCGGCATGACGATCGTCCTCGTGGCGATCCTGGCCACGCTGATGCTGCCCGAGGAGATCCTGGCGCTCCCGCTGTCCGTGATCCTCGCCGACCTGCCGGTCGTCCACTTCAACCTCATCGGCACGCTCGCCGGAATGATCGTCCCGCTCGGCGCCTGGGGCTTCTCCATCCTCGTGATGACCGAGTTCATGAAGGACGTGCCCCGCGAACTCGAAGAGGCCGCCCGCATCGACGGCGCCGGTGACCTGCGCATCTTCGCCCAGATCATCCTGCCGATGTGCAAGCCCGCGCTCGGCGTCATCGGGGTCTTCGGCTTCACGATGATCTGGGACCAGTACCTGCTGCCGCTCCTGGTCGCCACCGACTCCTCCTCCTACACGCTGCCGCTGGCCCTGCGCACCCTGCGCATCGACCCCGACGTCACCCCCGGCGTCGTGCTCGCGGCCTCGCTGCTGGCCCTGCTCCCCTCCGTGATCGTCTTCCTCTTCTTCCAGCGCTCCTTCGTCCACGGCCTCGCCTCCGGCGCGCTGAAGGGCTGAGCGGGGCGGGACCGCGAATCCCCAGAGCCCCGCACGCCCCCGAACACCCCGAAAGGACCCGCACCCCGTGACCCCCACCCCCGACACGGCGTGGTTCACCCACGACCGGTTCGGCATGTTCGTCCACTGGGGCCTGTACTCCCTCGCCGCCCGGCACGAGTGGGTCAAGAACCGGGAGGAGCAGACCGACGAGCAGTACCGGGTCTACTTCGACCACTTCGACCCCGACCGCTACGACCCCGTCCGGTGGGCGCGCACCGCCAAGGCCGCGGGCATGCGGTACGTCGTCCTGACCACCAAGCACCACGACGGCTTCTGCCTCTGGGACAGCGACCTCACCGACTACAAGGTCACCAACACCCCCTACGGCCGCGACCTCCTCCAGCCGTTCGTCGACGCCTGCCGCGCCGAAGGGCTCAAGGTCGGCTTCTACTACTCGCTGATCGACTGGCACCACCCGTCCTTCCCCGTGGACGGCACCCACCCGCAGCGCGACGACGAGGAGTTCAAGGCCGCGGCCGCGGACCGCGACATCCGCGTGTACCGGCGCTACCTCCACGGCCAGGTGCGCGAACTGCTGACCCGCTTCGGCCGCGTCGACTACCTGTTCTTCGACTTCTCCTACGCGGGCCGCCACTGGTGGGGCGGCAAGGGCCCCGACGACTGGGACTCCCCGAAGCTGCTGGAGACGATCCGCGAACTCCAGCCGCACGTCCTCGTCAACGACAGGACCGGCCTGCCGGGCGACTTCGTCACCCCCGAGCAGTACCAGCCCACGAGCCCCATGACCAAGGACGGCCGGCCCGTGGTGTGGGAGGCGTGCCAGACCCTCAACGGGAGCTGGGGCTACGACCGGGACAACCTCGACCACAAGAGCGCCGACCTGCTGATCCGGATGCTCGTCGACGGCGTCTCCAAGGGCGGCAACCTCCTGCTCAACGTGGGCCCGAACGGCCGCGGCGACCTCGACCCCCGGGACGTCGCCCTCCTCGGCGGGCTCGGCCGCTGGACGGACCTGCACGAGCGGTCCGTACGGGGCTGCGGCCCCTCCCCGTACACCGCCCCCGCGGACTGCCGCTACACCCAGCGCGGCGACCGGCTCTACCTCCACCTGTTCTCCTGGCCGCTGCGCCATCTGCACCTGCCAGGACTCGCGGGCCGGGTGCGCTACGCCCAACTCTTGAACGACGCGTCCGAGATCGTCCGCGTCCACATCGCCCCCGGACAACCCGCGCTCAACACCGAAATGGGCGGCCAGCCCGAAGGCACCCTGACCCTCCAACTCCCCGTCCAAAGACCCGACACGCCCGTGCCCGTCATCGAGCTGTTCCTGGAACCCCCGGCCGACGCCTGAACCCCCAGGCAGGTCCGGTCATCCACCCCGCACCCCCCCCACGGAGGCATCATGGAACGACGCACGTTTCTCACCGGCACCGTCTTCGGAGCGGCCTTCGCCGCCCTTCCGCTCGGCACCCTCAGCGCGGCGGAGGCCTGCGCGTACACCGACGTCCCCGTCAACTCCATCGGCGCCCTCCAGAACGCGATCGACAACGCCGCGCCCGGCGACCGGATCGTCCTGGCCAACGGCACCTACACCGTCCCCGCGGGCACCTCCATCGAGGTGTCGGGCAAGCACGGCACCGAACAGGCCCCCATCACCATCACCGCCGCCAGCCGCGGCGGCGCGGTCCTCAAGGGCGAGAACGGCTTCGCCCTCAGCGACTCCAGCCACGTGACGATCTCCAACTTCTCCCTGCGGCAGGGCAGCACCCTGGAGATCCCCGAGAGCTGTTCCCACATCAGGCTGACCCGCAACGACCTCCAGCTCGCCGACATCGAGGGCATGCACTGGGTGATGGTCCGCGCGGACGACACCAAGATCGACCGCAACCACTTCCACGGCAAGACCACGCTCGGCGTCTTCCTCGGCGTCGAGGGCGCGGGCACCTCGGCGATGGCCCAGCGGGTGCACATCCTCCGCAACCACTTCTCCGACCACACCTTCCCCGGCGACAACGGCGGCGAGCCGATCCGCCTCGGGGTGAGCCCCCGGGCGCTGAGCAGCGCCCGCGCCGTCGTGGAGTACAACCTCTTCGAGCGCTGCGACGGCGACCCCGAGGCCATCTCGGTCAAGTCCTCGGACAACACCGTCCGGTACAACACCATCCGCGACAGCGAGGGCGGCATCGTCCTGCGCCACGGCAACCGCACCCGCGTCGAGAGCAACCACCTGATCGGCGGCAAGGAGGGCCTGCGCCTCTACGGCAACGACCACGTGATCGTCAACAACTACCTGGCGGGCCTCTCGGGCCGCGCGCTGGTCGTCGGCAGCGGCAGCACCCGCGACCACAACTCAGGCGAGACGCCCGAACAGCGGCGCGGCAACGACGCGTGCGACCGCGCGGTGATCGTGCACAACACCCTGTACAAGAACGCCCGCGCGCTCTCGGGAGAGAGCAGGACGTACGAGCCCCAGAAGGTGGTCATCGCCGACAACCTGCTCGTCGGCGACGCGGGCACCCTCGTCGAGATGGGCGCCACCACCGACTTCACCTGGCAGGGCAACATCCTGTGGGGCGCGGCGGCCGACGGCAACATCCCCTCCGGCGGCTTCACCCGGGTCGACCCCGGCCTGGCCCAGGGCTCCGACGGGGTGTTCCGGCTCACGGCAGGCAGCCAGGCGATCGGGAAGGCGAAACTGCTGGGGACGACCGTCGCAGACGACATCGACGGCCACCCGCGCGGCAGCGCGCGGGACGTCGGCGCCGACGAGTACGCGACGGCCGCACCGGTGCGCCGCCCCCTCACCCCCTCGGACGTGGGCCCCAACGCCTCATGACCGAGTACGCCCCGACCGGGCACAGGCTCGGCCTGTGCTCGGTCACCTTCCGGCACCTGACCGCCGACGAGGTCGCGCGCCGCGCCGCCGACGCCGGACTCGAAGCGGTCGAGTGGGGCGCGGACGTCCACGCGCCCCCGCAGGACCCCGACGCGGTCCGCGCGGTGCGCGCCGCCACGGAACGGGCCGGGCTCGTCTGCTGCTCGTACGGCTCCTACTTCAGGGCCGACCCGGGCGAGAGCGCCTCCTTCCCGGCGCTCGCCCGCGCCGCGGTGCTCCTCGGGGCACCGCGGATGCGGGTCTGGGCGGGCCGGAGCGGATCGCGGGAGACCGGGTCGTCCGAGCGGCGCGGCACCGCGGCCCGGCTGCGCGAGGCGGCCCTGATCGCCGCGGACCACGGCGTCGAACTCTCCCTGGAGTTCCACACCGGGACCCTCACCGACACCGTCGCCTCCACGCTCCGGCTGCTGGAGGAGGCCGACGCGCCGAACCTGCGCACGTACTGGCAGCCGCCCCTGGACTCCCCGGACGACGAGGCACTGGCGGGGCTCGCCGCACTCGCCGACCGCGTCAGCGCGGTGCACGTCTTCTCGTGGTGGCCCGGCAACCACCGACTGCCGCTGGCCGCGCGCGACGAGCTGTGGACGGGCGTCTTCGACCTGCTCCGCGCACGCGGCCTGCGCCCCGACGCGCTCCTGGAGTTCGTACCGGACAACGACCCCGCAGTACTGTCGCGCGAGGCCGGCACACTGCGGCGCGCGGCGGCCGACGGACCGGCACGCCCGGCGCATCCGGCCGACGCGGGTGCCCGAGCGCGCTCACCGAGGAGAGGGACATGAACATCACGGCAGCCGACAGGCTCCTGTTCGTCGGCGACTCCATCACCGACGCGGGCCGCGACCGCGCGGACATCGCCTCGCTCGGCGACGGATACGTACGGGAGATCGCGCGGAGCCTGCGCACCGCGGCAGGACCCACCGTCATCAACCGGGGAGTCAACGGCAACCGGGTGTACGACCTCGAAGCCCGCTGGAGCGCCGACGTCGTCGAACACCGCCCCACCGTCGTCACGGTCAAGATCGGCATCAACGACACCTGGCGGCGCTACGACCGCGGCCTGCTCAGCCCGGTCGACGAGTTCGAGGCGTGCCTCGACCGGCTCCTCGCGCGCACAAGGGACGAGCTCGGCGCCCGCCTGGTCGTCATCACCCCGTTCCTGCTCCCGGTCACACCCGAGCAGGAGACCTGGTACGAGGACCTGGCGCCGCGCACGGAAGCGGTCCTGCGCGTGGCGCGCGCCCACGACGCACGGACGGTCCGCGCGGACCTGGCGCTGCCCCGCGCCGCCGAGGAGACGGGGCCCGCGGCGCTGGCCCCCGACGGGGTCCACCCGGGCCCGCGCGGCAGCAGACTGATCGCCGACGCCTGGCTGACGGCGGTCGCTCCCGGTACGCGGAACTGATCACGCGGCTCCGTACGTTGGGAGGGGCGGGGCGCGTCGTGCGCTTCCGTTCCGTGCCCGGCCGTTCGGGGCGCGGGCGAAGGGATCGGGGGCAGGCATGGTGCGACAGGGCCGTTCCGCGCGCCTCGCCGCGTCCGCCCTCTCCCTCGTCCTCACCGTTCTCGTCTTCCTCGTCCCGTCCACGGCCGCCGCGCACAGCGCGGCACTCACCCCGCTCGGTCAGCACGAGAGGGCCGACGCGGGCAGGAAGACGAGCCCCGAGGACATCCCGGCGCTCCGCGTCACCGCACCGCACCGGCTGGACGCCCCCGCCCCCGAGCCGCACCCCGTACCCGCCGCGCGCACCCCCGTCGACAGCGCGCCGCGCCGCGCACTCGGCGGGCCCGACACGGCCCCCGCGGCCCCGGGCACACCACCGCACGGGGCGGCCGGCAGCGCCGCGCCGCGCGGCCCTCCCCACCGATGAGCAAGCAGACCGTCCCCAACGCCTGACCCGGCGCACTCCGCGCCCACCGGTCACGCGTTCCTTCGTCATGCCCTCATCGTGGAGAACCCATGAAACGCGCGCCCTTGTGGCGGGCGGTCGTCGCGCTCGCCGTCGTCGCCCTGTCCCTGTACGTCGCCCTCACCCAAACCGCCCGCCTCGGTCTCGACCTGCGCGGCGGCACCCAGATCGTCCTGGAGACCAGGAACTCGCCCACCGTCCGGGCCGACGCCCGCTCCACCGACCGCGCCCTTGAAGTACTGAGGCAGCGGGTGGACGCACTCGGCGTCGCCGAACCCAGCATCGCCCGCTCCGGAGAGAAGCGGATCATCGTCGAACTGCCCGGTGTCCAGGACCCGCGCAAGGCGGCCGAGGTCATCGGCCGCACCGCCCAGCTGACCGTCCACCCGGTGAAGGGGGAGACCGCGGCCAAGGGCGCGGCGAAGCCCGCAGCCGATGGTTCGCGCACCTTGCCCGACCCCGACCGGCCCGGCAGCCACCTGGTCCTCGGCCCCACGGCCTTCACCGGCGAGGGCGTGAAGGACGCCGAGGCGGTCCTCGACCAGCAGTCCCTCGCGGGCTGGACCGTCTCCCTCGAATTCCGCAAGAAGGCCGGCGGCACCTGGTCCCGGATCACCGGGGAGGCGGCCTGCGCGCCCCAGGGATCCCCCGAGCGGCGCGTCGCCATCACGCTCGACGACCGGATCATCTCGGCGCCCTCCGTCAACCCGGACGTGCCGTGCGGGACCGGCATCACCGGCGGCTCCACCCAGATCACCGGCGGCTTCGGCCAGTCCGAGGCCCGCGAACTGGCCGCGCTCGTCAAGGGCGGCGCCCTGCCCGTCCCCGTCGACGTCGTCGAACAGCGCACGGTCGGCCCCACGCTCGGCGCCGACGCGATCGCCGCGAGCACCCAGGCCGCCGTCATCGGCATCGTGCTGACCGCCCTGTTCATCACCGTCGTCTACCGGCTCCTGGGCGCGCTCGCCTCCCTCGCGCTCGGCCTGTACGGACTGATCTCGTACGCCGCCCTGGTCGCGCTCGGCGCGACGCTCACCCTGCCGGGGCTCGCCGGATTCGTCCTGGCCATCGGCATGGCCGTGGACGCCAACGTCCTCGTCTTCGAACGCGCCAGGGAGGACTACCTCGCCGTCAGATCCCGCGACCTGGCGAAACCGCTGCGCACCGGCTTCGCGAAGGCGTGGAGCGCGGTCGTCGACTCGAACGTGACGACGCTCCTCGCGGCGGGGCTCCTGTTCTTCTTCGCCACCGGCCCGGTCAAGGGCTTCGGCGTCACGCTGTGCATCGGCGTCCTCGCCTCGATGGTCACCGCCCTGGTCATCACCCGCGTCCTGGCCGAGTTCGCCGTCGGCCGCGGCCCCGTGCGCAGGCGCCCGGCCCTGACCGGCATCGCCGCCACCGGGCGGGTGCGCGGCTGGCTGGCCCGCCGCGACCCCGACCTGGTGCGCCACAGGCGCCGCTGGCTCGGCGCGAGCGCGCTCCTGGTCGCCGTGGCCGTCGCGGGCATCGTGCTGCGCGGGCTCGACTTCGGCGTGGAGTTCACCGGCGGCCGCCTCGTCGAGTACGGCACCAGCAGGCCCGTCGACGCCGACACCGCGCGCTCCGCCGTGTCCGACGCGGGGTTCCCCCGGGCGGTGGTGCAGGAGTCGGGGGACGGCGACATCACCGTACGGACGGAGAAACTGACCGACGACGAACAACTGCGGGTCAAGGCCGCCCTGGCGGAGCACGGCGGCACGGTCACCGTCGAACGCGACGAACTGATCGGCCCGAGCCTCGGCGCCGAGCTGCGCCAGAAGGCCCTCATCGCGCTCGGCGTGGCCGTCGCCGCCCAACTCCTCTACCTGAGCGTGCGGTTCCGCTGGACGTTCGCGGCGGCTGCCGTCTCCGCGATGGTCCACGACGTGCTGCTGGTGACGGGTCTGTTCGCCTGGCTCGGCAAGCCGGTCGACAGCGTCTTCCTCGCCGCCGTGCTCACGGTGATCGGCTACTCGGTCAACGACACGGTGGTCGTCTTCGACCGCGTGCGTGAAGCGCGCAGGCGCGATCCGGGGGCCGCCCTGGCGACCACCGCGAACCGCGCCGTCGTACAGACGCTGCCGCGCACCGTGAACACCGGCATGGGCGCGCTGTTCATCCTGACCGCGCTCGCGGTGCTCGGCGGCGACTCGCTCGCGGACTTCTCGCTGGCGCTGATCGCCGGGGTCGTGGCGGGGACGGCGTCGACGGTGTTCACGGCGGTCCCGCTGGCCGTCGCGCTCGAACACCGCAACCCGGCGGCGCCCCCTTCCGTGCCGGATGGCCGCGGCGCGGAAGGGGGCCGGGGAGAGGGCCCGTCGGAGCGGCGGAGGAGGCGGGAGCGGGACACGGGCGCGGTGGTCTGACGCGCGCCCCGCAGTGGCGGGTGGGCCCGGACCTCGTTCGGCCGGGCCCACTCACCGGTGCGACTCCGCCGGGCCGGGGAGGCGGGGGATGGAATTCCCGGCCCGGCGGAGGGCTCAACAGGCGCCGAGGTCCTGCCAGACGCCCCACTGTCCGGTGGTGCCGGGCTCTTCGCCCGTGGTCCACCACTTGGCCTTCCACGTGTGGCCCTTGTGCGACACCTGCTGGCCGCCGGTGTAGATCGCGCCGGACGACCAGGGCGCGGCCGTGCACTGGTTGCCGCTGCCGCCGGTGACGGTCAGGGAGAACGTCGCGGAGTGGGCGGCCGAGGGGCTCGCGCCGTTGACCACGAGCTGGTACGTGCCGTTGACGGCCGCCGATGTGGTGTTGACCGTGAGCGTGGACGTGCCTCCGGCCGTCACCGACGTGGGGCTGAGGGTGGCGGTGACACCGGTGGGCGCGCCGCTGACCGTGAGGTTCACGGTCTCGGCGGTTCCCGTGGTCACCGCGGTCTTCACCGTGCTGCTCACCGAGCCGCCCGCCGTGACGGTGGCGGAGGCGGGGGCGGCAGTGAGCGAGAAGTCGTTGCTCGGTACGGTGCCGCCGTTGGTGAAGGGCGCGAAGACGCGGGTGAAGTCCCAGGTGTTCTGCTCGATGCCGGAGCAGTTGTCCCTGGCGCCGCCGCCGGGGCAGCCGCCGTTGTCCCGCTGGAGCGCCCAGAAGGAGATCATGTTGATCCCCTTGGCGACGGCCCAGTCGTAGACCGTCCTGGCGTTGGCGAGGGTGAACGTCTCGGCGGGGCCGAAGTCGTCGACGCCGGGCATCTCGGTGATGCCGATCATGCCCCAGAGCTGGGCCGGGGTCTTGCCCGGGTAGAGCTGGGCGAGCTGGTCGTAGAGCCCCTGCGCGGCGGTCTTGGTGTCCTGCGCCATGTCGTGGGGCTGGTTGTCGTAGTAGTCGAACGTCATGAGGTTGACGACGTCGACCTTGGTGCCGTTGCTCACGGCGTTCTTCAGCACGGCGAGTCCGCTGGCGGCCAGGCCGCGGGTGGTCGTCGGCAGGGTGTACGAGATCTCCAGCTTGCGGCCGTTGGCGGTGGCCCAGTCCTGGAGCTTCTTGATGGCCTTGTTCCGCCGGTCGATGCCAGCGGTGTTGTCCAGCGCGTCGACCTCGATGTCCATGTCGAGCCGGGGGACGTCGTAGGTGGTGACGACCTTCTGGTAGACGGCCGCGACCTGGTCGACGTTCGTACAGCTGTCGGCGATCTCGGTCCCGGTGGTGTCGGCCGTGTAGCCGCCGAAGGAGGGGATGACGTCGCCGCCGCGCCCCTGGATGGTCTTGATGTCGGTGCCGAAGGAGGACGCGGCGATGGGCAGCGAGGTGTCGCCGTTCCAGTAGGCGGTGCAGGAGCCCTTGGTCGCCGTCTGGAGGAACGCCATGGTCAGGTGTTTGGCCCCGGACTGGGCGCTGAGGGCGGCGGGGCTCTCGCCCGTCCACGACTCGAAGTAGGGGGCGAAGACGTGCGGGGGGAGCGGGGTCGCGGCCTGGGCCGGGGAGCCCGAGATCGCGGTCAGGCCCAGTGCGGCCAGTGCGGTGGCCGCCGCGGTGAGAGCGGCACGGAGGGAACGCATACGTCTCATGGCCATCCAAGAGGTGAGGGGGGTGTCGAGTGGGGATGAGGAACTGACGTCGCCCTCCGGGATAGTCCGGCGGTCATAGGCATGTCAATGGTCTGAACCAAATGAGGACTAGACCAATTTGAAGGGTGTCGGCGACCCCGGGCGACCGTGCGCGGCGCCGTGCGCGGCGGGCCCGCTGGTCAGAGGGGCTGGGCGGGCGCGGGGGCGGTCGGGGTCGCGCCGTGGCCCTGCTGGGTAAAGGTTGTCTCGTGACGTCGTCGCGCAGGGACGCCGCTCCCGCGGGGCAACGGAAAGGGCCGGCCGATGGATCGGCCGGCCCGGGGCGCGGGCAGGGGCTCTCGGACCCCGCCCGCGCGCCTCCAACGGGATCGCCCCGGCGGACGGTCCTACTGCACGACGCCTTCGGGAAGGCAGATGTACCCGGGCCCCCACATGTTCTTCTCGACGTGGTCGGGCCGCGGGCACTCCAGCCACACCGCGCGGTACTCCGCGTTCTCCAGGATGAGCCGCTGCTCCTCCGGGGACTCCTGGACGAAGCGCACGAAGTTCTCGTCGGAGAGCAGCAGGGGGGCGGGGTCGGGGCAGTGGGCCAGGGCCGGTGAGGCGAACCCGAGCGAACCGGCCGCGGCCAGCAGGGCCACGGCGAGGCGAGTGCGGAAACGGGGCATGCGGAGCTCCGGTGCGGGAGGGGACGGCGAACGCACCCTTAACCGCCGCGACCGCAGAAAGGTTACTCCGAAATGTCCGCATTTCCCGTGCCCGGAGTCCCTTCGCCGCGACAGCTCTGGCCTGAAGGATCGTTGCGTGGATCCCGGGCGGGTTGCGAGTCTGGGCGCAGGTACGACCAGAACGGGAACGCTTCAGTGAAACGGATCCACTTCACGGCCGAGGACATAGCGCGGACCAGGCTGGGCCCGACGATCGGGGTGGCGGCGGAGACGCTCGACAGCTTCAAGCTCCTCAAGGGCCAGGACACCCGCCGGGCGTTCGATCCGTGGCGCGCGTCGCTGACGCACCGCCTGGACGACCGGGTCGCGCCGCTCGCCGCGCTGGTGCCCGTGCGCGGCCCCGTCGTCGACATGTCGGGCCTCGCGGGGGACTCCACCTCCATCGACGAAGCGGTGGAGAACCTCCTGGCCGCTCCCCGCGCCCTGCTGCGCGCGGAGCTGGGGCACATCGCGTTCGACCGGGCGCACCTCCCCTGGGCGAGGCTCCTGGTGGAAGGCGACCGGGAGACCAGGCTCCAGCTGGCCGGGGCGCTGCGGGCCTGTCACGGCGTCACGGTCGCCCCCTACTGGCAGCGCGTGCGGACCCACCTGGCCGCGACGCGTTCCGGGTACGCGCGCACGCTCAGCGAGGGGGGAGTGGAGCGGCTGCTCGCCGCGCTCAGCGGGCCGATGCTCAACTGGCGGCCGCCCGTGCTCGAAATGAGCAACCCCGGGGACGGGGACATCCATCTGGACGGGCGCGGCATCGTGATCACGCCCACGATGTTCTCCTCGTCGCGGGCGGAACTGCTGATGGCCCCGCTGGACCCCGGCCGGGCACCGGTCCTCGCCGTGCCCGCCGCGGGCGACGCCGAGACCCTGCGGGCCCTGTGGGAGGCGGACGCGGACGGCGCCCCTTCCCTGGGCGACCTGCTGGGCCGGACCAGGGCGGAGGCGCTGGAGGCGACGGCCGACGGGTGCAGCACGCTGGAGCTGGCCCGGCGTCTCAACGTCTCGGCTGCGGCCGCGAGTTACCACGCGAAGGTGCTGCGCAACGCCCGGCTGATCACTACCAGGCGCGAGGGCAAGGCCGTGCTGCACGCCGCCACCTCCCTGGGCATCGCCCTGCTGGAGTCGCACGTCCGGCACGACTGACACCGCCGGGCACGCCCGCCGTTCGGCGCCCGCTGTCCGTCGACCGGCTGCCGCCCTTCCGAGGTGGCAGCCCGGCGTGCAGTCCCCTGCGCTGCACGCCGCGCCTGCCAGGACATCGTCCGTGACGCGGCACGGGATCGGCCATGTATTCAACGGTGATCGAACACAACCACCGCCTCCCGTCAGGGGCTTCCGGGCCCACCCATGCCTGAACCGACTGGTTCATACACTCAACTGAACGGTTCGATCTGAAGACTGAACCGATCGGTTGACAGGGTGAACCGATCGGTTTAAGTTTCTCGGTGTCAGGGCGGCACCGCGCCACCCCGACCGACCACACCGAGGAGCCACCCCATGACCGCTTCGAAGATCATCGCCATCTCGGGCTCGCTGCGCGCCGACTCGCACAACACCCAACTGCTGCGCGCGGCCCAGAAGTTCAACCCGGGTGGCCTGGACATCGAGATCTACGAGGACCTGCGCGACATCCCGCCGTACGACATGGACCTCGACACCCCCGAGCGCCGTCCGGCCGTCGTGGCGGAGCTGCGCCGCCGCGTCCTTGAGGCCGACGGACTCCTGATAGCCACCCCGGAGTTCAACTACTCCATCCCCGGAGTGCTCAAGAACGCGCTCGACTGGCTGAGCACCGACTGGACCAAGACCGAGGGGCTGCCGCTGCACCGCAAGCCCACCGCCATCCTCGGCGCCGCCCCCACCAACTTCGGCACCGTCCGCGCCCAGCTGGCCCTCCGCCAGGTCTTCGTCTGGACCAACAGCGACGTCGTGGTCAAGCCCGAGGTCCACGTGTTCCGCTCGCACGAGCGCTTCGACGGCGACGGCAACCTCACCGACCAGGTCACCATCGACCTGCTCCAGGGCCTGCTCTCCGAGCTCCGCTCCAAGGCGGAAGCGGCGCGGGACCGGTCGTGAGCGCCGTCACCGCCACCTACCTGGGCACCGCCACCGTCCTGCTGCGCATCGGCGACCTGACCGTCCTCACCGACCCCGCGCTCGACCCCGGCCCCGCCGACTACCCCGCCGTACGCCCGCTGCACCGCACGACGGGACCCGCGCTGTCCGCCGACCGCCTGCCGCCCATCGACCTGGTGCTGCTCTCGCACGACCAGCACTTCGACAACCTCGACCACGCGGGACGCCGGGTCATCGGCCGGGCGGCGTCCGTACTGACCACGCCGGAGGCCGCCGACAGGCTCGGCGGCCGGGCCGAGGGGCTGCGCACCTGGGAAGCCCGGAAGGTCTCCACCGGCACCACCACCGTGACCGTCACGGCCACCCCCGCCCGGCACGGCCCCGAGGGCACCGAACAGGCCACGGGACCCGTCACCGGCTTCGTCGTCGAGTACGACGGCGGCACCCTCTACGTCTCCGGCGACACCGTCCGCCACGACGCCCTCGCCGAGATCGGCGAACGCTTCGCCGTGGACACCGCGTTCCTCCACTTCGGCGACGCGCGCTTCCCCTCCACCGGCGACCGCGCCTTCTCCCTGAGCGCACGGGAAGGCGCGGCCCTCGCCCGGACTCTCCGGGCACGCACCGTGGTCCCGCTCCACTTCGACTCCTGGGACCACCTCGCCGAGGACCCGGCCCGCATCACCGAGGCCTTCACCGCGCCCGACCTGGCCGGACGCCTCCGCTGGCTCGCCCCGGGCGTCCCCGAACACCTCTGAACCCCGGCGCCCGCCCTGGATCCCGGCCCGCACCTTTGCTTCCGGCCCGCACCTTCGCCTCCGGACCAAGCCCTCGATCCCGGGCTGCCGGATTCCTCCACGAACACCCCTTCCAGGGCCGTTGAGGCCCCACCACCACAAGGACGACGACATGCCGCAGACCGTCACCACCGCCGAGACCACCGCCCTGCACCAGGTCCGCCACCACACCGCCGAGATACAGGGCCACCGGATCTTCTACAGAGAGGCCGGCGACCCGGCCAACCCGACCCTGGTCCTGCTGCACGGCTTCCCCAGCAGCTCCTCGATGTTCCGCAACCTGCTGCGCGACCTGGCCGATTCGTATCACCTGATCGCCCCCGACCACCTTGGATTCGGCCAGTCGGACACCCCGTCGACGAGCGAGTTCACCTACAGCTTCGAGGCGCTGACCGACATCACCCTGAACCTCCTCGACACCCTGGGAGTGGAGCGCTTCGCCCTCTACATCCAGGACTACGGCGCCCCGATCGGCCTGCGGATCGCCTCCCGCCACCCCGGCCGGGTGACCGCGCTCGTCAGCCAGAGCGGCAACGCCTACATGGAAGGCTTCACCCCCTTCTGGGACGTCCTGTTCGCCCACGCCAAGGACCGCGCGGCCCACGAGCCCGCCGTACGCGAACTGCTCACCGCCGAGGCCACGCACTGGCAGTACACCCACGGCGTGCCCGCCGACCGGCTGGACCGGATCTCGCCCGACACCTGGACGCTCGACCAGGCCGGCCTCGACCGGCCCGGCAACAAGGAGATCCAGCTCCAGCTGTTCTGGGACTACCAGTTCAACCTCGACGGCTACCCCGTCTTCCAGGAGTACTTCCGCACCCACCAGCCGCCCGCCCTGATCGCCTGGGGAGAGAACGACGAGATCTTCGGCCCGGCGGGCGCCGAAGCGTTCGCCCGCGACCTGCCGAACGCGGAGATCCACCTGCTCGACGCGGGCCACTTCGCCCTGGAGACCCACGGACCCGAACTGGCCGCCCTCATCCGCGACTTCCTCGCCCGTACGCTCTGACCGGCTCCCGCCGCCCGAACCGTTCACGGACGGCGCCCCCCCCTCCTCCCGCACCGGGTGGCACAGCAGACGCTGTGCCACCCGTTCGGCGTTCCCTCCCCACCCTCCCCGGCCTCCCCGCCCGTCCCGCGCCGTCCCGCGCCGTCCCACTCCGTCCCAGGGAAGACCGCGGGACTCCCAGGGGCCGGAACCCGCTTGTCGCACCCGCCCCATTCGGCCATGATCGGGCGCTGTTCGTCCGGACTTCCGGACGTGCGGCGGGACTTCCGGGGGGAACGCATGACGGAGCACGGCCTGGGCGCGGGACTGCGCCAACGCCATCTGACGATGATCGCGCTGGGTGGCGCCATCGGAGCCGGCCTGTTCGTCGGGTCGGGGATCGGCATCACGGCCGCCGGACCCGGAATCCTCGTCTCGTACCTCCTCGCGGGCGTCCTCGCGGCCCTGGTGATGAGGATGCTGGGGGAGATGTCCGCCGCACGGCCGGTCACGGGCTCCTTCGCGGAGCACGCGCGGCGTGCGTTCGGGCCGTGGGCGGGGCTGCTCTCCGGCTGGATGTACTGGGCCCTGCTCGTCGTCAGCGTGGCCGCCGAGGCCCTGGGCGCCGCGCGCATCATGAGCGGCTGGGTGCCGGCCGTGCCCGACTGGGCGTGGGTGGCCGCGTTCATGAGCCTGTTCACCCTCAGCAACCTCGCGGGAGTGCGGCACTTCGGCGAGCTGGAGTTCTGGTTCGCGGGACTGAAGATCGCCGCGATCTTCGGCTTCCTCGCGCTGGGGGCCGCCGCCGTCACCGGGGCGCTGCCGGGCCACGCCTCACCGGGAACGTCGCACCTCTTCGGGGACGGCGGCTTCCTGCCGCACGGATGGCACGGGGTGGCCGTCGGCATGGTCGCGGCGGTGTTCGCCTTCGGCGGCCTGGAGACCGTGACGATCGCCGCGGCGGAGTGCGACGACCCGGTCCGGGCGGTGCGCAGGGGCGTACGGGCCGTCATGTGGCGGGTCGCGGTCTGCTACATCGGGTCGATGGCGGTGATCGTGGCGCTGGTGCCGTGGAACGCGCCGGGCGTGGCCGACGGCCCGTACGCCGCCGCGATCGAGAGCATCGGCGTGCCGGGAGCAGCCGACCTGATGAAGGCCGTGGTGCTGGTGGCCCTGCTGTCGGCGATGAACGCCAACGTCTACGGCTCGTCCCGGATGCTGTACGCCCTCGTCGGACGCGGCGACGCACCGCGGCCCCTGGCCAGGTTGACCAGGGGCTCGGTGCCGTACGCCGCGGTGTTGGCCTCGGCTGCCTTCGGTTTCGTTTCGGTCGTGCTGAGCCTGCTCTGGCCGCGCACGGTCTTCCCGTTCCTGCTCAACTCGATCGGCGCCGCGATCCTCGTCGTCTGGGCGCTGATCGCCGCCTCCCACCTGCGGCTGCACGGCCCGTCCGTGCCCGCGGCCGCGGCGCTCGCCACGATCGGCGGCATCCTGCTCTTCATGCTGGGGGACGCGGAGAGCCGGACGCAGATCCTGACCACGGGCGCCTGGACGGCGGGACTGCTGGCCTGGGCCTGGTACCGGAGCGTCAGGAGCGCGCGTACCGGGCGAGAAAGAGATCCACTCCCGAGCTGATCATCCGGTCCAGCTCGGCCCCGTCGACCTCTGTGCCGGTGGAGAAGGTGTGCACGAGCTGGGGCACCCCGACCGTGACCGCGACGAGCTGCTGCACGGCGAGACCGGGGTCGGGCACGTCCAGGGCGCCACGGGCGCGAAGCTCGGTGAAGGCGTCGATCAGCGGCCCGTTGTTCATCTCGTAGCTCACCCGGTACCAGAGCTGGCCGAGCTGCGGGAAGCGGTCGATCTCGCCGATCACCAGGCGGCGCAGCGACATGATGTCGGGGCGCAGCAGGATGCGGGCCCAGTCGGTGGTGAGCTGGACGAGGGCGGCGCGCAGGTCGGTCGCCTCGGCGATGGTGGAGTTGAAGGGCTTCAGACCGGCGTACGTCTTCGGCAGGACGCCACCGACGACGGCGAGGAACAGCCGCTCCTTGCTGCCGAAGTGCTTGTAGATCGTCGCCTTCGAGACGCCGGACCGGCTGGTGATGGCCTCCATCGACGCCGCCGAGTACCCCTCGGCGAGGAACTCGGTGAGAGCGGCGTCGACGATGGCCTGGTGCTTGCGCGAGGCCGCGTCGGCGGGGTCCGGGATGATCGGGATGCCGTACTGGTCGACGGTGTCCTGGGTTTCGGCGCCCATGGGAGTCCTTACGCGGTTGGGGTCGGGGCTTCGTGGAGGGGGAGAGCTGGGAGAAGGGGAGGGAACTGGGAAGGGGAGGGCGGGGCTCAGTATATGAACTGAACGGTTTGGTCTGCAAAGGAGGCGAGGGCGGGCCCGGCCGCCACGCCGACCAGGAACGCCAGGTTGAACCAGCCGACCGCGAGGCCGTGCCGGTCGTCGTCCAGGTCCCTCGTCGCCGCCACGGTCAGCAGTCCCTGACCGGCCGCCGTCACGAGTGCGCTCGCCCCCGAGCCGAGCAGCACGGCCGTCGGCCAGGGCGAGAAGGCCGCGACGGCCAGGGCCGCGAGCGACCCGGCGGCCAGCAGCGCCCGCGTCCCGCGCTCGCCCAGCGAAGGGGCGGCGCGGATCAGTGACCAGGACAGCAGGGCCCCGGCCAGCGCGGCCGCCGACGCCGCCGCGCCGGTCTCCACGGAACTCCAGCCCGTCAGATCGGCGACGCGGCGCGGAGCGGCGTACATCAGGGCGAAGTTGACCGTCGAGAGCGCGAGCATCAGTCCCGCGGCGGCACGGAATCCACGGTCCCGCAGGATGTCGGCCGGGCGGGCCGCGGCGCGTCCCGCGCCCGCCTTCGGCCGGTCCCTGCCCGCCAGGCGCAGGGCGGGCGGCAGGACGAGCAGGCTCAGGAGCGGGAGCACCATGGCGCCGCGCCAGCCGACCGCGTCGGCCACCGCCGCCCCGGCGAACAGGCCCGCCGTGCCGCCCGCCGCGCTTCCGATGGCGACCAGCCCCGCCGTACGGCCCCTGCCGTCCCGGCCCGCGATCTGGAAGGCCGCGACGTTCATGCCCGCCGCGCCCGCCGCCTCCAGGGCGCGCCCGGCGACCACCGCGGGGAGGCCCGGGGCCAGCAGGACCAGGAGCGCGCCGACGGCCAGGAGGAGGGCGCCCGCGCGGATGATCCCCGCGGGCCCGCGCTTCCCGGCCGTTCCGGAGAGCAAGGGGGTGCCGATCGCCATGCCGATTCCGAAGGCCGTCATCAGCCAGGCGGCCGAGGCGGGGGAGACGGCCAGGTCTCGGGCGGCGGCCGACAGGGCGAGCGAGGGCCCGGAGACCCCCATCGCGGCGGGCGCGGCGAGCGCGACGAGCAGGGGGCCGCCGGACCGGCGGCCCCCTGCTCGCGTGGTGGGCGGGTCGGCGGCGTTGGGGGCGGGCGGGGCCGCTCCGATGTTGGTGGCCATGACACGAATGAACTACACCATTCGGTTCACTGTCAATACTGAACCGATCAGTTTTGGGAATGAACCGATCGGTTGACTCTGTGGGGCGGCCGGTCTAGCGTGCTCGGGGTGACGGCCGGTGCTCGACGCCCGGTGCCCGACGCGTGCCCCCTTCCGGGCCCGCCCCGCGATCAGAGAGAGCAGGTACGGCACATGCGCACCACCACCCTTGGAGCCACTGGCGCGACCGTCGGCCGGATCGGACTGGGCGCGACGGGCACTTCCTTCGGGTACGACCCGCTGGGCCGCGACGACGCGACCTCCGTGACCGTCCTCCGGCGGGCGCTCGACCTGGGCGTCAACCTCATCGACACCGAGGACCTCTACGGCCCCTACACCCGCGAGGGGCTGGTGGGCCGGGCGCTGGCGGGCCGCCGTGACGAGGCCGTCCTGGTCGCGAAGGCCGGGCTCACCATGGGTGAGGACGGGCTGGGCCACGACGGGCACCCCGATCGCCTGCGCGCGGCGGTCGACGCCTGCCTTCGACGGCTGGGCACCGACCACGTCGACCTCTACTTCCTGCGCCGGATCGACCCGCTGGTCCCGCTGGAGGAGAGCTGGGGCGTCCTGGCCGAGATCGTCGCCACCGGCAAGGTGCGGGCCGTCGGTCTCTCCGACGCAGGGCCTGCGGAGATCCGGTGCGCGCAGGAGATCCACCGGGTCGACGCGGTCGAGGCGGAGATGCCGCCGGTCGCGCGCGGCTCCGCGGCCGGGATCCTGCCCTGCCTGCGCGAGCGGGGCATCGCCTTCCTGCCGTACGCGCCGCTCGGTCGCGTCGGCCCGGCCGGGTCGGCGGCCGTGCGCGCCGTCGCGCGGCGCCGCGGGGCGACCGCGGAGCAGGTGGCCCTGGCCTGGCTCCTGGCGCAGGGCGAGTACGTGGTCCCGGTCCCCGGCACGAAGGACCTGCGCGACCTGGCCGGGCACGCGGCCGCCGCCGACCTGGTCCTCTCCGCCGCCGAACTCGACGCCATCGAGGCCCTTCCCGAACTCGACGCCGTCCCCGCGCTCGTGGGCGCGTGCGGATGACCCGTTCCCCTTCCAGCCGCCAGCCGCCAGCCGCCAGCCGCCAGCCGCCGGGCGGCAACCGCCGACCGACAACCGCCGGGCGGCAACCGCCGACCGACAACCGATCATCAGGAGCCCGGAATGACCGACGTACGACCCCCCGTTCCCCCGTTCACCGCCGAGACGGCCGCGGCCAAGGTCCAGGCGGCCGAGGACGCGTGGAACAGCCGTGACCCCGAGCGGGTCTCGCTCGCCTACACGCCGGACTCGGCCTGGCGCAACCGCGACGAGTTCCTGACCGGCCGCGAGGAGATCGTCGCCTTCCTCACCCGCAAGTGGGCCAAGGAGCAGGAGTACGCCCTGCGCAAGGAGTTGTGGGCCTACACGGGCAACCGCATCTCGGTGCGCTTCGAGTACGAGTGGCGCGACGCCGACGGCCAGTGGTGGCGCAGCCACGGCAACGAGCAGTGGGAGTTCGACGAGAACGGGCTCATGCGGCGGCGCGAGGCCAGCATCAACGACCTGCGCATCGCCGAGGCCGACCGGAGGATCCTCGGCCCCCGGTAGGCGTCACGAGCACCGCCCCCGAGATGCCCCTGCGGGCCGACCTTCCGGTCGGCCCGCAGGGGCATCTCTCATGCCCGGCCGGAATCCTGGGGCGCGGGTGTGCGCAGCCCCGCGACGAGGAGCGCGACCAGGCCGCGCGCGTCGTACCGCGGATCGCTGTCGTCGCCGATGCAGAGGTTGCCGATGCCGCGCAGCAGTTGGTACGCGTCGAGGCCGGCCCGGATCTCGCCGGACGCGGCCGCCGCGTCGAGCAGCTCGGCGCACACCGGCAGCAGGCGCTCCAGGAAGACGGTGTGCAGCGCGTCGAAGCCGTCGCCGTCGTTGTGCAGCGCGCTCGCCAGGCCGTGCTTGGTCACCAGGAAGTCGACGAAGAGGTCGGCCCAGCGCGCGAGTGCGGCGTGCGGGGTGGGCCCGGCCGCCAGCAGGGCAGGGCCCGCCTCGGCGCAGGCGTCGACCTGGTGGCGGTAGACCGCGACGACGAGGTCCGCGCGGGTGGGGAAGTGCCGGTAGATCGTTCCCATCCCGACCCCGGCCCTGGCCGCGATGTCGCGCACCGGGGCGTCCACGCCCGAGGCGACGAAGACCGCCGCCGCCGCGTCCAGCAGGGCCTGCTGGTTGCGCCTGGCGTCCTTCCGCCTGGGCGTGGGCGGGCCTCCCGCGTCCTGCTTGCCGTCGTTCACCGTGGCACTCCTTCGATCCCGGCCTTGCAAAGCGGAACACTGCTCCGTATCGTCTTTAACGGAGCGGCGTTCCGCTTTTTCTGTCGCCGATGGTGCCAGAGCGGAGGGCGGACGACAATCCGGGCCGCTCCGTCCGGGCCCGTCCGCCCGTGACGTCCGTCCGTGACGAAGGGACACAGTCATGCAGTACCGCACATTGGGCCGCACCGGCGTGCAGGTCAGCTCTCTCGCGCTCGGCGCGATGAACTTCGGCAGGGTCGGAAACACCTCGCAGGAAGAGGTGACCGCCCTGGTCGACGCGGCCCTGGAGGCGGGCGTCAACCTCATCGACACGGCCGACGCCTACAGCGGCGGCGAGTCGGAGGAACTGGTCGGCAAGGCCATCGCGGGCCGGCGGGACGACGTCGTGCTGGCCACCAAGGCGGGCCTGCCGATGGGCGAAGGGCGCAACCACCGCGGCGCTTCGCGCCGCTGGCTGGTCACCGAGCTGGACAACAGCCTGCGCCGCCTCGGCGTGGACCACGTCGACCTCTACCAGATCCACCGGTGGGACCCCGGCACCGGCGACGAGGAGACGCTGGCGGCCCTCACCGACCTCCGGCGCGCGGGCAAGATCCGCTGCTTCGGCACCTCGACCTTCCCCGCGTACCGCATCGTGCAGGCCCAGTGGGTCTCCCGCGAGCACCGCCTGGGCCGGTACGCGACCGAACAGCCCAGCTATTCGATCCTCCAGCGGGGCATCGAGTCCCACGTCCTGCCCGTGGCCGAGGAGTACGGACTCGGCGTGCTCGCGTGGAGCCCGCTCGCCTCGGGGTGGCTCTCCGGCGCCGTCCGCGAGGGCCGCGCCGTCACCACCAGCCGCTCGACGCTCATGCCGCAGCGCTTCGACCTGACCCTGCCCGCCAACCGGGCGCGGCTCGAAGTGGTCGAGCGACTGGCCGCGATCGCCGACGGGGCCGGTCTGACCCTGATCCAGCTCGCCCTCGGCTTCGTGACCGCGCACCCCGCCGTGACCAGCGCGCTCATCGGCCCCCGCACGCCGGACCACCTGCGCTCCCAGCTCGCGGCGGCCGACACGGTGCTCACCGCCGACGTCCTCGACGCGATCGACGCCGTCGTCGCGCCCGGCGTCGACCTGGCCGCCCACGAGAAGAACGACACGCCCCCTTCCCTGCTCGACCCGGCCCTGCGCCGCCGCTGATCGCACACGTGTGCCCCGCCACCAAGAGGCGGCGGGGCACACGGTTCACGTTCCCCGGACCGGCCGGGGCAGTCGCGGCCTACTCGTCGTAGAACCCCTCACGGGTCACGACGCCGTAGGACCAGTCGTCGGTGTCCTCCTGGAGCGTGAGCTGCAGCCGGTCCTTCGAGCCCTCGAAGCGGACCACCACGTCCACGTACTTCTTCGGGCTGACGAGGAACTCGGCGACCGCGGGGCGCTGCGCGGCGTCACGCCACTTGTCCACCCACTCCCGGGCCGTCTCCTCGGCGTTCTCGCCGTCGTACGACAGCTTCGCCAGGCCCTTGGCGTCGCCGCGCTGGATGCGGACGAGGGCCTTCTCGACCAGGGCCAGGGTCTTGGGGACCGGGCGGCCCGTCACCGACAGGTCGAGGTCGGCGGTGCCGTCCTTGACGTACGGCGGGGTGTGGTCGGTCGTGCACCCGGCCAGCAGCAGCGCGGCCGCCACCGCCAGGCCCGTGCCCGTCCGTCGTGCTCGTCTCAACTGCGCCTCCCGGGCCTGATGATGCTGACCGCCGTGATCTTGCCCGGCTTGAGCCACTGGTTGAGCGTGGTGTGGTTCTTGCTGCCGTGCTGACTGATGTTCACGTTGCCGCCCTTGCCGCCGGTGACGACGCCCGCGTGGTTCCAGCGGCGGTCCTTCTTGTAGTACGCGAAGATCACGTCACCGGGACGGACGTCGTAGCGGGAGATCTCCCGGCCGCCCCTGTGGTCCTTCAGGTGCTGGCGCAGGTTGGCCGCCGCGGCCCAGGTGTAGCTGTCGAGCTTCATCGGGCCGATGCGGTTCATGAACCAGCGGGACGGGTTCTTGCGGCCGCCCTTGCGCTGCTTCATCTTGCCGCCGTAGTGCAGGGCCTTGGAGACGAAGTTGGCGCAGTCGTTGCCGTGGTCCCACTTGATGTTGACGTTGCGCTTGGCCCAGCTCGACGTGCCGCTGTGGTTCGGCGCCGCGTAGGCGACGGGCGGAGCGGCACCGGCCGGGGCGTCGACGGCCAGTCCGTCGGCGTCCAGCACGACGGGCAGCGCCTCGTCCTCGGGCGACACGATGTCGCCGACGCTGTCCTCGGCGGGCGGGGCGACGGTGGCGGCCTCCACCGCGGCCGTGCCGGAGGGCATGGTGACCTCCACCGCCGCGTCGTTGGCCTCCACGCGCAGGACGTCGCCGGCGAACACGAACCGGCCGGGGGACTCGCCCTCCTCCGGCTCCCGGGTGCCGTCCTCGTGGGTGAGGACGGTCCGCTCGGTGACCCGGCCGCGCACGACCACGGTGCTGTCGGGACCCGCCCCGGTCAGCGGCTCGTCCAGGACGGCCGTGGCCTCCGTGATGCGGCGGCCGTGCCGGGCGCCCGCCTCGCGGATCCGGTTCAGCTCCGGTGCCTGCGCGGCGAGGAGGTCACGGAACATCGCCCCGTGCGCGGACGCGGCAGCGGCCTTCTCGGCGCTGGTGTGCGCGCCGGTGAGCAGCGCGGCGCGGGCCGTGAAGTAGTCCCGTACGGCCTGGGCGTAGCGGTCCTGGGAAGCGATCGCGACCGGCTTCACGGGTGCGGCGGAAGCCGCCTTCGACGTGCCGAACCCGGACGCCGCGGTGACGGTGACGGTGTGGTCGGCGCCGTTGGCGAGCCCGTCGAAGACCGCGCGGGTGCCGTCCACGGTCCGGCGGGCGACCTCGTCCGCGCCCTTGCGGACGACCACGGTGTACGTGAGCGCGTCGGTGGCCGCGCCCGGGTCCCGCGGGGCGTTCCAGGTGGCCAGCAGACCGCCGCCGGCCGGGACCGCCTTGACGTCCTCGGGCGCGCCCGGCGCGCCCGAGGGGACGTAGGAGACGACGAGCACGGGGCGCTTCGCCGGGTCGGCGGCGCGCGAGGAGTGGTACACCACGCCCGGGGCGTGGTCGGTCTCGTCGCCGAGCTGGAGGCTCAGCCCGTGGTTCTCGCCGGTCTCCAGCCAGTCCGCGACCAGCGGGCCGACGTTCAGGTCGCCCAGGGCGAGCGGCAGCTCCTCCTCGGTCACGAACGGCTCGTCGCTCGCGGCGGCGGCCAGCGCCTGACCGCTCAGCTCGGGGCCCCACGCCTCGGCGAGGTCCTTCAGCGTCGCGGCGGGCTCCTCGCAGCCTTCGTCGGCGGAGCAGTCGGCGCGGTGCAGCTTCAGCCGGGCGTCGGTGATCCGCGCTCCCGCGGGGACGGCGGACAGGTCGGCCTTGAGCCAGGAGCGCCAGGAGACGCCGCCGGGCGTGCCGACGCGCAGCGTCTCGTCGCGGACGGCGGCACAGTCCTGGTCCGCGCAGTCACGGGCGCCGACCGGGGCGGTGGCGTCCGAGAGGGCCGTGATCTCGACCGTGCGCGTGGCCGGGACCGGGTCGGCCTTCGGGGGCTTCGCGGTGAACGGGCGCTTCGGGGTCCACGCGGAGCACGCGTGGTCGCCGCAGGCGCGCATCGCCCACTGGTAGGCGCGGCCCGGGACGAGGGTGTCCTCGGGGACGGCGGTGGCGACGCGGTTGCCGCTCTCCTCGGTGGACGGGGGCAGGGCCACACCGGGCAGTTCCTTGCCCGCGGCGTCGTAGAGCGCGAACTCGCCGGTCACCCGGGACTGGTCGCCCGAGGTCACGACGCCCGAGAGCAGCGGCGTCGGGGTGTCGGTCGCGCCCTCCTGGAGCGTGCCGGGCACGTCGGGGACGGGCAGCACGACGGGCTTGGGGCCGACGCCGAACTGGTAGGAGGCGGTGCCCGAGAGCAGCCCCGCCGAGTCGACGGTGCGGGCGTGCAGGGTGTGCCAGCCCTTGGCGGCCTTCAGCTTCACCGTCTGCGGCTTGCCTCCGGTGCCCGCCGGGTCGTTGACCTCGTGCGGGGTGTTCGGGTCGTCCAGGCCGTAGCGGTAGCCCCGGCCGTCGCTGGAGGTGGTGGCCAGCGTGCAGGTCAGCTCGCCGTTCTTGTCGGTCCACTGGTCCTGCGCGTACCCGTCGCAGCTGATCGCGGGGCGGAGCGGCTTGAGCACGTTCACGTGGAAGGGCGTGTACCCGCTCCACGGGCCGTAGGCCGAGCCGTCGTGGGCGCGGACGCGCACCCGGTAGCCGAAGGAGCCCAGCTTCTTGTCGGCGGGCAGCGCCAGCTTGGCGGTGGCGCCGGACGCGACGCCCGCGCTGGTCCCGGTCCAGGAGTACGAGCCGCCGCCGCCTTCGGGGGAGGCGGTCACCTCGAACTGCGCCTTGACCGTGCCGCCGTCCGGGTCGGAGACCTTCGCGGCGAAGGTGGGCGTCTCGGAGGTGGCGTAGGTGCGCTTGTTGAACGTGTTGTAGGAGGACGGGTCGACCGTCACCGCGCCCGGCACCGCGGGGAGCCGGTTGTACGTCACCGAGAGGACGGGCACGTTGCTCGCGGCGTTGCGGGAGTTGAAGCGCTTCCAGGCGTACGAGTCCTTCTCGTCCGTGGCCCGGATGCCCATGCTGTTCTCGTTGTACGGGTTCGCCGCCCACGCCTGCGTCAGGTTCGTGACGTCGGCGGTGACCCAGCCGTCGTCGCAGCCCGCGCCGAAGCCCTTGGTCTGGGTGGACGTCGCCCACTTGCGGTTCCACTTGGGCTGGCTGTCCCAGCGGGTCGCGGTCGAGGCCGAGCTGGTGTCCCACACCTCCCAGGCACGGGCCTGGCAGGACCACGAGTGGTGGTTCCACAGCTTGAGCGTCGCCGAGGCGATCTCGGCGTTCTTCACCGGCTTGTTGTCGAACTTCAGGAACGAGCGGGCGACCTGGCCCGACCCGTTGTTGCCGAGCTTCAGTTCCTTGGACGTCGACTGGTCGGTCCCGTAGCCCTGCTGCACGAAGGTGGTGAACGTCGTCAGCAGGTTCACCGACGGGTCGACGGTGACCGGGAACCGCGTCTTCGGGTCGGCGAGGAACGCCGCGTCCGGGGTGAGCGTCAGGTCGATCTCGTCGCCGTGCTGGACGAACGACATCGCGACGGGCGCGCGGTGCGGGTGGTCGCCGGAGCGCGGGTCGGTGCGGGCGTCCCACATGACGGGGGCGGGCAGGGTGCCCGCGACCTTCCCCGACCTGGCGTCGGTGAAGGTCACGCCGCCGTCCGGGGCCGCCTTGGCGGTCAGGCCTTCGGCGGAGAGCGTCATGCGCAGGGTGCCCGCCTCGTCCACCGCCTCGCGGGACTTGAGGAGGAGGAACTGCTCGAAGCCGGTGCGGGTGGCGTCGACGACGAGGTCGGCGTCCGGCAGGGCGTCGGGGTACGTGGCCTTCGTGCCGTCGACGCGGGGCGCGGGCAGGGCGCCGCGCCAGCCGAGTTCGACGCGGCGGCCGTCACCGGAGTCCAGGGACACCAGGGGCGTGGCGGCGGGCACCGGAGCGGAGGCGCGCAGCCGCCGGGTGGCCGCGGTGTCGGCGCGCTCGGGGGCGGGGCCCGCGAGGGTCAGGCCGAGGGGGTGTGCCTTGGCGGCGACACCGCCGTCCGCCTGCCGGGCGAGGCGTATGTCGACGTCCGTCCAGTCGCCGTCCGCGTCGCGGAAGCGCACGGGCCCGGCGGACCGGTCCTCCGTCAGGGTGCCGTCGGGGTTGGCCCAGACGGTGAGGGTTTCGGTGCGCGCGTCGAGCACCTCGACGCGGCTGCCCTTGAGGCGCGCGTCGAGCAGCGCGCCGGAGGCGTCGGTCGCGGGCTTCGGCTTGCCGGTGGCCGCGCCGTCGGGGCGCGGCGCGGCGACCGCTTCGAGCGCGGTCGCACCCGAGGCCACGGCTTCGAAGGTGAGCAGTCCGGACAGCGCGAGACAACTGCTCACCACCCCCACTCTGCGAAGCGTGCGCCGCTGCGGGCCATCTGACACAGGATCCCCTCCCACTTAAAGAAATCGTCAAGACCCGGTAAAGCTAGTCGCACGCTTTCGGGGGAATGGGGGCTATTGGTCCTGAAACGGTCAGGCCGAAAGTCCGGAATGCGAGGTCAGCGCCTCGCCGGGTGCTCCGGGGCCGCCCATGCGACGTCGTCGACCGCGAGCCAGGGCGCGGCCGCGACGGCCGTGGGCGTCACCCCGGCGAAGGCCATGACGTCCCGGTGCAGATGGGACTGGTCGGCGTAGCCGCTCTCCACGGCCACCAGGGAAGCGCTGTGCCCCGCCGCGAGCAGGTGGGCCGCGTGGTCGAAGCGGACCAACTGCGCGGCGCGCTTGGGCGTGAGGCCGATCTGCGCCCCGAAGCGGGACCACAGCCGTTTGCGGCTCCAGCCGACCTCGGTCGCCAGCGGTTCGACCCGGAGCCGGCCCCGGCTGTCCACCATCCGCCGCCAGACGTGGCCGACCTCCGGATCGACCCCGGGGCCCGCCCCGCGCCCCGGGGCGAGCGCGGCCCGCGCGATCGCGAACCGGTCGTCCCAGGACGCGGCGTCGCGCAGCCTCTCCCGCAGCCGTACGGCGTCGCGGCCCCAGAGGTCTTCGAGGGGGAGCGCCGCGGACCCCGGTCCGGGGAAGTCGCCCAGCACCGCGCGCGCGACCGGCGGCGACAGCCGCACCTGTAGGCACTCGATGTCCCGGCCGCTCACCCGGACGCCGCCGGGCGCGAGGCCGAGGACGACGCTGCCCCGCCGCTGCCGGCCGTCGGCGTCGTCGACGAGCACCCCGTCGCCGAAGTCGACGACCACCGTGACGGCCGGGTACGGGACCACCCGGAGGTCGACGAGGTCCGTGCTCAGGTCGCGGAACCCCGCCATGTCGACCCCGGGCAACCGGTCGTGCGGCGACGGGGTGGCGATGGCCCACCTGGCCGCGGCGGCGCGGGTCGACTCGGGGCGGCGCATGGCACCAGGTTACGAGCCCCGTCGCCGTGCCCCGCCGCCGCCCGCGGAACATTCGTCCAAGACGCGGCACCGGGCGCGCGGTGAAAGTGGCGGCACAACACCCGTACAGGAGGGGAAGGTTCGTGACGCACCAGCCATTCGACCCGTTCGCGTCGGCGCTCGAACTCGCCGCGGCCGGGCCTGCGGGCCGGTGTGCTCGTCGCCCCGCCCGTCGACGGGCTGCCCGTCGATCCGGCGTTCCTGACGGCGGTCGACGCGACCCTCCGCGCCCTGGAAGCGGCCGGTCACCACATCGTCGACGCGGCCCTTTCGCTGCCGCGGAGCGACGAGTTGGTTGCCGCGCCGCGGCACACGCACCGAAGAACCCATCGCCCGAACCCCGTCACCGTAAGGAAGTCACGACGTGACCGTCACCCCGTTCGACCTCTTCGCCTCCTTCGTCCACCTCGACGAGGACGGCAGGGTGCGCGCCGAGAAGCCCGTGTTCAACCACGAAGGGGAGGCCTGGCAGGTGATGACCTTCCGCGTGGAGACCGACGCCGACGTCCACGGCGACCACTGGGAGCTGCACACCGCCGCGGACGAGGTCGTCTCCTGCCTCACCGGCGGCATACGCCTCCACCTGCGCCCGCGACGGCCGGGGGAGGACGAGGAGGAGATCGAGGTGGCGGCAGGACACGCGGTCGTCGTGCCGCGCGGACGGTGGCACCGCATCGCCCTGGACGCCCCCAGCGACATCATGTCCATCACCCTGCCGCGCGGCAGCCGCCTGGAGAAGCGGACCGAGGCGTAGGCGAGAGCCGCAGGGGGCGTCAGGGCGGCGGTTCAGGGCCGGGCAGGAACCACGGGTGCGTACGCCGCCAGGATCACGCCCCCGTGCGCGACAGGCGCGCGGACGGCGCCGTCGCCCTGCGGTGCTTGAGGTTGACGGCCGACGCCCTGGCCAGCGCCGTGGGACTCAGGAAGCGCGGCGGACTCATCAGCCGGGAGGCGAACAGATGGATGTGCCGCGCCACCGCCTCGTCCCGCGCCGCCGCCGAGAACATCAGCCGCTCCAGGGGGTTGAACGGACGCGACCTCGCGAAGTCGACGGCCAGGCGCTGATGGCCGAGCAGCCGCCGCTGGTGCGTACGGGCGTACGCCGCGAGGGACTTGTCGAGGTCGCCCCGGCCGGTGACGGCTGGAGCGACCGCGTCCGCGAGCCACTGTGCCGTCTGCAGGGCCCAACCGCACCCCACGCCCCACAAGGGGTCGCTGGTCAGAGCGGCGTCGCCGACGAAGGCGACGCCCGGCGCGGTCGGCCTGCGGCTGTGGAGCGGGTAGTCGACCGTCCCGGTGATCTTCGTGATGCGCTCGGCCGAGTCGACGGGCGGCGCCTCGGGCAGGGCGCGTACGAACGCGAAGAAGCTGCCTTCCAAGTCTTCCCTGAAGGCCGGCAGCCGCTTCTTGTCGGGGAGCACGGCGACGACCGTCACCCCGTCGTCGTTCGGGAACGCGTACGCCATGTCGGGTTCGAGGAACCAGACGTGGCTGATCCCGTCGCGCAGCGGAAGGCCGCGGAAGTGCGCGAAGTAGCCGAACCGCGCGTTCTCGTACGGCCGGGCGGGCACCCCGGCGAACTTCGCCACGGGCGAGTCCTTCCCGTCGGCGCCGACCACCAGGCGGGCCCGGATCTCGCGCTCGCCGCGCGGCGCCGACACGCGCACCCCCGCGACCCGGCCGGCCTCCCGCACCACCCCGGTCACCTGGTGGCCGAGGAGCAGATCGACGCCCGGCGTCCGCTCCGCACGGGCCCTGATCAACGGATCGAGGGTGCTGCGCCGGACGTTGTACGCGTGCGGCAGCGCGGGCCCGTTCGGCGTGTCCTTCGGCTCGATCCACCCCCAACGGGTGTACCAGCGGGCGTGGTTGGGAATGGCTCCGGTCTCTTCGAGGGCGGGGATGAGCCCCAACTCGTCGAGCACCGGATAGGAGTTGGCCGTGAGGGAGTGGGTGCACAGCACTTTGTACGCCCCGGGATCCGAGCGGCGTTCCAGCAGGGCGACGCGCGCGCCGCGGCGCGCGAGCAGGATCGCGGCGGCGCTCCCGGCGAGACTGGCTCCGCTGATGACGACGTCGTACTCGGGTCCCGCGCTCTCGGGCTTGGCCATCCGCTGATCGCTCCCTCTGGGGGTGTGCCGTTCACAGGAGTGGGGGTGGTGCAGGTGTCACTCCTGTCAGGGGCATGGCGAGTTGTCAAGGGAATCGACGGCGGGCCCCGCAGCCGGGTCAACCCGGCTTGACCGCCAGCGTCGCGAAATAGCTCGACATGTAGGGAGCGGACGCGTTCGAATGGTGCGGCGCTTCCGTGAAACCGGTGAGGGCGAACCCCGCGGCGAGCTGCCCGCCGATCTGGTCGGTGAGGGTGTGGCTGTACTCAAGAGCGGCGTCCGCGCCGAACTTCGTGGCGCGTTCCTCGGCGGAGTACTGCGCGACGTCGCTGTAGGGCAGCTTGTGCGCGACGATCAGCTCGCCGCGCTCGTCGAGCGCCTCGTGGTCGAACAGGTACGCGTCGGGGTTGAGGAAGCCCGCGAGCAGGGTGCCGCCCGGCCGCAGGACGCGGAAGCACTCGCGCCACACCGGTGCCAGGTCCGGTACGAACAGGTTGGAGACCGGGTGGAACACGACGTCGAACGCCGCGTCGCCGAAGTCGCCGAGGTCGCGCATGTCGCCCAGGACGGTGCGCAGTTCGAGCCCGTCGCGCGCCGCCACAGTCCGGTCCTGGCCGAGCTGGCGGGGCGAGTTGTCGAACACGGTGACCCGCGCCCCCGCGGCGGCGAGGATCGGCCCCTGCTGGCCACCGCCGGAGGCCAGGCACAGCACGTCCTTGCCGGTCAGGTCCGTCGGCAGCCAGGAGCGGTCGACCGGCTCGTGCCCGATGAGGACGATCGACAAGTCACCCGTGCGGGCGCGCTCGACGTCCTCGGTGCTCACCGGCGTCGACCACTCGTTGCCCTCCTGGACGTACCTGTCCCAGGCCGCCCGATTGTGGGCGACGGGGTCGACATCGATGTCCTTCACGTTCAACTCCCTGGTGCGGCCGCGCGGACAGCTGCGGCACTGACGGTCCGGTGCCGCCAGCCAACACGATCGCAGGGTGCGGGCTCAACGGGATAAGCGGGCACCGAGGCGGCCGGGGGCTCGCGGCGCCGCCGCTCCACCGGCGGCCGGGGCCAGGCCGTGGCCCTCGGCGCGACGACGGCGGGGCCCGGGGCGGAACGCCTCGGCTACGCCGCGTGCTTCTGCTCGGCGCGAGCGGCTGCGACCCATTCGACCAGCAGCGCGAGGTATTCGTCGCTGCCGACGTGCCCGCTCTCGACGAGGGCTCGGATCTCCTCGTTGATCACCGCAGCGGGGCGTGCGGGGCCTGGGTGCGCAGGAGTTGGGGGCATGTGGGCCATTTTAGGCCGGGGGTACGACAATCGGACAGAGGTGTGCTCGCCTCCGGATACGGGTGTCGCACAGCTTTCGTGAGGGGGCGGGCCGCTCCCGGGGGAGACGTGCTCTTGCCCGAAAGCGGCCCGCCGCCATGAGGCGAAGCGGCAGGGCACCGGGGGTCTCCGGCGGACCCGGCACCGGCGAGTCCCTCCAGCCGTCGGCCGGAGGGACTCGCCGCACCACCTGCCGCGCGGCAGATCGGCCGTCAGGCGTAGGTGTAGAACGGGGTGTGGTCGAGCATGCTCTGCGGGGTCGTGTCGGTCCAGGGCGGCATGGTCTCGTTCAGGTCGATCACGTCGGCCGTGCCCCCGGCAGGCAGGTACTTGGCACTGGCCGGGTGGAGCGCCTGCCAGTCGGCCCAGAGCTTGTCGACGAACGCGTGGTGGAGCCAGAACACCGGGTCGTTCGGGGAGACGCTCGACTCCATCTGGCCCCAGACCCAGGTGTGCACCCGGTTGTGCATGCTCATGTACCCCGCCGACCCTTCGAGCGCGGAGCGGAAGCCCGCCGAGCCGTCGCGCCACGGCGCGGAGTCGTAGGTGGGGACGGCGAGGGCGGCGTCGACCTCGGCCTTCGTCGGGAGCGTGGAGACGCGGTAGCCCAGGTTGCGGGCGAGGAACGGGCGGCTGTCGACCTGGACCGTGATCGGCCACTTGCCCGCGGAGTACGCGAAGGGGCCGTCCATCACCTGGTCGTCCAGGGGGCGTCCGGTGCCGCCGAGCAGGTCGGGCGCCCAGACGGAGGAGGCGACGGTGTTGTCGGCGGTCCAGTCCCAGTAGGGGATCGACACCGAGGCGTCGACCTTCTGGAGCTCGTTCTCGAAGTCGATGAGGAACTTGCGGTGCCACGGCAGGAACGACGGGCCGAAGTGGCCCACGTAGACACCGGTGTTCATGTCCAGCGCGAAGCGGAGGCGGTGGGCCGCGACGAACTCGTCGTACTTGCCGATGCGCTTGACCTCCAGCACGGCGTCGACGAATGCCTTCTTCTCGGCGGCCGTGAGGTTCGCCTGGTTCTTGCGTACGGTCATGGCGAGTGCTCCCGGCTCAGGCGGTGGGGTCGAAGGGGACGAGGGAGGCACCCTTGAGGGAGGTGACCGCGGTGCGTGCGGCGTCGAGCGGGGTCGCGAACCTCTCGTAGTGGTTGATCGCGCTGCTCCAGCCGGTGCCCTCGTGGTGCATCACCTGGAGGTCCCGGCCGTCGATCAGGACGCGGAAGGTGCCGTGGCCCGCGTGTCCGCCGTGGCTGCCGTGCCCGGAAGCGCGCGTTCCCGACGCGTGGGATCCGGCCGCCCGGACCGGCTGCCCCTGGATGCGGCGGCCCTCGAAGACCTCGTCGAAGGACGCGAGATCGGTGTTCGAGCCGAACGGGGCGGTCGTGCCCCTGTCGTCGGATCCGGTGTCCGCCCAAGCGGTGGCCATGCCGGCGAGCGCCACGCCCGCGGTGGCGCCTGTGACGGCTTTCACGGCCTGACGGCGGGTGGGTCTGAACATGACAGATAACCCCTAAAGGTATGGCTGAAGACGACCCCGGATGGAGTGGGACCGCCTTGGCCATACCTAAACGGAGGGTGATCATTCGCGGTAGAAGGCGTCCGGCCGATGGGTCGTCCGGCGGACATGTTGCAACGGGCCGTGCGGCGGCCGCCGTCTTCGATCTTGCTTGGGACAAGCATCCATTCGCCCCGGAAGTGCAGATTCCGTTGTGCGTGTGCCCTGATCGTGAAGATCTTTCGGATCACTCCCTGCCTCCACGTTGTACGTGCACCATGCAGATATGGCCGAAAATCATGGTGGCCGCCCCTGTAGAGGCAGTGCCTCGCGCCCGCCCTGCCGCACCCTTCCCGAGCCTCGGCGCATGCCTGAGTAGGAGCGCTCATGCCGGTGTTCAACCGGGTGACGTAGCTTCGTGCCGTCACGAACGGCACGCGGAGGGGAAGTGCGGGGCATGCGGGGGACGTGGGACGTCGGCCGGGGGAACAGCGGGGAAACCGTACGGGTCGCCAGGGCGTCGGGAGGCGCCCGATGAACGCGGCCGACACGGAGAGAGCCCGGAGTCTGGGAGTCATGGGGCTGCTCTGGCTGGCGGTGTTGGGAGCCGCGGTGGCCTTCCTGGCCGTGTGGGGTACGGAAGCCGTGGCGCCGGTGGTGCGGGAGACCGCGGTGATCGGCCACTCCAGCGACGGGACCGACGAGGGCGAACCGAACAGCTTCTTCGTCGAGGCGCTGACCGACAGCGGCGCCGAGGTGCCGCTCGGGGAAGGCGGCGGGATCCTGGAGCCGATCCACCTGGGCGACGCGGTCGTCGTGGCGCGGTCCCGCGTCACGGACCGCGCGATCTCCGTGAGCGGACCCGACGGCGAGGTGAACCTGCACCACCACACGGGGATCCTCGTCCTGGTCACCCTCTCGGTGGCCTTCCTCGGCGTCACGGCATGGCTCGGTCGCCGCGTCCTCGTCGCCGCGCGACGAGCGCTGCGCCCGGGTGCCGTACGCCAACTGGTTCCTCCCGCGGCCCTTTTGGCGGGGGCGATCGCCGTGTCCGCCTCCCTCTTCACTTCGGACGCGCCCGGCGGGCGTCCCTGGACGCTCGACGGCATGGGCGTCTACGACTCCCCGAAGTTCTTCCCCGAGACGGTGGTGCGGGCCGGTGACGCGGCGACCGTCAGGGGCTACTCGCTGCGCATCGGCGCCCCGATGGCGGAGAAGACGCCGGAGGGGGCGCCCGGCAGGCTCTCCGGGCTGCGCGTGCTCGTCGCGGACGTCGCCGTCCGCAACGAAGGGAAGGAAGAGGGATACCTCCAGCTGGAGTTGATCGGCAGTGGAAGGGGGAAGGCCTCGCTGCTGGAGGCCGACGAGTGCGGAACGGCGCCCGGTGCCTTCGACGGGCACGTCGCCGCGCTGCCCCCGCCCTCCTCGCGCCTCTGCTTCGTCGTCCCGGAAGGGTTCCGGCCCCGCTTCCTGATCGCGGGCGGCGCGGACGACGACGTCGCCATGGCGGTGTCCGCGCGGTAGGGCGGCACGCGCCGGTCAGCGGGCGGCCGCGCCGAGGCGGACCGGCAGGGCCTGGTGCCCGTTGCTGATCAGCGACCCGGACGGCCTCAACGTCGCTGCCGGTACGGCGAGTTCGATGCCGGGGAAGCGCTCGAAGAGCAGGCGCAGGGCCGTGGCGACTTCGAGGCGGGCGAGGGGAGCGCCGAGGCAGAAGTGGATGCCGTGGCCGAACGCCAGGTGCTCCTTGTTCAACCGGCTGACGTCGAAGGCGTCCGCGCTGTCGCCGTGCCAGTCGGGGTGGCGGTTGGCAGCGGCGTAGGAGGCGAGGATGGCCTCGCCCCGCGCGATGGTCCGGCCGTCGGGCAGGGGGATGTCGGCGAGGGCGTAGCGCAGGGGGAGGTGCTTGATGGCCGGTTCGAGGCGCAGGGTCTCCTCGACGGCGTCGTCCCAGTGCGCCTGCCCGGCCCGGACGCGGGCGAGCTGGTCGGGGTGGGTGAGCAGATGTGCGACGGCCTGGTCGATGACGTTGACCGTGGTCTCGTACCCGGCGCTGATCATCAGCAGCAGGGTGTCGCGCAGTTCGGCCTCGGACAGCCCGGTCCCGTCGCCCTCCTCGTCGCGGGCCGCGACGAGGAGGGAGGTCATGTCGTCACCGGGCGCGGCGCGCTTGGCGGTGATGACCGCGTCCAGGGCCCGGTACAGCTCGGTGGTGTTGGCGGCGGACTCCTCACCGGTCAAGGTGGTGTCGAAGACGCCGTCGACGACGGTACGGAACGCGGCGCGCTGTTCGACGGGGACGCCCATGAGCCGGCAGATGACCGCGATCGGCAGCGGATAGGCGAAGTGCTCGCGCAGGTCGACGTCCTGGTCGGCGGGGAGCGCGGCGAGTTCGTCGAGGAGGCCCTCGACGAGGGCGTCGATGTCCGGCCGCAGGGCGGTGATGCGGCGGTGGCTGAAGGCGGGCGCGATCATGCGGCGCAACCGCCGGTGGTCCGGGCCGTACGCGGTGAACATGTTCCGGACCGCGACCCACAGCGCCAGGGGCCAGGTCTGTACGACGTCACCGAACGCCGGCCAGTGGGCGCGTGCGTCCTTGGAGACGTCGGGGCTGGTCAGCAGTTGTTTGAGGAGCGCGGGATCGCTGACCGACCAGGCGGGGACCCCGAGGACGTCCACCCGGACCGCCGGACCGTGGCCGCGCAACCGCAGGTGCTCGGCGTGCGGGTCGGATCCGGTGGGGTCGAGGACGATCGGAGCGGCGGGCGGTGTCGTCACGGCGGAAGGTCCCTTCAGACGTACGGGCCGAGGGCGGGCCGGGGTGCGGGCGGATCGGCCGGGGCGCGGTGGAGCGTCCGGGCGCCAGCGTAGGCCGTCGGGGCTCTCGGCGAGACCCCGGTGGCTGTGGGGGAGAGCGGGGCGGTGGGGCTCGTGCGGTCGGTGTAGCGGCCCGACTCCAGGGCCCAGGAGAGGTAGGCCGAAGGGAAGTTGAGGACGGCGCAGGCGACGCGGCTGACGCCGCGTACGGCGTGGGGCGACAGGCCGAGGCGCTGGGCGGTGTCGGGGACGCGCGTCCCCAGCGCGGCAGCCCGGTCGAGCCGGTCGACGATGCGGCGGGTGACCCAGTGGAGTGCGGCGCCGGGTGCCAGACCGAGGTGGTGACGGGCGACGAGCAGGTAGTTGACGGTCAGCTCGTCGGCGGTCTCCTTGGGGTGCGACAGGACGTCGTTGCACCAGTTCGCCGCGTCGCTGATGTGACGGACCAGTTCGCGCCAGAGCGCGGTGGCGGCGAAGGCGGGCGGCAGCTCGATGTCCAGGACCGCCTCGGGCAGGTCGTACAGCCACAGCCCGCTGGACCGCCGGCGCAGCAGCGGATACTCCTCGGGGGTGGGGACGGCGCCCGCGCGGCGCATCCGGTGTTCGCGCAGGCACCCGGCGTGCTGCTCGCGCAGATGGCGTCGGAAGCGGGCGCGCCAGTGGTGGCTCGTGCGGGGGCAGGTCCGCTCCCACAGGTCGCCCAGCGCGGCTTCGACGGCGCACGGGGGCCGACCGCCCCTGTCCCCGGGCGGGTTCCCGCCGGTACGGGCCGTCAACGCGCGGAACAGGGCGTCGATCTCCTGCGGCCCGGTACGGGTCTCGACGTGGTCGTCGAGGCAGAACACCCAGACCAGCCAGTGGGCGTACAGCAGGACCTGGTCGTCGCGCTCTTCGGACATGGCGGTGGCCGCCAGCCGTTCGAGGCCGTGGGCGCGCAGCCGGGACCCGGCCGCGCCGGTCGCCAGACCGCTCTCCGCGGCCCAGCGCCTGGCCTGGTGCTCCAGGAGGGAGGCGTGGCGGTGACGGCGGCAGGGGAGCTGGAGCCAGCGGCTGGCCCGGGGCAGTGCTTCCTTGGCCCAGGCGCTCGTGTCCACGGGGGCCGCAGCGGCGCCTGCGGACGGCGGAGGGCAGCCCGTGTCCGTCGGCGCTGCCGGCCCCCGGGTCATCCCCGCCTCGGGGGTGGGACCTGGAACGCGGCTCCGTACAGCCAGTTTCCCGGGGCCTCTGGATCAGGGCTGGTGTAGTAGTCGCGTACCGCGACGAGGTACTCCGCGACGCGCAGCGTGCCGTCGCCGTCCGTGTCCAGCCGGTCGAACGCGGCGCGGCTGTCGGGCTCCGCGACGCCCAGCACGGTTTCCAGGGTCTGGAACTCCGGCCGGTCGATCAGACCGTCGCCGTCCGTGTCGGCGACGCCCGCCAGCGCGGCGGCAGCGGGAAGGAAGACCTCGTCGAAGCGGTCGCCGTCGACGAACGCGGTGAGCATGCCGGTGCGGTACTCGACCGGGGTGATCCGTCCGTCGCGGTCGACGTCGCAGTGCGCGGCGAGCGTGTCCCAGAACAGGTCGAAGGCGCCCAGGAGCCGCTGCCCCCTCGAAGTGGACGACGGCTCTCCGAGAGCGAGCAGCAGCCGCGCCGCCAGACCGAGCAGATCCTGACGTTCGATGACCCCGTTGCGGTCGATATCGATATGCAGGAACGATAAATCAATCTTGTTGGCCAATAGTTGGCACATCGACCCGGTCCCTCCTGTGATTCGGTCGGGTGCGTTCCGCCGAAGTGACCGGACGCGCACGTTTTCGGCCGACCCCGGAATTCCGGGGCCGACCGCTCGCGGTACGGGGCAGCGGCCGATCCCGGGCCGCTCGGCGGGGACTACGCGGTGAAGTCCGTGCCCGTCCACCAATTGCCCGGCGCGTGCGGGTCCCTGCTCGACCAGAACTCGACGATCGCCGAGGTGAACTCCTCGGGCGACAGCGTGCCGTTGCCGTCACGGTCCAGGTGCCCGAAGGCGATGTCCGCGGCCTCCCGGGTCACCTGGGGGAAGTGGCCCCGCAGGAAGCAGAAGTACTCGTCGGGGCTCACCACGCCGTCGCCGTTCGCGTCGGCGACGGTCAGGAAGACCTCGGCCAGAGCCCCCACGGTGGCCCTGCCCGCCGCGGGGTCGTCGGCCAGGGCCAGGGTGGACGCGACGAACTGCTCCCGGGTGATCGACTCCGTGCCGGGCGCGAGACGGGGCAGGTGCAGGTTCCGCCAGACGCTCACGTACGCGTCCACGATGCCCTGCTCGCTCTCGGACCCGGACGCGTGGCCGAGTGCCTGGGCGGTCCGCTGGCCCATGAGCACGTGGTCGGATTCGGTCAGCTCGCCGCTGCCGTCCGCGTCGAACTGGTCGAAGCCGTGAAGGATCTTGCGGATCAGCAGGTCCTGCGTCATGGGTCTTTCTCCTTCTGAGCGGGCTTTCTGACGCCGCACCGAATTCCCGGCCGCGTGCGGCGCCATGCGCACTCTTTTCGTACGAGGAGGTCGAATTCGGCCGGGGGGAAACGGCTTTCAGCCGTATGTCCGGGGCGATCCTACTCAGCTTCGTCGGCGCCGATAATGAACGCCACCGGGGCGTTTGCTCCGGGACTCCGAATTCAGCCCGCCGTGCGGCGGCGAGCCGCCGGGGGAGGGAGGCGGGCGGATCACCCGGAAGAGATCGGCGCGTACGAGGCTTCCGGAGCCGGGGCGGCTCCTGCGGCGCACTGGGGGCGAGAACGGGCCAACTGGCCTGATTCCGGACACCGATCACGCGGAGATGTCCGCGAACGCTCCTGGAATTGTCCGCGATTGGTAACGGAGGGATCCCCCGGCCTCCGCTCCTCGTCCTGCCGGTTGGTCGCAAGGTGACCGGGTACGGGTGAGGGACTGCGGGAAAAGGGGCGGACATGGCACGGCACAGCGCGCGCGGCTGGAACGGCAAGATAGTCGGGGCGGCTCTCGGCGTGACGCTGCTCGCCACCGGCGCCTCGGTGTGGACCGCGCAGGCCGGTTCGTCGGGCGACTCGGCCCCGAAGGCCGCCGCCAGGCCGACCAGCGACGTCAAGCCGGTCGCGGAGAGCATCGTGCACGCGTCGGACAAGGGGCCGCGCGGCGTCAACATCACCATCGACGACGGCCCCGACCCCCGGTGGACGCCCCAGATGCTCGACCTGCTGCGGGAGCACGGGGCGAAGGCCACGTTCTGCATGGTGGGCACGCAGGCGCAGGCCCACCCGGACCTCGTGAAGAAGGTGCTCGCGGACGGGCACCGGCTGTGCGACCACTCGGTGTCGCACGACACCGGCATGGACAAGCAGTCCCAGACTTACCAGTCGAAGCAGATACTCGATGCCGAGCGCATGATCACCAAGGCGTCCGGGGGCGTCCGGCCGATGTACTACCGGGCGCCGGGCGGGGCCTTCACCCCCTACAGCCGCAAGCTCGCCGCTTCGCGGGGCATGCGCCCGCTGGGCTGGAACGTGGACACCAAGGACTTCGAGCGCCCGGGTACGGAAGCCATCGTCGCCACCGTCAAGCGGGAGATGTCCAACGGCCCGACGCTCCTCTTCCACGACGCGGGCGGCGACCGCGCCCAGACCGTCGAGGCGCTGCGCCGCCTCCTGCCCTGGCTCAAGGACCAGGGCTACACGTTCGGCTTCCCGGTCCGTTGACGAGCCCCGAACGTCACGCATTTAGTGAATATTGATGACATGTTAATTAAATCTTGACATAGTAATCGTGCTGTGAAGCCGAGGTAGCCGGTCCGTCAGGAGCGCCGGCACCGACCCGTGAGGGAGGATTCGCCATGGCCACCGCAACGATCACCGGGAACGTCGTCAACGTCAGGGTCGAAGGCACCACTCCGCTCCAGATCGGCATGTCCCTGCAACGTCACTCCTACCGCCACTGCGCCACCGCGACGGTCGCCGCGGTGACCAACAGCCTCCTGCACGCGAGCGTCGACGACGCCACCATCACCGCCGAGGCCGTCGAGGTCGGCGAGCAGATCGAGAAGATCCTCGCGAAGCCCAAGAGCGGTTGGCAGGCGCTGTTCGGCAAGAGCCTCGTGGTCCGCTCGGGACGCACCTACCTCGTGGACAACAGCGCCCTGAACCCCAACGGCTCGCCCAACCACTTCTTCGTCACCGGAGGCGACGGCGTCTGGGCGGGCGTCTCCCAGGCCGACTACATCGCGGCCCGCGACGTCCGGCGCCTCGAAGAAGCGATCAGCACGCGCCGCGAGCGCGGCGACACGTACGACTACCTCAACCCGAAGAAGCTCCACGAGAAGCAGAACGAACCCGGCGGCGCGGCCAACCCCGTGGTGCAGGTCGTCCAGGCGGCGCGCGTCAGCCTCGCCGCGGCCTCGGCCGACGACACCGCGCTCATCGCCGCGTCGGGCCGCAAGGACGTCGTCGCCCTCATCCGCAACACCTGACGGCCCGTACCGCCAGTTGCGAGGAGGTGTCCGCCGGAGAGCTGCCCACCGGCGGAGCGGGCCGAGAAGGCGGGAGCCGGCCCGCACGGCGCACAGGTGGTGGCCCGTCCGCTCAGGACGGGCCACCACTCGTCGCGGCCCCGGACGGGCCGCTGTCGCGAGCGGTCAGTGCTGCACTTCGACGGCGGTGCGGACGGCGGACTCCAGCGCGCCCTCGATCCAGGCGGGTTTGGCGGAGGTGTGGCAGCCGGCGAAGTGCAGACGGCCCTCCCGCGTGGGCACGTGGGGCAGCAGCTCGGTGTGCTGGCCCGGCAGGAGCACCGAAGCCTCCCCGTACGCATAGGGGTCCCGCATCCACGACTGGGTGCGGCCCACTCCCGTGTAGAAGACCTCGACGCGCTGGCCGTAGACCTCCTGAATCCCTCCCAGGGCCCTGGGGTAGCGCTCGTCGCCGTCGTAGGCGTCCCACTTCAGCGCGTCGTCCGCCCAGCTGTAGGACGCGAGCATCACACCGCCCTCGCTGCCGGGGACGGGGTGGGAGGGCTCGTACATGAACCGGTTGGCGTTGTCGCTCACCGAACCGCCGCCGATGACCCGGGCCGCGGGGGGCTGCCCTTCGTGGTCCTGGACGGTGCGGTGCGCGGCGTAGTGGATCCGCTGCGCGTCGGAGAGGTGGCCGGGCGGGACGGACGGGTGCGAGGCGAGGAGCGATCCGTCGGCCGGCACGCTGCCGAGCCGGTAGTCGCGGTAGAGCCCCGGGCGGATGACCTCCAGCTCGCGCTCCCAGTCCTCCTCGGAGAACTCCCACCACCGGCGGGAGAACTCCAACAGCACCTTGGTGGCCGCGTCGTAGTGCAGCTCGGTGACCGCGCGCCGTTTGGGGTAGGAGAGCGCGGGCCGGAACGTGACGTGGCGCAGTCCGGCGAACGGCACGGTGACGATCGCCCTGTCCGCGGTGAACACCTCGGTCTCCGGCGGGGCGTCCCGCCCCTCGGAGACCGTGTGCACCCGCACCTCCCGGTCGTCCTGCTCGACGCGCACCGCGCGGCGGTCGAGCCGCACCCGGTCCTTCACCCGCGCGTACAGCGCGTCGACCAGGGCGGCGGTGCCGCCGGTCAGCTCGTTGAACCGGGTGTCGGGGCTGATCAACGCGCTGGAGACGAGGCTGTGCAGAAAGGACAGGGGCAGCCGCGACGTCAGGTTCTCCAACGTGCCGACCAGGTCGATCGTGGCGTCGTCCAGCTGGGCGTGCTCGGTGAGGTAGCGGTACATGGACCAGGCGCCGTAGCGCTGTACGAGCGTGGCCCACCCCTCCAGCAGTTCCTTGTCCCGCTTGCCGGTGACCAGGTCGCGCGCGGGAGCCAGCGCGGTACGGAGGATGTCCGCCGCAGGGGTGTCCTCCAACTCGGCGGGGACGCCGAAGGAACGGTTGATCCGCCGGGGGCGGCGCTGGTAGTCGGCACGGCGTTCGCGGATGCCGTTGACGTGGATCCAGGTGCGCCCGACCGGCGCACCGGCGGCGTCGACGTCGACCAGGTGGAAGGGGCGGCGGGCGAGCCCGAGCGACTCGATGAGGCCGTTCACCAGGGGATGGCTCTCGGGGATGCGCATGGCACCCGCCTCCGCGTACTGCGCCGGATCGGCGAAGGGTTGCGCGGCGTGCTCGTGGCCGCCGGTGCGGAAGGTCTTGACGCGCCCGCCGACCCGGTTGCCGTTCGCCTCGACGACGGTGACCTCGTGCCCGGCCCGGACCAGCAGGTCCGCCGCGACGAGACCGGCCGGGCCCGCGCCCACGACGAGGATCCGACGGGGACCGCCGCCCGAGCGCGGCAGGCCGTCCTTGAGCACGCGTTCGTACTCGGGGAGCAGCGGCGCGTCGTCCGGCCCGAGGAGGAGCACGGCGCGCGCCACCGCCAGGCAGGCGTCCCACGACGGCGCGGCGGCGCCGGCGGACGGTGCTGCCGCTGCGGCGGCCGACGGCGTGGCGGCGGTGGCGGGCGACACCGTGGCGGCCAGCGCCCCGGCTCCACCGGCGCTGATGAAAACGCGGCGTGACAGATCAGGCTTCATGGGGGTCACTGTCGGGCCACTCGGGGGCTCTCGCGCGTGTGGCGCGCGTGCGGAACCACGGATGCGGGCGCAACGCTCACCCGCTTGTCGTACCAATCGGATGCGCACTCCGCGTGTCGTGCTTCCGGCGCACGGGCCGGAGTGATGCTGTCCGTCGCACCGGGGACGGTGACGTCCGGAGCTCGGTCGCGCACGCACCGCACCGCGTCCCCGCCCGGTGTTCCCGACGGGGCGCCGGAACAACCGAACAGCGGAACGACGGAAGGGGAGACGTGGCAGACAGCCGGATCACGACGCGCCGGATGCGCTACCGATTCGACAACCTGATGGCGCGCGGCACGCCCGCGATGATCGGGATCATCGGCCTGGCGATGGGCGTGCTGATCGTTCTGTACGTACTGCTGCACATCGCCGCCGACCTGGTCTCCGGCACGGGGAAGGGCACGCTGCCCCTGCTGTGGGACGGCGTCCTGCACTCCCTGGGCCCGGGGTCGATGCTCGTGCGCGAGGACGGGCCGCCGTGGGTGCGGGCGGTGATGGTCGTGCTGACCGTGGGCGGCGTGCTCCTGGTGAGCCTGCTCGTCGGTGTGCTGGGCACGGGCATCAGCCAACGGCTCGACCTGCTGTGCAAGGGCCGGTCGCTCGTCGTCGAGTCGGGCCACACGGTGATCCTCGGCTGGTCCCCGCACGTCTTCACCGTCGTCTCCGAACTGGTGAAGGCCAACCTCAACCAGCGGGACGCCTGTGTGGTCGTCCTCGCGGACCGCGACAAGGTGGAGATGGACGACGCGATCCGCCGCCGGGTGCCCCGCACGGGGCCCACCCGCGTCGTCTGCCGCGCGGGCGACCCCACGGACATCCGCGACGTCCAGATCACCAGTCCGGGCACCGCACGCTCCGTGATCGTCCTCCCGCCGGTCGGCGACGGCCCCGACATCACGGTCATCAAGTCCCTGCTCGCCGTCACGGCGGGACCGCTGGCCGACATCGAGGACGCCCCGGAGCGCGAAGTCCCCCGCCTGGTCGCGGGGATCGAGGACGCGCACAACCTGCGGGCGGCGCGGATCGCGGGCGGGTCCGGGGCCCTGCTGATCAACGTGCACGGTTTCATCGCCCGCCTGCTCGTCCAGACCGCCCTGCAGTCGGGGCTGTCCACGATCTACACCCAACTGCTCGACTTCGACGGGTGCGAGGTCTACATGGCGGACGAACCCCTGCTCGTGGGCCGCACCTTCGACGAGGCCGTCGGCGGATACCGCTCGTCGAGCGTCATCGGCCTGGCCACGCACGACGGCCGGGTCCTGCTGAGCCCGCCGGGCGACACCCGGATCGCCCCGGGCGACAAGGTCATCGCCATCACGGAGGACGACGACACGATGGTCCTCGCCGAGCGGCCACCGCGGATCGACCGCGCCGCGATCGTCGCGCCCGGCCGGGAGGCCCCGCGGACGGCCCGCCGCATCCTGCTGCTCGGCTGGAACGACCACGCGGCGGAAGTCGTCCAGCAGCTCGACGCCTACGCGCCCCACGGGTCGACGCTCGACGTCGTCATCTCCGGGGACGGCGGTACCGGGACGGCACGGAAGGCGTCGGGCGCGCTCCAGGTGCTCAGCCCGGAATGGCGACAGGGCGACACCACCTCCCGGGAACTGCTGGAGAGCCTGCGCCTGGAGGCGTACGACCACGTCATCGTGGTGAGCGGGGACCGCACCGGGTCCTGCGACGCCGACTCGCGCACCCTGATCACACTGCTCCACCTGCGCGACCTCGCGGCCCTGAACGGCCACCGCCACTCGGTCACCACGGAGATGGGCGACGACCGCAACCGCACACTGGCGCAAGCCGCGCACGCGGACGACTTCATCGTCAGCGGGAACCTGGTGAGCCTGTGCATGGCCCAGGTCTCCGAGAACCCCCGACTCAACGACGTGTTCGAGGAGTTGTTCCGCCCGGGAGGCTGGTCCGTGGCCCTGCACCGGGCCGCTTCCTATGTGCGTACGGACACGGCGGTGACCTTCCGCACGGTGGCCGAGGCGGCCCGGCTGCGCGGCGAGGTCGCCATCGGCTACCGGCTGCGCCGCGAGGCGCGCACGCCGCCGGACTTCGGCATCAGGCTCAACCCGGACAGGGAGCGGGCGGTGCGGCTGTCGGAGGAGGACCAGGTCGTCGTGCTCGCGTGCGCGGACCGGCCCTGAGCTTGTCGATTATCGATATGTTCGCCTAAGGTGAGACGTATCGAAACTCGATATGCCTGATGTGGGAGGTTGCTTGTGAACACGCGTCTGACCAGGGGAGTCGGCTCGGTCGCGCTGCTGCTGGCCGTGCTCTTCGGGATGTTCGCCCTGGGGAAGGGCGTCGTGGGCCTGTCCGACGACGGGTCGGTGTGCGTGCAGACCGGGTTCTGGGCGAACGCGCCCCTGGCGATGCCCCTGCCGGTCGGCAGGGGAGTGGAGGCGTCCAGCAGCGCGGCGAGGCTGTGCCAGAAGGATCCGTCGTTCGCCCAGCGGGTCGCGGGAGTGGGGGACGAGGTGACGTGGGGCGTGTTCGCGGCGGTGGCCCTGCTGGTCTTCGCCCTCCTGCTGAAGACGGTCATCAAGGACGGCCCGTTCACCGACGCCGCGGCCCGGGGGCTGACGCGCCTGGGGTGGGTGGTCACCCTGGGTGCCCCGCTGGCCTCCCTGGTCGTCGGCTGGTCGCACTCCTGGCTGGTGGAGAGCATGGCGCCGATGGTGGGATCGGACGTGCGGATGCAGGACTCCCTGGCACTGGTCTTCGCGGGCCTCGCCGCGCTGATCCTGGGTAAGATCATGCGTCAGGGAGTTGGGATGCGGGAGGACCTCGAAGGGACCGTGTGATGTCCGACGAGGAGCTGCATGCGATCCAGATCCACCTCGACCGGTTGCTGGCCGAGCGCGGCATGACCCTGACGGAGCTGTCGTCGCTGGTGGGGATCACGGTGGTGAACCTGTCGATCCTCAAGAACGGCCGCGCCAAGGCGATCCGCTTCTCGACGCTGTCGAAGATCTGCGAAGTCCTGGAGTGCCAACCGGGCGACCTGATCACCCACCACCCGGTCGGTCCGGCCTGAGCCGCGCCGATCCGCCGCGGCCGACCGGTGCCGACGGCCGGTCGACCCGTAGGTGGACGACCGGCGGCAGGTGGGGGAGCAGACCGGGCCAGCGGGCTTCCAGGATGTGGGCCGCCGGGGTGAACAGCGGGGACGGCAGGTGCGCCAGGTCGTGGGGGTCCATGAACTCCCACCGGGTGAAGATCGGCTCGGTCACGGCGGGCTCGCCGCTGAACGCGGTCACGTGGACGGCGGTGGTCTGGCGGACGGTGCCGTGCGTGGCGTCGGTGAGGACCGCGAAGACCCGGGCGTCGTCCGGGGAGGCCACCAGCCCCGTTTCCTCACGGAGTTCGCGTACGGCGGTCTCCTCCGGGGTTTCCGCCCGGCCGTCCGCCAGGACGTCCGGCTTCCCGCCCGGCAGCTCCCACGTGCCGTGCACGGAGCGGCCCAGCAGCACCCGGCCCCGCGGATCGGTGACGATCACGCCCGTGCCGACCAGTGCCCGCGGTGCGGGTCCGGGCTTGTCGGCCGTGGTCACTGCGGACAGGACGGGGTCCCGCAGCACGATGAACGCCAGCCCGTCGGCGTCGTCCCGGGTGGCCAGCCCCCACCCGGCCGTCAGCAGGTCGATCTCGCCCTCGTCGAGGGCGATGCCGCGCTGGTCCCGCGGCACCAGGTCGGCGACCGGCGTGATCACGCACAACGCGCCGCCGGGGCGCAGCAGTTCGCGGAGCCGGTTGACCACCCGCGTACGGGCGCGGACGAACGGATAGCTCTGACGGAAGACCACCAGGTCGTACGCGGAGTGGGGGAGCGCGGCGAAGTCGTCCTCCTCGACGTCGAAGTGGACGTACGTCACCCGCGCACCGGACCCGGTCCGTTCGCGGGCGGCCTCGATCGCGACCTCGGAGAAGTCGACCGCGTCCACCGCGTATCCGACACCGCCCAGGTGCCGGGCCAGGCCGCCCGTTCCGCAGCCGACCTCCAGCGCGAGCGCCCCCGGCGGAGCGGGGAGCCGCGCCGCGAACAGGGCCCGTTCGGCGTCGGAGAGCGACTTGTACCGGCGTCCCGAGGCGTACGACTCGTTCCATCCGGCGCGCGCGGTGTGCTCCATGGACAGGTCTCCTCGGCGTGGGAAGCGGGCGGATCACAGGAAGGCGCCGGTGCGCAGGCGGCGCAGGGTGCGCAGCCCGCGGGTGACGAGCTCAGGGTCGCCGTGCTCGGCTCCGTGGCCCACGCCGCTCACCGCGTCCAGGCCCGCCTCGCACTCCAGGCGCCGCATCCGCTCGGGCGAGAGGACGGCCCCGTACCCGGAGAAGAACGCGTCGGCCAGGTCGGGGCGGCCGTCCCAGACGTCGGCGATCCGCACGAAGTCCCTTACCGGTGGACCGAGTTCGGCGCGCTCGAAGTCGACCAAACCGACGGCGAGGTCCGGACCGGCGTCGTCCAGGAGGACGTTCGTCGGTCGCGGACCGCCCAGCGTCGGCACCCACCGCTCCTCGGGCAGCGCATCGCGCCGCGCGGCGAGCTCGCGCACCAACTCCGCGTCCCCGTCGGCGAGGTGCGGCCCTGCGCGCTCCAAGTGCCGAGCCACCTCGTCCGGGCCGCGCGGCGGGGCGGCGACGGAGGGGGCCACCGCGTGGAAGCGGGCCGTGAGCAGGCCGAGTTGGCGGTGCGCCTCCCGCTCGACGGGCGGGCGCAGGGTCAGACCGTGCAGGCTGCGTCCCGGTCGCTCGGTGACGACGATCGCCCGCAGTGCGCCGTCGGCCGCGACCAGGCGCGGCGCCCGCTCGCCGAGTGACCGCACCCAACTCTCGTACGCATGCCGCTCACGGCGGTGGAAGCGGTCGCTCCGGTGCGCCTTCAGATACCAGACGCCGCCGTTGACCCCTTCGATCCGCCAGACCTGGCTGGAGGCCCGGGGCCGGGAGGCGTCGCTCACCCGGGCCAGGCGCCCGACCGCGTGCTCGGCGAACGCCCGCCGCGCCTCGTCCAGCAGGTCCAGACCGCCGCCACGGGGCGTGGCATCGGCCAGGAGCGTGAGGCGCTGCCCGGCGTCCGCCCGGTACGGAACGGGGTCGTCGGGCTCCTGGAAGTGGCGGGCGATCCGCGCGCCGCGCCGGTAGGCGTCCAGCCCGGCCCAGCAGTAGGCGACCATGTCGGTCGGCAGGTCGGAGAGCGGGTACCAGCCCATTTCGCTGCACACGTCCGGCTCCCTGATGCCGGGGTCGCCCTGCCAGACGAGCACCTCGAAGAAGAAGCCGATGCGAATGTGCCCGGCGGGACTGCGGTGGTGGAGGGTGACCGCGGCACGGACGTCGGCCGGGTCGATGACGACTCCGGTCTCCTCCCCGGCCTCCCGGACGACGGCCGTGACCACGTCCTCCCCGGGTTCGACGTGACCGGAAGGGCAGTGGAGGAGCCCTGTGGCGTACACGTCGCCCGCGCGCCGCGACAGGAGCACCTCGGCGCCGCGCGCGCCGTCCCGGCGCAGGATCAGATGGACGTCGACGGGCACCTGATGGCGCGCTGTCGTGATGGTGGGCCCGGTCATCGGCGGTCCTTGAGTGGTGGTCCGAAGGGCGCGGGCCCTGCTCGGCGAAGGCCCGGGAACCGACGGGACCGCCCTGCCCGGCAGACGTGTCGGCGGGGTGCGTGGGGCGGTTCTGGCGGTTGTCAGGCCGCGTCGGGCGTCGGGCCGGGCGGCGTGAGATCGCTGGGGTCGGTGTTGGCGCCGCACAGGACCACGACGACCTTCTCGCCCTGCCGCGGCCGATAGCCGTGGGGGGCGGGCGCGAGGAGCGCGGCGAGCGCGGTCGCCGCGCCGTGCTCGACGGCTGTGCCGTGCCGGTTCCACAGGGCCTCGCGGGCGGCCACGATCTGCGGGTCGGACACCAGCACGGACGAGACGCTGTCGTGGAGGGCCGCGTCCAGCGCTCCTTGCCAGGCGCGGCGCGCGCCCAGCGAGTCCGAGGCCACCGAGTCGACGCTCACGTCGACCGGTTCGCGCGCTTCCACCGCCGCGTTGAGGGCGCGGCAGTGCTCGGGCTCGACGGCCACGGTGTGCACCCCGTGCTTCCGCGCGGCGGTGGCGACACCGGCGAACAGACCGCCCCCGCCGACCGCGACCACCACGGTGTCCAGGTCGGGGACCTGGGCGACGATCTCCTCCAGGAGGGTGCCGGCTCCGGCGGCGATCAGCGGATGGGCGTAGGCGTGGCTGGCCAGCGCTCCGGTGGCGGCGGCGAAGTCCTCGCAGGCGGCGAGCGCCTCGGCGTACTCGCGGCCCGCCAGGTGGATCTGCGCGCCGTAGCCCCGCAGCTTGGCGATTTTGACGGGCGGGGCGGTCTCGGGCAGGAACACCGTGGCGCGCACGCCCAGTTGCTGGGCGGCCCACGCGCAGGCCAGGCCCGCGTTGCCGCCCGACGCGATGGTGACTCCGGCGTCGGGCAGGGTGCCGGTCGCCTGGTGGGCGGCGAGGAAGGTGAGCGCGCCGCGGGCCTTGAAGCTGCCGGTGTGCTGCTCGAACTCGTGGGCCAGCAGCACCTCGCCGACGGGGCGGTAGCCGTTGTCGAGCGGGTCGTCCGGACCGGCAGGGGCCGTTCCTGGGGCCAGGGCGGACAGGGTGACGGGGCGGACCCGGCCGCGGATGGTGTCGGCGGCGGACTCGATGTCGGCGTACGTCAGGGGAGGGTGGGACACGGGACGGCTCCGGTGCGTGACGGGTGGCGGGAAGGCGGACGGGCCGCGTCAGGGAGACGCACCCGTCGCGCGCGACGCGTGGGCGACTGCTCTCGTAGACAGTACGGAACTGCTCGACGCGACCACTCGAAGGCACCTCCCAGTACGGCCGATCCGGCTGCGTGACCGCCAACTGACTCAACGTGACGCGTGAGTTGTGCCGTACGGTCTATCACAAGCCGGTCGGCTCGCGCGGGGCAACGCCCCTTCCCGCCCCGTCTCTTCCCGTCCGGGGGTTTCCACGGCTGGAAAGCAGAACTCGACCGGCCCCGTCGGGGCCGGTCGAGCTGGTGGCGGAACGGATCCTCCGTGTCAGTACGGATTCCCCGCGTCAGTACGGATCCTCCGTGTCAGTACCGCGACCCGGAAAGCGGCGCTTGGGGTGCCGTCCGGGTCTCGTCCACCGGCGTCGTCCTGCCGTGGGCGGGGCCGGTGCCGCCCCCGGCGCGGTGCGGCTCGTCGTCGCCCATGATCAGCAGGGGATCGAACATCACGATGGCGCCCGCGACGACCAGGAAACTGAGCGGGCCGATGAGCATGGGCAGCATCTCCAGGGCCTGGGCGCCCTTGAGGGTGGCGCCCACGGAGTGCTCGTGGACGCGGACGCTGACGGCGGCCATGCCGGTGTAGTGCATGCCGGTCACGGCCAGGCCCATGATGACGCTGGCGCCCAGGCTGGCGCGGAACCCGCGAATGGACACGGCGGCCCACAGCGCGGCGGTCGCCGCGACGACGGCGATGACGATCGACAGGGCGACGACGGTCGGGTCGTAGTCGACGCGGGCGTGCATCTGCATCGCGGACATGCCCAGGTAGTGCATCGCCGCGACCCCGGCGCCGGTCAGCACGCCCGCGCTGAGCAGTACGCGCGGAGCGGTGCCGCGGTAGCCGACGGTGAAGATGCCGATGGCCACGACCACGACGGCCACCAGGAGGCTGAGGACGGTCAGCGGTGCGTCGTAGCTGATGGAGACCTGGTCGACCCGGAAGCCGAGCATGGCGATGAAGTGCATGGTCCAGATGCCGCAGCCGATGGACGCCGCACCCAGCGCCAGCCAGGCCGGTTTCCACGAGCGGTCGGTCCGCAGCGAGCGGACCGTGCAGCGCAGCCCCAGAGCGGCGCCCAGGAACGCCATGAGGTAGCCGGAAATGGGAGTGACCAGGCCGTAGTAGAAGCCGTCGATCGTGCCGTGCATGCGGGAAGACCTTATGTATCTAGTTGTGGGGGAGGTGGGGGAAAGTCACCCCAGGGGGATAGGTCACCCTAACCGGTGGTTTTAAGCCAGATGTACGCGTGAAAGCCACGGAGTCCGTGGGGGCGGGCCGGCGGGGCGGGGCGACGCGGCGGCGTGCGGGATCAACGGGGCGGCGGCCGAACGCTGTTGCGGAATATCGGGATCCCGTGCGGGGGGCGTCGCTCCCGGTCGAGTAAATATGTGATTTTGCAGTACTGTCATCCGCTCGCGGGTGGTTCGGGCAGCCAGTCCCGGGTCGGGTCGTATTCCAGCCACCGGCTCCGCCCTGCCTCCTCGGCACAGGCGGCGGCGAGGTCCACCAGCCCCGGATGCGCGTTCCCCGAGCGCCACAGTAACGACCACGCGTACAGCGGCGTGGGGTCCGCCAGGGGGACCGAGCGCAGGCCGGGGACCTCGGGCAGCGGTACGTCGGCGGGAACCAGCGAGAATCGCCGGGGGCGAGCCGCCACCTCGGCGAGGAAGTGGGCGAGCCCCAGGTTGACGCTCGTGGCGGTGTTCCGGATGCCGAACCGGTCGGCGAACCGGTGCAGGAAGTCGAGCCGGTCGAGCGCCCCCGGCGCCCACAGCACGCTGTCGCGCAACTGGTCGGGCCGCAGCACCGGTTCGGCCGCGAGCGGATGGTCCGCGCTCAGCACGGCGTCCACCGGTTCGAGGCGTACGAGGCGGTGTGTCAGCCCGGCGGGCAGCGGAGGATGGACCCGGCCGAAAGCCGCGTCGACGTCGCCGCGCAGCAGTGCCGAAGCCACCGACGGCAGATCGCGCCCGTGCCCCAGCGCCAGCTCCCCGGCCCACCCTGCGTTCTGCGCCTGCCCGGCAACCTGCGCCCGCCCTTCGTCCTGCGCCCGCCCTGTGTCCCGCGCCCGCTCCGCGCCTTTCGTCTGTCCTGCTACCTGCGCCAGCGTCCGCATCGGCGCGTAGAGGTGCCCCCACACGTCCGCGCGCAGCGGTCGTTCCGCCCCCACCCCGACCACCGCCGCGACCGCCGCATCGGCGGCGGCCACGGTCCGCCGGGCGGGGGCGAGGAAGCGCTCCCCTGCCCCGGTGAGGCGCACCCCGTTCCCGCCGCGCAGGAACAGCGCGGTGCCGAGCAGGGACTCAAGCCGCGCGATCCTCTTGGACAGCGCCTGCTGGGAAATCGCGAGCGTCCCCGCCGCCCGCCCGAAGTGCAGTTCCTCGGCGGTGCGCACGAAAGCACGCACGTGCGCCACGTCGAGATCCATGGCCCTCACCCTAGATCCACGCTTCCACGGCCCTCACCGGACCCTCACCTGAGGTGACAACCAAAGGTTGTCGGTCTTGCCCGTCCGTTGTTGGATCACGGGGCGGGCCGTGGAGTTGCATCGCCTCCATGCGAAGACTGATTCCCACGGGGGACCCGGCGAGCCCGGTCGCCTTCGACGAGGTCCCCCAGCCCGTACCGGAGCCCGACGAGGCGCTGGTCAAGGTCGAGGCGTTCGCCCCGAACAGGGGCGAGACGTTCCTCCTCGAACACCCCCGGCCGGGGCTGCTGCCCGGCAAGGACGTCGCGGGGCTCGTCGTACAGGCGGCGGCCGACGGATCGGGTCCGGCCATCGGCGCCCGGGTGGTCGGGCACCCGCCGCAGGGCGGCTGGGCCGAGTACGCGGCCGTGCCCACCCACTCGCTCGCGGTGCTCCCGGACGGCGTCGACCGCGTACGGGCGGCGGCCCTGCCCCTGGCCGGAATCACCGCCCTGCGGCTGCTGCGCACGGCGGGTTCCCTGGTCGGCCGGCGGGTGCTGCTGACGGGTGCGTCGGGCGGCGTCGGCCACTTCGTCACCGAGCTGGCGGTGGCCGGCGGGGCCGAGCTGACGGCGGTGACGGCCACGCCGGAGCGGGGCGCGCGGCTCGCGGAGCTGGGCGCGCGCGTGGTGCACGAGGTCGCGGCCGCGCGGGGCCCGTTCGACGTCGTGCTGGAGTCCATAGGCGGGCCCGACCTGCACGCCGCCCTGTTGAAGGTGCGTCCCGGCGGCCTGCTCGTCTGGTTCGGCCAAGCCGGTCGCGCCCCGGTCACGTTGGACTTCTTCCAACTCCTCGGCGGCCCCGAACGCGTCACGATCCAGCACTTCCACTACGCGGGCGCCCCTTACGGCCCCGACCTCACCGCACTGGTGAGTCTCGTCGAACAGGGCAGGCTGCACCCGGAGATCGGCCGCACCGCCCCTTGGGAGGAGACCGCCGACACCCTGATCGACCTGAGGGAGCGCCGGATACGCGGCAAGGCGGTCCTGCTCGTCGGAGGGACGCGACCAGCCGCGGAAGCACGACGTTCCACAGCCGCACGGATTCCAGGAGGAGCACGATGAACGTCGCGGAGTTCGCCGCGGCCCAGTGGACCCGTGCCACCGGCGCGGGCGTGGACCCGCACGAATACCGGCGCGTCACCGACGGCCTCGCCCACGTCACCGACTGGGGGCCGTCCTTCGTCCGCGCCGCACACGGCCACCTCCAGCGCGCGCGGGACGCGGCGTCGCCCCTCTCGGCGGGTGCGCACCTCCTGATGGCGGCCCGGTGGTTCCACCTGGCCACACTGGCGCCGTACGAGGAAGCGCGGCGCGCCGCGGAGGAGGCGGACCGCGCCTTGGGCGAGGCCCTCACCGTGCTGGAGCCCGGCGCGCGGCGGCTGAGCGGCGAGGGGTTCACCGGCTGGCTGCGCGGCCCCGCCGACGCACCGGGGACCGTGATCGTCGTCCCCGGCCTGGACTCGGCCAAGGAGGAGTTCCTCGACCTGGTGTCCGCGCTGCTGGCCAGAGGGCTGGCGGTGTTCGCGATGGACGGCCCGGGGCAGGGTGCGCTCGCGGCCACCACGACCTTCGTACCGGACTACGAGCGGGTCGTGAGCCGGGTCGTCGACGCACTCGGCGCCCAGCGCGTCGGGCTCGTCGGGCTGAGCCTGGGCGGCTACTTCGCGGCCCGGTCCGCCGCGCTGGAGCCGCGTGCGGCGGCCGTGGCCACCGTCAGCGGCCCCTTCCGTCTCGACTGGGAGCAACTTCCTCCGCCCGTACGCGACATCATGGCCCGGCGTGCCGGGGGAGCGGACGCGGCCCGCGCGTTCGTGCGCGAAGTGGACCTCGCCGCCCTGGCGCCCCGCATCGCGGCCCCGCTGCTGGTCGTGGACGGCGGCCAGGACGTCATCCCCGGAGTGACGAACGGCGAGCGCCTGGCGCGTCTGGCGCCGCACGGCACCTACCTCCGCGTCCCGCACGGCGACCACCTCCTCGGGAACGCGCGAGCCGACTGGCTGCCCCGCCTCGCGGACCACATCGCGCACGCTCTGGCGGGATGACCGGCCCGAACCACCGCACGGGGAAGACCGTCCTCGCCACCGGGGGCATCGGGGGCATCGGGGGCATGCGACCGGTGACCGGGGGCCGGTCACGGCCGCCGGAACCCTCGCGCGGCCGACACGTCGTACCGGACTGCTCGTATCACCGGAACGAAACGTCTGATTCCCTACCATCCAGGCCATGACGACCTCCCGCCCGCGTCCGCTGAGCCTGCTCGCCGCGACAACCGCCCTCGCGCTGTCCGCGACCTCCTTCGCCCCCGTGGCCTCCGCCGCCCCCTCGGCCCCGGGCGCCCCCATGACCACGAGCGGCCGGTCCTTCCTGACCGGCTACCGGCTCGCCCCCGGCCTCCTGAAGATCACCCACGACCGCAAGGGAGGAAACCCGAGCCAGGTGCACGGGGTCCTCGGCATGCCCCGGGGGCAGGGGCCCCGTCCCGTCGTCGTGGTCCTGCACGGGCTGCACCCCAACTGCGTCACCGTGGGCAGGACGCCCGGCGTCGCCCGGCGCGTGGTGAAGACGCGGTGGCCGCTGGTGTGCGCGGACCCGAAGAAGCCGAAGGCGACTCCCGGAGTCGGCCCCGACTACCTCCGCAACGACGTGGGCCTGTCGTACATGGTCCAGTCGCTGACCCGCAAGGGCTTCGTCGCGGTCTCCATCGACGTACTGTCCCCCGAGGTCTGGTGGGGCGGCGAGACCGACCCGGAGAAGGGCTACACGAAACTCGTCGACGCGCACCTGCGGCTGCTCGCCGACCTCAACAGGGGCATCGACCACGGTCTGAGGATCAAGGGGGTGCGGGGGCGGATCGACACGTCCCGGGTGGGGCTGGTCGGCCACAGCAGGGGCGGCGGCTACGTCCTCGGGCCCAAGGCGGCCGGGCGCGCCGGTCTCTTCGGTGCCGTGGCCGTCGAGCCCGCCGTGGGCGGGGAGCCGGCGACGCACCGGGTGCCGGTGCTCAACATCCGCGGCGCGTGCGACGAGGACACCGGGTCCGACGCGGGGCGGGACACGATGAAGGCGCTGGCCAAGTCCCGGAGGACGGGGGTCGCCGCCGACGTCCTGGTCGCGGGGACCGGTCACCGCATGCTCAACTCCAACCTCGTCTCGACCCGCGACGACGACGGTCGGCTCGGCGGCTGCCGGGCGGCCAGGATCGCCAAGCCGGTGGTCGCGCGGGCACAGGTCGCCCAGCTGACCGCGGCCTTCCTGTGCGACGCGCTGTTCAAGGCCAGGACCTACCGGCTGCCCGCCCTGAACGGCGCGGCCCCGAAGGGCGGCAACCTGAGGAAGGGCGGTCCGGTCGTCACGTTCGTCAGGACCGACCGGCAGACCTACACGCGTCCGGAGCGGATCCCCGAGCTGGTCTCCACACGGCGCATCCTCCCCGCGATTCCGAAGAACCTGCGGATCAACAAGAATCCCGACGGGGACATCTGACGGGCGCCGCGGCCTGGCGCACCGCCGTTCCACCGTTCGAGGGGCCCAGGCGACTACCCCGGTCGGGCCCCTCGGACGTGCGGTCGTCGCTCCGTCCGGGTGAGGTGGCGGTCATGGACGAGTTCATAGTCGGGCCACCCGACACTCGGATGGGACGGCGCGCGGTACTGGGCGCGGCCGCAGGTCTGCTGGTCGGGACGGCCCTCCCCGAAACGGCCGCCGCCGCGCAGGACGACGACTGCGCGGCGACCGGCCACGATCCGCGGTTCGAAGCGGACCTCGCGCGCGCCGACGTCGAGGTGCCGGACGCGCCGGCACTGCCGCAGGAGAGGTACGGCCCGCCGGGCAAGTTCGCCAGACCGCTGCGCAGGCGCTACCGCGTCACCACGCGCTACGGCGTCCCCGGCGACTGGCTGGCGGGCCGCCACACCGGAATCGACCTCGCGGTGCCGCACGGCACCCCCGTGCACGCCGTGGGGGCGGGCGTCGTGGTCCTCGCGCGCCGTTCGGGGGACTACGGCAACGCGGTGACCGTGCGCATGCGCGACGGCCGTTACGCCATCTACGCCCACCTCTCCCGGATCTCCGTGCGCAAGGGCGGGAGCGTGCGCGCGGGAGCCCGGCTGGGGCACAGCGGCAGTACGGGCCGCTCGACCGGTCCGCACCTCCACCTGGAGATCCGGGCGCGGCGGCCCTACGGGTCGGACATCGACCCGGTGGCGTACCTGGCCCGGCACGGCGTCCGTCTGAGGTGACGCGGCATCCGACGGCGGCGGCCGGGTCCGGGGTCAGCCTTCAGGGTGGGCGGCTGCGGCACATGGCCCACCCGGCGTTGGCCTCCCGGGCGGGCAGGGGGCTTGCTGGGAGGGACGGAAGCGGTGTCGGACCGAAGCAAGGAGCGGTACATGGCGACTCTAGGGATACGGACGGCGATGGGCACCGTTGTACTCGGTGCACTCCTCGCGTCCGGGATACCCGCCGCGGTCGCCGACGAGAGCGTGCCGCGGAACGGTACGGTGCGGAGCGAGACGGCGCGGAGCGAGACGGCACGGACGCTCCCGGAACGGCCCGGGGCGCCCGAGAGGCCCGCGCCCAAGCCGAAGAAGAAGCCCGCGCGCCCCGCCAAGGCCGGGCTCAAGAAGAAGCCCAAGAAGAAACCCGTACGCCCGGCCAAGGCCAAGCACAACACCAAGCCCAAGCCGAAGAAGAAGCGCCCGGCGGCGTGCACGGCTTCGACGGGCCCGTACCAGTGGGACCTGGAGAAGCGGCTGAAGCTCAAGCAGGACGGCCGGATGTCACCCGCCGACTGCGTGGCGATCCGCAAGCTCCAGAAGCGGCTGCACATCTCGCCCGCGAACGGCTACCCGGACCTCAAGACGTACCGCCTGATGCTCGTCGACGACGTCCGCAAGAACCCCAACGCGCGCAAACGCTGCCCCGTGCGCCGCTACCGCGTGACCTGCGTCGATCTGACGAGGCAGATCCTTTGGGTGCAGAAGGGCAAGAAGGTGGTCTTCTCGCCGGTCCCGATCCGCTCGGGGCGCAAGGGCCTGGAGACGCGGACGGGCTGGCAGCGCGTCTACCAGAAGAAGCGGACCTTCTTCTCGACGATCTACGACGGCGCCCCGATGCCGTACTCGCAGTTCTTCAACGGCGGCCAGGCCCTGCACGGGACCTACAAGGACCTGTTCAAGTCCGGCTCGGGCGGCTGCGTGAACATGTACGTCAAGGACGCGAAACGGCTCTTCAAACTGTTGGAGGTAGGCGACCGCCTGTACATCCACGGCCGCAAGCCCACCCGGGCCCTGGTCACCGGCGACCCGTACGCCGAGCAGGACAAGCGGGACGACGCGTTGATCGCCGAGGCGTTCGGGCAGAACGAGATCCCCGTCACCTGGGACCTCGACACACCGCTCAACGCGAAGTGAGCGGAGACCGGAACGCGCCCCGGCCCCGCCCCCTTGAGAGGGGCGGGGCCGGGGCGCACGGCCAACCCGCCTTGTGTGCGGGCGCCTTCGCCGCCGGAAGCGGCACAGGATTTCGCCTGCCGTTCGCGGGCAGTCTTCCTCGGCGGACGAGCCCCGTTCGCCCTGGACGGGGAATCTCGGCCCGCCCTGCCCGTGACAATGTCAGGACGGAACCTCCGTGACCTCATCGACCGCCCGCCGCCGGCGTCGTGTTCTCGCCCGCATCCTCGTCGCCGCGCCCCTGCTGGCCACCGGCACCCTGACCGGAGCGCCGGTGGCCCACGCGGCCCCGGCCGACGACGTCCGCGTCAACGAGGTGGTGACCACGGGCGACGTCAACGACTCGATCGAGCTGTACAACAAGGGCACCGCCGCGGTCGACGTGTCGGGCTGGGTCCTGAAGGACGACGACAACAGCCACACGTACAAGATCGCCTCGGGGACCACGCTCGGACCCGGCGGCTACCGGGCCTTCGACGTCCAGGGGAAGTTCGGCCTGGGCTCCGCTGACAAGGCGCGGCTCTTCCTCGCGGACGGCAGGACCCCGGTGGACAGCTTCTCCTGGAGCGAGCACTCCGACCCGTCCTGGTCGCGCTGTTCCGACGGTACGGGCGGCTTCAAGCAGGCCGCGGCGGTGACCCTCGGCGGCCCCAACAAGTGCGGTACCAGCGGCGGAGACGGCGGCTCGACGACGCCGGTGGCGTGGCCCGGCAGCGGCAGCGTGGCGACCGCGGACGGCTCCAACGTGTTCGGCGAGGACCTCAGCGGCCTGTACCAGGAGGGCGACGTGCTGTGGGGCGCGCAGAACAGCGGAAAGCTGTGGCGGCTGGTGCGCAACGGTTCCGGCGGATGGAAGCCGGACACGGCCGGCGGCTGGTCCTCCGGCAAGAAGCTGCGCTTCCCCGGCGGCTCTGGCAGCCCCGACGGCGAGGGCGTCACCTTCACCGGCTCGGGCTCGGCCGGCGGGGCGTTCGTCGCCAGCGAGCGCAACGACGACGCTTCCGGCACCAGCCGTCTGTCGGTGCTGAAGTACGCCGTAGGCGGCTCCGGTACGACGCTGACCGCGTCCAAGGAGTGGAACCTCACCTCGGACCTGCCCAGGACCGGCTCCAACCTCGGCTTCGAGGGGATCACCTGGATCCCCGACACCTACCTCACCGGCGCGGGCTTCAAGGACGCCTCGACCGGCGCGGCCTACGACCCGGCCCGCTACGCGGCCCACAGCGGCGGCGTCTTCTTCGTCGGCGTCGAGGGCACCGGCACGATCCACGGGTACGTCCTCGCCGACTCGGGCGCGTACACCCGCGTCGCGTCCTTCGGCAGCGGCATGTCCGCGGTGATGGAACTCCAGTGGGAGCCGCAGGCCGCGCGCCTGTGGGCGGTCTGCGACGACAACTGCGACGGCCAGCACCGCACCCTGAAGATCAATGCCACCGGCGCCTTCGCGGTCAACGCCGTCCACAAGCGCCCCAGCGGCATGCCCAACTACAACAACGAGGGCTTCGCCCTCGCGGGCGGCGGCGAATGCGTGGCCGGTTCGAAGCCCGTCTACTGGGCCGACGACGCCAACGACGGCGGGCACGCCCTGCGCAGGGGCAGCATCTCCTGCTGACACCCGCACCACGGGCCCAAGTGATCCACTTCTCCCATTCCAAGAACGCCTGTCACACGATAGGTTCACTGCACCTTCACAACATTGCGCCACCCATGGGAGGAAGTTCATGAAGAACGCCATTGCCGTGACCGCTCTCGCCGCAGTCGCCGCCGCTGCCCTCGCCCTCGCCGCCGCGCCCTTCGGCAGCGACTCCGCCACGGCGAGCGACCGCGAGACGGGCACGGTGAAGTGGGTCGTCCAGGCGACCGCGGGTGACAAGAAGGTCGAGGTCATCAAGTAACCCCGGTGACGGCTCGCGCGGAGCCGCACCCCACCGCACGCTCCGGGACGCATGGCGCCCGGAGCGTGCGCGTTGTGGGGGTGGTCAGGACGCGTGGTCGAGGACGTTGCCGTTGACGCAGTGGTTGACGGTGTTGCCGTTCCAGGCGCCGCCGACGGGGACCACGGCGAGTTCCTGGAAGCACACGGCGGCGGCGGTGAAGTTCCAGTTGTTGGCGGCGTTGACGCCGGGGCCGAAGTCGGTGTCGTCGTCCGCGTGGGCGGGAGTGGCGAGGGCGAGGCTCGCGAGGGCGAGCACGACGGTAGCGGTGATCTTCTTCATGTCCGGGGCAACGACCGGTGCGTACCGGGGGACATGCCTGTTCACCCCATCGACAGGGCGATCGGCGGAGCGCCGGGCCCTGTGGCCTACGGCGTCGGCCCGGCGGTTCGCGGGGCGGGCGCGTAGCCGCGGGCGCGGACCAGGTCGTGCGTGAGCCCGGTGAAGGCGCGGGCCACCGCGGTGCGGTACGCGCCCTCGCGGTGCAGGAGGGCGACGGTACGGGTGGGCAGGGGAGGGTCGAGGGGGACGGGCGTGAGGCGGGGGTGGTCGTGCGTGATGGCCTCGGGCAGGACGGTGGCCAGGCCGGTGCGCTGGACGATTTCGGTGAGTGCCTGGATGGAGTTGGCCTCGACCGTGATGCGCGGCGCGGCTCGGTGCCGCTCGAAGTAGGCGTCGATGTGGCCGCGCGTGGCGAAGTCGCCGCTGAGCAGGGCGAGTTGTTCGTCCCTGAGGTCGCGCACCGGTAGGGGGACCGGCGTCGCGGGGGTGCGCGGAACGCCGGTGACGAGGCTGAGCGTCTCGGTGAACAGCGCGGTCGCGGCGATGCCCGGGAGGTGGGCTCCGGCGAAGGCGATGCCGAGATCGAGGTCGTCGGCGAGCAGGGCGGCCTCGATGCGGTCCTGCGGCATCTCCGCCAGGGTGAGGCCGACACCGGGGTGGCGGGCGTGGAGCTCGGCGGTGAGCGGGCCGACCAGATAGGCGGTGAACGTGGGGGTGACCCCCAGGCGCAGATGGCCGCGGGAGAGGTCCTGGACGTCGTGGACGGCGCGCTCGGCCGCGGCCAGGTCGCGCAGCGCGCGCCGGGCGTGGTCGGTGTAGACGGCTCCGGCGTCGGTGAGCCGCACCGCACGGCCCGTACGGTCCAGCAACTGCACGCCCAGCGTCCGCTCCAGCTGCTTGATCTGCTGGGAGAGCGTGGGCTGCGAGACGTGCAGCTCCTCGGCGGCGCGGGTGAAGTTGCCGTGTTCGGCCACGGCGAGCAGATAGCGCAGGTGACGCAGTTCGAGAGCAGCCATGGAACGAACTATAGATGTCATCAATGACCTCTATCGGTATCAGCTCTTGGACACTATAAAAGCAGGTCATGCATGGTTGATCTCACCGGCCCACAGGGGTCGGTCACCACCCGGAGGGAGTGACCATGCAGGATCTCGCCGACGGCGTCGCCCGTTTCCAGCGGGACGTCTTCCCGGCCAAGGCGGAGCTCTTCGCCCGTCTGGCCACGCACCACGCGCCGCACACGCTGTTCATCGGCTGCTCGGACGCCCGTGTCGTCCCCGAGCTGATCACCGGCACCGAGCCGGGCGACCTGTTCGTCATCCGTACCGCGGGCAACCTCGTGCCCGCCCACACCCCCGGCGCCGACGGGATCGCGGCGAGCATCGAGTACGCCGTCGCCGTACTGGGCGTGCGGGACGTCGTCGTCTGCGGCCACTCGGCGTGCGGCGCGATGACCGCCATCGCCGAGGGGCACGACCTCAGCGGCGCCCCGGCGGTCGCCACCTGGCTGCGGCACGCGGACGCCTCCCGGGCCCGCACCGCGACCCGCGGCGACGTACCCGCCCTGGTGCGGCAGAACGTGCTGGCCCAGCTGGCGAACCTGGCCACGCACCCCTCGGTGGCCCACGCCCTGGCGGCGGAGGAAGTCGCACTGCACGGCTGGGTCTACGACATCCCCACCGGCCGCGTCGAAGACCTGACCGCCGCAGCCGCCGTCGGCCGCACCGCACCGCTCGCGGCCTGACCCCCGCCGACCGGACTTCCGCCCGCGTCCGCCCGCGGGAAGCCCCCCCGAACGCCCTCGAACACCCCCGTTCACCCGCCGCTCCACCCACCCCTGTTCGTTGTCCGTGAAGCGGCACACCCGAGAAAAGGACGTACCGACCATGGTGCACGCCCAGTTGGACCCGACCGCCCGCGAGGCCCTGGCCGCCAAGGCCGTGGAGGCCAAGATCGTCAAGGACCTCACCTGGCAGCGGATCGCCGACGCCTCCGGCCTGTCGGTGGCCTTCACCACCGCCGCCGTCCTCGGCCAGCACCCGCTGCCCGAGGGGTCCGCCAAGGCGGTCGCCGACCTGCTGGATCTTGGCGACGATGCGGCGCTGCTGCTCCAGACCGTCCCGGTACGCGGCTCGATGCCGAACCGGATCCCGACCGACCCGACCATGTACCGCTTCTACGAGATGCTCCAGGTCTACGGCACGACCCTCAAGGCCCTGGTCCACGAGCAGTTCGGCGACGGCATCATCTCGGCGATCAACTTCAGGCTCGACGTGCGGAAGGTCGCCGACCCCGAGGGCGGCGAGCGCGCCGTCATCACACTGGACGGCAAGTACCTGCCGACCAAGCCCTTCTGACCCGCGTCGCTACGGAGCCGTAGCCCCCCGAACCCCACTCGTCTTCGCGGGGCCGCCGACCGGCGGCCCCGCCCCGCCCGCCTCCGGAGGACCTCCATGGACTTCGTCCAGCGCACCGTCGACATCGCCCGCCAGAACGTCGCCGAGGGCGGCCGCCCGTTCGCGACCGTCATCGTCAAGGACGGCGAGATCCTCGCCGAGAGCCCCAACAAGGTCGCCCAGACCGGCGACCCCACCGCCCACGCGGAGATCCTCGCCATCCGCGACGCCTGCACCAAGCTCGGCACCGAGCACCTGACCGGCGCCACCATCTACGTACTCGCGCACCCCTGCCCGATGTGCCTGGGGTCGCTCTACTACTGCTCCCCGGACGAGGTCGTCTTCCTCACCACCCGCGACGCCTACGAGCCCCACTACGTGGACGACCGCAAGTACTTCGAGCTCGCCACGTTCTACGACGAGATCGCCAAGCCCTGGCAGGAGCGCCGGATGCCGATGCGTTACGAGGAGCGGGAGGACGCCGTCGAGGTGTACCGGTTCTGGCAGGAGCGCAACGGCGGCGAGCGCCGCGTCCCGGGTGCCCCCACCGCCGGGTGACCCGGCTTTCTCCGCGGCTCTCCCGCCAGTAACAGGCGTTCGTCTGAAAGTCCGTCGCCGGCGGCCTATCCTGGCCGTCTGCCGGGCCCGGTTCAAGGGGGGTGCCCGGCCCTGAACGCAAGGGATCTCCATGTCTCGTACTGGCTCACTGGCCGCCGCTGCCACCATGGCGGCGCTGGCCGGGCTCATAGTCCTGCCCACGCCCGCGCACGCCGCCGGATCGGTTCATCTGTACAAGATCTACTACGACAGCCCCGGCTCGGACCGCGGCTCCAGGACCAGCCTCAACGCGGAGTACGTCCAGATCCGCAACACCACGAACGCAGCCGTCAGCCTGCGCGGCTGGACCCTGGTCGACGCGTCCCGGCACGTGTACACCTTCGGCGCGTACACCCTGGGCAAGGGCAAGACCGTGACGGTCCGCACCGGCAAGGGCACGAACACCGCCACCAACCTCTACCAGGGCCGCTCCTGGTACGTGTGGAACAACGACAGGGACACCGCGACGCTGAAGAAGTCCAACGGCGCCCGCGTCGACGCCTGCTCGTACAACTCCACCAGGTACGACTACGTCATGTGCTGACCTCGGCCAGGCCGACCCGGAGGCGCCTCAACACAGGGGCGCCTCCGTTGTCGCGGCCGGTCGGTCGGTCGAGAACCTCGTGAGGCCGGGCTACGGCGTCACGCACCGGCTCGCGTCGAGGACGCAGTCAAGGTCGAGGGCGATCGCCTCGCAGAGGCCCCCGCGCAACTGCCCGGCGGTGCGTCCGATGTAGGCGCGCAGTGCCCGCGCCAGGTGCGGCTCGTCGAAGTAGTCGAGGCCGGCGACGACGTCGGCGGCCGGGGTGCCGGTCGCCAGCATCTCCGCCGCGGTGCGGGCCCGCTCGATCTGCCGTACGGCGCCCTGCGTCAGGCCCGTCGCGGCACGGAACCGGCGCTCGACCGTACGGTCCGATACGGCCGACGGCCGGTGTCCGCGCAGCACTTCGGCGACCAGCGGGTCACGGACCACGATCCCGGCCCCGACGAGCCGTCCGACCAGTGCCTCGGCGTCGTCCGCACCGGCCATCTCGCACCGCACGCCGTCCAGTTGGAAGGTCCCGCGCCCGGTGACGGGCAGCTCGATCCCGCCGTCGACCAACGAGGACGTGGGCACGGCCCGCAACGACGTGCCCACGGCGAACTCGATGCCCGTGAAGACCGCCCCCTCCGGCACCGGCGACGTACCGGTCCGGGTCTCGGGACCGGTGACGCTCGCGTACCCCCGGCCGTCCCACTCCCAGAACACCAGGCCCCAGCGCACCCCCGCGACCGACGTCATCGTCGTGACCCGCTCGCTCGTGCAGGTCCACACCGTGTCGACCCACGGCGAATCGGATTGGCGTGCCTCGAAGCTCAGTTCCACGCGCGAAGGATACGCCGGGCCGCGGCCGAAGGGCCCCGAGCGGCTCCCTGGACGGCACGCCTCGGGGCCGACCCAGTCGTCAGTCGGCCGTACGCGCCAGGCTCCACAGTTCCAGGTAGGCGCGTTGGATGAACGCGCCGGTCAGGGTGGGGCTCGTGTTGGCCAGTGCGGCGAGCGCCACGCCCCTTTGCGGGCTGAACCCCGCGAAGGCGGTGAACCCGCGGGTGCCGCCCGAGTGGTGGTACAGGTCGTGGCCTGGCCTGGGCCGGACGTTCCAGATCAGGGCGATGCGCCGGCCCGTGCGCGGCAGGGCGATCCTGGGCGTGGCGACGTCGGCGAGTGCCGTGCGCAACGCATCGGGGACGGCGTCGGGCACGCTCGGGTCCAGGAGCGCGTCGAGCACCGTCAGCAGGTCGCGGGCGGTGGAGCGGCCCGCCCCCGCGGCGGGCAGCGCGGGGATCTGCCAGGCGGGGCGCGGTCTGCCGTGCCAGTAGCCGGTGGCCTGCGGCCGGTCGGTGGCGCAGCTGGTCCGGGTGAGGCCGAGCGGGTCCAGGACGCGGTCGGCGAGCAGCGGGGCGAAACCGGGGCCGGAACGGCCGCAGGCGGCGTGCGCGAGGAGCTCGCCGAGGAGGCCGACGCCGAAGTTCGAGTAGTGCACGCGGGTGCCCGGTGCCGTCCTGAGCCGGGTGCGGGCCAGGGCGTGGCGCAGGTCGGCGGGGGAGTAGTCGGCGTAAGGGTTGCTGAACCACGCGGGGGCTCCGCGACGCAGGAAACCGGGCGGAAGGCGGGGCAGGCCCGAGGTGTGGGTGGCCAGGTGCAGGAGGGTGAGGGTGCCGCCCGGCAGGTGGGGGGCGGCGCCCCGGGGCAGGAAGCGGGTGATCGGATCGTCGTAGGCGACCTCGCCGCGCGCCACCATCTCGGCCAGCAGCAGGGCCGTGAGGGTCTTGGTGAGGGAGCCGATCTCGAACCGCGTGTCGGGATCGGCCGGTGTGCGGCGGTGCCGGGTCGCGGCATCAGCGGCACCGGTGGTGAGCAGGACCCGCTCGGAGCCGCGCCGTACGGCCAGGGCGACCGCGCTCGCGCCGGGAGCGGCGCCGCGCAGGGCGGCCAGCGCGTCCGCCGCCCAGACGGGGTCGGCCGGGGCGCGGCCGTGTGCGGTGGACGGGAAACCGAGTGGGGTCACGCCGTCGCGCCGAGCGTCCGGGACACGGCCAGTGTGCCCGCGATGGCCGCGACCACGGCGGTGTGCTGGTGGTCGGCGAAGCGCCGGGCGGGATCGTCGGGCACGGGCGAGCCGTCGCGCGGCACCAGGCCGTCCGGCTGCTGGGCGCGGGCCAGCCGCGCCCAGTCGGTCGCGGTGCAGTACGGCTCGGGGAGGCAGCAACCTACGATCATCAGCTCGGCCACCAGGTCCCACTGCTCGATCTCGGCCCAGATGTCGATCCACACGGGAAGCCAGGTCGCGGTGTAGGCGGCGAGGTCGTCGGGCAGGCCGCCGGGCAGTGCGCCCCAGTCGGTGAGGTGGAAGACCGTGTGGGTGACGCAGTAGCCGGTCATCCAGTCGATGAGCCAGGGTTCGGGAGCGGCACCGAGCCAGGTGGCGCGGCCCAGTGCCTGCCAGTCGTAGGGCAGCGCGTCCTCTTCGAGGCCGACGACGCGGGCCGCGTTGGCGACGGCCAGCCGCCGGTTGGGCAGCACCTCGGCGCCGCGCACCGACCGCAGGGCGTTGGTGTGGGCGAGGAGCTTCTCCAGGGGGGCGTGGCGCAGCCCGACGCGGGCGAAGGGCGCGTACGTCTCCAGCGGGTCGGTCATCAGCGAGTACCGCAGCAACCGCTCGTAGAGCATGTCGCCGTCGCTGAGCTGGAGCCAGCAGAAGTCCATCAGCTCGCGGGCCTGCCGCAGCTCGGTGCTGCCCGCCACGGACTCCCGCAGGACGAGCGAGGCGGCGAGCGCGCTCTCGCCCAGCGGTTTGTACACGCTGTCGGGGTCGCCGAGGTCGGCGGTGGTGTCGGCGGGCAGGGCGCCGAGCTCCCGGTGGGCGTGGAGCCAGCCGAGCGCCCGGGTGCTCACCTCGTGCGCGGTACGCGTCACCGATGCCGTCATGCGTCCTCCAGGGCGAGCAGGCGCCGGGCGATCGCGACGTCGAGGCCCAGGCGCGGGCCGCCGCCGTGCAGCCGCAGGTGTTCGACCAGCGGTACGGGATCGAGGGGCAGGGGCACGCCGTCGGCTGCCAGCAGGGCGAGCCAGCGGGTGATGCGGGCGGCGGTGGGGAAGTCGCGGCGCAGGACCGCCCGGGTGGCGCCCCTGGCGAGGGCCAGCGGGGCGGAGCGGGCCGCGCCGTGGACGGGGCCGTCGAGTCCGGGCAGGGCGAGCGGGGAGAGCTGGCCCATCCGGACGGACCAGACCTGCCAGGGCGCGCCCGGCCCGTCGGCGGCCCGACCGCCCTCCGCGCCGCCTTCCGGTCCCGGTTCCGTGTCCACGAGGAGCGGGGCGACGGAGGGCCGGGGGGCCAGGGCGTCACCGGGGCCCGTACCGGAGAGGGGTTCCGCGCGGCCGCCCTCGGCGCTGCCGTTCTGCCCGGTCGGGCTTCCGGTGGCGAGGCCCTGAGGGTCTTCGGTGAAACGGGTGAGCATCGCTGCCGTCGCCCAGTCCCGCCACGCGGCGAGCCAGGGCTCGGCGGGGCCCGTCGGCGGGGGAGCGGGGGCGTGCGCGGGGGGCGGGAACACCGCGAAGGACTGCGCGACGGCTGCCGCGTCCGCCGGGTGGAACTCCGCTCCGGCCAGGACACAGGGGGCGAAGGCGTCCGCCCCGACGATGCGGATGGCAGCGAGGGCCGCCTGCGGATCATCCGTCTGTTCGGCATGGCCGGCGATCATGGCGGTGCCCCCGATGCCGCGCAGGGCATCGAGGGCACGGAGTGCCAGATCAGCCGCCGATCCCGCGTACGCGGCCTGCGACCGATCGGGGCTCACTTGTCCTTCGGCTCCTTCGGTTCCTTCGGCGAGATCAGCGCCAGCAGCAGCAGGAAGCCCGCGGCCTCCGGCGCGTACGTGGGAGCGTCGCTCAGAACCGCTTCGGGTTCCACCATGACGCTGCCGAGCAACGCGGTGTCCGTCGGAGCGGTGAGAAGCGGTGTGTGGTGAGCAAGCATCGGTGCCTCCTCATAGGAATGTCGTCACTGTGTCCAGTGACGGCCAGCCGTGAACCAGTTTAGGACAGTTCATCCCATATGTCTTTTGAGCGATGCGGAGCGCTCCGACCGGTGGGGGTAGCCCCAGGCTCGATACGGTGACGGGCCCCATCGATGCCATCGGCCTTCTCCAGCAGGCTTGTTGCCCAAGAGACAGGGCGTTCCGAGGGAGGCAGGGATGAAGCGAGCGCACCGGATGCTGGTGACGGTGACGACCGCGTTGGTGGTGCTCGCGGCGCCGACCGCCGCGCTTGCGGCGTCGGAGGAGCCGACGAAGCCGGCGAGGTCGCAGGGCGCGGGCCGTGCCGGGCTCCAGGAAGGGCTCGACGGCATCACCGCCGAGAGCGCGGTGGGCGCACTGATGGAGGTGCGTGACGAGGACGGCGTGTGGCGGGGTACGAGCGGTGTCGCCGAACTGGGCACGACGCGGGCGGTCTCGGCGCGCGACCGGTTCAGGGCGGGCAGCATCACGAAGACGTTCGTCGCGACCGTCGTGCTGCAACTCGTCGACGAGGGGCGGCTGTTGCTGGACGACACGGTCGAGAGGTGGCTGCCCGGCACCGTGCCGGGCGGCGACCGGATCACCGTACGGCAGCTGCTCAACCACACGAGCGGGGTGCCCGACTACCGTCGTACGCTGCCGATGCCGCCGACGCGGGAGTTCCTGGACAACCGGCTGCGCACCTGGTCCGCGGCCGAGCTGATCCGGCGGGCGGTGGCGGGCCCGCAGACGTCCGAACCGCGGGCATCCGGCTACGCGTACTCCAACACCGGCTACCTCCTGCTCGGTCAGATCATCGAGAAGGCGACCGGCCGGTCGTACGGCAAGGAGATCGAGCGCCGGATCATCCGCCCGTTGAAGCTGCGCGGCACCTCGTTGCCGGGAACGTCCCCGCGCATTCGAGGTCCGCACCCGCACGGCTACGTACCGATACAGCAGGGCGCCGAGAAGCGCCTCGTCGACCTCACCGTGATGAATCCTTCGGTGATGGGCGCGGGCGGCGAGATGGTCTCCACGACGAACGACCTCAACCGGTTCATGACCGCGCTGCTCGACGGGCGCCTCCTGCCGGGTCACCTGCTCGACGAGATGAAGACACCGGGTGTCACGGACGGGACGTACGGGCTGGGGCTGCGACGGCGGGGCACCTCGTGCGGGGTGCCGGTGTACGGCAACGACGGCGATGCCCTGGCGTACCAGTCCTGGTCGTTCTCCACGGAGGACGGCCGCAGGCAGGCCACGATCGCGCTCACGCCCGACTTCCGAGGCGACCCCGACGATGCCGTCGACGCCCTCCTGGACAAGGCGTTCTGCGACTGACGCGCATCCGGCGGAGGCGAGGGAAGGCCGAACCCGCTTTTCCCGCCTCCGCCGGTCACCACGGACAGCAGGACGCCGTACGCCGCAGGAGCGAGGCCCCGCGTCCCGCCCGGTCCCGTCGATGTGCGGGGCGACCGGCCTTCCCTCACACTCGGGATCGTCCCCCACGTTCCGGAGCGTGAGCGGCGAGGGTGCCCACCGAGCGCCGTCCGCTGGACGACCGGCGGCCCAGAAAGCGCGAGACACCATGGATCCGGTGACGGAGGCCCTCAACGAGTTCCACCGGCGCATCAGCGCGCTGAAGGACGGCGAAGTCGCCTCCTACATTCCCCAACTCGCCCAGGCCGACCCGGACGACTTCGGGATCTCCATCACCAGCATGGCCGGCCGCTCCTACCACGCGGGGAAGGCCGACACCCCGTTCACCATCCAGTCGGTGTCCAAGCCCTTCGTCTACGCCCTGGCCCTGACCGACCTGGGGCCCGAAGAGATGCTCGGGCACGTCGACGCCGAACCCAGCGGCGAGGCCTTCAACGCGATCAGTCTGGAGCCTGGCACGGGCCGACCGGCCAATCCGATGGTCAACGCCGGTGCCATCGCCACCACCGCGCTGGTCGCGGCGGCCGACCCCGAGGAGCGGGACGCCCGCATCCTGGAGTGGCTGTCGGCGTTCGCGGGCCGCCGCCTCGACTACGACGAGGAGGTGTACGCCTCCGAGGCCGCCACCGGTGACCGCAACCGGGCGCTGGCCTATCTGATGCGCTCGGCCGGATCGCTGGCGGGCGACCCCTACGCCGTGACCGGCAGCTACTTCCGCCAGTGCTCCGTACGGGTCACCGCCGCCGACCTGGCGGTCATGGCCGCGACCCTGGCCAAGGGGGGCCGCAACCCGGTCACCGGCGAGCGCGTCGTCGCCCAGGACGTCGCGGTGCGGACCCTGGCGGTCATGGCCACCTGCGGGATGTACGACGGTGCGGGGAAGTGGCTGCTCAACGTCGGCCTGCCCGCCAAGAGCGGCGTCGCGGGCGGGCTGATCGCGGCCAGCCCGGGGCGGTTCGGCGTCGCGGTCTACAGCCCGCCCCTGGACGCGGAAGGCAACTCGGTACGGGGCGTGGCCGCCCTCACCGAAATGTCCCAGCAGTTCGCACTGCACCTGATGAACACCCCCGTGCACCTGACGGCCACCGTCACCGACACCGTGCACGCGGCACGGTCCTCCCGCGCACGCGATGCCGAAAGGACCGCTGCCCTGGACGGCGACCGGCGGCTCATCGCCGTCGTCGGCGCCCAGGGCGACCTGGAGTTCACCGAGACCGAGCAACTCCTGAACGCGGTGGCACAGGCCGTCCCCGCCGCGCCCGGCGGGATGGTCCTTGACCTCACGGCGGTCACCGGTATCAGCCGCGGACCGGCCACGATGATCAACGCGGCCCTCAGGGACCTCGAACGACGGGGTCACCAGGTGGCCGTCGCGGTTCAAGAACCCCTCCTGGGCCGCGCCGAAGGCCACCCCGGCTTCTGGGCGGCCACCCGCGACGACGCGGTCGCCTGGTGCGAGGACCGCTTCCTGGCACAGGCGGCGTCACCGCCCTCACCCTGACCGCCTCCGGGGTGCCGGTCGGCACCGACCCTGCCCGGCCCTGCCCTGCCCGGTCCTGCGGGCCGTCAGGACGGAACCGCGGGGCAGCTGGTGCCCCGTGGCGGGACTGCCAGCCGGACGAGGTAGCCGTCCACCGCACCCTCCATGCACGGGCCGCTGGTGACACTGCCGTGCCCGTGTCCCTCGTAAGTGAGGAGTACGCCGCCGCGGCCGAGCTGCCGGGCCACCGAGACCGCCCACGGATGTCCGGTGGCCGGGTCGTGCAGCGCGTTGGACAGCAGGATCGGCGGCGCGCCGCGCACGTCCAGGCGGTGCTGCGGGTTGGCGGTCGGCGCGCCCAGACACGCCGCCACCATCTGGATCGGCAGCAGGTAGGGCAGATCGGGCGCGGTCGCTCCCATCGTGGCGACGAGCGACGCGTACTCCCGGTAGTCGCGCACCGGCAGGTGCCAGTCCGAGCAGAAGACCGGGACGGCCGAAGGCAGCGGGGCCGTCGTGGTGGGCGACGCCGACAGGGGCTCGCTCGCTTCCATCCCCGCGATCGCGGTGGCGAGCAAGGCGTAATCGGCCTGGTAGAACTTCCGGAACGCGACCTTGTTGACCAGGTCCGAAGAGGACAACGAGACCCCCGGCCGCGCCGGGTCCGCCAGCTCGCCGCGCCCGGCGCGGGCCAACAGGCCCTGCCAGACGTGGCGTACGTCGCGGCCGTGCAGCGCGCAGTCCGGTGCGACGCCGCACCACTTCACGAACTCCCGGAACGAATCCTGCGCCGAGGCCGCCTCGGCCCGCAGGAAGGCGCGCGTGGTGGCGACACTGTGGTCCATGACGCTCTCCAGCACCATCGCGCGCACACGCCCCGGATGGGTCTCGGCGTACTGCGCCCCGATCAGCGTGCCGTACGAGCTGCCGTGGAAGGTCAGTTTCGGCTCGCCGAGGGCGGCCCGAAGGGCGTCCAGGTCGCGGACCGTCTGAGCGGTGTCGAGGTGCTCGAACACCGGGCCGGTACGGGCCCGGCAGTCGGCACGGAGCCGCTCGTTGTACTTCAGGGTCGCTTCGAAGTCCGCCTGACTCCTCAGCCGCGGTGACGGCCGTTCGGCGAGCAGGTCGTCGGAGCAGACCACCGGATTGCTGCGGCCCACGCCGCGCGGGTCGAAGCTGACGACGTCGAACCTGCGGCGGACCTCGGGGCTGAACCGGCCGGCGCGGCGCACCACCGTCTCCACGCCCGAGTCGCCGGGCCCGCCGGGACCGAACACCATCGAACCGACGCGGGCGCCGGGTCCGGTGGCCTTCCGGCGGGCCACGGCCAGATCGAGCCTCGGCCCGTCCGGGTCGGCCCAGTCGACGGGCACGGAAAGAGAGGCGCACTCGGCTCCGGGCTTCGCCGGGTCGCCGCACGGCGCCCACCGTAAGTCCCCGCCCGCGGACGGCGATGCGTCGACCGCGGGGGCGGCGGCGAGAGCGGTGACGACGGCCGTTGCGGCCCCCACGGCCATGGCCGTACCCCGCGCGGCGAGGCGCCTCGGTGCGGATCTGCCCCTGAACAACATGGATCCTCCTGGTGACGAGAGCGGTCGTGTCAGGTGTGCGGACCGGCCGGGGGCACGGTTGTCACGCTAGAGGCTCCGTCGCCCCCGCGATGTCTCTGTCAGGGACTTCTCCGGGGCGGATCGGGGACCGTTCAGGGTAGTTGAGGGATGCTCGGGGCGGCGGCGCTGAGCAGTGCACATGCCCAGCTCGGAGCAGGGATCGGCGTCGGCCGCCGCACACACATGTCCACGGGCCGGGGGGCGGCGACGGCGTCTAGTATCTGCGCATGACAACGAGGCTCGTGCAGATCAACATGAAGGCCGAGGACGACTCCGCGCTCGGCGGGTTCTGGGCGCGGGCGCTGGGGTGGGGCGTCGACAGCGAGGGCCCCGGCGTCACCAACCTCGAACCCGTGGGTTTCTCCTACCCGGACCCCGTGGCCGTCTGCATCGACCTCGTCGCCAGTCCGGAACCCAAGGCGGTGAAGAACAGGGTGCACCTCGATCTCGCCACCACCTCGACCGCCCACCAGGCGGAACTGGTCGCGCGCCTGAAGGAACTCGGCGCGACGCCCGTCGACGTGGGCCAGGGCGACGTTCCCTGGACGGTTCTGGCCGACCCGGAGGGCAACGAGTTCTGCGTCCTGGAGCCCCGCCCGGTCTACCGGGACACCGGGCCGGTCGCCGCCGTCGTGGTCGACTGCGCCGACCCCCGGGAGATGGCCCGCTTCTGGGGCGAGGCGATGGACTGGACGACGCACGAGGTCACCGACGACTTCGCGACCATGCGCTCGGCCGAGGGGGTCGGCCCCTACCTGGAGTTCGTTCGCACTCCCGACACGAAGAGCGGGTGGAACCGGGTCCACCTGGACGTCGGCCCCTACGTCGGTGACGACCCGGCAGCGGAGGCGGACCGGCTGCGCGCCCTGGGCGCCACCGACCCCGGTATCGACCAGTCCGCGATCTCCTGGACGGTCCTGGCCGACCCTGAAGGCAACGAATTCTGCCTCCTCTCCCCTCGCTGACCCCGGGCCACGGTCCGCTCCTCAGCGCCCTGCCGCGTCGCGGAAGAGGGCGAAGTAGCTGCGGATCTTGAGCGTGGTGGGGTGGTCAGGGCCGAGAACGTGGTGCAACCTCTCCAGCAGATCGGTGAACGCCGCGGCGGCGAGGGCGGGATCCGCGGTGCGGGCCTGCCACCGGATGAGGTCGCCGCAGGTGAGCAGCGTCTTGGGGTGGTCAGCGCCCAGCACCCGTTTGCGGTCGGTCAGCAGGGCGGTGAGGGTGGCCACGGCTCCCGCCACGTCTCCGGCCTCGCCCTGGAAGTTGCCGAGGTTGCTGCGGGTGATGTGCGCGTGGTGGTGCTCGGGGCCGAGCACGCGCTCCATGTCGGGCAGCAGCCGGGTGAGCTCCTCGACGGCGCGGCAGGTGTCGCCGCTCGCCCTGCTCTGCCAGAAGGCGAGGTCGTGGCGGGTCAGGAGCGTAGTGGGGTGTTCCGCTCCGAGTTTTTCCGTGAGGCGGGGGAGCACCTCCGCGAGTGCGTTCGCCCCGGTGGCGAAATCACCGTTCCGGGCCTCGCAGTGGGCGAGGTCGCGTCGGGTCACGAGCGTGTCGGGGTGATCGGCTCCCAGTAGCCGTCGCTGGTCCGCCAGCAGGTCCGCGAAGGTCGTGACGCCACCGGCGGTGTCCCCGGCGTACCGCTGCCAGTGGCCGAGGCTGCTCCGGGTGCGCAAGGTGTCGGGGTGGTCGGGACCCAGCAACTGCCGCTGGTGCGCCAGCAGGTCGGCGAGTTCGGCCACCGCGTTTTGGGCCTCCCCCGATTCCCCGCGCCAAAGGGCGAGCACGCGGCGCGCGTCGAGTGTGTACGGATCGTCGGGGCCGAGGCGCGCTCGTGAGGTTTCCACGAGGCGGCCGATGTGGTGGCACGCGGCGGTCACCTGTCCGGTTCCGCCCAGGCTCTGGCCGATGCGGAGGAGCAGGGGGTGGGGGGTCGGCTGCCACAGGGCCTCCTCGGCGAGTTCCCGCAGTGCCTCCCCGTTGGCGCGGAGCGCTTGGGCGAGCGTGGTGTCGCGCTCGACCTCGGGCCACACGGACATCAGGGCGTCGGCGGCGGCCCGGCCGCAGGACTCGACCTGACCGGGCGGAAGGCTGTCGCGTACGGCGCGCTGGATGAGCTGGTGGACGCGCACGGCCCGGTAGGGGTTCTTGGACGTGTGGTGGACGAGGCTCAGCCGATGGAGGGTGCGTACCGCCTCGGCGGCTTCCTCCGCCGTGGCGGTTGCCGTTTCGCCGGGGTGCGCGCCGGACGACGTGGCGGCGGCGCGCCGGTCGGCGAGGTGGGCGAGGGCCGGGGGACTCGTCAGGACGTGGGCGGGTATCCCGTTGGGGTCCAGCACCGAGGCCAGTTGGAGCATCGGACCGGCCAGGTTCCGCGGACGCGTGCGGTCGGCCAGTTCCACGGAGAGCGACCAGGCGGCGGTCACCGCGACGGCCTGGTCGTCGGGCAGACCGGACGGTTCGGGCAACAGGGTGTGGAGGGTGGTGTTCCGGTCGGCCAGCCGGGCGCGGTAGCTCGCGCAGTCGAGGTCGGCGTCGACGAGGTAGGCGGCGGCCTGGGACAGGGCCAGCGGAAGGTGCCCCAAGTCCTCGGCGAGGGCCGCGAGTTCATCGGGCGCCTCCTGGCGGCCGTGGACAGCCAGGGTGTCGCTGAGGTAGGCGAGCGCTTGGGCTGGAGTGAACAATCCGACCTCCACGAGGCTGCGGTGGTGACCGGCCAGGGCGGCGTCCCGGCGGCGGGTGGTGACCAGCGTCCGGCCGCCGGGATTGCGCGGCGGCCACAGGCCCCGCAGATGGGCGGGATCGACGACGTCGTCCAGGACCACCAGCCACCGGCGGGCGTCGCCGTCCGCCGAGCGCGGCCTGGGATGGAGCCAGGCGAGGAACGCGGATGCCGCCCGGTCGGGTTCGGACAGCGGCCCGCCCAGCGTCTCGCTCGCCGCCTGGGCGTACGCCGCGATGACGGCCTCCCTGCTGGAAGCGGTGATCCACACCAGGAGGTCCACCTCGCCCGCCTGCCAGACCCGACGGGCGTGATGGGCGGCCAGTTGGGTCTTGCCGACCCCGCCGACCCCCGACAGGACCAGGCACTCGCCCGCTCCCTCGTCGCCGGACGCCGCGCGCAAGGCCTCGGCGAGTTCGGCGCGGGGCCGGAAGCAGTCGGCCTGGCGCGGAACGACACCCGTCTGGTGCGGCCACGCGACGAGCACCGGTTGCGCGCCCGTCAGCACGACCTGCGCGGCGAAGCCGATGGCCGCACTGCCCTGGCCGACGGCGGTCGGCGACGCCGCGTGCTGTTGGAAGCTTTCGATGCTCCCGGCCTGGACCACACCGCCCGACACGGCACTGCCCGACACCTCGTTGCGCACGGGCTCCGTACCCGACGAGGAGCCGGCAGCGCCCGCCCGCGCAGCGTCACTCTGATCGCTCACCGGCGCTCCTCGGTCGCCTGCCCGGCGACGTGTCCCGACAGCACGTCCCGACAACGTGCTCCGCGAAGCCCACGGTAGGGGGATCGCGTCCTCGGCAGGGCTTCCCGGGGGAAAGAGACGCGCGAGGGGTCCCCGATTCGGCCAAGACGGCGGAGAGCGCCGGAGGGCGGGCCGGTGAGGGACCCGCCCTGCAAGGCCCACCGCCAGGGACCTGCCCTACAAGGCCCACCGCCAGGGACCTGCCCTACAAGGCCCACCAGCAGTACAGGCGGAGACGTCCCGAGGAGGCGCGTGCTGCCAGAGCGGACAGTTGGGCCAGCACCTCCCGGGCGCCGTCGGCGGTGATGCCGTACGCCTGTAGCTCGTCCGTCTCGGCCCATGTGCCCGCGGCCTCGGCCAGGCCGTCGCGCGAGGCGGCGGCCAAGGCGTCCCGCAGGGTGTCGGACAGGCTGATGACGAACGCGCTCTCGTGTTCGGGAGGGGAGACGAGGCGGCCGGCGCGCGGGCTCGCCGACGCCTCGTCGTAGGTGCGGCCGGTGAGGATCGCTTCGAGGGAGGCCATCGTCACGATCGGATCGACTCCCTTGAGGGGAACTGTGTCGAACCCCGAAGATCCGGGCCCACCGAGCTGGTCGAGAGCGCCGACAGCCGTGTCGTCACCGGAAGCTGAGAAGTAGTCGTACAGAGGCATGCCACGATCCTGGCACCCGGCACTGACAACCGCCGGTGCGGCGGCATCGGCTCTCACGCGGTCCCACGGCTCCGGCCTCGGCCCGGGTCAGTGCTTGACGTCGTAGACCAGCTTCACGATTCCGTTGGAGTAGGTCTCCGACTCGCGCAGTGCCAGCATCTGCTTGTCGCGGTCGGTCCGGCCGAACAGGCTCTTGCCCGCGCCGAGCAGCACGGGGAACACGAGCAGGTTGTACTGGTCGATCAGGCCCGCGTCCGACAGGCGTCCGGCGAGCTCCGCGCTTCCGTGGATGAAGAGCGCCCCGCCCTCGCTCTCCTTCAGCGCGGCGACGTCCTCGGTGGAGCGCAGGATGGTCGTCGGTCCCCAGCCCTCGACGAGGGCGTCATCGGACAGCGTGGACGACACCACGTACTTGGGCAGGTCCTTGTAGGCGGCGTGGTCCTCCGAGCCCGGCCACACCGCGGCGAACGCCTCGTAGCTGCGCCGCCCGAACACCAGCGCGGTGGTGTCGGCGAGCTCCTCGCCCTTCAACGCCCACGCCTCGGGGACGAAGTCGAGGTCCTTGACCACCCAACCGCCGCTGCGGTGTCCCTCTTCCGGCCCACCGGGCGAGTCCACCACGCCGTCGAGCGACATGAAACCGGTGTAGACCAACTTGCGCATGATGCTGTCTCCTCAAGACTGAACGAACCACTGGGGCAACAGTAGAACGCGCGGCCGAGGCCGTCTTGGACAGAAACGACAACGCGTTCGGCATGCGACGACCAGGTGGGCCTCCGCCCCGTCCGCAAGGGCGGTTCCTCACCCGCGCCGAGGGGGCGCGGCTGCTTCCCAGGCCGCTTCGATCATGTGGAAGATCTCGTCCACCGCGGCCTGCGGGTCGGCGGCCTCGCGGGCCAGCGAGTAGGCGTCGACCGCGAACCTGGCGATCGCCCGGCACGCCGTCGCGGTCTGCGGCAGTTCGGGATCGGCGGCGAGGGCCGCCGCGAGCGATTCCGCGTGGCGCAGCCTCATCGACTCCTCGTACTCCCGCAGGGCCGGTGACGTCGCGATCATGCGCCAGACCGGATCCGCGCTGTCCGCGGCGCAGTGCCGGACCAGGGCGTGGATCTCGCGCCGCAACGCGGGGACGACCGATTCGTGCGGTGCCCGGTCGGTGACGGCCCGGACGAGGCCCTGTTCGAAGGTCTGGTCCTGCTCGAACACCAGGGCCTCTTTGGAGGCGAAGTGGGAGAAGAGCGTGGTGACGGCGACGTCGGCCTCGGCGGCCACGTCGCGGATGCCCACCGCGTCGTAGCCGCGGTCCAGGAAGAGCCGCAGGGCGGTGTCGGCGATCTTCTGTCGGGTCGCGGCCTTCTTGCGCTCGCGGCGTCCGGTGGGCGCGGTCATGCGGCGAAGCTACCAGATGCGAAACTGCATCCGTTACTTAAAGCTATCCGTTGTGAAACACTAACCGTTAGTCCTATGGTCGGTGCCATGAGAAAAGTGAGCTTCGCCGAGTTCGGCGGTCCGGACGTCCTGCAACTCATTGACGCCGAAGAGCCCCATGCGGGCCCCGGCCAGGTGCGCGTCTCCGTGCGGGCGGCGGGGGTGAACCCCGTCGACTGGAGGATCAGGGAAGGGCAGTTCCAGAAGGTCCGTCCGGTCGAGCTGCCCTCGGGGGTCGGGCAGGACGCGGCCGGAGTGGTGGACGAGGTCGGCGAGGGCGTCGTCGGGATCGAGGCCGGCGACCGCGTGTTCGGGCGGGGCGCGAGCACCTACGCCGAATTCGCCGTGCTGTCGGCCTGGTCCCGCATGCCCGAAGGCATGGCGTTCGAGGAGGCGGCCGGGTACCCATCCGTGGTGGAGACCGCGCTGCGCGTGATGCGGGAGGTCGGCGTGGAGCCCGGTGGGACGCTGCTGGTCAGCGGGGCGTCCGGGGGAGTCGGTTCGGCGGTGTTGCAGATCGCCCGCGACCGGGGCATCACGGTGATCGGTACGGCGGGCGCCGCCAATCAGGAGTACCTGCGCGGCCTGGGGGCCATCGCCACGACGTACGGCGAGGGCTGGGTCGAGCGGGTGCGGCGCGTCGGCCGGGTCGACGCGGCCCTCGACCTGGCCGGCTCGGGGGTGATCCGCGAACTCGTCGGGCTGACCGGAGACCCCCGGAAGGTGGTGTCCATCGCCGATCTCGGCGCGCCCGAATTCGGTGTCCGCTTCTCCGGCGTCACCGGGGACGTGCCGAAGGCCCTCGCCGAGGCGGCCGACCTCGTCGCGCGGGGCGCGCTCCGCATTCCGGTCGAGAAGACGTACGCGCTCACCGAAGCCGCGAAGGCGCACATCGACAGCCGCGCCGGTCACACGCGCGGGCGCCGGGTCATCGTCGTCTGAACCGTTTGCCGCACCGCCTCGTGCGGGGCCGCGGGCCGCTGAGTGGGCGGCCCGCGGCAGGGCGCCACGACCGCCGCGCGGATCGCGCGGGAGCGCGCGGGGCCCGCGCTTCCTCCGCGCCCTGGACGGGCGTTGCGGGTATTGACAGGTACAGACCATTAGCGCTTCACTCGCCGGGACCCACCGATCGGCAGGACAGTCCCTCTTCCCTCCCTCTCCCCCGCAGGAGCCGAGAATGAGAAGAAGCCGCATCGCTGCCCTACCCCTGTCGGCCTTCGCCCTGGCCGTGGCCGCCGTCATGGGCACCGCCCCCGCCTCCGGTGCGGCTCCCGCGGCCGCCACGCCCTGTGACACCGCACCCGCCTGGAGGGCCGGGGCCTGGTACACGGCGGGCACGGTCGTGAAGTACACCGACGGCCGCTACTACGTCGCCGAGCACGACAATCCCGGTTACGACCCGCTGATCAGCACCTGGTACTGGGATCCGTACACCTGTCAGGGGGGCCAGCAGCCCGGCCCCTTCCTCGTCAGCGAAGCGCAGTTCCGGCAGATGTTCCCGAACCGGAACGGCTTCTACACGTACAGCGGCCTGGTCGCCGCGCTCGGCGCCTACCCGGGCTTCGCCAACACCGGAAGCGACACGGTCAAGCGCCAGGAGGCGGCCGCCTTCCTCGCCAACGTCGACCACGAGACCGGCGGCCTGGTGCACGTCGTCGAGCAGAACACCGCCAACTACCCCACGTACTGCGACTGGAGCCGGCCCTACGGGTGCCCGGCGGGACAGGCTGCCTACTACGGGCGCGGCCCCATCCAGCTCAGCTGGAACTTCAACTACAAGGCCGCGGGCGACGCGCTCGGCATCGACCTGCTGAACAACCCCTGGCTCGTGCAGAACGACCCGGCCGTGGCCTGGAAGACGGCACTCTGGTACTGGAACACCCAGCGCGGCCCCGGCACCATGACCCCGCACGACGCGATGGTCAACAGCCGGGGGTTCGGCGAGACGATCCGCAGCATCAACGGCGCGCAGGAGTGCGACGGCCGCAACCCCGCCCAGGTCCAGAGCCGGGTGAACAGCTACCAGCGCTTCACGCAGATCCTCGGTACGACCCCGGGCGCCAACCTGACCTGCTGAGTTCTAGGGGGCCGCCGTCTTTGTGCGCACCGTGTCGAGGAAGGCGGCGGCCGCGGGGGACAAGGAGCCCCGGCGGCTGACGAGGCCGATGCGCAAGGCGGTCGCGGGCTCGATGTCCAGGACCTCGGCCCCCGCCCGGCGTGCCAGGTCCCGCCAGGACTCGGTCACCACCGCGAGCCCGACACCCGCGAGCACCAGCGGCAGCAGCGCGGCCCGGTGCTCGGTCTCCGCCGCCACGGTGAAGGCCACGCCCCGCTCGCGCAGGGAGTCGACGTAGGCCCGCATGCCCGTTCCCGGCTGTCCCACGATCAGCCGCTCGCCCGCCAGCTCCCCGCACTCCACGCCCGTACGGCCGCTGAAGGGGCCACCCGGCGGGGCCAGCAGCACGAACCGCTGCCGACCCAGTTCGAGGGACGAGACCTCCTTCTGCGGCAGCGGGCCGTGCGACGCGGCCAGCCCCAACTCCACGGCACCCGTGCGCACGGCCTCGATCACGTCACGGCTGGTGGACACCGCCTTCACGCCCACCACCACACCGGGATGGCGGCGGCTGAAGGCGCGGATCAGCGTGGTGAGCGGTTCGATCGCCTGGGACGGCATCGAGGCCACGTCCAGCCGCCCCGACCGCAGCTCGTGCACGGCCGCGACGCTCGCCCGCGCCGTCTGCAGGCTGCGCACGGCCGCACGGGCCGGTTCGATCAGGGCCCTGCCCGCCTCGGTGAGCACGGCCCGTCGGCCGATCCGGTGGAAGAGCTCGGACCCCAGGTCGCGTTCGAGCGCGCGGACGGCCTGGGAGAGCGACGGCTGGGACACGTACAGCGTGCCCGCCGCCCGGTGGAAGCCCCCGGTGTCGACGATCGCCAGGAAGTACGTGAGCTGGCGGACGTCCATCGATTCTCCCCGGGCGGGCGTGGCCACGTGCGGCAAGGAGCATATGCGGCCCACTGGACCACCGTGCCATCGCGCCGCCGCACCACCGCGCAGGCCCGGCGCCCGCCCCGGCGCGTGCTCTCGCGCCCGACCCGGGGGCCAACACCGGGTGAACCGTACGAATCCTCGCCAACTCCCTTGGAAACAGGCGTGGATCGGTTATGGTGCGGAACATACCGAAGTGCGTGCCGGTGTCCGGCAGCCTCGGCGGGGGAGACGACGTGGACCATTCCGCTACCGCGCACACCTACGGCCACCGCACACGTCTCGACAACATCTCAGTCCTGGCCGCTGTCATGGAGGTGGGATCGGAAGAGGCGTGGAACGAGGCCGTCGACCTCTGCCGCGACCGGTTCCATCCGAGCCTCCTCTCGGAGCTGGACTACCGTGCCCGGCACGCCACCCCGGAGCAGGGCAGGGAACTGCTGGGGCACATCTCGGTGACCCTCTCCGTACTGACGGCGGGGGAGAACCTGCGGCTGCGCGCCGAGGACGGCGCGATCACCCCGCAGGCCGTCGACGGCGCCGCCGAGGCCTACGTGCGTGCGATGTCCGAGGGGAAGGGCAGCTCGATGGCCCTCCACATCCGTACGGCGCGTGACGTGCTCGGCGCCTCGTTCGGCACGCTGCCCGGCAACGGCCGACGGATCGACCGGTTGCGCGCGGACCTGCGTGCCTCGGTGGAGGCGTGCGGGGACGGGGAGCTCCTCGGCTCGATCGTCTCCGAATTCCTGTGGAACCTGCATCTGCTGCTCATGGACGGGCCGTACACGCGGCTCCCCCTGATGGGCCTCGCGTTCGCGCCCGACGGGAAGTGGGGCGGCCTTCCCATGTCCATCCTGCCGTCGGGGCGGTTCGCCTCCTTCGAGGGCCTAGCCCGGTACGTGACGATGCTGCGGGGTTTCGCCGTGGGACTGGCCGAGGGCGAAGTGGCCCACGGTGCGGCGGCCGTCGAGGACCTCGCCGACGTCCTGGAAGCGGTGGACCTCGCCCGCATGCCCGCGGACTCGAAGGAGCGCTGGCCGGTGGGGGCCGGACCGTGCGTGAACTGCGCCATGCACTTCTCCTCGCGGAGCCCCCTGGCCCTCGACCAGTACAGCCCCAGCATCTCGGAGGGCAACGGGACCCTCTACTTCAGGGACTCGCTGAACCGCGCGCAGTGCGTCTTCTGCGGCACGAGCGCCCGGCTGGACACGCCCGGACTGCTCTACTGGCAGGACCGGGGCGCCGTCTACTACCGCGTGCCGAGGCCTTCCCACATGGGGCGCGAAGAAGCCGAGGAGTTCTACCGGGAGGCCGTCTCGGGCCTGCGCGAGGAGTACCGCTCGCAGCTCTCCGCACAGGAGGCCGAGAAGTTCGACGCGGCGATCGAGATCGTCACCCACGGGTGGGGGGAATGGATCCGTACGGTCCACATGGGGGACGTCATCTGGGAGGACCACGTGCTGAACCTGGTCGAGACCGGACCCGAGTCCGGGATCGTCGTCGACGTGACCAAGAACTTCATGCAGGAGGTGACCGGACGCGAGTACCTGGAGTGGCGCGGGGGCGGGCCAGGACAGGGGGAGCGCCCACAGGGCGAGGACGACCCCTACGCCCCGGACGCCCCGGACGTCCCTCCCCGCATGCCCGGTTCACCCGGTACGCCCGGACGCGGTGCCGCGTCGCGGATCTCCCGGCTGTTCCGCCGGGGCAGAAGCGGCTAGCGCCCGACGCGCGCCAGGGGATCGGGGGCTGAGGTGACGTCACTCGTCGGGTTCCTCACCGCTGACGCGGGCGTCTTCGCGGCCGTCGTCGCCGCGATCGGACTGCTCGCCGCGGTCGTCGCCCTGCTGCGCCCCTCCCTGGACGCGCGGCGGAAGAAGGCCGAGGACACCGCGAGGCTGGAGATCGCCGCGCTGCACCTCAGCGGCCCCGCGGAGTGGAGCACCGCGCACGAGCTGAGCTTCACCGTGTCCAACGCGGGCGGCCGACCGGCCGTCCTCGTGTCCCTGGAACTGTTCGTGGAGTCGTTCGCGCCCAGCGGGACGCTCCACCGCACCATCACGGCGGCGCCGGTCGAGGTCTATCAGCACAGGGTCGAACTCTCCCCGGGAAAGGCGCGCGTCGACGTCCGCGCGAGGTCCTTCAGCAGCCAGGTCAAGCCCCTGAACTTCGAGAAGGGCGAGACGGCGGCCTTCGTGGTCAAACTGGTCTCCCGCCTGCCGCAGGTCTACCGGCTGCGCGTGGAGGCGGAGTGGTACGACGTGGGGGAGCCCCAGGCGAAGCAGTGGTCGTACGCGCCCTACGTCGACGTGGACTTCCCCCGGTGCGGGCCGCAACCGTAGCCCGCCACCTCATGCCGTCGGCGTGATGACGTCATGGCGGTATTGGTCTTGGACGCCTCAACGCGCTCTGCATAGCGTCGAGTTGTTCGCACACACAGATCGCGACGAGGGGATTTCACCATGAGGAAGAACAGCGCGCGCCCTGTGCTCGGGAAGTTCGCGGCCCTGTCGCTGGCCACCGCCGCGGTCGGTGCCTTCGCAGTGGGCAGCGCCGACGCCGACACCTCGGACAGGGGCCGGGTCGAAGTCGTGGAACTCCAGCTCCAGGGGCTTCAGTACGAGGCCGTCGACCTCGGCGCGACAGGGCCGACCTTGGGGGACATGAGCGTCTACTCCGGTACTGCCGTGGAGAACGGCCGGGAGGTCGGGCACGGTGCCGGGACGTCCCACGTCGTGCGCGTCGAAGGCGGAAAGACCATGTCGCAGGTCGTGATCACCATAGAGATCGGGCGCGGCACCCTGACCATGCAGGCGCTGCGCACGGGCGAAGGGAGTTCGCTCGACATGGCCATCACCGGCGGCACGGGCGCCTTCAAGGACGCCCGGGGCACCGCGCGCTACTCGGACATCGCCACCCCGCAGGAGAAGGTGCGCGCCGAGATCCTGCACTGAGAGAGAGGGGCGGGGCGGCGCGTACGGCGCCGAGGCCGGGACGGTCGCATCGCGTTCACGTCCGCTCCCGGCGGACGGTGAAGGCGCCTGCCGCGGCGGCCAGCACCGCCGCCGACGCGGCCTGCTCGGGGAGCCGCGGGTCGGGGGCGGAGCGCAGGAGCACCAGCCGGTGGTAGACCGGCGCCGTGGCGGCGACCAGCAGGCCTTGTGCGTCCGTCTCCCGCGCGGGGAGTTCGCCGCGCTCGACGGCGCGCTCCACGAGGACCGCGCACTGGGCGTACCGGTCCGCCCACAGCCGTGTCTGGGCCTGCGAGGCCCGTTCCGAGTGGAACGAGGCGGCCATCAGTGCGACGGCGAACGACGGCCGTACGACGAGGGATTCCTGGATCTCCTGGTTGAGGGCCGTCAGATCGCCGAGCAGGGAGCCGGTGTCCGGCGGCCGCCAGTCGGTCTCGCCCGCGGCTTCGATGACGTCGACGAGCAGGCCGCCCACGTCACGCCAGCGCCGGTACACCGTGGCGCGGTGCACTCCCGCGCGGGCCGCGACGCCCTCCACCGTGAGTCCGTCGTGGCCGTTCTCGGCGAGTTCGGCGCGCACCGCGTCGAGGACCTGGGCGCGGACGCGGGCCGTGCGGCCGCCCGGACGACTGCCGGGTGACGTGACTGAGGTGCCTGCCGGGTCCGTCATCGACGACTCCCCATCCGGTTGATCGACATGGCTGTACTGTGCCAGCATCTTAAAACGACAGTTGTCGCTCTAGTGGTTCAGCCGAGAGGAACTCCCCTTCCCGTGACGCCCGTTCCCGCCGATCCCTCCGTGCTCCACCCGATGCCCGAGCACCCGCGCGTCGTCCTGCTCAAACCGTTGGTGAAGTCCCCGCTGATCGAGGTCGGGGAGTACTCGTACTACGACGACCCGGACGATCCGACCGCGTTCGAGACGCGCAACGTGCTCTACCACTACGGTCCGGAGAAGCTGATCATCGGCAAGTACTGTGCGCTGGGCACGGGCACGCGGTTCATCATGAACGGCGCCAACCACCGCATGGACGGCCCTTCCACGTTTCCCTTCCCCACCATGGGCGGCTCGTGGGCCGAGCACTTCGACCTGCTGACCGGCCTGCCGAACAGGGGCGACACCGTGGTCGGCAACGACGTCTGGTTCGGCCACGGCACGACGGTCATGCCCGGCGTGCGCATCGGCCACGGCGCGATCGTCGCGTCCGGCGCCGTGGTCACCGCCGACGTACCCGACTACGGGATCGTCGGCGGCAACCCGGCAGGTCTCATCCGCACCCGCTACGACGACGCGGGCATCGCCCGGCTCCTCGCCGTGGCCTGGTGGGACTGGCCCGTACAGCACGTCACCGAGCACGTGCGGACCATCATGTCGGGGACCGTCACCGACCTGGAGCGGGCCGCCGCACAGCTCGAAAGGCCCTGACGCCGCCCCTCCGGCGCGTTTCCCGTCGGGACCGTGTCGGCCGCGCACGTCGTTGAACCGGCGGCAACCCGTCCGTGGACGACCTCGCTCGAACGCGAGTGCACACCTTGCGCGGCCGCCGGTCCCTGTCCCCAAGCTTGCGAGCACCCGGGGCCCGCTCACCCTACCCGCCGCCGATGCGGTTCGAAAAGGCAGGTGAAAACCCCTTGCCCAATGGTCAAGAAACGTTGACCATTGGGCGCATGCCTACCGACGATCTTTCCGAGACGTTCCACGTCACCACGGACGAGCAGCTGCGCGCCGTCTCCAACCTCACCCGTCACCGGATCATGGCCGTGCTCCGCTTCGAGCCGGCGACGATCACGCAGATCGCCGAGCGGGTGGGCCTGGCGAAGGGAAGCTCCAGCTACCACGTGCGGCTGCTCGAACGCGCCGGCCTGGTGAAGGTGGTGCGGACGCGGAAGGTGCGGGGAGTCACCGAGCGGTACTACGCGATGGCCGCACGGGCGATCGTCCTGCCGGAGACGGGAACGGGGCAGCCGGACGTGCTGATGCGGCACATGGTGGCGGACCTGGAAGCGGTACCGGCGGACAGCGAACGACACGTACGGATGGCACACCTGCGCCTCACCGAAGAGCAGTTCGCCGAGCTGGGGGAGCGGCTGCAGGCACTGGCCGACGAGTACCGGGAACTGTCCGACCCGTCACTCCCCGACGTCTCGCTCGCCTTCGCGCTGTTCCGCCCGGCACCGCGCGGAGAGGCGGAGGGGGACGCCAAGTGACCTCGGAAACAGGCAAGTTGCCGACCGGGTTCGGACGGCTGTGGACCGCGCAGACGGTGTCCTCGCTCGGCGACGGAGTGATGCACGCCGCGCTTCCCCTGCTCGCGCTGACCCTGACGCGGGACCCGATGGCGCTCGCCGTCGTCACGGCGGCCGGGACACTGCCGTGGCTGCTCTTCGGGGTGCTCGGCGGCGCGCTGGTGGACCGCTGGGACCGCCGCCGCACGATGTGGGTCGCGGACGCGGCGCGTGCGGCGCTGCTCGCCGTACCGGCGGCCGCCGCCGCGCTCGACGTACTGAGCATCCCGCTCCTCGCGGCCGTCGCCTTCCTGCTCGGCCTCGGCGGACTCTTCTTCGACACGGCCGCCACGGCCTACCTGCCGGACCTGCTGGGCCGCGATCCCGCACTGTTGGAGCGCGCCAACTCCCGCCTGCGCGGCACCCAGACCGCCGCGTCCGGCTTCGCGGGACCGCCGGCGGGCAGCGCGCTGCTCGCACTCGGGCGGGCGGTTCCGCTGCTCGCGGACGCCGTGTCCTTCGCGCTCTCCGCACTGCTCGTACGGTCCCTGCCCAGCACGCCCCGGCCCGCACCGCAGGCCCGCGAGTCGCTGCTCGGCCAGGCGAGGGCCGGAGCCGCGTACGTCTTCCGGGACCGGCTGCTGCTCGGGCTCGCGCTCCGTCCGGCGGTCGGGAACGTCGCCTTCCTCGCCGTGGAGACCGTGCTCGCCCTCTTCGCGCACGAACGCCTCGGCATCGGCACCTTCGGCTACGGCCTGCTCCTCACCGCGGAGGCCACCGGCGGCCTGCTCGGCGCGGCCATCGCCTCCTTCCTCGGCCGACGACTCGGCACCGGCACCGCACTGACCTGCACGGCAGCGGTCGAAGGCCTCGCCATCCTGGGCCTCGCCACCGCCCCGAACGCATACGTCGCCGCACTCGCGCTCGCCGTCTGCGGAGCGGGCATGGGCGCCACGATGGTGCTCGGCCCCTCCCTCCGCCAAGCGATCGTCCCCGCCCGCCTGATGGGCCGGGTCGCCTCCACTTCCCGCATGCTCGCCATGTGCGCCGCCCCGTTCGGCGCCTTCCTCGGCGGCTGGCTGGCCACCACCCACGACATACGCACCCCCCTCTACACCGCCGCCGGCCTCCTCCTCGTCATGACCGCGGTCACGGCGACCATGACCAGCAACCGCCGGGTCGAGGCGGCCCTGCGCGCCGCCGCGCCGACCGACGTCCCTGACCAGCCGCAGCCCGCGCCCTCGGCCCGGGAGGAATCGGCCGAACTGCGGTGACGCGTACGGAAGGCACCGGACCGTCGCATCCGTACGGTCGCGGCGCCTTCCGCGCAGCCGGGCAGAGCGCCTTCGTCCGCGCCCCGCCCAGCCGCCCCACGCGCGTCAGAGGACGTTCAGGTCGACCGCGTCGGCCATCGCCTTGTACCCGGCGTCCTTGAGGTGGATCCCGTCGAACGGGAAGACGTACTCCTCCCTGATCCTCTCAGGGTGCTCCGGGTCGGCCACCGCCCGGTCGAAGTCCACCACCCCGTCGCACGCGCCGCTCGTCCGGATCCACCGGTTGACCTCGACGCGGAGCTTCTCGCCCGCCGCGTTCCAGTAGGGGAACGCCCCGTACGGCGGCAGCGTGCCGCCCAGGACGCGCACCCCCCGTGCGTGGGCCTGTCCGATGAGCCGCCGGTGCCCCGCGATGATCTGCGCCGCCGTGACCTTCGTCGTGGGCAGCGTGCAGAGGTCGTCGGGCATCGCGGGCTGCACGATGTCGTTGGTGCCCGCCAGGACGATCACCGTCCCCACGTCGGTGCGGTCCAGCGCGTCGCGTCCGAACCGGTCCAGCGCGCTCTCGCCGGAGCAGACCGAGTCCGTGAGCACCTTGTTGCCGCCGATGCCCGCGTTGAGCACGGGACGCGGAGCACCGGACCGCGCGAGGCGGTCGGCGAGCGCGTCCGGGTAGCGGTGGTCCGCGTCCGGCGTCGAGCCGACGCCGTCCGTGAGGGAGTCACCGAACGCGACGACCGCGTTCCGGGACCGCGACGGTCGCGCGCCGCCCTTCACGTCCACCCCGGCCAGGTAGTACCAGGACGCGCTCGACCGCCCCGCGAACGCGTCCTGGGACGCGTCGCGCAGGTGGTTCCCCGAGGCCCGGTAGGAGGTGGTGAGCGCGGCGTTGTGGAAGGTCGCCGGGCCCGTGGCGCCCCGGAAGTAGAAGGTGACCGTGAGCCGTTCGAAGGCCCGGACCCGCAGCGCGACCGGGTCGCTGGACGACTCCCCGCCCGCGGGGACCGTGACGGACCCACCACCGTGGAACCTCACCTCGCGCACCGTCTCGGGCCGAACGGCCGCGCCCCCCGCGCTGCGCGCGACGGTCGCCCCGGTCAGCCGGAGCGGAGCCGTCCCGTAGGCGTTGGAGACCCGGACGCGCAGCGAGGTGCCGTCCGAACCGACGCGGACTACCTGGCGCACGGAGTGGTTGTCGAAACCGTCCGTCGACCAGTTGGGGTTCCACGAGGTGTCGGCGGGCGCGTGCTGGGACGAGGCCCAGGCGCTGCGCCAGGGGGCGGGCCGGGCGGACGCGGTGGCGGGAGCGGAGACCACGGTGGCGGTCAGTGCGATGCCGAGGGCGATGGTTTTGGCGTTCATGCCCGACTGACCCGCCCCGGCAGCGGAGTGTGACAGGCGGCCGATGGATGTGGGGTACGGCGGGGCGAAACGGTTCTCCGCAGAGTTCGCCGTCAGCGGCGCACGGACGCGGGTGCGCTCGCGTCCTGCGACGGGTTCGGGGAGGTCGGGATGGGGCATGATGCGGCTGGAAATTCCGATCCGGGGCCTGTTCGGAGGGCGTCCGGCGGGTTTTCCGCTCCCTCGTCATGGAGGCGCTCGTGTCACCGTCGCCCCAGCCCCCCGTCACCCACCGAGTCGTTTCCGCGCCGGCCGGGCGCATCCACCTCGTCGAGATGGGCAGCGGCCCGCTGGTCCTGTTCGTCCACGGGTTTCCCGAGTCCTGGTACTCCTGGCGGCATCAGCTGCCCGCGGTGGCCGAGGCGGGCTACCGCGCGGTCGCCATCGACGTGCGCGGTTACGGCCGCTCCTCCAAACCGGCCGAGCGGGACGCGTACCGGATCGGAGCGCTCGCGGCAGACAACCACGCCGTGGTCACGGCTCTGGGCGAGGAGACGGCCGTCGTCGTCGGACACGACTGGGGTGCGCCCATCGCCACCGCCTCCGCCCTGTCGTACCCGGAGACCTTCCGCGCCGTGGGCCTGCTGAGCGTGCCGTACGCGCCGCCCGCGGACATCAAACTCACCGAGGCGCTGGCCCCCTTGGCCCGGGGCGGCGAGTTCTACCTGGACTACTTCCAGCGGCCCGGCCGGGCCGAAGCCGAGATCGAACCCGACGTGCGCGGCTGGCTGGCCGGTTTCTACACGGCCCTGGCGGCCGATGGCATGGCGGATCCCGGCCGCCCGGACCCGTTCACGATCCCGCCGGGCGCCCGGATGCGCGACCGCTTTCCCACCGGGCCGCTGCCCGACTGGCTCTCCGAGGCCGACCTGGACCGCTACGCCGCCGAGTTCGAGCGCACCGGGCTGACCGGAGGGCTCAACCGCTACCGGGCCATGGACCACGACGGCCAGGACCTGCGCGAGCACCACGGCGCCCCCCTGGTCCAGCCTTCCCTGTTCATCGGCGGAAGCCTGGACGGGCCGACCCGGTGGTTCGGCGAGGCCATCGCCGCGTTCCCGACGACCATGCCCGCGCTGACCGCCTCGCACGTCCTCGACGGCTGCGGCCACTGGGTGCAGCAGGAGCGCCCGAAGGAGACCAACGCCCTTCTCCTCGACTGGCTCGCAGCCCTGCCCTCGTGACGGAAGCCTCGTGACGAAAACCTCATGACGGAAGCCTTGTGACGGAGGCCGGGGCGGGCTGCCCGCCGCCAACGGCGCCCGCCGCAGGCCTCAGTCGGCGTACACCGGCGCGAGGTCGATGTAGATGCGCCAGTCCCGTGCCTTGTCGCCGCGGAAGGTGAGGATGTCGGCGTTGGGGACCGTGACCTCTTTGCCGTCCGTGCGGGTGTAGGTGACTTCGGTCTGGACGATGACGGTGTCGCCCTCCTCCCAGACGCGCAGCAGGTGGTGGGAGAGGCCCGTGATGGTGGCGAAGAAATCGGCGACGCCCTGCCGTACCGCGGGGCGGCCGGTCAGTTCGGGGGCGTTGGCGAAGCGGAACACCACGTCCTCGGTGAGGTGGGCGACGAACCTGTCGGGGTCGAAGGTGTCGATGTCCCGGAATATCCGCGCGACGTCGCGGCGCCCTTCCGGGGTGCGGGCGAGGGGCACGGCGGGGCCCGCCGCGCCGCCGTGCTGCTCCCCGGCCGCGACGTCGCTGCCGGGACCCGGTGTCGACGGGTGGTCACCTGTGCGGTCCACGGTGTTCTCCTCGGTGTTGGGCTGGGTGGTCCGTCCGGGGCGTGCGCGGTACGGGCAGACCCGCGGCGGAGCGGTGCCGTCCGACGGATCGCCTACCCAGGGCGGACGGCACGGTATGCGTGAGAGGGCCGACGGGCGAGCTCCTGGCCCGTGGTCCCCCACGTGTCAGGCGCGGGCCTTGCGCAGCCTCTGGCAGTCGCGGAGCCGACGGCCGTCGGAGTCGCAGACCTCGAACCAGACGTTCTTCATGCCGTACCGGATGCTGTCCTTGCCGGTGTCCTGCTCGCCGTCGGGGTTGTCGGTGAGCCCGTTCGTGTGGCTGCCGAAGCGGTCCTGGTAGTGCATGAGGAGCTTTCCGCCCCAGCCGTCGCCGTACGAGGCGCGGTCGTCCACGGAGCGCGGCATCACGTACTCGATTCCGTACCAGCCGTCCCCGCTGTCCCAGTAGCGGTAACCCACGCTGGCGGACGTCGCGCCCCTCGTCGTACGCCCCTCGAAGAGTGAGAAGGCGGTCCCGGGAACGGCGGTCGGCGATGCCGGGGCGGATGGGCCGGAAGCGTCGGAGCCGTCTTCGAAGTCGAGGCCCGGCCCGCCGCCGAGCACCCACGAACCCAGTGAGACGACCACGAGCACGGTCAGGAACACGAGCGGACGGCGGCGCGTGCCCCGGGCCCGTCCGTCGCTGTGCGACTCCTCACGTGACGGCTCGAAGGCCGCCGTGACCAGTGGATCCGCATCCGCTTCGGTCGTACCGGCGATGCTCCCGTCGGCCCCGTCGGCCCCGTCGGCCCCGTCGGCCCCGTCGGCCCCGTCGGCCCCGTCGGCCCCGTCGGCCCCGTCGGCCCCGTCGGCCCCGTCGGCCTCACGTGCGGCGATCCGCTCCCGCGCGGCCAGCCACGCCTCCACCCGGTCCGGTTGCCCGCAGGCCGCGACGAACGCGGCGAGCATCTCGGGGCGCGGCAGGGTCTCCCGTGCCAGCGTGTTGGAGACGGTGCTCCGCGCGAGAACGGTGCCGTGGTCGGCGGAGATCTGTTCGAGCTGCCGATAGGTGAGTCCGGAGCGGTCACGCAGTTCCCGCATCAGCGCGACCAGGCCGGCGGGGTCTTGAGCCTGTTCCGGGTCTGTTCCCTCCTGGTTCCCCATGGCGCACATCCTCAACAGGTCGCCCGTTCCCGGCAATTCATGATTCCGCCAATGTCGATCAGCCAGCCGGTCGGCCCGCACGGCGGAGACGCCCGCTGGCCCGCAACGTCCACGACCCCCGTTCCGGAGCGCTCCCCGACGCCGCGTGGCGGATACCGGGGGCGGATGTTGTCGTGTGGCGAGAAAGGGATCACCGGGCCCTTCGTCGCGGCGGCGGATACCTATGATGGCGGGCATGATCGACATCCCGCTCTCCGCGCTCGAAGTCGCGATGGTCCAGACCGGCACCCGGGCCGTGGACACCCTGCGCGACACCGCGGCCTTCGCGCAGGAGCTGGAACGGCTGGGCTACCACCGGGTCTGGTACGCCGAGCACCACCATTCCCCCGCGATCGGTGCGTTCCCGCCCGTCGTGCTGATCGCGCACGCCGCGGCCGCCACCTCGGCGATCCGGCTGGGCTCGGGCGGCGTGCTGGCCCCCAACCACGCGCCCATCACACTGGCCGAGCAGTTCGGGACCCTCGCCGCCCTGCACGAGGACCGCATCGACCTCGGTGTCGGGCGTGGCCCCGGCACCTTCGACGAGGCCACCGTACGGGCCCTGCGCCGCGGAGCCGGACCCGCGACGGACTCCGAGTACCGGGACGACGTCGCCGCGATCCTGGCCTTCCTGGTGGAGGAGGTCGCACTCGGCCCGCTGCCTGAGCCGTGGCTCCTGGCCTCCAGCCCCGCCGGGGCCGCCCTCGCCGCGGAACTCGGCCTGCCGGTCGCCGTCGCCCACCACATCAGGCCCGAGAACACCCGTGCGGTCGTGGAGCACTACCGGGCCGCGTTCGCCCCTTCGCGCTGGTGCGCGCGGCCCAGGGTCCTGCTGTGCGTGGAGACGGTGTGCGCGGAGACGGAGGAGGAGGCGCAGTGGCGCGGGGGGCCGATGAACGTCGTCAAGGCCGGGCTCCTCAAGGGAATCGGCGACCTGCCCTTCCCCACGCCCGCCGAGGCCGCCGCCCATCCCTTCACGGAGGAGGAAGCGCGGGCCCTGGCCGGCTTCCGTGCGCGGCAGGCCGTCGGCACCCCCGAGACCGTCGTCCGCAGGCTCGCGCAACTGGCCGAAGAGACCGGGGCCGACGAGCTGATGCTCACCACGCCCGTCTACGACTTCCGCGACCGCGTCGGCTCGTACGAGCTGATCAGGAAGTACCTGGGGGAGTTCCCCGACGTCGGCTCCGTCGAAGGCCGCGCCTGACCGACCGTGTGAACGGGCCTCTGGCGGGCTTCAGTTGGCCCGGCGGATGCGCCATGAGCGGTGAGGCGCGGGCGCCGGACCGTACGCCGCGCTGATCGGGGCCGACCGGGAGGGTTGTTCCGGGTGGGGTTATCCCCACCTCGGGTGGGGTGGGGACCGCAGTGACCGGGCCACCGCCGCTGTCGGAAGGTGTGAGCAGGCCCGCCGCGGCCGCTCACCTGTCCTGGCGGGACCGGTCCTCACTCGACGAAGGCCGCCGCCGCGCACTGCCCTTCACCCGGAGTGTCCGTGATGAACAGCATCGTCCGGCTCGGCGCGTTACGCAGCTGGCACCGTCCGTTGACCCTGAGTTCCGCGCTCATGATGGCCCTGGCCGTGTTCTCGGCAGTCGGCATGGCCGTCGACGACCGGCAGATCCTGGGCGAGTCCGTCTGGCTGAAGCCGGCGAAGTTCGGCTTCGGCTTCGCCGCCTACGGTCTCACCCTCGCCTGGCTGTTGAGCAGACTGACCAGAGCCAGACGCACCGGCTGGTGGACCGGGACCGTCTTCGCCGTCGCGGGACCGATCGACGTCGGCGCCGTGGCCTACGCCGCCGCCCACGGCACGTTCAGCCACTTCAACGACAGCACCGGCGACGTCGCCGACACCGTGCACACGGCGTTCGGGATCGGCGTCATGCCGCTCATGGCCACCACGCTGGTCGCCGCGGTACTGGTCCTGGCCCAGCCCGCCCGCGACCGGGCCCTCAAGCTCGCCCTGGCCGCCGGTCTCCTGCTGGCGGTTGCCAGCATGGGCGTCGCGGTCTGGCTCAGCGGCACCGGGGCACCGCGCACCGTCCCCGACGCCGCAGGAAACCCCGTCCCGCTGAGCGGCGGCCACGGGATCGGCGACCCGGACGGGCGGGGCATGCCGCTCACCAACTGGAGCCTGACCGGCGGAGACCTGAGGGTCCCTCACTTCATGGGCATGCACGCCCTGCACGTACTGCTGCTCGTCCTCGCCGTCATGTGGCTCGCCGGAACCCGCAGCGGCCGCCCGCTCGACGACGGCACCAGGACCCGCGTCATCGGCCTGTGCGCATTCTGGTACGCGGGAGTGTTCGCGGTGCTCACCTGGCAGGCGAAGCGCGGACAGTCCGTTGCGCACCCCGACGTCGACACCCTCGGTGCCCTGGCCGGGGTATCGCTGATCGCGCTCGTCGGAGTCGGCTTCCTGGCCCACACCTCCGCCGCCGCTCGACCGGACTCTTCGGGCCGGGAAGCGGCCCGGCCGAGAGAGCGGGCGGGCCAGGGGTCGGGCTGACGGCCGGGCGGTTTTCACGGCCCGTCGCCGGAAGGGCCCGAAGGGTCCGGGGCGGTCCACGCGTTCAGCCTCTCCTGCCGTCTCCTGGTGTGAGGGTGCTCGGGCCCCAGGACCTGGCGGGACGCCTCCACCGCCTGCCGCAACAGAGCTGTCGCCTCCTTTCCGCGCTCCGCGTCCCAGTAGGAGAGGGCGAGGTTGGTCTGGCAGGCGAGGGTGTCGGGGTGCAGGTGGCCGCGTAGTCGCGTGTTGTCGGCCAGGACTTGTTCCTGGAGGACGATGGCCACACCGGTGCGTCCGGCCCTTCGGTAGGAGTCGGCCAGGTTGGCGCGGGCGGTGAGGGTATCGGGATGCTGCTGTCCCAGAAGACGCTCGCTGTCCGGCAGAACGCGCTCCTGGAGGGCGATGGCCTGCGCGGTGTGCCCGGCATTGGCGTAGGTGACGGCGAGGTTGGCCCGGCCCAGCAAGGTGTCGGGATGCTGGTGCCCGAGAAGCCGTTCGCTGGCGGCCAGGACGTCCTCCTGGAGCGCGATGGCTTCCGCGGTGCGCCCCGTGTCCTGGTAGGAGTCGGCGAGGTTGGCGCGGGCCCGCAACGTGTCGGGATGGTCGTGCCCGAGGAGGCGCTCGCGGTCGGCCAGGACGCGCTCCTCCAGTGCGATGGCTTCCGCGGACCGACCGGCACTGGCATAGGAGGCGGCGAGGTTGATACGGGCCCGCAGGACGTCGGGGTGCTGTTGCCCGAGGGACCGTTCGCGGTCGGCCAGGACGTCCTCCTGGAGTGCGATGGCCTCGGCGGTGCGCCCGGCGTCCGCGTAGGAGACGGCGAGATTGGCGCGGACGATGAGGGTTTGGGGGTGCTGTCGGCCGAGGAACCGTTCGCGGTCGGCCAGGACGCGTTCTTCGAGGGCGATCGCTTCGTCGGTGCGCCCGGCGTTCGCGTAGGAGACGGCGAGGTTGGCGCGGGCGGTGAGGGTCTGGGGGTTCCCCTCCCCGAAGAGCCTTTCGCTGTCGGCCAGGACCTGCTCCCGGATGAGGGTGGCCTCGGCGTTGCGCCCTGCCTTGCGGTAGGCGGTGCCCAGGTTGGCGTGCGTGAGCAGGGTTTCGGTGTGCCGGTCGCCCAAGAACCGCCGTGCGCGGTCGGTCTGCTGTTCCCAGTACGCGACGGCCGTGGCGGGCAGGCCGTAGTCCCGGTGGTAGTTGCCCGTCGCGTAGATGAGGAGGTGCCCGTCGGGCCGCCAGAGCAGGTCGGCGGTGTGGGGCAGGAGATGGTCGGTGTTGGCGGCCAGCGCGGCGGCGCGGGCCAGGTCCTGGTGGTCTTCGGCGGGCCACAGCGCGAGCAACCCGTCGGCGACCGCCCGTACGGCAGCGGCCCGTGCGCCCGACTCCAGGGATTCGCGGGCGGCCCGGCCGGTCAGCGCGTGTACGCGCACGGTGCGCTGCGGGTCGTCCCGGTGCACGGTGAGCAGGCCGTAGCGGTACAGCAGCCGCATCGCCGACCGCGCCGCCCCCGCGGCCACCGGAGCTCCGGGCGCCGCGGCCTCGGGGCCCGCCTCGCCCGCCGGCCGTCCGGCGACCCGTGGCCGACCGGGCTCCGTCGGCCGGGAACGACCGGGCTCCGCCGGTGGGGGCGGGGTCCGCCGCGCGCCGAGGAAGGCGGTGACGGCGTCGGTCTCCCAGAACTCCGCCGGGTGTCCGGCGGGATCGAGGAACGCCGCCAGGGCCAGGGCCGGGGCGGCCAGTCCGGCAGGCCGGGCCGACTGGGCGGCGTCGAGGGACAGCAGCAGCGCCGCGGTGACCTCGCGTCCGTAACCGTCGCCGTCCCCGTCCGCGGGCAGGACGTCGTCCAAGCGTCGTTCCTGATCGCGGTAGTGCCGGAGGTAGGCGGCGCAGGGCCGGTCCTCGTTGATCATCCACGCGGCGGCGTAGCCCAACGCCAGCGGCAGGTGTCCCAGTGCCTCGCCGACCTCCTCGACCGCACCGTCGAGGAGGTGCGGGGCGTCCGCGGCGGTCAGCCGGTCGTGGAGGTAGCTCGCGGATTCGGCGGCGGTGTAGGCGGACACGTCGATGACCTGCCGGCCACCGCCGCCGATGTCGGCACCCTTGCGGCGAGTGGTGATCACCGCCCGCCGCGACGGGCCTCCCCTCGAGGGTCCCGTCGTACGGCCCGCGTGGGTCGGCGGCCACCAGCCGCGCAGGGCGGCGGGATCGCCGAGGTCGTCCAGGACGATCAGCCACGACCGGTCGGTGGTGGCGGCCCAGTCGAGGAACGCCCGCGCGTTCGTCTCCAGGTCCTGCCCCGTGGCCCCCGGCGCCCGGACGACCGCTCCGGCCCTCGCGTACGTTCCCAGGACGTGCTCGGGCCGTGAGGCGTCGGCCCACACGACCAGGTCGGTGCCTCCGTGCAGAGCCTGGTGGGCGAGGGCGGCGGCGAGCTGGGTCTTGCCGACGCCGCCCCCGCCCGACAGGACCTGGCTGAGCACGACCGTGCCGCAGTCGTCCTGGGCGGCCACGACGTGGTCCCGCAGCGCGGTACGGGGCTGGTGGGCGGTGGCGAGGTCGGGCACGGCGCCGACCCGCAACGGCCACCCTGCCGTCGCGTCGGACAGAGGGGCGACGGTGTAGTTGAGGGTGTGGATGCTTCCGGCCTGGAGCGCCGGTCCGTGGACCGTTCCCGACAGGTCGTTGCGGACCGCTTCCCCGGAGGCGAGCGGTCCGGGGTCCTGCCGCACCGGACCCGGAGCGGCAGGACCGGGCAGCCGCGTGTCGGAGAGCGGCGCGGGCGGGCGGGCGTCGTCCCCGGGGGCAGGTCCCGGTCCGGTGCCTCCGTCCGCCGGTACGTCCGGTCTTCCAGGGTGTTCCGCCCGAGCGTCCACCAGCTCCGCCCCCCGTGTGGCCGTTCCTGTGGGTGCTCTCACGGTAGAAGAGCCCGCCGCGCCCGGCACCGGTTTCCGCGCACTCCGCACTCCGTACTCCGTGCGGCACGACCACGTCCGTCACGCCGTCGGTCCGGAACACGGGCCGTCGGTCAGGACCACGGGCGCCGGTCAGGAGCATGCCCCGCCGCTGGGGCGCGCGTCACCCGTTCCACGACACGCGGCAGGGACCTCCGAGGCACCCGATGACGTACGGGGTACCCGCTGGGTGCGCGGGTGCCCGTCGGGTTGGTGGGCCCAGGTAAAGTACGCCTCTTTGGTCGCGTATCAGCGGGGTTCGGAGGGTGTTGTGGGGCGCTCGGGGGAAAAGGGGCATTTGCCGGAGGAGGTGCGCCTCACGTTCCTCAGCGGAGTCGAAGCCCGCCGGGGCGAGCAGCCGCTGCTCCTGGGCCCGCCCCAGCGCAAGGCGGTGCTGTGCGCGCTGGCCTTCCGGCGCCGTCAGTGGGTGTCGGCCCAGAGCCTGCTCTCCGCCCTGTACGAGGAGTCCGCACCGGCGAGCGGCGTCGGGGTGATCCAGACCCACGTGGCGGGACTGCGCCGGGTGCTGGAGCCGGAGCGGAGGCCCCGGACCCCGCCTTCCGTGCTGCTGTACGCCCACGGCGGCTACCAGCTGCGGATCGAGGACGAGCGGATCGACGTGTGCGAGTTCGACCGCCTGGTCGCCGAGGGCGAGCGCGCCCGCGACCGCTCCGAGTGGGAGGCGGCCGAGCGGCTGTACGCGGGGGCGCTGCGGCTGTACAGCGGCGAGCCCCTGGCGGGCGTACCGGGTCCCTACGCCGCGATGTGGCGAACGACGTTGACCGAGCGCCGCCTGGCCGCGCTGGAGGGCAGCCTCGACATCGCCGTCACCCGCGGCCGCGCCGACTCCGTGATCGACCGGCTGCGCGTCCTGACGGCCGAGCACCCGCTGCGCGAACGCCCCCGGGCCCTGCTGATGCGTGCGCTGCACCTGGTCGGCCGCCAGTCCGACGCGTTGGACGTCTACGCCAGGACCCGGCGGATCCTGGCCGACGAGCTGGGGGTCGAGCCGGGCGGCGAGCTGCGCACGCTGCACGGCCAGATCCTGTCGGGGGCGCTCCCGGGCACGCGCGAGCAGACGTCCTTGGCCGCCGTGACCACCCCGGCGCCGACCGCTGTGCAGCCGGTGTCGCGCAGGCCCTCCGGCGAGGCGCCTTCCGAGGCGGCTCCGCTGGTGGAGCGTGAGGACCAACTCGCGACGGTCATGGCGCTGGCCGCCCGCGCCACGTCCGGCGAAGGCGGCCTGGCCGTCGTCTCCGGCATCTACGGGCACGGCAAGTCCCGCTTCCTCGACGAAGTGGCGCGGCTGGTACCAGGAGCGCGACGGGTCGGCCTGTCGAGGACTCCCTCCGCCGACAGCGTTCCGTACGGCCTTCTGGACGCGATCCTCAGCGGCCTCGGCCTCGACCTCGGCGTGGGACCGGTACCGGTACCGTCCGTCGGCGGGCAGGAATCCACTGCCGACCAGACCGGCACGACGGACCGTCAACTGGCGGACCGGGTGGCCGGCCTCCTGGCCGACAGCGCCGCAGGCGCCCCCTTGGTCCTCCTGGTCGACGACGTCACCAGCGCCGACGAGTGCTCGATGCGGGTGCTCGCGCTCCTGGCACGAAGGTTGCGCACCACGCACGTCCTCATGGTGCTGGGACTGGAGGACCGGCCGTGGGACCCGGAGGTGTGCCGACGGGCCCTGGTCCTGGGGAACGCCGCGTCGGCCGCTCTGTACGTGGGCAGGCTCAGTGAATCCGCGATCGCCGAACTCGCGGCGCCCCGGGTGGGGACACGGCACGTCCAGGAGTTCGCCAAGAGCATCCACCAGGCGACGGCCGGCATCCCCATGCTCGTGACGGCACTCATCGCCGACCTGTGCACGCTGCCCGACCTCGACCCCGGGCACGTACCCGCACACCCCCCGGACGTCCGCTACACACGGGCACTGGCACTGATCCTGGACAACTACACGGAGGACCGCTCACTGCTGCTGCGGGCTATCGCCGTCCTGCACGAGTGCCAGCCGACGCCGGACGTGCTCGCGGCGGTGTGCCAGGAGTCCGTGGCGACGATCCGGGACCGGTGCGAGCGGTTCGCGACGAGCAGCGTCCTGGCCGTGGCCGACCCTCCGACCTTCCGCCACCCCCTCATCCTCAACGCCCTGCGCTGGCTGTGCTCGCCGCAGGAGCACACCCGCCTCCGGGTGGCGGCCGCACAGCACGCCCTGTGCGGCGGGCACAGCACCCGGCAGACCGCCCGGTACCTGGACGACCTGACGGGCACGCAGTGGTCGGACTGGACGGCGGTCCTGGTGGACGCGGCCGACGAGTGTCTGCGGCACAACGCGGTACAGGAGGCGCTGCGCCACCTCCAGGCCGCCCTGCGGATCGCCGGGCCCGACCGGCGCGACGCCGTCCTCGTGCAGCTCGGACAGCTGGAGCTGTGGGTGAACCCCGCCGCGTCGCAGGCGCACCTCCAGCTGGCGCTCAAAGGGCAGCGTGCCACGGAGGCGGTGCCGACGGCACTGATCCCGCTGGCCTGGACGATGGCCTCGAACCGCCAGTCCCGGGCAGCGCTCGCGCTCATGGACGAGGTGATCGCGGAGACCGAACGGCGCGATCCGGTGGCGGCGGCGACCGTGCGGGCGTCGTCCTGGATGGTGGCCGCGCTCACCCACGAGGGCTGGGCCGCGTTCGTGCGGCGGCTGCGCGCCGAGCGGGCAGCGGGCGAGGGACCCGGTGATCTGGTGACGACCGCCGTCCTCACCTGGGACGACGCGTTCGGCGTACGGTGCAGTGCCGCGGAGGCGCTGTCCCGTTTCCCCACCGAGTGCAACAAGGGCGGGGAGTGGGGGAGGCTGCCGCGGGAGGTGGTGGGCATCCTCACGCACATCGCCAAGTGGGCCGGGCAGTTCACCCTCGCGGGGCAGCTGAGCGACCTCGACGAGGACCACTACTTCGGCACCCTGGACATCTACCGCCGCATCATGCGCGCGGAGGTCCACATGCGGCGCGGCGACTACCGGCAGGCGCTCGACACGTGCGCCCCGATGGCCGACCTGCCCCTCGAACAGGTGCCGCGCCGCCCGCCCGCCCTGGTCGCCCAGTACGCCCAGGCGCTCCTGGGCCTGGGCCGGGTGGACGAGGCGGACCAGTGGCTCGACAGCGTGACGGAGCACGCGAACCCCGAGACGTGGGAGTGGACGGTGGTGAAGTGGGTGCGCGCACTGGTCTGCGCGGCCCGCGGGCAGGCGCGCCAGGCCGCCGCGTACTTCCTCGACTGCGGTCGGCGCAACGCCGCCTGGGGGCTGGACAACCCCGGCTACCTCGCCTGGCGCAGCTCCGCCGCCCTGCAGCTGCTCACGGCGGGTGAAGGCGAGCGCGCCAGGGAGCTGGCGGTGGCCGAACTCGCCGTCGCGCGGCGGTGGGACACCCCCGTGGTGGTCGGACGCGCCTTGCGGGCCGTCGCGCTGACCTCCGCCGGAGGCACCGACCTGCCCCTGCTGGAGCAGGCGGTGGACCACCTGCGCCGCGGCGAGGCCCTGACCGAGCTGGTCCCGGCCCTGATCGACCTGGCTCGGGCCCGCGCCGACGCCGGTGACCGGAAGCGCGCTCGCGAACTCCTGCTGGAAGCCCGCGAGCTGTCCGAACCCCGGGGACTGGCCCTGTTCACCGCCGAAGTCGGGACATGTCTGGAAGAACTGTCCGGTGCTGAATGAACGGCGCCGCGTCGCGGGCACGGCGTTCGGCGGACGTTGAGAGCGCGTTCAGTGCGGCCTGCGAGGCTGACCGCATGAACGTCACGACGAGACCGGCCGGACCGACCACCAAAGAGGAGGCGCGCACGTCTTTCGTGTGCGCACCGGCCGGTGACCGGTCAGCCGCGTCGCCGCCGCGCGGCCGCGTACGCGGCGCTGCGGTCGCTAGCCAGCCGGTCGAGCGGGGCGGCGACGCCCTCCGGCAGGCGCAGCGGATCGAAACCCGGCTCCACGTCAGGGGCTTCGGCCCGGTCGAGGGTGAGGATCCCCAGCGTCACCGTCTGCTCGGACGACCACAGCCGGGTGGGGTCGTGCACGTCGTCCCGCGCCGCCGGTAGGTGGGCCACCAGGTCGAAATGGGCGGGCAGTTCGCCGGGCAGGCCGGTGCCGAGGTAGTCGCTCGGCCGGCTGCGGGCCTCCTCGGGGGCCAGCGGCTCGAACGGGCGGTGCGGCCGCCAGCCCAGCCTGGCCCAGCGGGTCGTACTCGCCGCGTCCACCAGGCCGAACGCGTGCACCGAGTGGTAGGCCAGGCCCGTGAAGCCCGCGGCGGGGCGGGCCTGCTGGGCCAGGCCGAGGGCGGCGGCCGCTTCGGGGTGGCGGGCGACGAAGGCGGGGACGGCCGACGACGGGTCGGGGGAGTTGGCTGCCCTGAGGAACTCGACCATGTCCGCGCCGGTGCGCGCGAAGAAGACCGGAAGCGTGAACATCACGAGGTCGAGGCCGCCGATCCGGACGGCCATGCCGTGGTCCGACGGGTCCCCGTCGTGCCCGCCGGGGCCTCCGAGCGTGCTGGAGAACCGGACGGTGGCAGGAGTGCCGGCCTCGGCGAAGACCTCGGCCGCGCTCATGGAGGCGGCGTTGGCCGACGGCGTGAACTCACCTGCCGCCCAGACGCCACGGGTGTGCAGGAGGCGGTCGCCCGGATCGGCGCCCGTCGCGGAGGCCACCTGGTCGGCGAGCTGAGCGCCGTGTTCGAAAGAAGTACTGGTCATGGCGGTGACGGTAGGGAATCCGGCCGTACGGGCGCATCGGGCACCGTATCGGTCGCACCTGCCACCCGAGCCCCCCCCGTGAGGGAGGCAAAGCGGGCGTGGCAGGTTCGTAGGGGAGTGGAGAGTACGGAAGTGAACGTGTACGGGCGGGACCAGGAGCAGCGGGAGCTCGACCGGATCCTGGAGGAGACGCGGCGGGGGAACGGGTCGGCCCTGGTGCTCTGGGGGGATCCCGGCATCGGCAAGACCGCGTTGCTGGAGTACGCGACCGCCGGAGCGGCCGACTTCACCGTACTGGGCTGCCGCGGCAGCCGGATGGAGTCCAAACTGGCCTTCGCCGCCCTGCACGGGCTGTTGTGGCCCCTCGCGGACCGGATCGGCACCCTGCCGACGCCCCAGGCCGACGCGCTGCGCGGCGCCCTCGGGCACACCCAGGACGTGGCGGACCGCTTCCTCATCGGCGTCGCCACCCTCACCCTGCTCACCGAACTCGCCGCCGAACGGCCCCTGTTGATCACGGTGGACGACACGGACCAGCTGGACGGGCCGACCGCCGCGTGCCTGGCCTTCGTCGCCCGCCGACTGCGCACCGCACCGGTGGCGATGCTGCTCACCACACACACCGATCCGACGGCCGGGGGCCCCTGGGAGGGCCAGCCCTCCCTGGCGGTGGCCCCGCTGCGGGACGCCGACGCGGCCCGGCTGGTCCGCGCCGAGCGGCCCTCGACCGCCGATGAGAGCGTGCGCCGCATCGTCGCGGCCGCCGGAGGCAACCCGCTGGCCCTGCGGGAACTGCCCGCCGTCGCCGCCGACTCCGGGGAGCGGCTGCCCGTCGGCCCCCGGTTGCGCCGGGCCTTCGGCGCCCGCACCGCGGCGCTCTCCGCCGGCGCACGGACCCTGCTGCTCGTGACGGCCGCCGAGGACCGCGGCGACCAGCGCCTGGTGCGCAGGGCCGCCGGAGCGCTCGGCGCGGGCACGGCCGCCTGGGACGAGGTCCTGGCATCCGGGCTGCTCACCGCCCAGGGCGCCACCATCCGGTTCCGGGCACCGCTGGTCGGCGCCGTCGTGTACGACGCGGCACCCTTCTTCGACCGCCAGGCGGCGCACCGGGCCCTGGCACAGGAGCTGCACGGGGACGCGGACGGAGAGGGACTGCGGGCCTGGCACCTGGCGGCGGCCACCGACGATCCCGACGAAGCGGTGGCGGAACTGCTGGAGCACACCGCGCGGCACGACTGGACGTCGGGCGGCAACACCTCGGCCGCCCGCGCACTGCTGCGGGCCGCCGAACTGTCGCCCGCCCCCGTCGACGCGGCCCGTCGCCTGTCCCTGGGGGCCCTCGCCGCCTGGGAGTGCGGACAGGTGGACGGTGCCCGGGACCTGCTGGAGCGGGCGGGACGGCTGGTGCCGGCGCAGACGGTGGCCGAGGACAGCGGCGGGCTGAGAGGTCTCATCGAGTTCGCCCACGGCGACCAGGAGGTCGCGCACCGGCTGCTGCTGCGCGACGCCCTCGTGGTGTCCGACCGGACCAGGGCCGTGGAACTGGCGTGCCTGGCGGTCCGGGCGGGCTGGGCCGCCGGGGACCCGGACCGGCAGGCCGCGGCGCTGGGCCGGGTGTCGGAGCTGACGCGTGAGGCGGACACGCCCGAGGTGGCCGTACTGTCCGCCCTCATGCCCTGGTGGAGCGGCGAGGGACCCGCCGTGACACCGGTCGACGAGGAGACCGTGGCCCCGCTGGGCACGGTGTCCTGGCGGCTGATGCCGCCCGCGCCGCTCGCCGCGGCGTGGGGCGCCGAGCAGGCGGTGTCGGACGCGCTCGGCCGCAAGCTGGAGGCGCTGCGCCGCACGGACGCGGCGAGCGCCCTCGTACTGACCGTTCCGCAGACGGCCACCCTGGACATCGTCTCCGGCCGCTGGAACGAGGCCCGTGCGAACGCCACCGAGACGCTGCGGCTCGCCGAGGAGATCGGCGCCGATCACGCGGCCTCGCAGTGCCGCAACTCCCTCGCATGGCTCGCCGCGCTGCGCGGCGACGAACAGGAGGTCGCCGAACTCAGTGCCCTCACCCTGCGGTTGTCGGTGCCGCGGCGGGTGCGCGCGCTGACCGCCGCCGCCTACTGGAACCAGGGCCAGGCGGCCCTGTTCGCCGGACGGGCCGAAGAGGCCCTGGAACAGCTGGTCCGGCTGACCGAGACCGGTCACGAGGCGGCGCACGGCACCTTCGCGCTCCTCGCCGCCGCCGACACGGTGGAAGCAGCCGTCCGCGCCGACCGCCCTGGAGCGGGCCGGGCCGCTGCCGATGCACTGGACGGCTGGGCCCGGCGCACGGGCGCGGCATGGGCCGTGGCCGCGGCGCACCGCAGCACGGCCCTCCTGAGCGGCGACGGCGCGCAGGAGTGGTTCGAGCGGGCGCTGCGGGTCCCCGGAGCCGCCGACCGGCCGTTCTGGCACGCGAGGACCCGGCTGCTCTACGGCGAGTGGCTCCGCCGCGCGAGGCGGCGCACCGAGGCCAGGGCCCAGCTCGCCGAGGCGGCCGAGGTCTTCCTGCGGCTCGGCGCCCGGCCGCTGCTCGCGCGGGCCCGCAGCGAACAGGAGCTGACCGGGCAGCAGCTGAGGCCGTCAGGCACGGGCGAGGACGGCGGCCTGACACCGCAGGAGCTGCGGGTGGCCAGGCTCGGCGCGGAAGGCCTCACGAACAAGGAGATCGCGTCCCGGCTCCTGATCAGCCCCAGGACGGTGGGCCACCACCTGTCCAACGTGTTCCCGAAGCTCGGGATCGTGGCCCGCGCGGAACTGGCCCGCGTCGACTTCGACAACGGACTGCGGCTGGTCCCGTGAGACACGACGGGTGCCGCACCACCGTGACCGATACGGTGACCGATGTCGGGGCGGGCGCCGCTGCCTAGCGTCGTCGGCATGAACGACACAGCGATCACCACCATCGTCGTCGGGGGCGGCTCCGCCGGAGCCGTCCTGGCCGCCCGGCTCACCGAGCGCCCCGACCGCCGCGTACTCCTCCTGGAGGCGGGCCCCGCCTACGAGCCGGACGCCTATCCCGCGGAGGTCGCCGACAGCGGCACGCTCGGCGGCTGGACCGGCCACGACTGGGGCTACCGGTCCGAGCCCGGCGTCATCGGCCACCCCGTCGACGCCTTCCGCGGCAAGGTCCTCGGCGGCAGCTCGGCCGTCAACGGCTCCGTCGCGGTCCGCTCCCTGCCCTCGGACTTCGCCCGCTGGTCGGAGCGCGGTCTGAAGGGCTGGACCTACGAGGACCTCCTGCCCGCGTTCAAGGCACTGGAGACCACCGGGGCGGGCGAGGACCGGCTGCACGGCCGCACCGGCCCGCTGCCCGTCACCCAGCTCACCCGCGACGGGATCAGCCCCATGCAGCGCGCCTTCGTCGACGCGGCGCTCGCCGACGGCATCCCGCCCGTCGACGACTTCAACGGCGCCGACCCGCACGGCGTGGGCCCGTACCCGATGAACGTGCGGGACGGGGTCCGGGTGAACACCGGCATGGCCTACCTGACCGAGGACGTCCGCTCCCGGCCCAACCTGACGATCCGCGCCGACGCCCTCGTGGACCGGGTCCTCTTCGAGGACGGGACGGCGACCGGCGTACGCCTCGCCGACGGCACCGAACTGCGCGCCGCCGAGGTGATCCTCAGCGCGGGCGCCTACGGCAGCGCGGCGATCCTGCTGCGCTCCGGCATCGGCCCGGCCGACGACCTGCGGGCGCTGGACGTCCCGGTGGTCGCCGACCTCCCGGTGGGCCTGCGCCTGCAGGACCACCCCTTCTACTACAACGCGTACGCGGCCGACCCCGACCGGATCGGCGAGCAGAGCCCCGTGATCGGCGCGAAGGCGTGGACCGCCAGCTCGGCCGCCGCCGCGGGCGAACTGGACCTGCACATCACCGCCACCCACCTGTTCGACCACTCCACCAGCCCGACCGGCGTCGGCTTCGTGCTCGCCGTCGCCCTGGTCCGCCCGCAGTCCCAGGGCACCCTCACCCTGGTCAGCCGGGACCCGGCGGACGCCCCCAGGATCGACCTCAACTTCCTCGCCGAGCCCGAGGACCGCCGCCGGCTCGTCGAGGGCGTCAAGCTCGCCCGCCGCCTCGGGGCCACCAGGCCGCTGGCCGAGCTGGTGGACCGCGAGCTCAACCCGGGCCCGGAGGCGACGGACGACGCCGGGATCCAGGCATCCGTCCTGGCCACCCTGGACACCTACCACCACCCGACCTCCACGGCCCCGATGGGCGCCGACGACGACCCCACGGCCGTCACCGACCGGCTCGGCGCGGTGCGCGGAGTGCCCGGACTGCGGGTCGTCGACGCCTCGATCTTCCCCGACGTACCGTCCGCGGCCACCAACCTCACCGTCATCGCGGCGGCCGAGCACATCGCCCGCCAGATCTGATCCGGGGGTGACGGATCCGATGACCGATGCGGTGCGAGCGCCGCACGGACAGAGTGGGCCGCACCGACAGAACGAGCCAGGCCGAAGACGGGCAACCGCCCGAACAGCAGGTCAGGAACAGAAGGAACAGCAATGAGCAACAACGAGTTCGACCACATCGTCGTCGGCGCCGGATCGGCCGGAGCGGTGATCGCGCGGCGCCTGGTGGACGAGGGCCGCAGGGTCCTCCTCCTGGAGGCGGGACCGGTCGACGACACCGAGGCCATCCACGACCCCACCGGCTCGATCCAGCTGTGGAACAGCCCGTGGGACTGGGCCTTCCAGACCGAGCCGCAGACCCACGCGGACGGGCGCCGACTGCCCTGGCCGCGCGGCAAGGGACTGGGCGGCTCCAGCTCGTTCAACGGCATGATCTACGTACGGGGCGCCGCGGCGGACTACGACTCCTGGGCCTACCAGGGCGCGGCGGGCTGGTCCTGGAAGGACGTCGAGCCCTACTTCCGCCGCATGGAGAACTTCGACGGCGGCCCGGCGGGAGGGCGCGGCACGGGCGGCCCGCTGAACGTGCAGCGCAACCCCGGCCCCGACGCGCTGGTGCGGTCCTGGGTGGAGGCGGCCCAGCAGTACGGCCTGCCCTTCAACGACGGCTACAACAGCGGTGACCAGCACGGCGTCAGCTACACCGAGCACACCATCAAGGACCACCGCCGGCAGTCGACGTGGGTGGCCTACGGCCGCGCCGTGCAGGACAACCCGCTGCTGACGGTGGTCACCGGCGCCCTGGTGACCCGGATCGTGTTCGACGGCGACCGCGCGGCCGGCATCGCCTACGTCGTCGACGGCGAGGAGCGCGTCGCCCGCGCCGAGAGCGACGTGGTGCTCTCCGGCGGCGTGTTCGGCACCCCCCAGCTGCTGATGCTGTCGGGCATCGGACCGGCCGACCACCTGCGTGACTTCGGACTGCGGGTGCGGGCCGACCTGCCGGGCGTGGGGCAGAACCTGCAGGACCACTGGTCGGCGCCGCTGGTCTGGAAGTCGAAGCAGCCGCTGCCCGCCTGGGCGGCGCAGGGCCTGGAGGCCCACTACTTCGCCTCGACCCGGCCGGGCCTGCCGGTCCCCGACGTGCAGCCGCTCTTCCTGTCGTTCGTCTACCCGGTGCCGGGCGCCGAGCTGCCCGAGCACGGCTTCTCCGCGGTGGGGCAGCTGCTGCACCCGTACAGCCGGGGCGAAGTCCGGCTGCGCTCCGCCGACCCGGCGGCCCCGCTGGTCCTGGACCCGAAGGTGTTCTCCGACCCGCGCGACCTGGAGACGCTGGTCGACAACCTGGAGGCGCTCCGCGACATCGCCGGACAGGGCGCGCTCAAGGAGTGGAACGACGGCGAGGTACTGCCCGGTCCCGGTACGGCGACCCGTGCGCAACTGCGCGACCACGTGCGCGCGACGGTGGTCTCCGGACACCACCAGATCGGCACCGCCCGCATGGGCCTGGACGCCCTGTCCGTCGTCGACCCCGAGCTGCGGGTCCACGGGGTGCGGAACCTCCGCGTCGCCGACGCCTCGGTCATGCCGCACGAGCCCAGCGGCAACACCAACGCCCCGAGCATCATGATCGGCGAGAAGGCCGCCGACCTCGTCCTCGGCCGCACCGCGCGCTAGCCGGTGCCCTCCGTCCGGGGGCGGCGCGGCAGGCGCCGCCCCCGGACCGCACGGCGCCGCAGCGGCGCCGCGCCCCCTGTTCCTTGAGAGCGCACCCCGTTGAGAGCGCGCCCCTTCGAGGACGCCCCCTTTCAGGACGCCCCTCTTCGAGAGCGCACCCCCCTTCTGAGAATGCGAGCACACCACCATGTCCACGTCCGTCACCGCCGCCGTGTCCCGTGACGCCGGTGAGGAGTTCCTCATCGAGGAACTGACCCTCGACGACCCGCGCCCGGACGAGGTCCTGGTCCGCTACGAGGCCGTCGGGATCTGCCACACCGACCTGGAAGCGGCGGCGGGCCACCTCCCCACCCCGCACCCGGTCGTCCTGGGCCACGAGGGCGCCGGCACCGTCGAGGCCGTCGGCGCGGCCGTGACCGGCTTCGCGCCGGGCGACCGGGTCGTGCTGAGCCTGGACTCCTGCGGCGGCTGCCGCAACTGCCTGGCCGGCCAGCCCGCCTACTGCGAGCAGCACATCCCGCTCAACTTCCACTCCCGCCGCGCCGACGGCTCGGTGAGCCTGCGCGACACGGCGGGCCGCCCCGTCCACGACCACTTCTTCGGCCAGTCCTCCTTCGCCTCCCACGGCCTCGCACACCCCAGGGGTCTGGTCAAGGTCACCGACGACGGCCTGCCCCTGACCACGCTCGCCCCGCTGGGCTGCGGGGTCATCACCGGAGCGGGAGCCGTCCTCAACTCCCTCCGGGTCAGGGCCGGCAGCTCCGTGGCGGTCTTCGGCCTCGGCACCGTGGGCCTCGCCGCGCTGATGGCCGCCGTCGCGTCCGGCGCGACCCGCGTCATCGCGATCGACCGCAAGCCCGAACGCCTCGCGCTCGCCGAGGAGCTGGGCGCGACCGACCTGGTCGACGCCTCCACCGCCGACACCGCGCAGGCCGTCATGGACCTCACCGGCGGGCGCGGGGTCGACCACAGCGTGGAGTCCACCGGCGTCATCCCCGTGATGAACACCGCCGTCGCGGTCCTCGCACCGCTCGGCTCGGCCGCCGTCCTCGGCGTGGCCGCCCTGGACGCCGACCTCAAGGCCAACGCCTTCGAACTCCTCAAGGGGCGCACCGTCACGGGATCCGTCATGGGCCACCAGGCCCCCGGCGTCCTCATCCCGCGCCTGCTGGACCTGTACGGCCAGGGACGCTTCCCCCTGGACCGGCTCGTCACCACCTACCCGCTGGCCGACATCAACCGGGCCATCGCCGACGTCAAGAACGGCACCGCGGTCAAGGCCGTCCTCACCCACCACGCGTGACCACCCAGCACCCGTGACCACCCGCCCCGCGACGACCACCCGCCCCGCGACGAACACGGCACCATGAACTGGACCTCCCACACCCGACGCGCCCTGGCCCTGCACGCCGCCCACGGCGGCGGCGACGCGCTGCCGCCGAGCGTCGAAGCCGCCCGCACCGACCCGGCGGTCGCGGCCCTGGCCGGCCCCGTCCCCGAGACCGGGACCGTCACCGAGCACGTACTCGACACCTCCGCCGGTGACCTGCCCGTGCGGATCTACCAACCGCTCGGCGCGGGGGAAGCGGGCCCGCCGCGGGCGGGCATCGTCCACTTCCACGGCGGCGGCTTCGTCGTCGGCGGGCTCGACAGCCACCACGCCTGGGCGGCGGCCCTGACCAACGCGACCGGACGCACCGTGGTGGCCGTCGACTACCGGCTGGCACCCGAACACCCCTTCCCGGCCGCCGCCCAGGACGCGTACGCCGCCACCTGGCACGTCGCCGCCCACGCACAGGACTTCGGGCTCGACCCCGCCCGCCTCGCCGTGGCCGGTGACAGCGCCGGTGCCAACCTGGCCGCAGGAGTCGCCCAGCGCGCGGCCAGGGAAGGCCTGCGCCTGGACCACCAGATCCTCGTCGTCCCCTGGCTGACACCCGCGACCGGCTCCGCCAGCCGCACCGAGTTCGCCACCGGCCACGTCCTCACGGACGCCCTGCTCACCTGGTTCCTGCGGCACTACGCCACCCCCGACCAGTACCACGACACGCTGCTGGCCCCCGGACTCACGCCCGGTCTCACCGGCCTGGCACCCACGACGGTCGTCACCGCGGAGTTCGACCCGCTGCGCGACGAGGGCGAGGCCTACGCCCAGCGGCTGCGCGCGGCCGACGTCGACGTCCACCTGCACCGGCTGGCCGGATCCTTCCACCTCTTCAACCTCGCGGGTGCCGTCGGCGGCGAGGTGATCGAGGAGGCGGTCGGCGTCATCGCCGACCGCCTCACCCGGTAGGCCGCCCCGGGACCCCACTGTCCACCCACCCACGAATGCGGAAGAGCACCATGGCACAACCGGGGGAGCACACCACCTCCCGTCCCGCGCACGTCGTACGTCTCCTGGCCGCGGGCACCAGAGCCGCGTCGGGACTCCTCCTCGCGTTCGCCGCCGTACACCTGGCGGCGGTATGGACGCCGCTCGGCCAGCGTGCGGAGAACGCGCTGGTCGTCGGCTACGCCGACCAGGCGTGGTTCTTCCCCGCGGCCCAGTCCTGGGGGCCGCCGCCCTTGACCCACGACATGGAGACCGTCGCCGTGGGCCTGGGCGCGATCGCCGCGATCACCGCCGTCCGCAGGAGCTGGCGCGCCGGTTGTACGGCGGTGGTGTCGGTCCTCGTCACGCTCGCCGCGGCCGAAGCGCTCAAGACCGTCGTCCTCGGCCGTCCGGACCTCGTGGGCGCGGACCACAACCTCAGCGAAGGGAGCTTTCCCAGCGGCCACGCGGCGATCGCCGCCGCGCTGGCACTGGGACTCGCGCTCGTCGCCTCCGAGAGGTGGCGGCCCCACGTCACGGCCGCCGGTGCCGCCTGGCTCGCGACGACCGCGGGCGCGGTCCAGGCGATGTACTGGCACCGGCCCAGCGACGTGCTCGGCGCGACCCTCCTGGCCTGCGCGAGCCACCGCGCCGCCCACCGCTTCCTGAACCCCGGAACCCGGCCGGGCACACCGCTGGGCCGGTCACTGGCATGGGCACTGCTCCTTCCGGCCGCGATCGCGGCCCTGGTGGCCAGTTGGCGAGAGGACTCCTTGGTGAGCACGCTCGTCTTCGCCGCGGCCGCCTGGGCCTGCGCGGCCCTGGTCTGGAGCGTCGTCACCCGCACCGGACCCGTACCGTCCGGACGTCCGAGCCCCGCGCTGACCTGACACCGCGTCGGCGCGTGCTCATCCACCACCGCGCCACCCGCTGACACCCGATCCCCACACAACGGCGCCCCGGCACAGGGCACTTCACGCCCCTTCGCGCGGCGCCACCGAACAGGGCCGGCTCCCGGCCCCTTCTCCACCATCGAACGGATCCCAACCATGTCCGACAAGACGTTCCTCGCCCTCTCCGGCAGCCTGCGGAAGTCCTCCCACAACACCGGCCTCCTGCGCGCCGTGCAGGCCCTCGCCCCGACCGGTGTCACCATCGACCTCTACGAGAGCCTGGGCGCGCTCCCCTTCTTCGACCAGGACCTGGAGACCGGGGCGGGACCGGCCGCCGTCGCCGACCTGCGTCGGCGCGTGCGCGAGGCGGACGGCGTCATCATCGCCACCCCCGAGTACAACTCGGCGATCCCCGGCGTGCTCATGAACGCCCTCGACTGGCTCTCCCGCCCCGCCGACGTCGACCCCGTCCTGCGCGACAAGCCCGTCGCGATCCTCGGTGCCTCGCCCTCCCAGTTCGGCACCGCCCGCGGCCAGTTGGTCCTGCGCCAGATCCTCCACCGCATCCAGGCCCCCGTCGTGGCGCACCCCGAGGTCACCGTCTTCCAGTCCCACCAGCGCTTCACCGCCGACGGCACGTTCACCGGGGACGACTTCACCGAGAGCCTGCTGCGGGCCCTGCTGGCCGAGCTGGTCGTGCTGGCCGAGCACAAGTCGCTGGCCCGCACCGCCTGAACCCGTCCGTGCGCACGGGCGTCCCGCCGCGTCCCGGTCGCCATGACCGATACCGTGACCGATTTCGGGACGCGCCGACCTCCGTAACGTCGTAGTCGTCCGGCCGACCGACCGGTGAGCGGCGTCCACGCACAAGCCCGTGGACGCCGCCCCTTGCGGCCCCGACCCGGGCGCACCGCCCATCGGGGCCGCCCCCCTCGCACGCTCCGTGCACCAGAGCCCGCTCCACTACCCATGCAAGGAACTTCCGCAATGCAGCACGCCCGCAACTTCATCGACGGCCAGTGGGTCGACTCCGCCAAGAAGACCGAGTCGCTGAACCCGTCCACCGGCCGGGTCCTCGGCACCTTCGCCGACGCCGGAGCGGACGAGGCGACGGCCGCCATCGCCGCCGCCCGCCGCGCCTTCGACACCACCGACTGGGCGCGCGACCGCAACCTGCGCGCCAAGGCGCTGTTCGAGATGGCCGACCGTCTGGCCGAGCGACGCGACGAGTTCGTCACGCTGCTCGCCCGGGAGAACGGCAAGATCCTCCAGGAGGCCGCCTTCGAGATCGACCTCACCATTCCCAAGCTGCGCTACTACGCCGCCCTCGCCCTGAGCGACCACGGCAGCTCGGCCGAGGTCCGTCCCGGTCTCTACTCCATGACGCTCCGCGAGGGCGCGGGCGTCGCCGCCGTCATCGCACCGTGGAACTCCCCCGTGGTCCTCGCCGTCCGGTCCTTCGCCCCGGCGCTGGCCGCGGGCTGCACCGTCGCCATGAAGCTCCCGGGCCAGACCGGCCTGGTCAACGGCCTGCTCAGTGAGCTCGTCGCGCAGACCGAAAGCCTCCCGGCCGGCGTGATGAACGTCTTCACCGAGTCGGGCAACGACGGCGCCCCGCTGCTGATCACGTCCCCGGACGTGGACGTCATCAGCTACACCGGCTCCACCGTCGTCGGCCGCGTCATCGCCGCGAACGCCGCCCCCACCCTCAAGGCGCTCTCCCTGGAGCTCGGCGGCAAGAGCCCGATGATCGTCTTCGACGACGCGGACCTGGACGCCGCCGTTCCGGTCCTCACCAAGGCCATCACCACCTTCACCGGCCAGTTCTGCATGACCGGCAGCCGCATTCTGGTCCAGAGCGGCATCGCGGACGAGTTCCGCCGCCGCATGGTCGCCTCGCTGCGGGCCGTCAAGGTCGGCCCCGGCGACGACCCGGCCAGCGAGATGGGCCCGCTGATCGACGAGCGCAACGCCCGGCGCGTCGAGGAAGTGGTCGCCGACGCGGCCGCGTACGCGAAGGTCCTCGTGCACGGCGAGCGCGACGGCGCGTTCCTGACGCCCTCCCTGGTAGAGGTCGCCGACCTGAACGCCCCGATCGTGCAGCAGGAGGTGTTCGGCCCCGTCGCCACCTTCGAGGTCTTCGACACCGAGGCGCAGGCCGTCACCCGCGCCAACGCCACGGAGTTCGGCCTGGCGGCGTCGATCTGGACCCGCGACGTGGACCGCCCGCTGCGCGTCGGCCGCGAGATCGGCGCGGGCACGGTGTGGACCAACACCTGGGCCGTCGTCCACGACATGTTCGAAGAGGGCGGCTTCAAGCAGTCCGGCGTGGGCCGGCTGAACGGGGTGCGCGGCCTGGAGGAGTTCCAGGAGACCAAGCACTACGTCCACGCCGCGCCGCGCGCCTGAACCACCGGCCCGCCCCGAAGCCGAACCCGACCAGGAGTCCCGTGACCCTCCCTTCCGAAAGCACCGTCCTCACCTCCCGCGGGGACATGGCCCTGATCGCGGCGCGCATGGTCGAGCCAGGACACGAGGAAGCGTTCGAAGAGTGGGCGCGGGACGTCCTGGCCGCGGCCGCCGCCCTCCCCGGCAACCTGGGCGGCGGCCTCTTCCGCCCGGTGGACGACGACAGCCCGTGGATCGTCGTCCACCGCTTCCGCGACCGACAGGCGCTGGGCCGCTGGCTCGACTCCCCGCAGCGGGCCGGGCTCTTCGCCCACCAGGAGAGGCACCACCACCACGAGGTCGCCCGCCGCGAACTGGCGGGCCTCGAAGCCTGGTTCACCGAACCCGGCAGTACGGTGAGCGCCCCGCCCCGCTGGAAGATGGCGGCGAGCTCCGCCATCGGGATCTTCCCGATCTCCCTGCTCGGCAGCCTGTACCTCACGCCCCGGCTGACGGCGCTGCCGCCGGTGGCCCGGACGGCCGTCTTCGCACTGCTGTTCAGCGTGCTGATGACCTACGTGTCCATGCCCGTCGTCACCCGCGCCCTGCGCCGCTGGCTCAACCCCGGTGCTCCCAACCGCAATCACCAGAAGGAAGAATCTCCATGACCACAGCGATCATCGGCACCGGAAACATCAGCGGCCGTCTGGCGGCGAACCTCGTCGCGGGCGGCCAGGACGTGCTCCTCGCGGGCAGCGACCTCAAGGCCGCGCGGACGCTCGCCGCCTCCCTGGGGGAGCGTGCCGTCCCGCTGACGGTCGACCAGGCGATCGACAAGGCGGACGTGATCGTCTTCGCCGTGTGGTTCGACACGACCAAGCAGCTCATCGCCCAGTACGGTGACGCGCTGGTCGGCAAGGTCCTGGTCGACCCCTCCAACCCGATCGCCCCTGACGGCGACGGCGGCTTCGTCAAGACCATCGGCGCCGAGGAGTCCTCCGGCCGGCTCCTGGCAGCCCTCGCGCCCGCGGGCGCCAAGCTCGTCAAGGCGTTCGGCACGCTCTCCGCCGACACCCTGACCTCCGCGTCCCGCCGGACCCCGGAGCCCGCGGTCGGGTTCTACGCGGCCGACGACGAAGCGGCGGGCGAGGCGGTCGCGGAACTGATCGCCGCGGCGGGATTCGACCCCGTCAGGATCGGCGGTCTCGACGAGTCGATCCGCATCGAGGTCTTCGGCGACCTCCACGAGTTCGGCGCGCTCGGCAGGGCCGTCACCCGCGACGAGGCGCTCGCCGCCCTGTGAGACCGGCCGCGTCCGTGCGCCCGAGCAGACCCCTCCCCACCCGAAAGACCGAGGAAATGACCGAGCAGACACCCCTCACCGCCGTGGACCGGTTCGAGATCTTCGAACAGCTCACCCTCCACCAGCGCCGCATCGACAACGACGCGAGCCGCGCGTCGGCCGACGCGTACGTGGACCTGTACTGGCCGGAGGCCAGCTTCACCGTCCACGACCTGCGCACCCAGACCTTCACCGGCCCCGAAGAGCTGAAGAACCTCTACGACTACGCGCACAGCGTCTTCCCGCTGTCGATGTGGTTCCACGAGGTCGGCTGGTTCGAGATCACCGGCGCGGGTGACTTCGCCACCGTCTCGTGGCGCTGGCGGGTCAACTGGAAGGAAGGCGACGAGGGGGTGGTGTCGAGCGGCACCTACCAGGACCGCTTCGAGCGGCGCGCAGGAGTGTGGAAGGTGATCGAGCGCGTCTCGGACATCGACCCCAACTGGCCCGCCGCACTCTTCCAGCCGTACGTCGACCGCCAGGACGAGCTGTTCAGGGCTTCCTGACCCGGCACGAGCACGAGCGCGGCGCCCCGCCCGCCACAGAGGCGGGCCGGGGCGCCGCAGGCACGCGTCGCCGGTCAGATGGCGTGGACCTGCTGGGCCTGCGGGCCCTTCTGGCCCTGGCCGATCTCGAACTCGACGCGCTGGCCTTCGTCGAGGGACCGGTAGCCGTTGCCCTGGATCTCGGAGTAGTGGACGAAGACGTCGGGGCCGCCGCCGTCCTGCTCGATGAACCCGAACCCCTTCTCCGCGTTGAACCACTTCACACTGCCCTGCGCCATAACCGGTTCCTTCACTCGTTCAGGTCCGCGGTCGTATCGCCGCGGTACTCGCCGCATCCTCCCCAGCTCTCGGTGGAGGTATGCCGACTTCGGGGCGTCGGCCCGGTGGAACCTTAATGGACATGACGTATCGCGTCCCGCACCGGGTCCGGCCGTGCGGCTCGGCCGTCGCTCAGCGCAGTTGCTCGGCCAGGCCGACGATGACGCCCTCGGGGCCCCGGACGTAGCAGAGTAGGTAGACGTCCTCGAACCGGGCGATCCCGCCCATGAGTTCGGCGCCGTGCGGGCGCAGGCGGGCGACGGTGTCCTCGATGTCGTCGACGGCGAACATGACGCGGTGCGTGCCCAGGACGTTGTGCGGCCGGTCGCGCGGCCCGGCGTCGATCGGCGCGGGGCTGCGGTACTTCGCCAGTTCGAGCCGACTGTGACCGTCCGGGGTCCTGAGCATCGCGATGTCGCAGCGCACTCCGTCGAGTCCGGTGCACCGGTCCGCGAAGGGGCCCTGGACCTCGGCCCTGCCCTCCAGTTCCATCCCGAGCTCCACGAAGAACCCGACGGCCGCGTCCAGGTCGTCGACGACGATGCCGACGTTGTCCATTCGCTGAATCGCCATGCTGATCTCTCCCTCGCGCGGGTGCTGCCGGTGGCGGCCGTTGTCGTCCCCGGGACGGAACCGACGGTACGTTCTCGGCGCGCCCTTCGTGTCCGAAGCCGTTGTCGAGTCGCATCCGGTCACCGCCGACGGCAGGACCGGCCCGCGCCCCGTCGCGGCGCCGGGCGTGCGGTCAGGCGGTGCGGCACAGGGCGTGGTCGATGAGAGCGCGCAGTGCGTCTTCCTGGCGCGCCGCGGTCCGGGGGTCCGCTGGGCGGCTGTGCGCGGAGACGGTGATCGTGCGCAGGCCGTCCGTGGTCGTCGCCGCCCGGACGACGTATCCGAAGCCGCTTCCGCCGTGCCCGAGGTAGGTGCCGCCGCAGGACAGGGGAGTGGCGAACAGGCCCGGTCCGTCCCGGGTGCCTTCGGGGTGGCCGCTGTCGTGCGGCACCGGCACGGTCTCCCGCATGGCGGCGAGTTCGGCGGGCTTCAGCAGCTTGCCGCCGGCCAGCGCGGCGAAGAAGCGGTTGAGCTCGCGTGCCGTACCGGTCATCGAGCCGTCGGCCCCGCTGTCGAAGGGACGGTAGGGGATCGTGGTGTCGACCATCGGGCCGCCCGCCGTGAACTGCTGGTGGTTGGCCGCGTGCGGATGAGGAAGGAAGGGCCGGGTGCCGGGGGTTTCGGTGTGCCGCAGGCCGAGCGGGCGCAGGACGCGGTCGTGGACCTGCTGCTCCCAGGTGCGGCCCGTGAGCCTCTCGACGATCATTCCGGCGAGCAGGTAGTTCGTGTTGGAGTACGCCCAGCGGGTGCCTGCCGGGAAGTCCGGCCCATGGCGCAGGGCCAGGCCCACCAGTTGCTCGGGTTCGTAGGCGCGCCATCGGTGGGCGAAGTACGTCCGGGCGCTGGGGTCGGGGAAGACGTCGGCGATGTAGTCGGGCAGGCCGCTGGTGTGCTGGAGCAGGTCGCGGACGGTGATGGTCCGGCCGTCGTGTCCGGCACCGGACACGACCCCGGGCAGCACCTCTTCCACCGTCCGGTCGAGGGAGAGCCGCTTCTCGCCGACCAGTTGCATCACGACGGTGGCGACGAACGTCTTGGTGGTACTGCCCAGCCGCAGGTAACCGTCCTTCGGAACCGGACGGCCGGTCACCGGGTCCCCCGTACCGGAGCGAGCCGTGACGGTGCCGCGCGGGGTCTCCAGGCGGACCGCCACCCCGGTGACCCCGGTGTCCCGCAGCGCGTCGGCGTCGCGCTGCACGGACCAGGCCGTGCCGGACGAGCGCGGCAAGGCGGCGGCCGCCACGGACGGCAGGGACGACGCGGCCAGCGCCAGCACGGCCGCCGATGACCACAAGCGACGAAGGATCATGCCCCGAGGCTAGGAACGGCACCGGCGTCCGGCCATCCGGCCTGCGCCCGTTCCGGAGGGGGGCCAGCCGGATGGACGTCGATCGAACGGCTATCCCTCGTCGTCCTCTTCTTCGTCGTCGCCTTCGAAGAAGTCGCCCACCTCGTCGACGACTTCGGCGGCCACCATGCCGCCCACCACCCCGACGGCGAGCCCCGCGGCGCCGACCGCGACGGCGGTGCCCACGCCGGGCCCGGAGCGGTGGCGCCCCTCCCCGTGGTGGCCGCCGTGGCCGTGCTCCTCCTTGTGGGCGTACTCGTCGTGGGAGGCGTGACGGGCGGCGTGGCTTTCGGTCAACTGCCTGACCCATCGGTCGACTTCGGCGCTCCAGTCGGTGCGGTCGACATCGTGGTGGTGGACGGTGAAGCGGGTGACCGCGTCGTGCCCTTCGGAGAAGAGCCCGCCGCGTTTGTCGGCCTCCAGGACCACCTCCACCCCGGCCGGGTCCGCGAGGAAGGTCACCTCGATCTCGCTGACCAGGTGCGCGTACTCGGGCGCGGGGGTGAGTTCGATCTCCTGGTAGAAGGGGAGCCGCTGCCCGGTGCCGTGGATGCGGCCCAGTTCCAGGTCGGCGGACTTGAAGCCGAAGCCGAGCCGGCCGAACGCCTCCAGCACGGCCTCCTGCGCGGCGAGGGGGCGTACGGCCAGCGGGTCGAGGTCTCCCTTGTCCTTGGCTCCGGCGACGGCCAGCTCGGTACGCACCCCGAGTACGACCCCCAGGCCCTGGCCGTGCAGTTCGGTGAGCGGGGTCTCCCAGGGCAGCCTCACACTGAACGGGACGCCGCGCTCTTCGCCCTCGGCGAGGCGGAAGCCACCGCCCACGGTGAACCGTTCGAAGGCGACGGTGCCTTCCGACTCCCCGTCGTCGTGCTCGGCCTCGACCCGGGCGACCAGTTCCAGGGTGACGGCCTCGACCGTGAAGTCGGCACCGCCGCCCTTGATGCGCACGGTCCCCGACAGGGTGCCGCCGGGCACCGCCGGGGCCGGGTCGAGGACCGTGTCCACGGTGGGCCCGCCCACGCCGAGCGAGCCGAGCAGTCGCTTGAACACCATCGTGGCGTTCACTCCTTCAGTTGTACGGGATGTCGCGACCGCGGGCCCGGGGAACCCGCCGCGGCGGGTTCCCCGGGCCCGCGGCGGGGATCAGTTGGCGGAGGTGTCCAGCGCGGCCAGGGCCTGCGCCCAGCGCGCGTACTTCAGTGAGGCGAGGTCGGAGACGGTCTTGACGCCGAACGCCTCGTCGAGGAGTTCGCCGTCCCTGTCCGACACCCCCTTCAGCGCGGAGACCGGAGCGGCGAGGATCTCCGGCAGGCCCTTGTCCGCCCACGCCTTGTCCAGCACCTTGTCCAGGTCGATCGAAGCCACGACAGTCCTCCCGGGGAACGTACGGATGGATCGGAACGCGCGCGACGCCATCGGGGCAGCCGGAAACAACCCAGCCGCGCCCGCTGCTTCTACACGCATGTAGAAGCATAAGGGCGGGAAGTGCTGCCCAGGAGGAATTCCGGTGGCCCGGCCGTGAACGTCCGAAGGGTTCCCCCGGGCGTCAAGGCCGCCCGGGGGAACCCTTCTTCACGCTTCGCCGACGGCCCGCCGCCCCACGGGCGGCGCCGCCTCAGTACAGACCGCTCGTGTCCTCCCGGTAGGTGTTGTCGAGGATGTCGTCGAGGAAGGCCCCGAACCCCGACGTGAGGTGAAGGCCGCTGCCCGGCTGGTAGGCGAACAGGCCGGGACAGACGCTCTCGTCGAGACTGCTGTCGACGAAGAGCGCGTACGAGAAGCGGTCGGGCCTGGCCCCGCCGCTCGGCGGCTGGCGCACCACGCGGTGGGCCACCGCGGCCACCGGCGTGGCGGTCCGGCGGGTCAGGATCTCCATCGCGCAGCCGAAGTTCACGATGAAGGTCCCGGGGACCGGGTCGATGGGATGCCACTGCCCGTCGCGGTCCACTTCGAGTCCGCGCTCGGTGGAGCGCAGCACCGTCACCCACCCGGAGTCCTTGTGGATGTTCAGGCCGCGCGCGGCCACCTCCGGACGGAAGTGGTTGAAGGTCAGGGTGTGGGTGCCGTGCGGGGTCAGGCTGTGCCCGGTGGCCTCGTCCCACAGCGCGCGCGGCAGGTCGAGGCGGGCGAGCACCGCGCGCTGGACGTCGAGCGCGAAGTCGCGCATGCGCTCGGCCTGACGGGCGAGCGCGGCCGGGTAGACCTGGTCCCACCAGGCGCTCTCCAGGAAGAACTGCTCGGTCTGGTCGGCGTCGCGACAGAAGTAGCCCTGGTGACGGCCCAGTTGCCCGGCCGTCCAGCGGCGAAAGCCCCGGTAGGTATCGGAGGGTTCCGCGTCGGGGGCCGCCGGGTCCGGGTCCGGGAGGTAGAAGGAGCGGGCGAAGCGGTCCCCGGCCGACAGGTCCGTCCCCGCGGGCTGCCGTACGTAGAAGAAGCCGTCCTTCAGCGCGCGCCGGAATCCGTCCTCCGCGGTGAAGTGCAGCTCCCCGCCCCGCAGTTCGGCATACTGCCAGCCCTGCGACGTGAGGGTGCGCGGGCGCCTTGCCGCCGTGCTCATACGCGGGAGTGGAAGTCGTAGCCGAGCTTGCCCGCCTTCTCCACCGAGAAGGCGCGGAAGCTCTGGTGTTCACGCAGCTTCCCCCCGGAGTCGTACTGGTAGAGCGGCATGTCGTAGCGGGGCCCCATGTAGACGGTGAACGAGGAGCGGTCCGGGACGCCCGCGTCAGGGCGCAGCTCCGGCACCCGGTGGTAGACGGCGGTCACCGGCCTGGGAAGGTTCTTGGTCAGGACCCGGAAGGCGTCGCCGAGGTTGACCGTGAAGTGGCCGGCGCGCTCCAGCACGGGCAGCCAGCGGCCTTCGTGGAGGATCTCGTAGCCGGGCTGGTCGGTGCAGATGGTGGTGATGAAACCGCTGTCGGAGTGCTCGACGATCCCGGCGCGGTCGCTCAGTCCCGCACGGTAGTGGTTGACCGTCGTGTAGCACAGGCCCGTGTCCCGCGCGGCACCGCCGGTGATGAGGTCGCGGTCCGCCCCGGGAACCCCCGCCGCGTCGAACACGCCGTACAGGACGTCCAGAGTCAGCTGCCGCATGCGCCGCAGCACCGCGGTGACGTCGTCCGGCAGGTACGCCTGCCACAGGAAGCTCTCCAGTTGGAGCTGTTCGACCTGGTCGGGCCGGTCCTCGTAGCCCAGTTTGGAGGCCGGGTGGCCGTGTTCGCGGTGCCCCCGGCGGCGGTCGGCCGGATCGCCGGTCCCCGGCTCGTAGAAGGTGCGGCAGAAGTCGAGCCCGGCGCGCGCGTCGAGGCCCTCGGGGACCGCCACGTTGAACGCGCCGATGCGCAGCGCCCGCTCGGTGTCGTCCGCGGTGGCGAACCGCAGAGTGCCCGAATCGACCTCGGCCACGGGGAGGGCGAGCCGGGCCCCCTCCCGCTCCATCTGCGCAGTGTCCGTCATGGTGCGACTCCCGTTCTGGTCGGTTTCCACCGGTGCCGTGCCCGCGCCCCGGTCAGAGCGCGCCGTCGTTGTCATAGGTCCGGCTCACCTCCTGGGCGGCGAAGTCCGCGACCGACTGCACGGGGCGCGCCGTGCCGTTGTCGAGCTGGTAGAGGGTGCCGTCGAGAGCGGAGTCCAGGAACGTCACGTACGAGATGCGGTCGGCGCGTCCCGCCGCCCGCTCGGTGGAGACCACCCCGTGCACGTTCGCGCGCACGGGCCTTTGCAGGGCGGCGGTGAGCACTTCGAGCGAGCTGCCGAAGTTCACGACGAAGTGGTCCGGCCGGGGGTTGACGGCGGCCAGCTCTCCGTCGATGAGCGCGAGGAGGCCGGGCTCGACGGAGCGGAGCACGGTCACCCACCCGGAGTCCCGGTGGAACTTGCAGCCGCGGGTCTCCTTCTGCGAACGGAAGTGGTTGAAGGCGAGCATCTGGTGGCCGCCGTCGTCGGTCAGGCCGCCGGACACCTCGCTCCACAGGTCGTGCGGCACCTCCACGTGCCGCAGCACCGCGCGCAGGACGGCGACGCCGAGAGCGGTCATCCGGTGGCCGAGTTCGGTGACCTCGGGCGGCAGCAGCGACCAGTTCGCGCGCTCGACGTAGAAGTTCTCCCACTGGTCGTGCTCGCGGTCGAAGTAGCCCTGGTAGGCGTCGCGGACGTCGACGTGGCGGTAGCCCCGGTAGGGGTCCAGGTCGTCGCCGGTCGGTTCCTCGTGGAAGTGCGAGGCGAACCGGTCCCCGGGGGAGGTGTCGAGGCCGTCGGGTATGCGCAGCAGGAAGAACCCCATGTCCAGGGCGCGTTCGAAGCCTCCCTCGCGTGCGAAGCGCAGCTCCTCCCCGTCGAACCAGGAGCGTTCGAGGTCCACGGGCGGGTAGGAGGCCTGTGCCTGCCGCTCGCCGGGCATGGGCGGCAGGCTGACCGGCTCGCGGGCGGTGGTGGGGTGGAAGTGGGCCCGGACGGTACGGGAGTTGGCGGTGGTCATGGGGTCGGCTCCCTCAGGGGTGCGGTGTCGCGCGGCGTGCCGGGGGCGGGCCTGATCGTGATGGTTCCCGGTCGTGCCGGGCGCGGCATGGAGGCGTGGTGCTTGAGCTGAAGGTCGGTGTCCCGTGTGGTGACCGTCCAGCGGCCGTACAGCTCCGAGAGGACCATGGACTGCATCCGTACCGAGAAGAGCCTGCCGGGGCACTTGCGGGGGTTCCGGTCGGCGTTGACCATGCTGAACGAGTTGATCTCGTAGCGGCCGCGGGAGAGCAGCGAGGAGACCGTCTCCCGGTCGGAGCGGACGATGGCCCCGATGTTGGCGGGGGCGAAGCGGCACGGCTCGGGGAAGACGGCGGGGTCGCGATTGGCCTGCCTGCGGTCCAGCCACATCATGGTGCCCGGTGGCACGGTCACCGAGGCGCCCCGGCGGCGCAGGGCGAAGGGCGCGGTCGTACGGCGCCACAGGGCGCTGGGGTTGCTGCCGCCGAGGCGTACGGCCTCCAGGACCGCGAGGTCGATCACGGACGGGGCGGCGCCCGCGTGCGCAGACGGGTCCGCGTACGGGCACCCCGCCCCCGTGGCCCGCCCGGCCTCCGCCACGACGGCTTCCTTGACGTGGGGCGTGGCCTCCACGTAGCCGATCGCCCACAGCAGGCTGAGCGCTGTCGTGTCGTACGTGGCGACGACGACCGTCCCCAGCTCCTTGATCCGCGCGGCGTCCAGCGCGGCCACGGACCGGCGGGTGAAGGGCACGTCCCACAGCGCGAAGTGACGCCGGACCATGTTGGACTCCGGTGCGTCCGCCAGAGCGTCGAAGTTGTCCGTGAGCAGGTCGCGCACGAACGGCACGATGACGTCGAACTCGCGCATCGCCGCTGGGTTGTCGTTGCTGATGACGTCGGAGGCGAGGTCGAAGAAGCCGCGCACCACACGGCCGTACTCGTCGGAGTCCAGGTACTCGGGCAGTGGCCGCTGCGTGAGGTCGAGGACGCCGGGGACCATGCTGTCCACGTACGCCGTCAGGGACAGCGTGAACTCGTCGAGCGGGACGGGCCGGCCCGCCGCGCGGCCGAGGTGGTCGGCCGTGTGCCGCCGGACGGCGGGCTCCAGGCGATCGACGAACTTCGCGTTGCCGAGCGAGCGTTCGACCACGGCCCGCTTCCCCGGACGGTCCGGGTGGTCGTGGGGCAAGGAGCCCATGAAGTCGCCGAACAGCTCGCGGTTGGCATCGGTGGAGGGCGCGAGGACGTCGTCGCCGACGAGCGGTTCGTTGGTGATCTGGTAGACGGCGAGTTTCGGGCCCATCCAGAACGTGCACAGACCGTCGTTCTCCTCGGCGCGGGCGCTGATGCCGGAAGCGCGGAAGTAGTGCGAGGCGGGTTCACCGCGTACCACGGTCGCCTCGTGGAACGCCGGTGCGTGGCCGTGCAGCCGGCTGGGTCCGTCGTGATGGGCGACGATTCCGGGGAAGGGCGCTCCGGGGGCCTGCGGCAGGACGACGGTCCTGCCCCGGCGCGGGGTGCTGAGGCTGTCCTGCGAGACGCTCATGACGTACCGCCTCCGCTCGCGCCGACGGCCTTGGCGATGCCGAAGTCGGCGTGCCGGTCGGACCAGGTCTGTTCGTTGAACTCGCGCAGGAAGTCCTCGGAGCTGCGTACGGGCGCGGCCGAGCCGTCTTCGCGCACCTGGTAGAGGTCGCCCGTGGCGGGTGGGTTGGCGAAGGCCGCGAAGGAGAAGCGGTCCGTGCCGCCCTCGGCCGGGGCGCACTGCCGCACCTGGTGCAAAATGGCCCGCACCGGGTGGTCGAGGGCAGCGGTGAGCAGTTCGAAGGCGCCTCCGAAGTTCACCACGAAGTGGCCGGGCACGGGATCGACGGGCACCCAGGCGCCGTCGACGGACGCCTCCAGGCCGGGCTCCTCGTTGTAGAGCACGGTCACGAATCCGGTGTCCTTGTGCGGGGCGCAGCCCAGTTGGGCGCGCTCGGAGCGGTAGTGGTTCGCCGCGAACCAGTGGGTGCCGAGGCCGTCGACGGCGCCACCGGTGATCTCGCTCCACAGCGCGTGCTCGATGCCCAGCTCGGTCATCGCCGCACGCAGCACGAGGAGCGTCAGGGCGCTCATCTCCTCCGCCATGGCGTGGAGTTCGCCCGGGAAGTGCCGCGTCCGGCCGGGGCCGTCGATGAGCACGTGCTCGGTCTGGAAGTGCTCCCGGTCGAAGTAGACGCCGGGCACGTCCTTGAAGCCGCGGTACGCCCGGGTGGAATCCGGCCCTTCGTCGGGTGCCCGGTGGAACTCGCGGCACAGCGCGATGCCCGGACCCGGATCGAATCCGGCTGGTGCGGCGAGCAGGAAGCAGCCGTCCCGCAGGGCCCGGGGCAGGCCGTCGGCGGCGTCGAAGCTCAGGCCGGAGCCCGCCGCGGTGGCGCGCTGGAGCGGCATGGTGTCCACGGTCATCGGCGTACGCCCCTTGCTGTGGGGAGTTCGGCGCGGCGCGGGGCGCCGGTGGTGTCCGTCCCGTCCGGCGCGTCCGTACCGGCGTAGATCTCGTGGTCGTTCTCGTCGATGAGTTCCCGCGAGCCGCAGACGCGCTCCAGTCCGCTGCCGTGCGCGTAGCGGTAGACGCCCTCGTCCTCGCCCGGCAGGCAGCCGCTGGAGCTGAAGTGCCCGAAGCTGGACCGGTCGTCCTGTTGCCGGGCGACCCTGTGCATGATGGCGGCCACGGGCGTGCGGCTGCCCGCGGTCAGGATCTCCATGGACAGGCCGAAGTTGACGATGAAGCAGTCGGGGTCGGCCGGGACGGTCTCCCAGTGGTCCTCGCGGCTGACTTCGAGGCCCGGGGCGGTCGTCCGCAGGATGGTGAGGAACCCGTCGTCCTTGTGGGAGCTGAGCCCGATGTCCTGGTGTGCGGGCCGGTAGTGGTTGAACGTCAGGTGGTAGGAGCCGGCGCTCTGGGAGCAGCCGCCGGTCGCCCGCCGCCAGTCCCGCTCCGGTATGCCCACGGTGGACAGGACGGATCGCAGGACGTGCTGGGAGAGCCGGGTGAGGGACTCGCCCAGGGCGCTGATCTCCGGGGGGTAGGCGGTGGCCCAGAAGCGGCGTTCGAGAAGGAACTGCTCGATCTGGTTGATCCGCTGGTGGAAGCCGAGCAACGGGTCCCCGAAGCGGTCGCTGTGGATGTCGCGGAACCGGCCGTACGGCTCCGCGGCCGGACCCTCGTAGAACTGGCGCGCGAACGCGTCACCCGTCGACACGTCGAGATCGCCCGGGATCTCCAGGAGGAAGACGCCGTCCCTGAACGCCCGGTCGCGCGCCTCGGTGCCACCGAAGTCCAGCCCCCCGCCTGCCGCGCGGGCCCTTTCGAGGCGCGCTTCGCCGAGTGCGGGACGGTCGGGCGAACGCTTCTCGTAAACGTCTTGATATATTTTTCCCCGCCGTATTTCGGGGACCAGGTTGCGCACTTCGGATGCCATGCTCATCGGCCTTTCAGGTGGAGGGAGACCACGGCGAGGTCACGCAGTTCTTCCGGGGCTCCTGGATGTTCGCCCTTGGCGATCTCCGACAGGGTGCTGAAAGATCCCGGATACACCATGACCGGCAGTCCCTGCTCTTTGAGGCAGGCGAAGATGGCGAACTCTTCGAGGAAGTAGTCGCTGGACATGCGGATGCGTTTTTCCAAATCGGCCTCGCTGACGCCGTCGGCACGCTTCCGGTGGTAGGCGTGACCGAACGATTCGACCGATGAGCGGAACGATTCGTCCTCGTCGAAGAACGCCCGCAACTTGCCGTGGAACTCGGTGTACCTCTCGCCGGCCTGCACTTCACTACAGGTCAGGATCGTGAAGTCGGTGCTCTCGCCATGCTCTTCGAACACGTTCCGTTCGGTCTCCACGAAGCTACGACCGAGTTCCAGAGCCCGCTCCCGGGCGCTGGCGGGAGGGAGTCCCTGAGTTGACTCCAAGGTGAGCCGGTGAATGCTGTCGCCGATGAGCACGGTGCATCGCCCGAACCTTCGGGAGATCCATTTGACCATGCTCGTGAGTTTGGGGGTGGTGAAGTTGCTGTTTTCCAGACTGACACCGAGAAAGCATGTTTCGTGCTGCTCGAAGGTGTTCCTGCTCGATTCCGGGGAAACCGATGCGATTTCCGCCTTGTAGCGAGTCCTGCGGGTGGGTGCTGTCCGGGGTACGGGGGCAGCGGTTCCCTGCGCGTATAACGACATCACATCCGCCTGGTCCATGGTGGGAGGGGTGCATGAAATGACATTCGTATGCCGCATGAAATTACTAACAGGAGGTCGAATCGGAAGCCAAGGGTCAGGGGTAGGGATCAGGCCGTCCGGCCGGGCGGCCCCGATCTGCGGGCGCTCGGCGGGTGCGCTACGGGGACTGACCAGGCACTCGATCGTTGTAGGCGACATGAACCGTGCCGGGTGGTGCGGATGGTGCTGGTGCGGTCGCGCCGTGTGCGGTCGACGGGGTCGTGGCGCGATACCTCTTGCCCCTTGAATGATCGACGAGGGGCGTTCAGCTGGGAGTTCACCGCGGAATGCGCAGGGTGCGACTCTGCTGGGCCAGGGGGAGGGGAGTGCTCTCAAGCTGACTGGAAGGGTCCGGTCCGCAATGTCGCCCATGATGGCTGAATGCTTTCCTCGTGCCTGATAGAGCATCATATATCGGCAGTTCAGCGAGGATTCCGTAAATCATCTGACTCCTCCGCTCTCTGGCGCCGTGCAAGGGTGGGTTGGCAAGTGCCCGAGGGGTCGGTTACGGTGATTCCGTTCCTTCGTCCGTCGAGGCACGGATCTGCGTGTGTCATCCGCGCAGTGATCCCGTCGACGTGGCACATCGGACTTCCCGTGGGCAGCCCCTTCAACTCGGCCCCCACTTCCTGGACCTCTCTCCTCTTCCGCAGCGGCGCTCCGTGTCCAGGAGCGCTCCTCGGCTGCGACCTCCCCCCCACCAGCGTCTCGTGTCGCCGCACGGCCATGCGGCGACAGCAAGGACCGCCCCTAAGGGGCCGACCGTGAGGAGAAGTGGGCGATCGTGAGCAAAGGCGAGACCTTGAGGGGCGGTGCCGGCGGTGTGACGACGCCGCCCTTCACCACCCGGCGATGGGCACTCCTCGCCATGTCCGTGGGCGTGTTCTGCATCCAGCTCGACTCGTTCGGGCTGAACCTCGCCCTGCCGCAGATCGGCCGCGACCTGCACGCGGGCGGAGACGGCCTCCAGTGGGTGATCAGCGCGTACCTGCTGTCCACCGGCACGCTGATGCTGGGGGCGGGACGGCTCGGCGACCTCTTCGGCCGACGGCGGCTCCTGATCGCGGGGCTCGTCGGGTTCGGCGCGGCCTCGCTGGTCTGCGCACTCGCCCCGACCCTGCCCGTCCTCGTGGGCGCCCGGGTGGCCCAGGGTGCCGGGGCCGCGATGATCATGCCGGTGGGGCTGTCCCTGCTGACCAACGTCTACCCGGCGGAAGTGCGCGGCCGTGCCATCGGCTGGGCCCTGGGCGTCGGTGGGATCGCCACCGCCTGCGGTCCGTTCATCGGCGGCGCCCTGACCGAGGCGGTGTCGTGGCGCGCCGTGTTCTGGCTCAACGTCCCGCTCGCCGTACTCGGCGCGGTCTGTGCCTCACGTACCGCCGAGAGCTACGACACCAGCGCGTCCCGCAGCGTCGACTGGAGCGGCCTGGCCACTGTCACGGCCGCGCTCGCCGCGCTCTGCGTCGTCATCGACCGCGGAGCGCGCTGGCCGTGGCCCGCCGCACTGGCGGGCGTGGCCGTCGCGTCAGCGCTGCTGCTCCTGTTCGTACGGCGCGAGCGGGCCGCGGCCTTTCCGCTGGTGGAGCTGAGCCTGTTCCGCAACGGGCCGTACATGGCGCTCACCCTGGCCGGTGCCGCGGCCAACACCACCACCGTGATGTTCCTGTTCGTCGTACCCCTGACGCTCCAGGGCCAGTGGGACCTCTCGGTCGTCCTCGCGGGGACCGCGTTCCTCGCCCCCGCGTTGACCATGGCGCTCGCCGGGCCGCTCGCCGGGCGGGTGCCGCCACGCGTCGCGGTCCGGTTGATGGCGGGCTGCCTGTGCGGGGGAGCGCTCGTCCTGGCCGGCCTCTCCCGGACTTCCTCCCTCACCCTGTACGTGGCCGTGGCCACCGTGGGCGGCGCGGTTCTCGGAGTGGCCAACTCGCTGACGCTCATCGCGACCCAGGCGGTGATCAGGCCGGAGCGCGCGGGGGAGGCTTCGGGAGTCACCAAGACGGTCATCACCGTGGCCGCCGGTCTCGGTGTCGGACTCGCCGGGGCGGTCACCGATCAGGAACGTGGCGTGGGTTCGAAAGCGGCCGCCGATACGGCACTGCAGATCACCGCAGCCGGCTGTCTGGCCGCGTGTGTGGTCCTCGCCGTGTGGATCTGGTCGCGGGAGGGTGCGGTGACGGCCGGGTCGGGGGAAGCGAGGGACGGCTCGGCCCCGCGGCCTCCAGTGTGAAGGGGAAGCCCCGACAAAGGAGGCCGCAGTGCGTCGCGAGCGGACCGGGCGAGGCGCGTCAGCCCTCGCGCAGCACCGCGTGCATCGCCCCGGCCTCGAAGGCGTGCGGGTTGGTGTGGCTGGCATCCGACGTCAGGTGCGCCTTGAGCGTGTCGCGTGCGGCGGCGATGTCACTCTTGCTCGCCAGCTCGTTCACGACCAGACAACCCAGTGCCGAGGCTTCTTTGAGCTGCGACGGATCGGCGTCGAGGCCGGCCTGGACCAGGGCAGCGTGCCGGTCGGCCTTGAACAGCTCACGGAACGCGTCGTCGGTCGCGAGCAGTTCGAGCAGCCGATCGGCAACCCTGTGCGGGATCCGGGGCTTGGTGTCGAGCGCGGCTGACGGCATGGTGTGTCCCTCCAACAGATCAGAGCGAAGAGTCAGTTGTGACGAAGTACCGCGTGCATCGCCCCGGATTCCAGGGCGTGCGGATTGCTGTACGCAGCGTCGGCCAGCAGATGTGCGCGAAGTTCTTCCCGGGCACCGGCGATGGCTTCCTTGCCGGCCAGCTGATCCACGGTCAAACAGCGCAGCGGCGTGGCCGCGCGCAGCTGCTCCGCGGTCAGCGCGCAACCGGCCTGGACCAGTGCCTCGTGGCGGTTCTGTGTGAACAGCCGACGGAAGCGGTCGTCGGTGCTCAGCAGATCGAGCAGGCGATCGACGACATCGGCCGGAAGGCGCAGCTTCTCGTGCTCCAGTACCTGAGTCCGCATGGTAAAAACCCTAACCGACCATCGTGTGACACGGGAGTCCTTCCGTGACGCCGTCGAAACCGGATCCCGCACTCCGGATCCGCCGTCCGCCGTCCGCTGTCTGCCATCCGCCATCCGCCATCCGCCGAACGGATCCCGATGCGAATTCGCCGTTGTGCCGTGCTGTTCCTGGAGCCTCGCGAAGACGTGGACTTCGACCTGGAATCGCTGCTGACCGGAGGCGTCGGCCTGAGCCGCTCCCGGCGCTGGCTGGCCCTGGCCGCGCATCTCGACGCGGAGGTCGAGGTCGACGCGCGGCACCGCGAGTTGCTCGGCCGGCTGAGCCCCGGCGAATGGCAAGAGGCCGACTCGCTGGACGCCGAAGAATCGTCCCTGGTGGCCGAGTTGATCGACAGCGGCCTGGTGATCGCCGACGACGACCGCCACACCGCTCATCGTGAACGTGACGACGTGCTGCGCGCCGGTCATTGGTGGCCGCCCGCGGCGATGATGCACCGGCTCGCGCGGTGGGAGGGCCTGGACAGCGTCCGAAGCATGGAAGCGAACGAGATGACCACCGCCGCCGACATGCGGCGCAAGCTCGGCCCGCCGCCCACGCACGCGCTTGAGCGCGGGGACGCATCGGGCCGGGTGCCTTTGCCGCGCGTCGAAGGCAACGAGTTCGACGCGCTGCTGGCGCGGCGCTCCACCTGCCGCAACTTCGACGGCGAGCGGGCGCTGCCGCTGGCATTGGGCGCGCACATGCTGCAACGCGTGTTCGCCGCGCAGTCGCAGGTACGGATCGACGACGACACCGTGTTCCTGAAGAAGCACACGCCCTCAGGAGGCGGCCTGCATCCGACCGAGGCCTACCTGATCGTGCAGAACGTCGACGGTCTCGCGCCCGGTCTGTACCACTACCACGCGGTCGATCACGCGCTGGAGCGCATGCCCGCCCCGGACGAACCACTGGAGCGGTTCGCGCGACGTGCCCTGGCCGGCCAGCACTGGTTCTCCAACGCGCCCGTGCTGGCGGTCCTGGCGCCGCGGTACGCGCGCAGCTTCTGGAAGTACCGTCAGCACGCCAAGGCCTACCGTGCCCTGGTGCTCGACAGCGGGCACCTGTCCCAGACCTTGTACTTGAGCGCGACCGAACTCGGCCTCGGCGCGTTCGTGACCTCGGCGATCAACGAGGTCGACATCGAGCGCGGCTTCGGCCTGGACCCCCTGGCCGAAGGCCCGTTGGCGGTCTGCGGCTTCGGCTGGCGCGCACGGAACATGACGACCAGCGAATTCGATCCGGCCCAGGAGGTCTGGCTGAGGACGGCGGACGCGGCCGAAGAGAGCTGAGCCCGCCCGACCGCCCGTGCGGCCCGCAGGGACGCGGAACTCAACACGGTTGTCGTCTGACTCCGTGAGGTCGGCCTGTTCGGTCCGTCGCCGCAAGAGGCAGCGGTCCGATCCAAGACTGTCGGTCGTCCCTGGCCGGGACTGAGTGAAAATGCGCTGGTTTGCGCCCGTATACTCGTGCGAGCTCAAGGATGACGGGAGGTGGGGGCAGTGAAGCTTGCCGAAGCACTGGCGGAGCGGGCGGATGCCACGCGGCGTGTGGAGCAGTTGCGGGCGCGCGTCGTCGGCAACGCGCGGTACCAGGAGGGGGAGACGCCCTCGGAGGACGCGGCTCAGCTGCTGGCCGAGGCCAGTGAGGTACTGGACACTCTTGAGACGCTGATCCGGCGCATCAACCGGACCAACGCCGCGGTGGACATGGGCCCGGACGGTACCCTCACCGACGCGCTCGCGCGCCGGGACATCCTGCGGTTGCGCCACTCGGTGGTCACCGCCGCGGCGGACGCGGCAGCGGGTACGGGCGATCGCGGATACGGCCGGCAGCTGCGATCCGAGCTGATGGTGCTCTCCGCGCTCCCGGTCGCGGAACTGCGCACCCAGGCGGACGTCCTCGCCAGGGAGATCCGGGAGATCGACGTACGGATCCAGCGGACGAACTGGGAAGCCGACCTGCTGGACTGACCGGTCCGGCAAGCCGGGACGATGTGGAGCAGGTAGCTGCTCCGGAGGCGTGCACACCCCGAGAACCGGCGGGATTCCGGTTCACCTGTGGCGCGTGAAGAGCAACGCGGGGTTCGATTCCCCATCAACAGTGCAGCTCAGCACGGCGTACAGGTAAAGGTGCACAGTGCACAGCACATCACCACGTGCAGATCCGGAGCGGCGAGGGCGGGTTCGGGGTCTTCCACATCGCGGACCGCGCGGGACGGCACGCCCCGGCGGGCGCCGTCGGCGTTTCCAGTGAGGCGAAGGGGTGGCCGTGGCACAGGTCGTGCGCAGACAGCGCTTGAGCGCGTATGTGGGGTTCTTCTCGTTCGGGCTGCAGGAGTCGCACGACGCCGACCTTCCCGTGCCGTTCCCGGACGCTTTCCACCAGGACGTGTTTCTCGGGACTCATCCCGGGCGGCTGGACATCACGAGCGGCGGCCACACCCATACCGCCACGCTCGATGTCGAGGTGTGGGACGCGGCGCCCCCGGAGGATCCGGCCGGCTGGGACGAACAGGCGGAGGCCGACTTCGAATCGACGAGCGGGCGGGTCGCGGTGTGGTCCATGCACACGGGGCGCACGGACGAAGACGTCGTCCTGGCGGACACGGGTGGTTCGTGGCGTGTGCGGGTCAGCTGCGTCGGCCGGGCCGCGGCGGCGGCCCTGTCGGAGGGCGAGGGAACTGGCGTCGGAGTGGAGCGTTACCTCCTTCAGTTCTGGCCGGCACCGAAGTAGCCCTTCCGCGGCCGTCGACCTTCCGCGGCCGTCGAAAGGGCGCGCTGTGCCGCAGGTGCCGGTGCTCTCGCGCCCGGCGGTCGCGAACGTGCGGGCCCAGTGCGCCACGGGCCGCTTCCCCGCGCTGGCCGAGGCCGTACACGAAGGTACGGACGTGGACGCCGAGACGGCCCCCGCGAGCGGCCTGGGCCGGGCGGTCGCGGTTCTTTCGTGCTGTGTGCGATTTCCCGCCCCGAGGGCCGTACGGCCTTCTACCGTGGAGTCGGCTCGACGGTGAACGGCCGGGTTCGGGGGTGGAGTCGATGGAAGACCGGGCAGGGGAACCGGACTTTGGCGGAAGGCCCACGGACACGGGCGGTCCTGGTCGCGACCCTGGCGGCGCCGACGCGATCCAGGTCCGGAACAACCTGTCCGGGACGGTGCACGGCGCTGTCGTCCAGGCCGGTTCCATCGGCACCCTCATCAACCACGCCCCTCCCGCGTCACCCCGCGGTGACGTGATCTGGCCCCTGCGCATCGGCGCCGTCCCCGACACCGTCACCGCCCACCAGCCCCGGACCGCCCTGCGCGAACGGATCCACCACGCCCAGGACTCCGCCGGGACCGTGGTGCTGAGCCAGGTCCTGTCGGGCGGGGGCGGGGTCGGCAAGACCCAGCTCGCCGCCGCCCTGGCCCACGAGGCGGGAGGCGAGGGCACTGATCTCGTCCTGTGGGCCAACGCCGCGCGGCCCGAACAGATCCTGGGTGCGTACGCGACCGCCGCGGTTCTGGTCCGGGCACCGGGAACGGCCGGGCAGGACGTCGAGGCCGACGCACGGGCGTTCTTGAACTGGGCCGCCGCGACGAGCCGGTCCTGGCTGATGGTTCTCGACGACGTCACCGAGCCCGCCGAGCTGCGCGGCTGGTGGCCGCCCACCAGTACCGGAACGGTGCGGGCGGGAAGCGGCACGCACCGGGCGGTGATCACGACCCGGCTGAAGGGCGCCGACATCAGCGGCGGCGGTCGGCGCGTCCTGGACGTCGCGCCGTTCACGGCCGCCGAGTCAGCGGCGTTCCTGCGCGAACGGCTTGCGGGGGACGAGGCCGAACACCTTCTGGACGACGCCGTGGACGAGGTCGGTGCCGTACTGGGGCAGCTGCCGCTCGCCCTCGGATACGCGGCCGCCTGGATGATCAACGAGGACCAGCCCTGTACCGCGTACGTGGAGCACTTCCGCGACCAGGAACAGCGGCTCGTCCAGGTACTGCCCGCCGGGGGGAGCGGGGAGGCGTACGACCGTGAAGTCGCGGCGGCGCTGCTGCTGTCTCTGAGGGCGGCGCAGGCGGCCGAGCCGGTCGGTCTCGCCGCACCGGCACTGGGCCTGGCGGCGCACCTCGACCCGGCCGGACATCCGGCCGAGCTCTGGCTGACGGATGCCGTCGCGGCTCATCTCGCCCGTGCCCGGAGTGCCGACCGACACGGCGCCCCCGGCCGGGAGCGTGACCGGGGAGCGGACGCGGTGCCCCCGGCCGCGTCGGCGCGCGGGACCGGCGGCGTTGACGGTGAGGGCAGCGCCGTGGCGGTGAGCGCGGGGACCGCGCGCAGGGCGATGCGGCTCCTGCACCGGTACGGACTCGTCACCATCCGGCGGGACGACCCGCAGCGTGCCGTACGGATCCATGCCCTGACCGCACGTGCCGCACGCGAGGCCCTTCCCGCGGCGGGGGAGAACGCCGTCGTACGGGCGGCGGCCGACGCGCTGTTGGAGCTCTGGCCCGACGAGGACCACCACGACCTGGCCCGTGCCGGGGTCCTGCGCGCGAACGTCGACCACCTGTGGCCACTGGCCGGTGACCACCTGTGGCGGCCCGGCAGGCATCCCCTCCTCTACCGGGCCGGGGACAGCCACCGGCGGAACGGCCTCCCCGCAGCCGCCGTCACTTACTGGGAACACCAAGTCGGCTGCGCGGAAAGGCTGCTGGAAGCCGACCACCCCGACATCCTGACCACCCGCGCGTACCTCGCCGCCGGTTACTGGTCGGCCGGGCGCACCACCGAGGCCGTCGCCCTCAGCGAGCGGGTCGTTGTCGACCGGAGACGCGTCCTGGGCGACCGGCACCCCGACACCCTGGTCGCCCGCGCCAACCTCGCCGCCGGTTACTGGACCGTAGGGCGTTCCGCCGAGGCGATCACGCTGTTCGAGGAGGTCCTGGCCGACAGTGAGCACGTCTTCGGTGACCAGCACGCCGAAACCCTGCGCACGCGCGCCAATCTCGCCGTCGGTTACCGGACCGCCGGGCGCGTCGAGGAGGCCGTCGCCCTCGAAGAGCAGGTCTTGGCCGGCCGGATGCGCCTCCTCGGCGACCGGCACCCCGACACCTTGCTCGCGCGTGGCAATCTCGCCGCCAGTTACTGGACCGCAGGGCGTACCGCCGAGGCGATCACGCTGTTCGAGGAGGTCCTGGCCGACAGCGAGGACCTCCTCGGTGACCAGCACTCCAACACCCTGCACGCCCGCGCCAACCTCGCCTTCAGCTACCGGACGGCCGGGCGCGGGGAGGAAGCCATCACCATCGAGGAGCAGGTCCTGGCCGACCGTGAACGCCTCCTGGGACCCGAACACCCCCACACCCTGCACGCCCGCTCCAACCTCGCCGCCAGCTACTGGAGCGTAGGGCGCGTCGAGGAGGCCATCACGCTCGAAGAGGAGGTCCTGGCCGACCGGGAGCGGCTGCTCGGCGAGACGCATCCCGACACCCTGACCGCCCGCTCCAGCCTGGCTGTCAGCTACTGGACCGCCGGACGCACCGCTGAAGCCGTCGCTTTGCAGGAAGAGGCTCTGGCCCAAAGCGAACGCGTCCTGGGCGAGGGGCATCCCGACACGGTGGAGCGGCTCCAGGATCTGCGGCGGTGGTACGAACTGAACGCATCCCAGCAGTGACCGAGGGGTGCGGGATGCGGTGACGCTCAGCCGGAGCGCTATCCGCGGTCGCTTGGGCAACGCCGAAGCCCTGGGGCCCTGTTCGTCTCCTCCGCGAGCGCCAATTCCCCTATCAGGGTCTTCCGGACCACGACACCGGGCGCCCCACCTCTGCGCCATGTATGTTGATAGGTGGCCTTAAGTTCGATAAGTCCGACTTGCGGAAAATCGGAAATCTAGATCCCGTAGCGGGATGAAGGCGTGATGGACGTGAGCGACGAGTTCGTCGGCCCGCCGGATGGACTGCGGTTCCGCGACGCCTTCCGGGCTTCCTTTCGCCGACCGGACCCCCGACCGGATCCCCCACCGGACCCTCGACCGGGGCCCGCGCACCCGAGAGTCGTACCGAAGGACCTGCTTCCCGCCTGGGCCGGACCGAAGGTCAAGGGGTGGGACCCGGACCTCAGGTTCGAACCGTTCCCGTATGTACGGCGGGCGGATCTGACGGTGCCCGCCGCACCGAACGCGGCCCCCACCGACACCGACCTCTTCGAGAGCCCGGACGCCTCGGCGAAATGGGCCCTGCCCCGCTACATGCTGGTCTTCGACCGCGTCGGCGGGGTCGACGAGCCCCGGATCACCATCGCGGACCGCGGGGGAGTGGACACCCTGCTGGTGACCCTGATGACCACGCCTTCGCCCGCTGCGGGGCCCGGCGTCGGCATGCTGTCGCACTCCGTCGTCGTCGCGTTCGCCTACCGGCTGCCGGTGGCCGGAGGCGGCGGCGAGATGACGCACGAGCTGGAGTTCACGAAGGTCACCTGGGACGGCCCGGCCATGGTGGCCGAGATGCCCCTCACCACGCCGGGACTGCGCGAACAGCTCCTGGCCGCGATGTCGTCGCCGCAGTCCGACGTGAGCCTGGCCGTGATGCGCAGGATCTTCGTGGGAGTGCCCACCGACTACCGGATGGAGGACACCGGCGAGTTCGCCTACCAGGAGCGGGTCGTGGAGCTCGAATGGGTTTCGCCGCCCACGCCCCTGGTGCTCTCCGCGGCCCAGCTGGAACGGCTCGGCGGCGCTGGGGGCCCGGTGTCCCCGATGCGGCGGCTGCGGATCTCCTTCGACGGGCGGGGACACTCCTACTGGCAGGACCCGGTCCGCCCGGAGCAGTTCTTCTTCGTGCCCGACCGCTTCCTGCTGGCCAGGACCCCCACAGGACCCGCGCTGCGGGTGCGTGCCGCCGACGCCGAGAGCGAGGCGGACATCCGGATCACGGCGGAGTTCTTCGCCCGCGCCGTGACCGATCCGCGCCGACTGCAACAGGCCCGTCCCACCTTGCAGGAGCGGGCCGGCACCGAGGGGGCGACCGCCCCCGTCCGGGTGGAGGTGCTGCCGGAGGCGCAGCCGGTGCTCAGGCTCGCCCTGCCCGAGGGAGGCGCCGCGCCCTCGGCGCTGACCTACCGGCCCGGCGCGCTGATCGACCTGGAGTTGGGGGTCACGCACGCCGAGACCCTGAAGTACGCCGACTTCCGACTCGTGTACGAAGCGCTGCTCGGCTCCTCGCTCAGCCTGCTGCGCGGCGAGGTGCGGATCGGCGCGGGCGGCGACCAGCCCGAGGACATCCCTCTGGAACTGCGCCTGGAGAACATGGTCGGCGACGCCCTCACCCTCACCCTGGACGACGTGCGGCCGGACCGGATCACCGGCACCCTCGCCAACGACACCGAGAGCCCGGCCCGGATCGACCGGCTCGGCGTGAGCGCCGTACTGGGCGAGCGTGAGGTGCCGCTGCGCGTCGACGGGTTGACCGGCGGCCGCAGGCTGGCCCCTGGTGAACGGGCGGAGGTCGTCCTGGTGCCCGGCGAGCCGCTGCCCGCGGGCGGACCCGTCCGGCTCGTGCTCGACCAGAGCGGTGTGGTGACGGAGCCCGACCGGCGGGCCGTGTGGGACCGGATCTACGACCGCACGGCCAACCCGCAGCTCACCCGCAGGATCCAAGTGGAAGCGGTGGCGTCGATGTTCACCGCGGCGGACCGGCCCACCGACCGGGTGGTGGCGTTCGTCGTGGTGGTGGAGAACGGCGGCACGGTCCGGCTGACCGAGTCGGAGCTGTCGGCCGCGACCACCGTACGCACCCCGATCCAACCGCTGTTGACCGGTGTGCCGACGCCACCGCTGCGCTACCAGACGGAGACCTGGTGGCAGAGCGGCGGCGTCGGGGAGAGCGCGTGGCGGCAGACGTCCGCGACCATCCTCGTGCCGGTACGGACGGGGCCGACGCCATGACGGAGCTCACCGGCCTCCCGGATCTCGACCGGCCGCTCGACATCCTGCCGGGCGCCGCCTTCCAGGCACGCGACCGCCTCGGCCTCGGGGTGGTCCTGCCCTGCGCACTCACCCTGGAACCGCTGCCGGACGGCGGCGTCGCCCTGCTGGTCGCCCTCCTGCGCGAAGGACCCACGACCGGCGGCCGGATCGAGGCGGGCTTCGCCGTCGGGACCCCCTTGACCGAAGCCGGTGAAGCCGCCGCCACGAGCGGGACCCCGCTGCTCCTGTCGGCGGCCGAGCCGCTGCGCGGCGTCCTGGAACTGTCCGCCAGGTTCGGCACCATCGGCGCGGCGCTGCTCCCTCCCGTCGTCCTGGGCCCGGACACACTGACCACGACGCGGGTCGTCGCCGAACTCCCCGCCGATTCGGCGGTGCTGGCCGCCCGTCTGGTGCGCGCGGGGACGGTGCCAGTGGACGCGGCGCTGCGGCTCACCTTCCGGGCCGTCGCGCCGACGCTGCCGCTCCGGGCGACCGTCGATCCGCGGGCCCTGCTGGACACGTTGACCCGGCGCTTCGGCCCGGGTGCGGTCCTCCCCTTCGACAGGCTCGCCACCGCCCTCGACGAGGCCGTGTTCGGTGCGCCTTCGCAGCCGGAGCGGGCCGCCGCGCTCGCCCTGCGGCTGCGGCCCGTCGTGTCGCGGCCCGAGCCGGTCGCCGGACCGCTGCACCGGCTTCTGGACCAGGCGCCGACAGCCGCGTTCACCCTGGACCTGGCCGAGCACGCGGCGGTCGACGCGGACCGGGTCCTCACCCTCGACCTCGACGCGGCGGCCCGCGCGCTGGCCGCGGGCGATCCGGCGCGGTACGTCCGGGAGGTCGACGCGCCCGCACTGCCCACCGGCTGGACCACGGTGACGTTCGCCGCGAACCTGCCCGCCCCGGTGGCGGGACTGGCCCTGCTCTTCGCCGATCTCAGGGTTCCGCCGTCCGCCGCGCGGCCGCAGGAGGTCACCGCGAGCGTGCCCCTGACCGCGCCCGGCGGCGTGACGGCCACGCGGATCCTCCTCGCGCCCGGGGAACGGCTCAAGGGCGAGGTGCGCCTGCGGGCCGTGTTGGACGGCATCGGCGAGCTGGAGGGCCCGTGGCGGCCCGCGGACACCACCTTGCTGACGCTGCCCCCCGATGCGTTCCCCGTCCCGCTGGCCGTGGTCCGCGCCACCCGCGCACTCACCGCGCTCGCCGTCGCCGAGGTGCGCACGGCCGCCGGCGTGACGGTCGGCCGGGTGGACGCGGCGGGCCCGGTGCTCGCGGTTGCGGTCACGCAGGACGACCCCCCGGCAGCGATCACGGTACGGCCGCTCGGAGCCGGACGGCCGGTCGAGGTGCCGGTGGACCGGCGGCGGATCGAGCTGGACCCGGCCACGCTCCCCGGCTTCGGCGCCCATCCGGCCCGGCTGAGGCACTCGCCGGTGACCGGCCCGCTGGCCGTCGAGTGGCGGCCGGAGGGCGACGAGGAGGCAGAGCCGCAGACCGTGCGCCTCGACGCCGCCCGGCCGCAGGCGGACATCCGCTGGGTGGCGACCTCACCGTTCCGGCCCGGAGTGGTCTGGCGGGCCGGGGCGGCGGACTGGTCCGACCCGGTGGCCCCCAGGGACTTCCTCGTCATCGACGTCGACCCACCGGTCCTCGTGGACGGCATCGAGCTGCGTCCGGACCCCGACCGTCCGGGCAGCTGGACCTACGTCCCACCGGGGCCGTTCCTCGACAACCCGAACGCCATCGGCCTCATCGACGCGGATTCGGTCTCGTACCTCCAGGTCACCAGCCGCATCGACCTGCCGGACGGGCGACGGGACGCGGTACGGAGCGGGCTCGGACCCGGCGCCGACATCCGTCCGGCCCCGGTGCGGGTCACCCGCGTCGCCGTCGAGACGAAGTCACCGGACGGCGTCTGGACGGCCGTCGCCGAAGGCACCAGCTCGGGCATCCCGCCCTGGACCACCGCCCTGTCCGCCGCGCTCGACGGCGACCGACGGGACGCGGCACGGGCCGCGCTGGCCGGGACGAAGGACCGGATGGCAATCGTCGCGGAACTGACCGTCGCCGGACGAGCCGTCCGGCGGACCCGGGACATCGCCGAACTCATCGAAACCCCCCCACGACTGAAGCGACACCCCCCCCACGACTGAGGAGAACGACATGCTGCAGTTCCTCGGAGCGCTCGACCTCCCCGACGCCGTCGTCTACCTGGACGACACCGACGACACACTGGGCTACGTCCTGCCGAAGAACGTGGTGCTGCGCAAGGACACCGGCGGACGGGCGCTGTTCAAGTTCGTGAAGTACCGCACGGCCAGACCGCTGCCGAACGGCGAAGTCGGGGCCGGAATGGTGTTCATGGACGTCGAGTTGGCGCTGTCCCCGGAACAGGACCAGGCCGTCCGCGTCCGGTTCGCCCAGCACGTCACCGCGCGACGCGGGCCGGGCGTCCCGCCCGTCGGACCAGAGCAGGTCACGCTCTCCAAGCCCGCGGTGACGAAGGCGAGCGTCGTCGTGGAGATCCTGTCGAACAGCGGCGCGTCGGTGCAGAAGGTCAACCACGCCGGGACACCGTCGATGTACGGCAACAACGTCGTGGCGATCTCCGCCGAGCTGACCCAGCTGGGCGCGCCCATCTTCGAGGGGGTGATGAGTGGGCAGGGCATCGGCGGCGTCCGTGTCGAGTACCACCTGCACTTCGCGGGCCGGGTGCCTCCGGTCACGGTGACCGGCACCTGGACCGCCCAGAAGTTCTACAGCTTCGTCCAGGACGTGGACTTCGAGGAGAACTTCTGGTCCGAGGACGACTTCAGCGAGAAGGTCGACGAGCTCTTCTTCAACTCCGAGTCCCGTCGCGTGTTCTCCGACCCCGGCACGCTGGAGGTCACCGACCCGGAGGTCGCCAAGATGCTGACCGCGCTGGAGCTCTCGGTCGGCCAGCAGCTCGACGACGCGGTCAAGCGGAACCTGCTGGAGACGATCCCGCCGGAGAACCGGGACTTCTCGAAGTACCGCGAGGAGGACTTCGAGAACATCCACCGCGCGGTCACCACCAACAAGATCGCCGACGTGCGGATCGAGGTGACCAGGAACCAGGTGATCGGCATCGACGTGTCCCCGCAGAACAACGTGCAGTCGCTGCCCAGCCAGGGCTACAACTGGTCGGACTACATGGACGAGATCGACACCGACGATCCGTTCTTCCGCCAGCTCAACCTGAACGTCCTGGTCAACGCCGACTTCGCGGAACTCCCGATCTTCAGCGTCGAAGTGAAGATCGACTACCCTCCGCACACCGCGCGGAACGGCATCCAGACGTTCACCTTCCGCAAGCCCGACGACATCGGCAAGTTCACCGCGTTCACCGACGGCGGATCGACCGAGTTCAAGTACCAGTACGTGGTCAACTACGTCGGCGAAAGCCGTACGTTCACCTCCCCGTGGGTCACCGACACGACCACCGACCTGGTCATCAACATCGACGAGCTGGGGCTCTGGCTGGTCGACGTCGAGCTCGGCGACATGAACTTCGATCAGGTCAGGCGGGCCGTACTGACCCTGGAACACCCGCCGGTGAACGGCACGCCGCTCGTCCAGCGGTTCCAGATCGACGCGCAGACGGCCGGGCTCGCCGTCAAGGAGGTACTGCTGGAGCCCGTCCAGCCGTACGGCGGATCGATCAAGTACTTCATGCAGGACGGACGCGAGTTCGTCCGCAACCTGAGCGGCCTGACCGGCCAGCGGTTCTACGTGGACGACCCGTTCTCCGCCAACCGGACGGTCCAGGTGCGCACCCGGGGCGACTTCGAACGCTCGGTGGACACCGTCTTCCTGGACCTGTCCTACGACGACGAGGTCAACGGCTACCGGCAGACCGAGTCGGTCGCCCTGTCGAAGGACAAGCGGTTCGTGGACTGGCGCTTCCCCGTGATCGACGAGCGGGGCGGCAAGGTCACCTGGCGGACCGTCACCACGTTCCGCGACGGCAGCGACAAGGACTCGGGCGAGCAGACGCTCACCGGATCCCTGCTGCTCGTGGGACCCGCGTCGGACACCCTGACGGTCACCGTGGTGCCCGACCTCATCGACTGGTCGGCCACCAAGCTGGCGAAGGTGACGCTCCACTACACGGACCCCGGCAACCAGATCGACGACACGCAGACCTTCGTCTTCCGCAAGGGTGACGCGGAGAAGACCTACGAACGGGTCGTGCTTGACCGGACGCTGAAGCGCTACGAGTGGCAGGCCGACCTGTTCCCGCTCGACGGCGGCGCCCCGCACCACACCCAGGGCGCGGGCACCGACGAGGTCCTCATCATCGAGAACCCCGCCTGAGAGGGCCGCGCACATGCTCCAGGAGAAGCCCCCGTACTACCGGATCGACGACAAGCTGATCCTCGGTGACCACGCCGACCCCCGGCAGTTCTACTGCATGCCGCTGGCACCGCGCTTCGTGACCCGCGCGGACGGCGCTGTGGAGGTGCCGTCGTTCCAACTGGTCAAATTCCGCTCGGAGACCCTCAACGGCGGCTTCGCCGACTTCGACGTGCACCTGGGGATGACCGCGGCCGAACTGGCCGACGTGACAGCCTCGTTGCAGAGCCTGTCCGGCCTGTCGCAGACCCCGCTGGTGTCACCGCTGCCGGTCGTCGACGGGTCGGTGTCGCTGATGCTGTTCGGCCGCAGCGACGAGGGCGGCGGGAGCACGGGCGGCGGCTCGGTCTTCGTGCGGACCGCCCGCCACGCCGCCAAGCCCTCGCTGTACGGGGACAACAGGGCCGCGTTCTCCGTCGAGCTGGACGAGCGCGGCACGACCGTTCTGGACCGGGCGATGCGCGGCGAACTGTCCCCCATCGGAGTCGTGTACAGCCTCGACTACCTCGCGCTGCGCCCGGCCTACCACGTCAAGCTCTCCATCGACTGGGACCGGGTGCAGGACATCCTGGACACGTCGTTCGGGCACGAGGGCCTGTTCGACTCGCTGCAGATCCAGGACGTGATGGAGCGCCTGGAGGAGGAGCGGGCGATCGTCTACGAGGTCGACACGTTCGTACCGGAGGACGACGAGACCGGCACGTTCGCGCAGCGCCGTGACGCGGCCGCGGCCCGCGCCCGCGACATGATCACCGACGCGTTCTTCGAGAGCTCGCTCGCGCCGCTGCGCGAGGAGCCCGACGGGTGGGACCGGGCGCGCGAGGTGGTCAGGGCGTTCGCCCCGAGCCGCAGCACCCCTTCGGGTGCGTTCACCTACAAGCGCACGCACTACAACCGGGTGGACAGGAAGCGGCTCGACGTGGACCTGTCGGAGCGGACGACCGTGCGCCGCACGATCTATCCGCAGGGACATCTGAGCGGGCTCTTCAGGGAGTTCGGCGCGGGACTCGACCCGGACCGGCTGATCGTCAGCGTCGACGCCGACGACCCGTGGTTCAAGCGGCGCCGGCTCAAGGTCGTCTCCCAGGCCGACTTCGTCCACGATCCCGTACGGTCCCTCACCGCGTCCGCGACGTACGGCGGCACCGTCAAGACGGTACGGCTGGACGCCCAGCACACCGAGGGCGAGATGACCTGGCCCTCGGCCCTCTCCGGCGGGGCGATGGTCCAGCCGGTGGACTTCACGTTCACCGTGGACCTGGTGCCCGCGGACGGCGGGGAACGGCCCGGCAGGCTGTCCTCCCAGCCGGTCCGGGTGCTGGGCGACACGGTGGCCGTCGAGCCGCGCGACCTGTTCGCGCAGGAGCCCGTCCCCCTGCTGACCCGACCAGGGTTCCCCTTCGACCGGTACCCGCACGTCGACGTACGGCTGCGCTACGACGACCCGGCCCACCGGATCCACCAGGACGACGTCGTCCGGCTGAGCGCGGAGCGCCCGGACGCGACCTGGCACAGGTTCCTCGTGGGCGAGCCCGCGGGCCCGGTGTTCGCCGAGATCACCTACCGGGGCGCGGACCAGCGGGACCACGTCCTGCCGTCGGCCCCGCTGACCGCGCCCCAGGTGGACGTGGCCGACCCGTTCCCGGCGCGGCTCCGGGTGGAGGTCGTGGAGGCACTGGACTTCACCCAGGTGGAACGGGCCTGGTTGGACTTCTCCTACGAGGACGCGGCGCACGGCGTCCACGTCGAGGACACGATCGAGATCAGCGAGGACACCACGGTCGTCCGGCCGTTCGTCGTGGACCGGGTCGATCCGCGGGCCGCTCTGGTCCGCTACCGGATGACGCTGCTGATGCGCGACTCCACCGTGTTCGAAGGGCCGTGGTCGACCACGCTGCGATCACGCGTCTTCGTCCGGGCCGACCTGCGCGGCCACCGTGCGGTGACCCTGCGTTCGCCGGCGGACTTCGCGGCCAAGGGGCTGGAGCGCGTCCACGTCGAAGCGCGGGCGCAGGACCCGGTCGCGGGGCTGTCGTACTCCGACACCGTCGACTTCACCGGTCCCGGCATGACCAGCGTGTTCGAGTTCGACTTCGTCGATCCCGCGCGGGACTCCTACGAGCTGAAGATCCGCAGGTTCTTCCGCAACGGACTCTCCGAGGAGCGGGACTGGACCCGCTTCGACGACGACGTGGTGAACGTCCCCGCGACCACCTGACCCGGGAGGCCCCCGTGCTGCAACTCGGCTCCGACACCTTCGAAGAGGACGGCGTCCAAGTACTCAGGGACTCCGCCGACCCCACCCAGTTCTGGTACCTGCCCTCCAGGGTCTCCCTGGGCACGCTGCCGGACGGCTCGCCGGCGTTCACCTTCATCCGCTACCGGCCCGCCGTGGGCGACGCCGGGATCACCGGCGGCGGATTCCTGATGTTCCAGTCGGTGGTGACGCTCCCCGCCGCCACCCGGGCGAGGATCCTCGCGCGAGCGGCAGGCCTGATCCGCGGCGCCGAGCCGAGACTCGCTCCGGCACCGGTGGACACCGGCACCGTGCGCTGCGTTGCGCTCAACCTCTCGGGCCCCGGCGGGACCACCGTCGAGCCCCCGCCCGGCGCCTTCGTCCCCGTCACGACGATCCTCGGCGCGACCAAACCGTCCCTGGTGGGCGACGAGACGGCCGTCTTCTCGCTGGCCCTGTCTCAGGAGGGCGCCACCATCCTCAAGCAGGCGTTCGAGAAGGGCGCCACCCCGATCGGGGTGATCTACGAGCTGCAGTACTCCGCGCTCACGCCCGACCTGCACGTGGAGATCACCGCCGATTTCGAGCGGGTCTACACGCACTTCTCCGCCGGTCTGGAGGCACAGATCTACTGGCTGCGGGCCGGTATCGACGCCGGGTTCGAGAAGCTCGTGCAGGACGGCGCCATCAAGATCAACGTGATCGACTACGACAGCGCGCAGGACCGCCAGGAGAAGGAGAAGTGGGCCCTCGACTTCTTCAAGAGCGAGTTGCTGTCCAAGTGGTTCGAGCCGTCACTGGACCTGGGCAAGCTCAAGGGCGCCGATCCGCCGGAGGGCCTGGACGCGGTGCTGGAGCGCCTGAAGAAGCTCCGGGGCGGCGGAACTCCCGCGGGAGGCGGGACGACCGGGGGCGGAGGGACGACCGGGGGCGGCACACCCGGCGGAGGCGGGACCGGGGGCGGGACGGGGGCTGGGACCGGGACCGGGGGCGGGTCCCCTGCGGGTGGCGGCGCCCCCGGAGCGTTGCCCACCGCCAAACTCGTCACCACCACGACCAGCCCCAACCCCCTGCCACCCGGGCACGGGTTGAGCCACACCCCGGCGGCCACCGGCACCACCGAGACGCTGCGCGTGCAGGGCCCGGCGGGCGCGGTGGTGACCGTGGACGGACAGCCCCGCAGCGCCGACGCCGGCGGGAACATCACCGTGGACGTACAGCCCGGCACCACGCATCCCGTCACCGTCCGCTGGCCGGCCCCGGCCCCGGTGACCGAGACGTTCAAGCTGCTGTTCACCTTCGACCAACCGCACGAGCAGGGTTTCTCCCCTTCTTCCTCGAACCCCGTCTACTCCTCGTACCTGCTGAACTCCCCGCTCCCGCCCGACCCCAGGTTCAGCCAGAGCGCCGCGCCGGGCCAGAGCCCTCCGCCGGGCGGAGCGGCCGCCCTGCACGCCTGGCTGGCCCGGCTGTCAGGGGCCAAGGAGGTGACGGTCAGCGCGCACGCCAGCTACGACGGGAACGACGCGCCGAACATCGTCGCGCTGAACCAGCGGCTGTCGGAGCGTCGGCTGGCCGTCGCCAGGGGGATCATCGCCAACCGGGCCGCGATCACGGCGGCGCAGGCCGCGGGCTTCAGCCGGGGGCGGGCCGCGGGCGGGGTCAAGCCGGAGGAGGAGCGGGTCCAGGACCGGGTCGCCGAGATCACCGGCCTGGTGGCCGCGCCGGGCCAGGCCGTCTCCCTCCAGGCCACGCTCTCCCGCGAGCCCCGCCCGACCACCCCTCCGACCGACCCCACCGACCCCACCCGTCCGACCGACCCGACCGATCCGACGAACCCCACGAATCCGCAGAGCGGTTCCGTCCCCGCGCTGGTGTCCTTCCGGCTGAGGTTCGTCCGTCAGGAAGAGCGCAAGACGCTCAAGCTCGTCTACGACCGGAAGAAGGCCGTGCAGCGCACCTACGCGCCGCAGGGTTTCATCGGCCTGCTGCTCGACCGGCTGCCCGACAAGAACAGCCGTCTCATCGACGTGGACCTGGACGACCCGTTCTTCCGCAAACTGACCGTCGACATCGTCTCCCCGGCCGACTTCGAGCGCGTCGGCCTCTCCTCCGCCGAGGTGTCCATCGACTACGGCGACCCCGCCGACGCCGCTCACCGCAGGCACGAGGAGTTCCGGCTGACCGCGAACGACCGGGGCCCGAAACGGTTCGAGACCTTCCTGGACGCGGCGTACGACCTCGGCTTCCGGGTCGGGGTGCAGTACCACTTCGACGCGGGTTCCGGCTGGGTCGGCGAGAAGCTCGGCTACGAGCTGCCGCCGCGGGCCAGCCTCGACCGGACGCTGACCGTCGACCCGGGCGACGACCTGGGGTTCCTAGCCTTGAAGGTGTTCCCGGGCCGGATCGACGCCGGGATCGTGGAGGCGATCGACGTCCGGCTCGACTACGACGACGGGGCGGCCTTCGCCCGCACCGACACCTTCCGCGTGGTGCCCGGCGGGGACCCCCAGCTGTGGCGGCTGCGGCTGAGCGACCCGGCGCGACGCGGCTGGACCGCCAGGTTCACCCACCACCTCAGGAACGGCACCTCCCGCACCGGCGCCCCGTTCACCGGCGAGGCAACGTTCCTGCCCGTGGACGACCCCTTCACCGACGCGCTGGACATCCGCGCCGTGCCGCTGTTCGGACCGGGCGAGGTCCGGGAGGCGTTCCTCGACGTCGAGTACCACGACCCGGCGAACTCCTACGACCGGACGGAACGGATCGACATTCCGGGCACAGCCACCGAACCTGTGCCCCTGCGCGTGGCACTGCTCGACCCGGCCCGTCGTTCCTTCCGGCACAGGGTCACCGTCGTCACCGCCGACGGTCGCCTCGTCCAGCACGCGCCGGTGGACGGTGAGGAGACCATCATCGGGATCGGCCTGGCATGACACCGCCCGACGTCCACGCTCCGGGCATCCGTTCCGCCGTGGAGTCGCTCGTCGCCCCGCTGGCGGGCACCGGGGCGGCTGACGTCGTGGCCGGCCGGGGGGCCGCCCGCCCGTCCGGACCGACGGAGCGCCGACTGCCCAGGGCGCTGGACGAAGCGGTGGCCCGGCTGGAGGCGAGCGCGTGGCCGGAGGTGGCCGGTTCGTGGAGCCGGCTCACCCCGTCGGGCTTCCCGGTCGAGGTGACCGTACTGCCCGACCGGACATGGCAGTGGTCCGCGGAGGTGGCCGGTCCGGAGCTACCGGAACCCGCCCGGCTCGACCGGGCACTGCGCCTGCTCGACAGGACCGGATCCCCGCTCCCCTCCGCCACCCGGCAGGCGCTGGTCTCCCACCAGGCGGGGCGGGACCTGCGGTTCGGCGCGTGGATCGCGGGCCGCGGGGACCGCCTCAAGGTGTACACCGAGCTGACCGCCGAGCCCACGGCGCCCGGCCAGGCCGTCCCCCGGGGCGGCCGGGCCGCCTCCGGGCCGTCCGGCACGTCACCGGCTGCGGCCGCCTGCCACCCCGGCGGTCGACTGTCGGCGCTGCCGCCCGGCCTGCCCCTGCCGGAGCGCGTGGCGTCCGGGCTGGCACGGCTGCCGTACGGCACGATTCCCCGGATGCTCGGTGCGGAGCCGGCCCGGCAACGGACCGAGCTGTACTTCCGGCTGACTGCCGATGGCCTCGGCGACCTACTTCCCTTCCTCCGTGCGACCGGCCACGCCGAGGCACTGCGCGGGCTGGAGGAGAGCCTGCCCGACGGGGTGCGCCGACTGTCGGGCCGCCGCCTGGGCCTCAGCGTCGCTTGGGCCGCCGAAGGACCCTTGGAACTGGCGCTGTTCGTGTCCGCCCGCACGCTGTTCCCGGCCCACCCTCAGGGGCTGCTGGAGTTGGCCCCGTATCTCACCGGCCTGTCCGCCCGTCCGTGTCTCGTCACCCTGGTCCTCGATCCGGCCGGCCGGGCGGTGTCGACGCGGGCAAGCGTCTGCCCGTGGCCGGACGGTGGCCGCTCTCGTAACGGATCCTGACGAAGCCGAATCCGATTCTCGGAGCCGTACGCGCAACTAGACGGGCACCGGCCCGCGAGGCGTGCTCCCAGGGGCAGGGGCAGGGGCAGGGGCAGGGGCAGGGGCAGGGGCAGGGGCCGGCGTACGGCCACGCCCGTTCGCTCGACGTCCCGTCTCCTGTCCGTCATTTCCGGGGCGCTTCTCGGACATCGTTGCGATACGTCATCCAATGGACGACAAGTATGGTGTCATCGGCCTGATGACCAATCCGAGGGGGAGCTCGTGACCGCAGCCGACCAGCCGTCCGCGGCCGGCGTCGACGCACCCGGCCCGGCGTCCTTCCTCGCCGCCGCGGCGGCCCTCGCCGCGATCGACGGCGCCCTGCGCGATGCCCGGCACGAGAACTCCGACGCCGCCGGTCCCGGCCCCGAGCAGGCACTCGCCTCCCTGATGCTGCTGCGGCAGGTGCGCGAGCAGCTCGCGGGCTGGGAGACCGGCCTGATCGAGACGGCCCGCGAGGCGGGCGCCAGCTGGGCCGACCTCGCCGGTCCCCTCGGCGTCGCCAGCCGACAGGCAGCCGAACGCCGGTACCTGCGCGGCCGCCGGGGTGCCGTGGGCACCACCGGCGAGCAGCGCGTGACGGCCACCCGCAGGGCCAGGGCCGCCGAGCGCGCCGCCGCTACCTGGGCCCGCGCCAACGCCGCCGATCTGCGCCGCCTCGCCGGACAGATCGCCGCGCTCGCCCACCTCGCGCCCGAAGCGCGCCCTGCCCAGGCCGCCCTGCACGCCGCCCTCGGTGCCACCGACGTGGCCGAGCTCCTTTCTCCGCTGACCGGCATGCGCCCCTACCTCGACACCCGCCACACCGACCTCGCCGCGTCCCTGGACGCCCTCGACGGCCGGCTCACGGCGACAGTCGGCGATGGCTGACCCCCGCCCGGGGGAGCCGCGAAGCGCGGGCGCGGCCCGGCCCGCTCCGCCCCGAACCACGCCGACGGCGGGCTACCGCCCGTCTCGGCCCGCGTCCCATCAGTTCACGACGTTCCCACAGAAAGAGACCCACATGGGCAGCAGTGTCGAGACGCTGGAATTCCAGGCCGAGACCCGCCAGTTGCTCCGACTGGTTATTCACTCGATCTACTCGAACAAGGACATCTTCCTGCGCGAGCTGATCTCGAACGCCTCCGACGCACTGGACAAGCTGAGGCTGGAATCGCTGACCGACCCGGGCCTCGGCGGGATCGACACCGGCGACCTGCACATCGCGTTGGAGGTCGACGAGGACGCCCGCACCTTGACCGTCCGCGACAACGGGATCGGCATGACCCGGGACGAGCTCGTGGAGCTGATCGGCACGATCGCCAAGTCCGGTACCGCGGGCCTGCTGGAGAAGATCAAGGACTCCAAGGACGCCGCAGCGGCCGAGAGCCTGATCGGGCAGTTCGGCGTCGGCTTCTACTCGGCGTTCATGGTGGCCGACAAGGTCACCCTGCGCACCCGGCGGGCCGGCACCGAATCCGGCACCCGATGGGAGTCCGACGGCGAGGGCACCTACGAGCTCCAGGAGGTCGACGGCCTGCCTGCGGGCACCTCGGTCACCCTGCACCTCAAGCCCGTCGACAGCGAGGACGGGCTCGCCGACTACCTGGCCGAAACGAAGATCCGCCAGATCGTCAAGCAGTACTCGGACTTCATCCGCTGGCCGATCCGGATGGCCACCGAGCGCACCGACGCCGAGGGCGCGACCACGAGCGAGGTCGACACGCTCAACTCGATGAAGGCGCTGTGGGCCAAGTCGCGCAGCGAGGTGAGCGAGGACGAGTACAACGAGTTCTACCAGCAGATCAGCCACGACTGGCTGCCCCCGGCCGAGACGATCCACATGCGCGCCGAGGGCACCTTCGAGTACGAGGCGCTGCTGTTCATCCCCTCGCAGGCGCCCTTCGACCTGTTCTCCCGCGAGACCAAGCGCGGCGTGCAGCTGTACGTCAAGCGGGTCTTCATCATGGACGACTGCGAAGCGCTCATGCCCGACTACCTGCGCTTCGTCAAGGGCGTCGTGGACGCCCACGACCTGTCGCTGAACGTCTCCCGCGAGATCCTCCAGCACGACCGCCAGATCCAAGCCGTACGCCGACGCCTGGTCAAGAAGGTCCTCGGTGCCCTGAAGGACATGCAGTCCAAGGACGCCGAGCGCTACGCGAAGGTGTGGGCGCAGTTCGGCCGGGCGCTGAAGGAAGGCCTGGTCGAGGGCGCGGACAACACCGAGGCCCTGCTCGAACTGGTGTCGGCCGCCTCCACCCGCGACCCGGAGGAGACCACCACGCTGCGCCAGTACGTCGAGCGGATGAAGGACGGCCAGGACACCATCTACTACCTGACCGGCGAGACCCGCGCGATGGTGGAGAACTCCCCGCACATGGAGGCCTTCACCGCCAAGGGGTACGAGGTCCTGATCCTCACCGACCCCGTCGACGAGGTGTGGGTGGACCGGGTTCCCGCCTTCGACGGCCATCGTCTGCAGTCCATCGCCAAGGGCCAGGTCGACCTCGACGGGTCCGCCGACGGCGACCAGGAGGCCGACGCCGAGAAGGCCAGGCACGAGGAGGACTTCGCGGCCCTGCTGCCGTGGCTGGCCACCACCCTGTCCGAGCAGGTCAAGGAGGTCCGGCTGTCGTCCCGCCTGACGACGTCGGCGGCGTGCATCGTCGGTGACGCCCACGACGTGACCCCGACCCTGGAGAAGATGTACCGGGCGATGGGGCAGCAGCTGCCCACCGTCAAGCGGATCCTGGAGCTCAACCCCGCACACCCGCTGATCACCGCCCTGCGCACCGCGCACGACGCCAACGCCGACGATCCCGCACTGGCGGAGATCGCCGAGCTGGTGTACGGCAGCGCGCTGCTCGCCGAAGGGGGCGACCTTCCCGACCCGGCGCGCTTCACCAGGCTGCTCACCGACAGCCTGTCCCGCACGCTGTAGCCACGCGTGCGGCGGAAGAACCCGGCCGCACCCACCCCCCGACCCGATCACCCGCACACTCTCCAACAGTCAGCCCGCCCCGGTGCACCTCGCAGGAGGTGCACCGGGGCGGGCTTCGTACGCGGGGCCCGTGGCATCTGCGTTTACCACCTGTTGCAGACCCGTTGACCGAGCCGACCAGGGTGGTCGGACAGGCGGACGACGATGTTGCACGGATGGCAAGAAATGATTCTCTTTGGTCGCGGCAAGGAAAAGACGGAGCTCGACAGCCTCCTTCACTCGGCACGGAAGGGCACGGGGTCGGCACTGATGCTCTGGGGAGACCCCGGCATCGGGAAGACCGCTCTGCTGGAGTACACGACCGCCGCCGCGACCGACTTCACGGTCCTGAGCTGTCGCGGCACCCGGATGGAGTCAGGGCTGGCCTTCGCCGCCCTGCACGAGCTGCTCTGGCCCGCGGCGGACCGGATCGAGGCGCTGCCCGCGCCGCAGGCGGCCGCGCTGCACGGGGCGCTGGGGCACAGCAAGGAAACCGCGGACCGCTTCCTCATCGGAGTGGCCACCCTCACGCTGCTCTCCGAACTCGCCAATGAGAAGCCGGTGCTCATCACCGTGGACGACGCGGAACTGCTCGACGAGCCGACGGCCGAGTGCCTGTCCTTCGTCGTGCGCAGACTGCGCACCGAGCCGGTCGCGCTGCTGCTCGCGGGACACAACGACCCCGCGACGGACAGCCGCTGGGAACTGCTGCCCGGCCTGGAAGTCACCGCGATGCCCGAGGGCGACGCCGGAGACCTCGTACGCCACGCCAGGCCGGGGGCGAACGGGCAGGACGTGCACCGCACGGTTCGGCTTGCGGCCGGAAACCCCCTGGCACTGCGCGAGTTGCCGTTCGCGGGAGACTCCGGTGAGTCGGGTGAGGCGATGGAACGCGTGCCGGTCGGCCCTCGTCTGAGGCGCGTCTTCGGGGCGCGCGCCGCCCGGCTCTCCCCGTGCGCTCGGACGGTGCTGCTGGTCGCGGCGGCCGAGGACCTGGGGGACCACCGCACGGTGCGGGAGGCGTCGACCGCGCTCGGGGTCGGATCGACCGCCTGGGACGAGGCGATGCGCTCCGGGCTCCTCCTGGTCGCCGACGGGCGCATACGGTTCCGGACACCCCTGCTGGCCGCCGTCGTGTACGAGGAAGCCCCGTTCGCCCGGCGGCAGCCGGTGCACCGCGCACTCGCACAGGCCCTGCGGGCTGCGGACGGCACCGACCTGCGGGCCTGGCACTTGGCCGCCGCGGCCGACACGGCCGACGAGGAGGTGGCCGCGCTCCTGGAGCACTGCGCGCGCAACGGCTGGACCCGGGGCGGCTACGCGTCGGCCGCGCGGGCGCTGTGCCGGGCGGCCGAGCTGTCCCCCGCGTCCGCGGACGCCGCCCGGCGGTACGCGCTGGGGGCGCTGGCCACCTGGGGGGACGGGCAGGTCGGTGCGGCGCGTGAGCTGCTCGACCGGGCCGGCCGTCTGTCGGACACGGAGTCGGTGGTGCGCGAGAGCGAAGGACTGCGGGGGATCATCGAGTTCGCGCACGGCGACCAGGAACAGGCGCACCGGCTGCTGCTGAACGCCACCCGCTCGGTGGCCGATCCGCGAAAGGCCGTGCATCTGGCGTGCCTGGCGGTACGGGCCGGCTGGTCGGGCGGCTCCGCCGAGCGCCAGGCCGAGGCGCTGCGCAGACTGGAGGAACTGGCGGACGACGCGCGGCCCGCCGAGGCGGACCTCCTGCCCCTGATCGGCAGGTGGTGGGGCGACGGGCCGGACACCGGCGTGCTGCCCCCTGCCGACGAGGCGTTCGCCCGACTCGCCCAGGCGTCCTGGCGGTTGATCCCGCCCGCGCCACTGGCCGTGGCCTGGGGCGTGGAGCAGCCCTTGGCCAGGGCGTACCAAAGGGAGCTTGAGGTGCTGCGCCGGACGGGTGAGGTCAGTCCCCTGGTGCTGACCGTCCCGCAGACGGCCACGATCGACATCGTGCGCGGGCGGTGGACGGAGGCCGAGGCCAACGCCGCCGACACCCTGCGCACGGCCGAGGAAATCGGTGCCGACCACGCCGCCTCGCAGTGCCGCAACACCCTCGGGTGGCTGGCCGCCCTGCGGGGCGACGAAGCCACCGTCGCCGAACTGGCCGCCAGAACAATGGAGTTGTCGGTGCCGCGCGGGGTGCGTGCGCTGACGGCCGCCGCCTACTGGAACCGGGGCATGGCGGCCCTGTTCGCCGGACGCTCCCAGGAGGCGCTGGAGATCCTCGTACGGCTGGCCGAACCGGGGCACCGGGCGGCGCACACGACGTTCGCGCTGCTCGCGGCCGCCGACACGGTGGAAGCGGCGAGCAGCACGGGCCGTCCGGAGCGGGGAGCGGACGCCCTGGGGCGCCTGACGGAGTGGGCGGAGCGCACCGGGGCGGCCTGGGCCGTGGCGGCGGCGTGGCGCGGTCGGGCACTGCTGGCCGATGGGGACCCGGAGGAGCTGTTCGTACGGGCCCTGGCGGTTCCGGGTGCGCCGCGGCACCCCTTCGCGCACGCCCGCACCCGTCTGCTGTACGGCGAGTGGTTGCGGCGGGCCCGTCGGCGGACCGACGCGCGCGTGCAGCTGGCAGAAGCGGCGGAGGTGTTCGAGCGGCTCGGTGCCGCCCCCCTGCTCGCGCGGACCCTGCACGAGCAGGAACTGACGGGTCAGCGCCTGTCCCGCCCCCAACCGTACGGTGACGGCCGGGAGCCCCTGCTGACTCCGCAGGAACTGCGGGTGGCCAAACTCGCCGCCGACGGCCTGACCAACCGTGAGATCGCGGCCCAGCTCCTGATCAGCCCCCGGACGGTGGGCCACCACCTGTCCAACGTCTTTCCGAAGGTGGGCATCGTGGCCCGCGCCGAACTGGCGCGGGTGGACTTCGACAACGGGCTGCGGTTGGCGGACTGACCTCCCGGCCCACGTCGCGCACCGCACCGGCCGGGGCCGGACAGGCCGCATCGGCGGCCTGTCCGGCGATTTGCGGGGCCTCGTGGCCGACGCAGCGGGCCCGCCACGTCGGCCACGAGGGTCAGCGAGTGGCGCGGTCGGCCTGCTGGATGATGCGGGTCACGGCGTCGGGCTGGCTCACCATGATGGCGTGGGAGCCGGGGACTTCGGTGATGCGGGCGCCCGCGCGACGGGCCATGAACCGCTCCAGACGCGTACCGATCGCCTGGTCCTGCTTGGCGACCAGCGCCCAGGAGGGCAAGGTCTTCCAGGCGGCCTCCTTGCTCGGCTGGCCGAACGCCTCGACGCTGATCGGGCGCTGCGAGGCGGCCATCAGCGCCGCCTCGGACGCGGGGACGTCGGCGGCGAAGGACGTGCGGAAGCGGGCCGGGTCGATGAACACGTCGGTACCCGGGGTCGTGCCGGGCCTGGTGTACGTGACGTTCTTCAACGGCAGCGGCTCGACGGCGGGATCCGTGTGCTGCTCGATCAGCCCGCCGAGCGACTCGCCCTTGTCCGGCACCCACGCCGCGACGTACACGAGCGCCTTGACGTCGGGCACGGAAACCGCGGCGTTGCCGATGACCGCGCCGCCGTACGAGTGCCCCACCAGGATCTTCGGGCCCGCGACGTCCTTGAGGAGGCCGGTGAGGTACGAGGAGTCGTAGTCGAGCCCGCGCAGCGGGTTGGCGACGGCCATCACGGGATAGCCGTCCCGGCGCAGCCGGTCCACGGTTGCGCTCCACCCCGAGGCGTCGGCGAACGCGCCGTGCACCAGGACGACGGTGGGCTTGGTCCGGTGGACCGGGGTGACGCTCTCCTGCTTCGGCTCCGCGGACGCGGAGGTGGCGAGCAGTCCCGCCGCCACCGCGGTGGCGGCGGCGGTGGCCCCGAGGACGTAGCGGTTGCGGTAAGCGCGGGGCCGGGAGTGACGTGAGTCGTTCATGCGTGATTCCAAATGAGTGGGAGGAGGCGCACCGGTGTGTCCGGGACGGTGCCCGGCGGCCGGTGGCCGGAGGAGTGGGCCGGACGGAGTTCCGGCGGGCACGGCTCGTCGGCGCCCCGGTTCGAAGAGGGCGAGGACCGGTCCGTGCGGTGACGAATCTGCCCTGAGTCCCGCGGAGGGCGCATCCGTCACCGGATCCGTCACGACGGTCCCGCCCTCCCGGCGGGGGCGCCGTCCTCCCTGCGGGGGCGTCCGGCAGTTCGCGTCCTTCCGGTCAGGAAGCCGCGGTCCCGGTGGGTACGGGGACGAGCCATGACTCGGGCAGGGGTACCCGGTCGTCGGCCGTCTGCTCCTCCACGGCTGAGATGTGCCGCAGGAGGAGCGTGGCGTGCAGCTCCTCGGCCGTCGCCCGTGCCCGGCGCAGCAGGGGCCGAGCGCGTTCGGGTGCGCCCGCGCCCGCCCACGCCTCCGCCAGGTCGGTCAGTGTCGTGGCCACGTCGATCGGGGATTCGGCCCGTTCCAGGAAGGCCAGGGCCTTCTCCAGGAGCGGGACGCAGCGGTGTGCGGGGGACGTGGCGGCCATCGCCCGCCAGGCCAGCCCGATGTAGCGGGGAGGGCCCCAGCGGACGGCCACGTCGAGCGCCTCCTCGGCCAGGGCGCGCGCCTCCTCGTGACGGCCCAGCCGGGCGAGTTCCAGCGCCGCCGAGCAGCGCCACGTCTGGTGGCCCGGGTGGGTCACCCCCCAGAGCGCGATCTGGCGGCCGCATTCGAGGAAGTGCGCCGCCGCCTGCCGTGCGTCTCCCCGGGCGGAGCAGAGCATCGCGCGGACGTAGAGGACGGTCGTCCAGGACCAGGACTCCGTGTCGGGGTGGTGTTTGACGCTGTCCAGCCACTGCTCCGCCTCGTCCAGCCTCCCGAGTCCGAGGAGTGCCCGTGCGTGGAGTGCGACGAGGGCGTGGGGCCGGTGCACGTCCTGGTCGAGGGGCACGCTGGTCAGCAGGCGGCACTCGGCCAGCGCCCGCCGGTGGTCCCCGCGCCGCAGCGCCATCTCCGCCCGCAGCAGCACCCGGTAGAGGTCGACGGCCGCGAAGTCCTGGTCGCTCGGTTGCTCGCACAGCTCCTCGACCACGGAGATCCGGTCGGCCCACATGCTGAGCATCGCGAACAGACCGACCAGCTGGCGGGGCAGCTCGGAGCATTCGGCCACGGTGCGGGGGGTGGGGAAACGGTCCAGCGCCTCCTGTGCGGTGAGCCGGATGTTCGCGGCGTCGTCGTAGACCAGCAGTGCGGTCGCCACCGGGTCGTGGGCGACGAGTTCGGGCGGTGTGGCCCTGATCTTCCGCATCAGCGCGTGCCAGGGGCCGGGGGTGAGGGAGGTGATCAACCATCCGGCACCCCGGATGGCCAGGGCGCCCCAGGGGTCGACGGTTTCGGTCTCGGCGGTGACGGTGTCCATGAGCCGGACGGCGGCCTGGGCTTCTCCCTGCGACACCATGACCCAGGCGAGGGGGACGACCGCCGTCGGGGTCTCCGCGCGCTCGCGCTGGATCTGGAGCGCTTCCTGGAGGTGGAGGCGGGCGGCGTGGGGATTGGTCTGGAGTTCGGCCTGCCCGAGGTGCAGGAGCACGGCGGCGTGTTCGGACGACGCGGTGATCCGTGCCGCTGCTTCCAGGTAGCGGACGGCCCGTGGGCCGGCCCCGCCGCGGAGGCAGTCGGTCGCCGCGTCGACGAGAGTGGCCGCCCACGGCGCCCATTGGGTGCCGGAGAGGTCGAGCAGGTGATCGGCCACCTCGCGGGTCGGCCGGTGGGTCATCTGGGCCCGGCGCGCCGCCGCCACGCTGATGCGGGCCCGGTCCTCGGGCGTGCACGCGTGCAGGAGCGCGGTGGCGAAGAACGGGTGGGGGAGCCGCGGCGGCTCGGCGGAGGCCAGGACCCCGCGGCGGGCCAGCCTGGCGCAGAGCCGGCGCGTCGCCGCGGGGTCCTGCTCGAAGACCGCGGCCAGTGTTTCGACGTCCGGCTCGCGTTCGGCGAGGACGGCGAGCGCCCGCACGAGGCGTACGGCAGCGGGTCCGTGCTGGTGCAGCAGGTGGCAGAGGGCCCGCGCGAACCGGTCCGACACGAGGTCGGGCGTGATGCCGTCGCGGTGGCGGACCGGGTCGAGGTCGGCGAGCAGCGCGGCGACCAGGACGGGGAGGCCACCGGTGATCTCGCGCACCGCCGTCGCCAGGGGCGTGAGTGCGGCCGGGGCTTCGGAAGCGGGCGTGGGTGTCGTGGCGTCCTCGGGGCGCGGTGCGCCGAGCCGTCGGTGCGCGAGTGCGGCGATGGCCGGTACGTCGAGCGGCCCCGGGGTGAGGACGAGGCGGGCGTGGGCCTCCAGTGCGGCGTACCGGGCGGTGTCGGGGTCGTCCAGCGGTACGTCGGACGCGGCCAGCACCAGCAGTACGGGGCGGCGCGGCAGTCCCCGGCCCACGAGGGCGAGGGCTTCCAGGGACGTGCCGTCGGCCTCCGCCACGTCGTCGGCGAACAGCACGACCGGACCGCGGACTTCGTCCAGTGCCCGAAGGGCCCACTCCGCCAGTCGGCGGGCGTCGACGTCCGCCGGAGGGAAGGGCCCGTCCTGTGGGGACGGCCCGAGCGCGTCGCGCAGACCGCTGACGAGAGCGGGCACGCCACCCGTACCGGACAGGGACATCCACCGTGCGGCGGGCAGTCGGCGGGCCGTCTCGCGGAGCAGCAGCGACTTGCCCGTCCCGGTCCCTCCGGAGACCACCACCATCCCGCCGCAACCGGAGCGGGCCTGGGCGGCGAGTGCGGTGATGGCGCCGATCTCGGACTCCCTGCCCACGCACGGCGGCCCGCCGTCCGGACCCGGCACGCCCCCGGAGGGGACGACCGCGGGCGCGGAGGGCTCGGACGCAGGCACGGCCACGACGGTCGGCGGCACCGGCACCGGCATCGGCACTCGCGCCGGGTCCGACACCACGGTCCGCGTCCGCGCGTACGGATCGGGCGGTTCCTCGCCGACCAGGATGCGGGCGTGCAGGTCCCGCAGCTCGCTGCTGGGCTCGACGCCCAGCTGCTCCACCAGGAGTTCCCTGGCGCGACGGTAGGCGTGAAGTGCCTCGGACTGTCTGCCTCCGGCGTGCAGGGCCTGCATCAGCAGCCCGTGCAGACGTTCCCGCAGAGGGTGCTCGCAGGCCGCGAGGCGGAGCCGGTCGACGACCTGCTCCGCCCGCCCGCCGACGATCGCGTTCTCCAGGCCGTCCTCCAGGACCACCAGGCGACGTTCGGCGAGGGAGATCCGCTGACGTTCCGCGTACGGGCCGGGCACACCGGCCAGCGGCTCGCCGCAGAACAGGTCGAGCGCCCGGGTGTAGAGGGCGTCCGCCTCCTGCCACTGGAGGCGGGCGCGGGCCCGCTCGGCCTCGGCGACGAGACGTTCGAAGCGGCCGAGGTCGAGCTGCTCGTCGGACACGCGCAGCTGGTAGCCGCCGTGCCCGTACAGCAGGACGGACGGCGGCGTCCCGGCGGGCCGTGGCGGTTCCAGCACGCCGCGCAGCGCCGAGACGTGCGTCTGGACGACCTTGTTCGCCCGGAGCGGGGCATCCTCCTCGTACAGGGCGTCCAGCAGGCTGGGTACGGAGACCCATTGGCGACGGCGCAGGGCCAGAACGCACAGGACGGCCCGGCGCTGGGGCGGGCCCAGCGTCACGGCGGTTCCGTGCCGCTGGGCGATGACACCGTTGAGCAGCGTGAAGCCCAGGTCGCCGACCACCTCGTCAGCCGTCATCGTTCGTTCCCCGTTCCGGCCCGGCCAGGGCCGTAAGTTGTACTTAGCATCATATGACCTGTGCGGTTACCGCCTTTTGCGTGATCGTTGACCGCGCCGCCCGAGCCCTGCGGCTCCAGCCGGGGCGCCGGTGCCCGTTTCGCGCCATGGTCGTCCGGAAGCCTGCTGGTCGGGAAGCGCGGAAGGGTACCGCAGCCGTCTGAATCGAAATTGGTTCAGTTCGCTTGTTAACTCGAAAGAGTGAGACTCCTTAGATATATGCACGATGGACCGGAGATATCTCACGGCAATTACCGTGCGCCCGGTCGCCGGGCAAATCGTTTATTTGTTGGCCAGAAATAAACGGTTGACACTGTGCTTTCCCGAGATTCATTCTGGTGATGGTTATACGGGTGAGTGTCATGGCGTGTTCTGCGTCAGAAGTCGAATCCTGTATTCCCCGTCATTCCCCGTTGTATGGGCCGGGAAGTCAGGGGGCACGCCCATGGTGTACGGCAAACTGGACACACCGCTCGCCGCGCGCGTGCGCGCGCTGGAGCGGACCGCACGGGCCGGCACGGACTCCGACGCGGGCTTCGAAGGGCGGGACCGGGTCACCGTCCTGGTGCGCATCGCGGGCCCCGACGCCCTCGCGGCGGCCGAGGAAGCCGGACTGGCCACCGAGTTCCACACCGCGCGGGTCGCGGTCGGCACGGTCGCCGTCGGCGACCTGCTGGCAGTCGCGTCGGCGACCGGTGTCGAAGCGCTCCGGAGCAACCGCCAGATGCGGCCGCTGGAAGTCCCCGACCTGCCGACGGGCCTGATGGGAGCACTGGCCGGGCGCACGGCGGCCGGGCATGCGCGAGCCGGGCGTGCCGCCGGACCCGTCAGCACCCTCTCGTCCGAAGTCACCGGGCGCGGGGTGCTCGTCGGGATCATCGACACGGGGATCGACATCTTCCACCCGTGCTTCATCAAGCCCGGCAACCCCAAGCAGACACGGATCGTCTCCCTGCTCGACCTCACCCTGCGGCAGACCATCTCGTGCCAGGGCAGTCCCACGGGCGGTGTGCTGGCCGTGCGGTGGAAGCCGCCGGGCACGGCGCCGGAAGCATCCACCGTCCCGCTGAACCTGCCCGTCACCGCCGCGGCGCTCCAGACCGCCCTGGAAGCACTTCCGAACCCGCCGAGCCCGATCAGGCCGGGCGATTTCACCGTTTCGGGAGGCCCTCTTCCGGAAACGCCCGTGGTGGTCGACTTCACCGGCCAGTTCGACAGCAGGCACATGGACAGTGCGGACATCTCGCGATTCCGCCTCGATTTCCAGCCCACCGGCGGCACCAACCCCAAAATGATCGTCACGCCCGGCCGCGCCATCACTCCGGCCGAGATCAACGCCGCTCTCCAGGGCCCGTTCCCGCCTTTCATCTCCCGCGACATGAAGGGCCACGGCACGAGCGTCGCCGGCGTCGCCGCGGGCACCCCCATCGACATGGGCTGCTGCACCTCGGACATCCCCATCGGCGTCGCGACCGGGGCGGACCTCGTCGTCGTGCGTTCGCCGCTCACGGACGCGGAGAACCTCCAGGGCGTCCAGTACCTCCTGGACCAGCCGTGGCTGGCGCCGGGCACCCCGAAGCAGCCCGTCGTCATCAACATGAGCTTCGGGAACTCAGCAGGGGCCGGTGACGGCACCGACCCCTTCGAGATCATGCTCGACGACCTGCTGACCGACTCCTCGGGGCGGGCGATGACCATCGCCGCGGGAAACGAGGGCGACCTCTACACCCCGCCCGCCCCCGGAACCCCGCTGCCGGTGCCCCGCGCCGAACCGGGCGGCGGCCAGCACACGTTCCGCAAGATGGCCGCCAACTCGACGTTCACGTTCCGCTTCGCCGTCGAGGACAACGACAAGAAGTCCGACACCCTGCGGATCTGGTACCCGGGCCCCGGAAAGCTCGACTTCACGATGACGGCGCCCGCGAGCACGGGAACCACGACGACCCCGCCCGCCCTCCCCGCCGTCATCCACCCGGCCTTCACCCCGACCACCCACGCGCACACCTTCGGGAGCACGGACGTGTACGTCACGTCCTATCTGCTCGCACCGGGCACCGCGAAGCGGCTCATCGAGGTCAGGCTCCTCCCGCTGGCGCCGAGCAACAAGATCGCCATGGGGACGTACTCGATCAGCCTCACGGAGACGGAGGGCATCGAGACGACGTTCGACTGCTGGATCGACAACGCCAAGGACGACCCGCCCGGCAGGTTCGTCGCCGGAGACCAGATCCGCAGCAGGACCGTCTGCTCGCCGGGCACCGCCCGCCTCCCGGTCACCGTGGGGGCGTACAACACCGACGGCGGACAGCTCGCGGGCTTCTCGGGCCGGGGACCCACCACCGACCTCCGCGTCAAACCGGAGGTGTGCGGGCCCGGCGTCGCCGTCCCCACGGCGAAGAACCTGGGGCAGCCCCCCAACCCCCACCACATGGAGTACGGCACGAGCATGGCGGCGCCCTACGTGGCGGGCGTCATCGCGCTGATGCTCCAGGTCAACAAGAACCTCGACCACGTCAACATCAAGAAGATCCTCCAGGACACCTGCGACAAGCCGGTTCCCCCGGTGCCCCCCACCCAGCTGGACAGCGGCTGGGGGTACGGCAGGGTGAACGCCGAGAACGCGGTCAAGGCCGTGCCGCCTCCCACCGCCACGGCGGCGGACGCCGAGCCCGGCGCGGCCGGGCCGCTGATCCTCCCCGTGGCCGCCTACCCGGCCGCGCACCTCCCGCCGGCCGAGCTCGCCGAACGGCTGAAGGCCCGCGCCGGAGGGACCCCGGCCGGCCGTCGCGCGGCTGCCCTGATCGCCGCGCACCACACCGAGGTGACCCGGCTCGCGACCACCGACCGGCGGATCCTGGTCGCCTGGCACCGGATGCACGGACCGCTCCTCCTGCGCCGACTCCTCCTGGGAGAAGCGGACTTCGACACCGAAGCCCCGCTGCCCGCCACGCTCGACGGGACACCCGCGGCCGAAGGACTCGCCCGCCTCCTCGACGCCCTGGCACGCGCCGCGAGCCCCGCCCTGCGGGCCGACATCGCGGCGCACCGCGCCTTTCTGCTCGCCCTCCCCGGGGCTCTGCTGTCCGATCTCGACCTCGACGAGCACGCGCAGGTGAACTGAGATGGCCGCAGGAACAGTCGAGCTGATCGCCCGCGAGATCGCCAACGCCCTGAAACCCCTCGAACAGCGTCTCGCCGCCGACCAGCGCACCGCGTTCTTCAAAGAACTGGGACTGTGGCTGCCCGGCAACGGCCTGGACGCCGCGGCTGGCGCGATCGGCACCCTCGCCGTGCACTCCGCGGGCCTGGGACCGGTCGTCGTCCGGCTCACCGACGCGATCGAGCGCGGCGACACCGCACGCATCGTCCAGGAGGGCAGCACCCTGCTGGGCACGGTCCGCGAAGTCCTCACGGCGCTCACCGCGCTGGGCCCCGCGCTCGACAGCGCGGTCGCCGCCGCGGCGGGCCTGAGCGACGCGCAGCGCGCGCGCCTGCGGGCCGAGACGGGACAGCTGCCCAAGCGGATGCTCGACCACTCCCTGATCGGCTACCTCGAAGGCAAGAGCGCCGACGTCGTCGACGTCCTCGCACTCATCGGGATCGTGGAGGACCTCCCCGCGGTCGTCGACCCCGACGACCCCACCGTCCTCCCGGTCCGCAGGCGCGCCCTGCACCTCGGCCGGCTGCTGACGCTCTTCACCGACCCCGCGGAACTCCTCGGTGAGGTGTTCGACTTCGGCGGGGCGTCCTTCGACGGCACGAAGCTCTTCCGGATCGTCGCCGAGTACCTCGTCGAGCGCAGGCTGCCCTTCGTCTACGAGGGCCCGCCCGACAGCGTGCCGACACTGGACGCCTTCCTCGTGCGGCTGAGGGCCGATCCGGCCGCACGTCCCGCCGCGCTCTCCGGAGACCTGCGCATCGCGGCCACCGAAGACCTGACCCGTACGGTGAAACTCGGCCCGCTGTGGACCCTGTCAGCCGCCGCGCGAGCCCGCTTCGCCTCCGGCGTGGAGGCGCGCTTCACACCGCCGCTCGCCATTGAACTCAAGCCGCACGCCGGAGGGCTGACCCTCGACGCCTCCGTAGCGCTGGAGGCCGCACGGGAGAGCGGCGAGCCCATCCTCCTGCTGGGGGAGACCAACGGATCGCGCATCGAGATCAAGAGGTTCGCCGTCGCGCTCGGCCTGCGGGCCGAGGCGGGCACGGGCGGCACCGTCACGGTCGAGCCCGCCGCCAGGGCCGAGCTCGACGGCGGCCACCTGGTGATCGACCTCTCGTCGGGAGACGGCTTCATCAGCACCGTCACCGGCGGCGGAAAGATCGAGTCCACCTTCGAACTGCGAGCCCTGTGGGCGCCGTCGAAGGGACTCCAGCTGGAGGGCAGCGGATCGCTCGACCTCGCGATCCCCGTCCACATCGAACTCGGCCCGGTCGAGATCACCACCTTCTACCTCAGTGCGGGCATCGCCGAAGGCGGCGCGCTTCCTCTGGAGGTGTCCGGCGGTTTCACCGCGGAACTCGGCCCGGTCAAGGCGGCGGTGGACCGGGTCGGACTGATCGTCACGGCCCGCTTCCGCGAGGACGGCGGAGGCAATCTCGGGCCCTTGGACCTGGACTTCGCCTTCAAACCGCCCAGCGGCATCGGGCTCAGCGTCGACGCTGGTGTCATCTCCGGCGGCGGCTACCTGTACGCGGACCCGGAGCGCGGCGAGTACGCGGGCGCGCTGGAGCTGGAGTTCGCGCACTTCCTGGAGCTGAAGGCCATCGGCCTGATCAGCACCCGCATGCCGGACGGCTCCGACGGCTTCTCGCTGCTCGTCGTGATCACCACCGAATTCGGCGGCGGAGGCATCCAGCTCGGCTACGGATTCACCCTCCTCGCCGTCGGCGGGCTGATCGGCCTCAACCGCAGCATGAACCTGCGGGCACTGGTGGAAGGCGTACGGACCGGCCGCATCGAATCGGTGATGTTCCCCCGGGACGTCGTCGCCAACGCCCCCAGGATCATCAGCGACCTGCGCGCCTACTTCCCGCCCGAGCAGGGGAAGTTCCTGATCGGCCCCATGGCGAAGATCGGCTGGGGCACCCCGCCGCTGCTCACCGTCTCGCTCGGCGTCATCATCGAGATCCCGGGCAACCTCGCGGTCCTCGGCGTCCTCAAATGCGCCCTGCCCACCGAGGAACTCGCCCTGCTGCTCCTCCAGGTCGACTTCATCGGCGCCTTCGAATTCGACAAGTCGCGCATGTGGTTCTACGCGCAGCTCTTCGACTCCCGCATCCTCACGATGACCATCGACGGCGGCATGGGCCTGCTCGTCGCCTGGGGCGACAACCCGGACCTGGTGCTGACCGTCGGCGGGTTCCACCCCTCGTTCACCCCGCCCCCGCTGCCCTTCCCCGTCCCCAACCGGCTGTGCGTCGACATCATCAACATGCCGGGACGGCTGATCAGGGTCTCCGGGTACTTCGCCGTCACCAGCAACACGGTCCAGTTCGGTGCCCACGCCGAACTGCGCCTAGGCTTCTCCGACTTCGGCATCGAAGGGCAGCTCAGCTTCGACGCGCTGTTCCGTTTCTCCCCGTTCTCCTTCGTCATCAGCATCTCCGCCAGCGTCTCCCTCAAGGCCTTCGGCGTCGGGCTCTTCGGCATCGACCTGCGCTTCCAGCTCGAAGGCGTCTCGCCCTGGCGGGCGCACGGCCGCGGCTCCATCTCCCTGCTGTTCTTCGAGATCTCCGCCGACTTCGACATCACCTGGGGCGAGGAGCGCACCACCACCCTGCCCCCGGTCGAGGTGCTCGCCCTGCTCTCCGGAGAGCTCGACAAGGCGGACGGCTGGGAGACCCGGCTGCCCACGGGCCGTACGGACGCACTGGTCACCCTGCGCAAACTGGCCGACGCGGAGCGGCTCGTGCTGCATCCGCTCGGCACCCTGTTCGTACGGCAGCGGACCATTCCGCTCGGTGTGCGCGTCGACCGCGTCGGCTCCCAGCGCCCCAGCGACGGCAAACGCTTCACCGTCACCCCGGACCCCGACAGTGGACTCGTCCAACTGTCGGTGACCGACGACAAGTTCGCCATGGCCCAGTTCCAGGACATGGACGACGCGGCGAAACTGTCCAAACCGGCGTACGAGAGCCAGGACGCCGGCCTCGAACTGGGCGCCAAGGACGCGTTCGCCTCCTCGCGGGCCGTGCGCCGCAGCGCCCGCTACGAGCTGCACATCATCGACAACAAAGCGCGCCGCACCGCGCGCGGGGCGCGGGCCGGAGTCGGCGCCGCTGTCCCGCCGAGCGCACCCAAACGCTTCCAGAACGTCAGCCCGGCGGTGTTCAACCAACTCCTCGACGGTAGCAGCACCAGCCGCTCACCGCTGTCCCAGCGGGAGGCGGAGCTCAGGCAGCCCTTCGCCGCCGAGGACACCGTGCGGGTCACCGGGCAGCGGTACGTCGTGGCCCAGCTGCGCAACAACCTCCAGGCCTTCCCGCCCACCGCCGACGTCGCCAGGGGAGCCACCAGCTTCCGCAGCCGGGCGAGCGCCGCCGACGCACTCGACGAGTGGATCCACCAGGACCCCCGACTGGCGGGCACCCTGCACGTCATCCCGGAGTCCGAGGCGTCGGCGCCGCTGACCGCGCCCGGTACCTGGACGGAGTGCGGACCGCTGCGCGCCGAGGCCGCCGACCTCGACGCGGTGCGGCTCGCGGGCGGCGCCGTGCTCGTCGCGGGAGGCACGGACCGTACGGGAGGGGCACTGGCGAGCGCCTCGCTCTTCGACCCGGTCACGCGGCTCTGGACCCCGGCGCAGGACCTGAAGGCGGCGCGGCGCCTGCACGCGCACACCGTCCTGACCGACGGCCGCGTGCTCGTCTGCGGCGGCAGGGGAGCGAGCGGTGCGGAGCTGGACTCCGCCGAGATCTACGACCCCGTCGCGGGGGCCTGGACCGCGGTCACCCCCATGAAGAGGGCCCGCGCGGAGCACACGGCGACCCTGCTGAGCAGCGGCAAGGTACTGATCGCCGGTGGCACCGCGGCCCGAGGCGCCGAAGGCGAGACCTCGCTCGCGTCGGCGGAGCTCTTCGACCCCTCGACCGGTACCTGGGAACCGGCCGCGCCCATGACCGACGCCCGCGCGGGCCACCGGGCCGTGGCGCTGCGCGGCACCGGCCGGATCCTGGTCATCGGCGGTGCGCTCGCCACCGGCGCGGGCCGCGCCCCCCTCGCGTACTGCGAGCTCTACGACCAGGCAACAGGCACCTGGTCCCCGGCGGCGAGCCTGGCCGCACCGCGCCACGGCCACCAGGCGATCGCGCTGCCCGGCGGATCGGTGCTGGTGACCGGGGGAGAGAGCACCGGAATCCCCACAGGGGGCCGTCTGCGCCGCGCGTCCCTCGACGGAGTCGAACAGTACGACCCGGCCGCCGGCACCTGGACGACGCTCCCCGCCCTGCCCGGCGGCCGCACCCGGCACCGCTGCCTCCCGCTGCGCACGGGCAAGGTGCTGGTCCTGGGCGGCTCGGGCGACGGGAACGGCACGGCGGGCTTCCGCGCCGCCGCCCTCTACGACCCCGGTGCCCGCACCTGGACCACCACCGGCGGACTGGCCACCGGGCGCCGGGACTTCGGCGCGGTCGAGCTCGCCGACGGACGGGTCCTGGCCGTCGGCGGAGTGACGCTGTCCGGCGCGGCGGCCCCCGCGGGGGCCGATGTCACCACGGCCACCACCGAGATCTTCACACCGTGAGCGCGGCCACCGTCACCACGGACACCACCACGAAAGGGTCGACGCCATGAGCAGTCCCACACTGGCGGCCACCGGGTCCTGGACGAAGGCCGGCGACCTGCCGACGGCCGCCGCCTGGCACGGACAGTTCGACGGCGCGCTGCTGCTGAAGACCGGCAAGGTACTGGTCGCGGGCGGCACCGACGGAGCGGGCGTGGCGCTCAACAAGACCGCGGTCTACAACCCCGCCGACCAGAAGTGGACCGCGGGCAACCCCCTGCAGTTCCCCCGCAGGCTCCACACCGCGACGCTCCTGGACGACGGAAAGGTCCTCGTCGTCGGCGGCACCAGCGGCTCGTCACCGCTGTCCCCGGGGCTGACCGCCGCCGAGCTCTACGACCCCGCCGACGGGACGTGGAAGCCCGCAGCCAGCATGCGCCAGAGCCGGTGGGGGCACAGCGCCGTGCTGCTGGCCAACAAGAAGGTCCTGGTGGCAGGAGGCGTGGCGGTGCGGTCGGGGGACTCGGTCAAGGCCCTGACGTCCGCGGAGATCTACGACCCGGCGACGGACACCTGGGCCGACGCGACCCCCATGACCGACGCCCGCACCGGTCACTCCGCCGTGCTGTTCAAGGGCGGGCAGGTCCTCGTCTGCGGGGGAGCGGCGCCCGTCTCCGGGCGGGACACCGTCCCGCTCGCGTTCTGCGAGCTGTACAACCCGGACGCGAAGACCTGGACGCCGACCGGGAGCCTGCTCCAGCCCAGGAGCGGGCAGCGGACCGTGCTCGCCACGGACACGACCGCACTCGTCATCGGCGGCGCGACCCCCGGCACGCCGGGCGACGGCACCTTCGACCCGTACACCGCGACGACGGCCGAGCGCTACGACCTGGCGACCGGCGTGTGGACCGCCCTGCCCGGCGCACCGGGCGGCCGGACCCTGCACCGGGTGGCCGCACTCGGCTCGGGCAAGTTCCTGGTGGTCGGCGGCACCGACGACGAGCACAACGGGGCGGGCTACCAGAGCGCACTGATCTACGACGACGCGGCGAAGTCCTGGACCGCGGCCGCCGGTCTCCCCACGGGCCGCTGGGCTCCCGGCGCCGTCGCGCTGGCGGCGGGCAAGGTCCTCGTCACGGGCGGGACCACCGGCGCGGGCCTGACGGCCGCCGACCCGGCACTCGCCCAGCTGACCGCCACCACCGAGGTCTTCGGCGTCGGGGGCGGCGCATGAGCGCCAACGCCTACTCCTTCCTGCCGTGGCTGCGCACCGGCATCGCCACCAGGATCGGCGCCGACGCCGCGGGGAACGCCGCCGCGGCCGCGGAGCCCGTGCGCGCGACCATCCCCGTCGTACTGAACCTGCGGGGCGATCCGGTCACGGGCGAGGCGCGGACCAGGACCGTCGAGCAGCGGATCCAGCTGTACGGCCCCGGGGACGTGACCGGTGTCGACGCACGGGCCGTCTCGCGCACCGAACCACGCCCCTGGGTCACCAACGCCGAACCGAACTACCTGGCGCACATCGAGTTCTACGAGGAGAACTTCCTCTGGCGCTACAGCCCCGCGGCCCCCGACGGGAGGGGCAGCGTACTGCCCTGGCTCGCCCTGATCGTGCTGGCCGGTCAGCGGGACTCCGGTGAGCCGGCGGAGTTCACCGAAGTCGCGAACGCGGACCGGCCGCTGCCCGCGATCGTCGTCACCGACCCGGCCGCCACCCTGCCGCGCGCCGACCAACTCGGCGCCTGGGCCCACGTGCACGTCAACGGCGGGCTCGACGACCGGATCGTCTCCGAAACCGCCAACATGCCCGCAGCCCTCGCGGCCCTGCGCGAGGTGCTGCGCACCAACGCGGACAGCGCCTGCTCCCGGCTGATCTGCCCCCGGCGTCTGAAGCCGAACACGCCGTACCACGCCTTCCTGGTGCCCACCTTCGAGACCGGGCGGCTCGCCGGGCTCGGCCTTCAGCCGGGCCGTGCCCCCAGCGCCCTCCACTCCAGCTGGGGGCCGAACTACCAGGGCAGGGAGGCCGCCGGTCAACTCCCTTACTACCACCGGTGGTTCTTCGGTACGGGAGACGCGGGCGACTTCGAGTACCTGGTGCGGCTCCTGGAGCCCCGCGAGCCCGACGAGCGGGTGGCCCGGCGGGACGTCGACGTACAGCGCCCTCCCGGCCCCGGGCTGCCCGGGATCACCACACCGGCCGGCCTGAAGGGCGTGCTCAAGCTCGGCGGGGCGCTGCGGATCCCCGAGCGCACCGCCGACGTGTGGGACAACTGGGACGGCCGCTTCCCGCAACCGCCGCCGACCCAGCCCTACCCGCATCCGTTCCAGGAAGCGCTGGCGGGCCTCGTCAACCTGGCCGACGCCTATCTGGTGAACACCCCCGCCACGGCCAACGCCGACCACGCCGCCGCGGCCGGAGCGCCGGAGGCGCTGACCCTGGCCGAGGAGGTCGACCCCGTCATCACCCCGCCGCTGTACGGGCGTTGGCACGCCCGCACCTCCCGGCTGCTGAGGGAGCGGGACGGCACGCCGGTTCCCGACCCGCTGAACAAGAACTGGGTGCACCGGCTCAATCTGGACCCGCGCTTCAGGATCGCCGCCAACTTCGGCACCCGCGTCGTCCAGGCGCGGCAGGAGGAGTTCATGGCCGCGGCCTGGCAGCAGGTGGGGGACGTGCTCGCCGCCAACAGCCGCATCAGGGCGGCCCAGCTGGCCCGGGAGGTCGGGCACGCGCTCCAGGAGAAGCACCTGTCGCCCCCGGCCGCACCGCCCGGTGTCGACGCGCCCGCCGAATCGGGCCGCAGCCTGCGTCTGACCGCACCCGCCCAGTCCCGGGTGACCGCCCCCGACACCCCTCGCGCCCCGGGCGTCGCGGCCGGGCTCGCGGAAGCCGTCGGAGACCTCGCCGCGGACGTCGCCGTCGGCTTCAAGGTGTCCAGGAGCCGGCTCGCCGCCACGCCCGTGTCACCGCAGATGCGCCGCGTGGCCCGGCCGGGCGCACGGCTCGTGCGAGAGCTCCCGTTCGGCACCGGGCACAGGCAACAACTGGACGTCCTGCTCCCGAAGATGGACCGGGCCACCGGAGCGGTCACCGCAGCGGCGCCCAAGACGGTCCCCGAAGCGGTCGTCACCCCGAAGGACCTCGACGGCGTCCTGCATCCGCCGGGCCCCGCCGCGGCCGCCGCGGGCGACCCCGTCGACGCGCTGCCCACCAGCGACGACTTCTTCGTCAGCGTCCCCGGCGAGGGGATCGTCCCGACCCCGGGAGGGACGGACAGCCCGGAGGCCCGGCGCTTCAAGGACGGCCTGCGCGACCTCTACCGGGGCTGGGCCGACGCCGAGGTCGGCGGCCGCACGGACCCCCGCGACCCGCTCGGCGTCACCGAGACCGGCGACCGGATGCTGACCGGGCTGCGCTCCGACACGACCGTCCCCAGGACGCTCCTCGGCGCCGTCAGCCTGCCCGAGCGCCTCCGGCCGTTCGCCGACCGGTTCATCGAGGCGATGGCCTACCCGGTGCTCGACCTCCCCATGTTCCAGTCGCTCATCGACCTGTCCGTGGACACCTTCGTGCCCAACCTCAACCTCGTCCCGCCCAACACGATCACCCTGCTCGCGACCGACCAGGAGTTCATCGAGGCGTTCATGGTCGGCCTCAACCACGAGATGGCCCGCGAGCTGCTCTGGCGCGAGTACCCGACCGACCAGATGGGCTCGGTCTTCCGCCAGTTCTGGGACCCGCGTCCCGCGCTGCCCCTGCCGGGGGAGACCCCCGAGCAGCGCAGAGAGCGGCTGTACGACATCACCCGCATCCACACCTGGGGCAAGGACACGCCGCTGGGCGGCCACGACAACCGGGACACGGGCGGGCCGCAGGAGGAGGAACTCGTCCTCGTCATCCGGGGCGAACTGCTGAAGAAGTACCCGACGGCGGCCGTCTACGCGCACAAGGCCGACTGGGCGCGCGACGCGGCAGGCCGCCCGGACCCGGGCCAGGAGCGGGTCCTGGCCGAATTCCCCGATGCCGAGCGGCCCCCGCCGCACCTGGTGAAACTGCCGATCTACGAGGCGAAGGTCGCCCCCGACATCACCCTGCTGGGCTTCGACCTGACCGCCGCACAGGCCCGGGGCCACGCGCCGGACGACGCCGGATGGTTCTTCGTGATCAAGGAGCGGCCCGGGGACCCGCGGTTCGGGGCCGACGAAGGGCAGGGCACCCCCGTCGAGGTGTGGAACGACCTGTCCTGGCGGGACGTGGACCCGGGCAACCGGAACTTCATCGAGCTCGACCCGGCCGTCACCGTACCCCTGCTGCCCTTCGACGGGTCCGAGGACGACCCGGAGAAACAGGAGCAGCGCCGCGAGGACGCGGCCCTGCCGCTCTGGTCCGAACGGCTGAACTCCGCCGACATCGCCTACATGCTCTTCCAGGCGCCGGTACTGATCGCCGTACACGCAGAGGAGATGCTGCCCCATGGCCGACCCGCTGAGTGACGACTACCCGGTGCTGCTCGGCCCCGTACGGCTGGAGACCAGGTTCACCGCGACCGAGCTGCTGGTCCGGTTCTTCCCCGACGAATGGGCGATCGACAAGGCCGAACCCCTCCCCAGCGAAGCCGAGTTCGGCGCGCTCGGCGCCTACTGGACGGGACTGTGGCGGGCGGCGGGCGGCGCCGTCGCCGAGCAGGCGGCGTGGCACGAGTTCACCGCGCGCGTACCGGTGGGCAGGGCCTCCTGGCTGACGGGCAGGTTCCCGCCCGCCAACCCTGCCGAGAAGCCCGCCTCCGTGCCCGGGGACACCGCCGTCCTGGTGATCCTCACCGCCGCGGCCCCGGCCGCGAACGACCGGCAGCCGACCGTCACCTACTGGACCGCCGTCTGGAAGGCGCACGGCGACCGCGTCAAGCTCAGGGCCGCCGACGCCGCGCTGCTCACCGCCGTCGGAACCACCCGCGCCCAGGCCGTCCGCAGCCGCCCGCCCGCGGGCGTGGAGGCCGCGGCGACGAGCACGTACGACAACGTCGTCGTCGCCTTCCTGGTGCTGCCGCGCCCCGCCGCGATCGCCGCCGACTCCTGGACCAAGCCCGCCACCGCCCAGCTGCTGCCCGACCGCTTCACCGTCTTCGGGTACGTCAACGGCGAGCAGGTCCTCACCGCGACCGGAGCCACCATCACCGGCGACCTGAAGGTGAGCCCGGACCCGGGCGAGAGCGACCAGCTGAAGCTGGACGAGGAACGCGGGACCCTGCGCGTCCCTGCCGCGCTGAAGTGGCTGACCGACTTCGACGAGGCGGTACGACGCGGCATGGGGCTGCGGATCGCGCTCACCGACCGCTTCCGCGGCGGCCTCGACCGCCTCGTCGCCATCGGACTGCGGGAGCTGAAGACCCCCGAACAGTCCGGCGCCGACCTGGGCGCGCTCATCACCCGGCAGCTCCAGAGCCCGTCGGGCTACGGCCTGCTGCCCCAGGGCACCGCCACCAACAACTCCGAGCGGACCCCGGCGGGCCAGGACGCCCGCACGGAGGCCGACGCCGCACTGCGCACCGCCGAGGGGCCGCGCGCCGCGGCCGCCGACTGGACGACGAAGACCGACGGCCAGTGGTTCGCCGAACTCCTCGGCCTCGACCCCGCGGTCCTGACCGGAATGCCGCACGCCGACGGCACCGACCAGCGCGAGGCGCGCGCCGCCAACACCGCACTGTGGCCCGCGACCTGGGGCAACTTCCTCCAGACCACCCTGTACCCGGCGGTGCCGCCCACGGCCGTGGCACAGACCAGGGAGTTCTTCCTCAAGAACGTGTCGGGGCGCGGCCCGCTGCCCTCCGTCAAGATCGGCCGGCAGCCGTACGGACTCCTGGTCACCACCGCCTTCGGCAAACTCGCCTGGCCCGCCGCGTCACCCCTGGCAGCCCACCGGCGCTTCCTGCTGGGGCTGCTCCAGGAGGCGCGCAAGGACTGGACGACCGCGGCCGCGAAGGTCGCCCACATCGAAGGCGGCAGCAGCGATCCGCACCAGCGGCTCCTGGACATCCTGGCACTGCACCCGACCTCCGCCGAGTACCACCAGCGGTACGCGCAGAGCGTCGAGGACGTCTTCAACCGGGAGAACCTCGCGGGCCTCGGCACCACCGTCACCGAAGCCCTGGAGAACCTGCTGCGGATGCCCCAGCCCATCCGCGCCCTGCTCACCCGGCTCGGCTATCCGCCGCACCCGCCCGAGCGCCCCGACCCCGATCTGATCCGACGGCTCTTCGTGGGGGAGCAGTACCCCCTCGTCGGCCCCCTCGTCGACGACCGGCCGCTCTCCGAGAGCGACCCGGTCCGCCCGTACACACCGCTGCCCCAGGGCCTCAACTACCTGGAGTGGCTGGCCCACCACTCCCGCACCGACCTGGACGCGGTCCGCCTCGAAGACGGCTTCGACGGCGGGCGCCCGCCCGCGGCGCTGCTGTACCTGCTGCTGCGGCACGCCGTGTTCCTCGGCTGGGAGGACGCGGCCCGCCGCCTCGCGGTCGCCGCGGGCCGCCCGGCGCCCCCGCTCGCCGACCCGCTCTTCGTCCACGTCAGAACCCAGCGCCCAGGCGAGTCGCAGCCGCCGGTCAGCGAGAGCAGGTTCCGGCAGCTGTACGCGCCGGACCCCGCGATCACCGGCAGCTCCGACCCGAACCTGCTGGTCCACCAGTTCATCCCGGGCGTCATCGGAACCCACCAGGCCACCGCGCTCCTCGACGAGCAGACCAAGGCGATCGGACAGCTGTCCCGGCTGCCCACGGCCCGCCTGGAACGCGTCCTGGCCGAACACGTCGACCTGGCCACCTACCGGCTCGACGCCTGGCTCCTCGGCCTCGCCAACGAACGCCTCTCCGAGCTGCGCTACGGCTCCGACGGCACGTCCGCACCCCGCAAGGGGATCCACATCGGGGCGTACGGCTGGCTGGAGAAGATCGTCCCCGATCCGGGCGGACACCTCACCCAGGTGCCGCTCACGGGAAAGCTCGCCGAAGTGTTCGGCACGACGTCCATCACCCACGATCCCGGGAACGGCGGCTACATCCACGCGCCGTCGCCCGCACACGCCAGGACCGCCGCCGTCCTGCGCGCCGGATACCTCGCCAACGGCTCGCCCGCCGACGCCGACTCCTTCGCCGTGAACCTCAGCTCCGAGCGGGTGCGCACCGCCCTCTCGCTCCTCGACGGGCTGCGCCAGGGCCAGTCACTGGGCGCACTCCTCGGCTACCGCTTCGAACGCGGTCTGCACGAGGGCCACCCCGGCATCGAACTGGACAAGTTCCTCCCCGCCCTGCGCGGCGCCTTCCCGCTGCGCGCGGGCAAACTCTCCGACGTGAAACCGGGGCCCGGCGTCCCCGTCGAGGTCGTCGAGGCACGCAACGTCGTCGACGGGCTCGAACTCGTCCGGCGCGCCACCCGGCCGCCCGCCGCCCCCACGTACCCCTTCGGCGCCCCGAACATGCCCCCGGCGACCGACGACGAGAAACAGGCCATGAACAAGGAGGTGGACCGCCTCCTCGACGTCCACGACGCACTGGCCGACCTCGCCGTCGCCGAAGGCACCCACCAGGCGCTCCTGGGCAACACCGAGCGCGCCGCCGCCACCCTCGACGCCTACGCCAAGGAGGGATTCCCGCCCGACCCCGCCGTGGTCCAGACCCCGCGCAGCGGCATCACCCTCACCCACCGCCTCGCCCTCCAGCTGACCCCCGGCCTCGGCCCCGACCACGGCTCCACCCTCTTCACCGGCAACGGCCCGCGCGCCAAGGCCGAACCCGCCGTCAACGCCTGGCTCCCCGCACTCCTGCCCCGCCAGGCGGACGTCGGGGTCCTCGTCACCTGGACCGACCCGGTCGGCGGCCAGGCCCGCAGCCGCGTCGTCACCCAGTCCGACCTCGGCCTCCAGCCGATCGACCTCCTGTGGGCGCTGCGCCCCGCGGGGCAGGCGGCCATGACCGACCTGGACGACCGCATCATCGGAGCCGTCGTCGACCGGGACGCACCGCGCCCCGACGCCGTCCTCACCATCCGCTACACCCAGCGCGTCGACGGCCGGATCACCCTGTTCGAACTGTCGCCGCTCGTCGACGCCCTGCGCTCCCTGCTGACGACCTCCCGCCCGCTGCGCCCGACCGACCTGGTGGCCACCGCGGGGACCCGTACCGTCGACCGCTCGGCCGACGACTCCGTGGCACTGCCCAAGGAGCGCCCCGCCGCCGTCCGCAAGGCCCTCGTCGACCTGCGCGACGACCTCGCCGACCACCTGGCCGACCTCGCCCCGCTCTACCCGCCCGAGCCCGCCGCCCCGGGGCGCCAGCAGATCATCACCGGGATCGACGGATTCCTCACGACCTACGCCGAACTCGTCACCTTCGCCGGCGGCTTCGGCATGGTGCGCAGCGGATGGGGAGAGGTCACGGGCTGGCGCCGCGGGGTGTACGTCGACGTGCTCGCCGCCGTCGCGGTGGTCGCCGAGCGGATGGGCCGCGCACTCGCCGAGGCGGACACGCTCATCGCCCGCTACGACGCACTGCCCGCCGCCACACCCGACGAGGAGCGCTTCCGGCTCCTGGAACAGGCGGAGCGGCTGCTCACCACCAAGCCGACCAGCCCCCGCCCCGCCCGCCCCTCCCAGCTGCGCGCCAAGCTCACCACCCGGCGCGTCGCCTTCAACTCCCGCCTCCAGCAGCTGAAACAGGTGGCGCGCACCACCAGGACCACCCTCAGCGGACTGCTCGCCGAGGTCGGCGCGCTCCTTCCCCTGGCCGAGTTCGACCCCACAGGCCTGGACCTGACCCCCTTCGGCGACCGGATCGTCGCCTACGGCAGGGACCTGCTGGAGCGGGGGAACGCGCTCCAGCGCGACATCGCCGAGCGCCTGCGCGTCGCGGACCTGGCCCTCACCGCCTACGACCAGGCGGTGACCGGACCCGACCGGGTCACCGCGGCGACCGACGCGCTGAAGGCCCTCATCGGCGAGGACGTCCTGGCCGTACCGGAGTTCACCCCGCCCGAGCCGCTGGCCACGGACTGGCGCAAGGCCCGCAACGACAGCACGCGCCTGATCAAGCACCTCACCGACGACTTCGGCCGGGACTTCCCCGTCGACGACTGGGTGCACGGCATCGCCCGGGTCAGGGACAAACCCCGCCTGTGGGAGAAGGCCGTCGCCCTGGGCGACGCGCTGCGCGGCCCCGGCGGGCTGCTCGGCAACATCGCCGGATGGCAGGAACCCGCCCTGACGCCCGTGCAGTTGCCCTACAGGGCCGCCGACACCTGGCTGGCCATGGAGTTCAAGGCCGGTACGAAGATCGTCGAGGACCGGCTGCTGTTCACCGCGCACTACGCCGCGGAGCCCCTCATCGGCGCGGGCCGCTGCGGGCTGCTCCTCGACGAGTGGACGGAGGTGGTGCCCGCGGAACGGGAGACCACCGGGATCGCCGTCCACGTGGACGGCCCCGACTCCGAGCCGCCACAAGCACTGCTGCTGGTCGTGCCCCCGGTGAAGGGCCAGAAGTGGACCCAGGGCGATCTGCTCGCAGCGGTGCACGAGACGTTCGACCTGGCCAGGATCAGGGCGGTGGAGCCGGGGCACCTGGACGACACCGCGTACGCCCAGCTCCTCCCGGCGACCGTCATGTCGGCGACCCGCAGGCCCATCACCATCAGCACCGATCTCGCCACCTCCAACCTCCGGTGGAAATCCCATGACTGAGCCGCCCGTCAAGAACCTCCGCGAGGAACTGGACAACCGCGCGACCCCGACCGTCGGGCTGTGGAACCGGCTGGAAGGCAGGCCGCGGACCGTCGACTTCGAGCGTGCGCTGCGGGCCGAGGTGCGCGACCCGCTGTGGCTGCTCACCCGCCAGTGGCAGCTCGGCGAGTTCCGGGGCACGGACGGCGGATCCCCGGTCACCGCGACCTACTCCGTCGCCACCGCCGCACCGAGCCGGTTCCGGCCGGCCGGGGGCACCGCCGAGGCGCTGCCCGCCGACCGGCCGCTGGAGACGCTCGCCGAGCGGCGCGCCGTGCCCTTCGCCTTCGGCGCCGACCGGATCTCCTACGATCTGCGCCTCGCCATCGGCCGCCGCTGGATGAAGCTGCTCGGCCAGAACCTGATCCTCAACATCCTCAGCCTGAACGTCCGGCAGAAGTACATCGCCCGCTATCCGATCGCCCTGCCCGACCCCGCGGCGGACGGCGACAGCCCGCGGGTCGCGCACCCCGAGGTCTGGTCCACGCTGCAGGCCGTGTCGGGGCGGCGGATGGACGGCTACGAGTTCTACCGCCACCTGAAGGCGGGCGGGCTCGCGCACGACGGCATCAGCGGACTGCTGGGGCTGCACCACGCCGAACTGGTCAGGCTCGGCAAGAAGCTGGTCGCCTGGTTCGACACGCTGATCGACCAGCCCGCGCAGGACGCGGCCCGGCACACCGCCAACGCCACCTGGGACCCGCGCCGTCTGGAGCACCGCTTCACGGTCGCGGCCGCCGTACCGGGCGGCACGGGCGAGAAGGCCCTGACCGTGCAGGAGTACCCCGGCGGGACCCTCGACTGGCACGCGTTCTCGATCGACCCTGGACCTCCCGTCGGCGGGACCGCACCCACGTCGACCGCCTTCCACCGCACGGTCTTCCCCGCCCCGGTCCGCTTCTCCGGAATGCCGCTGCCGCGCTGGTGGGCCCTGGAGGACGGGCGCACCAACTTCGCCGCCGTACGCCCCGACAGCACCGACCTGGCACGGCTGATCTTCCTGGAGTTCGCCCTCGTCTACAGCAACGACTGGTACCAGCTGCCCTGCGACCTCCCCGCGGGCACCCTGGCACAGATCCAGGGCCTCGCGGTCACCGACGTCTTCGGGCAGAAGCGCTGGATCACCCCGGCCGGATCGGGCAGCGACGCCGACTGGCAGCGCTGGTCGATGTTCACCCTGGACACCATCGGCGACGAGGACGTGGCCGCCGACACCGGCCTGCTGCTGCCGCCGAGCGTCCCGAAGGTCGCGGAAGGGCCGGTCCTTGAGGAGGTCGCCCTGATCAGGGACGAAAGCGCCAACATGGTGTGGGGCGTCGAACAGACCGTCCGCACGGCCACCGGAGAAGCCAGGCGCGGAGCCGAGATCGCGGCGGAGCTCCTCGCGCACCGGCTGCGCCTGCGCCCGCCGCCGACACCGCCGGCCCCGGCCGCGCCGGTCGCGTACGAGGCGATGAACTCCGTACCGGACAACTGGATTCCGTTCATCCCGGTGCACGTCCCCGGCCAGAACCGCGACGTCCAGCTCCAGCGGGCCGCGATGCCAGGCGTGGTCGACGGCCGGCCGGTCCGCCCGCGCACGGCGCTGCTGCGCGAGGGGTTCGACCAGGGGCGTCCGTACTACGTCAACGAGGAGGAGGTGCCGCAGTCCGGCACCCGGATCACCGTGTCGTACAACCGCACCCGGTGGCGCGACGGCAGGGTCGCGGTCTGGCTCAGCGCCCGCCGGGGCACCGGCAGGGGCGAGGGCTCCAGCGGCCTCGCCTTCGACTTCCTGGTCGACACGCAGCCGCCACCGGGAGGCTAGCGGTGTGAGCCAGGGGTTCGCCGTCGGGCCGTCCCCCCTACAGCACGCGCAGGGCCTGGTCGACGTCACGTTCGCGTCCGGCCAGCGCGTGCAGGACGGCCACGCGCCGATCGGCCGGTTCCTTGCCCAATCGGTCCGCCAGCCGTTGCCGCGCCGACCGCGCCTGCTCGGCGACGGACGTCCCCACGAGCCTGGCGTGGTAGTGCACCGGTGACACCGGTTCCGCGCCGGCCACTTGGCCGTCGAGGAACCACCTGGAGATCGTCAAGCCGGTCCGCGGAGTCCATAGGATGTGTTCGTGGCTCGGTTCGATGAGGTCAAGGCGACGTTCTGGGGCGAGGGGCTGTACGGGGTGCAGCCCTCGTTGACCGATGAGGTCGTGCGTGACGCCGAGCGTCGGCTCGGCGTCCGATTGCCGGCCTCGTTGCTTGAGGTCCTGCGGGTCCAGAACGGCGGGCTGGTGGCCGAGTCGTGGAACGCGTTCCCGACCGTGGCGCCTACCTCGTGGAGCGAGGACCATGTGCCGCTCGACGCCTTGATGGGCATCGGCCGTCGCGACGGCCAGTTGTCGTTGCTGGACTCGGCCTACCTGGTGGGGGAGTGGGGTCTGCCGTCTCCTCTGGTTCTGCTCTCCGGGGACGGCCACTGGTGGATCGCTCTCGACTACCGGGCACGCGGAGAGCACGGGGAGCCGTCCGTGACGTGGTTCGACGCGGAGAACGGCACGGAACTCCCGCTGGCCGCGGACTTCCGCACGTTCGTCCAGGAGCTGGTTGCGGCTGATTCGTTCGACACGGACGGATAGGACGGCGGCCAGCGGCCTCGGGGGCTCGTCCCGTGGCCGTACCTCCGGGTCCGGGCAACGGCAGAGGCCCTCGCGGTCCGGACGCGTGAAGCGCCCGGACCACGAGGGCCAAGGGATCGAACCGCGCGTCTGGGCCTCAGGGCGCCATCAGCGAGATCTCGAACGGCTTTGCCTGCGGCGCCGATTCGGTGCCGTCGGCGGCCACGGCGGTGACCACGTAGTGGTAGTACCCGCGCGCCAGACCGAGGTCCGTGTACGTCAGGGCCGTCACACCCGAAGCGATGCGACGCTCAGGGGTGAAGACGTCCGATCCGGACGTGGACCGGTAGACGTTGTACGAGACGGTGGCACCCTGGTCGCACGCTCCCGCCTCCCAGTTGAGCCGGACGGAGTCCGCGCCCCTGCCGCCCCCGGTGATCCGGGGAGTGGGCGGTGCGGTCATGACCGGGCAGCCGATGGTGACTTCGGCCATCGGCGAGAAGTCCGACCACATGCTGCGCGTACTGACGGCGCGCACCACGTAGTGCCACGTCTTGCCGGCGGGCACGTTGCTGTCCGTGAACGTCGTCCCGGTGAGGAGCGGAGAGACCGCGTAGGCCGTCGCGGGGTCCGAAGAGGTGGTGCGGTAGACGTAGTAGCCGGCCACATCGGCCGACGTGCTCGCGGTCCACTCCACCTTGACGTTGCCGCTCTCGGCCGTCGCGGTCAGCGCGGCGGGCGCGGCGGGCTTCTCGTTGACCGGCAGGCGCTTGCCGTAGACGGTGCCGTAGCCGGGCTCGGGCATGGGCGAGACGTTGCCCGCCGCGTCGACGGCGCGGACCGTGTAGCCGAACTGCACGTCCACCGGGGCGTCGGCGTCCACGTACCTGGCACCCTGCACCACGGCTATCTGCTCCCACGCGCCGAGCAGCGGCTTGCGCATGACGAGGTAGTGGTCCGTGTCATCGGTGTTGGCCGTCCAGGAGAGGTGCACGCCATCGGTGCCGTTCCACGCGTCCAGGCCGTGCGGCATGCGCGGCGGAGTGAGGTCGCCGGTGCGGGTGGCCGAGGCCGTCGTCGACGCGGCCGACTCCGTGCCGTCCGCCGCGACCGTCCTGACCTGGTAAAAACGCACTTGGCTGACCGGCGCGGTGAAGTCGTCGTAGGCGCGGCCGGTGACCGGGGTCGCGGTCAGCCGGGTCCACGGGCCGGTGGCCGACTCGGCGGCGTAGACGTGGAACTGGTGGGCCGGATCGCCGTCGTACTTCCAGCCGACGGTGTTGCGGTCGATCCAGCCGTTGGCGGAGACGACCGCGGGTGCCCGGGGAGCGGGTTCGAGGACAGGCGTGTCGAGCTGGACGGGCGCGGAGTACGGGGAGGCGTTGCCCGCGCTGTCCAGGGCCCGCACCCGGTAGTGGTAGGTCGTGCCCGCGACGGCGCCGACGTCCGTCAGCGAGGGGCTCTGTGTGGGTACGTCGAGGGAGAAGAACGGTCCCTCGGGCGCGAGGGCCCGCTGCACTTCGTAGGAGCTGGCCCCGCTCACCGGTGACCAGGAGAGCCGGGCGCCGAACTCGTCGTACGTGGCGGTGAGTCCGGTGCAGGCGGCGGGGGCCGTCCTGTCCGCGCTGACGACGCGCGTCACGCCGGTCAGCGGGGAGACGTTGCCGGAGCGGTCGACGGCGCGCAGGGCGTACTCGTAGGTGGCGCCGGTCGCCGGAGGTGTATCGGTGAAGGTGTTGCCGGTGATCAGAGCGGTGTTGCGCAGGCTCCAGGCCTCGGAGCTGCCTGCGCGGCGGTAGAGGCGGTAGCCGGCCAGGTCAAGCTCGTGGTTGCGGGCCCAGGTCAGGCTCGTCTTCAGGGTGGCCGGCGCGTAACCGGCCTTCAGGCCTGCCGGACTCAGCGGGGCGGTCTTGTCGTGGGCCGCGCCGATGACGGGCTTGTGGGAGAAGGCGATGTTGGCGGCGCCGGTGTAGGCGCCGAAGTCCACCCGCAGGGTGTGCACCCCGCGCGGGATGACGAGGCGGGTGGTCTTCTTCTGGTCCCGGGTGACGTTGCGCCACAGGTCGACCTTGCGGGTGCCGTCGAGGTAGACGCGGGCACCGTCCTGGACGGTGACGGCGAGGTCGAAGGGGCCGCCGGAGCCGAAGTTGCGGGTCATGCTCCAGCGGACGCCGAAGTTGTCCCGCGGCAGGGTGACGCCCGCGGGATCCCCCTGGCCGTAGTTCTCGGCGATGGAGGTGTCGCAGACGGTGGACTTCGGAGTGCCCGTGAAGGAGGTGTTGGCGTAGTACTGGGCCTTCCACACACCGGCCGAGCAGGTCACGGCTGCCTGCGCGGTGGCGGGGAAGGCGAGTCCGGTGAGGGCGGTGGCCAGGGAGAGCACGGCCGCACCGGCGGTTCGGCGCGCCGCGCCGAGGGATCTTCGCATCTGCTGCAGGTCACTCTTTCGGTCAGGAGACGAACACGAGGCGGATACGCCGCGCTGATCGTGGCATTCGCAAGATCGCCCGCGATAGGGAGTTTGCGCGGAATCGCATCAACCACTTCTCCGCTGTCGAGAGCCGCGCGGCTGAAGGCGCGCCAGATGCCCGCCGGGCTGTTCGCAGGCCGGTCCGCGCTGTCACCAGGCCGGTCCGGGCTGTCGCCGGGGCCCGGCCGATGCCCTGTCCGCACCCGCTTCTGTGGGCAAGGCACGGCGACCGAGGCCGGTTCAGCGGTCGACGCGACGGCTCGTCTCCGAAGGCGGACCGCCGTGACCTACCGTGCGCGGCGCGGCAGTCGGGGTCGCGTCTCGGCCGGTGGGTCGGGTGTGCCTCCGAGGACCCCGCGCGCTCGAAGGACGGCGACGTCGGCGAGTTGTCCGGGGCGGTACAACAGGGCGGCGGGCTGCACGTCGGCCTCCGTCGCGCGCACCGTACGGCGGGGGGCGGCATCCGGGTTCGAGGACGGCAGCGCCGCGGGGGCGCCGGGGTGGTGCTGCGGGCCGGTGCCCAGGGACCGGCGGTGGGAGGGTGGTGGGGAGGTCATCCCGCGATGGTAGGGCCGACCGCCGTCGTTCCGGTGGGAGTTGCGGCAGGTGGTTGACCTGTCCAGCGGGCGCGGTGGTCGGGGGCGGGCCGGAGTCCGTGTGCGGAGCCTCGACGCTCTCCCCTGTCACCTGCTTCCAGATCGTCGGGGCGGTCGGTGCGATGAACTCCAACGTCCAGGCACACTGGGCGGAAACCGGCAACGGTACCGAGCGCTGCACAGCGCCGGGCAGCGGCTTCGAGTTCTCGCACGCTGGTGGTCAGCCGACTCAGGCGTTGCGCTTGCGGAGCACCAACGAGACCATGAAGGCCGCGGCTCACGTCCAGAACGGTACGGTTCGGGGCCCGCGTGCCTTCTGGAGGCTCCGCCGCGGGTGCTGTCTCGTGCGGGGCTGCCACGTGCGCTTCGGACCGGAGGAGGCGCCCCTTTCCGCGCCGTGACAGCGGTTTAGTTCGTACTGTTCGCGGATGCCTCGCCCGGGGTGGCGACCGTCTCTGGACCGGTGGGGCGCCGCGGGACCGCGGAGCCTTCCGCGGGCTTGGAGTGCGCCAGCCACAGGCCGGTGACCACGGCAGTGGCCAAGGTGATGGCGCCGGCCGTGACGAAGGCGCTGTTGAGGCCGGTTTCGAAGGAAGCGCCGCCGGACTGGCGGGTGCGGACGACGGCTCCGAGCGCCGCCACGCCGAGCACCGCGCCGATCTGCCGGGTCGTGCTGCTGATGCCGGACGCGAGGCCGCCTTCCTGAGGGCTGACCGCGTGGATGGCGGCTCCCGTCAGCGGGGGCAGGGTCAGGGCGAAGCCGACGCCGACCACGGCCAGTCGCCACCACACGTTCCCGTATCCGGTGTCGGCGTGCACCACGCCGAGCGCCAGCAGCCCCAGGCCGGCCAGGGCCAGGCCGGTGGTGACCACGATCCGGAAGCCGTAGCGCGCGGCCAGCCGGCCCGCGTACGGGCTGACGAACACCATGGCGAGGGACACCGGCAGGGTCTGCAGACCTGCGCGCAGGATCGAGCTGCCCTGGACGTACACGAAGAACTGGGAGAAGAAGAACGACGAACCCATGAGGGCGAACCCCACCACCACCATGGCGGTGTTGGACACGGTGAACAGGCGCTGCCGGAAGAGTCGCAACGGCAGCATCGGAGCGGAACGGCGTGCTTCGACAGTGACGAAGGCGGCGAGGAGTGCCGCCGCGGCGGCGAAGCTCGCCAGGATCACCGGCGACGTCCAGCCGCGTGCACCACCCTCGATCAGCCCGTAGGTCAGCACCCCCACCCCCAGGACGGACAGCACCGTCCCCGGGACGTCGATCGCGGGGGCACTCGGATTGCGGGACTCCTCAAGGCTGCGCAGACCGACCAGCAGGAGAACCACGCCGATGGGCAGATTGATCAGGAAGATGGCGGGCCAACCGAAGGCATCCGTCAGCACGCCGCCGGCCACGGGGCCCGCCGCCAGGCCGATGCCGCTGAATCCGGCCCAGAGGCCGATCGCCTTGATCCGTTCCTGCGGCACCGGGTGGGCGGCGGTGAGCAGGGCGAGCGAGGCGGGGCTCAGCGCCGCTGCCCCGATGCCCTGCAGCACCCGCCCGGCGACCAGCCAGCCGAGCGAGGGCGCGAGGCTGCACAGCACCGACGCGACGGTGAACACCGCCACACCGGTCAAGTACACCCGCTTGCGGCCGAACCGGTCGGCGAAGATGCCGCCGGACAGCAGCAGCATGGCGACCAGCAGTACGTAAGCGTCGACGATCCATTGCAGACCGGTCAACTGAGTGTGCAGCCGGTGCTGCATGTCGGGCAGCGCCGCTCCGACGATCGTGTTGTCGAGCAGGACCATGAACTGGCCCAGACAGGTCACCGTGAGCAGTACGGACCGGTTCGATCTGCCTGCGGCCGCATGCGATGTACCCATGGGGGTTCCTCCCGATCGTTGTTCGCGCCCGGCCGCGGTCGACGCGGACGGCGACACCCGAGCACGCTAAAGCAGTCGTCGGCTGCGTTAGTGGACTGTAGGGAGGGTCACCCCACAAACGCAAGTCATAACTGCGTTAAGGTGGGGGCATGAACGACGAACAGCGGGCCCGGCGGCCCGGCGGGCGCAGTGCCCGCGTCGGCGCCGTGGTGCACCAGGCCGTCACGGACCTGGTCGGCGAACGCGGCTACGGCAACTTCACCGTCGGCGAGGTGGCGGCCCGCGCGGGCGTGGCCGACAGCAGCATCTATCGCCGGTGGGGCAGCCTGGAAGACCTGCTCGCCGACGTGACGCTCACCCGTCTCAACGCGCAGTCACCGATGCCCGACACCGGGAGCCTGGCCGGTGACCTGCGCACCTATGCGGCGAATGTGGCCCGCGAGATCACCGGCCCCGACGGCCTGGCGCTGGTGCGCCTCTCCGTCGCTCTGTCGGGCAACGGAAAACAGGGCCTGGAGGCCGCGGAGGGCCTTCGCGCCGAACGCATGCGGCAACTGCAGTCCATGCTCGACCGGGCCGACGAACGCGGCGAGAGCCCGCCCGACGCGTTCGGAGTGCTCGACCACGTCCTGGCCCCGATGTACATCCGCGTCCTGTTCGGCCTGGTCCCGCTCACCCCGGAGTACATCGACGGGCTGGTCGACCGGTTGCTGTGACGTCGTCACGACCTGGTACGGACGGGTACGCACCGGAGTTCATGGCGGCCCGGTGCGCCCGGCCCGTCAGGTGCGCCCGGTCCGCCTGGTGCGCCCGGTGGAGCGTGTCCGGTTGCTTCGCCGCGGCCTCAGGCGGCAGAGGTACCGGCGACGGGTCCGCACATCAGGTTGCCCGGCTCTGCCGGGTCGTCGCTGATCCAGAACTGGGTCCACAGCACCGCGAACTCGGTACGGCTGAGGTAGCCGTCGCCGTCCTGGTCGAGCCGGTCGAAGACGTCACCGGTCGGGATGCTCCGGCCGTGCCAGGTGTCGATCAGCCGACCGTGTTCACCACGGGAGATCCTGCCGTCCCCGTTCTCGTCGATCGCGTCGAAGATGGCGTCCGCCGTCGCCGCGACCGCCTGCCGCATGGTCGGCAGGGTGTCGACCACCGCCATCAGCCGGTCCATCCCGATCCGCTCGGCACGGGAGCCGCCGTTGGCGGCCGACAGGTGCTGCCACCAACCGATGATCACCGTACGGACCCGGGCGGCCAGTTCCGGTCCGGCGGCCACCCGCGGCAACAGCTCCCACCGCGCTGCCAGCGCCTCGAAGTCCCCTTCCTCCAGATAGCCGTTGCCGTCCGCGTCGAGCGCGTCGAACATCGCTTGGACCTTCAACCGCTGAAACCCACTGGCCATCACGAGCCTCCTCCTCCGCAGTGCTGCGGGCAGGCTTCCCGTCCCCGTCGGCCAGGCAACGGCGCACAGGATCGCGACGGCCCGGAGCCGCGCACCCGTGCGCCGGTTTGACGCCCTCGGCTCCGGTCGACGCGGTTGGAGGACCTGCTCACTACGGCCCGTCGACGAGCGGCTGCGACCTACTCGCTCGAAGCGGTCCGGTTGGTGTCCTCGCGCGGTGGCTCGGCGCCGTTGCCTCTGCGGATGGTGCGTACGGTGGCGCCGGGCTGCCACACCCGCAAGACCAACTCGTCGTCGTCGACCCGCGTGTGCACGACTTCCGCCAGCTCTGTACGGAAGAGATGGAACGGCTGCGGAGGGTGAACGTCGTCCGCGTACCGCGCAAGCACCTCGGCGTCGGTGACCTCGACTGCCCGGCCACTGACCCGTACGTCCCCATCGGTCATTCCCGCGTCCGGCCCTGGGTTCGCGTGGACGGCGAAGCGCGGATCGCGGCGCAGGTCCTGGGCCTTGCGGGAGTTCGGCATCATGCCGAGCCACAGCTCGCCGGAGCGGATGTCCACCTCAAGGCCGGTGAGCCTGGGGTGGCCGTCCGCGCGCAGAGTCGCGAGGACATGGTGCTTGTACCGCGCGAACCGCTTCCTCACGGCATCCGCGAACTCCGCTTCGGCGGCTTCGAACTCCGCCCAACTGGATGTCTGGTTTTCCATGGCGTCCAGCAAAGCGCTGATACCCGACACCTACTGTCTGGATTCACCCGGCCTCAGCCCCCGTGATCCGCCCGGGAGAACACCGTCCGAGACCCTGGCCGTCCCGTGACTGCGTACGACCGTTGTCAGCGGCAGGGGAGAGGATGGCGGAATGACACTGCTGCCGATCACCGTGCCCGCGTCCTTGCTGGACGTTCACCGTCTCGACCCCGAAGCGGGCGGATGGGGGTTCAGGGCCGATCATGCGGTGGGCACGGCGGCCGGCGACACGTACGTACTGAGCGGCCTGCGTCGCGTCGGAAGGCGTGCCGCCGACTCGGCCGACCCCGCCGAGCGGGATTTCGGCTACCAGCTGGTCACCCGGTACGGATCCGACGGAAAGCCCATCGCCACCGCCGTGTTCGGGCAGGCGGTGCCGGGTGGTGCCCCGTCGGCCGTACCGGAGCGCGAGGGCACGACACTGGCCGTCCTCCCGGACGGCACGGTCGCCGTAAGCTCCAGGCCCGGCAGTACCCATCTGCTCTCCCCTGACCTGGACGAGGTCCGCGTCTCCTGGCCGATGTCCTGGGGCTGGGAGGCGCGGCAGGACGCCGGGGACGATCCGTTCGCCGCGTCGATCGCCGTCACCCCCGCCGGTCGACTGCTCTGCATGACCTCCGAGTACGGGCTCAGCAACTGGGCCGGCGCCCATTCCAACATCGTCGCGGTTTCCGAACCCGTCACAGGACTCGTCCAGGACCGCAAGCCGGTGCTGCGCGCCGTCGCGACCCTGGACTCGCGCACCGACTCCCAGAGCGAGGCCGACTGGTACGCGCACGTGCGCTACGGCGACGAGCCGGTGGGGCGCGGCAACCGGCCCGCGCCTTCGTTGACCGAAGCCCTCTCGCGGCTCACCGGGACCAGCGGCAGCCTCTACGGCTACCTCGACTCCACGATGAGCCGCCCGGCAGCGCTGGGCGACGACCTGTTCGTCGTCCCGGTCTTCGGGAAGATTTACCGCTCGACCAACCGGGGGCAGGAGTTCAGCTTCGCCGTCGTCGACGACCGCGGGCTGTTGCGGGGCCGACTGGGCGGCCTGCATCTGCGCGAGGACAGTCCGTTCACCGGTTTCGACTTCACCCTGGTCGCTGATCCGCACCGCGCCCGCGCCTTCCACCTCAACCGCTACGGCCTGTACGCATGGAGCGCTGACGGGATGCTGCGCGCCCGGATGTCCACTGCCGAGAAGCCGTTCAAGCCGCTCGTGCACTTCGCTCTGCTGGAGTGCACGCCCGCAGGGGAGTTGCTCCTCGCGCACCGCAAGCAGCACGTGCTGTTGCGGGTGCCCGTGCCACGGGACCTGGACGACTTGGCCGTGACCGTGGAGAACGCGCTGAAGGGCTACGGGCGCGAACGCACCGCACTGAAGAAGCGGTACGCGCCCGTGAACTGGCTCTGGTCGGACAGTGCGGCCGCGGTGCGCTGTCTCTGATGATTCGTCAGGCGGGTCTCCCTGAAAGGCTCGTGGAAGCGTGGGCGCCCCCAAGGCTGGCAATCTGGGCTCCGACCAGCTGGCGCCCGGGGTGCTCTCCAAGGCGGCGTGCGGCAATGGGGAGCGACTGGTCGAAGGGGCAGCAGAGGCCAGCGCGCGGGAAAAGGCCGCGAGTTATTACAAAGTGAGACATTCTCTATCAGTCGTATGGGTAGGTAGACGAATCATGTCCGGACTCAAGAAGCAGGCACGATGTCCAAAGACGAGAAGCCGGAAGAATACGGACTCATAGCGCGAGGCGTCGGCAAGCTCGCCCGCATCGCCACCACCGCCTTCATCTCCGAAGAGGCTGGCGACCTCGCCGAAGCCCACGGCGACAGCAAACTCATGGGCAAGATCGAAGGGGGCGTCGCGGGCGAGGTCATCAAGAACCCCGTCGAACGCTTCGCGACCAAGCAGACACAGAAGCTCGTCGACAACGTCAACAACATGACCGACGAACAGCTCAACCGTGCCATCTTCTACCAGCAGATGAACGGCGGCATGTAGCCACCGGTCAAGCGAAGGCCCTCGGCCAGCGCGGTCGGGGGCCTTCGCTGTGCGCTCAACCTGCTGGCCCTCGGGGGTGAGAGTGCCCTGAGGGTAAGGGAGTTGAGGTTTCGTCGACGCGAGCCTAGGCTTACTTAGGTAACCCTAACTTCGCACGGATGGTGATCGAGTGACCAAGGAAGCCGTACGGCTCGGCACCGTACAAGAGACACTGCTCATTCCGCTGTACGGGCGCGCGCTCGACGCCCAGGCCCGCCACTCGATCCTCAAGGACACCGAGGCGCTGCGGATGGTCGAGGCCATCGACTACGACTTCGCCAAGTTCCGTGGCCCCTCCCTCGGCGGCTCCGTGCTGCGCAGTGCGATCTTCGACGGGTGGGTGAGCCGGTTCCTCGCCGAGCACCCCGACGGCACCGTGGTCGAACTCGGGGCCGGACTGGGCACCCGCTCGCGCCGCCTCGACAACGGGCGGGCGCGCTGGTTCGACCTCGACCTGCCGGACACGGTGGAGCTGCGGCAGCGGTTCCTCTCCGACTCCGAACGCACCACGACCCTCGCGGCCTCGGTGCTGGACACCGACTGGTTCGAGACGGTCGCGGAGAGCGGCGGGCCCTATTTCTTCGTCAGTGAGGCCGTCCTCCTCTACTTCGAGGAGGAACAGGTCCGGTCCGTCGTGCAGGCTCTGGCGGACCGCTTCCCCGGGGCCGACCTGGGCTTCGACACCGGAGGCGGCTCCATGATGCGCAACCAGGAACGGAACCCGGTGTTCAAGGCCGTCGACGCACGGATGACCTGGACCTGCGACGACCCGAAGGGCCTGGAGGGGTGGGGGCTGAGGCTGCGCGAGAGCAGGACGTTCGCCACCCCGCAGCCGGACGTGGTCCGAACCTGGCCGCGGCGCCACCGCTACGGCATGCCCCTGCTGGCGCGGCTGATCCCGCCCGTCATCAACTCGTACCGGATGAACCTCTTCACCCTGGAGCCGGGCCGGTAGCCGAATGACCCGGGCCGGAGTGCGGCGCGGGTCATGTCCCCCGGGGCGGACGGGGGGTCGCCTCAGGCAGGCAGACGGTTGGGGTGGGAGGAGCGGCGGGCCGCGGCGAGCAGGGCGTGGATCTGGGGCCCGGCCTGTTCGACTTCCGTGATGGGGGTCGCGAAGGGCAGCCGGGCGTCGTGGTGGCTGCGCGGGTACTCCAGTCGGAGCGTCAGCCCGTAGCGGTCGATGGCCACGGGGACGGCGCGCTGCATGCCGGGAGTTGGCCGGGGCCGTACGAGGCGCAGCAGCAGGGGGACCAACTCGGCGTGGTCGTCCACGAGGTGCGTGAGCATGCTTGCCTCGCAGTGTGCGATGGGGTCGAGCGTGGTGGTCTCCAGGGCGTCGAGCGACACGAATGCGCGCCCCTCGGCGTCCTCGATGGTGGCCTGCCCGAACTCCATGCAGGTGTCCTCCGCCGTCTCTGGCCCGTACGGCGCGGCCAGCAGCCCGGTCACGGTGACGCGGGCGCGCAGTCGGTCTCGGACCAGGGTCGGGGCGATGTCGGTGAGTTCGAGCCGTACGGGGACGCGGTGGGAGAAGGACGGCCCGCCCCTCTCCGCGGGAGCGTGCAGGTGGAAGCGGCTCATGGCTCCGGAGTCGTCGAGACGGCGAACCTCGAAGTGGTGCCCGTCGCTGACCACCGTCATCGAGTGGGCGGCGGCCAGGACCGAGCGAACGCGTTCGGCGGCGGACGGCTGCGTGGCGCGGGTGCTGAAGGGAGGCATCCAAGTTCTCCAGAGGAGGCGGGCGAAGAACCTCAAGCGAGGAACTTAGGTAAGCCTAACCTAATGTGATGTGGGATTCTGGCTCCGCCGGCATCGAGTCCTGGGTGACGGCGATGCGGACGGGCTTGAGCGCCTTCGGGACTGCATCGGCAGGCCGCCTCCGCCCCCTGCTCGGACGAAGCCGGGGGCGGAGGCGGGGCGGCGGTCAGCGGTCGCAGGCGGTTCCGTCGCCATCAGCGTCCAAACCCGGTCTGTATCCCGGTTCACCGAGATGGAGGGGCGCGGCATGGGCGTCTCGCGCTTCTGCGCAGTTCCTGTAGTAGGCGCTCCCTCCGTCGGAGCCGCCACTGGAGGACGACCCGTCGGGGTCGGAGCCGCCCGAGCGCGAAGGATCGGGCTCATGGCTGGCATCCGGGACGTTTGGCTCGGGGTGGAGCCGGATGTGCCCAGGCTTGGGGCACGCGGTTCCCGGCGCGACCAGCTTGAGGTATGCGGTTGTGATGCCCGGAGAGCGGAGTTCCTCGCCCTCCTCGGGCTCCTGTGAGCAGACGATCCAATCGTCAACGGCGTCGGGGAGGGTCACGTCGATGTACGCGCTCTGCGGCTCGGTCTTCTGAAGACGCAGGGGCTTGAGGGTGACGATCGCCTTCACGAAGGGCTGCCCAACGGTCTGGGGCATCTTCCGGAACGGGATGGGGCCGCCGTCTTTCGCCGGGCAGGGAATCCCGGTTCGCACTACACCGAAGTCGAGGGTGGGCAGCGTGCCGACTCGCTTGGCCGCAGCGCTCTGGAAACAGACCTTCCAGTTGTCGTCGTCCCACTGTCCTGCGTTGCCGTCGGAGGCGTCGTGCGACACGGCGTTGTAGCCGTCGGCGTACGCGGCGGCCTTCGCCTGTTCGAGGTTCTGTCCGACGTAGTTCGGCGTCCTGCTCGGGCTCGGGCTGGACTGTGCGGGGACGGTGGCACCTGGCGATACGGCAGGGCGGGGCGTTGCGTCGTCCTCCTTCTTTTTGGGCGGGTCCTGGAGGACGACGAGCAGGAACCAGAGACCGGAAAGCACGGTAGCGATGATCTTCGTACGGGCTGTCCAGCGACTCAGCCAGGCCAAGAGGATTCCGGCAGGCGCGAAGAGCACCAGAAGGGCGATGATCAACGCTGGATGCTGCCACCAGCGCCGAGGAGGTCGGCCCGGAGGGCCGTAGGGGTGCGGGGGGTACGGGGGCGGGGCGGACATGAGACTCCGGCTGGATGGGGCTGGCAGGTCGGGCACTTCGAATTCTTGGATCGGGTCCCGCGGAGCGGTGTGACGACGCGATCTTGACGCCCGCAAGAGCACTTGCTGGCCAGCGCCTTGGTACTGGCGAGTCGTGAGGCGATCGCTGCTGCACCACTCGGCGGGACGCCACCAATTCTTAGCCCAGTCCATCTTTGAAAGGGTCGCGTGCGGCCGTCCCCTTCGGTGAAAGGCCGATGATGCGGGCCTCGCTGCTCGGCCCTCGACCTGGTGCTCATGGCTGGCATGGAGGTTTCCGCGTTGCAGGGAAATCGTCACCGGATCGAGGGAACGCTAGCCGCAAAAGCGCTTGTCGGCACAGGGGCCCTGGTCGTGTCTGGGCGACTAATGCTGCGGGCTGCCGTGGCCCTCGTTCGATCCGAGCGGCGAGGGTACCGCTCCGCTTGCCGTCGGTTCGGGGTGGAAAGTCCGTGCCCAATGGCGGAACTTGACGATCGGGCCGTCTCCCGCTGCGAGTTGTGGCCGCTCCGGGTACTCCTTGTACTGAAGAGCGCGAAGGTCCTGACGGGAGCCGCTGGACACCTGAGTGAGCATCGCACGGATCAACAGTCTGGCGACGGCCCGCTTCCACGAGTGCGGAGACGAACGAGCGCGGGGCAAGACCAGCGTGTACTTCTTGGCGGTCGCGGGCGCAGACATGGGTGCTCGGGTAAGACGATGGAGGAGCGCGAAATGGTCGACGCCGACGATGTTCTCCATGATTTCCTGGGCGTAGCTGGAAAAGTCCCAGCTTTTGTGGACAGGCGGGAAGGCGCCTTTTGGCGCCGCGTCGGGGTAGCATTTCGCGCTGACTTCCTGGTCGTGGTGCCAGGCACGCAGAATTCCGTTTAGATGCGGGCAGCAGGGACGCAGGGCGCGGGCCATGCCGGACCGTGTCCGGGGACGATTCTGATCGTGTGTCCCTTGACGAAGATCTGGCCTTTGCCGTTGTCGGCGGAGACACCGATGTCGGCCTCGCGTGGCTCGCCGGGCCCGTTGACGACGTAGCCCATGACGGCGATGTGCAGAGGATGGGGGAAGCCTTGGAAGGCGGCGTTTACCCGTGCGGTGAGTTCGTAGAGGTCGGTCTGGAGGCGCCCGCGACCCGGACAGGAGTCGATCTCCAGACGAGGGGTGCGCGGGCCGAGCGAGGTCAGGACGGCGATTCCGGTGCAGGGGGTATTCGCAGGAACGGGCGAGCAGTTCGTAGGCGCGCACCATCGTCATCGGATCGTGGTGCTTGACGCTGATCTTGATGTCGGTGAGGCCACGCTCCTCGAACAGGGAGCACTCCCACAGGGCGGACTCGGCCAGCGCCTCGGGAGCGGCCCGCCCGTACTTGGCGACCAGACGTGCGTCCGGGCTGCTGGCGTTGACCCTGATTCGGATGGGGACGGCGGCGTCGGAGACGTCGGCGATCCGATGGTCGAAGCGCTTGATGTTGCCGGGATCTGCGTGGTTCAGGACCGGGTCAGGCCGGCGGCGGTGTGCAGGGCGGTCAGTTCGTCGGTGACGGTGCCCAGGACATCCGTGGGCGGGGCCGGGGCGGGGGCCTGGGCGAACAGCTCCGCGAGGGCTTGGACCGCCTGCCGTACGGCCGGGTCGCGGTGTGTCGTCCAGGTGTGCAGCACTTTGGCCAGCTCCGGGCGCTGTTGCAGGGCGTACCGGGTCAGCGCGCCGGTCCAGTCGCGGCTGCGACGGCTGTCGTGACGGAACTCGGTGCACAAGTCGGCCAGGAAGGCGTCGTCGTTGGCGCGGGCGAGGTCGGCGAGGGCGTCGTTGACCAGGGTGTCGAGGGCCGGTTTGACGAGGAGGTTGAGCACGGCGAAGGACTCTCCCCAGTCCCGGACCGTCAGGAGTTCCTCCAGGAGGCGGCGCAGGGGCTGCCAGGCCGCGTGGTCCTGCCAGGCGGTTCGGGCGGTGACGGTGGTGGCGAGGTCCTCGTCGTGGACGGTGGCCAGGGCCTTGGTCCAGTAGGCCAGGCGTTGGATGCGGCGCATCTCGTCGGCGGCCTGGAAGGCGGCGCAGTTGGTGATGTAGGCGGAGGGCGCGAGGTGGGCGGTGTAGGAGGCGGTCATCTGCAGCACGTGCAGGGGAAAGCGCAGGGGGACGGCCAGGGTGCGCAGGAGATTCACCCAGGAGGGGTCGAGGGTGTGGAGGGAGCGGGCGGCCTCGTGTTCGTCGATGAGCAGGTCGGTGTGGACCTCCCGCTCGTGCTGGAGGGTGACGTAGTCCTTGTACGTGAGCCGGTGCGGGTCGCGGAAGCCCTCCCAGGTGGGGACCTGGAAGGCGGAGCCCTCCCGGTGGGCGAGGTACCAGCGGTTGAGGGGGGCGTCGGGCGCGAGCTCGAACGGCGCGGGCTCGCGCCGGAAGGTGTACTGGAAGTGCGCGGTGACCACTTCGTACGGGGTGGGCCTGCGGCGTACGTCTCCCAGCATGCTCCAGGTGCGCGGCGCGGACCGGCGGGGGTTCGGGCTCGGCATGTCAGTCCTGCCTCTCCAGGTACCAGGTGATCGCGTCGTCGGTGGTGTCCATCCGGCCGGCGAAGGCGCCGAGTGCGGGTTCGAGCCTGGACAGCGGGAAGTGGTGGCCGAGTTCGTCCTCCAGGCTCGCTCTGGTCAGGCGGCACCGGCCGACGGTGTGGACGCGGATGTACCCGCCGCGGTCCACGACGTACACCTCGAAGCCGGGGTTGTCCCTCTCCACGGCGGCGATGACCGCCTGGGCGAGGTCGGCGTCCATGCCGCGGATCACCGGGCCCACGAGCCTCGGCGCGTCGTCGGTCGGCTGCGTCATGCTCTCTCCGTGCTGGTCGGGTCGAGGGCGATGTCGATCGAACCCGCGCGTTCGCGGGCCTGGTAGCGCCGCAGTCGGCAGGAGAGCGGGTTGACTCCGGCGCCGGTGGTGGCGGCGAACTCCCACAGGTGCCCCGAGCAGGTCAGGACGTCGGTGTCCGGGTCGAAGTCCGCGTCGTCCAGCGGCAGCCCCTGGTGCGGGCAGGTCCCCTGGAAGGCCCGGACATCCCCGCCCAGGAGCCGGACCAGCAGAACGGGTCGGCCCCGCACCTCGACGCCCAGGATGTCGCCCTCCCACAGGTCCGCGGCGTCGGCGGCCGCGATCCAGTCGGTCTCTCGGCTCATGCGTACGCCACGCGCAGCACGTCCATCGGGCCGACCTCGCAGGCCGTGAGGGTGAGCCGGGGGTCGAGGGTGCGGCCCCGGTGGGAGACGGCGAGCGGGCGGTCCTGCACGGGCACGAAGGCCCCCAGGATCTGTTCGGTGATCTTGCGGGCCGCCTCTTCGACCGAGTCGGTGTCTTCCAGCATGGCCAGCCGCAGACACAGTTCGTGGTCAACGGCCACCTGGACGGTCAGTGCGCTCACCTCACGGCTCCTTCCGGCCGAGGGCCCAGGCGTAGCCGGTGGAGTCGTCGCCGTACTCCCCGGGCTTGAGACCCATGTAGGCCAGCGCGCCTTCCAGGGTGGGGGGTTGGATGTCTCCCGCGGCGAAGCGCTCGGTGAGGGTGACGTGCCCGGCGTACCGTTCGGGGCGCAGCGAGAAGATCCAGCGGCACGGCGGCGAGCAGAAGAAGTAGCGCCGCCCGGCGTGCTCCATGGTCAGGGGCTCGGGGGAGTCGAGGAGACCGGCCCGGTGGCCGGCCGGGGTGGCCAGGGCCAGGTTGCAGGCGTGGCAGAGGGTGGGCAGGGAGGTGGGGATCTCGCGGCCTTCGCGCAGACATTCGGCGAGCTGGTCCCACATGGGGCCGAAGGTGCGTCCCCAGCCGGGGTACTTCTCTTCGAGCCAGGCGCGCTCCGGCACCGTGACCCCGGCGTGGGGGTCCCACCACATGCTGGCCCGCAGGTACCAGACGCCGATCTGTACGGCGTGGTGGAACCAGTCCAGTTCAGGCAGGAAGTGCTTGTTCCAGTACCAGGGCAGCTCAAGGCCGAGATCGCGGAACTGGTCGCTGAACTGCTTGATGATCCACTCGTTCATGAACTCCTTGAACGACTGGTCGCGGTGTTCCAGCGGGGTGTAGTAGTCCATCGACATGCCGGTGAGCAGCGCGAAGATCCGCCACACCCGCCAGAACGCCACGTCGACGAGCTGCTGGACCTCGTCCTTGCGGCCGGCCTGGAGCAGGATCTTGATGGTGGGTTCGCCCTGCTGGGCGTGGCGGGCCTCGTCGGTCTGGATGGAGGAGATCAGGGAGGCGAACTCCAGGTCGCCCACCTCAAGGGCCTGGGCGGCCATGCCGAGGAACTGGAGGTTGGAGAAGCCGGTCTCCAGGGCGAAGGTGAGCTGGATCGCGGTGGACACGGCGTCGTTGCCGCCGAAGGTGTCGTCGAAGGCGACGCGGGCGGCGATCGCTCCCCAGTGCTGGGTGTGGAGGGTCCGGTGGGCCCAGTCCGCGCGGGGCTCCTTGCTGAGGAGGCTGTGGGCGAAGTACGCCTGGATCTGGGCGTGACGGATCTCGTCGAGCGTGCCGAGGGTCGCCATGTTCCGCCAGGCGGCGGCGCGTCCGAAGCGGGCCATCCGGCCTTCCGCGATCGCCCCGAGGTACTCGGTGAGCGGTGTCACGCCGTAGTGGGCCAGCACGGCGGCCCGCCAGCCGGGATCGAGGCGCTCGTAGACGGCGGAGCGTGCGGCGACCTGGTTCACCGCGTAGACGGCCGCGTCCTTGCCCGCCTGGTTGTGCGCGTACTCACGGTAGGTGATCTTGTACGGCTCGTCCCAGGTCCACCACTGTCGGGCCGAGACGCCGTAGGCGTTGCTGACGTCCCTGGGGAAGGCCTGTTCCTCGTCGACGTACGACAGGTCCCAGTTCATGTCGCGGGTGAGGTCGTACCAGGCGGAACGGGGAAGGGCGGGCATCCGCTGCTCCTTCGATGCCGGTCTCATGTGCACCTGGCAACCACTATCGGCTCAATTCCGAGTAGGTGCAAGAGTGTTGACTGACCGTCAGAGTTTGCCCCTGACGTGCTCCCCAGCACCTCCCCGAGCACGTCCACCACGTGCACCACGTGCCCCGGCGCGGTGTCCCGACCGCCACCGCGGGGTGGGTCGTCGGCACCGCGCCGGACCGCGTGCTCCGGGGTGTGGTCAGCGTCCCCCTGGCCGACGCGGTTCTCGGGTCAGCAGACGCAGTGGACGGTGAGGGTGATGCTGGAGGGCGGCGGGGGCGAGTTGAGGTAGGGGGCGATCCAGACGCTGATGGCCCGGCCGTCTTCGCTGAGGGTCCACCGCCGCCGGTGGTTGGGGTCGAGCGGCGAGCCGTCCCCGTTGGTGATGGTCCAGTCGTTGTCGGGGCGCAGGCCCTCGGGGCAGATCGCGGTGACGCCGCTGGGGGAACCGGTGGCGGCGACGGTCTGGGGCAGGGCGTCGGCCTGGGCGGGGACGGTCAGGAGGGCCGTCATCGTCATCGCGGTGAGACAGGTGAAGGCGAGTCGTCGGGGGAACACGGAAGTCCTCTCGTGGAACGTGGAACGGATCCCGCCGCGCACCGCACGGCCGGTTTACGGGGGAATACGTATCTCATCCAGGCCGCTCGTCCACGGGAGCGAGCGGGCCCCGTTGCGCTTCCTCACCCGACCGGGGGTGTCCCCGTGCGTTGAGCCGGGGCCGTGGGCGGGCACGGAGGCGCGGCGACCTGGTCGCGCACCCACCACGAGGACGAGGACCGGGTGCGGCACCACTCGGCACCAGCGTGCCGAACCGCTGATGTGCGGATGAGGGGATCGTGTTGGGGGTCCCGGGACCCTTCACCGCTCGCCGCTCCTACGGCATCCTGCTGTGCCGTGTCGGCCGTACGACGGGCGGCCGGGGGAAAAACGGGGGAGAGATGGATCCTTTGGTCATAGGCGCACCGCGGCGCGGCGCGCGCGGACTGTCCCTGCGGGTGGCCCGCACCGAGCGGGAGCGTGCGGAGGTGCGGGAGCTGCGCCGACGGCACGCGCCCGGCGGTCCGATCCCCGTCTGGGACGCGTACGACGAGGACGAGGACACCCTTTTGGTGGTGTGCCGGGAAGCCGACGAGGCTGTGGGGTCGCTGAGGATCACCCGGCACCTGCCGGACCGGGGCGATCTGACCTCGTACTTCCCTGACATGCCCGCGGCCCTGTTCGACGCTCCGCACGGCAGCGCCTCCGTGGGGCGGGTGCTGGTCGCGCCGACGCACCGCTCCGCGGACATCACGGCAGCGCTGATCGAGGCCGCCGGTCTGTGGTGCGTTCGGACCACCCCGCTGCGGCGGTACCTCGCGGCGGCCGCCCCGCGCGTGGCCCGCTTCAACCGGTTCTTCGGCGCCCGGCCCGTCCTCGGCCCGGTGGCTGTGCCTGGCTTCGCGGAAGGGCTGGTCCTGATGGACGGTTCGCTGCCCGGGACGGCGGCGCGGGCCGGTGAGTGGCTCACGGCGCGCGGCTGGGAGCCGGGCCGGTGAGGGGCGTGGAGGCGGCGGTGGCGGCGGGCAGGGTGGAGATGACTTCCCGGCCGCTCGCCGAGTACCGGCTGTGCCTCGGGCTCAGGGACGGGGAACTCCTGCGGGGGCCGGTGCTGGACTGTTCCGGCGGAGCCTCGTCCTTCGCGGCGGAAGCCAGGGCCCTGGGCGCGGACGTGACCTCCGCGGACCCGGTGTACTCCCTCTCTCCAGAGCGACTGGCCGCCCTGACCGCTACGGCGCGGGAGCGCCTGATCGCGCTGGCCGAGCGGGTGGGGGACACGCTCGACTTCTCCTGGTCCGGGTCCTGGGAGGCCCACCTGAAACTGTGGGACGGGTCGGCGGAGGCATTCCTGCGGGACTACACCGCCGATCGGGAGCGGAACACCGGGCTGTACGTGGCCGGCGGTCTGCCCCGGCTGCCGTTCCCGGACGGCCGCTTCGGGCTGACGCTCTGCTCGTTCCTGGTCTTCACCTTCCCCGGCCTGCTGGACCCGTTCGAGGCACTGCGGGACCTCGTGCGTGTAACCGCGCCCGGCGGAGAAGTGCGGGTCACGCCGCTTCAGGACGCGGCGGGGGACCCGTATCCCGAGCTGGAGACACTGCGCGTACGGCTGGCGGAGACGGGGGTGGAGACGGAGGTGCGGCCCATCGCGTACAGCCTCAATCCGAGGCAGACGACGATGCTGGTCCTTCGCCGGGGCTGAGCGCGCACCGAGAGGGTCCGGGGACGGTACGCCCCGGACCCTCTCGGGCGAAAGCCCCCGCTGAACCCCTGACGGCAACCTCCGAGCGGTCCGCACGGAGATTCTCCTGCCTCGCCACCTGTGCCCCCCGCCACGAGCTGGGGAACACCGATCCGAGACCGAAGAGCGCGAACCGCTGCCGGCGCGGAACACCTCCGCTCACGCGGAGAGGACGGAGCCACGACGCGTGTGATCGTGACTGGCTCTGGAACACCTCCGCCTGCGCGGAGAACACCGTCCGAAGAACGGTGGAGGCACGGAGGCCGCGGTGAGTCGCCCCGCCACGTCCGAAAGGTCAGAACGCGGTCCAGGTGAAGGCGACCTTGTCGCCCGCGTTGAGCTTGAACTGGCAGCCGCCCACGGGGGTGGACGTGCCGTTGACGGAGATGTTCCAGTAGGCGGCGCCGCCCCCGCTGACGTTCTTGATCGTGTCGACCGAGAAGTCGTCGAACGACGCGTACCAGGTGCCGTCCCAGGTGAAGTTCCGCTTGCGGGCGGCGTCGTCGAGGGCCGCGGTCGGGGTGGGGACGGGAGCGGCGTTGGCGCTCCCGTTGGTGCCGTCGCATCTGTGGGTGCCGCCGGTCGCGGTCGTGACGTCGTGGCCGCGGGTCTTTATCTTCCCCTTGAAGAGGAGCCCGTCCGGGCCGGTCACGGTGAGGGACACGCGTACGGCGGCGTTCGTGCCGCGTGCGTCCGTTCCCGGGGCGCTCTGGGCGTGGGCGACCGCGGGGACGGTGGAGAGGGCCAGGCCGAGGGCCGTTGCGGCGATCAAGTGGCGTGTGCGGCGCGGGGCGGCGGTACGGGTCATGGTGGAGCCTTCCTGGCGGGGCGGTCCACAGCTCGTCACCGACGAGCGGACCGTCGACCCGGCAGACGGACCCGCTCCCTCGTCCTCGTGTACCGGACGACGTACCGGACCGCGACACGGCGGACAGGGCTCTCGGCTTCGCGCTGCAGACCATGACAGTGGGAAGCGAATCAACAGCACGCGCCAGGTACTCCGACTCGCGGCCCCACGGGCCGCACACGGTTGCAGGTCAGCGCCGGATTCGCACCGGCTTCCCCTGATCACGCACATATGAGGTTGTTGTACGAGGTGCTGTGACGACCTTCCGCGTCCGGCGGCGTGCGCTGACACCGCAGTCGCCGGACGGTGAAGTCGTCGTACCTTATGGCCCATTGAGCGGCCCGCGCCACCCGGATGCGGCTACGTCCGTCAGGTGGACCGCCACCACGCACAACGCCGTGGACCGGATCCGCCGCTGAGCACGGGGGAGTTGGTACGTCCGGGTGCCGTACGGGCTCCCGGGCGTACCCCTGGGCCGGCGACGGGGCCGATACCCGCACCGCGACACCAGGGCACGACGCCAGGGCACGACGCCATAGGGCGTCAGGAGCAGTGGCACCCTGAACGGGGCGGGGCGGCTTCCCGCAGCGCCGTGATCGCGCGGAGCGTCTCGGTGGTGTGCCCGGCCACCTGGCCGTTCGGCGTGCAGATGTTCCACAGGCCGTCCGGGGACGGCTCGGCCTTGCCGATGAGGTAGGGGCGCGTGATGTCAGTGACGTCGCGGATGGAGATCGTGACACCCGACCTGGCGACGCTGTACCTGCGCCCTATGCACTTCAGGCAGGCGGGGTTGGCTGTCACCCCGTCGAGGTCCAGAGCTTGCTCGTCCTGACCGCTTCTCGTGCCGAGAACCGGACCCAGCATGACACCTCCATCACCTAGCGCGATCACTCAGTCCATCAGCGTAGCCATAGCGACAGAACACATCCCTTCGGATCGTTCCCTCTTGGGACAAACTTGGGTAATGACAATTCCGCAGCGTGACGCCGAACCGCGCGTCAACCGCGGCGGAGGCTCTGGCGAACCGTGGAAAATGGTGGTGCACATCCGCAGCGATGCGCGCCACCGGTACTCGCGCCTCTGTAAGGAATCGCCCGTTGACCATGGAGAACCTGCCAGGAAAGCTGGTGGTCGAGGTGGGAGAGCGCCAGGCCTGGCCCTTCATCACCTTCCTCGACACCGAAAGCGACCCGGAACGCGAGGTCCGGCTCTACCTGGACACCGACTGGCGGATCGCGACGCCCGGGGACGCCGGTGTGCCGCGCACCGGGACACCGGACAATCCGCTGCCGGACCTGGTCCTCATCAACAACCGTTACGTGGTGAGGGCCGCCGAGCACGCGGACGTGTCAGCCGACATCGTCTTCGACAACGGTCTGACGCTGCGCATCTCCGGAGACGGCACCGAGACCACCGCCGGCGAACCCTGGTGGTTCTCCGCCTGGACGCCGTAACGCGCGACGACACGTGGCGACTCGCGACGACTCGCGGCGGGAAAGACAGCGGGGCAGGCACCCTCGGCCGCGTCCTGTGCGGACGCGGACCGAGCGGCCTGGCCGAAGCGCTGCGAGCCTATGGGAGTCTCCGATACCGCCGCGTCGCACCGGTCGCTCGCCTCGCCGCGACCGGATGCGCCCAACGACGTCACCAGTGGCCGATGACGCCCTCCCACCACCAGTCGCCCGGGTCCTCGGCCGCCCCCTTCGGGTCGATGGCGTGCGCGAGGTCGACCGCCGTCTGGAGCATCGGTCCCAGTCGTTCGTCGTCCGCCGCGTCCAGGACGAGCAGGGCCCGGCGTGCGAAGTACCACCGCCAGGAGATCTCCTGGAACGCCCGCACGGAGGAGTTGAGCGGCACCACGTCGCCCAGTTCGTCGGGGAAGCCGACGACGCGCCCGTCGGTTTCCGTCGCTGCGATCGTGTGGTCCCAGAAGCGGCCCAGGCGGTAGGCGGAGAGACCGTGCGACTCGATCTCCGGGCCGCCTCCGGCCTGGACCGCGCCGGCCAGCAGGACGGAGTCCGCCTGCTCGGGCTCGTAGACCGGCACCCCCCACTCCCTGAGTGCCGCGCTCTCCGCCGGGGGAAGCCGCCACCCGGCGGACTCGGCCCCGGCCCGGGAGGCCGTCGCGCGGTCGGCCGCCGAGCCGATCAGCTCGGGCAGGGGGAGATCCAGGGCGCGGCGGTAGTCCTGGCACGCCTTTTCGAGATCGCTCTTCATGATCTGTTCCTTCTTCCGTGTCCGGGGCCGCGGTTTCCGTGTCTTCTGGTGTCGGGGTCCTACAGGGGGCCGCACTGCCCCGGCCCGGCGCACCAGATGACAGTCTCCGTGATGTCCTGCCTGGTGGCACGGACCGTGTCCTGGGACTGTGCGATCTTCGTCCTGTTCATGTTGATGGTCGAAGGCCCGTCCGGGTCGAGGCTCCAGGAGATGCTGTTCTGCGCCTTCTTGAACTGGACGAGCGTGGTCGCGCACAGGTTCGGCCTGCTGGTGCAAGGCTGTCGCTCCGAGTAGATGGCGACGACCGCGTCGGGGCTGATGTTGTTCGCCTTCAGGTAGGCGTTGATGATCCGCTCGGAGTGCTGCTTGCCCTGGCCCTCGTTGCGCGCCGCCACGTACGTGACCGTGCCTCCCTGCTCGATCGCGTACACCGCGATGTTCCCGCCCCGTTCCACCTTCTGGATCTGGCGGAGCTTCGCCGCGAGCTGCGCCAGCGGGTTCGTCGGCTCGTTGAGCTGTGTTTTCCCACAACTCCAGTTGTGCACAAGGACGTTCGCGGAGCCGGCGCCCACGTAGTAGGTGTGCGGGCCCTCCACGGTGAGGTCGAAGGTGATTTGGGTCCGGGTGTACCGGTCCACGGCCGCGACCCGCAGCGAGCTGCCGTCCGGGGTGCGCAGCGGGACTCCGGGCCCGATCTCGCCCGCGTCGACCCATCGCCGCTGGTCGGTCCGCCAGAACGGGTGGGTGTCCGTGGCGGTGAGGACCGCGGGGCCGGTGGCGGTGCGCAGGAAGAGGCGGGTGAAGTGCTTGTCGTCGCGGGTGACGATGGTGTTTACGACCCGGTGTCCCGAGGTGCGACCCGTGTACGGATCCGTCGCGAGGACCCGGTCCCCTTCGCGTACCTTCTCGATCGCCCTGCGGGTGCCGTCCGCGAGCAGGACGGGAGTGCCGGCGAGGAAGCTGTGCGGGACCGCACAGGGCTGGTCTTCCTCCTCGTCGTCCTTCGGCCTCTCGGGCGTCTCGGGCGTCTCGGGCTTCTTCGGCGGCTCGGGCTTGGGCTTGGCGTTCTCCGCGTCGAGCTTGGCCTTCGCCGCGTTGAACTTGTCCTCGGCGTTCTTGACCTTGCTGCGGGCGGCCGCGACGTTGCCGATCTTGCCCTTCAGGCTCCAGGCCAGTTCCAGGACCTTCTTGGCCTTGCCCACGCCCTTCTTCCAGTCCCAGGGTTTGTAGTACTTCTTGGCGAACTTTCCCGCCACGCCGCCGATCAGCCCGACCAGCACGTCGATGACGGCCTGCCCGCAGGTGGCCAGCTGTTGCCTGATCACACAGTCGAAGGGGTTCTTCAGCCCCAGTTCGTCAGCGAGGATCTTGGCGAGCTCGATGGCGGTCGCCTTGGCCTGTTCCTCGCTGGTGCGCTGATCGCCCTTCGCCTTCTCCAGTTCCTGCTGGGCCGTCTCGAAGTCGATCTGCGTCTGCGTCTTCACCGGCGGCGCGGGGGGCTCGTCCCTGGCGGGTACGTCACCCGCGGGGACGTCTCCGTCACCGGGCGGTTCCTCACCTGGCGGCGCGGCCGCCGGTTTCCCGCCGCCGGTCTCGCACGGGCCTCCCCCGATGCACGAGATCTGGGCGACGATCTTTTCGGTCAGGGTCTGCCCGATGCCGGTCGCCACCAACGCGCCGATGATCGCTACGACCAGCAGTACCAGGCCCAGGTACTCCACCGCGGTCTGCCCGGACTGACCACGAGCCCGGCTGCGGGACCGGAGGCCCAGCAGCCGGGCTCGCGTACGCGGAAGTCTTCGAGAGCCTTCCTTGGCTATGCACACGCGCTGGGCCCGATGGCCACGTCTTAACGGCATGTGAGTGAAACTAGCGACCCGTCAGTTACCCGTAGTGAGCCCCAGGGCCCAGGCTTGGGCCCAAAGTTGGCACCGCAGGCCTCCTGCCGACTGGGCCCGCAGCCGAGGCCTCCCGGGGAGGCTGAGTGGTGGGGCGAAGCCGAACCGTCCGCCGTGCTTTCCAGGCGGTACTGGCGTGCGTACCGTTCCAGGGTCGCGGTAACATCGCCCGCGCTGTCCGCGTCGAGCCCGGGGGAGCGTCCCGTCCCTCGCAACCGCTCCAGGACGCGCGGGGTATGGACGAGCTTCGCCCGGAAGTTGTGGAGACGGCTCGTTGCCGTGTCGATGACGATCCACCGGCCCGTGTGCCGCTCACGGCCGATCACCGTGACTCGGTCGGCCCCGCGGCCCCAGTACGCGCCCGCCACGTACACCTTCGCCCCGCCCCTGAAGTACTTCGTCCTCGCGCGCAGCTCCTGGCCGCTGGTGCCGCAGCGGCAGAACGAACGCGGCTCTCAGGCCCCTGGCCCCGGAGGGGCGATAGCCGCACCGCTGACCGGCGTGCCTTCGGGCAGGTCCCGGATCTGGAGGGCGAGTTGGGTGCACAATTCGAAGTACACCCGCCGGTCGGTGAGTTCCATGTTCCCGACTTCGTCCGGGCCGCCGAGGGACAGCGGCACCTTGTATCCGACGACCTGGTCGAAACCGAGAGGTCCGGCCTCGGGGTTGGCCCGGCGCCACTCCTGGAAGTACGGGAAGGCCAGAGCGTCCTCGTCCTCGTCGGCCACCGCCCCGAAGAACTCCTCCAGCGTCAGCCTCGTACGCAGGTACTCGCCCTCGGCCGGATCGACCGCGATGACGTAGCGGGGCCTCGACTCCGGGTCGCGGACGTCGAAGAGCAGCTCGCGGCCCGTCCAGTCGAAGGCGAAGGGGTAGTAGCGCCCCTCGATGCCCTCGATCATCCGGGCGCACGCCGCATACGACGTGTGGGCGGATCCCGGAGTGTGGAACCGCAGGAAGCCGTTTGCCAAGGTCCTTCCCGCCGCCTTTGCGAACAGGCCGATGAGGGGAGCGGGCACGGCACGCCCGCTCACGTCCGAAGCCGCCGGTCGCGCCGCTTCCGTCGTGGGGAAGCGGTGAAAGAGGACTTCGAGGGACATGATGCTCACTCCTGCTTGATTTCGGTTCACCGATGGTGCCCCCGTCGGGTGGGTGGCGGGAAACGTCCCGTCGCGAGGGTCCGGTGCAGCTCCCCGGACCCTCGCGACGGCTCGGGTCAGAGCAGGTTGTAGGCGTTGAAGCCGGTGCCGATCTTCACGAGCTTGCGGATCGGGGCGGTGGCGCGGCCGGTGCCGGAGTAGCGGTAGAGGTCGCCGGTCTTGGTGCGGGCGATCAGGTCGGTGATGCCGTCGCCGTCGAGGTCGCCGACGCTCAGGATGCGGTCGTACCCGTTCCAGCCCGCGCCGATCTTCTTGCCCGGCTTGAAGGGCTTGGTGTACGAGCCGGTGCCCGCGAGGAGGAACAGGTCGCCCGTCTTGTTGCGGACGACGACGTCGGCCTTGCCGTCGCCGGTCAGGTCGCCCAGCCCGGCGATCTCGGTGTACGCGTTCCAGCCGGTGGCCACGCGGGTCGGCCGGGTGAGGCGGCCGTCGGGGTAGCCGCAGTAGACGTACGCGTTGCCGGCCTTGTCGACGGCCAGGATGTCGGCGGCCTTGCTGCCGCCCAGGTCACCGGGGGACAGGAACTTGCGGTGCTTCCAGCCCGAGCCGACGAGCTTGGTGTCGAAGTCCCCGTTCGGCTTCTCCCAGCTGTACGTGACCAGGCCGTCCTTCTGGTAGTCCCAGGAGCCGTCGCCTATGCCGTCGCCGTTGTGGTCGGCCTGGGCGACAGCGGCGGCGAAGTCGTACGGCACGCCCACGTTGTACGCGCGCTCGAAGCCGCCTCGGTCGTTAGGGAAGAACAGGTAGGCGTTCTTGTTCTTCTTGTGGACCGCCAGCATCGGGTAGGTCGGCGTCAGGGGCAGCGCGGCGGCCGCGGTGCGCGGGGAGGCGAGAGCCGCCCCGTGGGCGCTCTGACCGGACTGGACCTCGGCCCTGGTGCGGGACGCGTCCGCGTTGGCCGGTGCGCTGTCCGCGACGGCGGTGCCCGCGGTGGTGGCGAGCGCAGCGGTGATCGCGGTGGTGACGAGCGTGCGCTTCAGCGCCCGCTGACGACGGGTGGTGCTCATGGAACCCTCACGTAGTGCCGATATCCGTCTTCGCGTGATTGTCTGGACCAATCGCGCGAATGACCTGCATGGTGTCATAGGCCTCTGACACCCCCTGCCCCCGGCTGGCAGCTCCGCCGCGCTGTGGCTGGGCGAGACAGTTCGGCGCAGTGCCGCAGCCGTTCCTCCGCTCCTCGCTTCCCCGGTGGATAACGCCCGTCGCGCACAAGCGCGTTGTCCGTCCGGGACCATGTACCGATCAGGATCTCTCCCGTGCCGCCCGTCCACCCCGGGAAGGGCGGCCGCCACGACGTCCACGAGGAACCCGATGACCGACGCCTCAGCCTCCGCCACTCCCTCCGCCCCTTCGTTCCTGCTCCACCCGGGCGACCCCGGCTCGCCCGTGATCCTCCACGTTCCGCACTCGGCGCGCGCCATACCGGCGGACGTCCGCGCGGGCATCGTGCTGGACGACCGTGCCCTCGCGGCGGAGCTGGACCACATCACCGACGCGTACACGTCGGAGGTCGCCACGGGAGCGGCGCAGGACGCGCGGGTCACGCCCTGGCGGTTCGTCAACCAGCTGTCGCGGCTGGTCGTCGACCCCGAGCGGTTCCCCGACGAGCGCGAGGAGATGCTGGCGGTGGGCATGGGCGCGGTCTACACGCGGACCACGCACCGCGAGGAGCTGCGCCCGGCCGCCACCGACGCCCGGCCCCTGATCGAGCGTTACTTCCGCCCCTACGCGGAGGCGATGACGAGGGCCGTGGACGAGCGGCTCGCCGCGGCGGGGCACGCGGTGATCGTCGACGTCCACTCCTATCCGGCGAAGGCGCTGCCCTACGAGCTGCACGGCGACGGGCCGCGCCCGCCGATCTGTTTGGGCACCGACGCGTTCCACACCCCGGCGCCGCTGCTGGACGCGGCGCGCCGGGCATTCGCGGACTTCGGCGGTACGGAGCTGAACAGCCCCTTCTCGGGAACGTACGTGCCGATGCGGCACTACGGGAAGGACCCACGGGTGAGCGCGCTGATGGTGGAGATCCGGCGCGACCTGTACCTGGACGGGCGCGGCGAGCCCCTCCAGCGGGGCATCGACGCGCTGTCGGGCGCGCTGGCCCGTCTCGTGGACGCCCTTCAGCACACCTTCCGGTAGGAAACGCCAGGCAGATAGGCCCGCCACTCGGCGGGCGAGAGCGTCCCACCGGCACGGCGGCACACCTCGGTGACCGCCCGCGCCGGGTCGATGTCGTACGTCTGGACGGGGACGCGCGCGCCCGCCGCGTGGAGCGTACGGCCGTCCGCGCCGAACGCGAGGGACAGGACGGAGTCCCCCGCACCGGGCAGGGCGGTGCCCAGCGGCTGCTGCGAGGCCACGTCCCACAGCCGCACCGTGCCGTACGACCCGGCCGCGGCGAGGACGGAGCCGTCGGGCGAGAAGGCCACGGCGGTGGTTTCCTCCGGTTCACCCGGCGTGCCCTTGGACAGGCCGCCGGACAGCAGCCCGAGCGGCCTGCGCAGGCGCCCGTCCCACAGCGTGATGCCGACCCCGGAGTCGATCACGGCGGCGCGGTCGCCCGCGGGGCTGAAGACGGTGCGACACTCGCAGTTCTCCAGCGCGGTGCGCTCGTGGCCGCCCTCCGCGGTGCGGACGAGGGTGCCCGAGTCCATCAGGACCGTGCCGCCGTCGGGAGAGACCGAGGTCAGGGCTCCGTCGTCCTCGTTCTCACGGATCTCCTCGTCGACCGTTTCGTCGACTTCCTCACTGGGCTCACTGGTTTTCTTCCCCTGGTTCAGCACCCGCTGCTTCGTGCCTTCGGCGGCGTCCCAGACCGTGATCCCGCCCGTGTGGGCCGTGGTCATCAGGGTCTTGCCGTCCGGACTGAGCGCGAGGCCGGTGAACGACGTGTCGTCGGGTGGTACGCGGATGTCCACGAGGCTTCGGTTGCGGGTGGTGTCCCACACGGTGATCCGGGGCGTCAAGCCGGAATCGTCGGCCGCGTTCCGGCCGAAGGCGAGGCGCCGTCCGTCGGCGCTCAGCGACATCATCACGGGGGAGTCCATCGGGCCCTCGCCCGCCAGCTCCACCGGGACGGTGGCCAGGCGTCGGCCCGTACGGCTGTCGAGAAGGGAAACGCGGTCGGCGCGGACGACGGCGACGACGCGGCCGTCGGCGCTGTGAACGGCCTGGGTGGCCTCGCCCTTCTGCCACGTCGAGCCCAGGACCCGGCTCACGTCGAGGCTGCGTACGGTCTGGGTGCCCTGAGGGCCGCCCGTGGTGTAGCGCAGTACGCCGGCTTTGGTGTCGATGCGTACGTCTTCGGGTCCCTCCTCGGCGACCGGATGCCGGAAGACCGGGCCTACGGGGCGGTCCAAGCGCCACAGGAGGATGTCGCCCGAGCCGACACCGGCTGCGAACTTCCCGTCCGGGCTGAAGACGAAGCTCACGGGAGCGACCTGATGGAGCCTTGGCAGTTCCTTGCCCGAGGAGACGTCCACGCGCCGGAGGCCGTTTTCGTCCTGGACGGCCAGGGCGCGCCCGTCGGGGGTGAACCACGGGGTGCCCTCGGTCCCGCAGGAGGGGCGGACGGTCCAGGCGGTGTCCGCGCGGCGGTCGGCGCGCAGGTCCCAGAGCCGCATTTCGCTCGGGGTACACAGGGCGAGGAACCGGCCGTCCGGGGAGACGTCTCCGAGCAACAGGTCGTTCCCGCCCGCGAACGTACGGGCGAACTTCCGTGTGCCGCTGCGGACGTCCCACACCTCCACGCGGTCTCCCACCTTCACCAGCACGGAGTGTCCGCTCTGGCTGAACCCCACGGAAGTCGACGCCCCGGAGACCGATACTTCGAAGCCCGCCGACCCTTCGTCGGCGGCCGGATCCGGGGACTCCGTGTCGGGCGACACCGGATCGGTGGGCTCCGGGGCGGGGCCGATGGGCCGGCCGTGCCAGCGCCCGGCCCGTACGTCCCACAGCCGCAGCCCCTCACCCACTCCTGTCGGCGCGGTCAGGAACCGCCCGTCGGGCGAGAACTGGTACTCCAGGGGGGAGATGTCCGCGCCGAACGGTGTCCGGTAGGTGGCCGAGGCCCGCCGGGTGCGCAGGTCCCACTGGGTGAGCTTGTTCGCTTCCGCGCTGAACAGCGTGCGGCCGTCGGCACTCAGGGACTTCGACTCCGGCGAACCGCCCGGCGGGGTGAACGGGGGCAGTTCTGGCTGTGCCAGCGCGCCCAGCAGGGCCGAGTGGGTCTCCGGTATACGGCTGAGCCGCCACGCGGCCACGCTCAGGCGCAGCGCGGTGCGCGGGTCTGAGGTGCGCAGCCCCTCGGCTGCCGTGGCGGCGCGGCGGGCCGCGGACGCGAGGCGCTCGTGCTCACCTGCCCGGTTCTGCTGCCAGGCGACCGTGCCGGCGATCAGGGCGAGGACGAGCAGCAGGACGGCGGAGCCGACCAGGCCGCGGTGGCGCCGACGCTCCCGGGTGCGGGTGGTCCGGCCGGCGTCGAGGAACTCCCGCTCCAGTGGGGTCAGGTCGCCGTCGTGGCCGGTGCCGGAGAAAAACTCCTCGGCCTCGGCGAGCCGTACGCCGCGGTACAGCGCTCCGGCGTCCCGGCCCAGGTCCCGCCAGGCGACGGCGGCCTGGGTGAGGCGGCGCAGGACGCGCAGCCGGTTGCGGTCGTCCTCGATCCAGGCGGTGAGGCGGGGCCAGCCGGTGATCAGGGCCTCGTGGGCGAGGTGGACGGCGGTGCCGTCCAGGGTGATCAGACGGGCGCGCGCCAGGCGGTCCAGTACGGCGTCGACCTCTCTGCCGCGCTCGGGTCCGCCCGCTTCCAGTTCCGTGCGGTCCGCGGGGCGGCGGGTGTCGGCGGTGCCGTCGCCGGGGGCGATGAGCCGCAGCAGGACGCGCCGCGTCAGGGCGGCCTGCTCCGGGTCGAGCCCGGCGTACAGCTCCTCCGCCGTCTGGGCGATGGCGCCCCGTACGCCGCCGGTCGCCTCGTACGCCCTGAGCGTGAGGGTGCGGCCGGAGCGGCGGCGCCAGGTCTCCAGCAGCGCGTGGGAGAGCAGCGGCAGACCGCCGGGCTCCCCGGCCACCTCCTCGACGAGCTGGGCGGTCAGGGCGCGTTCGACGATGAGGCCGCGCGCGGCGGCGGGCTTGACGATGGCTTCCCTGAGTTCCTCGGGGCGCATCGGGCCCACGGGCACACCGGCGTCGCGCAGCACGTCCACCAGCCCGGGGTGTTCGAGGCACCGGCCGAAGAAGTCGGCGCGGATGCCGAGGACCACGCGCAGTCGGCTGGCAGGTTCCCGGGCGGCCAGCAGCATGGCGATGAACTCGGCGCGTTCGGCGGGGTCGGGGCAGAGGGTGAAGACCTCCTCGAACTGGTCCACCAGGATGTGGGTGTCGCCCTGGCCCGGGGCCGGTTCCAGCACGCTGCCGTGGGTGCGCACGGGGTGCTCGCCCGGGGTGAGGACGCGGATCGCGGCGGGCCGCGGCTCGGGCTCGGGCGTCTGCCGCAGCCGGGGTATGAGGCCGGCGCGCAGCAGGGAGGACTTTCCGCTGCCGGACGGCCCGACGACCGCCGCGCACCGGTACGTGCGGGTGAGGTCGAGGAGGTTGTCCACCAGGGGGGCGCGGCCGAAGAACACTTCGGCGTCGCCCGGTTCGAACCGGGCGAGCCCCCGGTAGGGCGGCTCCTCGCCGTTCCCGTCGTCCTGTGGGACCGCGGCGGCTTCCTCCGCCACGGCGTGCCACCGCTTCTCCCACTCCGCCGTGTCGCCGCCGCACGCCGTCACGTAGGCGAGGGCCACCGCCAGCGTCGGCAGCCGCTCTCCCGACGCGGCCTGGGACAGCGCGGGCGCTGAGTACGACGACTGCCGTGCCATCGCGCGGTAGGTGGGGCCGCCCGCCCCGGCGCGCAGCGTGCGCAGCTCCACCGCGAACCGCTCGACCGGCCCCGCTCCTGGATCGAGCGGATTCTCACGACGCCCCATGTCCAGCCTCCCCCGTGGCTCTGGTCCGTACCGCAGTTGTGTCCTAGCCACGCTAGGACGCCTGTTCGTGGCGGCCAAGGCGGCGCGCGTCGGGGGTGGCGGATTGATTACCTGCACGAACAGGGGCTGCTAATCAATGCTCCGCCCGCTGGACTCGTTGTCGAGCGGCCCCACCGGGGTGCCGCGTTCGGGAGTTCCGCGATCCGGCGGACGAGCGAGAGGAACGGTTCATGACCGAGCCCGTGGACGTGACGGCCGAGACCGTCGAGGACGTGCCCTACCCGGTCGGCGGGGCGGGGATCTTCGACGTCGACCCGGACCAGGCCGGCGTCAGCCAGAACCCCGACGACGAGGTGACCGGGGACGTCGAGGCCCTTCCGGAAGACGTGGAGTTCTGACATGGGAAACGTGAAGGGGATGCTGAGCGCCGCCCGTAAGCTGCTGGGCACCAGGGAGAACCCGCCTGGCTCCAACCGCAACCACATCACGCGCTGGTACGGGTTCACCGGCCCGTGGTGCGACATGGCGGTCAGCTACGCGGCCGCCCACTCCGACAACCTGCCCGCCGTCATGGGCAAGTTCGCGCTGACGACCGCGCACGCCAGGGCCTTCCAGAAGAAGGGCCGCTTCCACTACGGCATAGGCGGCATCCGGCCGGGCGACATCGTGTTCTTCGACTGGTCCGGCTCGCGCTCCATCGGCCGGATCGACCACGTCGGCATCGTGGAGGCGGTCCACAAGAACCGCACCATCACGACCCTGGAGGGCAACACGTCCAACGCCTTCCTCCGGCGGCGCCGCAACTCGTCCTGCATCGTGGGGTACGGGCGGCCCGCCTACAAGGGCGGCAGCGCGCCGCTGCCGGGCAACGACGGCATCCTGCGCCGGGGTTCCAAGGGACAGGCGGTCAAGACGCTCCAGAAGAACCTGAACACGGTGCAGAACGCCAAGCTGACCGTGGACGGTGACTTCGGGCCGGCCACCGAGAAGGCGCTGAAGGCCTTCCAGACCAAGCACAAGCTGACCGTGGACGGGGCGTACGGGCCGAGCACGGCGGCGCTGATGAAGGCGGTCCTCGCCGGCCGGAACAAGCCGATCCGGCCCGTGGCCGTGGTGGCCAGGAGCGGCGCCCTCGAGGTCGACGGACAGTTCGGCCCGGCCACCTGTGCCGCGCTCCAGCGGGTGTTGAACGACAAGGCGAAGGCAGGGCTGGAGGTGGACGGCGCCTTCGGGCCGCTGACCATCACGGCGCTCCAGAAGTACGTGAAGGCGAAGGCGGACGGCATCGTCGGTCCGGAGACCGTCACCGCCCTCCGGCGTCACCTCGGCTCCGCGCCGGGTGACACCTGGGACGCGGACACCACCCGCCTGCTCCAGAAGGCCCTGAACGCGGGCTCCTTCTGACGAGGGTTCCGACACGGAACGACCAGGGGGCCGGGCGTTACACGAGGGGACGTCCGGCCCCCTTTCCCGTACCAGAGCGAGCACTCACCCGAGAGGACGGCAGATGGACGCATCCCAGACACAGGCAGAGGCAGGGGCAGAGGCCCAGGCCCAGGCCGCGACGGCCGCGTACAAGGTGGCCATCACCGAGCAGAAGAAGGGCCAGGTCCTCCTGTTCGACCGGACCGCCCAGTTCACCGACGCCAACGTGCTGTGGAGCTTCAGCACGGGCAACGCACCCGGCTGGGACCACCCGTTCGAGGTCCGCTTCAGAGAGACCCAGCGGTACGGGGCCATCGCCCTGATGACGTTCGGCAAGCCCGGCGAGGGCCGGGCCGGGATCGTCAACGTGACCGGCAAGACCCACCTCACCCGTGCCGACCTGATGTGGTCGGCCCGGATCACCAGCTATCCGCACAGCATCGAGCGGGTCCCCCACGCGGGGACGGTCGTGGTGGCCGGCTCACGCGACCGGCTGCACGTCTTCGCCCCCTCCAGCAGTGACCCCGCCACGCTCAAGGAGGTGCAGACGCTCACCTTCACCAAGGCCCACGCGGTGCTGTGGGACGACCAGAACGAGCTGCTGTGGGTCACCGGCGGCACCCTCATCCGCACCTACCGGGTCAAGGGCACGCTGCGCGCGGCCCGGCTGGAGAAGTACGGGCACGACATCACCATCGCCGGGAACGGCCACGACATCCAGCCCGACTACGCCCGGCCGGGCACCCTGCTGGTCGCCGACAGCCACCGGGTGTACTCGGTCGACAAGACGGCCAGGACGGCCACCGTCGTCACCAAGATGCCGTATGTGAAGTCCTACGTACGGCACGCCGGCGGCCAGGCCATGTGGACGGCCGACCCCGACATCGAGGACTCGGTCTGGGGCGGTTCGAACGTCTACTTCTCGGCCGGCGGCAACCGGACCCGGCAGGGTGCCCAGATCTACAAGGCGCGGCTCTACACCACCCGGTTCCATTGAGTTCCCGGACGCGTGGACGGGGGGCGGCGCGGCGGCGTCACGCGGGGGCGCCGAGCGGCGGGTGTTCGAGGACGCGGGGCTCGTACTCGACCAGCTGGATGCGGCCGTCGAAGGTGCGGTGCCCGATCATCGTGAGGGCGACGTCCGGATAGCCGTCGTAGATGCGCTCTTCGCCCGTGGCTCCGGTGATCACCGGGAACATCACGACCCGGAAGCGGTCGACGAGTCCGGCTCGTAGCAGGGACCGGCACAGGCTGAGGCTGCCGATCGTGCTGAGGAGCCCCGAGCCGCTCGACTTCATGGCGCGGACCGTCTCGACGGCATCGTCGCGGACGAGCGTGGAGTTGGCCCACGTCAGCGGCTCCTTGAGGGAGGAGGAGAAGACCACCTTGGACGCTTGCGTGAGCTCGTCGACGGACGCCTCTTCCTCGGGCCTGAACTCGTCCTGGCCACCCGGGACCTCGCCTGCGGCGAAGCCCGACATCAGGCGGTAGGTGTTCGCTCCCATCAGGTACGTGGCCTCGGGCTGCTCACCGAGCCACGCGAGGTACTCCGGGCCTTCGAGGCCCCAGAACCCGGGCCATCCTTCTCCCGACGCGTAGCCGTCGAGGGAGGTGATGAAGTCGACGAGGAGCTCCGACATGGCAGTGTCCTTTCCTTGGTGTCACGAGCTTGGACCGGCCGGGAGCCGCAAACTCATCGGTCGCGGACTCCCGGGGTGCTCGGGGCGAGGACCGGACGCGCGCATCGGGACCTTCGGCTTCGACCGGTGCTCTCAGTGCGACTGGTACGCGGATGCGTTCCGCCGGCGCTCTCTTCCCGGTGCTCCGGCCAGGACGCCGCGCCACAGGCAGCGGCACGGTCCGATGGCACTGCGGCGCCGGAAGGCCTTCGGGCCCGCCGCTTCGGTCTCAGACCACCCTGCGGTCGGCGAGCGTTGCCACCTCGGTGAAGTACGCGCGGAACAACGGTTCGTCGCCGTGCGGTACGCGGAACGCGGGCGAGGTGCTGTACCAGAAGGCGGCCGGGTCGGTGCCGTAGAGCGCGGTGTTGGGATCACGCACGGTGCCGATGTACAACTGGCCGGGCCGGGAGGGCTTCTTGTAGTGCACCAGTGCCCCGAGCCACCGCAGTGGCACCCGGAGTTCGGATCTTCCCGTGGTGAACAGTTCGAACACCCCTCGGTCCACGCGCAGATGCAGGGTGTCGTAGTCGAACGTCAGCGGCTCCATGACGGGAAGATAGTCCGGCTCCCGGATCGCAGAGCGGCCACCCCCCCCGGTTGGCGGCGCATGCCGAGTTCGTCGAGCTCGGCATGGCGAAGTGCTCAGTACTTCCCGAAGAGCCAGTTGCCCGAGGCGTCTTCGCTCTGGCTGCGGAAGAACTCCTCGATGGCGACGGCGAGTTCCTCCACGCTGATGTAGCCGTCGCCGTCGTGGTCGATCCGCGCCATGGCGGTCTCGTGGTCCTCGTGGACCATGCCCAGGCCGATGTGGGCCTTGGCCAGCTCGGCCTGGTCGAGACGGCCGTCGCCGTTGATGTCGCACAGGTCCACGACCGCCTTGGCCGCGGGCAGGATGAGCTGCCAGTACGCGGGGTCGGACTGCGCGTCCGACCGTAGCGCGGCGACGTACTCCTCGCGGCTGATCGAACCGTCGCCGTCGGTGTCCATGCCGTCGCGCATGGCCTCCCACACCTCCCGGTACGCCTTGCTGAGCGCCTGGTACTTCGGTGACTGCGGCGTCTGGTCGAACTCGCGCGCGAGTCGTGCGACGACCAGGTCGAAGTCCTCCTGACTGATCCTCCCGTCACCGTTGGTGTCGAACAGGTCGAAGTGTCGGCCGATCTTCCGAGCCAACAGGTCAGCGGGCATGGAACTGCCTCCCATGTAAGGACAAAATGGCAAACTTGCTACTCAGAGTACATAAAAGGCTCCGCAGGGTTGCTCTTCGTGACTGCTGGCGCGCCGACCACGGCTGACGCCCGGCCTGCCCGTCACGGGAATCCCGGGGGTCATGGCCGTTCAGGTGTACGTCCTGCGGGGCTGCGGGAGGAAGCGTGGTCATGCGGCGGTGCCAGTGGCGCCGCGAAACGTACGGCCACCCGACTGGAGCACATCGGGCCGCCGATGTGCCCGATTGGCGTCCTCCGTATGGCAGAACATCGCCGTGCGTGACAGCTTGCGCCTTGACGACTACCGTCGGTGTAGAAAGCTGGTCATGTAAATGTCCCGACGCCGTTTCCGGGGACGCAGACCGGCAGCCATCGGCTGCCTGCTGACCGTCCTGTGCACACCGCTTGTCACCCTCGCCCCCCAGGCCGCCGCGGCGCCCCTGCCGGGCGGACTGGGGCCCTGCGTCCCGGGCAACTGCCCCGAAGGCGGCTATCCGGCCATCAACAACGGCGCCATCACGTACCGCGACAACGGCATCAGCGTCTACGTCGGCGGTGACTTCCGCGTCCGTGAGAAGGCCGCCGAAGCCGAAGGCCGCGTCGTGGTCCTGGGCAACTTCGACCAGGCCAAGGCCGAGGGCGTCAGCGGCATCTACAACGTCGGCGAGGCGGGTGTCGGCTCCCGCGTGACCCCGCCGGTCGGCGGAGACTGGCTCACCGCGGGCGGCGACGTCACCATCGCACCGGGCCAGCGGTTGCTCGCCGACGGCGGTGTGGTCCGCCTGGCCGGAACCGACACCGGAACCATCGTGGGCACCGTCACCAAGGACCCCGACGCGGCAGCCCCGTACACGAAACTCCGCGACGACCTGACCACCGCGAGCCGCTGCTACGCCTATCCCGACGGCAGCACTCCGCGTGCCACCACCGGCACCGCCGTCCACTCCGGCGGCGCGACCACGTTCACCGGTGACGGCAGCTCCAAGCTCCAGGTCTTCAACGTCGACTTCGACATGATGGGCGCGAGCGGCGGCCAGGAGGGCATCGTCTTCGAAGGCATCCCCGACGACGCCACCGTCCTGGTCAACCTCCTCGGCGCCAACCGCACCATCAACACCTACAGCGGCGACATCGGCGACACCGACGCGACCAACAAACTGCGCAGCCGCCTGCTGTGGAACTTCCCCGACGCCACCACGGTGGACCTCAAGGGCACCGGCCAGTTCCAGGGCAGCGTCCTTGCGGGCAACCAGTCGTCCGAGACCACCGTCAGCCTCCCCGGTGTCAACGGCCGCTACTTCCTGACCGGCAGCCTCACCCACACCAGCCCGCCCAGCGGAGGCGGCGGCCAGGAGTTCCACAACTACCCCTTCGAGGGCGACCTGCCCGACTGCGGCACCACGCCCGCCACCGGTGACGTGAGCGTGGTGAAGACGGACGCCGATTCCGGGGACCCGCTGGCGGGTGCGGTGTTCGAGCTGTGGAAGGAGTCCAACGGTACTTCTGGCCTCCAGACGTCCGGTGACACCCCGGACACCCAGGTCGGGGAGACGTGCACCACTGGTGCGGACGGTACGTGCAAGCGCACCGTGGCCACCGGCGAGTACTACTGGCGGGAGACGAAGGCGCCCGACGGGTACGTACTGCCCGACCCGGCTGTCTTCGGTCCGCTGGAGTTGACGGACGCCAACGCCGCTCAGGGTGTGAGCACGACGGCACGGAACACCAAGCAGGCCGCGACCACCGGCCCCGTCCGTCTGGCCAAGAAGGACGCCGACTCTGGGGATCCGCTGGCGGGTGCGGTGTTCGAGCTGTGGAAGGAGTCCAACAGCACCTCAGGACTGCAGACATCGGGCGACACCCCGGACACCCAGGTAGGGGAGTCGTGCACGACCGATGCGGCCGGTGCGTGTGAGCGTACGGTCGCCACCGGCGAGTACTACTGGCGGGAGACGAAGGCTCCTGATGGGTACGTGCTGCCCGATCCGGCTGTCTTCGGTCCGCTGGAGTTGACGGATGCCAATGCGGCTGACGGTGTGAGCGTGACGGCGGAGAACAAGAAGCAGGCTGCCACGACCGGTGACGTGAGCGTGGTGAAGACGGACGCCGATTCCGGGGACGCGCTGGCGGGTGCGGTGTTCGAGCTGTGGAAGGAGTCCAACGGCACTTCTGGCCTCCAGGCGTCCGGTGACACTTCGGACACTCAGGTTGGGGAGACGTGCACCACTGGTGCGGACGGTACGTGCAAGCGCACCGTGGCCACCGGCGAGTACTACTGGCGCGAGACCAAGGCGCCTGACGGGTATGTGCTGCCCGATCCGGCTGTCTTTGGTCCGCTGGAGCTGACGGACGCCAATGCGGCTGACGGTGTGAGCGTGACGGCGGAGAACAAGAAGCAGGCTGCCACGACCGGTGATGTGACCGTGGTGAAGACGGACGCCGATTCCGGGGACGCGCTGGCGGGTGCGGTGTTCGAGCTGTGGAAGGAGTCCAACGGTACTTCTGGCCTGCAGACGTCCGGTGACACCCCGGACACCCAGGTCGGGGAGACGTGCACCACTGGTGCGGACGGTACGTGCAAGCGCACCGTGGCCACCGGCGAGTACTACTGGCGGGAGACGAAGGCGCCCGACGGGTACGTACTGCCCGACCCGGCTGTCTTCGGTCCGCTGGAGCTGACGGACGCCAACGCCGCTCAGGGTGTGAGCACGACGGCACGGAACACCAAGCAGGCCGCGACCACCGGCCCCGTCCGTCTGGTGAAGAAGGACAAGGACTCCGGCAATCCGCTGGCGGGTGCGGTGTTCGAGCTGTGGAAGGAGTCCAACGGCACTTCTGGCCTCCAGACGTCCGGCGACACCCCGGACACCCAGGTCGGGGAAACCTGCACCACTGGAGCTGACGGCACCTGCGAGCGCACGGTGGAGACCGGCAGCTACTACTGGCGGGAGACGAAGGCGCCCGACGGGTACGTGCTGCCCGATCCGGCCGTCTTCGGTCCGCTGGAGCTGACGGACGCCAACGCCGGCCAAGGCGTGAGCCTGACGGCGGAGAACGCCATGCTGCGGGTGGTCAAGGGTGAGGTGCGGGTGCTCAAGACGGACTCCAAGACCGGCAAGGCGCTGCCCGGCGCGGTCTTCCAGCTGTGGACCGAGAGCAACGGCGTCACAGGGCTGCAGACGACCGGCGCCACTCCCGATACGCGAGCGGGCGCGCCGTGCACGACCGGAGCCGACGGCTCCTGCCGACGCACCGTCCCGGCCGGTAGCTACTACTGGCAGGAGACCCGGCCCCCGGCCGGATACAACCTGCCGGCACAGCCGGTGTTCGGGCCGCTCGTACTCAACGCCGCCAACGCGGCCAAGGGCGTGTCGGTGACGGCGCCGAACACGAAGAGCGCCCCGGTCGCCCCGAAGGGCTCCCTGCGACTTCTCAAGAAGGACGCGAAGTCCGGCACGCCTCTGCGCGGCGCGGTGTTCGAGCTGTGGCGCGAGTCCAACGGCACCCCGGGGCTGCAGACCGCCGGCCGTCGGCATGACGTGCGCGTCGGCCCCGGCTGCGCCACCAACGCGCGAGGCGTGTGCACCTTCTCCAACCTGCGCCTGGGCACGTACTACCTGCGCGAGACCGACGTGCCTGAGGGCTACGTCAAGCCCGCCCGCCCGGTGACCGGACCGTATGCGATCACCCAGAAGAACGCCAAGGAAGGGCTCAAGGTGACCCTGACCAACAAGCGGGGCGAGCCGCACAAGAAGAAGTAGCGGTACGCACGGCCGAGTTCCCTCCGGCGCCCCGTCCGTAAGAGGACGGGGCGCCGGACCCGTCGCAGCGGCGGGTCCGGATCGCGTACGGGCGAGAGAGCGACCGGACTCTCGGGATTCCGGCCCCCTTCAGGTCGGGCTCGTGGGCCTCTGTGGTGCCTCACAGGAGTCCGCCCGTGGCGGAGATGGTCTGGCCCGTGATCCAGGCGGCGTCGGGCCCGGCCAGGAAGGCCACGATTCCCGCGATGTCGTCACCGGTGCCCAGCCGCCCGAGGACGGTGTTGCGCGCGGCGCGTTCGAGCAGCCGCGGCGGGAGGGACTGGCGCAGCAGCTCGGTGTCGGTGGCTCCCGGAGCGATGCAGTTGACGGTGATGCGGCGCGGCCCCAGTTCCTGGGCCGCGACCGCGGTGAACTGTTCGACGGCGGCCTTGCTCGCGGCGTACACGGCGTTGCCCGGGGCGGGGCGGCGCACCCCGACGGAGGACATCGTGATCACGCGGCCGCCGTCGCGCAGCCGGGTGGAGGCGTGCTGCAAGGTGAGGAAGGTGCCCTTGGCGTTGACCGCCATCACGCGGTCGTACGTCTCCTCGGTCGCCTCCTCGATACGCGAGTGGGGGAGCCAGACCGCCGCGTTGGAGACCAGTACGTCGAGAGGCCCCACTGCCCGCTCCGCCTGGTCGAACAGGGCGGCGACCGCTTTCGCGTCGGCGATGTCGGCGCGGACCGGGTGGGCCCCGGTGGCGGAAGCGACCTCTTGTGCGGCCTGTTCGGCCTGGTGGTAGCCGAAGACGACGCGGACTCCGTCGGCGGAGAGCCGCTCCACGACCGACCGGCCGATGCCCCGCGAACCGCCCGTGACCAGTGCCGTGAGGCCTGCCAGGTGTCCCACTTCTCTCCGTTCGGTCACCAATCGTCGATGTTTCGTCACTTAAAGTAGCATTCGTGTGGTCGGTGTCAGGCGGGCGGAGGAGAGCACAAGGTGAGTGGAAGACCCATGAACAGCACGGAAGTCCGTGCGGTCCTGCTGGAGGCAGTGCGGGACCTGCGGCCCGAACTCGCCGACCTGCCGCTCACCGGTGACGAGCACCTCGGAAGCGAACTGGGTGTGGACTCGGTGGGCAGGGTGGAACTCCTGATCTCCGTCGAAGAGGCCTTCGACATCGAAGGGGAAGTCGACCCGCGCATCTTCATGACCCCGCCCACCGTCAACGATCTCGTGAAACAGATCGTCGTCACCGAGGCGGCCCGCACGTGAGCGGTCGCGTACAGCAGAAGGCCGCCCGGGACGGGCCGGACGAAGAGTGCGGCGCGGGCCCGCGCTGTCCGGCATCCGGCGAACGGCTGTACCTCACCGGCGTCGAAGCGGGGGAGGGCTTTTTCAGCGCGCAGGACGACGAACTGTCGCACTCCGAGGGGTGGGACCTCGTCTTCGGCGGCAGGTTCGGCCGCGGCGTCCTCAACCTCGTCGGGGAGCGGCACCGCAGCTACCGCCAAGCGCTCATGCCGCTGCTGCGCCGCTCCGCGGCCGCGGAGCACCGCGAAACCATCGAGACGCTGCTGGCGCGAGCCATCCGGTCGCTTCCTCCCGGTGCCCCGGTCGACCTGCACGCCTTCACCCAGCGAATCGCCTTCAACGTCGCCGCGCGGCTGTTCGCCGGGATCGACGAGGACGAGACCGAGGAACTGTACGCACTCTTCGAAGAGCTGCGGACACCGATGCCGTCCGTACGCGAGCTCGGGACGCCGGACGGCAGACAGGCGGCACGGCGTGTCGGCCTCGCGAGCCGCCGGCTGCGGAGCCTTCTGCGCGGGGCCGTCCACCGTTTCGACCAGGCGGACGGCCCCGCGCTCCGGCTGCGCGCCCTGCCCGACCCGCCGTCGGACGACGTGATCGCCGAGAACCTCGCCATCCTGATCCTCGCCGGATACGAAACCACCGGCTACCTCACCGCCCGCCTGCTGTGGCTGCTCGCGCGCCACCCGCAACAGCAGGACGCGGTACGCACCGAAGACGGCGACCCCCTCACGGCGCCGCTGCTGGACGCGGTCTTCACCGAGACCGCCCGGCTGCACCCACCACTGGCCTGGCTGCCGCGCAGGGCGATGACCGACCTCCGGCTCGGCGGCACGACGGCCCCGGCAGGCAGCGAGGTCTTCTACTCGGTCACCGGCACCCAGCGGGACGCCCGGCTGTTCCCCGATCCCGGCGCCTTCAGACCCGGACGCTTCCTCGACGGCGAGCGGCACGGGCCGCTCGCGCTGACACCGTTCGGCGCCGGACGCCGGGTCTGCCCCGGGACCCACCTCGGGACACTGGAGACGAAACTGATCGCCTCCACGATGGTGCGCACGTTCAGGCTCAGTGCCCCCGGCGGCCCGTACATCGCCGACGTCTCCACGAACGGCACCTCCGTCACCCCGGCCAAGCCGCTGCTTGCCCGGCTCGACCGGCTTTCAGGATGACCATGGAAACCCCCGACCACACCACGCTCTGCGACCTGCCGCGCGCCCTCGGCCCCCGGGCCGCAGTGCTCTTTCCCCATACCGGCGAACAACTGACCGCAAACGGCCTCGACGAAGCCTCCGCACGCTTCGCGCACCGGCTGCTGTCAGCCGGAGTGCGTCCCGGAGAGGTCGTCGGGCTGCTGACGCCCACCGCCCCCGAGGTCTTCGTCGGCCTGTTCGGGATCGTCCGCGCGGGCGCGGCGGTCAGCATGCTCCCGTCCTCCCCAGGGCCACCGGAGCACGAGGCGCAACGGCTCGCGCCCACGGTCGACGCCGCCCGGATGCGGCACCTGGTGGTGCACACGGCTTGCGCCGAAACCGCCCACGCCCTGCGCGAACTGCGCCCGAACCTCAGGCTGGTGCCCGCGGACAGGACCCGGACGGACGACACCGGCGGGCCCGCTGGACTCGCCGGACCCGCTCCGGCGGACCGGCTGCCAGCGGTCGCGCCCGAGGACCTCGCTGTGGTCCAGTTCACCTCCGGCAGCACCTCGGCGCCCAAGGGGGTGGTGCTGTCGCACTCGACCGTGCTGGCCGGTCTGCGAGCGATCGTCGAGTCCGCGGGGATGACCTCACGCGACGCCCTGGTGTCGTGGGTGCCCCACTTCCACGACATGGGCCTGTTCGGCCCCCTGGCCGTGCTCCTCGCCGGGGGCCCGGCCCATGTGGTTCCGCCCCTGGAGTTCCTGCGACGGCCCGCCGGGGTCCTGCGGCTCCTGTCCGAGACCCGCGCCACCCTGCTGACCGGCCCGGACTTCTCGTACCTGCGGCTCGCTGCCGTCGCCACCGAACAGGCGCTGGAAGGCCTTGACCTGTCGCACATGCGTCTGGCCTTCAACGGAGCCGAGCCCGTCCAGGCCGCCACCATGGACGCCCTCTCCGCGCGCCTGGCGCCCGCGGGCTTCTCCGCGACCGCCGCGTACCCGGTCTACGGCATGGCGGAGGCGACCCTCGCCGTCGCCTTCCCCCGCCCCGGCAGCCGCCCCCGTGTCGTTCATCTGGACCGCGGGCATCTCGCGGACCACGGCCTGGCCGTCGTGGTCCCTCCTGGACACCCGCAGGCGAAAGCGCTGGTCAGCGTCGGCCGACCCGTCCAGGGCATGCGACTGAGACTGGTGGACACCGAGGGAGCCGAGTGCGAGCCGGGAAGGCTGGGAGAGATCCAGATCGCCGGACCAGCGGTGACCAGCGGCTATTACGGGGCACCCGCCGCGACCGCCGAGGCGTTCGACGGACCCTGGCTGCGCACCGGCGACCTCGGCCTCCAGTTGGGGGGAGACCTGTTCGTCACGGGACGACACAAAGAGATGATCATCGTGAACGGGCGGAACCACTTTCCCGAGGACGCCGAGAACATCGCCCGCGAACAGCCCGGCGTGCACCGGAGGAACTGCGTGGCCTACGCCGACGAGACGCACAACCGCCTCACCGTCGCCGTGGAAGTCACCCCGGGTGGCGACCCTGAAGCCGTGGCCGCGCGGATCCACCGCGTCCTCACCGACCGCCTGGGGCTTGCCGCCGTCCAGGTCCATCCGCTACCGCCGGGAACACTGCCCCGCACCACCAGCGGCAAATGGCAGCGGGGCCTGGTCCGCAAGCTCCTGGCCGGACAACCCGCGGCCCGCTGAACCCCGGCCAGGGCCCAATCACCGGTGTGCTCCGCGCCCCGGTCGGCAAGAGGGCTCATCCGGCGTCGTCCGCGTCCCGCGCGTCGGCCTCGGGGGCTTCGGCGGGGCACGAGGTGCCGTCGGCCGGGAGTTTCCCCTCGATGAGGTAGGCGTCGGTCTTGGCGCGTACGCACGTCGACGCGCTGTACGCGCCGTGGCCTTCGCCCTCGTAGGTGAGGACGACGGCGTTGCCGAGCCTCTTGGCTGTCTCACCGGTCCACTGGTACGGCGTAGCCGGATCGCCCTTCGTGCCGATGAGGAGGACCTTCGGGCCGCCGGTGTCCTCGATCTTGCGGATGTAGTCGCTGCCCGCGGGCCATCCGGTGCAGGAGACCGCCTCCCTGGCCATCTCCGTGCCGAAGACGGAAGAGGCTTCGGTGAACTCCTCCTCCAGGGAAGCGATCTCCGCGGCCGGGTCGGCGGGCCGGTCCGGGTCGTCGGCGCAGTTGATCGCGAGAATGGCCTCGTCGCTGTTGTCCGCCTCGTCGCGGTTGCCCTCCTCGTCCTCGCCGGCGAACGCCCGGTTGATCTCGACGAGCACGGCGGGGTCTTCGCTGTCGTGGAGGCGGGCGATGCCCTCGGCGAGCGTGGGGTGCAGCTCGGCGCTGTAGAGGGAGTTGGAGATGGCCGTACGCAGGTCCCGCACCGTGAACGGGGAGCCGTCCGCGCTTTCCACCGGGGCTTCGGTGATCCGGGCGACGGTCTCGTCCACGGTGCGTACGGCGGCGGCTTCGGTGGCACCGATGGGGCACTTTTCTCCCTGGCCCGCGCAGTCGTCGACGAAGCTCTCCAGGGCCTTCTGGAACGCCCTGGCCTGGGTGAGCGCGGAGGCGCGGGAGTTCTCGGTGAGGGTGTCGACGGCGTCCAGGGCCAGCCGTCCGGCCCTGTCGGGGAACTGCTTGGCGTAGACGGCGCCGAGCCGGGTGCCGTAGGAGGTGCCGAAGTAGTGGAGCTTGTCGTCGCCGAGCGCCTGGCGCAGGACGTCCATGTCGCGGGAGGTGTTGACCGTGCCGACGAAAGGCAGGACCTTCCCGGTCCCGGCCGCGCACTGCGCCGCGATCGACGTGAGTTCCTTGACGAGGGCGGCGCGGCCCGCCGCGTCGGTGGGCAGCTCGTCGCCCTGGTCGGTGTCGTCCTCTCCGCCGTCGAGCGCGGTGCCGCACTTGACGGGGGCGCTGCGGCCGACGCCGCGCGGGTCGAAGCTCACCAGGTCGTAGTGCGCGCGCAGGGCGCGGTAGTCCTCGCGGGCGTCGGCGAGGCCGGTGAGCCCCGACATGCCGGGCCCACCGAAGTTGAAGACGAGGGAGCCGATGCGGGCCGTTGAGCCGGACGGTGGCGCGGAACCGGAGGGTGCTGCGGCGGCATTCGGCCCCGCGGTGCTGCGGTAGCGGCCGACCGCCACGGCGATGGTGCCGGACTTCGGGTCCGTGTAGTCGACGGGCACGGTGAGTTTCGCGCACTCCATGCCTTCGAGCCGGTCGTCGCCCTCGCAGCCGCTCCAGGTGAGTTTCTGCTGGTAGAACCGGGCCAGCTCGGGCCGCTCTTCCTTGCTCGCGGTATCGCTCGCGGTGCAAGCGGGCAAGGCCGTGAGGAACAGGGCCGTACCGCCCAGGGCACCGAGGACGACGAGAGGGGAACGTCCGTTCATCTGCGGGTCCGGCCTTTCGGGGCGATTCCCCCTGCGCCAGGGTAGGTCCCCGGCAGGGAAAGCGCAGGGCGAGCCCGGGGAGGCAGGCCGGTGCCTTCACCGCGCGGCGCCGACTGATAAGCCGGGCCTATAAGGGAGATCCGAACTGCGTCTTGGACGCGGTGCCGGGCGCGTTGCTGGAATCGACGGTATGACGAACCTCCGCATCGCCCTCATCCCCGGCGACGGCATCGGCGCCGAAGTCCTGCCGCCCGCACAGCAGGTCCTCGACGTCCTGGCCCGCCGCCACGGCTTCACGCTCCGCTACACCAGGTACGACGACTGGTCGTGCGAGCGTTACCTGAGCGAGGGCGCGATGATGCCCGAGGACGGCATCGACCGGCTCCGCGACAAGGACGCGATCCTGCTCGGAGCGGTGGGCCACCCCGGGGTGCCGGATCACGTTTCGCTGTGGGGGCTGCTGATTCCCATCCGGCGCGGTTTCCGCCAGTACGTGAACCTGCGGCCGATCCGGGTGTTCGAAGGCATCGACAGTCCGGTGCGCGGCGCGGTGGCGGGCGAGGTCGACTTCGTCGTGGTCCGGGAGAACGTGGAGGGCGAGTACAGCGAGGCCGGTGGACGCATCAACCGGGGATTCGAGGACGAAATGGCCGTTCAGGAAGCCGTGTTCACCCGCGCCGGGGTCACCCGGGTCCTCGATTACGCCTTCGGGCTGGCTGCCCGGCGCGGCGGCCGCCTGACGTCGGCGACCAAGTCGAACGGCATCGTGCACACCATGCCGTTCTGGGACCAGCTCGTCGCCGAACGTTCCGCCCACCACCCCGAAGTGGCCTGGGACCAGGAGCACATCGATGCCCTCGCGGCCAAGTTCGTCCTCGATCCCGCGCGGTTCGACGTCGTCGTCGGCTCCAACCTGTTCGGCGACATCCTCAGCGACCTCGCCGCCGCGGTCGCCGGATCGATCGGCATCGCCCCTTCCGCCAACCTCAACCCGGAGCGGGACTTCCCCTCCATGTTCGAGCCGGTGCACGGCTCGGCCCCGGACATCGCAGGACAGGGCATCGCCAATCCGCTGGGGGCGATCTGGTCGGCGGCCATGATGCTCGACCACCTCGGTGAACCGCGCGCCGCCAGGGACATCACCGACGCGATCGCCGCGGTGCTGGCCAAGACCGATCTGCGCACCCGTGACCTGGGCGGCACGGCCACCACCGCCGAGTTCACCGACAAGCTCCTCGAAGTGCTGTAGCCGAGGGCCGCCTCGTCACCCGGCGCGGACCCGTGCACCGCACAGTTCCGCCTCGACGGCAGCTCCAGCTGCTCATCTTCGGCATAGACACGTTCATGTCGGAGTGCCGCGCCCTGACCAACCTCGCGGGCAACAGCGTCGCCACGCTCGTCATCGCCCGCCGGGAAAACGCCCTCGACACCGCCCACGTCAACAAGGTCCTGCACGCCGGCACGCGCGGACCACGGGCCGAGACCGTTGACTCGCCCCCGGCGCAACTGCCCAGCAAGACCTGACACCCGGCACCCGGCACCCGGGCAGGGCTCCGACGCGCCGGACCGGGAGCCGGGCACAGCCGCATCGCCGCATGCTTGTGGCGGGGGAGCGCTCCGTACACTCCGCTCGCCCAGGGTGGTCAGCGGGCGGCTCCGCGCAGCCAGTCGACAAGCAGCGCGGTGAACTCCGAAGGCCGCTCCAGGCTGGGCAGATGGCCCGCCCAGGGCAGCTCCACATGGCGGGCGTCCGCGAGGACGGCGGGCAGCTGAGCTGCGATCTCCCGGAAGTCCGCCAGGTCGTGGCGTCCCGACAGCGCGAGGCAGGGCGCGCGTACCTCCGTCAGATCGACTTCGACCTCGGCCTCCAGCGAATCGACGTCATCGGCGGCGAGCTGGACGTCGAAGGCCAGCCGTTGCATCTCGCGGACGGCGGCCCGTGCGGACTGGTCGGCATCGGGACCGAGCCAGGTGTCGACCATCAGCTCCACCGCCCCGGCGACGTCCCCCGCGTCCAGCAGCGCGTTCTCGCGCTCGTCCAATGCTTCCAGCTCGTCGGAGGGTTCGTGGCCGGGGAGAGCGGAGCACACCAGAACCAGGCGCTCCACGAGTCCGGGCCGCAGCGCCGCGACCTCCAGGGCGACCTGCCCTCCGTACGAAGCACCGACCAGCGCCGCCCGCTCGATGCCGAGGGAGTCCAGCAGCGTCAGCACGTCATCGGCGTTGCTGTAGGGGCGGTCGGCGGGAGGCGTCTGTCCGAATCCGCGGAAGTCGCAGCGCACCACCCGGAATCCGGCGTCGACCAGGTCCGGCCGCTGCGCGTCCCACATCCGCCGGTCGCACACTCCGGAGTGGAGCAGCACCAGGGCGGGGCCGTCGCCGGTCACGTCGCAAGAGATCGTCATTCGCGGCATCCTAGGCAGGCGGTCCCATCACCGCTGCGAATAGCCGTTCGTTTCGACACCCGCATCGCCCGTCGGCCGCCTCAACCTGCCCGACTCCATCACGCCGGAATCAGGCCCCGGCGCAGTGGAGCCCCGAGCCGGCCGGTTCCGCCCGACGAAAGCGGGTGCGGTGCTGTTCTCCCTGGGTCGCCGTTCGTCATGCGGGCGTTTAGCGTGGTGACCGGGGTGGTTGACCAGGGGGCTTGACCAGGGTGACTGGAGGCCGTCATGGAGCGCTCGCCCGATTCTGCCGCCGGGGCCGCCGAACCCACCGGGGCCGCCGAGAGCGCCGCCCCGCCCAGCGGCGCCGTGCCGTACGCGGGCGGTGGCCGGCACGAACACCGGTGGCTGATCCTCGCCGTCATCGGCATCGCCCAGCTCATGGTGGTGCTGGACGCGACGATCGTGAACATCGCCCTGCCCTCCGCCCAACAGGACCTCGGGTTCTCCGACGGCAATCGGCAGTGGATCGTCACGGCCTACGCGCTGGCTTTCGGCAGCCTGCTGCTGCTCGGGGGGCGCGTCGCCGACCTGCTGGGCCGCAAGGCCGTCTTCATCGCGGGCTTGATCGGCTTCGCCGCGGCCTCGGCCCTGGGCGGTGCGGCGACCAGCTTCGGGATGTTGGTCTTCGCGCGAGCCCTGCAAGGAGTCTTCGGTGCGCTGTTGGCTCCGGCCGCACTGTCGCTGCTGACGACGACGTTCCAGGATCCGCGGGAACGGGCGAAGGCGTTCGGCATCTACGGTGCCATCGCGGGCGCGGGCGGCGCGGTCGGACTGCTGCTGGGCGGCGTACTCACCGAGTACCTGGACTGGCGTTGGTGCCTGTACGTGAACCTGGCCTTCGCCCTGGTCGCCATCGTGGGCGGAATGCGACTGCTGCACGGCGGCCGTCCCGCGGACCGGCCCAAGCTTGATGTGCCGGGCACGATCCTGGTGTCGGTCGGCCTGTTCTGCGTCGTGTACGGATTCGCGAACGCCGAGACCAACGCGTGGAGCGACTGGAAGACCTGGGGCTTCCTCGTCGCGGGCGCGGTGCTGCTCGTCGTGTTCGCCGTGTGGGAAACCCGTGCCGAGCATCCGCTGCTGCCTCTGCGCGTGGTTCTGGACCGGGACCGGGGAGCGTCCTACCTCGCGATGTTCATCTCCGGTGCGGGCATGTTCGGCGTCTTCCTGTTCCTGACGTACTACCTCCAGCAGATCCTGGACTACTCGCCGGTGATCACTGGTGTGGCGTTCCTGCCGATGGTGGCCTGCATGGTCGTCTCCTCGGTCGTCACCACCAACAACCTGGTGCCGAAGTTCGGCCCGAAGCCCATCGTGCCGCTGGGCATGGCGCTTTCGGCGGCCGGCATGGCCTGGCTCACCGCACTGGGCACCGGCAGCAGCTACGCGGCGCACGTGCTGCCGCCGCTGCTCGTCGCAGGCATCGGCTTGGGCCTGATCTTCGCGACGGCGATGAACCTGGCGACGTCCGGCATCGCGGCGCACGACGCGGGAGTGGCCTCCGCGATGGTCAACACCAGCCAGCAGGTGGGTGGTTCGATCGGAACGGCGCTGCTCAACACGCTCGCCACGAGCGCCGCGACCAACTACCTCGCGGGGAAGCAGTCCACGCCGTCGGTGCAGGCCGAGGCCGCGATGCGCAGTTACTCGACGGCGTACTGGTGGTCGGCGCTGTTCTTCGCCGTCGGGTTCGTCGTGACACTGGTCCTCTACCGGCCTGGGCGTCCGCCCGCGGTGTCGGCGGGCGACCAAGCCGTACACATGTGAGTACGTCGGGGAGGGCGGCGCGGTCTTCCTGTCGTGTACGCGCTCGTCGCGCCGGCCGGGGCGACGCAGGCGGTCGGTTCACGTCCCTGGCGGAGAGGCGATCGGGGATCCGGCCGGGGCCGCGGAGTCCGGCACCCCCGCGTAGTCGGGCAGCTCGATGCCGTTGAGCGCGCGCTCGACCAGCTCGGCGAACCATTCTCCGGCGAAATCGGGGCCCGGCTCGGTGTCCGGCCCGGGGACGTCGCGGCTGCGGGCGTTCAACCGGCCGATCTCCTGGTTGGCCTCGACGAACGAGCGCATCCGCGCCTCGTAGCGGGCGAACCCGGTGCCGGGGTCCCACTCGGCGGCGGCCAGCTCTCCGGCCAGCAGGTAGGCGCCCACCAGCGCCAGCCCGGTGCCCTGCCCGGACATCGGTGACGAGCTGAACGCCGCGTCCCCGAGCAGCCCCACCCGCCCGCTCGACCAGCGGTCCATCACCACCTGGGCGACTTGGTCGAGGTAGAAGTCCGGGGTGTCGTCCAGGTGCGCGAGGATGTCCGGGGTCAGCCAGCCCAGGCCCGCCATCCGCTCGCGCAGGAGATTCTTCTGGGCCGCGATGTCACGGTGGTCGACGTCGAAGTCGGCCGTGGCGAGGTAGAACATGGCCATCGCGCGGGTGGCGTCCTGGACGGGGCGCAGGAGGGCCGAGCGTCCGGACTTGAGGTCCTGGTACTCAAGCAGCCAGCGGTCCAGCCCGAACTCGTTGGGCACGCTGTAGAAGGCGAGTACGTGCCCGAGGTGGCGGAGGAACCGTTCATGCGGCCCGAAGACCATCGCCCGCAGCTCCGAGTGCAGTCCGTCGGCTCCCACCACCAAGTCGAAGCGCTGTCGGCCGCCGCCCGCGAAGACGACGTCGACGCCCTCCGCGTCCTGGGTGAGCCCGGCGATGCGGTCGCCGAAGACGTACTCGACGCCGTCGCGGGTGTCGTCGTAGAGCACCCGGGACAGGTCCCCGCGCAGGATCTCGATGTCCGCGACGAAGCCGTCGCCTCCGTCGTCGTCCGCACGGAAGGTCTCCAGCACTTGCCCGTCCGCGTCCACGGTGTGCGCGCCCGCGGTGTCGGTGCATGCCGAGCGGACCGCCGCGTCCAGTCCCATGCGGCGGATGACCTCCTTGGCCACCCCGCGCGCGTCCACCGCCTGCCCTCCGGGACGCGGCTCGGGAGCCCGCTCCACCACGGTCACCTCGGCCCCGCGCCGCCGCAACCAGTGCGCCAGCGCGGGCCCCGCGATGCTCGCCCCCGCCACCAACACTCTGGGGCCGCCCACCCGCACTCCCTGCCCGGCCGCCCGGATCGTGCGTTCCTGCCCGGAGTCGTTGACGCCCATCACTGCCTCCAAGTGCTTCCTCCCGCGCCGCAACGTTCCCAGCGCGGGCCCACCCGTGTCGGTGGAACCGGGGTGTGGACCGTCAACACGCACAGAACTCATCGGTACGGCCGACATCGCGGCCATGCCCGCGCGCACCAGTGCGGCCACGCTCGACTACGGCCTTTCCCGCGGAGTGAACCCGTGGTCATCGCATACCGTGCGAAGAAGCGGCAAACCCTCCCGCACCCTGGCCGAACTGCGTCAGGGGCGGAGCCGCAGGAGTTTGGCGAGCAGCGTGGAGAGTTGCTCGCGTTCGGCTGACGTGAGGTCAGTGAAGGTGTCGTCGAGGAATTCGGGTACCGCGTCCTCGGCGCGTGCGAGGAACTGACGGCCCGAGTCGGTGATCGTGACGGCGTAGGCGCGCCGGTCTTCCGCGTCGCGTTCGCGCCGTACGTGTCCCGCCTGCTCCAGGCCGTCGCAGATGCCGACCATGACACTGCGGTCGATGCGCAGTTGGTCGCTCAGGGCTCGCTGCGAGCTGGGGCCGACCTCGGCGATCATTTTGAGCACCAGATGCTGTCCGACGCCGATCCCGGACTCGTTCGCCCTGGCTTCGGCGGCGCGGGCGACGACGGTCGAGGCCCGGCACAGTGCGATGTCAAGACGCTCAGCGGCAAGCGTCGGGAAGTAGCTGACCTCGCGGTTCGCGGGCTTGGGTGGCATGTGACCCACCTCCTTCGCGTGTGCGGCGGCCACGCGTCGACCCTACCAAGAATTCGTCTTCTCTCAGATTGTTTGCATGCCACCCATCGGATTTGTATGCTCACCAATCATCTGCTCGCAGATGATCTGCATGAAGATGGAGGTTTGGCGTGATCAAGCCCGACGGCAGCAGGGGATTGGCCCTGCTGCTGCTCTGCACCGCGGTGTTCCTGGACTCCATGGACCTGTCTCTGATGGGGGTCGCCCTGCCTGCCATCGGACGTGACCTGTCGCTGTCGGAGGGCACGCTCCAGTGGCTCGTGTCGGGATACGCGGTCACCTACGGCGGCTTCCTGCTGCTGGGCGGCCGACTGGCCGATCTGCTCGGCCGCCGCCGCGTGTTCCTGGTCTCCCTCGCGGTCTTCGCGGCGGCGAGCCTGGTCGGCGGACTGCTGTCGGAGGGATGGCTGCTGGTCGTCACACGGGTGGTCAAGGGGCTGGCCGCAGCGCTGACCGCGCCGGCTGCCCTGTCCCTGATCACCACGACGTTCACGGAGGGCTCCCAGCGCAATCGGGCCCTGGGCCTCTACGCCCTGGCGGGCGCCACCGGCTACAGCGGCGGCCTCATCGCCTCCGGGCTGCTCACCGAAGTCAGCTGGCGGCTGGTGTTCTTCCTTCCGGTGCCGATCGCCCTGCTGGTGCTGATCGTCGCTCCGACGGCACTGCCGGAAGGCGGCCGATCCGACCGGGAGGGCCGGAAGTTCGACGCCGTCGGCGCGGTCGCGATCACGGCGGGAGTGCTGTCGCTGGTGTACGCGCTGACCGAGTCCAGCTTGCCCGCCGGAGCGGCCGCCGCGGTGCTCCTGGCCGGTTTCGTACAGATCGAGCGGCGGCAGCGGTTCCCGCTCGTTCCGCTGCGGGTCTTCCGGTCACGTACCGTTTCAGGTGCCAACCTCGCCGCGCTGGCCTGGGCCTGCGCGACCATCGGTTGGCAGTTCGCCGCGGTCCTCTACCTCCAGCAGGTCCGCGGCTACGACGCACTGGCGACCGGTCTGGGCATCGTCCCCATGGGTGCGGCCATCATGGTGACCGCGAAGTTCACCGGACGACTGATCGACCGGTGGGGGCCGGGCCGGACCGCGGCAGTGGGAATGGTGGTCCAGGCCGCCGGAATCCTGCTGTTCCTCCGGGCCGGCCCGGACGCCGACTACGCCGGTGTGCTGCTGCCCGCGCTAGTGGTGCACGGCGTGGGCAACGGCTTGTCGTTTCCCAGTCTCAACATCGCGGCCGTCGGCGCCCTCCCCGATGACCAGCAGGGCCTGGCCTCCGGGCTGATCACCTCAGCCGTCCAGATCGGGGCGGGCATCGGAGTCGCCGTGCTGGCCTCACTCATGGCCGCGGCCGGACCTGGCATCGACGGCTACCGGATCGCCTTTCTCGCCGCGGGCTGCTTCTCCCTCGTCGGCGCGGCCCTGGCCCACTTCGGCCTGCGCGTGCGCACCCGGGGCACCGAGGCACCCGCTCCCGCCTGACCGACCTCCCCACGACGCCCATCGACCCGTACCGTCCGAGACAGAGGAAACAGCCATGACCCTGGATCTGACCCCCGATCAACTCCTGTCGACCACCCGTGCGGTGCGGAAACGCCTCGACCTGGACCGCCCGGTCCCGCGCTCCCTGATCGAAGAGTGCGTGGACTTGGCCACACAGGCGCCTACCGGCCGCAACCGGCAACGCTGGCACTTCATCGTCGTCACCGAAGACGCCCAGCGGCGGGCCGTGGCCGACATCTTCCTGCGCGCCCTGCCACTGGCCACCGGACACCCGCTGACCGAACGCGACGCGTGGCGCATGAACTACCACCCCAACTCCACCGAACGGGTCTTCGACGGCCTGCGCCACCTGGCCTTCAACATCCACCGCGTGCCCGCCTTCGTGATCCCCGGCGTGGAAGGACGTACCGACGACGCTTCGGTGACCGTGCAAGCGGGGGCGTGGGGCTCGATCCTGCCGGCGGTGTGGAGCTTCATGCTGGCCGCCCGAGCACGCGGCCTGGGCACCACCTGGACGACAGCGCAAGGGCCGCTGGAACGGGAACTGGCCGAGGTGCTCGGCGTTCCGCACGACGACATCATGCTGGCCGCCTTCATCCCGCTGGCGTACACCATCGGCACCGACTTCAAGCCGGCCCGCCGCGTCCCCCGCGAGCACGTCCTGCACTGGGACCGATGGGAACAGCGCTCCACCGGTCCCACGCAGTAGCTCTCTCGCCTGATCCGGGCAGCGCTTTCACACTGCGAATCGCGTGTTCGGAGGATTGGAGGGAGTACGGGAGTCGGCAACGGCCGGGGCGGTGACGCGCGTCCCCGGCCGCGCCGGGACCGGCGAGCCTTGAGAAGTACGGCCGTGGCCAGGTGGGGCGCACACGCTGCTGGCCCCACCTGCCCGGCCGGTGATCCGGTGCCGCCAACTCCGGTTCCCGGCAGAATTGTTCAGGACATGCTTGGCCCTGACAGGTAATGATGTGCGCCGTGACCCCGAAGAACGCACGAATATCCGAGTCCACGACCGACACCACTCCTGAGGCCGGGCCCGGCTCTGCCGCCGGACGGCCGTTTTGCGTACGGCTCGCCGTCCGCCACAGCGACCTCGACACCAACGGCCACGTGCGCGGATCCGCTTACGTGGACTTCGCCGACCACGCCCGCTGGGCCTGCGTACAGGAAGCGGGGGTGGACGCGCTGGAGATGTCACGGTCCGGGCTTGGGCCCGTCAACCTGGAGACCACGGTTCGCTTTCACCGTGAGCTGCGTGCCGGTGACGAGTTCGATGTCACCTGCGTGTTCACCTACGACGGCGCCGACAAGAAGACCGGCCGCGTCACCCAGGAATTCCTGCGCACTGACGGCGCGCTGGCCGCCACCGTGGAGAGCGTCACCGGTCTGCTCGACCTCACGACACGTCGCCTGATGCCCGACCCGGCCTCCCACTGGCGCCGACTGGCCACCACCCCCTCGCTGCTCGGGGCCGACTGACGTCACGCCGAGATGCCCCGACCTCCCCGGCGCCGTCGGCCCGGACCCGGGTACAGCCATGAGTGGAGGATCAACTACCCCTTACTCAGGGCGAGTTGTGAGGAATCGCTCTGTGATGGAACTGGGCTGCGGCGTAGGGTGCACGGGACAGAGGAGACAGGGGGACAGGGGGAGGCCCCGGTGGGGGTCGCCCGCCCGTGCGGGCGCGCTGCCCGAACCGTCGCGGGCCGTACAGGTCATGCCCTTCTGCCTTCGGAAATCCCAGTACGCGATTGAGTCCGAGTACGCGAGTTCCTTACATTCCCGGAGGATCGTCGATGGAAAGGTCCAACCCCGAGATCAATCGTCGTGCGGTACTGCTGTCCGGCGCGGTCGCGGCGGCCACAGTGGCCACTGCGGCCACGGCCGGCGCGGCGAGCGCCGCCGCCGAGCCCGAGGCGGGCGCGGCCGGGACCGCCGGCGGTACGGCAGCGCCCAACCCGCCGGTGTACCGGTCCGTCACCGGCTACGGCAACAACCTCAAGCACCCCGAGCGCGGGGCCGCAGGCTCGGTCTTCCTCAGACGCGCCCGCGTCGGGTACGCCGACGGCGTGAGCGCCCCGGCCGGGGCCGACCGCCCGAGCGCCCGAGTGGTCAGCAACATCGTCTGCAGACAGGAGACCGACACCCTCAACGCCCAGCGCCTGACGGACCTGACCTGGATGTGGGGGCAGTTCCTCAACCACGACTTCAACCTCATCCCGGCCGCGGACCCACTGGAGACGATCGGCATACCGGTGCCCGCCGACGACACCGCGTTCCCGCCCGGCAGCCAGATCCCGCTCACCCGCTCGGCATACGATCCGTCCACGGGCACGGGGCGGCGCAACCCGAGGCAGCAGATCAACAACTTCACCACGTACATCGACGGCAACTCGGTGTACGGCCCGGACGAGGGGCGGGCCGCGGCGCTGCGCGCCATCCGGAACCTGGGACCGGTGGCCGCCTACGGCAGCGCGCTGAAGACCGGCGCAGGCGTCGACGGGCCGGTCCTGCCGCTGAACACGGCCGGGCTGTTCAACCAGACGGTCGGACCCGCGGCCGGCTACTTCCTGGCCGGCGACGAGCGGGCCAACACCGGGTACGGCCTGATGAGCATCCACTCCCTCTTCGTCCGGGAGCACAACCGGCTGGCCGCGCTGATCGCGGCCGAGCGCCCCACGGCCAGCGCCGAGCAGGTCTTCCAGCACGCCCGCAAGTGGGTCGGCGCGCTGATCGGGACGATCACCTTCCAGGAGTTCATCCCCGCGATCCTCGGCCCGAACGCGATCGGCCCGTACACCGGCTACGACCCGCACGTGGACCCCACCATGAGCGCCGAGTTCGCGACCTTCGGCTTCCGGTTCGGCCACTCGATGCTCTCGCCCGACCTGCTGATCGTCGACAACGACGGTCAGCTCCTGCAGGCCGTACCGCACGGCCAGGCACTGCTCAACATCGGTATCGTCAACCGGTACGGCATCGGCCCGGTGTTCAAGGGCTTCGCGTCCCAGATCATGCAGGAGGTCGACGTCTCGGTCATCGAGGCGATGCGCAGCATCCGGCTCCCCGGCGCGCCGCCGCTGGACCTGGTGGCCGTGGACATCCAGCGCGCCCGTGACCACGGAGTCCCGGACTACAACCAGTGCCGCAGAGCGTACGGGCTGCCCCCGAGACGTACGTTCGCCGAGCTCACACCGAACCCGGCGGTACAGGCGAAGCTGTCCGCGGCCTACGGCGACATCCGCCTGCTCGACCCGCTGATCGGCGGGCTGGCCGAACCCCACATCCCGGGCACGGCGTTCGGCCCGCTCTTCACCGCGGTGATCACTGAACAGCTCACCCGGACCCGGGCCGGAGACCGCCTCTGGTTCGAGAACGACCCGGCCCTCACACCTGCCGAGGTCGCCGCGATCAAGAGCACGAGAATGTCGGACGTGATCAAGCGGAACACGCAGATCACGAACATCCAGGAGGACGTCTTCCACCTGCCGCTCTGATACGGGCCCGGGGTTCCCCACCGGCGCCGCGTACCGGTCCTGCGGTGCGGTGCGCGGCGCCGATGACACCCTGTGGCCCCGCCCCGATGGGATCCTGCGGTGCGAGCGACGCCGAGTGGGGGGAGACTGGCTGCGTAATCCCAACAGCCCATCTTTCGGGAGAAACAGTCATGCCTGGACGCGACTACTACGGCGAGTTCCGCAAGGAAATCGACCGTGTATCCACCGATCAGGAAGTCAAGGAACGCGAGGAGCACGGGCGCAGGGCGCGGGAGGAAGAGAAGAAGGTGGAAGCCGAGTGGGCGAAGCTCACCCCCGAGGAGCGCAAGAAGCGCGCTAGGGAGGACTTCGAGAAGCAACCGAGCCTGAACCTCAACATCGGCGGGCTGCTCGGCGACCAGGAAAAGGAATAGGCCATCGCCCCGCCCGGCACACGGACACACGTTCAGGCGGCAGCCACTCGTGCGCCGCTTCCGCTGGACCACAGACGGCCGGTCCCGGCCTCGCGGACAGGACCGGGACCGGCTGACCCGGCCAACGCTGCTGTCGCGTTGACCGACGCGTTCAGTGCGGCGCGCTGGAGAACACCGTGGGCAGGTAGCGCGGTGTGCGCCAAGCCTTCAGCCGGTGCTCCACAGCGGCTCCCAGTGACAGGAGCTTGACGTCCTGGCGGTCACCCGCCATCAGGAGCACGCCGACGGGCAGCTCGCCCACGAAGCCCGCGGGTACCGAGAGGGACGGATATCCCGCGACGGCGGCAGGTGTGGAAGAGGGGATGACGTCGTTGTCGCCGCGAGCGCAGTCGGTCGTCCAAGCGGGCGGATTCGTGGGCGAGGCGATGGCGTCAAGCCGGTGGTCGGCCATGGTTTCGTCGATGGAGCGCCGGGAGAGGTCCTTCAACTCGGCGCGCATGGCCCGGTATGCGGGGTCGGTGGTGGGCGGTGCGGTGAGGGCCTGCTCGAACAGCTCCTGGCCGGCGAAGCAGGTGTGCTCCTCCGGGTGGGAGCGGTTGAACGCGATCAGCTCGGCGAGGTTCCGTGGGCCTTCGCGGGTGCCGAGGTAGGCGTTTATGTCCCGGTGGAACTCGCTGAGCAGTGCGGGAAATTCAAGTTCGGCGAGTCGCGCCTGGTACGGAGGCGTCACCTCGACGACCACGGCTCCGGCCTTGCGGAGCCTGCTCGCCGTACGGGTCATCAACGCGTCCACTTCAGGGCCGAGCGAGGGCAGTCGCCACAGACCGATCCGTTTGCCCCGGAGGCTCGTGGAGTGGCTCGCCAGCACGTCCTTGGCCGTTTCCCGGCTCTCGCTCAGCACCGAGAGCGTGAGCGCGGTGTCGGTCACGTTGCGTGCCATGGGCCCTGCCGTGTCCTGCTCGGCGGAGATCGGCACCACGCCCCGCTGGCTGACCAGCCCGAGGCTGGGCTTGAGGCCGACGATGCCGTTCATCCCGGCCGGGCACACGATGGAGCCGTCCGTTTCGGTGCCGATGGCCACCTGCGCCAACGACGCGGCGAGCGCGGCGGCCGAGCCGGAGGAGGAACCGCACGGATTCCGGTCGAGGACGTAGGGGTTGTTGGTCTGTCCCCCCACCGCCGACCAACCCGATGTGGGCTTGGCCGCACGGAAGTTCGCCCACTCGGACATGTTGGCCTTGCCGAGGATCACCGCCCCCGCCCTGCGCAGCCGGGTCACGAGCACGGCGTCAGTCCTGGGCGGGCTCCCGGCGAGCGCGAGCGACCCGGCCGTCGTCGGCATGTCACGGGTGTTCACGTTGTCCTTGAGCAGAACGGGGATCCCGTCCAGGGGGCCGAGCGTCTCGCCCCGTCGGTGCCTGGCGTCACTGGCGGCCGCCTCACGCAGGGCCGTGGGGCTGATGTGCAGCACCGAGTGGATCTTGGGATCGATGTTCTCGATCCGCCGCAGGTAGGCCCGGGTGAGCGCCGAGGAAGTCAGCGAACCGTGCGCCATGCGTGCCTGTAGCTGCGGAATGGTCACGGTGTCCAGGTCGACTCCGGGCGCGGGAGATGCCCCGGTCGGCGGTACCGAGCTGCCGGGACCCTGCCCGGCGGCCTGTGCTCCCACCTCCGGCACACCCGCCAGAAGGGATCCTGCGACAAGGGCGGCGGACATCGCGGCAATGCTTCTCTTCCCCATGCCACTCAGCGGACTACACAGACAGCACGCGGCGCAAGAGTGCGTGTGTGTAAATCGAGTTCAGCCTCCGTGGGCAGCCCCTGCCGCGCCCGGCCCTGCCGCCGGGGTTGAAGTCGTACCAGCGGATCGCGTGAAACGGGAATCGGATCGCCGTCAACGGGGTTGGTAGCGGACGAGTAGATATTGGAGAGTCATGCGAGCGATTCAGGTGTACGAAGTGGGCGGTCCCGAGGTGCTGCGGGAGGTCGAGGTGGACCCGCCGCGGCCGGGTCCGGGCGAGGCGGTCGTGGAGGTCGCCGCATCCGGGGTCAACTTCCTCGACGTCTACCACCGCGAAGGCCGGTACAGCCTCCCGCTGCCCTTCACCCCGGGCACTGAGGGCGCCGGCACGGTCGTCGAAGTCGGACCCGGCGTCGCCGACGTCGCGGTCGGGGACCGGGTCGGCTGGGTGGAGACTCCCGGCACGTATGCCGAGCGGGCCGTCGTGGACTCCTCCCGGCTGGTGCCGCTGCCCGACGACATCGGCTTCGAGACAGCCGCCGCGGTGCTCCTCCAAGGCATGACCGCGCACTATCTCGTCACGGACGCCTACCCGGTCCAGCGGGGCGACACGGTGCTGGTGCATGCGGCGGCCGGTGGCATGGGGCTGCTTTTGACCCAGCTCATCACCCATCTCGGCGGCAGGGTGATCGGCACGACGTCGACCACGGCGAAGGCCGAGCTGGCGAAGCGCGCCGGGGCCGCCGAGGTGATCCTCTCCTCCGCGGTCGACGATCTCGCGGCCGAGGTGAGGCGGCTCAACGGCGGTCAGGGACTGCCGGTCGTCTTCGACGGCGTCGGTGCGCACACCTTCGACGCGAGCCTCGCCAGCCTGCGAACCCGCGGTCATCTCGTGCTCTTCGGCGCGGCAAGTGGTGCGGTGCCGCCGTTCGATCCGATTCGGCTCGCCCACGGCGGTTCGCTGACCCTGATCCGGCCCAGCCTCGGGGACTTCATCGCCGATCGGTCCGAACTGCTCCGACGCGCCGCCGATGTGTTCGAGTGGGTACGGTCCAAGGCGCTCGTGGTCACCGTAACGGGCCGCTACGCACTGTCCGAGGCCGCCCAGGCCCACAGCGATCTGGAGGCTCGGCGTACCACCGGCAAGCTGCTCGTCGTACCCGACGGGGCCGCTGCTGGAAGCCGCGGGGAGACGCGGAGCTGATCGCGGACGACGAGGCCGGGGATCTTGGAGACCGGGATGTCGAGGGCATTGCCGACCGTCATCGCCGAGATCCCCGACACCGTCAGGCACTCAGCAGGCCAATAGGCCTTGTCGCACGACGCGAGCGCGCATGTCGTTCGGCGTGGCGGCGGCGTTGCCGTCCCGTTCGCTGCCCCGACCCGTGTCAGGCCCGTCGTTCCCTGCGGATCCGGGTCAGTGCGTAGCAGGCGAGCAGGACGGCGGTGAAGGCCAGACCGACGCCTGCCGCCTGGCGCATGTCGGGGACCTCGATCGCCGTGGCGGCCACCGCCAGCACTCCCATCCCGGCCACCGGGGCGAGCCGGGTGCCTCCGGGGACGCTGAAGCCGGTGAACTCCGCGGGGTGTGCGTCGCGGTGGCGGCGGAACGCCACGTACGAGGCGAGGATCAGCAGCCAGACGAGCAGGACCGCGAACAGGGCGATCGACATCAGGATGCTGAAGATGCCGCCGACGTCGTAGAAGGCGAGGAGCGCGGCCGCCGCGATGCCCAAGGTGGACGCGGCCAGGGCCGCGGCCGGGACGCCGCGCGAGGTCAGCCGGGCCAGCGGCGCCGGGGCCAGGCCGTCGTCACCGAGGGAGTGCAGCAGGCGCGACGCGCCGTACAGGTGGGCGTTGGCGGCGGAGACGGCCGCGATGAGCACCACGGCGTTGGTCAGGGTCGCGGCGGCGGGCACACCGATGTCGGAGAAGACCCGCACGAAGGGGCTCGCCTCGACGCTGCCGTCGCTCCCGGCCAGCCGTCGCCACGGGATCAGCGCCACGACCAGGGTGATCGCCAGGACGTAGAACACGCTGAGCCGCCAGGCGAGTTGGCGCATCGCGGTGCGGATCGTGCGCTGCGGGTCGGTGGCCTCGGCCGAGGCGATGGCGACGACCTCGAATCCGGCGTACGCGAACATCACCACGGACATGGCGATCCACACGGACTTCGCGCCGTGCGGCACGAACCCGCCGTCGTCCGTGAGGTGGGCGAAGCCGGAGGCCTCGGTGTCGGGGAGGCCGAAGAGGACGAGCAGGGCCGCGCACAGGATGAACGCGCAGAGCGCGCTCACCTTGATGGTGGAGAGCCAGAACTCGGTGGTGCCGAACGACTTCACGTTGATGACGTTGACCGCGAGGGCCACCGCGGCGATCGCGAGGATCGCCGCGGACATCGGCACGCCGGGCCACCACCAGCGGATGTAGAGCGCGGAGGCGACGACCTCCGTGCCGATCACCACGACCGCGCTGAACCAGTACATCCAGCGGGTGACGAAACCGGCCCACGGCCCGAGGTACCTGTGTGCGACGGCGCCGAACGACCCCTGGACCGGGTGCGCCGCGGACATCTCGCCGAGCAGGACCGCGATGATCGCGACCAGCACGGCGCCGATCCCGTACGAGATGATCACCGCGGGTCCCGCGGCGGATATCGCCGATCCCGAGCCGAGGAACAGACCGGTGCCGAGGGCGGAGCCCAGGCCGATCATGGTGGTCTGGCGGTGGGTCAGGGAACGGACGAGACCTTCGCCCCGCTCCGGTGCTTGGCTCGTGCCGGACGTGTCGGACGTGCCGGGGGACGGGACGGGGGCTGGGGCGGGTCTTTCCGGAGCGGCCATGGCGCGGGCCCTTCTGTACGGGAGGGAGATGTGCGGGCGGGGACGGCGTGAGCGGGGAGCGAGGGCTCTCGGGGTCAGAACTCGCTGTTGCGGAAGGGCTTCGCCGGTCGGTTGAGCTGCGGCTTGCCCAGCACCTTCGGCGCGGACAGGGCGTAGATGCCGTGATTGGTCAGCGCCCAGGCGATGTTGCGGTCCCACTCGACGTACACGCCGTGGGTCTGGTTGCCGTACGCGTAGTCCGGGGTCCCCGCGCCGTAGGCCTTGGGGACGAAGTAGGCGTCGATCTTCGGCGCGGCGGGGTCGGAGACGTCGAAGAACTGCACGCCCGCGTTGTAGAAGCCGTAGCCGAGGACGCCCGCCTCGTGCTTGCCGGGGTTGGTGTAGTAGCCGGTGCGCTTGGGGCCGAAGCTGCCGCGGCGCTGGCAGAAGTCCGTGATCCCGGCAGCCCTGGGCGGGGTCGGGCGGGGCAGCACACCGACGACGCGGGGGTTCTTCGGGTCCTTGGCGTCGATCTGGTAGACGTCCTTGTACGGCTCGTAGCAGTCCTCGGTGAGCGGGTAGCCGGAGTAGTAGACGATGCCGGTCTTCTCGTACTGCGAGACGTCGACGTTGTCGCCCTCGGTGCCCGATACGGACGGCGGCAGGTCGAGGTGGCCGACCGCCCTCAGGTCGGCCGGGTCGGAGATGTCGAGGACGGTCAGGCCGTAGCCGCCCATCGCCGCGAAGGCGTAGCGCCCGCCCTGCTCGACGGGCTTGGGGACGAACAGCGGCATGCGGGCGCCCATCCAGCTGGTGCGGTTGCCGCAGCGCGGGTTCTTCGCGTACGCGGCGTCCTCGCCGGTCCGCTGGCCGGGCAGGTGCCAGGTGTCCAGGAGCCTGGGGCGTGCCGGGTCGGACATGTCCCAGGACTGGTAGCCGGCCGAGTGCAGATTGGTGGGGTACTCGGTGCGGGAGTAGGTGTTGTCGGGGGCCGTGGCGATGAACATGTACCGCCCGCCGGTCCAGTACGGCACGTCCAGGGAGCCCGAGCCCTGCTGGGCCTTGGCCGGGTCGCTGTTGAGGGGGTCCTGCTGGGTGGCGTCGGTGGAGACGGTCGCCAGCAGCTTCCAGTCCTTCTTGCGCGGGCCGTCCAGCCGGAACACCTTGAAGCCCTTGAGTCCCGGTTTGGCGCGCAACTTCGCGACGCCGTCGGGGTTGTTGTACTTGTCGTGCGCCGGGTCGTCCGTGAGTTCATCGATCTGGCGCTTGTCCTCGAAGCTCTGGACCATGACGTACGCGTCGAGCTTCTTGTTCCACTGGATGGTGGACGCGCCCCAGTAGTCGTGCGCGGCCCAGGAGCCGTTGGCCTTCGTCTCGTCGCCGTCCACGTCCTGGCGGCTCATCCTCTCGACGACCTTCACCTTCCTGACGTCGGTGATGTCGTAGACGCGGCCCTCGGAGCGGTCGTACTGGAAGAGGTAGCGGCGGCCGTCGAAGTCGACGGCGTTCTGCCAGGTGTGGAAGTAGTCGGGGGTGAAGTCGGGCCCCTCGTAGGCGGCTTCGACCTTCATGTTCTTGATGTAGGAGCGGGTGTCGTACTCCTTGTTGCGGCCGGGGAAGGAGTGCTCGTGCTCCTCGTCGACCGGGGTGAGGGCGGGGTGGCGGAAGCTCTTGTCCAGCTGCATGCCGTACGCGCCGGGGTCGGCGGGGCCGGGACGGCGGTCGGCACAGACCTCCGGGATGTCGGGGTCGGTGGCGATGGCGGCAGGGGTTGCGCCCGAGGTGCCGGGCGCGACGAGCGGGGCGGTGAGGGCGGCGGCGACTGCCGTGGCCAGGGCCGCTTTCATGTGGAGGGATCGCATGGGCCAGTCCTTGGGGGTATCGGCGGCGGAGCGGGCGTGCGGGCGTGCGGGCGTGCGGGCGGGGCCGGGTAGGGGTGCGGTCGCGCGGCGGTCGGTGTGCCCGATGACCTGGGGGATCGCGCGAACCGGGCCTGCGGTGCGGTCAGGTGACCGTCGGGCGCCGCTGGTGCTCGGCGGCCAGGTGGGCGCCGGTGGTCGCGATGTCCCGCAGCTCCCGCACGGCGTGCAGGACGTCCGCGTGCGTGAGGTACAGGGCGTTGAAGCCGAAGCGCAGAAGGTCGGGGGCGCGCATGTCGCCGATGACGCCTCGCGCGGTGAGGGCCGAGACGAGCGGGTACGCCTCGGGGTGGCGCAGGGCGACCTGGCTGCCGCGGCGTTCCGGCTCGTGCGGGGTGGCCGCGGTGAATCCCAGGCCGCCCAGGAGGGTGTCGGCGCACTCCTGGAAGAACCCGGTCAGCGACAGGCTCTTGGCCCGTACGGACGCCATGTCCACACCGTCGTACGCCGTCAACGCGGCCTCCAGCGCGATCAGCGAGAGCAGCGGCGGGGTTCCGATGCGGGCCCGGGTGATGTCCGGGGCCGGGGTGTACGTGCCGGACATGGCGAACGGTTCCGCGTGCCCGTGCCATCCGGTGACCGGGTGGTCGAAGTCCCGCTGGTGGCGGTGGGCGACGTAGGCGAACGCCGGGGCGCCGGGACCGCCGGAGAGGTACTTGTAGCCGCATCCGACCGCGAAGTCGGCCCCGATGGCGTCGAGTTCGATGGGCAGGGCGCCCGCGGCGTGGCAGAGGTCCCAGTGTGCCAGGGCCCCGGCCGCGTGGGCGGCGGCGGTGAGCGCCGCCATGTCGTGGAGCTCGCCCGTGCGGTAGTCGACCGGGGCGTAGGCGGCCACCGCCACCCGCTCGCCGTCGGCCGCGAGGAATGCGGGGGCCTCGTGCGCGGGGACCCGGCGGACGTCGAGGCCGAGCAGCCGTCCCACCGAGTCGGCGATGTACTGGTCGGTGGGGAAGTGGTCCGGGTCGGTCAGCAGCAGTCGGCGTCCTGGCCGCAGCCGGGCGGCGGCGAGCAGGCTGTTGAAGAGCTGGACGCTGGTGGAGTCCCCGGCCACCACCTGGCCCGGGGCCGCGCCGATGAGGCGGCCGATGGCGTCGCCGGTCCGCACCGGCGCCTCCCACCAGCCGTTTCCGTTCCAGGACCGGATCAGATCGGTGCCCCACTGTCGGTGCACGGCGTCTTCGACGGCTGCGGGGACGGCCGCGGGCAGGGCGCCCAGCGAGTTGCCGTCGAGATAGACGACGCCCTTGGGCAGGAGGAAGCGGTCGCGGACGTGGGCGATGGGGTCGGCGGCGTCCAGCTCGGCTGCGCGCTGGTTCAGCATGCGGGTACCTCCTCGCTGCGGGTGGGGGACGGGGTGTCGGTGGCGCGCTGCCGGACGAGGTCGAGCGCGATGTCGGCGAGGAGGTCCTCCTGCCCGCCCACCAGCCGCCGCTGCCCGGCCGCGACCAGCAGGTCGCGGGTGTCGAGCCCGTGGCGCAGGGCGGTGGTCTCCGCGTGGCGCAGGAAGCTGGAGTACACCCCGGCGTAGCCGAGCGTCAGCGTCTCGCGGTCGACCCGTACGGGCCGGTCCTGAGTGGGGCGTACGAGGTCTTCCGCCGCGTCCATCAGCGGGAACAGGTCACAGCCGTGCTCCCAGCCCATGAGGTCGAAGACGGCGACCGTCGGCTCCAGCGGCGCGTTTCCGGCTCCCGCGCCCTGTCCCGCGAGCGAGGCGTCCACGCGGTGGGCGCCCGCTTCCACGGCGGTGACGCTGTTGGCGACGCCCAGGCCGAGGTTGTGGTGGGCGTGGATGCCGATCTCGGTGGCGGGGTCGAGGACGTCGCGGTAGGCGGTGACCCGCTCCCGTACGCCGTCCATGGTGAGCCTGCCGCCGGAGTCGGTGACGTAGACGCAGTGCGCGCCGTAGGACTCCATCAGCCGGGCCTGGGCGGCCAGTTCGGCGGGCGGAGCCATGTGGGACATCATCAGGAAGCCCGCCACGTCCATCCCCAGCTCCCTGGCCAGGGCGATGTGCTGGGCCGCGATGTCGGCCTCGGTGCAGTGGGTGGCGACGCGCACGGAGGTGACGCCGAGGGAGTGGGCGCGGCGCAGGTCCTGTGCGGTGCCGACGCCGGGCAGCAGCAGGGTGGTGAGCCTGGCCCGGTCGAGGACGTCGGCGGCCGCCTCCAGCCACTCCCAGTCGGTGTGCGCACCGGGGCCGTAGGTGACGGACGAGCCGGAGAGGCCGTCGCCGTGGGCGACCTCGACGGCGTCGACGCCCGCCGCTTCCAGGGCGGCGGCGATGGCGCGCACCTGGTCGGTGGTGTAGCGGTGCGAGACGGCGTGCATGCCGTCGCGCAGGGTCACGTCCTGGACGTAGACGGAGGTCATCGGGCCGGGCTCCGTTCGGCCAGGCGCTCGGCGGTGCGCAGCGCGGCGGAGGTCATGATGTCGAGGTTTCCGGCGTAGGCGGGCAGGTAGTGGGCCGCGCCCTCCACCTCCAGGTAGACCGAGACCAGCAGTCGGCCGCGTCCGGCGAGCCGGGCCAGCGGGTCGTCGTCGGGGACCTTGCGGAACTGGGGCTCCTGCTTGAGCCGGTAGCCGGGTACGTATGCGGCGACGGACGCGGTCATCGCGTGCACGGACGCGGTGACGCGGTCGGTGTCGCAGTCGTCGACGAGGCAGTGCACGGTGTCGCGCATCAGCAGGGCGGGCTCGGCCGGGTTGAGGACGATGATCGCCTTGCCCCTGGCGGCGCCGCCCACCCGCTCCAGTGCGCGGGCGGTGGTCTCGGTGAACTCGTCGATGTTGGCCCGGGTGCCGGGGCCCGCCGAGCGCGATGCGATCGACGCGACGATCTCGGCGTAGTGCACCGGTGTCACCGCCGAGACGGCGGCGACGACGGGGACCGTGGCCTGGCCGCCGCAGGTGACCATGTTGATGTCGGGTGCGTCGAGGTGCTCGTCGAGGTTCACGGGGGGCACGACGTACGGGCCGATGGCGGCCGGTGTGAGGTCGACGATCTTCTTGCCGTACGGGGCGAGCGCGGCCGCGTTGCGGTGGTGGGCGGCCGCGGACGTGGCGTCGAAGACGATGTCGATGTCCTCGAACCCGTCGAGCGCCAGCAGCCCCGCCACTCCGTCGGAGCTGGTGGGCACCCCGAGGCGGCGGGCCCGTGCGAGCCCTTCGGACCCGGGATCGATGCCGATCATCGCGGCGGCGGTGACGTTTCCCGAACCACGGATGATCTTGATGAGGAGATCGGTGCCGATGTTGCCCGATCCGATCACGGCTGCCCTCATCGGACGGCCTCCTTCAGCAGTGGGGTCAGTCCGAAGAAGCGGACGGCGTTGCCGCCGATGACGGCCGCCCGTTCCTGTTCGGTGAGCGCGCTGTCGCGCACGAGCCGGCCGATCTCCTCCTCGCCGAGCGGGAAGGGGTGGTCGGAGCCGAGCAGGACCCGCTCGGCGCCCATCACGTCCACCAGCAGCCGCAGCGCACCGGGGTCGAAGACCGCGGAGTCGACGGCGAAGCGGTCGGTGTAGTGCGACGGCGGGTGCGGGCTGTCGGCGCGCACGAGGTCGCGGCGGTGCCAGGCGTTGTCGGCGCGGCCCAGCAGGTAGGGGAAGCTGCCGCCGCCGTGGGCGAAGAGCAGCCGCAGGGAAGCGGGCAGCCGCTCGAAGGCGCCGGAGAGGATCAGCGACAGGATGCTCAGCTGGGTCTCGGCGGCCATGCCCGACAGCCAGGCGAGCATGTACCGGGAGAAGCGGGGGCCCGTCGGCAGGTCCCAGGGGTGGACCAGTACGGCCGCGTTCTCCTCGGCGCAGTGCGTGAGGAACTCCAGCAGCGCGCCGTGGTCGAGGTCGCGGTCGCCGATGTGGTTGCCGATGTGGACGCCGTGAAAGCCCTGGCGCATGGCTTCGGTGAGCGTGGCGCAGGCGGCCTCGGTGTCCTGAAGCGGCACCTGGCACAGCGGTGCCAGCCGGTGCGGTGCGTGGGAACTGAAGCCCATCAGATGGGAGTTGACGGTGCGGCACCAGTCGGTGGCGCGCGACGCCTCCAGCCCGTAGCCGAACAGCAGCGGGGTGCTGGACAGCACCTGGATGTCCACGCCGAGCCGGTCGAGGTCGGCGACGCGCTCCGAGGGGTCCCACAGGGTGCGGCGCACGGGCCGGTACTCGGCGGCCCCGGCCATCATCATCCCGGCGTCCGGGCCGTCGGTGGTGCGCAGCCAGGGGCTGTCGTCGGAGCCGGTGAGCAGCCGGGACTCGGCGCGGCCGATCTCGGGGAAGACGTGGGCGTGGATGTCGACGACGGTCATGCGCCGTCCGTCCCGTCGCGGCGGGTGCGCGGGCGCAGTGCGTCGGGCCAGTCCTTGCCCGGGTGCAGGGCGCCGCAGCGCTCGCAGGTGCGGGCGCTCTCGTCGCCGTAGAACGCGTTGAACACCGGCGGCAGGTCCTCGACGATGGAGGTGAGCTGCACTTCGCTGCGGTGCACGAGGTGGTGGCACTGGGTGCAGTACCACTCGAAGGCGTCGCGCTGGCCCTGCGGCCGGGCGAACTCCACGACCAGCCCGATGCTGTCCTCCTCCGGCCGCTGCGGGGAGTGGCGCAGGTGCGCGGGGGCGAGGAAGACGTCACCCTCGCGGATGTGGATGTCGCGCGGCGGCTGTCCCTCCTCCTCCATGACGCGCAGCACCATGTCGCCCTTGAGCTGGTAGAAGAACTCCTCGATCGGGTCGTCGTGGAAGTCGGTGCGGCGGTTGGGGCCGCCCACGACGGTCACCATCAGGTCGGCGTCCTGCCAGATCTGGACGTTGCCGACCGGCGGCTTGAGCAGGTGGCGGTGCTCCTCGATCCAGGCCTGGAGGTTGAACGGTCTCATGGTCATGGGCGCGGTTCCTTGTCCTGGGAGATGCGGGTGACGGGGGTCCGGGGGATGTGGGCGACGGCGCTGATCTCGATCAGCAGGTGCGGGTGGGGGAGTTGGTGGACGGCGACGGTGGTGCGCGAGGGGCCGTGCTCGTCGAAGTGTTCGGCGTAGACCTCGTTGTAGCCGCCGAAGTCGTTCATGCTGGTGAGGTAGGTGGTGACGGAGACCAGGTCGCTGAGGCCGCCGCCCGCGGCGGCCAGCAGGCGCGCGATGTTGTCGAGGACGGCGCGGGTCTGTGCGCGGATGTCGAGGTCCGTCACTCCCATCGCGTCCGCTTTCGCGCCGGCGAAGGTGCCGTCGGGGCGGCGCGAGCTGGTGCCGGAGACGAAGACCAGGTCGCCCGCGCGCCGGAAGTGGGGGAAGCGCCCGCGGGGCGGGGCGGCGCCGGGGACGATCACGGGTGCTCCTCGGGGGTGGTCGTGGTGAAGCGGACGGTGCCCAGGCCCGCGACCTCGGCGCGCACGTGGGTCCCGGGCGGCAGCGGTACGGCGGCCGTCGCCGCTCCGGCGAGGACGACGGTGCCGGGGGCCAGTGACCCGGCGAGCCGGGCGGCCGCAGCGAGGGCGCGCACGGGGTGCCCCAGGATCGCCGCGGTGGAGCCGGTCTCGGCGAGCCGCCCGTCGAGTTCGACCAGGACGCCGAGGTTGCCCAGCTCGCCCGGGGCGGACCAGGGGCCCACGGCGTAGCCGGAGGCGGAGGTGTTGTCGGCGATCACCTCGGGCAGCGAGAAGCGGAAGCCGTCGTAGCGGGAGTCGATGACCTCAAGGGCCGGGGCCACGGCCGCGACCGCCGCCATGGGGTCGCCGCCGGGGAGCAGGGTGTCGCCCAGCAGGAAGGCCACTTCGGGCTCGACCCGGGGGTGGATCAGCCGGGAGACGTCGAGGATTCCTCCGTCGGGGATCTCCATCCGGTCCGTCAGCCGCCCGTGGATCAGGTCGCGGACGCCCATCTGACGCATCTTGGCCAGGCTCGTGAACCCCAGCTTGAAGCCGGTCAGCCGCTCGCCGCGGGCCAGCCGCCGGGCGAGGAGAGCGGCCTGGACGGCGTACGCGTCGTCGGTGTCCCGCGGTCCGCTGCCGTCGCCGGGCAGCGCGCGGCCCGCCAGGGCGGCGGCGTCGAGGGCGGCGGCGAGTTCTACGGTGTTCATCGGGTGTCCTCCCGCCGCGGCGCGGTGCTCCGGAAGGCGGCGCGCACCGAGCCGAGGCCGTCGATGCGGGCTTCGAAGACGTCGCCGGGCTCCACGGCGGCCATGGGGCCGAGGGCGCCGGTGAGCACGGTGTCCCCGGCGCGCAGCGGGGTGCCGAGCCGTACGAGCGTGTCGGCGAGCCAGACGGCCGCGTGCAGGGGGTGTCCCAGGCAGGCGGCGCCCGCACCGGTGGACACGGGCTCGCCCCGGCGTTCCAGCACCATCCCGGCGGTGCGCAGGTCGAGATCGCGCAGCGGCACGGGTCGGGTGCCCAGGACGTAGGCGCCGCTGGACGCGTTGTCGGCGATGGTGTCGACGGCCGAGATGTCCCAGTCGCGGATCCGGCTGCCGACCACTTCGACGGCCGGCAGCGCGAAGGCGGTCGCCCGGATCACGTCGGCCACGGTGTGCCGCTCGTGAACGAGGTCGTCCGCCAGGACCAGGGCGACTTCGGCCTCGGCGCGGGGCTGGAGCACCGCTTCCCAGGGGATCTCCGCGCCGTCTGGTACGGCCATGTCGTCCATCAGGACGCCGAAGTCCGGTGTGCTGACGCCGAGTTGGGACTGAACGGCCGCGGAGGTCAGTCCGATCTTCCAGCCGGTGACGCGGCGCCCCTCGGCGCGGCGGTGGTCGCTGAGAGTGGTCTGTACGGCGTAGGCGGCCGCGAGGTCCCCGGCGGGGAGCAGGTCGCGGACGGGGGCGCACGGGACGCCCGTACGGCGTGCGGCGTCGAGCCGTTCGGCGGCCCGCGCCACCGCGGTGGCCGCTCCTTCGTCCGGTGGGTTCACAGTTTCACGCACACATTCATCGGCTCGGAGAAGAAGTCGAGGGAGTGGTCGCCGCCCTCGCGGCCGATCCCGGAGGCCTTCACGCCCCCGAAGGGCGTCCGCAGGTCGCGCAGGTTCCAGGTGTTGACCCAGGCGATCCCCACGTCGAGCGCGGGGGCCACGCGGTGCGCCCGGCTCACGTCGCCCGTCCACACGGTGGCGGCCAGCCCGTAGGGCCCGGCGTTGGCGAGCGCCAGCGCCTCCTCCTCGGTGTCGAACGGCGCCAGGTGCACGACGGGCCCGAAGATCTCCTCCCGTACCGCGGGGTGGTCCTCCGCCAGCCCCGTCAGCACGGTCGGCTCCACCCAGAAGCCGCCGTCGCGTTCGTCCCCGAAGCGCGGCGCCCCGCCGCCCGCTCGTAGCTCGCCGTCGGCCGCGGCCTTGGCGAGGTGGCCCAGTACCTTGTCGCGGTGGGCCGCTGAGATCATCGGTCCGTATTCGCTCAGCGTCCCCGCACCGGCGGCCAGGGCGTCGGTGAACTCCTCGAAGACCGGCCGCTGCACGTACACCCGCTCGGTGCACAGGCACACCTGCCCGCTGTGCGTGAAGGCCGAGCGGAGGGTGCCCCCCACGGCCTGCTCCAGATCCGCGTCGGCGAAGACGAGACCGGCGTTCTTGCCGCCGAGTTCGAAGGAGACGGGGGCCAGCCGCTCGGCGGCTGCCCGCATGATGCTCGTGCCGGTGCGCGACTCACCGGTGAAGGCGACCGCGTCGACCCCCGGGTGCTCGGTGAGCCACTGCCCGGCGGCGCCGGAGCCTTCGCCGTGGACGAGGTTGAAGACCCCTGCGGGCACGCCGGCCTCAGCCATCACCTCCGCCAGCAGACAGGCCGTGCCCGGGGTGAGTTCGGAGGGCTTGGCGACCACCGTGTTGCCCGTGGCGAGGGCCGGGGCCACCTTCCAGGTGAGCAGCAGCAGCGGCAGGTTCCACGGGGAGATCACCGCGACCACGCCGAGCGGCTTGTGCACCGTGTAGTTCAGCGCGCCCCTGCCGTCGGGGGTGGGCGTGTGCCAGGACCGCTCGGCGCGCCCCGTCAGGAGGTCGGCGTAGGAGCGGAAGTTGGCGATGGCGCGGGGGACGTCGACCGTCGACGCGAGCTCGCGGGGCTTGCCGGTGTCGGCGCACTCGCGGGCGACGAACTCCTCGAAGCGCCGCTCGATGCCGTCGGCGATCCGGTGCAGCATCCGCGAGCGCTCCGCCGGGCTCCAGGACGCCCACGGCCCGCGCAGGGCCCGCCGCGCCGCGACCACCGCGCGATCGACCAACTCCCGCGATGCCGCGGGCGCTTCGCCGACGGTGCGCCCGTTGGCCGGGTCGACGAGCGGGAACGGGTCGCCCGACGTGTCGAACCCGCCTCCTACGTAATGCCGCACAGGTGAGGGCACCCTGGGGACCTCCGTTGCCGGGCCGGGGATTCGGAACTGGTGCCCCGGCGTGTGCCGGTAGCATGCGCCCACCAAGCTATGCCGAACCAATGCCAAAATGCGCCCCTCATATACCGAGATGGGTATGCCGAGGCCCGGCCTGCCCGACCGCTCCCGGAAGGAGCACGGCGATGGACCTCCTGGACGGCCGACTGAAGTTCCGGCACCTGACGCTGCTCGTCGCGATCGTCGACCACGGCAGCGTGGTGCGGGCCGCCGAGACCCTCCACCTCACCCAGCCCGCCGCGACCCGCGCCCTGCGCGAACTGGAGGGCATCGCCGATCTGCCGCTCTTCGTCCGCGAGCCCCGCGGTATGCGGGCGACGCTCTACGGCCAGGCCCTGACGGAGCACGCCCGCGCGGTGATCGCGGAGATGCGCAGAGCGGGGGAGCACCTCACCGAATTGCGGCACGGCCTGGACGGCACGGTGACGGTGGGCGCCCTGCTGGCCGGCACCAACGTGCTGCTGCCCCGGGCGGTCGCCGAACTCAAGCGCGAACGGCCCCGGCTGACGGTCGTCGTACGGGAAGGGACGCCCGACGTCCTCCAGCCCGCTCTTCTCGCGGGCGAACTGGACGTCATCGTCGGCCGGGTGGGGTCCGCGCTCAAGGAGGGGGACGGGCTGCGCCAGCGCAGGCTCTACCGGGAGCGCATCAGGCTCGCCGTCCGCTCGGGGCACCCCCTGCTCGGTGCGGCCGACGTCACGCTCACCTGTGCCCTCGACTACCCGTGGATCCTCCCGGTCGAACAGACCGCCCTGCGCCAGGAACTCGGCGCGCTCTTCGCCGACCGGGGCCTGACGCTGCCCGCCGACCGGGTCGAGTGCATGTCCATCCTCACCATGCGCGCGCTGCTCCTGCGGACGGACATGGTGGCGCTGCTGCCCGAACTGGTCCTGCGCGCCGACGAGCACCTCGCCGCGCTGCCCGTCGAACTGCCCTCGGTGGGCCGGACGGTGGGCACCACCGAGGCCGCGCACCGCACCCGCACCCCTGCCCTGCAAGCACTCCTGGACCACCTCGACCAGGAGGCAGCGCTCCTGCGCGAGACGCTGTGCGGGCCGACGGAGTCGGACTGACGGCCACCCGGCGCCCTCAGGGGCCTTTCCGGCGAATCATGCCCCGGGGCCGACACCGTACGCACCTCAAGGGGTCTTTCGGGTGCGATGTGGATTGGTCGCGTACGGCTGTCGCCCCCACTGCGCTGTGCGAGCAGGTGCTCGGCGGACGTGCGGCCGACGAGCGCCTGGGACGTGCGGCATCCGGTCGTCAGCCGACGGCCAGTGCCCGGATGCCGCACTGGAGGGTGCTCGTCGCGCGGGGGAAGTCCTTGAGCTCCGATGCCAGCAGCCGAAGGGCCGGGGGCAGGCTTCGCGCGGGAACGCCGCGCGCGGTGAGGATACGGGCGGTCCAGGTGAGGAAGCGGCCGAAGAGCTCCTCGTCACCGAGGTAGAGAGAGGTGGCGAGGAACTCCACGATGTGCGCGAGGTCTTCCGCGATCCGCTCGCGCTGCACCTCGTCGTAGGCGCGCATGCCGGGGAACGCGTCGTGCAGGCCCGTGAAGACGGCCCGCACGAGGACGGCGCTGTTGCGGGAGACCACGGTGTATTCCTGGTCCGCCAGATGCGGCAGGTCGTCCATGGGCTGGTGGTCGGGCAGCGGGCGCACCATCGGCCCCCGGGCCAGGTGGGCGGCCGCGGCGCGGGCGTCGGGCGCCCAGGCGTCGGCGCCCAGCAGCCGGGCGTACTCGCCCCGGGGCCCGAAGGCGGCGCCCCCGACGAGGACGGGAACGCCGATGGCCTGACAAGCGGTGATCGCGGCGTGCGCGGTCGGCAGCCGGGTGGCGATCGAGCCGGACAGGGCCACCGCGTCGGCCGCGGTGTTGTGCAGATGGGAGATCAGGTGGGGCGCCGGTACTTGGGCCCCGAGGTAGTCGACCTGCCAGCCCCGGATCCTCAGGACCTCGGCCAACAGGCGGGCGGGCAGCGCGTGCCACTCGCCGTCGACGCAGGCCACGGTGATCCTGCCCGGCGCCCGGTCGGCATCGACGGCGGTCCGCTTGCCCACGGCGGTCACGACGCGGTCGTTGATCGCGGTCGCGGCGTGCTCCTGGGCGACGGTGATCCGGTTGGCGGCCCATTCCTCGCCGATCCTGCCCTGCACCGCGGCGATCACGTCGAGCAGTGCGGCCTCCGGATCCAGGCCCTCGTCGAGGGCGCGCAGGACGGTTTCGGTCGCGGTGGACTCGTCCCCGGCCACGGTGGCTTCCCACAGATCGGCGCTGACCTGCCGGACGACGCGGTCGTGGGGAAGGGGGAGGCGGGGCGGTGTGCTGGTGCTCAAACGGTGCGCCACCCTCCGTCGGGCCCGTCCGCGGCACCGGGGCGGGGGCCGCGCGGTGCGGAGACGGCGCGGGGTGCGGAGACGGCGTGGGGTGCGGAGATGACGCGCGGTGCGGAGATGACGACGACGGCCATGTCGTCGTGACGGCCTGGGCCCACCCATTGCGAGGCCAGCATCTGCACACGCTCGACGATGCCCTCGCAGGGCATGCCCGCGCACTCCGCAAGGGCCCTCTTGAGACGTTCCTCGCCGAACTGCACGTCCCCCATCGGACCGCCCTTGGCCTCGGTGATGCCGTCCGTGTAGAGGACGCAGGACTCGCCGGGCGCCAGGGACACGACCGTGGTGCGGGCCGGGGCCTGGCGCATGGCTCCGACGAGGGTGCCCTGAGTGTCGGCCTCCTCCACCGTGCCGTTCGCCCGCACGATCAGCGGTGCCGGGTGCCCGGCGCTGGTCAGCCGGATCCGTACGTCGTCCCGCTCTCGGACGGCGGAGGCGAGTACCAGGGTCGCGAACCGGGTCCGTTGCGAGTTGAGGAGCGCGGTGTTCAGCAGGCTGAGGATCTGCTGGTGATCGTGTGCCAGGGGCAGCAGGGCGTGCAGCGTGTTGCGGATCTTGCCCGTCAGCACCGCGGCTTCCAGGCCCTTGCCGCACACGTCCCCGAGAGTGACCAACGAGGCCTCGCCCTCTACGGCGGCGGGATGGACGTCGTAGAAGTCCCCGCCGATCCGTTCGTGGTCGGCGGACGCCTTGTACCCGCCGGCGTAGTCCACGCCCGCGATCCGGTGGAGGACCGGCGGCAGCAGCTCCTGCATCAGCACTTCGGTGATCGCGGTCTGCTCCGCGTACAGCCGGGCGGCCGACATCGCCGCCCCGGCCCGAGCGGCGAACAGCCGGTCGAACACCTCCTCGGCCTCGGTGAAGGCGGCGCTCCGGGCGCGGCGCAGCAGCACCAGAGCTCCTGCCGGAACGCCGTGACCGGGCAGGGGAGTGATCACCACGGAGCCGACCGGACCGAACCCGTCGGGCACCATCCACTCGGGCGCCGACGACGGATCGATCCACCGCGAGGGCACGGGCGGGAACCCCCGCAGCGCCTCGCCCAGCCCCGGGACGTCGTCCGGGTCCACCAGCTCGTGCGACATGACGGGCGCCTCGCCCCGCACACAGGTCACCACCGGGAGCCGCCATCCTCGCGACGGCGCTATGGTGAGCGCCGCGTCGGCCAGGTTTTCCGCCGCAAGCTGCGCGGTCACCTCCATACAGCGCGCCAGGTTCAGGGAGGAGAGCAGGACGCTCGACGCCTTGGCGAGGAAGGCCGTCCGCTCCCGCTCCATGTGCAGGGCTTCCCGCGCCAGTTGGCGATCGGTGTCGTCGACGAGCCACCACGCCACCGCTCCGTCGGACCGGGGGCTTGGGTGCGCCTCGAAACGCCGTTCACCGATCACACCAGCGGCCGGGGGCGCATCCGGTGCGGAGGCGGTACGCGGGGCCGGTACGCGCATTCTGTCGCACGCAACGGCGAGCCAGGCAGGGACGACATCGGCGAACCGGGCTCCGGTACGGGCCGCGGGCAGGAGCATCCCGGCGACGGCGTTGTACAGGACGATCATTCCCTGGCTGTCCGTGACCAGGACGGGGTACGGGGCCCTGCCCCACGGAGTCTCAGGCTCCGCACCAGTAGTGGACTGCGCTTGGGTGGAGACCAAAATACGACGATCCGCAGCGCGGACCCCTCACCTCATCCACTCACTAGAAAACGTTTCCCCCACGCCACCGTCCCGCACACGGCCCCCGTCTGGCAACTGCCGCCGACCTCGTACCCACGATCCACACAAGTGAAAAAAGAATGACGGGCGGACAATCTGGCTGTGTCGGTGCCTTACCCCCGGCACTTGCCGCGCGCGGTGCACGGCGCGGGCGTGGTGACTGCTCCGGCCGCGTGGCGGGCACGCGGCCGGAGACATCCGTACGGTCATGGCTGGCTGCGTCGAGGGCGGGTCCGCCAGGAGTCGGCGTGCAGCGTGAGCAGGTAGGGGATGCAGGTCAGGAGGGTGACGAGGCGGATCAGCCAGCGGTTGTTGAGCAAGGTTCTGTGTCTTTCTCGCAGGAACTCGTACAGGATGACGACTGGGTTATTTCATGATCAATTTAGTTCGGTAGGTGCGGACCCCGGACAGGGTTTCTCTCGGCGTGTCGCCCTTCGTTCTGCCCGTCACGAGCCTTGACCGGGGCGCTGTTCACGATCCTTCGGATGAGGAGGGTCCTGCCTCAGGAGAGGCGGAAGTCGCCACGGGCCGCCGCCGTTGCCATAAGCGGGCCTACGTCCCGGTACGGCCGAGGGCGGCGGATCCCGATCGGGCGGTCATGGGAGTTCACCGAGGCCGTGCCGGGGGCGCGGCCTCGACCGGCCCGCGAATCGACGGGGACCCGGGGTGCATGAGCACGACGTCGTGCCACAACCCCGACGGACCGCGTGGAGTGCTTTCCCAGCGGCCCCGGCACATCGTGTTCAACCCGATCAACTACTGCCTCGACCTGTTGCAACTGCTCCAGGGTGCGGCCGGGCTCTTGGAATCCCGCAGGGGCACTGTCTCGTTGACGGTCGCCCTCGCGGGTGTGGTGCGGTCTTCGGGAAGGCGGGCCGCGTCGACCTGGAAGCGGGAGCCGCGCACTGAACGGGCCCGGAGGGGAGCAGCGGCGAACTCCCCTGCGACCGGCTTGTCCTGGCCGTCGGCAGCATCGACAAGCTTTTTCCCGAACCCGGGGTGAGACCGAGCACGCGCACGGCTTCCGCGGCGCACCCGAAGCGCTGTACGCCCGCGATCACGTCATCCGGCAGATAGAACTGGCCGCGCAGGGGACTGGCAACGCCACGGTGCGGGCGGCGCGGGCGCACCTTTGGCTAAGCGTTGTCCCATAAATGATCTACGACGTGTGCGTTGACCTGCCTGTTCGTAGTCACCCGGCGAGGGTGAGGTTGTGCAGGCGGGCGATGCCGAGCGTCGCGTGGCGGACGCCGTCGCGCTTGAGACGGCAGTCGCGGAGGATCTTCCAGGTCTCGACGATGCGGTCGGCCGCAGACTTGGACACCCCCCATAGAGCGAAGACAGTTGACGCAGGCCCAGCTTCGTCCGCCAGTACGCGGCGACCAGCAGCACGCGGTCCTCCAGCGGCAGACTCCACGGCCGGCCCGTGCTCACCGGATCTGCGCCCTCGCGCCGGAGTGCTGTGATCAGCGTGTCGAGCCGACTCGGGCTCAGCTCGCTGAACGGGGCAGCCCAGAAGGGCTCCGACGTCGTGATCACACCAGATCACCGCGTGATCGTTCCGCTGCTTCAGGTGCTCCCTGCCCGAACGCAATGCGGCAGCGTTCAACCTGCTCGCCCACGTGCTCCATGAACCAGCGCATGATCTCGTAGGGGATGACGTGCTCGTCGTGGCTGTGGATGTGGACGGTCGGCTCCAGGCTCGGATCCTCGTCAGGTATCACTGCCACCAAAAGGGCTACTCCAGGCACATGCGTTTCCGCGTTGGGGATCTCAGCCCACGCGGCCGGCGCAAGGACGGCCTCGCTCAGTTCCACACACCATGCGTCGTCCGGCAAGGCGTAGTGGTACTGGACGGCATAGTGACGGCCCTCATGAACCCGCAGCTCCGGCATGTCCGCAGGCTGCCACAGCCCCGCGTCGGAGTCTCGCGAGTATCCCGCTCAGCACCTGGCGCGGGCGCCGGCAGCCTTTGCGGGACAGCCCTTGGGCTGGAGGTCAACGATTCCCCGGTTACCCGTGCTTTTCCGATTCTGCGTCGGCGAAGGCGCGGTGTCCGCCGAGATCTCGGGCTGGGCGAGGATGTCGCTGCGGTGTACGACTCGGACCGGACCGGGACCCGGATCCGGGGCCGTCGTCGGATGCTGATCCGCCGGCGTAGCGAGGTCGTGTCGGACATTCAGCGAGACCGCCACCGTCGTCATCACCGCGCAGTCCGCCGGGCGCAGGGTCTTCGGCCTCGCCACCGCAGGCGTCTGCCCCGCGTGACCGCGTGACCGCTTGCACGTCAGTCCGGCAGCCAGTGCAGCTCGTGCGCCAGGGTTTTGGCGATGGCACGGATGCGACGGTGTAGCGGCGTCTGCTCGCGTGGGAGGACCAGGTGGATCGTCAGGCTGGGCGCGCCTCGCAGCGGTCGCCAGGTGAGACCGGCCGGTTGTGCCGTGGCCGCGGCTTCTCCGGCCGGGGCGAGAGTGGCCCCGTCGCGCAGGTCGCGCTGGGACATGTCGAAAGAGACTGTGGGGGTGTGAAATCGGGGGTGTGGTCGGGTGTCTCGGAACAGTGCGGACAGCTGATCGTGGATCACGGGGTTGGCCGCACGGTCCGGGAGCCGCAGCGGAAACGCGGCCGCGTCGGCGATCTCGATCTCCGGGTGTTCGGCCAGCGGATGGTGCTGCGCCAGCTGGACCCCGACGCGCATACGCCGCAGCAGGAACCGGCGCACGCCAGCGCCCGGCTGTTCACCGCGGGTGATCCCGGCGTCGATGCGGCCGTCGGCGACCGCGGGGGAGATCTCCGGTGTCGCCATCGGGACCGCGCCGACCTCAAGTCCGTTGTTGCCGCGAATCAGCCTGTCCACCAGGGCCGGTACCGTCTCGGCCCCGGCGCTGAGGCTGTGTCCGATGCGCAGAGTGCCCAGTTCACCGGCCGCCGCGCTCCGGGCGGTGTCCCATGCCCGGTCCAACGCCGCCAGCGCGGGTGGCGCGGACTCCGCCAAAGCGGTACCGGCCGTGGTCAATTCGACGCTACGCGTGTTGCGGATCAGCAGGGACGTGCCGAGTTCCGCCTCCAATCGGCGTATCCGGACGCTGAGTGCGGGCTGTGCGATACCGATCCGTGCGGCCGCGCGGGTGAAGTTCAACTCCTGCGCCAGCACCAGGAAGTACCGCAGGCTCACCGTATCCGGCGCCACGTGCCCTCCCTGCCGATTGATAACGATCCGTTCTGAGCCTATCCCGTACCGGTCTTTCCCCCGACCGCACATCAAGTCCTAACCTGCGCATATGACGATTCAACTGACCGCAGTACCCGTCGCCGGGATCGATCGATCTGAGTGCCGTTTCGAAGTCGGAAGTGTCCGGCCGAACGTAGGAGGCTTCCATGGCTAAGGGCTACTGGGTCAGTGTCTACCCCGCCATTTCCGACCCTGAGGGGCTGACTGACTACAACGAGCTGGCTGGGCTGGCCGTCCGGGCTGGGGGCGGGCGCGTCCTGTCCAATTTCGGTCGAGTCGTCGCCCACGAGGCCGGAATCACCGAACGCGTCGTTCTGGTCGAGTTCGACGGCTTTGAGCAGGCGGTCGCGGCATACGAGAGCGAGGCGTACCAGAAGGCGCTGGTGGCCCTTCCCGACGGCTTCGAGCGCGACTTCCGCATCGTCGAAAGCATCGACTGACCGGCGGGCCCAGCCATCGCTGGGCATCCGTCACCTGATACGCACGCGGTGCTGAACGACGACTCACGAGACGAGTTCGAAGCCGTGCCCCGCGTGACAGCTCCATGCTGGCGTCCGGACCGGGATGTCCTGTAGGAGGGCTTGGCGCCGCCGGTCGCCAGCCGCATCGGCCCCGGCTACGAGAAGACCCGCAACAGCCGAGCCGCTACCGGCTCCTGTCGGCAGCGGGGGTGCCGGTAGCGCGAAAGCCACCGGACATTCGCCAATAGCACTGCCCCAGCGTCCCGGCGCCAGCGATGCCGCCCAGCAACTGGGCGGCCCAGTACTCGACAGCCGTACGGCCCTTGATGCGCCCGGCCACCAGCATTCCGAACGTTATTGCCGGGTTGACGTGGCAGCCCGAGATCGCGCCGAGCGCATACGCCAGGGCCAGCAAGGTGAATCCGAAGGCCAACGCGATGCCAAGAGTGCCGATGCTGTCGCCCGCGAGAACGGCGGCGCCGACGGCGAAGAAGACCAAGAGCAAGGTACCCAGGAATTCGGCGGCGCGGCGGCGGACCAGTGTGTACCCGTTCGCGCCTGGACGAGCCTGGAGCAGCAGACGATGACCACGTCGGTGCGAGCAATGACGATCGGTGGTCACCGCGTAAACGCTTGGCTGTTGCCGTCGGCTCACCACGATCTCGTCGGGAATGGTGAACCAGTAGGCGTCCTTGGCCTGAGCCTCTACGCGGACGCGGACGCGGACGTAGACGTAGCGGATGGCCGGCGCTTAGGTCAGAAAGCGTCCTCGCCGGTGGAGTCCTCCTGGATGGAGGAATCGTCCGGCGGACCGGGAAGCTCGTCAGCCGTGGGAGTAGCAGCCTGCGGCGTGTCCGCAGGAGCATCCGCCTCCGGTTCATCGGCCGGACCATCCGTCTGTGCCGTATCTGTCGGGGTTTCGGCTTGTGCTGTATCCGCGGGAGGCTCGGCTTCTGCGGTATCTGTCGGGGTTTCGGCTTGTGCTGTATCCGCAGGAGTTTCGGCTTCTGCGGTATCTGTCGGGGTTTCGGCCTGTGGTGCATCCGCAGGAGTCTCGGCTTGCGCCGTATCCGTCGGAGTATCGGCCTGTGCTGCATCCGCCGGGGGAGGCGGCGGGGCTGTGACGGCTTGCGCGAGGCCGCCGTTGAGCGGGAGAACCGACAGCGTCAAAAGCGCGGATGTCGCCAGAAAGCGTCTCATGCTCGGCACGCTACGCAGTACGTGCGTGTGGAGCATCCGGTATGCGTCATCCGGGTGTGTTTCGGCCAGGTCGGGGAGCTGGTTTGCGGCGGGGCCAGGTCGCTGACATCGCCTTCACGCTGGCTGCGAACGTTCCGGGTTCGATCACTCGGTGCCGTGCGAGCCGGAGGCCGCCAGCGAACCGATCCCACACATGTGCTCGCCGCCGTACACAGGCTCAGCCGCTTGGAGTTGGCCGGCGAGAGCTTGCGGGCTGCACTTGAGCAACTCGCCCAAGCAGCCTTGCACTGGTTGCCGCCTCGGCTTTCGGCCGGGGCGGATGCAGAGTCTTGGCCGCCGCCTGGACATCCGACGCCCCGCCCCGGATGCGCGGGCTGCCGCAGGCAGAGATCCTGCGCCAGGTGTGGGTGCAACCACTACGGCCGCAATGCGCACGGACGCCTGGGCTGGCGCGACAGGCACGCTCTGCCTCCTGCGTCGCTGCGGTTCGACTCCCCGTACGACGCCAACGCGCACTACTGCGTCAAGCAGGACGCCGCACGGTCCGGCTACCACCCCCATTTCATGGAAACGTGCCCCCCGGACCTGCCGGAGGCGGTGATGCACGTGGTCACGACGACCGCGCGGCCCAGGGCGGCGCGCCCACCGGCCAGACCCACGACGATCTATCTCCTGGGTGGGCAAGGGGGGCGCCCTTATGGTTCGACGATATGTCGCAGATAGACGTGCGGGTCGGCGAGATAGCGGCGCCAGTGATCCACGATGCCGAGCTCCCGCCAGGCGACCCTCCGTATCCCGTGTCCGCCGACCTCGACGATGTCCGCACCCGGCAGTGCGGTCAGCAACGGTGAGTGTGTGGCGCAGATGACCTGGCCGCCCTCCTTGGCCAGCCGGTCGATGTGCCCGATCAGCTCCAGGCACGAAGAGAAGGAGAGCGCCGCCTCCGGCTCGTCGAGGACGTAGAGCCCGGCGTGAAGGAACTTGCCGCGGAACGCCGCGAGGAAACCCTCGCCGTGACTGACCGAGTCCGGCGAGAACCCTTCTCTGTCCAGAGCGTCCAGGGCGGTCTCGGCCCGTAGGAAGAAGCCCTTGCGAGCTGACCAGTTGCTGACCATACGGCGCCCGCGTGAGGCCGCGTCGAACCTCATCCGCTCGCCGAGCGCCGACTTGGCGCGCGGGGATGCGTAGCGCCAGTCGTGGGATCCGCCGTAGGAGTCCAGGCCGAACCCTTCCGCCAGCGCCTCGACCAGGGTCGACTTCCCCGACCCGTTCTCACCGACCAGGAAGGTCACCGGCGCGGTGAAGCGCAGCCCTTCGTCGAGCAGCTGCCGGACGCAGGGCACGGACCAGGGCCAGACGTCCTCGTCGTACGAGGAGAGGTGGGCATACGCACGTTCGACAATCACTCGACCAGTGTCGCCCAGGGGGTGTCCAAGCGCGGTCCCGTGCGCCGACCGGCACGGCTAGAAAGGCAACCGGACGACCGCCCCTATTCATCCAGTGCGACCTCGTGCCGAACGGGCGCTCACGAGACCTTTCAGCCCCAGCTGGACTTGTCCACGCCGTGTGGCCGCGTCGAAGCGCCGCCCTGCTCGGGACCATCGCGACCACAGCCGCCGTCCACCCCTTGCACCTTGCCGCCCAGACCATCGGAGCCCTTGGCTTGACTGTTCTGCTTGCGGTCTCCGCCCCGGCGGGTTCGAGGCCGAGGATCTCCAGCAGCACTCGCTTCCCGGCCGCCGGCTGGTGCTTCGCCCATGGCCCGATGGAGTGCTCCTGCCGCACCGTGTTCTCCGGAGGGAGGAAGCGCCCGTGCGTCTCCACGTACGACCGCGAGCCCCACATAGATCGCCGCCGGTGCGCTCGGGGTGCTGAACTCCAGCAGCGACGCCGCCCGCGTGCTCACCCCGAACCGGCCGCCGTCCCTTCAGTTTTCTGCAGGGCACGGCCGGCCATCTGCACGGACTCGACACCCTCAACACGGCAGGCTAAGAGGTCCTAACAGAAGCTGTTGATCATGTGACTGTCGGCTTGGTTGCTCGTTGGTCCGTTCGTGGCGAAGAGGAACTCCCGGCCGTGGATCGTGTCAGACGAACTGTGGTCGCTGGTCGAGCCGTTGCTGCCGGTTCCGGCGCCGAAGCTGGTGTCGGGACGGCCGCGGGTGCCCGACCGGCAGGCTCTGTGCGGAATCCTGTTCGTGCTCCACACCGGCATCCAGTGGGAGTACCTGCCCCAGGAGCTCGGCTTCGGCTCCGGCATGACCTGCTGGCGACGGCTCGCCGCCTGGAACGACGCCGGAGTGTGGGACCAGCTGCACCTGGTCCTTCTCAAGAAGCTGCGCTCGGCCAGGCAGCTCGACTGGTCGCGGGCGGTGATCGACTCCAGCCACGTCCGGGCCGCCCGACGGGGCCCAAAAGCGGACCCAGCCCGGTCGACCGCGCGCGTCCGGGCAGCAAACACCACGTCCTCGTCGACGGACAGGGCATCCCACTCGCCGTGTCGCTGACCGGCGGAAACCGCAACGACATCACACAACTGATGCCCCTGCTCGCGAAGATCCCGTCCGTCGCCGGCCTGGTCGGACGACCAAGGCGCCGACCGGACACGCTGCTGGCCGACCGCGGCTACGACCACGACAAATACCGCCGTCTCGTCTGGGCCCAGGGCATCAAACCGGTGATCGCCAGACGCGGCATCCCACACGGCTCCGGCCTCGGCGTCCACCGCTGGGTCGTCGAGCGGACGATCGCCTGGCTGCACGGCTTCCGGCGCCTGCGCGTCCGATGGGAACGACGCGACGACATCCACGAAGCATTCCTCAGCCTTGCCACCTGCCTCATCACCCACCAACACGTCCAACGCCTCTGTTAGGACCTCTAAGACTGACGGTGGGGTTCAGGCGGGTGGAGCGAGGAGAGTGATTACGGCGTTGAGGGTCATGCCGATGCCGAGGCCTCCGACGGTCCAGCCGAGCGTCTTGGCGCTGTTGCGGGTGAACCAGTCGTTGATCCGTTGCAGTACTGGCTCGGCCCGGTCGTGTGCGGCGATCCGGACGGAGCCGAGGAGAACTGCGGGGAGGATCATGACTACGCAGTAGCCGGCCAGCGCTCCGCCGGTGACCTGCCAGGTCAGATCGGCGTTCGCGAGCAGGCCCACGGCCGCCAAGTAGGGCACCATGGTGACGGCTTCAAGCGCCGTGGCCACCAGTGCGAGGCTCATCAGGCCCCGTATGCCTCTGCCCGGTGCGTCCCGGTCGTTCAGAACCGCACCGTCCGTACCGGAGGCGCCCGGACTTCCGCCCACCGGCACGGCACCCGACATCGCCGAAGACCGCCAGCGCCGCATTCGGCCCGGTTTGCCCGACCGGCTGCGGACGCGGGCCTCCAGCCGGTAACTCGCGACGATGACGATCAGACCGATGACGAGCTGCCCGATCAGAAGGTGCGTCGGGGCGATGTCCCTCAAAGCCTCCTGTACGGCCTGCAGCGCCGCATCGGCCCCCAGCATCAGGAGGACGCCGATGCAGAAGTAGAAGATCGCCACGGTGGCCAGGTAGGCGGCGATCCGGCCGGCGCGCACCCGCCCGGGGGTGAGCAGGAGCCAGATCGGTATGAGCAGGGTGCCGAAGCTGGTGCTGTCCAGCAGCCCCAGTCCGACCAAGGCCAGTGCCAGCGTCGCGCTCACCGGTCGAACAGCCGGTCGACGTAGTTGGACAGGGCGGCGCTGATGCGGGGCGCGCCGAAGCCGTCGCCGGTCGCCGCGTGGTGCAGGCACAGCCCGTCCACGAACCCGACCAGTGCCGCCGCCTCCGCCTCGGCGTCCACGTCCGCGGCGAGTTCACCGGCCCGTTGCGCGCCGCGCAGAGCCTCCTCGACGCCTTGCAGGAGCCGCGCAGTGGCGTCCCGGTGGATCGCGGCCATGCCGGCGTCGGTGAACGACGCCTGTACGAAGCTCAGCCAGACCCGCAGCTCGGCATGCCGCTCGGGGGTCAGGGGCAGGGACGCCTCCATCATCCGTACGACGAACGCCCGGATCGGCGGCTCGACGGGGATGGCCGCGATGCGTTCCTCGGTCCGCCGGTAGACGTACGCGATCCCGAACCTCAGCAGTTCGTCCTTCGAGCGGAAATAGCGCTGGACGAGCCCCACGGACACACCCGCCGTCCGCGCCACGTCGGCGAGGGTGGTCCGAGCCAGTCCCCGTTCGGCAATCACGGCCATCAGCGCGGAGGCGACCTGGCCGCGTCTCGTGTCAGCGTCTGCGTGTAACGTCATAAAAAAATAGTACCGCAATATTTTTTTGAGCGTCGATCCAGGTTCGCGTCGTACCTCCACTCCGGCCGAGGGGGTTCCTCGCCGGTTGAAAACTGTCGGACAGGGCGGAGGCTCCGTAGTGCGCGGAGGCCGGGCAACCTTCGGGTGGCACTCGCCCGACCCCAGGAGGAAAGGGGCGGGGAGGAGCGGGCGCCAGGGGCCGCTCGGGGTTCCGGGCGGGGTAGTTCCATTCGCGCGGCCGGTCGACGCGCGTCTGCGGCCCGGCTGGGCCCAGACGCGCGCCGCTCGATACGGCGGAGACGTGGACGCGGACGGACACGGAGTGCGACCTGGCGGTCAGACCCGCGCCCGCGCGGCGAGGCGCCCGGCCATCGTGCGGACGCCGATGGCGATGGCCCTGGTGTCGGGTTCGAGGCACTGTAGAGCGGGACGCCGACGGCGGTGTGGGCGTCATGCCCACAGGCGTGGGCGGGCCGGGTGGCGGCGGGGAAGATTCCCTCCGCCGGTACGGCGTCCTTGGCGGCGCGGTAGGCGACGGTACGTCCGGGCGGCGCGTCCTTCAGTACGCCGATGACGCCCAAGCCGTTGACCCCGGCGGTCACTTCGAGCCCGGCGGCGCGCAGCAGGTGCGTGACGATCCTTGACGTGGCGGCCTCGCCCTCGGAGGTCTCGCTCTTCGCCGTCTCCGCCGGCCAGAGCGACGGCTGCGTCGGCCCATATACGGGAAGCGTGCAGCCAGCGGGGGTGAGCCGGTCGCGACCCGAACCGCGCGGTGCCGCCTGGCCAATGACGGACGACAGGCGCGGGGGAGCTCGCCCCGGAGCGGGGACCGTTCCTCGTACGGGCGCCCACGCATCGTGTTCCCGGTTGTGGCGGGCGTGCCGGGCAAGGGCGCCATCGGGGGCGGCGGGTCGTCGATGACGGCGTGGTGGACGGACAGAGCGTGGTCCAGGGTGGCGGTCGCGGTAGTGATGCCCTGCGCCTGAGTCGGCCAGTGCGAAGGAAAGCGGTGGTTTCCGCCAAGGCCACCCGGGAACCCGGGCGTGGCACCGTGGTGAGGACGCGGATGTGGGGAACGGACGGCAGCCGCGCGAGGAGAACGGTGAAGTGGTGGGACGGCGCAGTGTGCACGGTTGCGGACCCCGAACTGTTCGCATGGAGCACGGCAAGCACACCGGACGTAAGCCACGAGCGGAGAGGTGGTCCGCGGCAGCCGCGACCGCGATGGACGCGCCCGAGCCTTGGCCCGTGGCCCTCGGCCGAGCGCGTCCCGTACCGCCGGACAGCAGCCTGGAGGCATCATGGCACGACGACACCGACTGATCAGCGCGCCGCCGCAGGTCGTCTGGGACGTACTCGCCGACGGCGAACGGTACGCGGAGTGGGTGGTCGGCGCGTCGGATTCACGGCCCGCGCACGGCCAGTGGCCCCAGCTAGGCTCGTCCCTGCGGTACGAGATCCGGCTGGGCCCCCTCCGGCTGACCAACGAGACGGTGGTCCGTGGCGGCACGCCCGGGAGCAGCCTGGAGCTGGAGGCGAAGGCGGGCTTCCTGGGCACCGCCAGGATCGGGATCTCCCTGCTGGAGTGGGGTGAGGAGTGCCTGGTCATCGTGGACGAGCATCCGCTGCGCGGCGTGGGCGGGATGCTGCACAACGCGGGCGTGGAAGCGGTCATCCAGCTGCGCCACCGGGCGATGCTGGCCAGGCTGGCACGGCTGTGCGAGAAGGCCCCCGGAACGCTGGCCCGATCCACCGGCGCTGAAGGGCGGTGAGGCCGACGGGCGGGGCTGGGGCCGACGGCCCGGTGGTCCGTTGCGCAACGTCTGTGGGCGGACATCCATTCCGTACGGGCAAGTGAGCGCCACAACAGTCGAACCGGCTCGCCCCTGAGCGCGCCGGGTGCCCCCGGCCGGTAAGCGCGAGCCTGCCCGTAGTCAGGACCCCGGCTGCCTGCCCGAAGCCCTGCGACTGAGATGGGACATGCCGCACCGAAGCCGAAGCCGAAGCCGAAGCCGAGGACGCGGAGGTGAGGATGCGCGAGGCCGTCCCCTTACGCGTGCGTGTCACAACCCCGTGTACAGGCAGCGATGGGCGTGGGCGTCCAGGGTGTCGGTACTGGTGGCCCGGGGCGCACCGGTGATCGGCAGGGGCCCGGCTCCTGGAGTGCGATGACGTCTTCGGCGCACGCCGGGTGTGCCGACCGGCTCGGGGGACCGGCCAGGGGCTCCGGGACCTCGGGCTCGCCCCGAGTACCCCGTCCGGTACCTCCTGCGCGTCCGGTACCGCGATCAGTCTTCGCCAAGGACGATGTGCTGCTCTTCACGCGTGCTTCGCGTGCCGCTTCGTACGGTTTGCGCGGGTAGACACGTACGCAGAGTCGCATCCCTTCCGGGCTGCGGCTCACGCTGTTGCGCCGGGGACCGTCCTCCAGCGGAGCACGAGACGATCGTGCGTTTGGACGGAACAGACATGGCTGGATCTCCTTTCCGGGCCCCTGGCCCAACCAGGTTGGCCGACTTGCGGTTCGGGTGCCTCGGGCGGGTACCCGGGACGTTCTGCCGCACACCGCGTGCGCAGGGACCACGCGGATCGCGTGGACTTCGGGAGGGCTGCCGCGGTGCCGGTTTCCAACGATCCTGCCGGGGCACCCAGGCAGGGCACGAGGAGGATCCTGCCGACTGCCGACCGTGAGGAGAAGCCATGGAATGGTTGCGCAGCGCGGCTTGCGTGCGTGTGGACCCGGAGCTGTTCTTCCCGGTCGGGACGTCGGGCCCGGCGCTGCGCGACACGCGGGCGGCCAAGGCGGTCTGTGCTCGCTGCCCGGTCGCCGAGCAGTGCCTGTCGTGGGCGCTGGATACCGGTCAGGCCACAGGAGTGTGGGGCGGTACGTGTCCCGAGGAGAGGGCTCTCCTGCGTCGTGCCCAGAGCAGAGCCGCAGCATCCGGCGGACGGCGAGCGGTGCCGTAGGGGGCCGTGGAGTGCGTCTCGCCCTGGCGAGCACGAGCAGGGGGAGCTACCAGGAGCAGGCTGCGCCGCTGTACGAAACGGCGGACCGGCCGAGTCGAGCACACCGGACGAGTAAGGAGCGGATCATGAAGGCGGTTGTGTGGCAGGGAGTGGGTGACATCAGGCTGGAGGACGTGCCGGAGCCGAAGATCCAGGACCGGTACGACGCGATAGTGAAGATCACCACGGCGGCGATCTGCGGCACGGATCTGCACTTCGTGCGCGGCACGCTGCCGGGACTCAGCGAAGGTCGTGTTCTGGGGCACGAGGCGGTGGGCGTGGTCGAGGAGACCGGACCCGGCGTGCGGAACTTCCGGCGGGGCGACCGCGTCGTGGTCCCTTCCACCGTGGCGTGCGGAGTGTGCGCCTACTGCCGGGCCGGCTACTACGCACAGTGCGACAACGCCAACCCCGCGGGCCCGCTCGGTGGCACGACGTTCTTCGGCGGTCCCGATGCGGCGGGCGGTCTCGACGGCCTTCAGGCCGAATACGCACGTGTTCCCTTCGCCCACACCGGGCTCGTACCGCTGCCGGACTCGGTGGACGACGCGCAGGCCATCCTGCTGTCCGACGTCTTCCCCACCGCGTGGTTCGGCGCGAAGCTCGCGAGGGTCGGAAGCGGTGACACGGTGGCCGTGGTCGGAGCGGGGCCTGTGGGACAGTGCGCGATCATCGCGGCGCGACTGCAGGGTGCGGGCCGGGTCATCGTCGTGGACGGGGTCTCCGACAGGCTCGCCCTTGCACGAACCCAGCATGCGGAGACGGTGAACTTCAACGTTGAGGACCCGGTGCGACAGGTACGCGAGATGACCGGTGGAACAGGCGTGGACCGTGTCATCGAAGCCGTCGGCATTGATGCCGAGCGCCCAGGTAGTGGCCCTGCGGCGGAATCCCTGACTTCTATGGAAGGACAATGGGACGAGGAGTGCGAGGAGGTCGCGCCGGACCGGGGCTCTGCCGAGCGCGGCACATGGATCGCCGGTGACGCGCCGAGTCTCGCGGCCCGTTGGGCGGTCGACCTCGCGGCCAAGGCCGGCACCGTGGGAATCGTCGGTGTCTACCCGCCGCACGCCGACCGTTTTCCCGTCGGACAGGCCATGCAGAAGAACCTCACGCTGCAGATGGGAAACTGCAATCACCGCCGGTACATACCGCGCCTCGTCGCCATGGTGGCTTCCGGAGCCCTGGACCTCGCCCCTCTCATCACTCAGTGGGCGGTGACGGCCGATGTGATCGCGGCGTACGAGAACTTCGACCGGCGCGAGGAAGGGTGGACGAAGGTCGCGCTCGACGTCGCCGATCCGGTCGCGCGGAACGGGAAGGGGGACGTTCGGGCCGGAGGGAAGCCTTCAGAGTCCTGACCGGATGGCAAGCGCGGCGCGGCCGGTGCCGGGCGGTGGGCGTCGGCAGGGAAAACGGGGCTGCGTCTCCGAGATCACTCGATCATCAGCGGCTTCGTGCTGGTCCCGGTCGTCACCGTGCCCGGGAGGGGTTGTCAGTCGCTCGCCGACGTGTCTTTCCCGGCGTCCTTCTCAGCCTCCTGGTCCTTCGTAGTCTCCTCCTGGGCCCGCCTGTTCGGCGTGAGGGCGTCGCCCGCCTCGCCGTCCTTCCGGTCCTGGTGGCGCACCTCGGCCGGGGTGGGGTCGCCCGCCTCCCGCGCCTCGTGCTCGATCTCCTCGGCGGCGGTGGAAGCGCTGTCGCCCTGGTGGTTGTTCATGTCGTCGCCCTCTCGGTGTCTTTGACGTTCCCTTTCCGTGCCCGGCGGCGGCCGGGCGCGGCGGCACGTCCCTCACTCGTACGTCCAGCGTTTCGTTTCCTCGGAGCGTCCTCTGCGGGTGGTCTCCCGCACCTGGGTGGAGCACTGCTGCGGCAGAGGACCGTGGACCGCGAGCCTTTCGCGTTTGTCACTGTCCGGGACGAGGAGGTCGGCCCCGGTCTCGTCCCGGCCACTCGCCAGTCCGCGCACGACGGCCTGGTACGCCATGAGGCAGGCGGGCTCGTTGGGTGGGCACTCCAGCAGCGGTGCCGGGCGCGGAAGAGGCGACCACCGAGCCGGGGGCGGATCGCTCCCGGAGGCGGGGACCGACGGAGAGCCTTGCCGCTCCTGTGCGAGGGCGTCCTCCACGGCGCGGCGCACGTCGTCGTCACCCAGCCGCTTCGGGCCGCTTTTGGACGTGGCTGGTCCGGAACTCGCGCCGAGGCGCGGCCGATTCGTTCACGGTGACGGTCGGCGTGGACGCGCTGGCCCAAGGACCGGGGCGGTCGAGCAGAGGGGTGAGGGGCGCGAGGTTCATGGTGTCTCCTGCGGAGGCGGGATCGTCGGGTACCCGGGCGCGCCCCGGTCACACGGCCCGCAGGCGGTCTTGCGGCATGCTGGGGGCAGTGCGTGACCTCAGGGGGGTAGTGAGCACGGCGTAGCAGACCGTGGGCACGGGGAGCGGTGTGGTGGTTGCGACCGGCTATCGCGACTGGAGCGAGAACGTCTTCGTCGTCCACGGCGCCGACGGTCAGCGTTGCCTGTCCCGTCCGAGCAGCACGCCCAGGGCGACCATGCCGAGGCCGAGCACCAGGTGCAGCCAGTTGTCCGCCGTGTTGACGGGCACGAAGTTCGCTCCGCTGTCGTGGTCGATGAGCAGGCCGTACAGCCAAAGCGCCAGGTAGATCACGCCGCCGCCGATGAGGTACGCGCCGCTTTGCGCGGCGGTGCGGGACAGGGCGATGCCGAGTACGCCGAACAGGAGGTGGACGAGGTTGTGCAGGACGGACACCTGGAAGAGGCCCAGCAGCTTGGCGTCTGAGTGGTGGGCGGCGAAATCCATGGTGTCGTAGTGGGTGGTGATCCCGGGGACGAACCCGAGGACTCCGACGAGGAGGAACACCGTGCCGACGCCGAGGGCCGCCTGCTGGACCCTGGTGCGGCTGCGTCGGGCGGTCGCTCCGTGATGGGCGGTCACGTTACACGTCCCTTGCGGAAGTGGGACCGGTCCGGCGGACCGGGGCGCCCTCGTGGGCCCCGGCCAAGTACCCCTGATGCCCGTTGTATGCGCGAAGCAGGGAAGCCGCTTGCCCTGCGGTGGGCTGCCGCCCGCCGGGATCGCGAGGGAGCGGCGCGTCGCTCACCAGTAGTCGCCTCTGCCCCGGAGTCGGTTCGCAACGGAGTTGGAACAGCAGCGAACTCAGGGCGATGAAGCCGACCGGCGCACGGCGTTGTCACGGCGCTGCGGCCCGGGTTCACGGGCGGGGCGGGGTGCGGGGGGCGAAGAGCGGGCTCGTGGGGGGTGGCTGGCCGGTGACCTGGGTGATGATTCCGGCGGCGACGTCGCGGAGTTTGGTGTTGCGGTTCTGGGAGGCGCGGCTGAGGATCTGGAAGGCCCGGTCGGCGGTGCAGCGCTGCTGGCCCATGATGATGCCCAGTGCCAGGTCGATGACGGTACGGGAGCGCAGGGCGGCCTGGAGGTCTGCGCTGTGTTGGGCGTGGCTGGTGACTTTGAGGGCGATGCCCAGGGCTCCGGCGGCATGGCCGGCGAAGATGGCGGCGTGGTCGCGGACGGCGGGCGGGAAGCTGCCGACGCGTGTGCCGTAGAGGTTCATCACGCCGGTTGTTTTCTGGCCGGGCGGGGTGAGGGGCAGGGCGAGCATGCTGCGAATGCCGTGGGTCTGCGCACGGGAGGGGAAGGAACCGAAGCGCTGTTCGCGGCTGAGGTCGTCGGCGTGGTGTGGTCGGCCGGTGTGCAGGGTCTCCAGGCAAGGGCCTTCGCCGGCTTCGTACTGTTCCTGGTCGAAGCGCAGGACCAATTCGTCGCTGGCGGCGGCTGTGTAAGGGCGGCCCTGCGGCTCCAGGGTGACCGAGCAGTGGAGGTCTTCCACGGGCAGGGTGCGGGTGGTGAGGTGGACCAGGTCGTCCAGGAATTCCTCCAGTTGGTCGGAGTCCAGGAGCAGGGCCTGGAGCTGGTAGAGGGCCTGCCCGTCGAAGTCGGCGGGGTCCGGGGAGGGAGGTGCGGTCACGACGTCGACTCCTCATGGGGAGGGAGCGGGGGACGCTTCGCCGGGTACCCGTCTTCCCGCGGATGATCCAGGGCGATTGCGGCGGTCGGGTCGAGCGGGCCGGTCGCTGGGGTGTGAAAAGACCTTGGGCCCCCTTCACGTTCAGCTGCGAATTGGCTACTGTCCGGTGTGAGGCGTGGTCAGGCAGCGGCCGGTCCCCGAACGAGAGCTGCCTGGAGCCGATCGTGCCCATGCCCGTGTCCCTGCCGGTGTACCACCTTGCCGGGAACCAGATCATCACGATGTACGAGATCCTCGACCTCGCCAACGCACCCCGAGTGAGCGACGAACTGGAGGGTCTCGTCACCAACGGCCGAGAGCCTGCGGTGGTGCTGGACGTGCGCACCTCCTTCCTGACCAGTACCGGCGTCGCGGTCCTGGAACACGCAGGAGCTGTCGCCGCCCGTCGCCGGCGCAGGCTGCGCGTCGCGGCCCGCCGACCGCTGGCCCGCCGGGTGCTGGCCCTCACCGGCGCCGACCAGGCCCTTGACGTCCACCCCGACCTGCCCAGCGCCCTGTACCGACCCTGAGCCCCAACCACCTCCCGGCCGGCCGTTCACCGAGGCGGACTCCCACACGCCGGAGCACGGAGCCGGGACCGAGCGGGACGGCGGGGAGGGGAGCCGCGTCGCCCGGCGGGGGCCACCGTTCCACCGACGGCGGTGGCCCCCGGCGCATCCCGCCGCGGCGCCGGACGGGACCGCGGCGGAACGGCGCCCCTGGATGCGAGCAGTCTGGAATGCGAACGTACTCCTGGCCGGGCCCGTGGTTTTACCGAAAGGCCTCCTCGACCATCCCGGACCTCCGAGACTGACGGTCCGGCACGGGGAGCCTCCAGACGCACGTCTCCCGCCTCCTGACCCGCATCTGCACGCGAAGGTGCGCGAACAGGCACTGAACGAACGTCTCACTGCCTGAGCCCCGTTCCCGGCCCGGCGCGAACACGCGGGTGCTACTGGCCAGTCCGGCACGAGGCGTCGGCAACGCCCGGCCCGTTCGACGGCGTGTACGACGGTGGGGGAGGGGCCGTAGCTCGGGGTGTCCTGGGTGAGGCCGTTCCCCCGTCCGGCCACGCTCCTTGGGGCGGGCTCAGTCCTCCGTCGAGCCTGCCCCTCTCTCACCGCGGTCTTTGCTCGTTGTGCCCGGTGTCTCGTCGGCGGCGCTGGGGCGGGCGGGCACGGCCGGATCCAGGAGCCTGGTCCCGGTCGTCGCGGGTGGGGCTGGCTCCCGGGCCGGTAGGGGTGCGGGGTCCATGGCCCGGGGCACCCCCGCGCGGTGAGAGTTGGAGTCATGAACACGCACAAGGCCCTGTTCGCCGCTCTGCTCGTCCCGCTCGGTGCCGCCCTGGCTCTCGCGCCGACCGTCTCTGCCTCTGCCGCCACCTCTCCTGTCGTGCCTGGTGCGGCCGCCGCACCCGCCTCGGCCAGCGCCGCCGTGCCGACCGGCCCGGGGCAGACGGTGACCCCGTCGTTCCGTACGCCGGAGGCGGCCCTGGGCCGAATGGCGCATCCGCTGCGCACCACCGGGCCGCGCGGCGGACTTGCCGACCTCCGTCCGCTGGGCCGGATGGTCGGCGATGCCCGGGTGGTGGGCCTGGGCGAGGCCACCCACAGCTCGCACGAGTTCTTCACCGTCAAGCACCGGGTCCTGCGGTACTTGGTTGAGGAGAAGGGCTTCCGGGCTTTCGCCCTCGAAGCCCCGTGGAGCACCGGACTGCGGCTCGACGCCTACCTCCTGCGCGGCGAGGGCGACTTGAAGCAGATCATGGACGAGGAGTTCCGGGGCACCTACCGGTGGTGGAACAACGCCGAGTACCGCGACCTGCTCCAGTGGATGCGCGCGTACAACGTCAAGCATCCGAAGGACCCGGTCCGCTTCGTCGGCGACGACAGCGGGTTCGCAGGCCCCGAGCTGTACGACAAGGTGAAGGCCTACGCGGCCTCGGCCCGCCCCGGCATCGTGCCGCAGCTGACCGAGCTGTACCGGGGCCTGCGGCCCGCCACCGACGCCGAGACGTACGTCAACGACTACCTGTCGAAGCCGCTGGCCGAACGGAAGGAACTCGCCGGGCGGACCGGCCGGGCGGTGGACCTGCTCACGCAGCGGCCCGCCACGGGCACCGGCGCCGACGCGCACGCCTGGGCCGTCCAGCACGCCACCGCCATCCACCAGATGACCACGCTGTACGCCTTCGACTGGGACAGCCCACAGGACATCAGCCGCGCCATGCTCCACCGCGACCGGATCATGGCGCAGAACGTCGCCTGGTGGCAGCGGCACACCGGCGACAAGATCGTGCTCGCCGCCCACAACAGCCACATCGCCCTCAACACGTATGTTCCCGACACCTACCCGAAGGTCCAGGGCGGCTTCCTCCGCGAGGAGTTGGGCGGCGGCTATCTCAGTGTCGGCCTCACCTTCGACCGGGGCTCGTTCAACGCCTTCGGCCACGACGGCGAAGCCCGCCGCTTCACCGTCGGCCCGGCCGCACCCGGCACCGCCGAGCACACCCTCGACAAGGTGCGCCACCGGGACTTCATGGTCGACCTGCGCGACACCCCCGCGCCCGCCCGGACCTGGCTCGCCGCACCGCACACCGTCAAGAACATCGGCGCCACCTATCCCGGGATCGCCGATGCTCCGCAGATCCGGCTCGCGCGGTCACATGACATGGTGATCCACCTCCACCAGGTCGGAGCAGCCCACCTGCTCAAGTAGCACCAATCCCGCGCCGAGCGGCGTGGCGTAAGCCGACCGATGAGGCATCTGCGCCACAGGAGTGCTCTCCGTGGCGGCGGGACGACGGCACTGGTCGCTGCCGTATGCGGGACCGCGGCAGTCACCAGTGCCCGTCGCCTTCTTTTCGACGACCTCCCTGCCGCCGGGGTGAAGGCGAGCCGTTTCGTTTGCTCCGTACGGGCGAAGGTCGCCTTCGCCCGTACGGAGCGCGGCGCCCAAGGATGTCGTCATGACAGTCACCGCGGACTATGTCCGGCCGATCGTCGTTGTCGAGTCAGCTCGTGGGCATGGGGGCGGTGTCGATGGCGTACCCGTTGGGGGAGGGCGAGGTTCTTGCCGACCACGTGCCAGATCAGGTTCTCGGTGAGCTGGGCCTTGTTGTTGAGGGCCTTGTCCAGGTCCGCCTTCGGGATCTTCGCGAAGGCGTCGTCCTTGGGTGCCGTCGCTCAGCCGGACCGAAAGGTCCGCTCATCGTCCCCGTGCCGTCCGAGGGGCTGGGCATCCGGGCGCGCGCCAATGCCTTAATGATTGAGATACTTTATTGTCAAGGTACTCTCTCCTGGCAGGAGCCGCACATGACCCCGCGCGTCCGCTGGATCGCCCCGGCGATCCTGCTCGTTGTCTGGCTGGCTCTGGGAGGTGCGCTCGGCCCCTTCGCGGGCAGGCTGGGTGAGGTCGCCACCAACGATCAGACGGCCTTTCTTCCCCGCAGCGCCGAATCGACGAAGGTGGTCGACGCGCAACAGTCCTTCCGGCAGGCCGAGACGCTGCCGTTGATCGTGCTGTGGACCGCGGGCGGCAAGGACCTCGCACCGCAACAGGCCGAAGCGAGCGCGGCTCTGGCCCGCCAGGCCGGAGGGTCCGGCATCGTCGGGCGTCCCCTGCCTGCCGTGCTCTCTCAAGACCGTCAGGCGCTGCGGGCCGTGGTCCAACTCCGTCCGGACCTCGGAGAAGAACTGCCCGTCGTGATCGAGCGCGTCAAGAAAGCCTCCGAGCTTCCCGGCGCGCGGGTCCAGCTCGCCGGGCCCGCGGCCAGCCAGGCCGATCTCTCCGATGCGTTCGCGGGCATCGACGGCCTGCTGCTGGGCGTTGCCCTGGCAGCCGTACTGTTCATCCTGCTGATCGTCTACCGCAGCGTGCTGCTGCCCCTGGTCATCATCGTCGGAGCCGTCTTCTCCCTCGGCCTGGCCTGCGCTGTCGTCTACGCCCTGGCCGATCACGAAGTCGTGCGCGTCGACGGCCAGGTACAGGGGATCCTGTCGATCCTGGTCATCGGAGCCGCCACCGACTACGCACTGCTGCTGGCCGCGCGGTTCAAGGAGGAACTGGCCCGTCGACCCGATCGGTTCGCCGCCATGCGGGCCGCGCTGCGCCAGTCGGTCGGGGCGATCACGGCGAGCGCCGCCACCGTCGCGCTCGGGCTGCTCGCCCTGTTGTTCAGCGATCTCACCAACAACCGTGCGCTGGGCCCGGTCGGAGCCATCGGCATCGTCTGCGCCCTGCTGAGCGCGCTCACCTTCCTTCCCGCGGCGCTGCTGCTGCTCGGCCGCGCCGCATACTGGCCCGCCCGGCCGCGCCCCGCTGCCGAGGAGAGCTCCCACGGTCTGTGGAGCCGGGTCTCGGCGTGCGTGGATCGCGCTCCGCGGCGGGTCTGGGCGTTGACGCTCACCGCACTGCTGGTCTGCGCCGCGTTCGCCCCGACCCTGAACTCCAAAGGGGTGCCGCTCGACGAGATCTTCGTCAAGGAAGCCCCGTCGGTCGCGGCGGGGGAGGACCTGGCCCGCCACTTTCCCGGAGGTTCCGGAAACCCGGCGGTGATCGTCACCAACGCGTCCGCACTCGCGGAGACCCTCACGGCCATCCGGCGCACCGAGGGAGTCGCCGACGCGGCGGTGCTGGGCGATGGCGGCCGACCGCGGCCGGACGCGCCGCTGGTGGTGGACGGCCGCGTGCGCATCGAGGCCACCCTCGCGGAAGCCGCGGACAGTGAAGCCGCGAAACGGACGGTGGTCCGGCTCCGCGCGGCAGTGCACGCACTGCCCGACGCACAGGCCCTGGTCGGCGGCCACACCGCCCAGCAGTACGACACGCAGGCCACCGCCAAGCAGGACAGGCTTCTCATCGTTCCCGTCGTGCTGGTGGTCATCCTGGCCATCCTGACGATGCTCCTGCGCTCGCTCCTCATGCCGCTGCTCCTGGTCGCCACGGTGGCCCTGAACTACCTCGCCACCCTCGGTGTGGCGTCGCTGGTGTTTCAGAACCTGCTGGGCTTCAGCGGCACCGACGCTTCCGTACCCCTGTACGGATTCGTCTTTCTCGTCGCCCTCGGAGTGGACTACAACATCTTCCTCATGTCCCGAGTGCGCGAGGAGAGCCTGCGGCACGGCGTGCGGGAAGGCGTTCTGCGCGGACTTGCCGCGACCGGCGGGGTCATCACATCGGCCGGAGTGGTGCTGGCGGCCACGTTCGCCGCGCTCGGCGTCATCCCGCTGGCGTTCCTCTTGCAGATCGCCTTCATCGTCGCCTTCGGCGTGCTGCTCGACACCCTGGTGGTGCGGTCGCTCCTCGTTCCCGCTCTGGCGCGCGACATCGGCTCCCGCGCATGGTGGCCCGGACGCCTCAGCCGCACGACAGCGCACGGGCCGATCTACGGCGATGACGGCGAGGGCGCCGGCAGCGGAGGGTAGCCGGTCGGCGCGGTGGGCGTACGGCAGCGCTCGCCGGCCGGATGCCCACCGCGCATCCGGGAGCGCACGGGCGAGATCGATAGCCTGGATCCGTGAGCACGAAGAATGAACGCCAAGATCCCCGAGAACCCTCCGGAGAACCGTCGCCCGACCTGATGTCCGTCGCCATGCTCCTGCGCCGGATGACGAGCGAGACCAACGCCGTGGTGCACCGCTTCGCGTCCTCCGAGGGGCTGCATCCCACCGACGTACACGCGCTCGCGGCAGTCCTCGACGCGGAGGGCGGCATGACGCCCACCCGCCTCCGCCAGCGCCTGGGGCTCACCTCGGGCGCCGTCACCGCGTGTCTGGACAGGCTCGAACGTGCCGGGCACATCGACCGCACCCGTGACACACAGGACCGCCGGGTTGTGCTCATCCACTACCGGGAACCCGCACGCCAGGCAGCACGGGAGCACTTCCGCCCGCTCGCTCAGGCCACCCGGCGCGCACTGGACGAGTTCACCCCGCAGGAACGGCAGACGGTGCTGCGCTTCCTCACCCTCATGAACGAGGAACTCACACAGCTCGGACCGAAACCGCACGACCCGTGACCGGTACGGGAGCGGCCGCTGCCCGCCCCGGGGAAATCCGGCCGCCCTACGGCGAAGTGGCGCACATCGCAGGGTGGCACCGTCGTTGAACCGTCGGTGTGGCTGTGAGCAGGTCCACCCGCAGTCCCACCACGGCCGCGGACGGGGTGGAGGGCACTGGTGGCACGGGCGTTCCCGCCGACGCGGGTCCTGCTGCACGCCTTGGATGCCGAGCGGGTGCCGCACGAGCCGAACGGCGCACCCGCGTACGGGCAGGTACTCGGCCGTGAGGCGGTGGGCCGCGGGCACTCTGCCCCGGAGGGAGGGGCTCCTGACCACCACGCGTACGGAGCTCGCCGCCCGGAGCGCCAAGCCCCGGGCTCCCGGGCTTTGAGGAAGCCGGCTACGTCATCTGGGATCCGCTGTGGCGCCGAGGTCAGGACGGGGCGCCCAGCGACCATCCGCAGATGTCGCTGACCCGTCCGCGCCACACCGGCGAGGTGGGGACGCCGGGAACGGACATGAACGTGACGTCCACCAGGTGGAGGAACCGGTGCAGGCCATCGTCCGTGGCATCCCCGTGGGGCTGTGCCGCCTGCACCATCTGCGGCAACTGCGCCATGACACCTGCCTGCTGCCCCTCGTCCGCATCCCGTACCGCGTCCTCCCAGCGCTGCGCCCACGACTGTGCGGAGACCAGGTGACCGCCGATGACACCACCCGGCGTGGTCAAACAGATCCCCATCCGGGCCTCGGGTTGCGCCTCGACCAGCCGCAGAAGGATCTCCAGGTGTGCGTCGACAGCAGGGACGGCTCGTTTGTCCACGGCCTGGTACTGGGCCTCGCTCATCGCGGGCGCTCCTCTTCCTCGTGCGGCGTTCATGGATTGCACAGCGGCCGGCCGGCTCCCCGCCCGTTGGACGAGCGAGGGGAGCCGGCCGGTGTTTTCAGTGGTATCAGCAGGTTGTGAGCATGCCCTGGCGCAGTTGCTTGAGGCTCCGCGACAGCAGGCGTGAGACGTGCATCTGGGAGCAGCCCAGGCGTTCGCCGATCTGGGTCTGGGTGAGCTCTTCCACGAACCGCCAGTGGATTATCCGGCGGGACCGCTCGTCCAGGTCGGCGATCAGGGGTGCCAGGGCATGGAAATCCTCGACCATTTCCATCGCCGCGTCCTCGGCGCCGATGAAGTCCGCCAGAGCGGTTTCGCCGTCCTCGTTGCTGGAGAAGGCGGCATCCAGGGACGCGGAGCTGTAGCCGTTGGCGGCGATCCTCGCCTCGACGACCTCCTCCTCGGACAGGCTCATCAGCTCGGCCAGTTCCTTGACCGTCGGCATGCGGTCCAGCCGCGAGTAAAGTTCCTCGGTGGCACGGGCGAGTTCGATCCGGGCCTCCTGCAAGCGGCGAGGCACGTGCACGGCCCAGGAAGTGTCGCGGAAGAACCGCTTGATCTCCCCGACGATGTAAGGAATCGCGAACGTGGTGAACTCCACCTCGCGCACCACCTCGAACCGGTCGATCGCTTTGATCAGCCCGATGACGCCGACCTGGACGATGTCCTCCATCTGGTCCGCGCCGCGGCTGCGGAACCGGCCTGCCGCGTAGCGCACCAGGGACGTGTTCATCTCGATCAGAGTGTTACGCGCGTACTGGTACTCGGGCGTTCCCTCTTCCACCACGGCCAGCCGCTCCAGGAACTGCTTCGACAGCACCCGCGCGTCCCTCGGCGCCACCTTCAGCGGTTCAGCCACCTCCGGAAGCCCGGCGACGGCCGCCTCAGTCTTGGTCCTCGCACCGGATACCGTCGTCACGGCCATGTTCCTGCCCCTCCCTGTGAGTCACGGCCAGCACCCGCGGTGCCGACGGCAGCGCGCATACCCCCCTCGACGCGAACCATGCCGCCTCTTCGCGCACACCGCCTCCGTCAGTCCGAATCCGCTGCCTACGTCGCTCAGGGCTGACCGGGACGCGCCGTCAGAATCCCGCCACCGCCTTCGATGGCCCTGTTCGCACGTTTGGGACGGCAGTCGTCCTGGTGGTTCAGGTCAAGGAGTACGCGTCCGAGGACGGCGTGTCCTCGCACGACACGCTGAGGTTCGTCGGCGACGTCCGCCCCGAGCACGGCGCGGACGGCGCGCTGTTCGTCACCACCGGCCGTGTGTTCACCGAAGCCGCGCTCGGTCTGGCGGTTCACCGGGACGTGCTGGACGCCCGGGACAGGGCTGCTCGACCGCTTGCACGACCATCAATCCCACGCGTTGAAGAGCGCTCCGCCCAACGTGGCGATGTCGTACGAGCGAACCTGGCGCCACTCGCTCCGGGTAAGACCTGAAGTGTCCATGGCGGTGAGTGGCGTGGCGAGCAGCTCGCTGCTCAGCACTGCGAAGCCCGTTTCCGTGAAGGCGCGGGCCCATGGCGGAGCTGAGAGGAACTCCTCTCGGTACCAGTCTCGGCGTTCTTGAGCGAAGGCGATCCAGGGGTGATGGGCGTGACACAGGATCACGTGCTCGCCTGTGCGGTCGACGACCGAGGCGGTGTGGAAGGTCCGCGGGTACGCCTGCTCCTCCAGCTCGCCGACCTCGCCTCCGGCGATGCGGGCGGCGGCGTAAAGTGCGGCCCGGAACGCCCGCACGTCGGATTTCGGAAGCGGGCCGTCCTTCGGTACGAAGCTGCCTGTCGCCCCCCGCGTCAGGAGGAAGTCCGCGCTCCGGTCGTTGGCCATGCAGCCCATCTTGCCCCACGTATGCCCGTACAGCTGCCGTGAGGGCTCCGAACTGCGGTCTCATACAAGGCGACGCGGCTTCGACCCTCCGCTGTCCTGGACGTTCGCCTCAGAGATCTCAAAGGCCGGGGCAACCCGTTCGAGTCCGACAAGATATGCATCTCGGTACCCGGCTTGCGTCGGCGTGTACGTGGGCGGCGTCGTCGGAGTCCGCACACCAGCGGCAAACGGTCGATCTCCTGGGCGGCAGCACGGACTCGCCGTCGGTGACCGTGCCTTCGAGCGTGCCAACGCGGCCTGCGCCGCGTGGAAGAACCCGCCTTCCTCATCGACGACGCGCAGTGCAGCTCACAGTGGTTCTGGCCGACCTGCTTGACCAGTACGACACGCTGCGCTTGCCGCACGCGGAGAGTGACATCGATGAGGTCCGCAACCGCACGGACGGCCTTGCGGACACGCTGTGTGCGGGTCCCGGCAACCGTGGCCCTTGATGTCGACGGCACCAAGGGCATGGTCTGGGCCGAAATCGTCATCCAGATCGCACTCGCAACCGTTGGCGTGGCCGGTGTCGGGCAGCTCAAGGGGCGCCGCTGAGCAACGCGGGCCTTTTCCGCCCCGGGCGTGGTGCGGAACAGGGGACTGAGCCCGTGGAGCCGGGACGAAAAGAGTCAGCGGTGGCCGTGGGCTGTGCGGGACGCCCCGCCGAAGAGACGGGCCACGGCACGGAACGGAAGTGTCACGACCGTGGCGACGGCACCGCCGATGGAGCGGATCACGTCCGCGATGGCCTTGAACATGTAGGTCACCTGCTTCGTCGTGGCGTAGGGGGTGTTCACATCAGCGGGTGCCCGTTGGTGACCACAGGAAACGCGGTCTCCGGGCAGTGGCCGGAGGTAGGCCGACCGGCCGTTACCGCGTGGCGTGGCACTGAGACCGCTGGACACCGACCACAGCGCGGCCACGGCAATGCCCCATCCGCACCAGAGGGCTGGGCCGACCGCCGGGGACGAGCACTCCGGCCGTCACGGACAGAGTCACGGACGTCACCGCGCTCATCGATCCACGGCTCACTCCCCGGTTGAGCCACAGCATGGCGAGCCCGCTGTCGACGCGGGACAGATCTCGCCATGACGGCGTACAGCGGTCCGCTGAACTGTCCAAGGGCGGTGACAGTGGCGAAAGGAAGCGGCGGACTGGATCCCGCCCGCGAAGTCGCCCACGCCGCAACGGGCGGCGGCGCATCGGAACAGCGGGGCTTTGGAGTGCCTCCTTCGGGTACGCGGAGCCTTCGAAGGGACTCGTGCGGTGTTCCTGGACAGGGGCACAGGCAGAGAAGGGCGTCCGTGCCGAGGAGGCGGCCGCGCACCCCGCGCATACCGAGCACGGATCGAGCTGCAATCCCACGAGGCACACGGGAGAGCGGGCTTCGGTGCCGTGCGCGAGGGAGCAATGAGGAGCAGGTCATGACGCGTTTCGGGCATCTCCTGGTTGGTGAGGAGTGCACGCCCGCCCAGCTGCTGGAGCAGGCGCGAGTGCGGAAGAGGCCGCTTTCAATGCGCTGGTCATCTCCGACCCGCGCGGACCGCCGCCACCCCAGGAGCCTTGACCGGCAACGGTCGGTGCCGCCGGGGCGAGGAGATCCACGCCCGTCCCTTCGCCGACCTGGTGCGGGATCTGTCCACGGGCACCACGCACACACGCGCCGTCAACACCGTCCATCTTGCCGAGTTCCTGAAAGAACACCCTTACCCGGCGGACGGATGACCGGCCTCCGCCCGCCCCACACAGCCCGTACGGAAAGGTCGAACTCATGACCGACCGACGACTTGAGGGCCGCAGCGTCCTGGCCCTGGTCACCAACTATGGCGTCGAGCAGGACGAACTCCTCGTGCCACTGCGGAAGTTACGTGAAGACGGTGCCGCCGTCACCGTCGCCGCAGTCAGTGCGGACGCAGTTCAGACGCTGCGAGGCGACAAGGAACCGGGCGAGAGCGTGGCCCCAGACGTCACCTTCGAGGCCCTGGGCGCGCCCCCGCACGACCTGCTGCTTCTCCCCGGCGGCACCCTCAATGCCGACCAAATGCGCCTGCAGGCAGCCGCCGTCGATGCCGTGAAGGCGTTCGCGGCTGGCGGTCGCCCCGTCGCCGCCATCTGCCACGGCCCCTGGGCGCTGGTCGAGGCGGACGTGCTGAGGGGCAAGACCCTCACCTCCTACCCGTCCCTGCGCACCGACGTCACCAACGCGGGCGCCAAGGCGTGGGTGGACGAACCGGTGGTGGTGGACCGGGCGGGCGGCTATCCGCTCATCACTTCGCGTACCCCGAAGGATCTGGACGACTTCGTCGCCGCCGTCCGCGAGCACCTCAGCGGCAGGTGATCGGGGGCGGTCAGGGCACCGACGGACCATCCGGGTAGCAAGCTGATCTGCGTGGCCCAGCGTCGTGGCAGTTCCTCACATCACTCTCGGTGTGTGTGACGGCGTGCCCCGAGCCGTTTGGGCGTGGATTTCCGGTTCCTGCGGCCCGTTCCCGCCCACGGCCGGGAGCGCGTCCTGCGGCTCGTGTGCCGAAAGGACCAGGTCCCGTACCTCGGTCGGAAAGCGGTCGTAGGCGAAGACGGATTCGCCGTCGAGGGCGCGCAGTTCGAGCTCCTCGCGCCGCACCTCGTGCTCGAACCGGTCTCCTTCGTTCGTCCGGTACGCGTGCGTCCGAGTCGTCAGTTCGGCCCAGGTGTACGCGCGGACCGACCGGAACCCGTACAGCACGATTCCCCTGTCGAACCGGTACAGCACCCCGCGACGCCAGCCGAACCGGTGCCCGCAGACGAACAGGGCAGCGAGGAGCGGCGCCACCAGGGCCAGCCAGGCGGTGCGCTCGTCCCAGTCGCCCAGCCACAGGCGCGCTAGCACGACGACCGGCAGAAGCAGCCAGAAAGGCGCCGTGATCCCACCGGCGAGCCAGACCCCCAGCGGGACGCACCGGTCGGCGCCTACGAGTTCACCCAACCCGTGCTCTTCGGCGAGTGCCGTCACCTTGCGCGGTACCGCCCGGCCCACGGCTCACCCCCCTCGGCTGGCCCACCCAGCGACACCCGCCTCGTACCCACGGCGGCCCGAGCTCACGCCTGGCGCGGGGCTCCGCCCGTAACGGCCGTCGGGCCGATGCAGTGCCCCTCTTGTACGGCCAGTCCTTCCGCGGTCACGCAACGCGCTGCGCCCCGTCCCCTTCCCAGCCGATACAGGACAGAACGGGGTGACGGACCAGCAGTGCTGGTATACCAGTAAACCGGTCATGACTGGCTTCATGGGGGGCGAGATTGAAATGATCGGGAGTTGGCCCGGCACTGTGTCCGGCCTCGTACTGACAGCACTGTCGACAGCAGTGGTGTTGTGGTCCTGGCACGTGGAGGAGATCCGCTGGAAGGAGCTCGCTGCCACCGCGGATCCCGTCCGCGAACCGGACGAAGGAGTGACCTTCTACGAATACGCCTATCTCAATCACCACTACGGAACCGGCAACACCTTGGCCGTTGCTCTCGTGCGGATGCACACACAGCGACGACTGGCCCTCGTCGGCAAAGAGCACGCCAAATATTATTTCGAGGTCAATGACCCCGTTCCCCAAGATGACATCGAGGCCATGGTTCTGGACCTGCTCGTCCAGCAAAAAGGCAGCCTCGCCTCCTACATCTGTCTGATCGACAGGGACCGTTCCCCGCTCCAGCCCATGCACCGACGGCTTGTGGCCGACGGCCTGCTGCGCGAGCGCGGACTGCCTGCCGGAGTTCCGGCGGACTCGTCACAAGCCACGGCCTGGCGCGCGCGGCGGCGGGCCGCGCACCGGCTCAGGGGCTGTCTGCTCGGAGCCCTTGTGACGCTGGGAGGGGCGGTGGCCGTCGTCTCCGGCGCCTGGCCGCCGCTCGCGCTGCACGTCACGGCCCTTCTCGCCCTGGCCGTATGGCGCGTCCGATCACGGCCCCCGGAGGAATGGGGGACCACCGACGAAGGCGAAGCCGCCTTACGAGCTCTGTGGAATGCCGAACTCGACCCCGAGGAAGCGCAGACGCGGCTCATCGCCAGGCGCGGGCTGGACGCGCTTCCCGACCACCACCCCCTCGCCCTGGTCCCGGCACCACCACCCGACCGCGATGAGCCTCGTGAGGAGCCTCCACCCGTGATCAACTTCGACCCGCCCGGTCTCGGCGGACTCTGAATCACTGGCATATCGGAAGAGCCCCGACAGCGCGGCACAAGGATCTCGTCGCCCGGACGCGTGAAGCCGTCCGGAGCCGGCAGTGCCGTGACCGTGCCGGAGCGCTGCCGTGGGCCTGGTGTGGGGATGCGGTTGGGGGGTAGGCGGTGTGCGTACCGTAAGGGCCGTGCCGCCGGGTGGAGCCGGAGAGGGCTACGGCTTGGACGGGCTGTCCCGGAATTGAGGCGAGCAGCGTGTTTCCCGTCAGCGGGCGTGACCCCCGGCCAAAGGGCCGGCCCATTCCTCCCGTCTTCGGACGCACCCCGGTCCCCGCTGCTGTTTCGGAGCCGGGAGCCAGCCGATCGGCAGGCTCCCATGCCCACCACTTCCCGTGAACTGGCCATTGCCGAGGCCGTCTTCGGCCTGGTCCACCGCCCGGCCGACTTCGATCCCCTGGAACTGCTGCACGACCTGACCGCCCACGCGTGTGCCCTGCTGCCGGTGCGCTGGAGCGGTATTACCGTCCTGGATCCCGTGAACGGCGAGGACCATGTCCTCTATGCCACCGCCTCGGACGAACGCTGCCGCGAGCTGGTGGAAATACAATTCGACCTGGACGAGGGCCCCTGCCTGGACAGCTCCCGTTCCCAGCGGCCGCTGCCCCTGACCCCGCTGTCCGGGGTCGGCCAGGAGCGCTGGCCGCGCTTCGCTCCCCTTGCCCGCCGCCTGGGCGTCACCGCGGCGGCCGCGGTCAGCCTGCGCCTGCCGCACCTCCAGCTCGGCGCCCTCAACCTGTTCATGACCCACCCGCCCTACGTCACCGCGCACGATCTGCGCCTTGCCCAGACGCTCGCGGACGTCACCGCGGTCGCCCTGTCTCACCGCCACGAACTGGCCGACAAACAGAAGGCCATCGCCCAGCTGCAGACCGCTCTGGACAGCCGCATCGTCATCGAACAGGCCAAGGGCGTCCTCGCCGCCCGCCTGGGCACCGGAATGGACGAAGCGTTCACCCTGCTGCGCGCCCACGCTCGTTCCCGGCAGCAGAAGATCACAGACCTGGCCACCCAGATCGCCCGGGGAAACACGCCGGCTGAACTGGACCCCACCCGGTGAAGCACCCGCGCACCCCCACGGGCCTGCTGGCTGCAGTCTTCCGCCCGCATCTCGCGACATCGCTCCTGGACGGCGCCGCCCCGCGCCCCGCGCCCGCCGGTCCGCGTACCGCACCGGCCTTCACCACTTCTGTGCCAGGTGGTGGGTGATGCCAGGCCACGAAGATCTCCCCGGCTGCTTGGCCCGCCTGCACCGTGCGGTCCTGGCGGGCCAGGACCTGTCCGCCGCCCCGGCCGCGGCCCTCGCGCCCCTGCTGGATCTGCAGGCCCTGACCCTGAGCCTGCGCTCGGCCCGGGGAGACCTGGAACTGCTCTGGTTCGACCCCGCCAACCCGCTCGGCCCTGCTCTGGACGATCTGCAGACGACCCTGGGCGAGGGACCCAACTGGGACGCCCTGCGCACCGGACGCACCATCACCGTCCCCGACCTGGCCACCGAACCCCAGGCCCGCTGGCCCGCCTTCACCCCGGCCGCAGCCCGCACCCCCGCCCGCGCCGTGATCACCACACCGCTGCGCATGGGCGTGGCAACCCCAGGCATCCTCACCGGCTACCGCACCGACCCCGGACCCTTCCCGCCCGGTCAGAGACACGACATCAACCGCTTCGCCCGCATCGCCCTGGACCTCCTCCTCCACACCACTCCCGCCAGCCTCGACCTGCACCGCGCCGAAGTCCACCAGGCCGCCGGCTACCTGAGCGTCCGCCTCCACCTCTCCGTCGACCAGGCACTCCTGCGGCTGCGCGCTCACGCCTGGCACCACAACCGCACCCTGCGGGACGTGGCCCGCGACATCCTCGCCGGCCGCCTCAGCCTCGAAAACTAGACCGCACCTCACGACTTCGGCGTTGTGGTACTGGAAGCGGAGAGAAGACCAAGGAGTTTTACCTGTACGAGCAGCAGCGCCTGCCGCCCGGTCAAGGGCCGCAGCAGTCCGGCGCGCGGTCCGCCATGGGCCTCCGGCTGCCCTTCAGCCCGACAGGGCTGGCTCCGGCAACGTCTGCGGACCCGGCCAGGGGCTGCTCACCGTGCGACTGGCCTTGGGGAAGTTACGTACGGCGTAGTCGGGTTACCCGGTCCCGGCGGGTTGCCGAGCTTGTTCCGGAAGGGTTCGGCAGTGAGCCCGCCCTCCGCTCTTCGGCCGGATGCGGGCCGGAGAGCGGGGCGGCAGCCCATTCCGTTAGGCAGGGGGTTCGCCGTGCGTGGTGTCGCGGTGGCGGGGCGCCAAGCGGCGGTTGAGCTCCTGGTGCAGGGCGGGGTCCAGGTCGCGGGAGTGGTGGGCCCAGGCGACGAGTTGTTCGGCCAGGACGCGGAGTTTGGTGTTGGTGCGCATCGAGGTCTCGCGCAGTACGTCCCATGCCTCGTCCGGGGGCATGGCGCCGGTCGCGACGACGATCCCGACGGCCTGGTCGATGACCGCGCGGGATAAGAGGGCTTTCTTCAGCTGGAGGACCTCGTTCTCCAGCTCCTTCACCCGCTCTGCCGTGCTCTTCCCGCTCGTGCCGTGGGCAGCCGACACCACGCACCTCCCAAGCGCAGCTGTAGAAGTAGAGGTCTCCACGCAAGGCGCTTGTCCGCGTACGGGCCGTTCACACCTGAAGGTTCGCTCCACCGTCGGCCGTTCGCACAGCCCCCGACCCGTCCCTGGATCTGTCCGCGGGAACGGAGGATGGCTATGAGGGGTACCCACGGCCCGGACGCGCTGCTCCAATGCCCACGGGGGACACGCTCACCAGACGGTCGGCGTCCTCCCCGTACGCGACCGGATCCCTCTGACCAGGCACTGTCCCTGCTGTGGGAGCAAGCGTTCGCCGCCGGTCGGCCCCTGCCCGACATGTGCACCGAGGCCCTGGGTCCGTAGAGCCACCGTGCCCCCCTGGCGGGATCACCTCCGGGTCCCGCTCTGAAGGGGCACGGGTGGAAGGGCCTGCAGCAGGTGACGGGCACAGCGGCGCTTCGTGCCCGGCCCGGCGGCCCCCCGGAGACGAGAAGGTACGTACGACTGCTGTGGTCGCTTCCCGATGGCCGTACGCCTGGACCCGCCGGGCCGAAGTCTCCTGTCCCGCTCCGTGCTTGCTCGCGCTCTCGGGGTCCGGGACAACGGGGGATCTGTCCAGTTCCCGCTGTGCTTCGCGGACTTGGCCGCGCAAGTTCTGTACCCGGTGCGGGATGTGCACTGCTCAGGAGTGGTCGCGGACGTAACGCTCGATCTCACCGGTGATGGTGGGCCCCGCGTATGCCTTGAACGCGTTGCCGTGGGCGGGATCGTCGCGTTCGACGGCCTTGACCTGGGCGAGTGTGGCCCTAAGCCAGGGGCGTGCGTCCACCAGCGTGCTCGGCCGGGAGACACTTGGTGTCCTACCGGGCTGTCGGCGACTGCCCGTCATGCCGTCATGCCGTCATGCCGTCATGCCGTCCTGCACCGGCACGCCCGTCGATGCGGTGCCCTGTACATACATGGCATGCGCACGCGTACCGGCCGGAGAGAAGCGCCGTGCGCGACGAACCCGGCCGACCGGGCCATGCCGTTTCCCGGGCCGGGCCGTAAGCACCGGACCCTGCTCATCGGTGCATCAGCCCCAGGTACGTGCAGCACGCGAGGCCGCCGACCACCGTCAGCAAGTACAGAGTGAACAACGTGCGCACCCGCACGCCCCCTTGACCAGGCATTGGTACGGCTTCTCGGGGCGTGCCGGGCAGCCCGCCGCCGTGACCTTCCAAACCGCTCCGCAGGTGTGAGGTGCGAAAGCCGGGGCACCAGTAGGGAACCTCAGTTTCAGACACCCCAGTTCTTCAAGGATCCCCATCTGCGATTGACCAAGCGGTGGCGCGCCAGGGGCTGTCCGAGAGGGGGAAGGAGGCAGGCGCTTCCGAGACACCGACCGACGGGACATGCTGCATGACCATCCAAGCGCGAACGCCGCCTCAGGCCCCGGCGAGGGGGCCGTCGCTCCTCTTCGCGCCTCCAGGCGTCTACCGGCCGCAGCACGACACCCTGCTCCTTACCGAGGCCCTCGCCCGGGAGGACATCGGCGCCGGCACCACGGTCCTTGACCTGGGAACGGGCTCCGGCGTCCTCGCCCTGGCGGCCGCGCGGCTGGGCGCGCGCGTCACGGCCGTCGACATCACGCGCCGGGCCGTGCTCACAGCGCGGGTCAACGCCCTGCTCGACGGTCGGCGGATCGCGGTGCGGCGGGGCGACCTCACGGCCGCGGTGCCCGGACAGGTGTACGACCTGGTGATCAGCAACCCGCCCTACGTACCGGCATCGTCCGCACTCCTTCCCCGGCGTGGTGCGGCGCGCGCCTGGGACGGCGGGCCCGCGGGGCGCACGGTCGTGGACCGCGTCTGCGACGCCGCACCCCGCATGCTGCGCCCGCACGGCACGCTGTTGATGGTGCACTCGGGACTCTGCGGGGTAGACGCCACGTTTGAACGCCTCGACGACCTCGGCATGACCGCCGAGGTCACCGACCGGACCCTCGTCCCCTTCGGTCCTGTCCTGCGCTCACGCCGCGCGTGGCTGCGCCGCCAGGGCATGGTGGGCGACGAGGGCCTCGAAGAACTGGTGGTCGTCCGTGCCGAATTCCGCTGAACGCCCCCGCCGGATCACCGTCGACCGCGACGGGCCCCTCCTGATCGAAGGGCCGGTCGAAGTGGTCGACGCCGACGGCACCGTCCACACGTCGCGGCGCTTCACGGTCGCGGTCTGCACCTGCCGCCGCAGCCGTACCTACCCGTGGTGCGACACCAGCCACCGCCGCCGGACCGTGCCCGACAACCCGGCGCGGACTCCAGGACCTGGCGCGGGGGAGGTGCGGCCGTGGCCCTGACGGAACCCCGGACCCACGCCCCCGGGCTCCCCTTGCCCCGGGGCGGCATCACGGCCGTGCTCGCCGCAGCGCTCCTTTACGACGCCTCCGTCACGCAGGCAGGGGAGTGGGCGCGGACCGCTGACCCGTACGGCGAAGACCTGCAACTGGCCCTCTACCTGCTCTACGAACTGCACTACCAGGGGTTCGACGGCGTCGACGACGAGAAAGAGTGGGACCCCGGCCTGCTCGCCCTGCGGCGTGCCCTCGAACAGCGCTTCCTGGAAGCCCTGCGCACTGACGTACCACCGGGCCCGGACACGGAGGAAGCGCTGGAGGCCCTGCTGTACGAGCCCGTGGGACCCGACGCGTCGAGCGTCAGCCACCACCTGGAGCGCGAGGGTGAACCGTGGCAGCTCAAGGAGTACGCGGCGCTGCGCTCCCTGTACCACCTGAAGGAGGCCGACCCCCACGCGTGGGTCCTTCCCCGCCTGCACGGTCGGGCCAAGGCGGCGATGGCGGCGATCGAGTACGACGAGTTCGGGGCGGGCCGGGCCGAAGACGTCCACGCCCGCCTCTTCGCCGAGCTGATGGCCGACCTGGGATTGGAGACCGCCTACGGGCACTACCTCGAAGAGGCCCCCGCCGAAGCGCTCGCGACCGTGAACCTCATGTCGCTGCTGGGGCTGCACCGGTCGCTGCGCGGCGCCCTGGTCGGGCACTTCGCGGCCGTGGAGATCACGTCCCCGCCCGGTTCTCGACGGCTCGCCGCCGCGTTGCACCGGATCGGCGCCGGGCCGGCCGCCCAGCGGTTCTACGACGAGCACGTGGAGGCGTACGCGGTCCACGAACAGGTGGTGCGCCGCGAGGTCGTCGGGGGCCTGCTGGCCGCGGAACCGGCACTCGACCCCGACGTGGCCTTCGGCATCCGCGCCACCGGTCACCTCGAACACCGTTTGGCGGTCCGCCTCCTGAACGCCTGGCGTCGCGGAGAAAGCGCGCTGCGGGCCCCATGACCGTGCCCGACCGCCGAGGAAGGAGAACCACCGCCATGAACGACAACCGCGGCCCGCAGGACCCGAAGACCGCCCACCCCCGCCCCGACTTTCTCCAGCAGGACCAGGAAGCCCCGGGCTGGACCGGTCCCATGGACCCGCGGCCCGACCACGGCGAGGACTCCTACCGAGGCACCGGTCTCCTCAAGGACCGCAAGGCGATTCTGACCGGGGGCGACTCGGGCATCGGCCGAGCCGTGGCCCTCGCCTTCGCCCGTGAGGGAGCCGACGTCCTCTTCACCCACCTCCCCGAAGAAGCAGACGAAGCCCGCGAAACCGCATGCCTGATCGAAGACGCCGGGCGTACCGCGATCGCCGTCGCATGTGACCTCCGCGAAGAAGAAGCGTGCGCCGCGGTGGTAGGGCGAGCTGTCGAGGAGTTCGACCACATCGATGTCCTGGTCAACAACGCCGCCTACCAGATGTCCCAGCCGGACGGGATCGGCGCCATCACCACCGAGCAGTTCGACCGTGTCGTCCGTACCAACCTCTACGCGATGTTCTGGCTGTGCAAAACCGCCGTACCCCACATTCCGGCAGGCGGGTCGATCATCAACACCACTTCGGTACAGGCCTACAAACCAAGCCCGCACCTCCTCGACTACGCCATGACCAAAGGCGCCATCGTCACCTTCACCCAGGGCCTCGCCCAGATGCTCGTCGACGACGGAATCCGCGTGAACGCGGTCGCACCCGGCCCCGTCTGGACGCCGCTGATCCCCGCGACGCTCCCCGACACCACGGAATTCGGCAAGCAAGCACCGCTCGGACGACCCGCCCAACCCGCTGAAATGGCACCCGCCTACGTCTTCCTCGCCTCCAGTCGCGCCAGCTTCATCACCGCGGAAATCCTCAACGCCACCGGCGGCACACCACTTCCTTGAGCTGAACGCCGACTCCGGCTTCACGGTCGGTGAGGTGATTGCGGGGGAGGGACACGCGGTGACCGCAGGGGCCGGGAGACGTGCTCCAGCACGCCCTCAACCGGTGTCCTGCGCCGCACGCGCGTCCGCCCCGCCTCGCGTCGGAGGGACGGTACCCGGGCGCGCGGGGGCGGACGCCGTGGTGGTCGGTGCCGGTGCGCAGTGGCCGTCGGCCCGTTCGACCAGTCGGAGCGCGGCAGCCGCGGTCTTGAACAGGGGCTGGTGGGAGACGGGGTCCCACACGGTGGCCGTCAGCTCGTTCGCGGCGCGTCCGGGCGTTCCGTCCCCCGGGGCGTCGCCGTCCTTGGTGTCCCAGTAGCCGTAGTGGAAGGGCAGGAACAGCAGACCCCGCCGGATGTCGGTGACGCGCAGCCGCCCCCGCACGGCGCCCCTGGGCGTACGCACTTCCACCACGTCGCCCTCGTCGAGCCCGAGGGCGGCCGCGTCGTGGACGGACGCCTCCACCCACACGTCGGGTGCGGCAGCGTCCAGCTGGGGCGCCCGCGCTGTCTTGGTGCGGGTGTGGAAGTGGTACAGGGTCCGGCCCGTGGTGAGCTGGAAGGGGTACTCCTCGTCGGGCTCCTCGGCGGGCGGCTGGTAGGCGGCCGACTTGATCATCGCCTTGCCGTGGGGGTTGAGCAGGCGATACCCGGCCTCGTCGTCCGCCTCTCCCGTGGCCAGGTCCTTGCCGTAGGACTCGCAGGAGTCGGGGCGGGCCCAGTCGAAGCCGGCCGCGTACAGCCGCGCCGTCCCCTCGGGCGCCCGGTCGTCGCACGGCCACTGGATCCCGCCGTCGCCGCGCAGCTTCGCGTACGTGAGGCTGGTGTAGTCGCACGGTCGGCCGGCGCTGCACCGCTTCCACGCTTCGAACGCCGACTCGGCGTCGTGCCACGTGACCAGCGGGCCGCCCTCCTTGTCCCGGAAGTCCATGCGGGCCGCGTAGTCCAGGAAGACGTCCAGGTCGGGGCGTGCCTCGCCGGGCGGCTCCACCGCCTTCTCCGAGAGGTGGACCGTACGGTCGGCGTTGGTGAAGACGCCGGTCTTCTCGCCCCACGTCGCCGCGGGCAGGACCACGTCGGCGAGTCGGGCGCTCTCGGTCGGGAACAGGTCCTGGACGACGACGAAGAGGTCCTCGCGGGAGAGGACCGAGCGGATCCGGGACAGCTCGGGCAGGGACACCGCGGGGTTGGTGCCGCTGATCCACAGCATGCGGATCGTCCCCTGTTCGGCGAGGCGGAACATCTCCATGGCGTGGGTGGGCGGGCCGTCGTGCGGAATCGCCTCCGGGGCAACGTTCCACACCCGTGCCAGGTCGGCGACGTGGCGCTCGTTCTGCCAGTTGCGGAAGCCTGGGAGGTCGCCGTCGGCCCCGCACTCCCGGGTGTTCTGCGCGGTGGGCTGCCCGTTCATCTGGAGCACTCCGGCCCCGGGACGGCCGAGCATGCCGCGGATCAGGTGGAGGTTGTTGATCTGGACCGCGGCGGCCGTGGCCTGGTGGGACTGGTAGACCCCCTGGAGCACGGTGGACAGCAACGCTTCCGCGTCGCCGAGGAGTTCGGCCGCCTCCTCGATGCGGGCGGCCGGTACGCCGCAGACGTCGGCTGCCCACCGGGGGGTGCAGTTCCGTACGCGGGCGGCCAGGGCGTCGAAGCCCACGGTGCGCGCCGCGACGTAGTCGTGGTCCACGCGGTCGGTCCGGATGATCTCGTTGAGCAGGGCGTTGAGCAGGGCGACGTTGGTTCCGAGCCGCGGCGCCAGGTGTACGGCGGACCCGCGGGCGACCGGGGTGGGGCGGGGGTCGACGCACAGCAGCCGGGGCGGCGACCCGCCCTCCAGCCGGTCGAGCACGCGCATCCACTGCACGGGCTGGCTCTCGGCGATGTTGTGTCCGAAGAACGCGATCGCGTCGGCGTGGTCGATGTCGTCGTAACTGCCCGGCTGTCCGTCGCAGCCGAAGGACTGCTTCAGCGCCTCGGCGGCGGTGGACGTGCACAGCCGGGTGTTGCCGTCCAGGTGGTAGGTGCCCACCCCGGCCCTGGCCAGGACCGCGAGGGTGTAGTACTCCTCCAGATACAGCTGTCCGCTGGTGTAGAAGCCGATCGCCTCCGGGCCGTGCCGCGCCAGCAGTTCCCGCGACCGGGCGACGACCGCGCCCATCGCGGTGTCCCAGTCGCACTCCGCCAGCTGCCCGTCCCGGCGGACGAGCGGCCGCGTCAGCCGGTCGGGCGAGGAGCCCGCCTGCCACCCGAAGAGGTCCTTGGGACCCAGGCGGCCGTGGTTGACCCGGTCGCCCGCCCGGCCGCGTACGCCCACCATGCGCCCGTCGACGACGGCGACGTCCATCGCGTCCCCGTCCGAGTGCAGGACCGACGCCGCCCGCACCCAACGCTGCACTGCCTCGGGCGCGACGCCCGCCGCCAGGAAGGAGTCCACGCGTACGGGCCACGGGCGGTGGCGCTCGTAGGGGGTGCGTCCGCCCCACGGCTGCGCGACGCGGTCCACCGAAGTCTCCATGCCTTCCTCCCTGGGCCCTCGCCGCCGCGGACCGCCCGCAGCCGCACGGCTTCGCACCGGCCGCCCCGGGTACCCCGGCGTCTGGGCCGCCTAACCCGGCCGTCCTGAGGCAGGAAAGGGGGGCGTCGGAGCGGGACCGCACGCAACGAGCAGAAATGAGCAGAGCGGAATCGGGCACCCGGACGGACATGGATACGACACGGGCCTCAGACGGCACCCCTTCCTCTCCCTCCATGCCCCTGCGCGCGCTCGCTCTGGTGTGCACGCTCTCGCCTTCAGCCGGGCCGGCCGGCTCTTCGCCGAAGCCCTCCAGCTCCTACCTCTTGGCCGAGCAGACCCTGAAGGCACTGGACGAAAACGGTGTCGAGGGACGGCTCGTCCGGATCGTCGACCACGACGTCAAGCCTGGCGTGGAGATCGACATGGGGGACGGCGACGCCTGGCCGCAGATCCGGGAGGACGTCCTGCACGCGGACATCCTGATCCTGTCCACCCCGATCTGGCTCGGCCACCCTTCGAGTGTCGCCCAGCGCGTCCTCGAACGCCTGGACGCCGAGCTCTCCCAGTCCGACGCCCAGGGCCGCATGCTGACCTACGGCAAGGTCGCGGGCGTCTGCGTCGTGGGCAACGAGGACGGCGCCCACCACGTCAGTGCCGAGGTCTACCAGGGACTCAACGACGTGGGTTTCACCCTGCCCGCGAACGCGGTCACCTACTGGGTGGGCGAGGCCATGCAAGGGACGGACTACCAGGAACTCGCCGCGACCCCGGAGAAGACCGCGGCCACCACGGCCACCCTGGCCGCGAACACCGCCCACCTGGCCCGCCTGCTCAAACAGGCCAACTACCCTTCATGACCCTTCCACCGGTGGGCCCTCGCGCGGCACGCGTTGCCGACCGCGAGTCGGCCCTGCCGCAAGGACGGGCCCGGTCGCGAGGTCAACCCGCATGGTTGGGTGCCCTCTGATGCCGGACGGCGCCCGTGCCTTCCCCTGACCCTCACTCGGCTCGTCCCGCCGAGTGGGGGTCCTTCCCGCGCCCACACGCGTTGGTTCCACGGAGGAACCGGTCGACTCCTCGTCAGCCGATCACGTCGTGGCGCGGCGGGACGGTGAGGAGCGGGTCGCCCTGGGCGAGAGCGCCCGGCAGCCGGTCGCGCGCGGCGGCCAATGCCGCCTCGACGTGCCGGGTGCCAGTGGTCACGCACAGCGTGTAGGCGACGTCCTCCATCCGCCGCCGCGTCTTCTCCGTGCCGCTCTTGGCGTACAGGACGCTCAGTGTCTCGTACCGCTCCACGAGATCGGCCAGCACAGCCGGGTGCGCCATCAACATGGTTCTTCCTCCGTACCTCTCACAGACGTGACGGGGTGGCGTTGAACGGTTGCCTGGCTTTGTTCACTTCCATCGGCAGCGTTTGTCCATCGGTTTGGGAGGCGAGGGAGAGTCCGAACCTCGGCAGATGTTCATGAGAAACGGC
>NZ_JBITHO010000005.1:751326-828904 GCF_044458065.1 Streptomyces sp. NPDC050504 | reverse complement strand
GGCGCCTGGCCCGCGATCCAGCTGGCCTTCGTCTCCCGCTCCTCGGTCGGCACCATGCCGGTCACCCAGAAGGTCACCGAGCGCCTCGGCGTCCCGAAGGAGTACGCCTCCTTCTCCGTCCCGTTCGGCGCCACCACCAAGATGGACGGCTGCGCCGCGATCTACCCGGCGCTCGCCGCGATCTTCATCGCGCAGATCTTCGACGTCTCCCTGAGCGTCGGCGACTACCTGCTGATCGCGTTCGTCTCGGTCGTCGGCTCGGCCGCCACCGCGGGCCTCACCGGCGCCACCGTCATGCTGACCCTGACCCTCTCGACGCTCGGCCTCCCGCTGGAGGGCGTCGGCCTCCTCATGGCGATCGACCCGGTCCTGGACATGATGCGCACCGCCACCAACGTGGCCGGCCAGGCACTGGTCCCGGTCATCGTCTCGGCCCGCGAGAAGATCCTCGACCACGAGGCGTACGAGAACGCGTCGTCGTCGCCCATCGACGAGCCGAGCCCGGCAGCGGGCCCGGCCCCGGCCACCGCGTAACGCTCCGCGGGGCGCCGCCTGTGACACCGTGAGGGCCCGTTCGTCCGTGCGTACGGACGAGCGGGCCCTCGTCGTACGCTTACCCGGGAGTAAGGGGAGGTCCGGACGACATGGGCGCAGTCAAGGGCAAGCGGATGCCGCGTGCCGTGCGCGAGCAGCAGATGATGGACGCCGCCGTGCGCACCTTCGGGCAGCGCGGTTACCGGGCTGCCTCGATGGACGAGATCGCCGAGCTGGCCGGGGTGTCCAAGCCGCTCGTGTACTTGTACCTGAACTCCAAGGAAGAGCTGTTCACGGCCTGCATCAGGCGTGAGGCGCAGGCGCTGGTGGCGGCCGTGCGGGCCGCCGTGGAGCCGGGTGCCGGGGTGCCGGCCGACCGGAAGCTGTGGGCCGGGCTCGCGGCGTTCTTCACGCACACCGCGGAGCACCCCGACGGGTGGGCCGTGCTGCACCGGCAGGCCCGCACGCACGGGGAGCCGTTCGCCGCGGAGGTCGCGGTGATGCGCGACGAGATCGTGGCCTTCGTGACCGGGCTCATCGACGCGGCCGCGCGGGAGACGCACAGCGAGGACGAGCTGGCCGAGACCGATGTGGCCGGCCTCGCCCAGGCCCTGGTCGGCGCCGCCGAGTCGCTGGCCGGGTGGGCCAACGAGACGCCGGGCATCGGCGCGAAGGAGGCGGCGGCCACGCTGATGAACTTCGCCTGGCAGGGGCTCGGGGACCTGATGCGGGGCGAGCGGTGGAGCCCCGGGGGCGGCGGCTGAGGCCTCAGAGGCGGCGGCTGAGGCCTCAGGGGCCGGTGCTTCGGATGTGGCCCGTGAGGTGGAGCTTTCCGTCCGGGGAGCGCAGCTCGAAGGCGCCCGTGTCCTCGTCCGCCGCGTAGGCGACGGTGGACGGGAGCGGGACGGGGGCCTTGAACTCCGCCCGTACGCGGGTGGGGTCGCCCTCTCCGTGCTCCGCCAGGCAGCGGGCCAGCGTCCACATGCCGTGCGCTATCGCCCGGGGGAAGCCGAGGGCGCGGGCGGTGAGCGGGTGCAGGTGGATCGGGTTGAAGTCGCCCGAGGCCCTGCCGTAGCGGCGGCCCAGGTCGCCGGGGAGGTGCCACCGCGCGAGTACGGGAAGGGCGGGGACGGGCCCGGCGGGCTTCGGGGCGGTGGCGGTGCGCGCCCGCTCGGGGGCCGTGCCGCGGTCGTGGCGGGCCAGGTAGGTGCTGTGCGACTCCCACGCGAGGTCGCCCGCGAGGCGCGCCTCGGTGACCACCACGACCTCGGTGCCCCTGCGGTGCGGGCGCAGCTCGCGGGCGTACACGGTGAGGTCGGGGCGGTCGTCGGGCAGGAGCGCGTGGTGACGGGTGATCCCGATGCCGGTGTGCACCAGGCCGAGGACCGGGAGCGGGAAGGCGCGTGCCGCCATGAGGCGCATGGCCAGGGGGAACGCGAGGACGTGGGGGTACGGGAGGGGGAGCGGGCGCGGGCGCGGGCCCGTTCCCGGGCCGGTTCCCGGGGCGGGGAAGCGGCACACCTCCGCGTACGCGGCGAGGTGCGCGGGGTCGATGCGGGCGGCGGGCAGGTGGAGGCGGCTCCCGGGGAGCCGCGGCGTCGCGCCGGGGCGCTTCAGGGGGGAGGCGAGGGCGGCGCGCAGGAGGGTGAGGGTCGTTGACACGGTGCTCCTTCGGTCGGTCTGCCGGTGTCCGTCTGCTTTCCCGGGGCGGGGTTCGCCCGGCCTGCGGGGTGTTGCGCGGTGCGGTGTCCCGGCGCCCGGGGCGGGGGTCCGCCCGCGGTGGGCAGTCCCCCCATCCCTTCCTGAAAACCTGCCGGTGACGAGCCCGCTCGCGCGGGGCGGGTACGTGCGGCGACCGCCCCGCCCCCGCGCGGTTCCCCGGGCCCCGTACGGGGCGCGTTCGCGCCCCCCTACGCGCCGAGCAGCGACTGGCCGCACACCCGGACCACCTGTCCGTTCACCCCCGCCGCCCCCGGACTCGCCAGCCACGCCACCGCCTCCGCCACGTCCACCGGGAGCCCGCCCTGCCCGAGGGAGTTCATCCGCCTTCCCGCCTCCCGGATCAGCAACGGCACCGCCGCCGTCATCTTCGTCTCGATGAACCCGGGCGCCACCGCGTTGACCCGCACCCCGTGCCCCGTGGCGCACCCCGCGCCCAGGGCCCGTACGAAACCGATCACGCCCGCCTTGCTCGCCGCGTAGTTCGTCTGGCCGGTGTTGCCCGCGATGCCCGCGATCGACGCCGTCGCCACGATCGCCCCGCCCCGCCGCAGCGTCCCGTCGGCGAGCAGCGCGTCCGTCGTGCGGAGCACCGACCCGAGGTTCACGTCGAGGACCGAACTCCAGCGCTCCGCCGCCATGTTGGCGAGCCGCCTGTCCCGGGTGATCCCCGCGTTGTGGACGAGCACGTCAAGACCGCCGTCCCCGGCCGCGTCCGCGATGACCCGTGCCGCGTCCGGCGCCGTGATGTCGGCGTCGACGTCCGCACCCGTCACGTCGAGCCCGATCACCCGCGCCCCGTCCCGCTCCAGCGTCGCGGCCACCGCCGCCCCGATGCCCCGCGCGGCGCCGGTCACCAGCGCGGTGCGGCCCGCGAGCGGCCGGTCCGGGTCGAAGGGCGGCACGGCGCCCCCGCCTCCGCCCTCGACGACCCCCCGGCCTCCGCCCCCGACGGCCTGCCCGCCCCCTACCTCGACGACCTGCCCGCTCACGTACGCGGACCGCGGCGAGAGCAGGAACCGCAGCGTCGACTCCAGGCCCGCCGCGTCCCCGCGCACCCGGACCAGGTTGACCGTACGGCCCCCGCCGATCTCCTTCCCCAGCGACCGCACGAACCCCTCCAACGCCTGCTGGGCCGCAGCCTGGTGGTGGTCCGTCGCCGACACCGCCGCGCCCAGCACCACCACCCGCCCGCCCTGCGCCACCGAGCGCACCACGGGGTGCGAGAGCCGGTGCAGCTCGGCGAGTTCGTCGACCGTCGCGAGCGCGGACGCGTCCAGCACCACCCCCGCCGGGCGTTCCCCCGGCGCCGCCGCCTTCAGGCCCACGTCCGGCAGCGCCAGCGACGACGCGCCCGCCGCCAGGTGCAGCACGGGCCCCTCCAGCGCGGGCCGCTCCGGCGACCAGCGGCGCAGCGCGGCGGGGCTCGGCAGCCCCAGCCGCCTGGTCAGGAAACGACCGGGTCCCGTTGCGGTGAAGTGCAGATAGCGGTCGGCCATTGTCCAGACTCCCTGCGCGGTCGTAGATTTACTCCAGAGTAAGGTTACTTAAGGGTCAGGAGCTGGTCGAGATGCTGTCCGGTACCGGTACGAGGACCATCCGCAAGGTCGCCGTCGTCGGCGGCAGCCGCATCCCCTTCGCCCGCTCGGACGGGCCCTACGCCACCGCCTCCAACCAGGAGATGCTGACCGCCGCGCTGAACGGCCTCGTCGAACGCTTCGGCCTGGCGGGCGAGCGGGTGGGCGAGTTCGTGGCGGGCGCCGTGCTCAAGCACAGCCGCGACTTCAACCTCGCGCGCGAGACGGTGCTGGGCTCCGGGCTGAGCCCGCTCACTCCCGCGTACGACGTCCAACAGGCGTGCGGCACCGGCCTCCAGGCCGTCGTCGCCGCCGCCAACAAGATCGCGCTCGGCGCGGTGGACTGCGCGGTCGCGGGCGGCGCCGACACCGCGAGCGACGCCCCGCTCGGCGTCAACGACGAGTTGCGCAGGCTGCTCCTGGAGGCGCGGCGCGCCAAGTCGACCGCCGCCAGGGTCAGGGCGCTCGCCCGGGTCCGCCCCCGCCACCTCGTGCCCGACGTCCCGCGCAACGCCGAGCCCCGCACCGGTCTGTCCATGGGCGAGCACGCCGCGCTCACCGCCCGGGAGTGGGGCGTGCGCCGCGAGGACCAGGACCTGCTGGCCGCCACCAGCCACCAGCGGCTCGCCGCCGCGTACGACCGGGGGTTCTTCGACGACCTGGTCGTGCCGTTCCGGGGCCTGACCCGCGACCAGAACCTCAGGCCCGGCTCGACGGTCGAGAAACTCGCCGGGCTGAAGCCGGTGTTCGGGACGGACCGGCCGGGCGCGACGATGACCGCGGGCAACTCGACGCCGCTCACGGACGGGGCGGGGGTGGTGCTGCTGGCGAGCGAGGAGTGGGCGGCGGCGCGGGGCCTGCGGCCGCTGGCGTACCTGACGGCGTACGAGACGGCCGCTGTCGACCACGTGGACGGCGCGGAGGGGCTGCTCATGGCCCCGGCGTGGGCGGTGCCGCGGATGCTGGAGCGGGTCGGTCTCGGGATGGCGGACTTCTCGCTGTACGAGGTCCACGAGGCGTTCGCCTCACAGGTGTTGGCGACGCTCGCGGCGTGGGAGAAGCGGGGGCTGGCGCCGGTCGACCGGGAGCGGCTGAACGTGGCGGGGTCGTCGCTGGCGACGGGGCATCCGTTCGCGGCGACCGGGGCGCGGATCGTGGCGACGCTCGCGAAGCTCCTGGCGGAGGGCGAGGGGGGCGCGCCCGGGAGGGGGCTGATCTCGATCTGCGCGGCGGGCGGACAGGGGGTGACGGCCATCCTGGAACGCGCGTAGGCGGGGGCGTTGGGGGGCGGGCCCGGTTGCCGGGGGCGCCAGACGACCGCGCCCGCATGGCGGATGCCGCGCGTACCCGCCCGCCCCGAGCTGGCTCACCCCCTCAGGGGCCCTCCGAGTGCAGCTCGTTCGCGTAGTACCGCACCGATTTCGCGTACTGCGGAAGGTGCGGCGCCAGCGTGGTCAGCGTCAGGGCCAGCGCCTCCTCCCCGCGCCCCGCGTCGTGCAGCGCCAACGCCAGGAACGCCGCGAGCGGGTCGTCCAGCCGGTCGGAGTGCGCCGCGCGCTCCGCGTACAGCAGGTCGACCGCCTCGGCGGCGCGCCCGAGGTTGCGCAGCGTGCTGCCGTACTGGATCACCGCCTCGCGGCGCTTGTCGCCGGAGAGGCCGGCCGCGAGCGCCCGCTCGTAGTACGCGGCGGCCTCCGCCTCCTCGCCGGTGGCGTCGCTCGCCGACGCCAGCTCGAAGAGCGCGCGCGGGTGCCCGGCGGGCAGTTCCGCGGCGAGCGCCGCCGTGCGGGCGCGGAAGGCGACGGGCTCGTCGTCGCCGTCGTAGGCGTCCCAGAGGGCGGCGACGCGCTCGTCCCAGCCGGGCGGGAGGGGTGTCGTGTTCATGGGTGGGAGTATCCGGTACGCGGCGCGCACCGGGCCCGTGGATTTCACGCCGTACGGCCCCCGAGCCGCGTCCCGCCCGTGATCCGCCGAAGGGGATCCGCCGAAGGGGAAGCGGCAGGTGTGTGACATCCGGTGCGGGAACCGGCGCGCGGGGCTGTGGCGACGGGTGGGGTTTTGGCACTCTGAAGTCCGTTCCATGCCGACTGACTCTCCTGACACCGGAGGACGGATGCGCTCCACACGTGCGGCACGTACCGCTCTGCCAGCTCTCCTCGCCCTCGTCGCGGGCCTGCTCACCGCCGTGGCCACCGCGACCCCCGCGCAGGCCGCGCCGAACTTCAAGGCGCCCTTCCCCTGCGGCCAGAAGTGGACCTACAGCCACCACTCGGCCGAGGTCCGCCAGGCGCTGGACTTCGTCAGGTCGGACGGCGGGGGGACGGCGGGCACGCCGGTCCTCGCCTCGGCCGCCGGCACCGCCACCCGGCACTCGCAGCCCAGCGGTGCGGGGAACTACGTCGTGGTGGACCACGGGGGCGGCTGGAAGACGTACTACTTCCACCTCGCCGCGTACTCCGTCGGCGACGGCGCGCAGGTCGCGCAGGGGCAGCAGATCGGCACGACGGGGTCGACCGGCAACAGCTCCGGCGCGCACATCCACTACGAGCAGCTGTACAACGGCGCGGGCCAGAGCATCGTCATCAACGGCCAGTCGCTCGCGCCCTATCCGGGCTCGTACGGCAGCAAGCACCTGACCAGCGACAACGGCTGCTCGGGTACGGGCGGCAAGTACTGGGTCGACACCTTCGCCAACGCGACGGGGTACGCGGGCGCGAACACGGGGGACGCGCAGGGCGTCCTCAACAAGGGCACGAACTACGTGTACTGCAAGGTGTGGGGCCAGGAGGTGCGGGACGGCTCGGGCAACTTCAACCACTGGTGGCTGAGGACGGACCTGGACACGGTGTACCCGGGGAAGAACGGGCGGGGCGCGTACGTCTCGGCGTACTACCTCGCGCGCTGGGGCAACGACGAGGCCCGTGACAACAACGGGGCCGTGGTGCCCGACTGTTGAGCGTGCCGCCACAAAGGCAGGAGCCCCGCTCCGGCTTTCGCCGGGCGGGGCTCCTTGGGTACTGCTACATCCGGCCGCGATCGACCGACCCGGGCAACTAGGCCGGGGTGACGTTCTCCGCCTGCGGACCCTTCGGGCCCTGCGTGACGTCGAAGTTCACGACCTGGTTCTCCTCAAGGGAGCGGAACCCGGACGCGTTGATCGCGGAGTAGTGGACGAAGACATCCGGGCCGCCGCCGTCCTGGGCGATGAAGCCGAAGCCCTTTTCAGCGTTGAACCACTTGACGGTTCCGGTAGCCATAAGCCCTCCTTGGGCCAAAGGGTTGCCCTGCTCCAGAACCTGCAAAGAAGTCTGAAAACTACAAAAGCCCACGGAGTCACATGCTCCGCAGGCTCTGTACTGCAAGGGAAACCAAACTGCAACTTGCGGGCGAGCCTAGCACGCAGCCCGGATCCCGCGGTAGAGGGAAAGATCACTTCACCCGGAGGTTTGACGGGTCCCCGATTCGGTGACGGCGGCCCCTCCGGGAGACCCCCGGAGCACCCCTCCGGGAGGACCCGGACGCTCCGCCGCGAGCCCCGCCACAAGCCCCGCCGGGAGGCCCGCCACGAGCCCCGCCGCGCGGGCCCGGTGCGCCTTCCCGTACCCCCCGGGTTTAGTCTCGCGATGTGGACACTTCAGGGGAAAACGAAGCAATCGCCGACCGGGCCGCCGGAGTCGCAGGGGCCGCCGGAGTCACCGGGGCCGGTGGTCACCCGTCCCGGCCCCGCCCCCGCGTCGGCCACATCCAGTTCCTCAACTGCGTGCCGTTCTACTGGGGCCTCGCCCGCACCGGCACGCTCCTCGACCTGGAGCTGACCAAGGACACCCCGGAGAAGCTGAGCGAGCAGCTGATCCGCGGCGAGCTGGACATCGCGCCGGTCACGCTCGTGGAGTTCCTGCGCAACGCCGACGACCTGGTCGCCTTCCCCGACCTCGCGGTCGGCTGCGACGGCCCCGTCATGTCCTGCGTGATCGTCTCCCAGCTGCCCCTGGAGCGACTGGACGGGGCGCGCGTCGCGCTCGGCTCGACCTCGCGCACCTCCGTACGCCTCGCGCAGCTGCTCCTCGCCGAGCGGTACCGCGTCGCCCCCGACTACTACACGTGTCCGCCCGACCTCGGCGCGATGATGAAGGAGGCCGACGCGGCCGTGCTGATCGGGGACGCCGCGCTGCGCGCCTCGCTGCACGACGCCCCCCGCCTCGGCCTCCAGGTCCACGACCTGGGACAGATGTGGAAGGAGTGGACGGGGCTGCCCTTCGTCTTCGCGGTCTGGGCCGCGCGCAAGGACTACCTGGCGCGCGAGCCCGACGTCGTGCGGAAGGTCCACGAGGCGTTCCTCGACTCGATGGCGCTCTCGCTGGAAGAGGTCACCAAGGTCGCGGAGCAGGCCGCGCGCTGGGAGGCGTTCGACGCGGACGTCCTGGAGCGGTACTTCCGGACGCTGGACTTCCGGTTCGGTGCCGACCAGCTCGGCGGCGTACGGGAGTTCGCCCGGATGACCGGACCGACGACCGGCTTCCCGGCCGACGTGCGGGTGGACCTGCTGGGCGGCTGACCAGGACCCGGCAGGCCGACCGACCGGCCCCGGCGCGTCACTCGCTCGCGATCGGGCCCTGCATGTGCTCGCTGATCCACTGGATCGAGCCCTCGGCCATCCCGCCGACGTAGGTCTTCGCGTTGTGCTCGCCGTCGGGAATGACGTTGAGCCGCGTCTTGACCCGGCCCTTCCCGTACGTCTGGGAGAACTTCCGCAGGGAGTTCACGCCCGACTCCTTCGAGCCGACCTGGAACGCCAGGTAGACGTCCTTCGCCGGGTCCTGGGGCTTCGCGCCGAGCGCGGCGGCGAGCTTCTCCGGGTTGTTCGCCTCGCGCTCCGCCTCGTGGCCCTTCCACAGCGGGGAGTCGGGCACGGTGTCGGGGCCCGAGGCGATCACGGCCTTGAACTTGTCCGGGTGCTTCAGCACCGACTTCAGCCCGACGAACCCGCCCGACGACGACCCCATGAACGCCCAGCCGTCGCGGGACTTGAAGGTGCGGAAATTCGCCCGCACGAAATCGGGGACGTCCTCGGTCATCCAGGTGCCCATTTTCGGCTGGCCCGGAATATCACTGCCGTCGTAGTAGTACCTGTCGTCCGGGTTGAGAACGGGCATCACGACGATGAACGGAAGGCTCGCGCCCTCCTTCGACCACTTCGCGATGCTGCTCTGGAGTTTGAGGTCGGTGCCCATCCAGTAATTGTTGGGATAGCCGTTGCCGCCGGGCAGGGCTATCAGCACCGGGAAGCCGCTGCGCTCGTACTTCTTCTCGAAGTACTGCTTGGGCGCCCAGACCCAGACCTTCCCCTTGAACCCGGACTTCTTGCCGTCGAGCGTGGTGTACGCGATCTTCGTGCCGTCGTCGATGGAGTTCTGGGTCTTGAACTCCGCCTCGGGGCCGGTCGGGAACTGCGTCTTGTCCGCGTCCCCCGAGGCCCGCGCGCCGCCCTTGTCGCCCTTGCCCGCGCCCTGGCCGCTCCCGTACTCCTTGGGGGAGCCGAAGGTGACCGGCTCGCCGCGCTCGAAGTACCCCTTCTCGTACGCCATGTGTCCGACGACCCCGCCCGCGGCGCCCACGCCGAGCAGGGTGATGCCTATCAGCCCGCCGCGCACCCTGCGCCAGGTCTTGGACTTCGCCTGGGTGCGGGCCTCGGACCTGGCGCTGGCGCGTGACCCGTACGGGGCTTCGTACGGGGCGCCGTACGGGTCCCCTGCGGGGGGTTCGGGCAGGCGATTCATGGGACGGGCTCCGGATTCGGGTCGGCGGTCCGGCGGGCGGACGGAACAAAAGGGGGAGAGGTCGGTGATCGGGCGGTGGCCGGTGCCCGGGGGGCAATCGGACAAGCCGCCTGATTACGCCCAGGGAGATGGGCGATATCCGGGATTGGTTGACTCCGGGGCCGTACCAATCGTGGTGATCCCGCGCACGTGGCGCCCTACGCTGCTGGAGGAAGGCAGAGCAGTCACGGGGGAGGGCCGCGAGGCCGGAGGGGGACGGACATGCATCCGCTGGACGCGGGCGAGCCGGGGACCATCGGCTCGTACCGGCTGCTCGGCAGGCTCGGCGCGGGCGGGATGGGCCGGGTCTACCTGGGACGCAGCACGGGCGGCCGCACGGTCGCCGTCAAGGTCGTGCACCCGCACTTCGCGCTCGACGAGGAGTTCAGGGCGCGCTTCAGGCGCGAGGTGGAGGCGGCCCGGCGGGTCGGCGGGCGCTGGACGGCGCCGGTCCTGGACGCCGACCCGGAGGCGCCCGTGCCGTGGGTGGCCACCGGGTACGTCGCGGGGCCCTCGCTCACCCAGGCGGTCACCGGGAGCGGGCCGCTGCCCGAGCGGTCGGTGCGGGCCCTGGGCGCGGGCCTCGCGGAGGCGCTGTCGGCCGTCCACGCGCTGGGCCTGGTCCACCGGGACGTCAAGCCGTCGAACGTCCTGCTGGCCCTCGACGGGCCCCGGCTGATCGACTTCGGGATCGCCCGCGCCACGGACGGCACGGCGTCCCTGACCTCCACCGGCGTCTCGATCGGCTCGCCCGGCTACATGTCGCCCGAGCAGATCCTCGGCAAGGGCGTCACGGGCGCGGCGGACGTCTTCTCGCTGGGCGCGGTGCTGGCGTACGCGGCGACCGGCGCCGCGCCCTTCCCCGGCGACTCCTCGGCGGCGCTGCTCTACAAGGTCGTGCACGAGGAGCCGGAGCTGTCCGTGCTCCACGGGGAGCTGCGGGAGGTCGTCGCGGGGTGCCTGGCCAAGGCGGCGGCGGACCGGCCGTCGCCCGCCGAGGTCGCGGCGCGGCTCGCGCCGGGCGGGGCGGCGGAGCTGGTGACGGGCGGGTGGCTGCCGGGGCCGCTGGTGGAGGAGGTGAGCCGGACGGCGGTGCGGATCCTGGACCTGGAGCCCGCGCGGGACGAGCCTTCGGGGCCCGTGCCGTTCAGCAGCCCGGCGGTGGGGTTCGGGCCGCCGGTGCCGCCCGTGCCGGGGTCGGGGCCGGGGTCCTTCGGGGCGCCGTCGTCCGGGGCGCCGCCGCTGCCCCAGGGGCCGCCGTCGGGCGGGTACGGGGGCACGGGGGTTCCGCCGGTCACGCCCGTCTCGCCGGACGCGCCCACCGGTACCGCCGCAGGCGTCTCCCTCTCCGCGTCCGCCTCCGCCCCCGCGGCCGGGCCGGGGCGGCGGGTCAGCTGCACGGTGACCCTCGCGGTCGCCGGGGCGCTGGCGGCGGTGACCGTGGGCGGGGCCTTCCTCAGCGGGATGTTCCGGAGCGAGGACAAGAAGGACGCGGCGCAGGGGGCCGACAGCGGGAGCAGGCCGTCGCCGCCCGCCGGGACCGGGGCGGCGTCCCCCGCGCCGACCGACGCGTCGTCCCCGCCTTCCGTCCCCGCGGCCGTGCCCTCGGCGTACGTCGGGATCTGGAAGGGGCCCTTCACGGTGACGCTGCTCGGGTCCGAGGTGAACGGCGGGACCTTCACGGTGACGATCAAGAACGGCAGGAGCGGGGAGCGGATCGGCACGGTGAACCAGTACGACGCGCTGGGGTCGCTGAGCTGCGTGGACAACCTGGTGCTGAAGGGCGTGACGGAGAAGGAGGGGCTGGTCGCCGAGGGGTCGTCGAACGGCAGGCACAGCACGTGCACGCCGGGGGCGCACGTGGTGCGGCTGAAGCTGGTCGCGGGAGCGGTGCGGTACACCTCGGACGAACCGAGGGCGGGCGACCCCCGGGCAACGCTCCGTAAGGAGGGGACGGCGGGGTAGGGGGCGTCCCGGGCGAGGGGCCCCGAGGGCGGGGCCCAGGCGGAGGGCCCCGGGGGAGGGGTACCGCCGCCCGCCGAAGGGCCTGGCGTAGGCTGGATCGGTCCGCGCACACCCTGCCGAAAGGGACATCCGGTGACCGAGAACGCCGACCTCAACCTTGATGTCACAGCCGTCCTCGACCGCGCCGCCGGGGGCGGCCGGATCACCCCGGAGGAAGCCCTCGCCGTCTACCGGAGCGCCCCCCTCCACGCCCTCGGCAAGGCCGCCGACGCCGCGCGCCGCCGCCGCTACGCGGGTACCGAGCACATCGCGACGTACATCATCGAGCGCAACATCAACTACACCAACGCCTGCGTGACCGCCTGCAAGTTCTGCGCGTTCTACGCCCCGCCCAAGAGCGACAAGGTGTGGACCCGCGACCTCGACGACATCCTGCGCCGCTGCGCGGAGACCGTGGAGCTGGGCGGCACCCAGATCATGTTCCAGGGCGGCCACCACCCGGACTACGGCGTGGAGTACTACGAGGAGCACTTCGCGGCGATCAAGAAGGAGTTCCCCCAGCTGGTCATCCACTCCCTCGGCGCGTCCGAGGTCGAGCACATGGCCCGCATCTCGGGCGTCACGCCCGAGGAGGCGATCCGCCGCATCCACGCCGCAGGACTCGACTCCTTCGCGGGCGCCGGCGCCGAGCTGCTCCCCGAGCGCCCCCGCAAGGCGATCGCCCCGCTCAAGGAGTCCGGCGAGCGCTGGCTGGAGATCATGGAGATCGCCCACGGCCTGGGCGTCGAGTCGACCTCCACGATGCTGATGGGCACCGGCGAGACCAACGCCGAGCGCATCGAGCACCTGAGCATGATCCGCGACGTCCAGGACCGCACGGGCGGCTTCCGCGCCTTCATCCCGTACACCTACCAGCCGCAGAACAACGCGCTGAAGGGCCGTACGCAGGCCACGGTCTTCGAGTACCTGCGGATGCTCGCCGTCGCCCGCCTCTTCCTCGACAACGTCGCGCACATCCAGGGCTCGTGGCTCACCGTCGGCAAGGAGGCCGGACAGCTCTCGCTGCACTACGGCGCCGACGACCTCGGTTCGATCATGCTGGAGGAGAACGTCGTCTCCTCCGCCGGTGCCAAGCACCGCTCCAACCTCCTGGAGATGATCCACATGATCCGCAGCGCGGACCGCGTCCCGGCGCAGCGCGCGACCACGTACGAGCACCTGGTCGTCCACGACGACCCGGCGGACGACCCGGTCGACGAGCGCGTCGCCTCGCACATCTCGTCCACCGCGATCGAGGGCGGTACGGCCCACCCCGAGCTGAAGCTCATCTCCACCAACTGAGCGCGGGATGCTGACGCTGCACAAGTGCGGTGCGGACGCGGTTGTCGTGGACGGCGACCGCGTCGCGGCCGTCGGACCGTACGAGGAGCTGTCCGCCGCGTACGGGGAGCGGGCCAGGACCCGGGAGTGGGACGGGGCCCTGACCCCGGGCCGCCACGAGCCCGACGCCCCCGCCCTCCTGGAAGCCGCCTACTGGCCCGACCCGCGCGAGGCCGACGCGCTCGGCACCGAGCCGCTGACCGGCGCCGCGCTGACCGCGCTCGGCATGACCGAGGTCCGCTGGGGCGCGTCCGCCAGGCGCGGGGTGCAGCGGCTCCTCGCCCTCGGCACGACCACCGTCGCGGGCCCCTTCGCCCGCCCGGCCGTGCGCACCGCGGTCACCCGTTCGGGGCTGCGGGTCCAGGGCGCCCCGCACGTCCTCGCGGTCGGCGGCCCCGCCGACTTCGCGGTCCTCGCGGCGGACGGCGGCTGCCGGGCCACGGTCGTCGGCGGCCGACTCGTCCACCGACGCCGCTGACGGACGGGGGAAGGCGGAACGGCACAATGGGAAACGTGACCCGAGCATCCCTGGACAAGCAGCCGCACGAAGTCGCCACGATGTTCGACGACGTGGCCCGCAACTACGACCTGACCAACGACGTGCTCTCACTCGGCCAGGCCCGCCTGTGGCGCAGAGAGGTCGCCAAGGCGGTCGACGCCCGCCCCGCGGAGAAGGTCCTCGACCTCGCCGCAGGCACCGGCACCTCCTCGATGTCCTTCGCCGCCACCGGCGCCTACGTCGTGCCCTGCGACTTCTCGATGGGCATGCTCCGCGAGGGCAAGAAGCGCCACCCCTGGCTGCCGCTGACCGCGGGCGACGGCACGAAACTCCCGTTCAAGGACGGGGTCTTCGACGCCGTCACGATCTCCTACGGGCTGCGCAACGTCGTCGACTACGACGCGGCGCTGCGCGAGATGCACCGGGTGACGAAGCCCGGCGGGCGCATCGTGATCGCGGAGTTCTCCACGCCGACGTGGAAGCCGTTCCGGCTGGTCTACCAGGAGTACCTGATGCGGGCGCTGCCGCCGGTCGCGCGCGCGGTGTCCTCCAACCCCGACGCGTACGTCTACCTCGCCGAGTCGATCCGCGAGTGGCCCGACCAGCCCGCGCTGGCCGCCAAGCTCCAGAAGGCCGGCTGGTCGAAGGTGGCGTGGCGCGACCTCACGGGCGGCATCGTGGCGCTCCACCGGGGCGTGCGGACCGCCTGAACCGGCGGCGGACGCACCCCGGTTGACGGGAACCGGCGAGCGGGCAAGATGAGTCCGTTGTTATCAGCGGAACTTATGCGGAGCTTATGCTTCGGGCTCTTCCAGTCTCTGTCTCACGGGGTGTCACATGGCTTCTTTCTGCCCGCACTGCGGAATCCAGGGCCCGGAGGACGCCCGTTTCTGCATGAAGTGCGGGCGGGAACAGCCCGTCACACCGCCCGCGCCGCCCCCGCCGCCAGCGGCTCCCGCGGCTCCTGCGGGCGGCCCGCCCCCGCCGCCCGGCGCCCCGCCCCTCGTACCGCCGCCACCGGGGTACGCGCCGGGACCCACCGTCCTCGGCGCCTTCCTCGGCCGCGCCTTCCGCGGCGACTGGGCCACCGCCGCCAGGGCCGCGCTCTGGCCGCTCGGCCTGCTGGTCGCCGCCGCCGTCGCCCTCGCGATCCCCACGTACGGGCAGGGCGACGACGTCGTCGTCGGCTGGGCCGACCGGCTGCGCGTCGCGCTCGCCCTGCTGCTCCAGGGCGTCGGCGGCGACCTGGAGGTCTCGGCCTCCGAAAGCGGCGGCGACAGCGGCGGCTTCGACCTGTCGGTCGTGCCGCTGACCGTGACCGCGCTGTGGATCGGCGCGCTGCTGCTGAGCGCGCGGATGCTGCGCGGCGGAGGGCTCGAAGCGGCGGTGCGCCTCTCGGTGCTCGTCACCGGCGGCGTCCTGGTCCTCGGGCTCTTCGGCCAGCCGCAGGTGCGCGAGGTCGAGGTCTCCTCCGCGCCGCCGCTCGCCGCGCTCGGGGCGCTGGTGCTCTCCTTCGCGGTCACCGGCGGCGTCCTCCAGCGCGAGACCCTCGCCCACCGGCTGGCGGCCAGGCCGGGGGCCGCGTCGGCCGTACGGGCGCTGGGCACCGCGCTGCGGGCGCTCGGCCTGGTGCTCGCGCTCGCCTCGCTCGTCGGCTTCGTCGCGTACGCCAACATCGACGGCGTGCACGGCAAGGAGCTGCTCTACGCGCTGCCGCTGCTGCCCAACATCGGGCTCGCGGCGCTCGGACTCGGTTGGGGCGTGCCCGTCGAGTACGACGTCCGGGGCACCGGCGGCCTCCTCAGCGGCTCCGAGCGCGACTCGTTCGGGCTGTCCGAGCTGGCGGACGGGGTCAACAGCGGCGCGGTCGTGGGCGCGCTGGCGCTGGGCGCGGTCTGCGCGCTGATCGTGGGCGTGCTCACCGCGCGCCGGTCGGCGGACCGGGGCGGGCAGCTGCTGGCGGCGGTCTTCTTCCTGGGGCTCTACCTGCTGCTGCTCGCCGTGGGCGGGTTCTCGGCGGAGATCACCGAGGGCGACCCCAGCGCGTGGGGCGGCTCGCGGCGCACGCTGGAGGTCGCGTCGAGCGTGCCGGACGCGCTGCTGTTCGGGCTGCTGTGGGTGGCGGGAGCGGTGGTGGCGGGGCCGGTCGCGCTGCGGATGTCGGGCCGCTCGGCGCTCGGCCTGCCGCCGTACGCGGCGGCGGGGGCGGGGGCGGCGGGGGCCGCCGGATACGGGGGGTACGGGGCGCCGGTGATGCCCGGGGTGCCGCCCGCGGCCGCCGGTGCGTCCGCCGCGCCGGAGGCCCCGCCCACGGGGTCCGCCGTGCCGGGGGCGTCCGCTGTGCCCGCCGCGCCCCTGGTTCCGCCGGTCGCGGCCGGGCGGGCGGAGGCGGCTGCCGTGCCCGCGCCGCCCGCGGACGCGCCGCCCGTGGGCCCCGGGCACACGGAGGTGGCTGCCGCCGCGCCCGTCGGACCGGCCGCGCCGGGTGCTTTCGGGTACGGCCCCGGGACGGTGCCGGCCGCGCCCGGGACCGCTACCGCCGGGGCGGTGCCCGCCGCGCGGCGGCGCCGGGTCGCGGTGTGGGCGGGGACGCTCGCCGTGGCGTGTCTCATCGGGGGCGGGGCGACGGCGGGGGTGCTGCTGCTCCAGAAGGACGGGTCGTCGGACGCGAAGGACGACGGCAGGCCGCCCGCGTCCCCCTCGGCCCCCGCGTCCCCGTCCGCGTCGGCGGAGGGTTCGCCGGACGGCCCGACGGACGGCTCGGCGGAGGACGCGTCGGACCAGGCGTCGGGGGAGCCCCAGGCGAGCCCGGAGGCGGAGCCGGAGCCGGGCGCGGCGGCGTCCGACGAGGTGCCCGACGGGTTCACGCTCAGGGACGACCCGGCGGGGTTCAAGGTCGCCGTGATGGACGGCTGGACGCGGAGCCAGAAGGGCAGCCAGATCTTCTACGAGGCGCCCACGGGAGGGGAGTACCTCCAGGTCGGCATCATCGAGAACGCGGCGAAGTCCTCGTACGAGAACTTCCTGGAGCTGGAGGCCACGGCGCGGAAGAAGACGGACCGGCAGTACCTGCGGCTGCGGCTGGAGCCCAACGAGTACCGGGGGCGGCCGGGCGCGGTCTGGGAGTTCACCCACATCCCCGAGCCCGGGGAGGGGACGTTGCGGAACCACGTGATCGACCAGGCGTTCGTGGCGGAGGACGGGACGGAGTACGCGATCCTGTTCGCGGGGCGCGCGGAGTCCTGGGACGCGTCGAAGGACGTGGTCTTCGCCTCGGCGATCGACACGTTCCGCGTGAAGTAGGGGTCCCGTCGCCCGGGTGGGTACGTGCGGCACGTGCCCCACCCTCGCGCAGTTCCCCGCGCCCCCAAAGGGGCGCGGGGAACTGCGCGGGCAAGCCACCACCGGCCCGCAGGTCAACCGCCCGCCCCGCGCCGCCCCCGGAGGCTCACCCCGCCAGGTCCAGGGCGTAGCACCGCCCCTGCTGCCGCGACTGGGGCGTCACGAACGTCTCGGTCAACTCCATCCCCAACCGCTCGATCACCGCGATCGAGCGGACGTTGCGCGCGTTGACCATCGCGTACACCCGCCCCACCCCCGCCGCCCGCACCCGCTCCAGCGTGGCCAGGGCGGCCGCCGTCGCGTACCCCTTGCCCCACGCGGACCGCGCCAGCCGCCACCCGATCTCTATCTGGCCCACGGGCCCGAACCCGGCGTGCGGCCAGGGCTGCGCGCCGGTGAACCCGATCACCTCGCCGTCCTCGTCGAGCATCGTCCACAGACAGAAGCCGCGCTCCGCGTCGTGCTTGCGCTGGCGCGCCGTCAACTCCTCGTACACCGAGACCTCCGCGGGCTTCCCGCCGTGGAACTCCATGACGTCCGGGTGGTCGAAGGCCCGGTGCCAGGCGTACGCGTCCTCCTCCGTCGGAACCCGGAGCTGCACGGCTGGAAGCGGCCTGTTCATGGGGAGCCCTTCGGTAGTCGATCAATTACGCACCCCTAGACTGCATGGGACATGTGCCGCGCGGCACGCGAATTCGAGTCTTCGGGAGATCCGACCGTGACCGAGCCCCTCTCCGAGCACTCCGCGGATGTGATCGTCGTCGGGGCGGGCCCCGCCGGCTCGACGACCGCCTACTACCTGGCCAAGGCGGGCCTGGACGTCCTGCTCCTGGAGAAGACCGCCTTCCCGCGCGAGAAGGTCTGCGGCGACGGTCTCACCCCGCGCGCGACCAAGCAGCTCGTCGCGATGGGCATCGACATCTCGGAAGAGGCCGGCTGGCTCCGGAACAAGGGCCTGCGGATCATCGGCGGCGGCGTGCGGCTCCAGCTCGACTGGCCGGATCTCGCCTCCTACCCGGACTACGGACTGGTCCGCAAGCGCGACGACTTCGACGAGCAGCTGGCCCGTCAGGCGCAGAAGGCGGGCGCCCGGCTGTACGAGCGGTGCAACGTCGGCGCGCCGATCGTCGACGACCGCACGGGCCGCATCACCGGCGTCGAGGCGAAGCTCGGCGAGGAGAAGACCCCGGTCACCTTCCACGCCCCGCTCGTCGTCGCGGCGGACGGCAACTCCACGCGGCTGTCGCTCGCGATGGGCCTGCACCGCCGCGAGGACCGCCCGATGGGCGTGGCCGTGCGGACGTACTTCACCTCGCCCCGGCACGAAGACGACTACCTGGAGTCCTGGCTTGAGCTGTGGGACAGGCGCGGCCCGCAGGACCGGCTGCTGCCCGGCTACGGCTGGATCTTCGGCATGGGCGACGGCACGTCCAACGTCGGCCTGGGCATCCTCAACTCCTCGAAGGCGTTCAAGGAGCTGGACTGGCGCGAGGTGCTGAAGGCGTGGTGCGCGTCCATGCCGGAGGACTGGGGCTACGTCCCCGAGAACATGACGGGCCCGATCAGGGGCGCCGCGCTGCCGATGGCCTTCAACCGGCAGCCGCACTACACGCGCGGGCTGCTGCTGGTCGGCGACGCGGGCGGGCTGGTCAACCCGTTCAACGGCGAGGGCATCGCGTACGCCATGGAGTCGGGGCAGATCGCGGCGGACGTCATCGTGCAGGCGCACGCCCGCATCACGCCCGAGCAGCGCGAGCGCGCCCTCCAGCACTACCCGAAGGTCCTCAAGGACACCTACGGCGGCTACTACACGCTGGGCCGCGCCTTCGTGAAGCTCATCGGCCAGCCGCAGGTCATGAAGATCGCGACGCAGCGCGGCCTGACGCATCCGCTGCTGATGAAGTTCACGCTGAAGATGCTGGCCAACCTCACCGACCCGACGGGCGGCGACGCGATGGACCGCATCATCAACGGCCTCTCGAAGGTGGCCCCGAAGGCGTGAGGGCCCGCGGCCCGAACGTGCGGCGGTAGTCGGTGGGGGACACCCCCACCGACCGGGTGAAGTGGCGGCGCAGGTTGGCCGCCGTGCCGAGCCCGCTGCGCGCGCCGACCTGCTCGACGGGCAGGTCGGTGGATTCCAGCAGGCTCTGCGCGAGGGCGATGCGCTGCTGGAGCAGCCACTTCAGCGGGGTCGTGCCGGTCGCCTCCTGGAGGCGGCGGTGGAAGGTGCGGGGGCTGACCCGCGCGCGGCGCGCCAGGTCCTCCACGGTCAGCGGGTCCGCCAGCCGCTCGACGGCCCACTGGAGGACGGGCGCGAGGCCGTCGTCCTCCCGCGCGGGCACCGGTGCCTCGATGAACTGCGCCTGGCCGCCGGTGCGGTGGGCCTGTACGACCAGGCGGCGGGCGAGCTGGTTGGCGACGGTCGCGCCGAGGTCGCGGCGCACCAGGTGGAGGCAGAGGTCGAGGGCGGCGGTCGCCCCGGCGCTGGTGAGCACGGAGCCCTCGTCGGTGTAGAGCACCGAGTCGTCGACGACCACCTCGGGGTGGCGCGCGAAGAGCTGCGCGCTGTGCTGCCAGTGCGCGGTGGCCCGGCGGCCGTCGAGGAGTCCGGCGGCGGCGAGCGCGAAGGCGCCGGTGCACAGCGAGACCATGCGGGCGCCGGACGCGGCGGCGGCGCGCAGGGCCCCGATCAGCTCGGGGGAGACCTCGGCGGTGCCCTCCACCACGGAGTCGGGCACCGAGGGCACGATGACGGTGTCGGCCCCGACGAGCCCTTCGAGTCCGTGGTCGGGGCGCACGGCGAGGGGGCCGGTGCCGGGTTCGCCGCAGATGCGTAGTTCGTACCAGGTGTCGGAGAGCTCCGGCTGGGGGATGCCGAACACCGCGCAGGCGATGGAGATCTCGTACATCTCCCACATGGTCAGTCCGACGGCCGGGTCGGGGACGACGGCCAGGGCGACGGTTCCCGGGTTTCCCTTGCTCATGGGCCGACCCTACGGCAGGAATTTTGCGCATGCCGTCAGTCCTGCCACTGTCGGCCGCTTTCCGTGGCTGCGAGTGTGGATCTCGTACGAAGAACCGCATCAAAAGGGGAGTTACCGGTCATGAGTGCTCAGCAGAACGTCCCGCCCAACGTCACCGTCACCGTCATCGGGCTGGGGCAGATGGGCGCCGCGCTCGCCGGGGCCTTCCTGACGGCCGGGCACCGCGTCACCGTCTGGAACCGCACGCCCGAGAAGGCCGGGCCGCTCGTCGCCAGGGGCGCGGTCCGCGCCGCGAGCGTGGCGGAGGCGGTCGCCGCGGGCGACGTCGTGGTGGTGTGCGTCCTGGACTACGCGGCCGTACGGGAGTTGCTGGCGCCCGTCGCCGAAGCGCTGCGCGGCAAGGTGCTGGTCAACCTCACCAGCGGCTCGCCCGAGCAGGCGCGCGAGGAGGCCGGGTGGGCGGGGGAGCGGGGGATCGCGTACCTCGACGGGGCCGTGATGACGACGCCGCCCGGGGTCGGCGACAGCGCGAACATGATCCTCTACAGCGGGGCGCCCGAGGCGCTGGCCGCGCACCGGGACGTGCTCGCGGTGCTCGGCGACCCGGTCGACCTCGGCCCGGACGCGGGGCTCGCCTCGCTCTACGACTCCGGTCTGCTGGGGCTGATGTGGTCGGTGTTCGGCGGGTGGTTGCACGGGACGGCGCTGACCGGTGCGGACGGTGTGGCGGCGAAGGACTTCGCGGCGCTCGCCAACCGCTGGCTGCGGACGGTGTCCTGGTTCATCACGGGGTACGCGGAGCAGATCGACGCGGGCGAGTACCCGGGGGACGACGCGACGATCGACGTGCAGGTGGCGGCGATCGGCCACCTGCTGCACGCGGCGCGGGCCCGGGGCGTGGACAACCGGCTGCCCGAACTGCACCTGGCGCTGATGCGGGGGGCGGCGGAGGCGGGCCACGGCGGCGACAGCTACGCCCGCCTGATCGACGCGTTCCGCGCGCCGCGCGGGTAGGGGCGCCCCGTTGGGGGCGCGGGGAACCGCGCGAGCAAGGGGGCACGCGCCGCAGATCACCGCGAAACCGGAGCGGGCCCGCCCGCAAAGCGGTACGGCGAAGGGCCGTCACACCGGACTCCGGCGTAACGGCCCTTGAGGATTCGCGCGTCAGAGGTAGCGCACCGCGCCCGTCGGCGGGTCCCAGTCCAGGGACTTCTCGACGACCCCGGTCCCGGAGTTCTGCGCGCCGATGAACTTGCCGCCGCCCGAGTAGATCGCGACGTGGTACGCGGAGCCGCGCCCGCCCCAGTACAGGACGTCGCCCGGCTGGAGGTTGTCCAGCGAGACCGCGGTGCCGCCGGCCGACTGCGGCTGCGAGGTGCGGTCCAGGGACACGTTGATGGAGCGGTACGCCGCCTGCACCAGGCTGGAGCAGTCCCACGCGTTGGGCCCGGTCGCACCCATCACGTACGCGTCGCCGATCTGGGCGCGCGCGAACGCGATGACCGCGGCGGCGGAGCCGGTGGCGTTCGAGGAGGAGCCCCGGTCCGACGACGAGCCGGAGCCCTCGTCGGACGAGGAGCCGGAGTCCGACCCGGAGGCGGCGGAGGTCGAGGCGAGCGTGGTACGCCGGGCGTCGCGCGCCGCGCGCTCCTGGGCCTCGCGCTCCGCCTTGGCCTTCGCCTCGGCCTTCTTCTTCGCCTCGGCCTTGCGGTCCGCCTCGGCCTTGGCCTTCTTCGCGGCCTTGGCCGCGCTCTCGGCGGCGGCCTCCTGCTGGGCCTGCGCCTCGAACTGCACGGCAAGCTGCTGGGTGGCGTTCGCAGACTCGACCGCGGCGGTGTTCAGGTCCGTGGTCAGGGTCGGCATCTCGATGGTCTCGGTCACCGGCTCGGCATTCGCCGGCCCGGCAGCACCGGCCACCGCGATGGTGCTGAGGACGCCACCGGCAACTCCGGCACGGAGCGCGATTTTCGACGCGCTGCGGCGGGGCTTCCGGTGGCTGGGTATGTGAGCGGTGTGGGACATGGGACAACCGCTATCAGGGCCCGACCGTTCCTTTCAAGAAACGTGTCGTGCGCCACAGTTACGGCCGGAAGCTGTGAATCCACTTGTCCGGCGCCTTTATTGACGCCCTAACGGGCAATTCGGGCATGCATGATCAGGGCCGTGATCACGGTGTTTCCATGATTCGTCCGAATTGCCCGACGCTTACCACTGCTTCACGCCGATGGCCAAGCCCGCTTTCGGGCCACCCGTGGGCCTGTGGTGCAGGTCACATCCCGATAACGCCCGGCGGCTCCGGGGAGGGCTCCGGAGCTCGTGAACGCGCGCACGTGTCCACCCGGGTCCCCGGATCTCCCCCGGCCGAGTGAGTTGTGATCCTTTATCACCGGTCCACGTCCATCGCCAATTTGCCTGCACCCACCACCTCTTGATAGTGCGACAGGCCTCCTACCGGCGGTTACGGGCGTTGATGTCACGAGTAGTGATCACTCAACCGCTTCGCGTACGTAGATCACCGCTCATCCGACTTCATGATCCTTCGTCAGGTGGCAGAGATCACAAACTAGTTGGCGCACCCCGTGTCGCAGATCACAGGACGGCGGGCATAGGATGCGGGGCAGTCGGGCTTGTGAACTGCCTCACATGTACGCGATCTTCGCGAGGCGGCGTGACAGGAGAGCCCGGTGCGGTCCAACGGTCAAGGACGACTGGAAGGAGCGAGAGGCGTGAATGCCTACGCGCCCATCCTTGTGCTCGGCGCTCTCGCGGCAGGCTTCGCGATCTTCTCCGTGGTGATGGCGACGCTGATCGGCCCCAAGCGCTACAACCGGGCCAAGCTCGAGGCGTACGAGTGCGGTATCGAACCCACTCCCACACCAGCGGGCGGCGGTCGCTTCCCCATCAAGTACTACCTGACGGCGATGCTCTTCATCGTCTTCGACATCGAGATCGTCTTCCTCTACCCCTGGGCCGTCACCTTCGACAGCTTGGGGCTTTTCGGGCTCGTGGAGATGCTGCTCTTCGTGCTCACCGTCTTCGTCGCCTACGCATACGTGTGGCGCCGCGGCGGCCTGGAATGGGACTGAGGGGCGGAGGGGCACACCTATGGGACTCGAAGAGAAGCTGCCGAGCGGCTTTCTGCTTACCACCGTCGAACAGGCGGCGGGGTGGGTGCGGAAAGCATCCGTCTTCCCCGCCACCTTCGGCCTCGCCTGCTGCGCCATCGAGATGATGACGACCGGCGCAGGCCGGTACGACCTGGCGCGCTTCGGCATGGAGGTCTTCCGCGGTTCGCCGCGCCAGGCGGACCTCATGGTGGTGGCGGGACGGGTGAGCCAGAAGATGGCGCCCGTCGTGCGGCAGGTGTACGACCAGATGCCCAACCCCAAGTGGGTCATCTCCATGGGCGTCTGCGCCTCGTCGGGCGGGATGTTCAACAACTACGCGATCGTCCAGGGCGTCGACCACATCGTTCCGGTCGACATCTACCTGCCGGGCTGTCCGCCCCGCCCCGAGATGCTGATGGACGCGATCCTCAAGCTCCACGAGAAGATCCAGACGTCCAAGCTCGGCGTGAACGCCGAGGAAGCGGCCCGAGAGGCGGAGGAGGCCGCGCTCAAGTCGCTCCCCCTCATCGAGATGAAGGGGCTGCTGCGATGAGCGACGAGCACCTCAACGGCGGCGCGGTGCCCGCGCCGCGCGGCGACGGCGGCGAGGAGATCCGCGTCCAGCGCGGCATGTTCGGCGCCGACAACGGCGGCGACACCTCCGGCTACGGCGGCCTGGTCCGCTCCGTACGCCTGCCGGGCGAGGCCACCCGCCCGTACGGCGGCTGGTTCGACGAGGTCGCCGACGAGCTCGAAGGGGCCCTCGAAGAGCAGGACCTGCTCCCCGGGAACGCCATCGAGAAGACGGTCGTCGACCGCGGCGAGCTGACCTTCCACATCGCCCGCGAGCACCTGCCGCGCGTCGCCCGCACCCTGCGCGACGACCCGGCGCTGCGCTTCGAGCTCTGCACCGGAGTCAGCGGGGTCCACTACCCGCACGACAAGGGACGCGAGCTGCACGCGGTCTACCACCTGCGCTCGCTCACCCACGGACGGCTGATCCGGCTCGAAGTCAGTGCCCCCGACGCCGATCCGCACGTCCCCTCGTTGGTCGAGGTCTACCCGACCAACGACTGGCACGAGCGCGAGGCGTACGACTTCTTCGGCCTGATCTTCGACGGTCACCCCGCCCTCACCCGGATCATGATGCCGGACGACTGGCAGGGCCATCCGCAGCGCAAGGACTACCCGCTCGGCGGGATCGCCGTCGAGTACAAGGGCGCCCAGATCCCGGCTCCCGACCAGCGGAGGTCGTACAGCTGATGAGCACGTCACACGCATCTGCCCGGGAGACCACCGAAGGGACCGTGTACACGGTCACCGGCGGCGACTGGGACGAGATCGTCGAGCAGGCGGCCCGCGCCGACGACGAGCGCATCGTCGTCAACATGGGCCCCCAGCACCCCTCCACGCACGGAGTGCTCCGGCTCATCCTGGAGATCGACGGCGAGACGGTCACCGAGGCCCGCTGCGGCATCGGGTACCTGCACACCGGCATCGAGAAGAACACCGAGTTCCGCACCTGGACGCAGGGCACCACCTTCGCCACGCGCATGGACTACCTGACGCCGTTCTTCAACGAGACGGCGTACTGCCTGGCCGTGGAGAAGCTGCTCGGCATCGAGGACGACATCCCGGACCGGGCCAACGTCGTGCGCGTCATGCTGATGGAGCTCAACCGGCTCACCTCGCACCTGGTGTGCATCGCCACCGGCGGCATGGAACTCGGCGCGACCACCGTCATGGTGTACGGCTTCCGCGACCGCGAGTACATCCTCGACGCCTACGAGCTGATCACCGGACTGCGCATGAACCACGCGTACGTCCGCCCCGGCGGCCTGGCCCAGGACCTGCCGCCCGGCGCCGTCGACCAGCTGCGCGAGATGCTCAAGACCCTGCGGAAGAACCTGCCGGAGTACGACAAGCTCGCCACCGGCAACCCCATCTTCAAGGCCCGCATGCAGGGCATCGGCCACCTCGACCTCACCGGCTGCATGGCGCTCGGCGCCACCGGACCCGTCCTCCGCTCGGCCGGGCTCCCGCACGACCTGCGCCGCACCGACCCGTACTGCGGCTACGAGAACTACGAGTTCGACGTGCCGACCACGGACACCTGCGACGCGTACGGCCGCTTCCTGATCCGCGTCGAGGAGATGCACCAGTCGCTGCGCATCGTCGAGCAGTGCCTGGACCGGCTGGAGCCGGGGCCGGTCATGGTCGGGGACAAGAAGATCGCCTGGCCCGCGCAGCTCGCGCTCGGCCCGGACGGACTCGGCAACTCCCTCGACCACATCAAGAACATCATGGGCACCTCCATGGAGGCCCTGATCCACCACTTCAAGCTGGTGACCGAGGGCTTCCGGGTCCCGGCCGGGCAGGTCTACGCGGCCGTCGAGTCCCCCAAGGGCGAGTTCGGCGTGCACATGGTCTCCGACGGGGGCACCCGCCCCTACCGGGTCCACTTCCGCGACCCGTCCTTCACCAACCTCCAGTCCATGGCGGCGATGTGCGAGGGCGGCCAGGTGGCCGACGTCATCGTCGCCGTCGCGTCCCTCGACCCCGTGATGGGAGGCGTCGACCGATGACGGACATCCAGCTCGGGATGCCCCAACTGCCCGCCCCGGACTACCCGGACGACGTGCGCGCCCGCCTGGCGGCGGACGCGGAGGAGATCGTCGACCGCTACCCGGGCAGCCGCAGCGCCCTGCTCCCGCTGCTGCACCTCGTGCAGTCCGAGGAGGGGTACGTCTCCCGTACGGGCATGCGGTTCTGCGCGGACGTGCTCGGCCTGACCACGGCCGAGGTCACCGCCGTCGCCACCTTCTACTCGATGTACCGCCGCAAGCCGTCCGGCGACTACCAGGTCGGCGTCTGCACCAACACGCTCTGCGCGGTCATGGGCGGCGACGCCATCTTCGAGGAGCTGAAGGAGCACCTGGGCGTCGGCAACAACGAGACCACCGAGGACGGCAGGGTCACGCTGGAGCACATCGAGTGCAACGCGGCCTGCGACTTCGCCCCCGTCGTGATGGTCAACTGGGAGTTCTTCGACAACCAGACGCCCGAGTCGGCGAAGAAGCTGGTCGACGACCTCCGGGCGGGCCGTCCCGTCGAGCCCACCCGCGGCGCTCCCCTCTGTACGTACAAGGAGACCGCCCGCATCCTGGCGGGCTTCCCCGACGAGCGGCCGGGCGCCGTCGACGCGACCGGCGGCGCGGGCCCCGCCTCGCTCGTCGGACTGCGCCTCGCCAAGGGCGAGTCGCCGCTGCCCCGCGTGGTCCACCCGCGCGGCGAGGCCGTCCGGGACCAGCCGGCCACCGAGGAGGGGGAGTGATGACCTTGGCCACCGAGCTCAACGAGAACGGCACCAGCCCCGAGAAGCTGCTGGCGCCCGTGCTCTCCGCCTTCTGGGACCAGCCGGACTCCTGGACGCTGGACACCTACCGCCGCCACGACGGGTACGAGGGGCTGCGCAAGGCGCTCGCCATGTCGCCCGACGACCTCATCGCGTACGTGAAGGACTCGGGCCTGCGCGGGCGCGGCGGCGCGGGCTTCCCCACCGGCATGAAGTGGCAGTTCATCCCGCAGGGCGACGGCAAGCCGCACTACCTCGTCGTCAACGCCGACGAGTCGGAGCCCGGCACCTGCAAGGACATCCCGCTCCTCTTCGCCAATCCGCACAGCCTCATCGAAGGCATCGTGATCGCCTGCTACGCGATCCGCTCGAACCACGCCTTCATCTACCTGCGCGGCGAGGTCGTCCCCGTCCTGCGCAGGCTGCACGAAGCGGTGCGCGAGGCGTACGCCGCCGGATACCTCGGCACGAACGTCCTCGGCAGCGGACTCGACCTCGAACTCACCGTGCACGCGGGCGCCGGCGCGTACATCTGCGGCGAGGAGACCGCGCTGCTGGACTCGCTCGAAGGGCGTCGCGGGCAACCCAGGCTGCGTCCCCCCTTCCCGGCCGTGGCCGGTCTCTACGCCTGTCCCACTGTGGTGAACAACGTCGAATCCATCGCCTCGGTTCCCGCGATCCTCAACCGGGGCAAGGACTGGTTCAAGTCGATGGGCAGCGAGAAGTCCCCCGGCTTCACGCTCTACTCGCTCAGCGGCCACGTCGCCAACCCGGGCCAGTTCGAGGCCCCGCTGGGCATCACGCTGCGCCAGCTCCTCGACATGAGCGGCGGCATGCGGCCCGGCCACCGCCTCAAGTTCTGGACCCCGGGCGGCTCCTCGACCCCGATGTTCACCGACGAGCACCTCGACGTGCCCCTCGACTACGAGGGCGTGGGCGCCGCCGGGTCGATGCTCGGCACCAAGGCGCTCCAGTGCTTCGACGAGACGACCTGCGTGGTGCGGGCCGTCACGCGGTGGACCGAGTTCTACGCCCACGAGTCCTGCGGCAAGTGCACGCCCTGCCGCGAAGGGACCTACTGGCTGGTGCAGTTGCTGCGCGACATCGAGGCGGGCAAGGGCGCGCTGGAGGACCTCGACAAGCTGAACGACATCGCCGACAACATCAACGGCAAGTCGTTCTGCGCGCTCGGCGACGGCGCCGCGTCCCCCATCTTCTCCTCGCTCCAGTACTTCCGCGCGGAGTACGAGCAGCACATCACCGGCGGGCGCTGCCCCTTCGACCCGGCGAAGTCCACGGTGTGGGCCGACCAGCACATGGAGGTGACCTCATGACTGTCACCACGTCGAACCCCGCCGGAGGCGGCAGCGCCGCAGTACCGCCGGAGGATCTCGTCACGCTGACGATCGACGGCATCGAGATCAGCGTCCCCAAGGGCACGCTCGTCATCCGCGCCGCCGAACAGCTCGGCATCGAGATCCCGCGCTTCTGCGACCACCCCCTCCTCGACCCGGCCGGCGCCTGTCGGCAGTGCATCGTCGAGGTCGAGGGCCAGCGCAAGCCGATGGCCTCCTGCACCATCACCTGCACCGACGGCATGGTGGTCAAGTCGCAGCTCTCCTCCCCGGTCGCCGAGAAGGCGCAGCAGGGGGTCATGGAGCTGCTGCTGATCAACCACCCGCTGGACTGCCCGGTCTGCGACAAGGGCGGCGAGTGCCCGCTGCAGAACCAGGCCATGTCGCACGGCCAGTCCGACTCCCGCTTCGAGGGCAGGAAGCGGACGTACGAGAAGCCCGTGCCGATCTCCACCCAGGTGCTGCTCGACCGCGAGCGGTGCGTGCTCTGCGCCCGCTGCACCCGCTTCTCCAACCAGGTCGCGGGCGACCCGATGATCGAGCTGATCGAGCGCGGCGCGCTCCAGCAGGTCGGCACCGGCGAGGGCGACCCCTTCGAGTCGTACTTCTCCGGAAACACCATCCAGATCTGCCCGGTGGGCGCGCTGACCTCGGCGGCGTACCGGTTCCGCTCCCGCCCCTTCGACCTGGTGTCCACGCCCAGCGTGTGCGAGCACTGCGCGGGCGGCTGCGCGACCCGCACCGACCACCGGCGCGGCAAGGTCATGCGGCGGCTCGCGGCCGACGAGCCCGAGGTCAACGAGGAGTGGATCTGCGACAAGGGCCGCTTCGGCTTCCGGTACGCGCAACAGCGCGACCGGTTCACCACCCCGCTGGTGCGGAACGCGGACGGCGAGCTGGAGCCCGCCTCGTGGCCCGAGGCGCTCGAAGCCGCGGCGCGCGGACTGGTGCGCGGGCGGACCGGGGTCCTGGCGGGCGGCCGGCTGACCGTCGAGGACGCCTACGCGTACAGCAAGTTCGCCCGGGTCGCCCTGGACACCAACGACATCGACTTCAGGGCCCGCGCGCACAGCAGCGAGGAGGCCGACTTCCTGGCCGCCCGCGTCGCAGGGCGCGGCCGGGACCTGGACGGCAGCGGGGTCACGCACACCGCGCTCGAAGCGGCGCCCGCCGTGCTGCTCGTCGGGTTCGAGGCCGAGGAGGAGGCGCCCGGCGTCTTCCTGCGGCTGCGCAAGGCCCACCGCAAGCACGGCCAGCGGACGTTCTCGCTCGCCACGCACGCGACGCGGGGCCTGGCCAAGGCGGGCGGCGTGCTGCTGCCGGCCGCGCCCGGCACCGAGACCGAGTGGCTGGACGCGCTCGCGGGCGGCGTCGGCCTCGAAGGGGAGGGCGCGTCGGCGGCCGAGGCGCTGCGCGGCGACGGCAGCGTGATCGTCGTCGGCGAGCGGCTGGCGACGGTGCCCGGCGGGTTCACCGCCGCGGTGCGCCTCGCGTCCGCGACCGGCGCCCGGCTGGTGTGGGTGCCGCGCAGGGCCGGCGAGCGCGGCGCGGTGGAGGCGGGCGCGCTGCCCTCGCTGCTGCCGGGCGGGCGGCCCGCCACGGATCCGCGCGCACGCGAGGAGGTGGCCGCCGCCTGGGGCGTCGCACAACTGCCGCACCGCTACGGCCGCGACACCGGCCAGATCGTGGAGGCGGCCGCGGGCGGCGAGCTGCGCGCGCTGCTCGTCGCGGGCGTCGAGGTCGCTGACCTGCCGGACCCGGCGCGGGCGCGCGAGGCGCTCGCCGAGGTCGCGTTCGTGGTCTCGCTCGAACTGCGGCCCAGCGAGGTCACCGACCACGCGGACGTGGTGTTCCCGGTCGCGGCGGTCGCCGAGAAGCCCGGCACCTTCCTCAACTGGGAGGGCAGGGCCCGGATGTTCGAGGCCGCGCTGAAGCCCGAGCAGATGACGCGGCGGCTCGCCCCGGGCGACGCGCGCGTGCTGCACATGCTCGCCGACGCGATGGACGCGCACCTGGCGCTGCCCGACCTGAAGTCGGCGCGGCGCGAACTGGACCGGCTCGGCGGCTGGGACGGACCGCACGCCACCGACGCGCTGGCCACCGCCCGTCCGCTGCCCAGGCCCGCCGAGGGCGAGGCCGTACTGGCGGGCCACCGGCTCCTGCTCGACCGGGGGCGGCTCCAGGAGGGCGACGAGGCGCTGGCCGGGACCCGGCACGCGGCGGTCGCCCGGCTGTCGGCCACCACGGCGGCGGAGACCGGCGTCAAGGACGGCGACGCGCTCGCCGTCAGCGGTCCGCACGGCACCGTACGGCTGCCGCTCCAGGTGAGCGAGATGCCCGACCGGGTGGTGTGGCTGCCGCTCAACTCGACAGGCGGCGGCGTCCCTTCGGACCTCGGCGCCCGGCCGGGCGAACTGGTCCGGATCGCCCCGGCGACCGCCGAGATCACGGAGGTGGAGGGATGACGTACCAGTTCCTTGCTGCCGAGGACCTGTCCATGTTCGGACGGGACCCGTGGTGGCTGGTCGGCATCAAGGCGGTGTTCTGCTTCGCCTTCCTGATGGTGACCGTGCTGCTCTCCATCGTGTGGGAGCGCAAGGTCGTCGCCTGGATGCAGCTGCGCATCGGCCCGAACAGGAACGGCCCCTGGGGCCTGCTCCAGTCGCTCGCCGACGGCGTCAAGCTGATGCTGAAGGAAGACATCATCGTCAAGCGGGCGGACAAGGTCGTCTACGTCCTGGCCCCGATCGTCGCGGCCATCCCGGCGTTCATGGCGATCGCGGTGATCCCCTTCGGCCCGGCCGACAACCAGGTCTCGATCTTCGGCCACCGCACCGCGATGCAGCTCACCGACCTGCCGATCGCGATGCTCTACGTCCTCGCGGTCGCCTCGGTCGGCATCTACGGCATCGTGCTGGCCGGCTGGTCGTCCGGGTCGACGTACCCGCTGCTGGGCGGTCTGCGCTCGTGCGCGCAGATGATCTCGTACGAGATCGCCATGGGCGCGGCCTTCGCCTCGGTGTTCCTCTACTCCGGGTCGATGTCGACGTCGGCGATCGTGGAGGCGCAGGCGGACCGGTGGTTCGTGATCCTGCTGCCGGTCTCGTTCATCATCTACGTCGTCACGATGGTCGGCGAGACCAACCGGGCCCCGTTCGACATGCCGGAGTCCGAGGGCGACCTGGTCGGCGGCTTCAACACCGAGTACTCCTCCATCAAGTTCGCGATGTTCATGCTCGCCGAGTACGTGAACATGGTGACGGTCTCGGCCGTGTCGGTGACGCTCTTCCTGGGCGGCTGGCGGGCCCCGTACCCCATCTCCTCCTTCTGGGAGGGCGCGAACCACGGCTGGTGGCCGATGCTCTGGTTCGTCATCAAGGTCCAGCTGCTCCTCTTCTTCTTCATCTGGCTGCGCGGCACGCTGCCCCGCGTCCGCTACGACCAGCTGATGAAGCTCGGCTGGAAGGTCCTGATCCCGGTCTCGGTGGTCTGGCTGATGCTCGTCGCCTCCGTGCGCGCGCTCAGGAACGAGGGCAAGGACTTCTCCCAGATCCTGCTGTACGTGGGCGGGGCCGTCATCGCGATCCTGCTGGTCTCCTTCGTGGTCGACGTCTTCCGCGACCGGAGGGCGAAGGCCGAGCAGGCCGAGGCCGAGAAGTCGGTGCCCGCGTTCGACCCGATGGCGGGCGGCTTCCCCGTGCCGCCGCTGCCGGGGCAGACCCTGCCGCCGGTTCCGCGCCGACGGCCGCGGCGGGAGCGCGAGCTGATCGCCAGCGGCGGCGTGGACACTCAGAGTGACGACAAGGAGGTTGACGGTGTCTGACTTCCAGAACCCCGTCGCCGGCTTCGGCGTGACCTTCAAGGCCATGTTCAAGAAGCGGCTGACCGAGCAGTATCCGGAGCAGCAGAAGACCACGGCGCCGCGCTTCCACGGCAGGCACCAGCTCAACCGCCATCCGGACGGCCTGGAGAAGTGCGTCGGCTGCGAGCTGTGCGCCTGGGCCTGCCCGGCCGACGCGATCTACGTCGAGGGCGCGGACAACACCGACGAGGAGCGCTACTCGCCGGGCGAGCGGTACGGCCGGGTCTACCAGATCAACTACGCCCGCTGCATCCTGTGCGGGCTGTGCATCGAGGCCTGCCCGACCAGGGCGCTCACGATGACCAACGAGTTCGAGCTGGCCGACTCCTCCCGCGAGAACCTGATCTACACCAAGGAGCAGCTGCTCGCCGGGCTGACCGAAGGCATGGTGGACTCGCCGCACGCCATCTATCCGGGCATGGACGAGACGGCCTACTACCAGGGCCTGGTGACGCAGGCGGCGCCCGGCACCGAGCGGCAGGTCGCGCTCTCCAAGGGCGAGCGGCCCGCGGCGGCCGAGGGGGTGGAGGCGTGAGCGCCCTGGCCGCCGCCGCTGCCACCACGTCGACCGGCGAGGCCGTCCAGTTCTGGGTGCTCGGCACGGTCGCGGTGATCGGCGCCCTGTGCACCGTACTGATGAAGAGGGCCGTGCACAGCGCGCTGTGCCTCGCCGGGACGATGATCGTCCTGGCGGTCTTCTACCTCGCCAACGGCGCGTACTTCCTCGGCATCGTGCAGGTCGTCGTCTACACCGGCGCGATCATGATGCTGTTCCTCTTCGTGGTCATGCTGGTCGGCGTCACCGCCGCCGACTCGCTTCAGGAGACCATCAAGGGCCAGCGCTGGCTCGCCGTCCTGTGCGGGCTCGGCTTCGGCATCCTCCTGATCGCGGGCATCGGCAACGCCTCGCTGAAGACCTTCAACGGCCTGGGCGCGGCCAACACCGCGCACGGCGGGAACGTCGAGGGCCTGGCCCGGGAGATCTTCACGACGTACGTCTTCGCCTTCGAGATCACCGGCGCGCTGCTGATCACCGCGACCGTCGGCGCGATGGTGCTCACGCACCGGGAGCGCACCGAACGGGCCGCGACCCAGCGCGAGCTGGCCGCGAAGCGGGTGCGCGAGGGCAAGCACCTGCCGCCGCTGCCCGCCCCGGGCGTCTACGCCCGGCACAACGCCGTCGACATCCCGGGCCTGCTGCCGGACGGCACCCCGTCCGAGCTCACCGTCATGCAGACGCTGCGGCAGCGCGGGCAGATCCGCGACGTGTCGGGCGAGGCCCTGGCCGACCTCAAGGCGCTGGAGCAGCGCTCCGAGGAGCGGCTGGGCCGGGACCGTGACCAGGAAGATTCGGAGATCGCGAAGTGAATCCGGTCAACTACCTCTATCTCGCGGCGCTGTTGTTCACCATCGGCGCGTCCGGGGTGCTGATCAGGCGGAACGCGATCGTGGTCTTCATGTGCGTCGAGCTGATGCTCAACGCCTGCAACCTCGCCTTCGTCGCGTTCTCCCGGATGCACGGCAATCTCGACGGACAGATCATCGCCTTCTTCACGATGGTCGTCGCCGCCGCGGAGGTCGTGGTCGGACTGGCGATCATCGTGTCGCTCTTCCGCTCCCGCCACTCGGCCTCGGTCGACGACGCCAGCCTGATGAAGCTGTAAGGGGTCGCAAGAATCGTGGAGAACATGATCGCGCTGCTCGTCGCGGCGCCACTGCTCGGAGCGGCCGTCCTGCTGTGCGGCGGCCGCGGGCTCGACCGGGTCGGCCACTGGCTCGGCACGCTGCTCGCCGCCGCCTCCTTCGGCGTCGCCGCCGTGCTCTTCCTGGACATGCTGGGCAAGGACCCCGGCGAACGGGCGCTGCACCAGCACCTGTTCAGCTGGATCCCGGTGAACGACTTCCAGGCAGACGTCGCCTTCCAGCTGGACCAGCTGTCGATGACCTTCGTGCTCCTCATCACCGGGGTCGGCACGCTGATCCACGTGTACTCGATCGGGTACATGGAGCACGACGAGCGGCGCCGCCGCTTCTTCGGCTACCTCAACCTGTTCCTCGCGGCGATGCTGCTGCTGGTCCTCGCCGACAACTACCTGCTGCTGTACGTCGGCTGGGAGGGCGTGGGCCTCGCCTCGTACCTGCTCATCGGCTTCTGGCAGCACAAGCCCAGCGCGGCGACCGCCGCCAAGAAGGCGTTCCTGGTCAACCGCGTCGGCGACATGGGCCTGTCGATCGCGATCATGCTGATGTTCACCACGTTCGGGGCGTTCAGCTTCGACGCGGTGCTCGGCGGGGTCGAGCGGACCAGCGAGGGCAAGCTGACGGCGATCGGCCTGATGCTGCTGCTGGCGGCCTGCGGCAAGTCGGCCCAGGTGCCGCTTCAGTCCTGGCTGGGCGACGCGATGGAGGGCCCGACCCCGGTCTCGGCCCTGATCCACGCGGCGACCATGGTCACCGCGGGCGTCTACCTGATCGTGCGCTCCGGCGAGGTGTTCAACGCCGCGCCCGACGCGCAGCTGGTCGTCACGATCGTCGGCACGGTCACGCTGCTGTTCGGTGCGATCGTCGGTTGCGCCAAGGACGACATCAAGAAGGCGCTCGCCGGGTCGACGATGTCCCAGATCGGGTACATGGTGCTGGCCGCGGGCCTCGGCCCGATCGGCTACGCCTTCGCGATCATGCACCTGGTGACGCACGGCTTCTTCAAGGCCGGGCTCTTCCTCGGCGCCGGATCGGTCATGCACGGCATGAACGACGAGGTCGACATGCGCAAGTACGGCGGCCTCAGGAAGCACATGCCGGTCACCTTCGCCACCTTCGGCCTCGGCTACCTCGCCATCATCGGCTTCCCCGGCCTCTCCGGCTTCTTCTCCAAGGACAAGATCATCGAGGCGGCCTTCGCCAAGGGCGGCACGGAGGGCTGGATCCTCGGCCTCTGCGCCCTGCTGGGCGCCGCGATCACCGCGTTCTACATGACGCGCGTGATGCTGATGACCTTCTTCGGCGAGAAGCGCTGGCAGCCGGACGCCCAGGGCAACGCGCCGCATCCGCACGAGTCGCCCAAGTCGATGACGATCCCCATGGTCCTGCTGGCCTTCGGCTCGGTCTTCGCGGGCGGCGTCTTCGCCATCGGCGACCGGTTCGTCAACTGGCTCAAGCCCGTCACGGACTTCGAGCACGGCCACCCGCCGATCAGCGCGGGCGCGGTCACGGCCGCCACGGTCGCGGTCATGGTGGTCGGCGTGGGCATCGCCTACCTCCAGTACGGCCGCCGCCCCGTCCCGGTCACCGCCCCGCGCGGCTCGCTGCTCACCCGGGCCGCCCGCCGCGACCTGCTCCAGGACGACTTCAACCACGTGGTCCTGGTGCGCGGCGGCGAGCACCTCACCCGCTCGCTGGTCTACGTCGACCACTCCCTGGTCGACGGCGTGGTCAACGGCACGGCGGCGGCCTTCGGCGGCGCGTCGGGCCGCCTGCGCAAGCTCCAGAACGGCTACGTCCGCTCGTACGCGGTCTCGATGTTCGGAGGTACGGCGGTGCTGATTGCCGCGACCCTGCTGATGAGGGCGGTGTAACTGCCATGTCGTTCCCGCTCCTTACGGCGACCGCGGCGCTCCCGGCGGTCGGTGCGATCGTCACCGCCGCGGTCCCCGCGGCGCAGCGCACCGCCGCCAAGTGGCTGGCGCTGCTCTTCTCGCTGGGCACGCTCGTGCTCGCCGCGGCCGTCTTCCTGCGCTTCGAGCCGGGCGGCGACCGCTACCAGCTGACCGAGTCGCACGCCTGGATCAAGGACTTCGGGGTCCGCTACGAACTGGGCGTCGACGGCATCGGGGTGGCGCTCATCGCGCTCACCGCGCTGCTGATCCCGTTCGTGATCGTCGCCGGGTGGCACGACGCGGACCCGCTGGAGACGTCGAACTCCCGGTGGCGCCCGACGCAGGGCTTCTTCGCCCTGATCCTGATGGTCGAGGCGATGGTGATCCTCTCCTTCGAGGCCACCGACGTCTTCCTCTTCTACATCCTCTTCGAGGCCATGCTCATCCCGATGTACTTCCTCATCGGGGGCTTCGGGGACCGGGCGCACGCGGGCTCCGACGAGAACGCGGCGGCCCAGCGGTCGTACGCGGCGGTGAAGTTCCTGCTCTACAACCTGGTCGGCGGGCTCATCATGCTGGCCGCCGTCATCGGGCTGTACGTGGTGACGGGGACCTTCTCGCTCGCCGAGGCCAGCGGCGCGGAGATGGCGACCAGCACCGAGCGCTGGCTCTTCCTCGGCTTCTTCTTCGCCTTCGCGGTGAAGGCCCCGCTGTGGCCGCTGCACACCTGGCTGCCCAACGCGATGGGGGAGTCGACCGCCCCGGTCGCCGTACTGATCACGGCCGTGGTCGACAAGGTCGGCACGTTCGCGATGCTCCGCTTCTGCCTGGGGCTCTTCCCGAATGCGAGCGAGTGGGCGACGCCGGTGATCCTGGCGCTCGCGCTGGTCAGCATCGTGTACGGGGCGCTGCTCGCGGTCGGCCAGCGGGACATCAAGCGCCTGGTGGCGTACGCCTCGATCTCGCACTTCGGCTTCATCGTCCTCGGCATCTTCGCGATGACCAGCCAGGGCCAGTCGGGCGCCACGCTCTACATGGTCAACCACGGGATCTCGACGGCGGCGCTGATGCTGGTCGCCGGGTTCCTGATCAGCAGGCGCGGCTCGCGGCTCATCGCGGACTACGGCGGGGTGCAGAAGGTGGCCCCGGTGCTCGCCGGGACGTTCCTGATCGGCGGGCTGGCCACGCTGTCGATGCCGGGACTCGCCCCGTTCGTCAGCGAGTTCCTGGTCCTGGTCGGCGCGTTCGCCGCGTACCCGGTGGTCGGGATCGTCGCGACCTCCGGCATCGTGCTCGCCGCGCTGTACGTCCTGGTGCTCTACCAGCGCACCATGACGGGCCCGGTCAAGGCCGAGGTGCGGGGCATGCCCGACCTCAAGGCGCGTGAGCTGGCGGTCGTGGTGCCGCTGATCGCGCTGCTGGTCTTCCTGGGCGTCTACCCCAAGCCGCTGACCGACGTCGTCAACCCGGCGGTGAACCACACCATGGTCCAGGACCTGGACAAGAAGGACCCGAAGCCCGAAGTGGAGGCCGCCAAGTGAGCGCACCAGCTGTCCACGGCCTGTGGACGACGGCAGCCGAGCCACTGGACAAGATCACGGCGCCGGACATCGAGTACGCCCAGCTCGCCCCGGTCCTGATCGTCGTCGGCGCGGCCGTCCTCGGCATCCTGGTCGAGGCGTTCGTCCCGCGCAGGGCGCGCTACCACTCCCAGCTGTTCCTCTCCGTCGTCGCGCTCGCCGCGTCCTTCGCGGCCGTGGTCGCGCTCGCGGCCGGGGGGTACGGCACCACCAAGGCGAGGATCGCCGCGATGGGCGCCGTCGCGGTCGACGGGCCCGCGCTCTTCCTCCAGGGCACGATCCTGCTGGCGTCGATCGTCGCCGTCTTCACCTTCGCCGAGCGCAGGCTGGATCCGGAGGCGCACGGCAGCCGGGTCGACTCCTTCGTCGCCGAGGCCGCGGCCGTGCCGGGCAGCGACGCCGAGAAGGAGGCGGTCAAGGCCGGGTTCACCACCACCGAGGTGTTCCCGCTGGCCCTCTTCGCGGTCGCCGGCATGCTGGTCTTCCCGGCCGCCAACGACCTGCTGACGCTCTTCATCGCGCTGGAGGTCTTCTCCCTCCCGCTCTACCTCCTGTGCGCGCTCGCCCGCCGCAAGCGGCTGATGTCGCAGGAGTCCGCGGTGAAGTACTTCCTGCTCGGCGCGTTCTCCTCGGCGTTCCTGCTCTTCGGGATCGCCCTGCTGTACGGCTACGCGGGCTCCGTCTCGTACGGGAAGATCGCCCAGGTCGTCGACGGCTCCGTCCAGGAGATCGACCCGGCGCTCGCCGACACCATGGGCAACGACGTGCTGCTGCTGATGGGCGCCGCGATGATCCTCGTCGGCCTGCTCTTCAAGGTCGGCGCGGTCCCCTTCCACATGTGGACCCCGGACGTCTACCAGGGCGCCCCGACGCCGGTCACCGGCTTCATGGCCGCCGCGACCAAGGTCGCCGCGTTCGGCGCGCTGCTGCGCCTGCTGTACGTGGTGCTGCCGGGCCTCACCTGGGACTGGCGGCCGGTCATGTGGGGCGTCGCGATCGTCACCATGATCGGCGGCGCGGTCGTGGCGATCACCCAGACGGACATCAAGCGCCTGCTGGCGTACTCCTCGGTCGCGCACGCGGGCTTCATCCTCGCGGGCGTCATCGCGGCCACCCCGGACGGCATCTCCTCGGTCCTCTTCTACCTGGGCGCGTACTCCTTCGTGACGATCGGCGCGTTCGCGGTGGTCACGCTGGTGCGCGACGCGGGCGGCGAGGCGACGCACCTGTCCAAGTGGGCCGGGCTCGGGCGGCGGTCGCCGCTGGTGGCGGCGGTCTTCGCGGTGTTCCTGCTGGCCTTCGCGGGCATCCCGCTGACCTCCGGGTTCACGGGCAAGTTCGCGGTGTTCAAGGCGGCGGCCGAGGGCGGCGCGGGGCCGCTGGTGGTGGTCGGCGTGATCGCGTCGGCGATCGCCGCGTTCTTCTACATCCGGGTCATCGTGCTGATGTTCTTCAGCGAGCCGAAGCCCGAGGGGCCGACGGTCGCGGTGCCCTCGCCGCTGACGACGACGACGATCGCGGTCGGGGTGGCGGTGACGCTGGTGCTGGGCCTCGCGCCGCAGTACTTCCTCGACCTCGCGGGGCAGGCGGGCGTGTTCGTCCGGTAGTCCGCGCGGCGCTGCGAAGGGCCCGGCCCGCCCCCTTTCCGACGGGGGCGGGCCGGGCCCTTCCGCGTGCCGTCCGGGCCCCCGCGGGCCCCGTTCGACCTGGCCATATCGTCGGCCCAGAGGGCCGGTTCGTATGTTCCGGGCGGGCACCTCGCGTGCCATCGTGGCGGGATGAGCGGCGCCACGGTGTTAACCGACGGGGACATCGAGGACGAGCCGGCCGGGGTGTTCCCGATGCACCGGCTCGACGTCCCGATGCCCAACTCCCTGCCCTTCGCGATCGGTACGTTCGACAGCATCGGCCCCATGTCCAGGGCGGACTTCCCGCACCGGCACACCTTCTACGAGATCGTGTACGTCACCGGGGGCACCGGCACCCACGTGCGCGATCTGCACCGTGCCGAACTGCGGCCGCCGCACCTGGAGTTCATCCTGCCCGGCCAGCTGCACCACTGGGAGGACTGCCGGGGCGTCGAGGGGTACGTGGTGCTCTTCACCGAGGACTTCCTGCTCGACCACCCGGGCGACCGCGAGATCCTGCGGCGCCTGGGCGCGGCCCCCTGGCGGCGGCTCGACGAGCGGGCGAACGGCTGGGCGGGGCCCCTGGTCGCGGACCTCGACCGGGAGTACCGCATGGGGGCCGGGGGCTTCGACTCCGTGCTGCGGGCGCTGCTGCACATACTGATCGTCAGGGCGGGGAGGCGGCTGGCCGAGGGGCCGGCCGTGCCCGAGCGGGCGCCGTCGGTGGTCGAGGAGTTCGTGGGGCTCGTCGCGGGGTCCGATCCGGCGGGGCTCTCGGTACGGGCCTGTGCGGAGCGGATAGGGGTGTCGGTGGGGCACCTCTCGGAGATCGTGAAGGAGGCGACGGGGCGGACGCCCGGCGAGCTGGTGCGCCAGGCCAGGACGCACGAGGCGAAGCGGCTGCTCGCGCGCACCGAACTGACGGTGCGTCAGGTCGCGCTGCGGGTGGGGTTCGACGATCCGGCGTACTTCTGCCGCTTCTTCCGGCGGGAGACGGGGACGAGTCCGGGGGCGTTCCGTAAGGGCGGCGGGGATTTTCACCACGATCACCGAATCCCGTCCATCGCCGGGAGCGGGGCCGGGTCCATAGGTTCTTAGCCGAACCCCCGTCGGCCACCGTGCCGCCCGGCACCGGCCCATTCCCGCGACAGATCCCCCTGTTCTCCCCCCGATTTCCCCGATCCCCACCCCCCACCCCATCCCCCTTCTTCTCCCCTCCCCAGGAGTTGGCATGGACGGAACATCCGAAGGAACCGGCGAGTACGGCGAGCACACGGCCGAACAGAACGCCGCCACCGGGCCGAGCCGCAAGACGGTGCTCAAGGCCGCGCTCGCCGCGGGCGCCGCCGTACCGATGGCCCTGATCGGCGTCCCCGCACTGGCCAGGACGTCGGCGAACAGCGGTACGGAGCTGGAGCCCACGCCCTTCTGCGACGACGGCGACGACCCCACGCCGCCGCAGATGGAAGGCCCGTACTTCAAGCCGAACTCGCCCAAGCGCACCTCGCTCGTGGACGCGAGCACCCCCGGCACCCGCCTGACCGTCTCCGGCTACGTCTTCGGCCGCTCGTGTCAGCCGATAGCCAACGCGCTGCTGGACTTCTGGCAGGCGGACGTGAACGGCGCGTACGACAACACCGGCTTCCGCTTCCGCGGCCACCAGTTCACCAACGCGCAGGGCGGCTTCTCGCTCTCCACGATCGTGCCCGGCCTCTACCCGGGCCGCACCCGGCACATCCACGTCAAGGTCCAGGCGCCGGGACAGCCCATCCTCACCACCCAGCTGTACTTCCCCGGCGAGCCGCGCAACAACACCGACTCGCTCTTCGACCCGCGCCTGCTGATGAACGTCCGGCAGTCGAACCCGGGCAAGGAGGCGGCCTTCGACTTCGTGCTGAACGTCCGGCAGGGCCCGGGTCCCGGCCCGTCGAACCCGCCAGGCGGCACCACCTGGACGGTCGGCACGTCCTACACGGCAGGAGCCCGGGTCACGTACGGCGGCACGGGCTACGTATGCCTCCAGTCGCACACCGCACAGCCGGGGTGGGAGCCCCCGGCAACGCCCTCGCTGTGGCGGGTGGGCTGAGCGAGGCGTGTGAGGTGTGTGTGAGGCGCCGGGCGCGGGGCCCGGCGCCTTGACCCCGCCCGTGGGTGCTCCCGTGTGGTCCGTGGCTGTCAGTGGCTGGCCCTAAGGTGGCCGAGTGACTGCCGGACCTGGACCGAACCCACGGGGGACAGAGCGATGAGCGGCGACGCGCTGGAGACGCTGCGGAAGGTCTTCGGGTACGAGAGCTTCCGCGGCGAGCAGGCGGCGATCATCGACCAGGTGGTCGGCGGCGGCGACGCGGTCGTCCTCATGCCGACCGGCGGCGGAAAGTCGCTCTGCTACCAGATCCCGGCGCTGGTCAGACCCGGTACGGGCGTGGTGGTCTCCCCGCTCATCGCGCTCATGCAGGACCAGGTCGACGCGCTGCGGGCGCTGGGCGTGCGGGCCGGGTTCATCAACTCGACGCAGGACTTCGACGAGCGCCGCACGGTCGAGGCGGAGTTCCTGGCCGGCGAGCTCGACCTGCTCTACCTGGCGCCCGAGCGGCTGCGCGTCGAAGCGACGCTCGGCCTGCTCGCGCGCGGGAAGATCTCCCTCTTCGCGATCGACGAGGCGCACTGCGTGGCCCAGTGGGGCCACGACTTCCGCCCCGACTACCTCGCGCTCTCGCTGCTCGGCGAGCGCTGGCCCGACGTGCCGCGCATCGCGCTGACCGCGACGGCGACCCGCGCCACGCACCAGGAGATCACCCAGCGCCTCGGCCTGGAGAAGGCCGAGCACTTCGTCGCGGGCTTCGACCGGCCCAACATCCAGTACCGCGTCGTGCCCAAGAGCGACCCCAAGAAGCAGCTGCTCGCCTTCCTCAAGGAGGAGCACGCGGGGGACGCGGGCATCGTCTACTGCCTCTCGCGCGCCTCGGTCGAGAAGACCGCCGAGTTCCTCTGCAAGAACGGCGTGGAGGCCGTGCCGTACCACGCGGGCCTGGACGCGGGCACCCGCGCCGCCCACCAGTCGCGCTTCCTGCGCGAGGAGGGCCTGGTGGTCTGCGCGACCATCGCCTTCGGCATGGGCATCGACAAGCCCGACGTGCGCTTCGTGGCCCACCTCGACCTGCCCAAGTCGGTCGAGGGGTACTACCAGGAGACGGGCCGCGCCGGCCGCGACGGACTGCCCTCGACGGCCTGGATGGCGTACGGCCTCCAGGACGTCGTCCAGCAGCGCAAGATGCTGCTCGGCGGCGAGGGCGACGAGAACTTCCGGCGCAGGGCCACCGCGCAGCTCGACGCGATGCTGGCGCTCTGCGAGGCGGCGTCCTGCCGCCGCGCCCAGCTCCTCCAGTACTTCGGCCAGGAGGCCGGCGAGGCGACCTGCGGCAACTGCGACACCTGTCTGACCCCGCCCGAGACCTGGGACGGCACGGTCGCCGCGCAGAAGCTGCTGTCCACGGTGGTGCGCCTGGACCGGGAGCGGCGGCAGAAGTTCGGCGCGGGCCAGATCATCGACATCCTGCTCGGCAAGCGGACCGCGAAGGTCATCCAGTTCGACCACGACCAGCTGTCGGTGTTCGGCATCGGCGAGGAGCTGTCGGAGGCTGGCTGGCGGGGCGTGGTGCGCCAGCTGCTGGCCCAGGGGCTGCTCGCGGTCGAGGGGGAGTACGGCACGCTGGTGCTGACCGGGACGAGCGGGGACGTGCTGGCGCGGCGCCGCGAGGTGCCGCTGCGCAAGGAGGCGGCGCCCGCGAAGAAGGCGCGCACGTCGTCGGGGTCGGGGTCGGGCTCGGAGCGCAAGGCGAAGGCCGTGGTCGACCTGGCGCCGGAGGACGTGCCGCTCTTCGAGGCGCTGCGCGCCTGGCGGGCCGCGCAGGCCAAGGAACAGGGCGTCCCGGCGTACGTGATCTTCCACGACGCGACGCTGCGCGAGATCGCGAGCACGAAGCCCGGGTCGGTGGCGGAGCTGGGGACGATCGGCGGGGTCGGCGAGAAGAAGCTCGCGACGTACGGGGAGGGCGTGCTGGCCGCGCTCGCGGAGGCGAGCGGTTCGGCGCCCGGTTCGGCTGCGGAGTGAGGACGGCGGAGTGAGGACGGCGGAGTGAGGCGGCGGGGCGGCGACCGGGGTCCGGTCGCCGCCCCGTTGCTCACGCGCCGCGCGCCGGGAGGATCGTGCCGGTGACCTCGCCCAGGCCGACCTTGGTGCCGTCGGGGCCCGGCGCCCAGGCGGTGAGGGTGACCGTGTCACCGTCCTCCAGGAACGTCCGCTTGCCGTTGGTGAGCTGGAGCGGCTCGGTGCCGTTCCAGGTCAGCTCCAGGAGCGAGCCGCGCTGGTGGACCTCGGGGCCGCTGACGGTGCCCGAGCCGTAGACGTCGCCGGTGCGCAGGGACGCGCCGTTGACCGTCATGTGCGCGAGCTGCTGCGCGGCCGTCCAGTACATGGAGGCGAACGGCGGCTCGGAGACGACCTCGCCGTTGATCGAGACCGTGATCCGCAGGTCGAAGCCGCCGGGCAGCTCCTCCGCCGCGTCGTCCAGGTAGGGCAGCAGCTCCCGGTCGCGGGCCGGGGGCGCGACGCGCGCCGCGTCCAGCGCCTCGACGGGGGTGACCCAGGCGGAGACGGAGGTCGCGAAGGACTTGCCGAGAAACGGGCCGAGCGGCACGTACTCCCACGCCTGGACGTCCCGCGCCGACCAGTCGTTGAGCAGGAAGACGCCGAAGACGTGCTCGTCGAAGCCGGCGAGCGGGACGGGCGTGCCGAGCGCGGACGGCGTGCCGACCAGGAAGCCGACCTCCGCCTCGATGTCCAGCTTCACGGAGGGCCCGAAGACGGGGGCGGCGTCGGCCGGGGCCTTGCGCTGGCCGCTGGGCCGCACGACGTCCGTGCCGGAGACCACGATCGTGCCGGCGCGGCCGTGGTAGCCGATCGGCAGGTGCTTCCAGTTGGGCGTGAGCGCGTCGCCGTCCGGCCGGAAGATCTTGCCGACGTTGGTGGCGTGGTGCTCGCTCGCGTAGAAGTCGACGTAGTCCGCCACCTCGTACGGCAGGTGCAGCGTGACCGTGGAGAGGTGGTGCAGCAGGGGCTCTATGTCCGGGCGGTACGAGGGGACGGTCACCCACGCGGTGAGCGCGCGGCGCACGTCGCGCCAGGCGGTGCGGCCCGCCGCGAGGAGCGGGGTGAGCGTGGGCTGGGCGAGGAGCTGGGCGTACGGCGAGCCCAGTGCGTGCGCCGCCGCGCCCGCGTCGAGCACGTGGTCCCCGATGCGGACGCCGAGCCTGCGGTGGGCCGGATCGGCCGCGGTGGAGAAGACGCCGTAGGGGAGGTTGTGCGGGCCGAAGGGGTCGCCCTCGGGGAGGTCGAGCGGGCTCTGCTCGGACATGGGGGTGCTGCCTCGCTTTCCGGTTCGCGTGAGCGTGGTGACACGGTACGACGCGATCACGCGGAGCGGCAGTGGCCTCCGCTACTCCTGACGGGGGCGGCGCGGGGCGACGGCGGTGAGGTCGAGGTCGAAGGGGAAGAGGAAGGGGACGGAGTGCGAGAAGGGGCGGAGGGGGTTCCGGGGTGGTCCTTATCTCTCGCCGCATCGCCTTATTCAGGACATATCGGGGGCAGCGGGAAGGCGCCCACAGTGATCGAAAGGTGACCGGATACGCTGACTTGAGTGAAGGCAGCGACACATCGACATTCCGTGTGATCGTCAGCAGACAGGAGATCCCCTCGTGACCGTCGTCGGGCCGTTCGGGCTGAGCGTGCGGGACCAGGCTCTCGAAGCCGATGTCCAGACCGGATTGGCGGCAGTCGAGGCGGGGCTGCTCGATGCCACCAAGAGCGAGGTCCCCTTCATCACGGAGGCCGCGCAGCACCTGGTGCGGGCCGGGGGCAAGCGCTTCCGTCCGCTGCTGGTCATGCTGGCGTCCCAGTTCGGCGACCCCTACGCGCCGGGCGTCGTGCCGTCCGCCGTCGTCGTCGAGCTGACCCACCTGGCGACGCTGTACCACGACGACGTGATGGACGAGGCCGACGTGCGGCGCGGCGTGCAGAGCGCCAACAGCCGCTGGGAGAACTCGGTCGCCGTCCTCACCGGCGACTTCCTCTTCGCGCGCGCCTCGCACATCCTGGCCGACCTGGGCCCGGAGGCCGTGCGCATCCAGGCGGAGGCGTTCGAGCGGCTCGTCACGGGCCAGATCCTGGAGACCGCGGGCCCGCGCGACGGCCGGGACCCGGTCGAGCACTACCTCGACGTGCTGTCCGGCAAGACGGGCTCGCTGGTCGCCGTGTCGGGCCGGTTCGGCGCGATGATGGCGGGCGCGTCCGAGGGCGTCGTCGACATCCTGACGCAGTACGGCGAGCGCCTCGGCGTCGCCTTCCAGCTCGCCGACGACCTCCTCGACATCGCGAGCGAATCCGAGGAGTCCGGCAAGACCCCGGGCACCGACCTGCGCGAGGGCATCGCCACGCTGCCGGTGCTGCACCTGCGGGCGCACGCGGCGAAGCACGGCGACCCGGAGGACCTGGCGCTGGTCGAGCGGATCGACGGCGACCTGTCGGACGACGCGGTGCTGGCCGAGGTGCTCGCCGCGCTGCGCACGCACCCCGCCTTCGAGCAGGCGCGGCGCGACACCGTGCGGTACGCGGAGGAGGCGCGGGCGACGCTGGCGCCGCTGCCCGACGGGTTCGCCAAGGCGGCGCTCGGGGAACTGTGCGACGCGGTGGTGCACCGCGCGGGCTGACCCCCGGCCCGTGGACCCGTCCCACGGGCCTGTGACTCAGGTCACGTTTTCGGGTTGAGTCCGGGTTCAGATCCTCTCCGTACCCCTGCACAGAAGCCGACGCACAGGGGCGTAGGCCTGGAAACAGGGGAATACGGGGGAATCCGGGATGAAGGGTTTCAAGAGGTCCGAAGGTTCTCGGAGCCGCAAGGGGATCAAGGGGCTCGTCGTCGGCGCGACCGCCGTCGCCGCCGTCGCGGGGGTCACGTTCGCGGTCCTTCCGGCGGTCGCCGAAAGCGGGTCGGACGACTCCGGTGCGGGCTCCGGCGGTTCCGTGAGCGGACGGGCCGGGCACCAGGGGCACGGGGCGGGCGAGGGCGTCGAGGTGCGGGGCGGGGCGCTGCGGGACGCGCGCGGCGCGTCCTTCTTCGTGGCGAGCATGAGCGGCGACCAGGAGGTTCCGGTGCCGGGCGGGCCCGCGGTCGGGGACCGGGACGGGGTCGCGCTGGAGTTCGTGAAGGTCAAGGGCGACCGGGTGTCCTTCGCGGTGAAGTGGCGCGGCGTCGACCGGCCCACCGCCCTCCACATCCACCAGGGCGCCAAGGGCGTGAACGGCGGCATCAAGGTCGACTTCACCGGGGAGCTGGGCCGCGGGAAGGGCCGTACGGCCACCGGCACCGTACGGGTCGGCGACGCGGCGCTGCTGGACGCCTTCAAGACGGATCCGGGCGGTTTCTACGCCAACCTGCACACGGCGAGGTTCCCCGGCGGCGCGGTGCGCGGCCAGCTCCACCGGGTGACCCGCTCCTTCGACTTCGGCCGGGCCCTGGAGCACTTCCAGGCGCCCGTCCTGCGCGGGCAGCAGGTCTACGAGTGCAAGAAGGGCACCGACGGCACGCTCTCGTTCCAGCAGCGCGACGTGCGCGCCCTCCTCGCCGGGGGCATCGCCCACTCCTTCACCGCCCCGAACTCGGGGACGCCGCAGTGGATCGCCGGGGACCGCAGCGCGGTCACCGGGGCGGTGCTCGGCAGGACGCCCAACGGCGCGGAGAACATCGCCGAACTGGACCTCGCGGCGACCAGGACCGGCCGGAACCACGGGCTGCTGTCGCGCACCGCGGAGATCCTGCGGCTCAACACCAAGGGCGGGGTCGCCCCGGCGGGCACCTGCGTCCGGGGCACGGTCGTCGGTGTTCCGTACGGGGCGGACTACGTCTTCGTACAGAAGTGAGGGTCCTCCTCCCGCGCCCCACTTCCGTACGGAGGCGGGGGCCTGCTCCGGACGGAGCGGGGTATTCGTCCCGTACGGAGGGCGGGGCCCGTTCCGGACGGGAAGGGGTGCCCCGCTCGTCGTCCCAGCTCACCGGCGCTTTCCCTTACTGGTCGGGGGAGGCGCCGGGCTTCGCCGTCATACCGTAGGAGTAGGCGGAGTTGATCCCGAGGACTGACGCTCGGGCGTGGCCGATTTGGTCAGATGGGAGACACCACTCCCGAGCAACCCGGCCGATCCGGGTGAGAATGGCGGCGCGGGGTGGGGGAGAGTGCAGTCGCCGCCGACCACGGAGGTAGGGCACACCATGGCACCGAACGACAACGCACGTTCCACCGACGAGGACAGGGACCTCGCCCCCGGCCGCAGGAAGGCGGCGCGGTACGTCGTCCCGGTCGCGGTGGCGGGAGTGGCGGCGGCCACCATCGGACTGGTCCCGGCGCTCGCCGCGTCGGGTGACCCCGATCTGCCGAAGATCACCGCGCAGGAGCTGATCGAGAAGATCGCCTCCTCGGACCAGGAGCAGCTGTCCGGCACGGTGAAGATCACCACTGATCTGGGGCTGCCCTCGCTGGGCGGCGCCGCGACCGGGGCGTTCGCGCCGGGCGGCGGCGGGGGCGGCGGGGGCGGCGACGACCGGGGTTCGGCCGCCGACCCCAAGGCCAAGCTGACGCAGCTCGCCGCGGGCTCGCACACGCTGCGCGTCGCGCTCGACGGCCCCGAGAAGCAGCGCATATCGATCATGGAGAGGGCCGCGGAGTACAGCCTGATCCACAACGCGGGCGAGGTGTGGGCCTACGACTCCGGGTCGAACGAGGCGTTCCACGCGAAGGCCCCGGCCGACGCGGCGAAGCCGGACGGGCCCGCCGGGAAGCCGGTGACCCCCGAGGGTCTGCCGACCACCCCCAAGGCGCTCGCCGAGCAGGCGCTGAAGGCGGTCGACCCGACGACGTCGGTGACCGTGGACGGCACGGCGAAGGTCGCGGGGCGCGATGCGTACCAGCTGCTGATCAAGCCGAAGCAGGCCGGCTCGACGATCGGCTCGATCAAGGTCGCGGTGGACGCGAAGAACGGCGTGCCGCTGAAGTTCACGCTCTCGCCGAGCGGGGGCGGCAAGGCGGTGATCGACGCGGGCTTCACGAAGGTCGACTTCGGGGCGCCGGAGGCGTCGACGTTCGACTTCACGCCGCCGAAGGGCACGAAGGTCACCGAGGCGGACGAGGCGGCCAAGGAGCTGGACAAGGGCGCCCCGGACAAGGGCCGTGCGGACCTTGAGGGCCTGGAGGGCTTCGAGGGGCTGAACGTGATCGGCAAGGGCTGGACGTCGGTGGCCCGTCTCGACGTCCCCGGCGGCGAGGGCTTCACCGCGCCGAAGGCGGGCGAGGTGCCGCCGGAGGCGGAGCAGTTCCTGAACGCGCTCGGCGACAAGGCGACGGGCAAGTTCGGGTCCGGGACGGTCTTCAAGACGCGCCTGGTGAACGCGCTGATCACGGACGACGGAAAGGTGTTCGTGGGCGCGGTCACGAGCGACGCGCTGGTGGACGCGGCGAACGCGGCGAAGTAGGGGGTACGGGGGCGGGGCGGGGGCGCCGTAGCCCGGGGGCGCCGTTTCGCCCGCGGCGGGCCGTCCCCCGCCCGTCCCTTCCCGAAACCCTGCCGGGGCGTCAAGAGACGTGCGCGGTTCCCCGCGCCCCTCATGGGGGCGCGGGGCTGTGTTTGGTGTGCGGCTCCGCCGCGTGGGCGCGGAGCCGGGGAACCGCCCCCGCGCGTGGAACACGCGATTAGCCTGGGCGCAGGCCGAGAGAGACGGGGGAGCGATGACCGAGGGTGCCGTCATTGAGACGCGGGGCCTCACCAAGCAGTACCGCGGCGGCCAACTCGCCGTCGACCACCTGGACCTGACCGTCCCCGCCGGAAGCGTCTTCGGCTTCCTGGGGCCCAACGGCTCGGGCAAGACCACCACCATCCGCATGCTGATGGGCCTCATCGACCCCACCGCCGGCACCGCCCGCGTCCTGGGCGAGCCCGTGCCCCGCGCGGTGCGCGCCGTGCTGCCGCACGTGGGCGCGCTGATCGAGGGCCCCGCGCTGTACGGCCACATGACCGGCCGCGACAACCTCCTGCGCTTCGACGCGGCGGACCCGACCGCCGACCCCCGGAGCCGCGGGGCGCGCGTGGGGGCCGCCCTGGAGCGCGTGGGGCTGACCGCTGCCGCGGGCAAGAAGGCCAAGGCGTACTCGCTCGGCATGAAGCAGCGCCTGGGCCTCGCCGCCGCCCTCCTCCAGCCCCGCAGACTGCTGGTGCTCGACGAGCCGACGAACGGCCTCGACCCGCAGGGCATGCGGGAGATCCGCGCGCTCGTCAGGGAGCTCGCGGCGGACGGCACCACCGTCTTCCTCTCCTCCCACCTCCTCGACGAGATCGAGCAGGTCTGCACGCACGCGGCCGTGATGACCCGGGGCCGCCTGGTCACGCAGGGCCCGGTCGCGGAGCTCTCGGCGGGAGCCAGGGGGCGGCTCGCCGTCACCACCCCGGACCCGGCCGACGCCGTGCGCATCCTCAAGGAACTGGGCGTGACCGATCTGGTGGTGGACGGCGACCTGGTGACCGGCGAGCCGCCGACCGGGAGCGGCGGCAGTAGCGGCGGCAGTGGCAGTGACGGCGACGGCGGCGGCGACCGGGAAACGACCGACCTCGCGGAGCTCAACGCCGCGCTGGTGCACGGAGGCGTGCGCGTCAGGGCCTTCGGCCTCCAGCGCGCCTCGCTGGAAGACGCGTTCGTCGCGCTGACGGGAGAGGGCTTCGATGTCGCAGGCTGAGACGGCGCCCACGGGGGAGACGGCGTCCACGGGGGAGGCGGCGTCCACGGGGGAGGCGGCGCCCGGGGCGGCACCGCCCGCGCGGCCCCCGAAGTGGAGCTGGACGCTGGGCCTCTTCCGCTCCGAGCTGGTCGTGACCCTCCGCCGCTGGCGCACCCTCTCGCTCCTGGCCGTGCTGGCCTGCGTACCGATCCTCATCGGCATCGCCGTGAAGATCGAGACGCGGGACGGCTCGACGCTCGGCGAGGGCGGCGGCGGTTCCGACGGGCCCGCCTTCCTCGCCCAGATCACCAACAACGGCCTCTTCCTCGTCTTCGCCGCGCTCGCCGCCACCCTCCCCGTCTTCCTGCCGATGGCGGTCGGGGTGGTCGCGGGGGACGCCGTCGCGGGCGAGGCCAGTTCGGGGACGCTGCGCTATCTGCTGGTCGCCCCGGCGGGCCGGACCAGGCTGCTGCTCGCGAAGTTCACCTCGACGCTGGCCTTCTGCCTGGTCGCGACGCTCGTGGTGGCCGCGTCCGCGCTCGCCGTCGGTGCGCTGCTGTTCCCGTTCGGCGATCTCACGACGATTTCGGGGACCAGGATCGGCATGGCGGAGGGCGTGCTGCGGGCGCTGGTGATCGCGGGCGTGGTCGCGCTCTCGCTGGTCGGCATCGCCGCGCTCGGGCTCTTCGTCTCGACGCTCACCAGCAGCGGCATCGCGGCAATGGCGACGACGGTCGGGCTGCTGATCACCGTGCAGATCCTGGACACGATCCCGCAGCTGGACGCCATTCAGCCGTATCTCTTCACGCACTACTGGCTGTCGTTCGCCGATCTGCTGCGCGATCCCGTCTACTGGGACGAGGTGGTCAAGAACCTCGGACTCCAGGGGCTGTACGCGGCGGTGTTCGGCTCGGCGGCCTGGGCGCGCTTCACGGCGAAGGACATCACCGCCTGAGACACCGGCTCCGACGGGGGGCCGTACGGACCAGGACTACGTGTCGCGTCGAGACGTCCCCGCGTGCGGCTCGACACGACACGTAGCGTTTCCTGCGGTGCCCCGACATTCTTGGAGGTTGTCATTCCACTGTCAAACCCTGGCCGTAGACTCAGTCGATGAGTGTGCGCCGCCGCAGCGAACAGTCCAGGCAGTCGACCCTGTCGGCCGCGCTGCAACTCTGCGCGGAGAAGGAGTACGCACACGTCACGGTCGAGGCCATCGCCGCCCGTGCCGGGGTCAGCAAGAAGACCATCTACCGCTGGTGGCCCTCCAAGGGCGCGGTGCTGCTCGAAGCCGTCACGGAAGCGCTGATCGACGCCACGCCCTTCGTCGACACCGGGGACGTCGCGGCCGACCTCCGTACCCATATGACGGGCGCTGTGAAGCTGCTCACGACGCCGCCCTTCGGGCCCGCGTACGCCGGGATCCTCTCCGAGCTGCACCACGACGCGGCGCTCGCGCGGGCCGTGCAGGAGGAGATGATCGGCCCCCGGTTCGACGCCGCCCTGGAGCGGCTGGGCTCGGCCCGCCGGTCGGGCCAGCTCCCGGAGGGCGCGGACCTGCCGCTGATGGTGGAGATGCTGTACGGCCCCCTCTACTACCGCTACGTCCTGCGCAAGCCGATACAGGGCGCGGCGGAGGTCGAGAAGCTGATCGCGCACGTCCTGGGGGCCGTGGGGGCCCTGGGCGGTACGGGCGGGGCCGCACCCCTGAACTGAGCCGCGCCCCTGAACCGGGCCGCCGCCGCGCGGCCCGTCGTCCGCGGCCGTCAGCCGAGGTCGAAGAAGGTCTTCGCGCGGGCCGTCGCGTCGCTGTCGTTCAGCACGTCGCCGGGCTTGCTGCCGTTGCCGACGAGCGCCCCGCCCCAGTTCATCGCGAGGTACCTGGCGGATATCCGCAGGGTGCCGACCAGCGGATCGGCGTCCGCCCTGTCGCGCCCCGCGAGCGCGGTCACGCCCCACAGGGTGTGGCCCTTCATGCGCTCCTTGAAGTCCACGTCGGGCTCGTTCAGCCAGTACTCCCAGTGGTCCAGGTAGAGCTTGGTGGACGAGGAGACGGAGTACCAGTACACCGGCGACGCGATGACCAGGTCCGTCGCCTCCAGCGTGGCCTCCAGCAGCGTCGCCGCGTGGCCGGTGAGCGCGGCGGCCGGGGCCGGGCCTTCGGCGTGGCGCACGTCCCTGAAGGGGCCGAGCGGCAGGTCCTCCAGGTGCAGCCAGCGCTGTTCGACGGAGTCGGGGAGCTGCTCGGCGGCGAGCCTGGCGAGCGTCTCGGTGTTGCCGCCCGAGCGGCTCGAACCCAGCAGGAACAGGAACTTCCGGTCGGACATGATGCTTCCCCTCCACCCACACGACTGTATGCGTGTGCAGTATATGCACACGCATACAGTCCGTGGAAGGCCCCGAAAGGGTGACGGGGAAGGGTCAGAAGGTGAGCTTCCAGCTGTCGATGTAACCGACGTCCTGCGGGCCGACGTCCTGGACCTTCAGCTTCCAACTGCCGTTGGCGGCCTCGCTGGAGGCGTTCACGGTGTACGTCGTGTTGACGTCGTCGCCCGAGTCGCTGCCGGAGTTCTTCAGGCGGTACGCCGAGCCGTCCGGAGCGATCAGGTCGATCACCAGGTCGCCGCGGTACGGGTGCTTGATGACGACGCCGACCTTGAGGGTCGAGGGCGCGTTGCCGGTGCGGCCCGAGACGTTGACCGTCGAGGTGACGGCCGCGCCGTTGTCGGGGATCTGGACGTCCGCGGTGTTCTCGTACACGTCACCGGTCGGCGGGGTGCCGCCGCCGCCCGACAGCGTCCAGATCGCGTGGGCGATGGCGTCGCCGTTGCGGTCCAGCGCGGTGTCGTTGATGTTCGCCGTGGTGTCGCACGAGGAGTGGTAGCAGCGGTCGAAGGCCTGCCCGGCCGTGCCGCCCCACTTCTGCGCCTGCGCCGACGTCTTGGTGTAGTCGGCGCCGGAGAACAGGCCGCCGACCGGGATGCCCACGTTCTTGAAGGGCGCGTGGTCGGAGCGGCCGTCGCCCTCGGTCTCGATCTCCGTGGAGACGCCGAGCCCGGCGAAGTAGTCCTTGAAGGTCTTCTCGATCGTGGGGTCGTCGTCGTAGACGAAGTAGCCGGGGTTCGGTGACCCGATCATGTCGAAGTTCAGGTAGCCCTTGACCTTCGTGCGCTCGGCCGCGGGCAGGTTGTTCACGTAGTGGCGCGAGCCGACCAGGCCCAGCTCCTCCGCGCCCCACCAGGCGAAGCGCAGGTGCTTGTCGGGCTTGAACTGGGCGCGCGAGACCGCCAGCGCGGTCTCCAGGACGCCCGCCGAGCCCGAGCCGTTGTCGTTGATGCCGGGACCCGAGGTCACCGAGTCGAGGTGCGACCCGGCCATCAGGACCTGACTCGGGTCGCCGCCGGGCCAGTCGGCTATCAGGTTGTAGCCGGTGGCGCCGGACGAGGTGAACGTCTGGAGGGACGTGGTGTAGCCGGCCGCGTCCAGCTTGGCCTTCACGTAGTCGATGGACGCCTTGTAGCCGGCCCTGCCGTGGGCGCGGTTGCCGCCGTTGGCGGTGGCGATCGACTGGAGCTGGCTCAGGTGCGCCTTGACGTTGGCGACCGGGATGTCGGGCGCGGCGAGGGCGGTGGCCTGGGCGGTGCGCGCGGACTTCGCGGGCGCGGTGGCCGGGGCGCCGGTCGCGGCTGAGGTGGTGGCCGCGGTGCCGAGCAGACCGGCGACGGCGAGGGCCGCGACCGCGGCGGCGCCTCTGCGGGAGAGCGGGGTCATGGTGTGGGGGCTCCGAATTCCGTACGGGGACAGGACGGAACGTGCGGGAGTGCTGTGGTGCACGCGAGGTGCCTCTGTGGCAGGGGCACGTCATGTTGAGCGCGTGCTGAATGTTCGGCGAGCGGCCGATATTGCGTCAAGGGCGGGAATCGGTCAGAAGGATCCGCATATCGGACACGGGGGGTCGCGAAAGAGTGGTTGGTCTGCGCTTTTCGTTCGCCGGGTGACCGTTTACGCGCCGTTGGTCTCGATGTCGGCCGCAGGTCCGGCAGTCGTACGGCGATCAGATCGCGCCACGCGAAGGGCGGCCCGGCGGAGGTGGCAGCAAACTGCACGGACCGCCGCCCAGGTGCTGCGGGCGACGGTCCGTGCGGGGGAGCCAGGGGGGTTACGAGGAGGAGGCGGGCGCGTCCTGGCGCGCCGCCGCGGCCTTCCCCGGCAGCGCCTCTTCCCGCGGCGCCTTCTCCCGGAGGCCCTTCTCCACCGGGGCCTCCGGGTCCGGCAGCGCCTCGGCGCGGGCCGCTGCCGCCGCCAGCCGGCCCTTGCGCGCGGTGCGCAGGGCGTCCCAGGTCAGCACCACGAGCGCCAGCCACACCAGGGAGAAGCCGATCCACCGCTCGACGGGCATCGCCTCGTGGAAGTACAGGACTCCGAGCCCGAACTGGAACAGCGGCGCCAGGTACTGGAGCAGCCCCAGCGTGGAGAGCGGCACCCGGATCGCGGCGGCGCCGAAGCACACCAGCGGCACCGCGGTCACCACGCCCGTCGCGGCGAGCAGCGCCGCGTGGCCCGTGCCCTCCGCGCCGAAGGTCAGCGACCCGGCCGCGCCGAGCCACACCAGGTAGCCGAGCGCGGGCAGGAACTGGAGGGCGGTCTCGGCGGCGAGCGATTCCAGCCCGCCCAGGTTGACCTTCTTCTTCACCAGGCCGTACGTCGCGAAGGAGAACGCCAGGACCAGGGAGATCCAGGGCGGCCTGCCGTACCCGATCGCGAGCACCAGCACGGCGGCCGCGCCCGTGGCGACCGCGGCCCACTGCGCGCGCCGCAGCCGCTCGCCCAGGAGCAGCACGCCCATGGCGATGGTGACCAGCGGATTGATGAAGTAGCCGAGCGACGCCTCGACGACCTGTCCGTTGTTGACGGCCCAGATGTACAGGCCCCAGTTGACGGTGATGACGGCCGCGGCCGCCGCGAGGAGCGCCAGCTTGCGGGGCTGGCGCAGCAGCTCGCCGAGCCACGCCCAGCGGCGCAGCACGAGCAGGACGAGGCCGACCACGACCAGCGACCAGACCATGCGGTGGGCGAGGATCTCCATCGCGCCGGACGGCTTGAGGAGCGGCCAGAACAGGGGCACGAGGCCCCACATCCCGTACGCGCCGATGCCGTACAGCAGTCCTGCCCGCTGCTCCTTCTCCGACTCAGCCACCGGCCCGCCCTTCCCGCCCCATGCCCGACACCCGGTGTTGACCGAGCCCACTCAAGAGGAAGGTAGCGGCGTCGGGGTTTTTCTGCCATGTGCGTATTGCCATACGGTCATGACAGGCCCCGGCGGGTGGTCCTGCGGCGCCCCCGGCGGGGTCGATCGGCGCCCCGGTAGGGCTATCCGGCGGCGCGGACCGCCGTCTCGACCGCCGTCGCGACGGGGGTGGTCGGGCGGCCGATCAGCCGGGCCAGGTCGCCGCTCGTCCCGGCCAGCAGGCCGCGCCCGATCGCCACGTCGACGTCGGCGAGGATCGCGGGAAGGGGCTCGGGGAGGCCCGCCCCGGCGAGGATCGCCTGGTGCTCGGCGGCCGTGACGTTCCGGTACGCGATCTCCCGGCCCGCCGCGCGGGCGACCTCGGCCGCGTACTCGGCGAAGGACCACGCGGTGTCGCCGCTCAGCTCGTAGGTGCGGCCCAGGTGCCCTTCGCCGGTCAGCACTGCGGCCGCGGCGGCCGCGTAGTCGGCGCGGGCGGCCGACGCGACCCGGCCGTCGCCCGCGTTGCCCACGACGGCGCCGTGCTCCAGGACGGGCGCCAGGTGCTCCGTGTAGTTCTCGTGGTACCAGCCGTTGCGCAGGAAGGTGTACGGCAGGCCGGAGTCGAGGATCAGCCGCTCGGTGACCTTGTGCTCGGCCGCCAGGTCGAAGTCGGCCCCGGGGCCGCCCAGGACCCCGGTGTACGCGAGCTGCGCCACGCCCGCCGCCTTGGCGGCCTCCACCAGCGCGGTGTGCTGCGGCACGCGCCGCCCGACCTCGCTGCCGGAGATCAGCAGCACGCGCTCGCCCGCGCGGAAGGCGCCTTCGAGCGACGCGGGGTCGCCGTAGTCGGCGATCCGCAGCTCGACGCCGCGCGCGGCGAGGTCCGCGGCCTTCTCCTCGTTCCGGACGACGGCGGCGATGTCGCCCGCGGGGACGCGGTGGGTGGTCAGCAGCTCTTCGACGACGAGACGGCCGAGGTGTCCGGTTGCTCCGGTGATGACGATGCTCATGGGACTTACCGTAGGAGGGGTACTAACTATTCGGAAGTACCCACTTTGAAGTAAGGTACTGGTATGGGCGTAAGTCAACCGTGGAAAGCCGACGTCAACCAGCCGATGTGTCCCTCCCGGCTGGTCCTGGAGCACGTCACGAGCCGCTGGGGCGTCCTCGTCCTGGCCGCGCTCCTGGACCGCTCGTACCGCTTCAGCGAGCTGCGGCGGCACGTCGGCGGGGTCAGCGAGAAGATGCTCGCCCAGACCCTCCAGACCCTGGAGCGGGACGGCTTCGTGCACCGGGACGCCAAGCCGGTGATCCCGCCGCGCGTCGACTACTCGCTCACCGGCCTCGGCCGCGAGGCCGCCGAGCAGGTGTGGGGCCTGGCGCGCTGGACGGAGCAGCGGATGGACGAGGTGCTGAAGGCGCGCGAGACGTACGACGAGGCGCGCGCGGAGAAGTAGTACGGACATGCGTAAGGGGCGCCCTCCCGGGAGGGCGCCCCTTACTTGCGTACGTGCGGCTCTCAGCCGACGACCGTCCAGGTGTCGCCGCCGGCCAGCAGCGCACCGAGGTCGCCCTTGCCGTTCTGCTCGATCGCCGCGTCCAGCTGGTCGGCCATCAGCGTGTCGTAGACCGGCCGCTCCACGCTGCGGAACACCCCGATCGGGGTGTGGTGCAGCGTGTCGGGGTCGGCCAGGCGGCTCAGCGCGAACGCCGTGGTGGGGCTGGTGCTGTGCGCGTCGTGGACCAGGATCCGCGACTCGTTCTCCGCGGTGACCGCGACGACCTTCAGGTCGCCCGTCAGCGGGTCCCGTACGACGCCCTTGGCGCCCTCGGCGCCGAAGCGGATCGGCTGCCCGTGCTCCAGCCGGATCACCGCCTCCTCGGCCTGCTGCTTGTCCTTCAGGACCTCGAAGGCGCCGTCGTTGAAGATGTTGCAGTTCTGGTAGATCTCCACCAGCGCCGTGCCCGGATGGGCGGCGGCCTCGCGCAGCACGCCCGTCAGGTGCTTGCGGTCGGAGTCGACCGTCCGCGCCACGAACGAGGCCTCCGCGCCGATCGCCAGCGACACCGGGTTGAAGGGCGCGTCCAGGGAGCCCATCGGCGTCGACTTGGTGATCTTGCCGACCTCGGACGTCGGGCTGTACTGGCCCTTGGTCAGACCGTAGATCCGGTTGTTGAACAGCAGGATCTTCAGGTTCACGTTGCGCCGCAGCGCGTGGATCAGGTGGTTGCCGCCGATGGAGAGCGCGTCGCCGTCGCCCGTGACGACCCAGACGCTCAAGTCCCGCCGGGAGGAGGCGAGTCCGGTGGCGATGGCCGGGGCGCGGCCGTGGATGGAGTGCATCCCGTAGGTGTTCATGTAGTACGGGAAGCGGCTGGAGCAGCCGATCCCGGAGACGAAGACGATGTTCTCCTTCGCCAGGCCGAGCTCGGGCATGAAGCCCTGTACGGCCGCGAGCACCGCGTAGTCACCGCACCCGGGGCACCAGCGGACTTCCTGGTCGGACTTGAAGTCCTTCATGGACTGCAGGGCCTCGGCCTTGGGCACGAGTGAAAGCGCCTCCAGCGTATCGTTCGCGTCAGACACCGCTGGCCTCCTTCAGAGCCGTCGCCAGCTGTTCGGCCTTGAACGGCATTCCGTTGACCTGGTTGTACGAGTGGGCGTCGACCAGGTACTTCGCCCTCAGCAGGGTGGCCAGCTGACCGAGGTTCATCTCGGGCACGACCACCTTGTCGTAACGCCCCAACACCTCGCCGAGGTTCCGCGGGAAGGGGTTGAGGTAGCGCAGGTGGGCCTGCGCGATGGCGGTTCCTTCGGCGCGCAGCCGCCGTACGGCGGCCGTGATCGGCCCGTACGTCGAACCCCAGCCGAGCACCAGGGTCCCGGCGCCGTCCGGGTCGTCGACCTCCAGGTCCGGGACCTCGATGCCGTCGATCTTGGCCTGGCGGGTGCGGACCATGAAGTCGTGGTTGGCCGGGTCGTAGGAGATGTTGCCCGTGCCGTCCTGCTTCTCGATGCCGCCGATGCGGTGTTCGAGGCCGGGCGTGCCGGGCACGGCCCACGGCCTGGCCAGGGTCTGCGGGTCGCGCTTGTACGGCCAGAAGACCTCGGTGCCGTCCGCCAGCTCGTGGTTGGGGCCGGTCGCGAACTGCACGCGCAGGTCGGGCAGTTCGTCGATCTCGGGGATCCGCCACGGCTCCGAGCCGTTGGCCAGGTACCCGTCGGAGAGCAGGAAGACCGGCGTGCGGTACGTCAGCGCGATGCGCGCCGCTTCCAGCGCCGCGTCGAAGCAGTCCGCCGGGGTCTTCGGGGCGACGACCGGGACCGGCGCCTCGCCGTTGCGCCCGTACATCGCCTGGAGCAGGTCCGCCTGCTCGGTCTTGGTCGGCAGGCCCGTGCTCGGCCCGCCGCGCTGGATGTCCACGATCAGCAGCGGCAGTTCGAGCGAGACGGCGAGTCCGATGGTCTCCGACTTCAGCGCCACGCCGGGCCCCGACGTCGTGGTCACCGCGAGCGAGCCGCCGAACGCCGCGCCCAGCGCCGCGCCGATGCCCGCGATCTCGTCCTCCGCCTGGAACGTCCGCACGCCGAAGTTCTTGTGCCTGGACAGCTCGTGCAGGATGTCGGACGCCGGGGTGATGGGGTACGAGCCCAGGTAGAGCGGCAGGTCGGCCTGGCGGCCCGCGGCGATCAGCCCGTAGGACAGCGCGAGGTTCCCGGAGATGTTCCGGTACGTGCCGGTGGGGAACGCCTGGGTGGCCGGGGCCACCTCGTAGGAGACCGCGAAGTCCTCGGTGGTCTCGCCGAAGTTCCAACCCGCCCTGAACGCGGCGACGTTGGCCTCCGCGATGTTCGGCTTCTTGGCGAACTTGGTCCGCAGGAACCGCTCGGTCCCCTCGGTCGGCCGGTGGTACATCCAGCTCAACAGGCCCAGCGCGAACATGTTCTTGGAGCGCTCGGCCTCCTTGCGGGAGAGCCCGAAGTCCTTCAGCGCCTCGATCGTCAGCGTCGTCAGCGGCACCGGGTGGACGCGGTAGCCGTCCAGCGAGCCGTCCTCCAGCGGGGAGGTGGCGTAACCCACCTTGGCCATCGGGCGCTTGGTGAACTCGTCGGTGTTGACGATGATCTCCGCGCCGCGCGGTACGTCCGCGATGTTCGCCTTCAGTGCCGCCGGGTTCATCGCCACCAGCACGTCGGGCGCGTCGCCCGGGGTGAGGATGTCGTGGTCGGCGAAGTGCAGTTGGAAGCTGGAGACGCCCGGCAGGGTTCCGGCGGGCGCCCGGATCTCGGCGGGGAAGTTCGGCAGGGTGGAGAGGTCATTGCCGAAGGACGCCGTCTCCGACGTGAAGCGGTCTCCCGTGAGTTGCATGCCGTCACCGGAGTCACCCGCGAAGCGGATGATCACCCGGTCCAGTCGGCGCACTTCCTTCTCGCCGGCACCCGCTCTGTCGGCCGCTTCGGGCAGCGGCGAACGCTGCCCGGCGACGACGGCCCCGTCGGCCCCGTCGGCCTGCTCGGCTGGGCTACTGACCTGGCTGGTCACTGAACTGAACCTCCCTTGAGGCGGCTGCTCGGAACCAGCCGGCTGCCCGGCAGTCCCTGAGCCCACCCTACGGCCGTGAGAGCCGCCCCTACGGGGCAGATCACATGATGAACGCCTTGTCGGAACACGCTCTTGCCACGCTTCGTCATGATTCGTCGCCCCCCGGCGCTTCTCTCAGAGACGTTCCCCGCTCGTCCTTTGGTCCTAGGTCCGAGTCCGGTTCGACGCCGGGCGGAGCGCCCGGCGCTCCGTCAGGAGTTCAGGTAGGTGAGTACCGCGAGTACCCGCCGATGATCCCCCTCACTCGGCGAAAGCCCCAGCTTCAGGAAGATGTTGCTGACGTGCTTCTCCACCGCGCCGTCGCTCACCACCAGTTGCTTGGCGACCGCCGAGTTCGTCCGCCCCTCGGCCATCAGACCGAGGACCTCGCGCTCGCGCGGCGTCAGCCCCGCCAGCACGTCCTGCTTGCGGCTGCGGCCCAGCAGTTGGGCCACGACCTCCGGGTCCAGCGCCGTCCCGCCCCGCGCCACCCGCACCACCGCGTCGACGAACTCCCGCACCTCGGCGACCCGGTCCTTCAGCAGGTACCCCACGCCCCGGCTGCTCCCGGCGAGCAGTTCGGTGGCGTACTGCTCCTCTACGTACTGCGACAGCACCAGTACGCCTATCCCGGGGTAGTCCTTGCGCAGCCGCACCGCGGCCCGCACTCCCTCGTCCGTGTGCGTCGGCGGCATCCGCACGTCCGCCACGACGACGTCCGGCAGCTGCCCCTGTCCGTGCAGGTCCCCGATGGTCTTGATCAGCGCCTCGGCATCGCCCACACCCGCCACCACGTCGTGCCCGCGATCGGTCAGCAACCGGGTCAGGCCCTCCCTGAGCAGCACTGAATCCTCGGCGATGACGACGCGCACCCTGTCCTCCACGACCCTGTAGCCCCCACGTATCGATGTGCTTCCCGCCCCTGTGCCCTCCAGCATCCCAGGATCCGGGGCCGGACGCGCCAGGGTGCGGGCAACAACGGGGTGTCGCTCCGCACATCCCGGGAGGTACGGGGCCGGAGGCGCGGGGCTGAGGGCCACGAGGTCGGGGGCCACGAGGCCGGGGTACGGCGAAGGGGGCGGCGTCCGCCGGGGCGGGCGCCGCCGGGGCCGGGCGCTCAGCGGCGCCAGGGCAGTTCGGCCGTGATGCTGGTCGGGCCGCCCACGGGGGAGTCGACGACCAGGATCCCGTCCACCGCGTCCAGCCGCTCCGCGAGCCCGGCCAGTCCGCTGCCCGCCGTGATGTCCGCGCCGCCCTTGCCGTTGTCGGTGACCTGGAGCATCAGCCTGCCCTGGGCGTGCCACACGTCGACGGTCGCCCGGGTCGCCCTGCTGTGCTTGCTGACGTTCTGGAGCAGCTCGGAGACCGTGAAGTAGGCGATGCCCTCGATCGCGGCGGCGGGCCTGGACTCCAGCTCCACCTCGACCGTCACCGGCACCGTGCAGCGCGAGGCGATGGCGGAGAGCGCCGCGTCGAGCCCCCGGTCGGTGAGGACGGCGGGGTGGATGCCGCGGGCCAGGTCGCGCAGCTCCTGGAGGGCCGTCTTGACCTCGCCGTGCGCCTCGTCGACCATCCGCGCGGCGGCCTCGGGGTCCTCGGTCAGCTTCTCCTTGGCCAGACCCAGGTCCATGGCGAGGGCGACGAGCCTGGCCTGGGCGCCGTCGTGCAGGTCGCGCTCGATGCGGCGCAGGTCGGCGGCTGCGGTGTCGACCACCACGCCCCGGTCCGACTCCAGCTCCGTGACGCGGGTGGCCAGCCGGGACGGGCCGAGCAGCTCGGTCACCATCACCCGGTCCACCGAGGTCAGGGCGCGGACGACCCAGGGGGTGGCGAGGACGAAGACCAGGCCCACCAGGGAGGTGACGGCTATCTCGAAGGCCGAGTCCAGGTAGATGTCGTGCGACTTGTCGCCGTACAGCTGGATGCCGCCGTGGCCGCCGTACGCCGGGAAGGTCCACTGCCAGAGCGGGTACGTGAACAGGCTCCAGCCGATCGACCAGAAGACCGTCGAGACGACGAAGGTGAAGATCGACCAGGGGAGCTGGAGCAGCGCGTAGAGCAAGTGCCGCCAGGAGACGCCGCTCTTGAGGACCGCGCCCACCCAGGACATCAGGCCGTTGGTCCGGCCCCTGGCCGGCGCGGGAGAGGCCACGTCCACGCCGAGCAGCACCCGCGCCCTGAGCCGCTCCACGGCCCCGAAGCCGCGGCACATGGCCAGCGTCAGCGCGAGCAGCGGCACCCCGAGGAAGGTGATCAGCAGACCGGCGCTGGCCGAGAAGCCGGTTATGGCGAAGCTGAAGCTCACCACGCTGATCGGCAGGCTCAGCAGCACGTAGACGTACTCGCGCCAGGTGCGGGCCTCGAACGGCGCGCGCAGCGCCGCGGGAAAGAAGTGGTCCCGGGTCCCCGGTCCGTCGTATGCCGTGGCCATGGCGGTGCCGTCCGTTTCTGGTTCTCGTTTGTGTGTGGGTGGTGGCGGGTGGGCGGTGGCGCGGACGGTGTCGCCGCGCTCGTGTTCAAGCTCGTACAACAAGACTGCCGGGTGCGAAGACCGCGCACCATGAGGCCCGTTTCAGTTCCGACCGGGGGTTTTCCCCACCCCGCTAAGTGCGCTTTCCCGCACCTTCCCGGTCGCGCCAGGGCAGTTCCGCCGTCACGGTCGTGCCGCCGCCCGCCGGGGACTCCAGGACGAAGAGCCCGTCGACCGCGCCGAGCCGCTCGGCGAGACCGGCCATGCCCGTACCGCCGTCGAGGCTCGCGCCGCCGCGCCCGTCGTCCTGCACCTGGATCAGCAGCCGGCCCTTGGACCGCCACACCTCGACGGTCGCGTTCCGCGCCCCGCTGTGCTTGCTGATGTTCTGGAGCAGCTCGGAGACCGTGAAGTAGGCGATGCCCTCGATGGCCTCGGCGGGGCGCTCCCGCAGGTCGGCCGTGACCTTGACGGGCACCGTGCAGCGCGAGGCGATGGCGGAGAGCGCCGCGTCGAGCCCCCGGTCGGTGAGGACGGCGGGGTGGATGCCGCGGGCCAGGTCGCGCAGCTCCTGGAGCGCCAGCTTCACCTCGCCGTGCGCCTCGCCGACCATCGCCGCCGCGGCCTCCGGGTCCTCCAGCAGCTTCTCCTTGGCCAGACCGAGCCCCATGGCGAGGGCGACGAGCCTGGCCTGGGCGCCGTCGTGCAGGTCGCGCTCGATGCGGCGCAGGTCGGCGGCTGCGGTGTCGACCACCACGCCCCGGTCCGACTCCAGCTCGGCGATCCGCCGCTCCAGCTCGTCGGAGGGCGAGAGCAGCCCGCGCACCATGGCCCGGTCGGCGTTGGCGAGGGTCCGCACGAGGAACGGGAGCACGGGCCAGAGCACGATCAGCCCCACCAGCGTCACGGCGAACGTCAACACGCTCCACGGCAGCCTGACCACCTCGTAGAGCACGCACCGCCAGGCCACCGGGTCCTTGACCGCCGACCACAGCCAGCCGAAGAAGCCCGGGTCGCGGCGGCTGAGCGAGAGCGGGCTCGGCTCGTCGATCCGCATGCCCAGCAGCGACCGCGCCCGCGCGCGCTCCAGGCGGCCCAGCAGCCGCGAACCGCCGAGCCCCACCGCGAGCAGCGGAAGACCGATCACCGTGACGGAAAATCCCACGCCGAGCGCGACCATGAACACCGTGTAGACAAAACCGATCAGCGACATCGGCAGATTGATCAGGAGATGGGCGATCTCCTTCCAGATGTGCCGGTCGAAGGCGAAGAAGCGTGCGGTCGGCGGCCGATCGTCGCCGGTGGAGTCGCTGATCAGCGGGGTCGTGGTCATGGCATCAAGCCTGCCCGGCCGGGGCAGCGCACGCCATGGGGTACATGGGTGGGGTGCGGTAGGGATAACCCCACTCCGCTCCGCACCCCGCCCGCTCCGCCTCGCACCCCACTCCACTCCACTTCGCACCCCACGCCGACACAACTGCTTACCACTCCTTTAACAGGGCCTAGACTCCCGTGCGTACAGATCGTCGAACGGACCAGGACTGGGAGCGAGGGGCCGACGTGCCGGAATCGACCGTTCTCGCGGCGGACTACTTCGAGAGCTACTCGGTCGTCGGGCTGCTGGCGGTGGTCGGCGTGCTGTTCGTCGCCGTGGCCTTCGGGGCCGGGCGGCTGCTGCGGCCCGTGGTGCCGACGCAGGAGAAGCTGCTCACGTACGAATGCGGGGTCGACCCCGTCGGCGAGGGCTGGGCCCACACCCAGGTCCGCTACTACGTCTACGCCTTCCTCTACGTGATCTTCGCCGTCGACTCGATCTTCCTCTTCCCCTGGGCGACGGTCTTCGCCGCCGCCGGATACGGCGCGACGACCCTGGTGGAAATGTTCATCTTCCTCGGCTTCCTGGCCGTGGGACTGCTCTACGCATACAAGAAGGGCGTCCTCGAATGGACGTGACCGCCCCTCATCCGGGCCCCGGCCCCGTGGACCTCCCGGAGCCCCAGCGGCTCGGCGTGCTGTCCCGGCTGGCCCCCGAGCCGATGAAGGTGGTCCTCAACTGGGGCCGCCGCTACAGCCTGTGGGTCTTCAACTTCGGGCTCGCCTGCTGCGCCATCGAGTTCATCGCCGCGTCGATGGCCCGCCACGACTTCATCCGCCTCGGCGTGATCCCCTTCGCGCCGGGCCCGCGCCAGGCCGACCTCATGATCGTCTCCGGCACGGTCACCGACAAGATGGCCCCGGCCGTGAAGCGGCTCTACGAGCAGATGCCCGAGCCGAAGTACGTCATCTCCTTCGGCGCCTGCTCCAACTGCGGCGGGCCCTACTGGGACTCGTACTCCGTGACCAAGGGCGTCGACCAGATCATCCCCGTCGACGTGTACGTGCCCGGCTGCCCGCCCCGGCCCGAGGCGCTGCTCCAGGGCATCCTCAAGCTCCAGGAGAAGATCGCCAAGGAGTCGCTCGCCGAGCGGTACGGGAACGGCGGCGGCCCGCGCGCCTCCACCGCCGCGCTGCGCAGCTCCCTGGTCGCCCCGCCGCCCGCGCCCCCGGCGTCCGGGGAGGCCGGGGACCGATGACGAGCACCGCCTACGACACGCTGCCCGACGCCGTCACCGAGGTCTTCGGCGTCGAGGCGACCGCCGAGCACGCGTACGACCTGCTCACCGTCGACGTGCCGACCGGCTCCTGGATCGCCGCCCTCGAAATCGCCCGCGACAAACTGGGCTGCACGTACTTCGACTGGCTGAGCGCGGTCGACGAGCCGGGCACGGGCTTCCGCGTCTGCGCGCACGTCGTCGGGCTCGAAGGCCGTCGCGTACGGCGCCTGATGCTGCGCACGACCGTGCCGCACACCGCGCCCGCGCTGCCCACCGCCGTGGACGTCTACGCGGGCGCGGCGTGGCACGAGCGCGAGACGCACGAGATGTTCGGCGTGGTCTTCACCGACCATCCGAACCTGGTTCCGCTGCTCCTGCCCGAGAACTTCGAGGGGCACCCGCTGCGCAAGGACTTCGTGCTCGCGGCGCGGGTCGCGAAGGCGTGGCCGGGCGCGAAGGAGCCGGGGGAGCCCGCGGCGGGTGCGGCGCACGGCGCGCCCAAGCGGCGGCAGATGCTGCCGCCCGGGGTGCCCGATCCGAACGAGTGGGGCCCGCTCAAGGGGCAGCTGCCTCCGGCCCCGGCCCGCCCGGCTCGCGCTGCGCGCGCGGGTGCAGGTGCCGGCGCCGGTGCGGCGGGTGCGGCGGGTGCCGCGGGGGAGCGTCCGGCGCGGCGCACCCGCAGCGTGAGCGAGGGCTCGGCGAGCCAGGCTCCAGCGGCGCCCGTCGAGGGGGCCGCTGCCGCGGAGGCTCCGGTCCGGCCGCCCCGGCGCACGCGCAGCGCGTCGGACGGTTCGGCGAGCCAGGCTCCCGCGGCGCCGGAGACGCCTGCCGGGGGAGCGGCCGCCGCGGAGGCTCCGGCCCGGCCGCCCCGGCGTACCCGCAGCGCTTCCGACGGCTCGGCGAGTCAGGCCGGTGCGCCGGTGCGCCGGTCGCGCGGCGCCGGTGAGGGGTCGGCCTCGCAGCGCGACACGCCGCCCGCACCGGAGGGGGCCGCCCCGGCGCGGCCCGCGCCCACCGGCAGCGCGGACGCCCCCTGGCACAACCCGCGCCCGGCCTTCGACGAGGAGTCCCCGGCCCCGGCGCAGGCCCAAGCGCAGGCGCAGGCGCAGGCCCCGGCGCAGGAACCCGCCGACCCCGAGCCCCGTACCGGCTCCGGTCCTGACTCCGGCTCCGACTCCGACTCCGATTCCGACACCCCCGCCGGAGGCGATTCCGCGTGAACGACGTTCTCGACGTCGCCCTCCGTCTCGTCATCGTCTTCGCCGCCTTCCTCGTCCTCCCGCTCGTCGTCGGGCAGACCGAGCACAAGGTGATGGCCCACATGCAGGGCCGCCTCGGACCGATGTACGCGGGCGGCTTCCACGGCTGGGCGCAGCTCGTCGCGGACGGGGTGAAGTTCGCGCAGAAGGAGGACGTCGTCCCGGCCGCCGCCGACCGCCGCGTCTTCCAGCTCGCGCCCGCCGTCGCCCTCCTGCCGTACCTCCTCGTCCTGGTCGCGATCCCGGTCGGGCCCGGCGACGGCGCGGTCGGGCAGGTCGTCGACGCGGGCATCTTCTTCGTGCTCGCGATGATGGGCGTCGGCGTGCTCGGCTCGCTCATGGCGGGCTGGGCGTCCGCCAACAAGTTCTCCCTCCTCGGCGGCCTGCGCACCGCGGCGCAGCTCCTCGCGTACGAGCTGCCGATGCTGCTCGCCGCGGCTTCGGTCGCCATGGCGGCGGGCACCGTCTCGCTGCCCGGCATCCTCGACGCGTTCGAGTGGTGGTGGCTGCCCTGGCAGATCGTCGGCGCGCTCGTCTTCTTCGTCGCCGGTCTCGCCGAGCTCCAGCGCCCGCCCTTCGACATGCCGGTCGCCGACTCCGAGATCATCTTCGGCGCGTACACCGAGTACACGGGTCTGCGCTTCGCGCTCTTCCTGCTCGCCGAGTACGTCGGAATCGTCGTCCTGTGCGGTCTGACCACCGTCCTCTTCCTGGGCGGCTGGCACGGCCCGTTCGGCGGCGACGGACTCGGCTGGGTCTGGACGCTGCTGAAGACCGCCGTCCTCGCCTTCGTCGTCATCTGGCTCCGCGTGAGCTACCCGCGCCTGCGCGAGGACCAGCTCCAGAAGCTCGCCTGGACCACCCTCGTCCCGCTCGCTCTCGCGCAGATCGCGCTCACCGGCATCGTGAAGGTGGCGATCAACTAGTGGCTCCCCCCGTTCCCGGCTCGGGCCTGGCCAAGGGCCTGGCCGTGACCCTCCGCACGATGACGAAGAGGTCCGTCACCGAGCAGTACCCCGAGCACCAGCCCGAGCTGCCGCCCCGCACCCGGGGCGTCATCGGACTGTTCGAGGAGAACTGCACGGTCTGCATGCTGTGCGCCCGCGAGTGCCCCGACTGGTGCATCTACATCGACTCCCACAAGGAGACGGTGCCGCCCGCGGCGCCCGGCGGGCGCGAGCGCAGCCGCAACGTCCTCGACCGCTTCGCCATCGACTTCTCCCTCTGCATGTACTGCGGGATCTGCATCGAGGTGTGTCCCTTCGACGCCCTCTTCTGGTCGCCCGAGTTCGAGTACGCGGAGACCGACATCCACGAGCTGACCCACGAGCGCGACAAGCTCCGCGAGTGGATGTGGACCGTGCCCGAGCCGCCCGCGCTCGACGCGGGCGCCGAGGAGCCCAAGGAACTCGCCGCCGCCCGCAAGGCCGCCGAGAAGCAGGCCGCCGAGAGGCAGGCCGCCGAGAGGCAGGCCGCGGCAGGCTCCTCGGAACAGGCGGCGGGCTCCGCGGAACAGGGGGCCGCGGAGTGAGCGTCCTCGCAGCCGGCCACCCCGGCTTCCTCTCGCCCACCGGCGTGGAGATCGCGTTCCTCCTCGTCGGCCTCGTCACCTTCGGCGCGGCCGTGGTCACGGTCACGACCAAGCAGCTGGTGCACGCCGCACTCTGGCTGGTCGTGGCCCTCGGCGGCCTCGCCGTCGAGTACCTGCTCCTGACGGCCGAGTTCATCGCCTGGGTCCAGGTCCTGATCTACGTCGGGTCCGTGGTCGTCCTCCTCCTCTTCGGGCTGATGCTCACCAAGGCACCCATCGGCCGCTCCCCGGACGCCGACTCGGGCAACCGCCCCGTCGCGCTCGGGGTCGCCCTGCTCGCCGCCGCCTCCCTCGTCTGGGTCGTCGTGGACGCGTTCCGCACGACCTGGATCGAACTGGAAGGACCGGCCCAGGGCTCCACCGCGGTCTCCGGCGAAATGCTCTTCCGGCACTGGGTGCTGCCCTTCGAAGCGCTCTCCGTGCTGCTCCTCGCGGCCCTGGTGGGCGCGATCGTCCTGTCCCGCAAGAACGCCCAGAACGCCCAGAACGCCCGTACGGGCAAGAACGCCAAGAGCAGGCAGGGGGAGAAGTAGTGCACCTCGCCTACCCCGCGGTCCTGGCCGCCCTCCTCTTCTGCACGGGGCTCTACGGCGTCCTCGCCCGCCGCAACGCCATCCTCGTCCTGATGTCCGTCGAGCTGATGCTCAACGCCGTCAACCTCAACCTCGTCGCCTTCGACGTCTGGCTGCGCGACACCCTCCACACCGGCCAGGCGCTCACCCTCTTCACCATCGCCATCGCCGCCGCCGAGATCGGCATCGGCCTGGCGATCGTCCTCGCCGTCTACCGCAACCGGGGCACCGCGGACATCGACAAGCTCCGCGACACCGCCGACGACGCCCCCGCGGGCACGACCGCACCCACCGACGACCCCCGCGAGGAGAAGGCCGAGGCCACCGCGTGACCACCACGACCCTCGCGGTCCTCGTCCCCCTCCTGCCCCTCCTCGGCGCCGTCGCCGGCCTGCTGCTGGGCCGTACGGCCCCCGGTTTCGTACGCCCCCTGGCCGTGCTGCCGACGCTCGCCGCCCTGGGCCTCGCGGCCCTCGTCGCCGTGCGCCAGGGCGGCGGGAAGGCGATCGACGCCGCCACCCAGCTCACCCCCACCGGCTCGGTCCCCGTCGACCTCGCCCTGCACGTCGACGGCTTCGCCGCCCTGGTCGCCGTCCTGGTCGGCCTGGTCGCGACCTGCGTGCAGATCTACTCCACGGGCTACCTCCGCGACGACCCGCGCTACCCCTCCTACGCCGCCCTCGTCTCACTCTTCACCTCGGCGATGCTGCTGGTCGTCTACTCGGGCGACCTGATGGTGCTGCTGGTCGGCTGGGAGATCATGGGCATCTGCTCGTACTTCCTGGTCGGCCACTACTGGGAGACGCCCGAGGCCCGCGCCGCCTCCCTCAAGGCGTTCCTGGTCACCAAGCTCGGCGACGTCCCCTTCCTGATCGGCCTGTTCGCGCTCGCCGCCGACACCGGCACCTTCCGCGTCACCGGCATCCTGGACGCCGTCGCGCACGACGGCCTCGACCACCCCACCCTCGTCGCGCTGCTGCTCCTCGCGGGCGTCGCGGGCAAGTCGGCGCAGTTCCCGCTGCACACCTGGCTGCCCGACGCGATGGCGGGCCCGACCCCCGTCTCCGCGCTGATCCACGCCGCGACCATGGTCGCGGCCGGCATCTACTTCGTGGCCCGCCTCCTCCCGGTCTTCGCCACCTCGCAGGCGGCGCTCACCGTCCTCGCCGTGACGGCCGCGCTCACCATGGTCGGCTCGGCGCTCGCCGCGCTCGCCCAGGACGACATCAAGCGCGTCCTCGCCTACTCGACCATCGGCCAGCTCGGCTACATGTCCGGCGCCCTGGCCGTCGGCGACCGCGGGGCCGCCGTCTTCCACCTCCTGTCGCACGGCGCCTTCAAGGCGCTGCTGTTCCTCGCGGCTGGCGCGGTCATCCACGCCGCCGGGACCAACTCGCTGGCCGCCATGTCCCGCACGTCCGGCCTCGCCCAGCGGATCCCCGACGCCTACTGGACGATGACCGTCGCCCTGCTCGCGCTCGCCGCCGTCCCGCCCTTCGCCGGCTTCTTCTCCAAGGAAGCCGTCCTCGTCGCCGCCGAGCACACCGCCCTCGGCGACAGCGACACCGCCCCGGCGGGCGCGGGCTGGATCGTCCTGGTCGCCGCCCTGCTCACGGCGCTCCTCACCGCCGCGTACGCCACCCGCCTGTGGCTGCTGGCCTTCCGCGGCCGGGGTCCGAGCGTCCCCGAGCACGGCAGGCAGCCGCTCGCCATGACCACCGTCCTGTGGATCCTCGCGATCCCCTCCCTCGGCTTCGGCCTCACCGTCACCCACCTCGACGACTGGTTCGACGGCCACGCCCTCACCCCGACGCTCACCACCGCAGTACTCGGCACCGGCATCGGCCTCGTCGGCGGTCTGATCACCTACGCCGCCTGGCGCCACACCACCGCGCTCGCCGCCCGCACCCCCCTCGGCGCCGTCGCCGCGCACCCCGACGGCGACGGCGGCCAGGTCGAGGCCGAGGCGATCGCGAGCCACACCCCCGCGTACGGCTCGGTGTCCGCCGCCGCCGACCCCGCCGACCCCGGCCGTCTCCTGCTGGGCCCGCTGCACCGCCACGCGGCCGCGGGCTTCCACCTCGACGCGCTCTACGACGCCCTCTTCGCCCGCCCCGTCCGCGCCGCGGCCCGACTGGTCCGCTTCCTCGACCGCGAGGTCGTCGACACCTACGTGCGCGGCGCGGGCACCGGCGCGCAGTGGCTCGGCAGGGCCGTCCGCCGCGCCCAGACCGGCAACGTGCAGACCTACCTCGGCGCGCTGCTCCTGGGCTCCGTCGTCCTGGCGATCGCCGCCGTCCTCGTCGCCACCGCCGGAGCGTGAGCAGCAGTGATCGATATCAGTGAGTCCGTGATGCGGGTCCTCCTCGCGTTGATCGTCGTCGGCCCGCTCGTCGGCGCGGCCGCGGCCCTCCTCCCGGCCCCGCCGGGCCTGAAGGGCAAGAGCCCCGAACAGGCCGTGCTGCGCCACGGCGTGACCGTGACCGGCGCGGTCCTGCTCGCCGCGATCGCCCTCGCACTCGGCTTCGACCACGACCACCCGTCGAAGATGCAGGCCACCACGGACATCAGCTGGATCCCCGCACTCGACGTGCGCATCCACCTCGGTGTCGACGGCATCTCGCTCCCCCTCCTGCTGCTGACCACGCTGCTGACCTTCCTCTGCGCGCTCCACAGCTATTTCAAAATGCCCCCGGGCCCGTCCCCCAAGGCATTCGTGGCCCTCCTGCTCGTCCTGGAGTCGGGCACCCTCGCCACCTTCGCCGTCCTCGACCTGGTGCTCTTCTTCCTGGCCTTCGAGACGGTCCTCATCCCCATGTACTTCCTGATCGCCCGCTGGGGTGGCGACGGCCGCGCGGCCGCCGCCTGGAAGTTCATCCTCTACACGCTGCTCGGCTCCGTGATCATGCTGCTCGGCCTCCTGCTCATCGGGCTGAAGGCGGGCACGTTCGACATGGTGGCACTCGCCACTGACAACGGCCGGGGCCTGAGTACGTCCGTGCAGCTCACGGCCGTGATCGCGATCGGGATCGGGCTCGCGGTCAAGACGCCGATGTGGCCGCTGCACAGCTGGCTGCCCGCGGCCCACACCGCCGCGCCCACCGTCGGCTCGGTGCTCCTCGCGGGCGTCCTGCTCAAGATGGGCACGTACGGGTTCGTCCGCGTCGTCCTGCCGATCGCCCCCGACGGAATGCGCGAACTGGCCCCGTACCTCGCGGCCTTCGCGGTCGTCGGCATCATCTACGGGTCCCTCGCCTGCCTCGCCCTCGCCGGACGGGGCGCGGGCGGCGACCTCAAGCGCCTGATCGCCTACTCGTCCGTCGGCCACATGGGCTTCGTCCTCCTGGGCATCGCCTCCATGACCCCGACCGGCGTCAACGGCGCGCTCTTCGCCAACATCGCCCACGGCCTCATCACGGGACTGCTGTTCTTCCTGGTCGGAGCCATCAAGGAGCGGTACGGCACCGCCGACCTCGACACCCTCGCCGGGGCCACGGGCGCGGCGCTCTACGGCCGCGCGCCCCGCATCGGCGGCCTCCTCGCGTTCGCCGCCGTCGCCTCGCTCGGACTGCCGGGACTCGCCGGGTTCTGGGGCGAGATGCTGACGATGTTCGGCGCGTTCGACCCGGCGGACGGGCTCAGCCGCCCCGCGTTCCTCACCTTCATGGCGATCGCGGGCCTGGGCACGCTGCTCACCGCCGCGTACATGCTGATCGTGGTCCGCAGGGTGTGCATGGGCGAGCGCGGCGAGGAACTGCTGGAGATCGCCGACGTACAGCGGTACGAGGCCGTCACCTGGACACCGCTCGTCGCCCTCACCGTCCTCGCCGGACTCTGGCCCGCGGTCCTCCTCGGCCTCACCGACCCGGCCGTGCAGAAGCTCCTCGCAGGAGGAAAGTCGTGAGCTCCCTCGTCCAGTCCGTCGACTGGCTCGCGATCGCGCCGCCGACCGTCGCGGCCGTCACCGCCCTCGCCGTCCTCGTCGCCGACCTGTTCGTGCCCGAGGACCGCAAGCGGTTCCTCGGGTACGGCGCGATCGCGGGCCTGGCCGTCGCGATCGCAGCCCTCGCGCCGCTGCGCAAGGGCGACCGCACGACCTTCTGCCTCACCACGCCCGGCGACACGGGCGTGTGCAGCTACACCGCCGACCACTTCGCCCTGGTCGTCCAGTTCCTGGTGCTCGGCGGCGCGCTCCTCACCGCCCTGCTGTCCCTGGCCGACACCAGGAAGCTCCCGGCGGGGGAGTTCTGGTTCCTGCTGCTGTCCTCCGCCGCCGGGGCCGCCCTGCTGCCCGCCTCCCGCGACCTCGCCACCCTCGTCGTCGCCCTTGAGGTGGCGTCCCTCCCGGCCTTCGCGCTGGTCGGGCTGAAGCGCGGCGACCGGCTCTCCTCGGAGGCCGCCCTCAAGTTCTTCCTGTCCTCGGTCACCGCGACCGCCGTGATGCTGCTGGGCGTCAGCTTCGTGTACGCGACGACGGGCACCCTGCACCTCACGGAGATCGCCGGGAAGCTCGACGACGTCCCCGCGCAGCTCGACACCCTCGCCAAGGCGGGCGTCGCCCTCACCCTGGTCGGGTTCGCCTTCAAGACGGCCGCCGCGCCCTTCCACTTCTGGGTGCCCGACACGTACGTCGGCGCCCCGCTGCCCGTCGCCGCCTATCTGTCCGTCGTCGGCAAGGCGGTCGGCTTCTCCGGGCTGATCCTGGTGACCGTCATCGCCTTCCCCTCGTACGCGGACGTGTGGGGACCGGCCGTCGCCGTCCTGGCGGCCCTGACCATGACCGTCGGGAACGTCGGCGCCCTGCGGCAGCGGCCCGACCGTCCGTACAGCGCGGTGCGCCTGCTGGCCTGGTCGTCCGTCGGACAGGCGGGGTACCTCCTGGTGCCGATCGCCGCCGCCGGGTACTCCAGCGACGACCAGATCGGCGCCACCGTCGCGTACGCCCTGATGTACGCCGTCGTGAACCTCGGTGCCTTCGGGGTGGCGGCCCTCCTCGCGCGCGTGCACCCGGAGAACCGCCTCACCGACTACCGGGCCCTGTACCGGACCCGCCCGTTGACCGCCCTGACGCTCGGTTTCTTCCTGCTGTGCCTGGCCGGACTGCCGCCCGGCGTCATCGGGCTCTTCGCGAAGGTCACGGTCTTCTCGTCCGCCGTGGACGCCGGGCTCGGCTGGCTCGCCGTCGTGATGGCCGCCAACGTCGTGATCGCGCTGTACTACTACCTCCAGTGGACGGCGACGCTCTTCAAGGCCCCCGAGACCGCCGCCGAGCCCGCCGGGGCCGCAGACGGCGCCCCGGAGGCCCCCGTCGCGCACCGCGCCCCCGCCGCCCTCACCGCCGCGATCGCCCTCACCTGTGCGGCGGCCGTCGGCCTCTCCGGCATCCCGCAGTTGGTTCTGCGCTTCGCGTCTGTCACCCTCTTCTGACGGATTCTGACCGAATAGCACCCATCTGCACCACAAGGAGAGTTACATCACCATGCTGACCGGCTTCAAGGACTTCATCCTCCGCGGCAACGTCATATCCATGGCCATCGGTCTGGCCATCGGATCGGCGTTCACCGCGGTGGTCACCGGCTTCAGCAACGCCTTCATCACCCCGCTGATCGGCGTCGCCACCCAGGGCACCGGCGACTTCAGCGACTCCGTCTTCACGATCGAGGGCGTCACCTTCCCGTACGGAAAGTTCATCGCCCCGGCCATCGCCTTCGTGATCACCGCGGCCGTCCTGTACTTCCTCGTCGTCGCCCCCATGGCCAAGGTCCAGAACCGCTTCACCAAGGACCAGCCCTTCGACATCAGGGCCGCCCTGCGCGACTGCCCCCGCTGCTACACGGAGATCCCCGCCGTCGCCAGCCGCTGCGGACACTGCACCAGTGAGGTCCAGCCGCTCGCCGACGCCCTGGAGAAGGCCGGCCTGCCCGCACAGCGCTGAGCGGAAGCCGTCCCGGACGGACGCCGCTCCGGACGGACGCCGCTCCGGACGGACGCCGCGCCGGGGCGGCACCGCGCCTCCCACCCGTACGGCCTACGGCCCCGCCCCGGAGCACCGGGGAACCAGCACTCCTCGCCTGGCGTTGACCAGTACAGGAGGGTCCACTGGAGAGTGGAGCACCGCTAAGCAAAGGGTTCCCCTGCCGCACCACTTGGAGGGCGTACCGTGCACCGCCGGCACAACGGGCTGAAGACCGCCGTACTCCTCGGCGGGCTGTCCGCACTCATCATCCTCATCGGCAGCTTCTTCGGCCGCGGAGGGCTGATCGTCGCGCTCGTCGTGGCACTGGGCACCAATGCCTACGCGTACTGGAACAGCGACAAGCTCGCGCTGCGCGCCATGCGGGCCAGACCCGTCAGCGAGTTCGAGGCGCCCGCGCTGTACCGCATGGTCCGCGAGCTCTCGACGGCCGCGCGCCAGCCCATGCCGAGGCTCTACATATCGCCGACGCAGGCGCCCAACGCCTTCGCCACGGGCCGCAACCCGCGCAACGCCGCCGTCTGCTGCACCCAGGGGATCCTGGAGATCCTCGACGAGCGGGAGCTGCGCGGCGTCATCGGCCACGAGCTGAGCCACGTCTACAACCGCGACATCCTGATCTCCTCGGTGGCGGGCGCCCTCGCGTCGGTCGTCATGTTCCTGGTGAACTTCGCCTGGCTGATCCCCGTGGGCCGGTCCAACGACGACGAGGGCCCCGGCATCTTCGGCATGCTGCTGATCATGATCCTGGGCCCGCTGGCCGCCTCGGTCATCCAGCTGGCCGTCAGCCGCTCCCGGGAGTACGAGGCCGACGCGTCGGGCGCGCAGCTGACGGGCGATCCGCTCGCCCTCGCCAGCGCCCTGCGCAAGCTCGACGCGGGCACCAAGCAGCTGCCGCTGCCCCCGGAGCCGCGCATCGAGACCGCGAGCCACATGATGATCGCCAATCCCTTCCGCCCCGGGCAGGGAATGTCCAAGATGTTCTCGACGCACCCGCCGATGGCGGAGCGGATCGCCCGACTCGAACAGATGGCAGGTCGCCAGCAGTGAAGATAATCCTCAACGTCATATGGCTCGTGCTGGGCGGCATCGCACTCTTCCTCGGCTACATGCTCGCCGGTGCCCTGCTCTGCGTCACGATCATCGGCATCCCGTTCGGCATAGCCGCCTTCCGCATCGGCCTGTACGCCCTGTGGCCGTTCGGCAACACCGTCGTCGACCGCAGGGACGCGGGCGTCGCCTCCTGCGTCGGCAACGTCCTGTGGCTGGTCCTGGCGGGCTGGTGGCTCGCGCTCGGCCACATCGTCACGGGCGTCCTGCAGTGCATCACGATCATCGGCATCCCGCTGGGCATCGCGAACTTCAAGATGATCCCGGTTTCGCTGATGCCCCTGGGCAAGGAGATCGTCCCCACCGACCAGCCCTTCGCCTCGCGCTGACGGACCGAAGGGGGCGGCGGGGGCCCGAGCCGGCGGACCGGCACGTCACCTCCGGCGTACGGCGTAGACCGCCGCTCCCGCGGCCAGCACCGAGGCGCCCGCCAGCACCGAGGACAGCGGCAGGGCGCACGCCAGCGCCACGCACCCCACGAACCCGCCCACAGCGAGCACCCGCACCCCGCGAGGACCGTCCTCGCCCCCGCCCTCGCCCCCGCCCTCGCCCCCGCCCCCGTCAGGGCCCTTCGCCCCGCCTCCGAGCGTCCAGGCCGACGCGTTGGCGATCGCGTAGTACGCCAGCACGCCGAACGACGAGAAGCCGATCGCCCCGCGCACGTCCCCCGTCGCGGCCACCACCGCGACGGCCGCACCCACCAGCAGCTCGGCCCGCTGAGGCACCTGGTGGCGGGGGTGCACCACGGCGACCGCGCGCGGCAGGTGCCCGTCCCGCGCCATCGCGAGCAGCGTCCGCGACACGCCCAGGATCAGCGTCAGCAGCGCCCCCAGCGCGGCCACCGCCGCCCCGGCCCGCACCACCGGTACGAGACCGGGCGCGCCCGCCTCCCGTACGGCATCGGCGAGCGGCGCCGAGGCGTCGGCCAGCCCGCCCGTGCCCAGCACGGAGACGACGGCGCCCAGCACGGCCGCGTACACCGCCAGGGCGATGCCCAGCGCGATCGGCACCGCGCGCGGGATGGTCCGCGCCGGATCGCGCACCTCCTCGCCGAGCGTGGCGATCCGCGCGTACCCGGCGAACGCGAAGAACAGCAGCCCGGCAGCCTGGAGCACCCCGCCGAGCCCGCCACCGGCCCCCCGCCCGCCGCCGGAACCCGGGCCGCCCCCGTCGCCCGTCAGACACACCACGACGACCGCCGCCAGCACGGCCAGCACCAGCGCCACGACCGCCCGTGCCAGCCACGCCGACTTCTGCACCCCCAGACAGTTCACGGCGGTCAGCGCCGCCACCGCGCCCACCGCCACCGCGTGCGCCTGCCCCGGCCACACGTACGCCCCCACGGTCAGCGCCATCGCCGCGCAGGAGGCGGACTTGCCGACGACGAACCCCCAGCCCGCCAGGTACCCCCAGAAGGGCCCGAGCCGTTCCCGCCCGTACACGTACGTCCCGCCCGACGCCGGGTAGCGGGCGGCCAGCCGGGCCGACGACATGGCGTTGCAGTACGCGACGGCGGCGGCCAGCGCCAGACCCGTGCCGAGCAGCGCCCCCGATCCGGCGGCCTGTGCGGCGGGCGCGAGGGCGACGAAGATCCCGGCCCCGACCATCGCCCCGAGGCCGATCACCACCGCGTCGAACACGCCGAGGGACCGGCGCAACTCCTGTGTCATGCGCCGCACCATAGAGCCGGAAAGTGAACGTCAGAGACCCGTCTCGCGCAGCGTGACGTTCAGCCGCCCGCCGCGCATCCCCAGCGCCGGATCGCCCGTCCCCGCCAGCACCTTCGGCACCCCGTGGAACGCGAACCTGGAGGGCCCGCCGAAGACGAACAGGTCCCCGGAGAGCAACTCCACGTCCGTGTAGGGCCGTCCGCGCCCCTCCGTGTTGCCGAACCGGAAGACGCAGCTGTCGCCGATGCTGAGCGACACCACAGGGGCGCGCGACCGCTCCTCCCTGTCCTGGTGCATCCCCATCCGCGCGGCGCCGTCGTAGAAGTTCACGAGCGCCGCGTCGGGCCGGTAGCCACCGTCGTCTCCGTACGCCTCGCGCACCGCGTCCCGGCCCAACTCCGCCAGCCACCCGGGCAGTTCCGCGACGGCGGCGCCGTTCACGTCGTCGGCGGTGCGCACATAGCGGTACGGCTTCCAGTGCCATCCCAGGCACACGGTCTGCACGGACATCACGCCACCGCCCGGCAGCACGGTGTGCCGGATCGGTACGGGCCCCCGCGCCCACCCGCGACACGCGGCGACCAACTCCCGCTGCCGCTCGATCGACAGCCACCCCGGCACGTGCACCGCGCCCGGCGCGACCTCGGCCCGCTCCCGCGGCTCAGGAGGGAACAGCGTCCCGCTCACGCGACCAGCGCGCCCTCAAGGCCGAGCAACCGCTCCTTGCGCTCGACACCGCCCGCGTACCCGCGCAGCGCCCCGTCCGCGCCGATCACCCGGTGACAGGGCCGCACCACCAGCAGCGGATTGCGCCCGATCGCGGTCCCCACGGCACGTACGCCCGCCCCGGAAACCCCGACCAGTGCGGCCACCTCCCCGTACGAAACCGTCCGTCCGTACGGGACCTCCTCGACAGCGGCCCACACGCGCCGCTGGAAATCCGTGCCGCCGGAGACGTACGCGATGTCGAAGCGCGTACGGGTCCCCGCGAAGTACTCCGCGAGCTGCGCCGCGATCCCCGCGAACGCCGCGGGCTCCTCGCGCCAGCCCTCCCGCACGACCGCCGCGCCCTTCTGACCCGGCATCGACACCGAGGCGAGCGCGACGCCGCCCGGTGCGCCGGCGGACTCCTCGCCGACCAGCAACAGCTCACCCAGCGGGCTGTCGACCTTCGCGTACACCGTCATGCCCCGCCACCTCCACCCACGCGCACAGCACCTTGCCGCGCCTTCGAGTCTGCGCGTCCAAGGTCCCGAGGGCTGGCGGTTTTCCGACACGCACATCGGGGGCGGGGGGGGCGGGGGCCCCCCCCCCCCCCGGGGCCCCCCGGGGGGGGGGGGCCGCCGCCCGGGGGGGGGGGCCCGGGCGGGGGAGATCCGGACCCCCCCCCCGGGCCGCCGGGGGGGGGGGC
>NZ_JBITHO010000005.1:685358-751316 GCF_044458065.1 Streptomyces sp. NPDC050504 | reverse complement strand
ACCCCCCGCCGCACATTCGGGGGCGTGCTTGGGTTTGGGCGCGGTACCCCGGGGGGGGGTGTTTGATTTACCCCCCGGCGCCCGGGGGGGGGGGGGGGCCGCCCCCCCCCCCCCCCCCGATGCGCCCACTGGGCTCAGCGGTAGTTCACGAACTGCAGCGCGAAGTCGAGGTCCTTCTCCTTCAGCAGCGCCTGGACGGCCTGGAGGTCGTCACGGCTCTTGGAGCTGACCCGCAGCTCCTCGCCCTGGACCTGCGCCTTGACGCCCTTCGGGCCCTCGTCACGGATGATCTTCGCGACCTTCTTGGCGTTCTCCTGGGAGATGCCCTCGATGATCGAGGCGAAGAGCTTGTACTCCTTGCCGGACAGCTGCGGCTCGCCCGCGTCCAGCGACTTCAGCGAGATCCCCCGCTTGATCAGCTTGGACTGGAAGATGTCGAGGATCGCCTTGACGCGCTCCTCGCCGTTCGCCTGCATCAGGATCTTCTCGCCCGACCAGGAGATCGAGGCGTCGGTGCCCTTGAAGTCGTACCGCTGCGAGATCTCCTTGGCGGCCTGGTTGAGGGCGTTGTCGACCTCCTGCCGCTCGACCTTCGAGACGATGTCGAAACTGGAGTCGGCCATGTCCTGTGGCTCCTTGTGTCTGTCGGTGCACCGGGATGCGTACTCGTGATGCGTACTCGGGATGTGTGCAAAGCCTAGCCACCCGCGCCCGCGCCGAGCGCTGATCAATCCGGTGGCGAAGCACCCCCGGTCATCGGGTATCGTTTACGTCGTTGCCAGGGAAACCCGCCGAACAAGCGGTCGCCCCACAGGCGACATCCCATGGCGGTGTGCCCGAGTGGCCAATGGGAGCGGACTGTAAATCCGTCGGCTTAGCCTACCCAGGTTCGAATCCTGGCGCCGCCACGCGAAAGAACCCCCGTTCACCTGCGGAAACGCAAGTGAGGCGGGGGTTTCTTCGTATGCGGGGCGACGGGGCGGGGCGCGGCCCTCGCAGACCGCGCCCTCCGTCCGTGCTCAGCTGTCCGTGCTCAGCCGTCCGTGCTCAGTTGCCCGCGACGTCCTTCACCGCCACCGACAGCGGCACGCTCCCGCTGATCAGCTCAAGCGTCAGGCCCGCCGTCGCCGGGGTGTCCAGGAGCTCGGCCAGGGCCGCCGCCACGTCGTCGCGGGGCACCGGGCCGCGGCCCGTGGAGGCCGCCAGGGCGACCAGGCCCTTGCCCGCGTCGTCGGTGAGCATCCCGGGGCGCAGCACCGTCCAGTCGAGCGTGCTCCTGCCCCGTACGGAGTCGTCCGCCGCGCCCTTCGCCCGCAGGTACGCGTCGAAGACCTCGTCGCCCGGCCGCGCGGCGTCCGCGCCCATCGAGGAGACGACCAGGAAGCGGCGCACGCCCGCCCGCTCCGCCGCGTCCGCGACCAGCACCGCCGCGCCCCGGTCCACGGAGTCCTTGCGGTCGGTGCCGCTGCCGGGACCGGCGCCCGCCGCGAAGACCACCGCGTCGGCGCCCGTCAGCACGGCCGCGACCTCGTCGACCGACGCCGACTCCAGGTCCAGCACGGCCGGTTCCGCGCCGGCCTCCCGCAGGGCGTCCGCCTGTTCGGGACGGCGGATGATGCCGACGACTTCGTCACCGCGTGCGGCGAGCACCCGCTCCAGCCGCAGCGCGATCTGTCCATGACCCCCAGCGATGACAATGCGCATGCTCAGAACCGTACGCCCTCGGCCGCCCCCGGGCCCGCACTCACGGGCCCGTCTCCGAGCGTCCCTGCCGGGGCAGGTCCAGGGCCACGGCCACCGCCGAGTCGCAGTACTCGCGCACCGCGCTGGTCCGTGCCACGACCCGGCCCCGGTGCACCACGATCCTGCTGTACGCGAGCGAGAGCGCGCCCGACAGGCGCTCGCCGCGCACCGCGAGCAGTTCGGCGGGGAACCCCGCCTCCACGCGCACCGCGGGCAGCCCCATCGCCGCCCGCGCGACCGCGCTCACCGCGTCGTACGCGTCCTCCGTCCGCAGCCCGCCCTGCGAGGCCAGCAGGTACGCCGCCTCCAGCGGGTCGCCGCGCCCCACCGGGTTGGCCACGTCGCGCAGCGCCCCGCTGCCCGCCGCGACCCGCACGCCCGCGGCCCGCAGCAGCCGTACGGGCGCCGTCCCGCGCCGCTCCACGCCCCCGCAGCAGCCCTGGGGCAGGCAGACCACCGTCACGCCGGCCGCCGCCAGCTGGTCCGCCGCCCTCGCGGCCACCTCGCGGGGCAGCCGGGCGAGCCCCGTGCACGGCCCGATGGTTACCCCGGGCCGCAGCCCGCCCGCCATCGCGGCGAGCCTGGCGAGCCGCGCCGGGTCGTCGCCCGCCGTGTGCAGGTCCACCGGGCGGCCGTGCTCCGCCGCGACCTCCAGGACGGCCTCCGCGTACCCCGCGGGGTCCGGGTCCGCGTCCGGGCAGCCGCCGACCACCGAGGCGCCCATCTTCACCGCGTCCCGCAGCATCGCGAGCCCGTCCGCGCCCGCCACCCCGGTCAGCAGCCGCGGCACGGCCACGGCGGTCAGGTCGACGAGCCCGCGCAGCGAGCGCCGCGCCTGGAGCACCGCCTCCAGCGGTCCGAGCCCCTGCACGTCCCCGATCCGCACGTGGGCGCGCTGCGCGGTCGCGCCGTGGCCCAGCTGGAGCAGCGCGGCCTCGGTCGCGCGCCGCTGGACGTCCTCGACGGCGTACGAGACGGGTCCCGGGGTGTCGGCGGTGAGCGCGGTGTCGCCGTGGGCGTGCGGTTCGGCGGGGGCGGGCAGCAGCAGGTGGCCGGCGAGGTCCACGCGGGCGCCGTGGGCGGTGAGGCTGCCCGCGGTGCCCACGGCCTCGATGCGGCCGCCGCTGAGCTGGACGTCGACCGTGCGGCCGTCGGTGAGCCGGGCGCCGTGGAGCAGCAGCGCTCCGGAGTCGGCGGCTTCGTTGCCGCCGGCGCCGTGGGCGTTCTCGTCGGGGCGCCGCGGCTGGCTGTCGGGCATCGCGTTCCTGTGGGGAGGGAGTGGCGGGGAAGGGGCGGGAAGGGAAGGGGCGGGGTGGGTGGGGAGGGGCGAACGGGGGCCGGGCAGGGGGCGGGAAGGGCGAGATCACGCAGAGTGAGTCCGAGCCTAGGGGCGCGTTCAGCCGGTCACGAGGAGGAGCGAAATAGTCGTACCGGTGAGGCCACGTGTGGCGTACGGGGCGCGCGGGACGTCCCCAGGAGAAGGGATCCCGAAACGGATTTGGGCGATCGGCGACTGACCGTGTAATGTCTTCATCGCTCGCCCCAATAGCTCAGTCGGTAGAGCGTCTCCATGGTAAGGAGAAGGTCTACGGTTCGATTCCGTATTGGGGCTCTGGTGCTGAATCCCCTCACCTCCGGGTGAGGGGAGACGGTATCTCAGCGGTGTAGCTCAGTCGGTAGAGCAAGCGGCTCATAATCGCTGTGTCACCGGTTCAAGTCCGGTCACCGCTACACAAAGTAGCCGATTGCGGGGTCGGTCCTCCGATCGGCTACTATTTTTTATGCGTTCATCCGTCCATCCGTCCGTCAAGGAGCACTCACGTGGCTGCCACCGACGTCCGCCCGAAGATCACGCTGGCCTGCGTGGAGTGCAAGGAGCGGAACTACATCACCAAGAAGAACCGGCGTAACAACCCGGACCGTCTTGAGATGAAGAAGCACTGCCCGCGCTGCAACTCGCACACTGCACACCGCGAGACGCGCTGACACTCAGGCTCGTATGCGAGGCCGTCCCCGTCAGGGGGCGGCCTCGCGTCGTTTCGGTCAACTCGGCCACTCGATCAACTCGGTCACTCGGCTACTCGATCAACTCGGCCAACGAGATCAATTCACAGCAGGAAGGTTGCGAGTCCATGGCGCTCGACCAGTCCTTCGTGGGGCGGACGTATCCGCCCACCGCTCCGTACGAGGTGGGCCGGGAGAAGATCCGCGAGTTCGCCGAGGCCGTGGGCGACGCCAATCCGGCCTATCTGGACGCCGAAGCGGCCGGGGCGCTCGGGCATTCCGATGTGATCGCCCCGCCGACCTTCGTGTTCGCGATCACGTTCAAGGCGGCCCGTGAGGTCATCGCCGATCCGCAGCTGGGCCTGGACTACAACCGGGTGGTGCACGGCGACCAGAAGTTCGCGTACAGCCGCCCGGTGCGCGCGGGGGACCGGCTGACGGTCACCTCCACCATCGAGGCGATCAAGTCGATGGCGGGCAGCGACATCCTGGACGTCAGGGGCGAGGTCCACGACGAGGCGGGCGAGCACGTCGTGACCGCGTGGACGAAGCTGGTGGCGCGCGCCGCCGAGGAGGCGTGACGATGGCAGCGAAGATCAAGTACGCGGACGTCGAGGTCGGCACCGAGCTGCCCGCCCAGTCCTTCCCCGTGACGCGCGCCACACTGGTGCAGTACGCGGGCGCGTCCGGCGACTTCAACCCGATCCACTGGAACGAGAAGTTCGCGGTCGAGGTCGGACTGCCCGACGTCATCGCGCACGGCATGTTCACCATGGCCGAGGCGGTCCGCGTGGTCACCGACTGGCTCGGCGACCCGGGCGCGGTCGTGGAGTACGGGGTGCGCTTCACCAAGCCCGTCGTCGTGCCGAACGACGACGAGGGCGCGCTGGTCGAGGTCAGCGGCAAGGTCGCGGTGCTGCTCGACGACAACCGCGTCCGGGTCGACCTGGTCGCGACGAGCGCGGGCCAGAAGGTGCTGGGCATGTCCCGCGCGGTGGTCCAGCTGGCCTGAGGGCCCTCGGGCGAACGGTCTGCCCCCGTCGGCGTGCGCGACGGGGGCCTTCCCTTGCTTGACATAGATAGTGATTGGCCACTAACTTTCTCGCATGGTCAGGATGAGCGCGGAAGAGCGCCGCGAGAGCGTCATCCGCGCCGCGATCGAGGAGTTCGCGCGGGGCGGTTACCACGGCACGTCGACCGAGGCGATCGCCAAGCGCGTCGGCGTCTCGCAGCCGTACCTCTTCCGCCTCTTCAAGAACAAGCAGGAGCTGTTCCTGGCCGCCGCGACCCGTGGCCTGCGCGAGACGCGCGAGGTGATGGAGGAGGCGGCGCGGGGCGTCCCGCCCGAAGAGGTGCACATGGCCATGGCCGCCGCCTACAAGGACCAGCTGGCCAGCGACCCGGACAAGCTGCTGATGCAGATGCACGTGTACGCCGCGGTGGCGTCCGCCGAGGCGTCGGGGGACCACGCCTTCGGCGAGGCCATCAGGGCGGAGTGGGCGAAGCTGTGGGATTCCTCGCACCTCGCGCTCGGCGGCGACGTCGAGGAGGCCATGACGTTCCTGGCGTGCGGAATGCTGATCAACGTGCTGGCGGCGCTGGGCTTCCCGGCCGGGCACCGCGTGTGGTCGGGCTTCGACATGACGGCGGTCACGTTTCCGGCCGCCCTCGCGGCGACGCGCGACGAGGGGTAGGCGCGGCGCGGGTGGATCCGATCGCAAGGGCGGTCGGATCTTTTTTCGCCCAAGAAAGTTAGTAAGCAATAACTAATCTCAGGTGGGGGAAGACATGGCAGACACCGCACGGCCGGGGAGCACGGCCGCCCGCACGACCGGAGGGTCCGGCACCCTCTGGGCCCTGATCGTCACCAGCACCGCCGGATTCATGGCGGCCCTCGACAACCTCGTCGTCACCACGGCCCTGCCCGCCATCCGCGAGGACCTCGGCGGCGTCCTCGAAGACCTGGAGTGGACCGTCAGCGCGTACACGCTGACCTTCGCCGCGCTGCTGATGTTCGGCGCCGCCCTCGGCGACCGCTTCGGCCGCCGCCGGATGTTCCTCGTCGGGCTCGCGGTCTTCACCGGCTCGTCGGCCGCCGCCGCCCTCTCCACCGGCATCGACGGGCTCGTCGCCGCCCGAGCCGTCCAGGGCGTGGGCGCCGCGATCATGATGCCGCTCACCCTCACCCTGCTCACCGCCGCCGTCCCCGTCGCGCGCCGGGGCATGGCGCTCGGCATCTTCAGCGCCGTCACCGGACTCGCCGTCGCCGTGGGACCGCTGGTCGGCGGCAGCCTCACCGAGCACATCGCCTGGGAGTGGATCTTCTGGCTCAACGTGCCGATCGGCCTCGTCCTGCTGCCGCTGGCCCGGCTGCGCCTCACCGAGTCGTACGCCCCCGACGCCCGCCTCGACGTGCCGGGCACGCTCCTGATCAGCGGCGGCCTCTTCGGTGTCGTGTACGGCCTGGTCAACGGCGAGGCCAAGGGCTGGACCAGCACGCCCGTCCTCGTCGGCCTGATCGCGGGCGGCGCGCTCGTCGCGGGCTTCGTGCACCACGGCTTCTACAACAAGCGCCCCATGCTCCCCATGCGGATGTTCCGCAACAGGGGCTTCTTCGGCATCAACGCCGCGAGCCTGCTGATGTACGCCGGGATGTTCGGCTCGATCTTCCTGCTCTCCCAGTACTTCCAGGGCGTACTCGGCTACTCGCCCACCGGGTCGGGCCTGCGCATGCTCCCCTGGACCTGCGCGCCCCTCGTCGTCGCACCCGTCGCCGGCTACCTCGTCGACCGCATCGGCGGCCGCCCCATCGTCGCCACGGGCCTCGCGCTCCAGGCGGCCGGGCTCGGGCTCTTCGCGCTGGTCCTGGAGCCCGGCGTCTCCTTCACCACGATGCTGCCCGCCCTGATCCTCAGCGGCATCGGCATGGGCATGTACTTCGCGCCCGCCGCCAGCCTGGTCATGACCCACGTCCGCCCCGCCGAACAGGGCATGGCGTCCGGCGCCAACAACGCCCTGCGCGAGCTGGGCGGCGCCCTCGGCATCGCCGTGCTCGGCGCGGTCTTCGCCGGACAGGGCGGGTACGAGAGCCCCGACACGTTCACCGACGGGACGGTGCTCGCGCTCGGGATCGGCGCCGCGGTCGTCGCCTGCGCCGCACTGGCCGCCCTGGTGATCCCCCGCCGCGCGGCGGGGGAGGGGACCGTACGGGAGGGCGACGACGGGACCGTACGGGAAGGCGACGACGGGACCGTACGGAAGGGCGGTGGCGACGTCCGTACGGATGGCGCCCCGCGCGCGTCCGAGCTCGTCTGACCCCCGCACCGCGGTCCGCGCCTCCGCCCCCACGAGCGGGCGGAGGCGCGGACCGTACCCTTGTCCCCGTGCAGGAACTCCACGACGCCCCCCTCGCCCCGCTGACCACCTTCCGGCTCGGCGGCCCCGCCGCCCGCCTGGTCACCGCAACCACCGACGACGAGGTGATCGCCGCCGTCCGCGAGGCCGACGACGCCGGAACGCCGCTCCTGGTCATCGGCGGCGGCTCCAACCTGGTCATCGGCGACGCGGGCTTCGACGGCACCGCGCTGCGCGTCGCCACCACCGGCTTCCGGCTGGCGGGCACCGCGCTCGAACTGGCCGCGGGCGAGGTCTGGACGGACGCGGTCGCCCGCACCGTCGAGGCCGGGCTCGCCGGGATCGAGTGCCTGGCCGGCATCCCCGGCTCGGCGGGCGCCACCCCGATCCAGAACGTCGGGGCGTACGGCCAGGAGGTCTCCAGCACCATCACGGAGGTCGTCGCCTACGACCGCGCCGCCCGCGAGACGGTCGTCCTCTCCAACGAGGAGTGCGCCTTCTCGTACCGCCACAGCCGTTTCAAGCAGGACCCGGAGCGGTACGTCGTGCTGCGCGTCCGCTTCGCCCTCGAAGACGCCGACGGGCTGTCCGCGCCGCTCAAGTACCCCGAGACCGCCCGCGCGCTCGGCGTGGAGGCGGGCGACCGGGTGCCCTTGGCGACCGCCCGCGAAACCGTGCTGAAGCTGCGCGCGGGCAAGGGCATGGTCCTGGACCCCGAGGACCACGACACCTGGTCGGCCGGGTCGTTCTTCACCAACCCGATCCTCGACGCGGAGCAGTACGCGGACTTCCTCGCCCGCGTCCACGACCGCCTCGGCCCCGACGCGGCCCCGCCCGCCTTCCCCGCGGGCGAGGGACTGACCAAGACCTCGGCCGCCTGGCTCATCGACCGGGCGGGCTTCACCAAGGGGTACGGCTCCGGGCCCGCCCGCATCTCCACCAAGCACGCGCTCGCCCTCACCAACCGGGGGAGCGCCAGCACGGAGGACCTGCTGGCGCTGGCCCGCGAGGTCGTGGCGGGCGTCAGGGACGCGTTCGGCGTGACGCTGGTCAACGAGCCGGTGACGGTCGGGGTCCGGCTCTAGCGGGACGGCCGGGGTCCGGCTCTAGTACGCGACCCCGAGGTCAGGCTCTAGTACGCGACCCCGACCCCCTGCCGCACCGTCGCCGGGTCGTCGAGCACCGCGAGCATCGCGTGCGCCACGTCGGCCCTGCGCGAGCTCGGCAAGGGCCCGCACACCCCGCTGGACGGCCTCGCCCGCTATCTGGAGGTGGAGCGCGCGGCGGGCCGCGTCAGGGCCGACGCGGACACGCACGCCGCCGCGACGATGCTCCTGGGCGCCTGCGTCCTGCGCGCCTACGCCTACGACGCGGTCGGCGGCCCGCCGCAGCCCGTCGAGGTCTTCGCCGCCTCCCTGGCCCGTACCGTCCTCGCCGGAATCGCCTAGGACCCTTCCGTCCAGAAGCGGAGCCGGGGGCGGAGACGCGTGCTCAGCCGGCCAGCCACTCGTCGACCCCGGCCAGCAGCTTCTGCCGCACGCCCTCGGGGGCGGCCGAGCCGCGCACCGACTGGCGGGCGAGCTCGGCCAGTTCCTCGTCGGTGAAGCCGTGGTGGCGCCGCGCGATCTCGTACTGCGCGGCCAGCCGCGAGCCGAACAGCAGCGGGTCGTCCGCGCCGAGCGCCATCGGCACCCCGGCCTCGTACAGCGTCCGCAGCGGCACGTCCTCCTGCTTCTCGTACACCCCGAGCGCCACGTTGGACGCCGGGCAGACCTCGCAGGTGACGCCCTTGTCCGCGAGCCGCTTCAGCAGCCTCGGATCCTCCGCCGCCCGCACCCCGTGCCCGACGCGCGAGGCGTGCAGGTCGTCCAGGCAGTCCCGGACCGAAGCGGGCCCCGTCAGCTCGCCGCCGTGCGGCGCAGCCAGCAGCCCGCCCTCGCGCGCGATCGCGAAGGCCCGGTCGAAGTCCCGTGCCAGACCGCGCCGTTCGTCGTTGGAGAGCCCGAAACCGACCACGCCCCTGTCCGCGTACCGCACCGCGAGCCGCGCCAGCGTGCGCGCGTCCAGCGGGTGCTTCATCCGGTTCGCCGCGACCAGCACCCGCATCCCGAGCCCGGTCTCCCGCGAGGCCGAATCGACCGCGTCGAGGATGATTTCGAGCGCCGGGATCAGCCCGCCCAGCATCGGGGCGTACGAGGTGGGGTCGACCTGGATCTCCAGCCACCCCGACCCGTCCCGCACGTCCTCCTCGGCGGCCTCGCGCACCAGCCGCCTGATGTCGTCGGGCTCGCGCAGACAGGACCGCGCGGCGTCGTAGAGCCGCTGGAAGCGGAACCAGCCGCGCTCGTCGGTGGCGCGCAGCTTCGGGGGTTCGCCGCTGGTCAGGGCCTCGGTCAGGGCGTCGGGGAGGTGGACGCCGTACTTGTCTGCGAGTTCGAGCAGGGTCGATGGGCGCATCGACCCGGTGAAGTGCAGATGCAGATGGGCCTTGGGCAACAGCCTGACGTCACGCTCCATCCCAGGATCTTGCCGCACCGGGCCGGAAAGCGGCACTCCCTTTCCCCGAACGTGACGTCGGCCGAACGAAAAAGCGGGACCCCCGGTGCGACGCGCGCTGCACCGGGGGTCCCGCCGCACGGAACGTCAGTCGCGGGCCTCGGCCAGCAGCTTCTGGATCCGGGACACGCCCTCGACCAGGTCCTCGTCGCCGAGCGCGTACGAAAGACGCAGGTAGCCGGGGGTGCCGAAGGCCTCGCCCGGGACGACCGCGACCTCGACCTCGTCCAGGATCAGCGCGGCCAGCTCGACCGAGTCCTGCGGGCGCTTGCCCCGGATCTCCTTGCCGATCAGGCCCTTCACCGAGGGGTACGCGTAGAACGCGCCTTCGGGCGTCGGGCAGTAGACGCCCTCGATCTCGTTGAGCATCCGCACGATGGTCTGGCGGCGGCGGTCGAAGGCCTCGCGCATCGCGGCCACGGCGTCCAGGTCGCCGGAGACGGCGGCCAGCGCGGCGACCTGCGCCACGTTGGAGACGTTGGACGTGGCGTGCGACTGGAGGTTCGTCGCGGCCTTCACGACGTCCTTCGGGCCGACGATCCACCCGACGCGCCAGCCCGTCATCGCGTACGTCTTGGCGACGCCGTTGACCACGATGCACTTGTCGCGCAGCTCGGGCACCAGCGCGGGCAGCGAGGTGAACTTCGCGTCGCCGTACACCAGGTGCTCGTAGATCTCGTCCGTCAGCACCCACAGGCCGTGCTCGTGGGCCCAGCGGCCGATCGCCTCGGCGTCGGCCTCGCTGTAGACGGCGCCGGTCGGGTTGGACGGCGACACGAACAGCACGACCTTCGTGCGCTCGGTGCGCGCGGCCTCCAGCTGCTCGACGGAGACGCGGTACCCGGTGGTCTCGTCGGCGACGACCTCCACCGGCACGCCGCCCGCGAGGCGGATCGACTCGGGGTACGTCGTCCAGTACGGCGCCGGGACGATGACCTCGTCGCCCGGGTCGAGGATCGCGGCGAACGCCTCGTAGATGGCCTGCTTGCCGCCGTTGGTCACCAGGACCTGGGCCGGGTCGACCTCGTAGCCGGAGTCGCGCAGGGTCTTCGCGGCGATGGCGGCCTTGAGCTCGGGCAGGCCGCCGGCCGGGGTGTAGCGGTGGTACTTCGGGTTGCGGCAGGCCTCGATCGCGGCGTCGACGATGTAGTCGGGCGTCGGGAAGTCGGGCTCGCCCGCGCCGAAGCCGATCACCGGACGGCCCGCGGCCTTGAGGGCCTTGGCCTTGGCGTCGACGGCGAGGGTCGCGGACTCGGAGATAGCGCCGATGCGGGCGGAGACCCGGCGCTCGGTGGGAGAAGTAGAGGCGCTCATACGGCCCATCGTCCCATCACCCGAACCCCGTCCGTACGCGGGTTTCGGGGACAGAGCGCGAGGTGGCCGGAGGTATGCGTTCGACGCGGGGCCCAGGACCACGTACACTCTCAGCTCGTTGGCCCTCACCGACCACCTCTGCGGATGCGGTAGGTTTGGGGGAGCAGCACAAAGGGTCGTAGCTCAATTGGTAGAGCACTGGTCTCCAAAACCAGCGGTTGGGGGTTCAAGTCCCTCCGGCCCTGCTACACACACCGCCAGGATGTGTGCGCATGTACGTACTTCAATGGATCGCCGTGCGGCTTCTCCCGGGCGCGGCACGGCCACGACCCGGAATCAGGTGAGAAAGCGTGACGGACGCCGTAGGCTCCATCGACATGCCTGATGCCGAGGACGAAGCGCAGGATTCAAAGAAGAAGGGCCGCAAGGGCGGCAAGCGCGGAAAGAAGGGCCCGCTGGGCCGTCTCGCGCTCTTCTACCGCCAGATCGTCGCGGAGCTGCGCAAGGTCGTCTGGCCCACGCGGGGTCAGCTCTCGACGTACACCACAGTGGTGATCATCTTCGTCGTGGTGATGATCGGTCTCGTTACCGTGATTGACTACGGCTTCCAGCAGGCCGTCAAGTACATCTTCGGCTGATGCTGCGGAGGGCGTCCCCATAGGGCGCCCCTTTCCGCATGTTCCACCCCAATCTGTATCCAGGAAGAAGCAGCCACCGTGTCTGACCCGAACCTGAACGACGCCGTCGAGCCGACGGTGGACGACATCGAGTCCGTCGAGGACGAGCTCGACATCGTCGAGGCGGCGGACGCTGTGGAGCCGGACGAGGCCGAAGCCGCGGACATCGCCGCCGGTGAGGCTGCCGAAGAGGCCGCGCTGCACGTCGAGGACGCCGACGACGAGACCGAGTCCGACGAGGACGAGGACGACGTCGAGGTTTCCGACGAGGACGACGACGAGTCCGAGGAAGAGGACGAGTCCGACGACGAGGACGAGGCTGCCGAGGACGAGGAGTCCGAGGAGGAGGCCGAGGCCGAGCCCGCCGAGCCGGTCGACCCCATCGCCGCGCTCCGCGACGAGCTCCGCGGCCTGCCGGGCGAGTGGTACGTCATCCACACCTACGCGGGCTACGAGAAGCGCGTGAAGGCCAACCTGGAGCAGCGCGCCGTCTCGCTCAACGTCGAGGACTTCATCTACCAGGCCGAGGTGCCTGAAGAAGAGATCGTCCAGATCAAGAACGGCGAGCGCAAGAACGTCCGGCAGAACAAGCTCCCCGGCTACGTCCTGGTCCGCATGGACCTGACGAACGAGTCCTGGGGCGTCGTCCGCAACACGCCCGGCGTCACCGGCTTCGTGGGCAACGCCTACGACCCGTACCCGCTGACCCTGGACGAGATCGTCAAGATGCTCGCCCCGGAGGCCGAGGAGAAGGCCGCCCGCGAGGCCGCCGAGGCCGAGGGCAAGCCGGCTCCGGCCCGCAAGGTCACCGTCGAGGTCCTGGACTTCGAGGTGGGCGACTCGGTCACCGTCACCGACGGCCCGTTCGCCACGCTCCAGGCGACCATCAACGAGATCAACGCCGACTCGAAGAAGGTCAAGGGCCTCGTCGAGATCTTCGGTCGCGAGACCCCGGTCGAGCTGAGCTTCGACCAGATCCAGAAGAACTGATCTCGCACACGCTTCCGAGCAGGTCAGAGCGGCTGCTACAGCCGCTCTGACCTGCTCGGTTTTTAGCTGCGCAGCTATACCCGTTATCGTTGTGCGGTATGCCTCCATCCGGATGGTCGGATGAGGGCAGTTCACTCTCACTAGGACCCGGAGAGAGCAATGCCTCCCAAGAAGAAGAAGGTCACGGGGCTTATCAAGCTCCAGATCCAGGCCGGTGCCGCCAACCCGGCTCCGCCGGTCGGCCCCGCGCTGGGTCAGCACGGCGTCAACATCATGGAGTTCTGCAAGGCCTACAACGCCGCGACCGAGTCGCAGCGTGGCTGGGTGATCCCGGTGGAGATCACGGTCTACGAAGACCGCTCCTTCACCTTCATCACCAAGACTCCGCCGGCGTCGCGCATGATCCTCAAGGCCGCGGGCGTGGAGAAGGGCTCCGGCGAGCCGCACAAGACCAAGGTCGCCAAGCTGACGGCTGCCCAGGTCCGCGAGATCGCCACGACCAAGCTCCCCGACCTGAACGCCAACGACCTGGACGCCGCGTCCAAGATCATCGCTGGCACCGCCCGTTCCATGGGCATCACGGTCGAGGGCTGAGTTCCAGCCCCGTAGTCCCCAGTGGTAGGGCCAAGCGCTGGTCCGCACCACGACTCCACACCTGAACACACAGGAGCAGAAGTGAAGCGCAGCAAGACTCTCCGCGCTGCGGACGCCAAGATCGACCGGGAGCGCAACTACGCCCCGCTCGAGGCCGTCCGTCTCGCCAAGGAGACCGCAGCCACCAAGTTCGACGGCACCGTCGAGGTCGCCTTCCGCCTGGGCGTCGACCCGCGCAAGGCCGACCAGATGGTCCGTGGCACCGTGAACCTCCCGCACGGCACCGGCAAGACCGCCCGGGTCCTGGTCTTCGCGACCGGTGACCGTGCTGCGGCCGCGGAAGCCGCTGGCGCCGACATCGTCGGCTCCGACGAGCTCATCGACGAGGTTGCGAAGGGCCGCCTGGACTTCGACGCCGTCGTCGCCACCCCGGACCTCATGGGCAAGGTCGGCCGCCTCGGCCGCGTGCTCGGTCCGCGTGGTCTGATGCCGAACCCGAAGACCGGCACCGTCACCCCCGATGTCGCCAAGGCTGTCACCGACATCAAGGGCGGCAAGATCGAGTTCCGCGTCGACAAGCACTCGAACCTGCACTTCATCATCGGCAAGGTCTCCTTCGACGAGACGAAGCTGGTCGAGAACTACGGCGCGGCGCTGGAGGAGATCCTCCGTCTGAAGCCGTCCGCCGCCAAGGGCCGCTACATCAAGAAGGCGACCCTGACGACGACGATGGGCCCCGGCATCCCGCTGGACTCCAACCGCACCCGCAACCTCCTCGTCGAGGAGGACCCGGCCGCCGTCTGAGCCCTCGGGACTCACCGGTAGCCGCGGAACGCGCGCGCACTGACAGTTCGGCCCCCGCACCTCATCGAGGTGCGGGGGCCGAACTGCGTTACGGTGCTGGGGATTTCCCAGGCTTCGTACGACTTCCAAGGGGTGGGGTTCATGCAGAAGCACGTCATCAGGCGCACCGGCACGACGCTGGCGGCCATGACCGTGATGGTGGCCGCGGCGGCCTGTCAGAGCGGCTCGGAGGGCGGCTCCGGCGGCTCGGACCGGGGGAGCGGCGAGAAGGGGGCGGGCGAGCGGGGAACGGCCGCCGTCAGCCCGATCTCGGCGCTGCGCGGCATCGCGCGGAAGACCGGCGAGCAGAAGACCGCGAAGGTCGAGGGCACCTCGGCCATGGGCACGGCCGTGGCGCTGTCCATGGAAGGCGCCATCGGCTGGGCCGACGGCGGCGTCACCGGGACCGTGCGGATGCGGTACACCGGCGGCACGATGGCCGAGAACATGCGCAAGGCGGGGGTCGAGGGCGCCTTCGAGACCCGGTACCTGCGCGACGCGTACTACGTGAACATGGGCGACGCGGTGACCCGGCAGACCGGCGGCAGGCCCTGGATCCGCTACGCCTACGCGGACATGGCCAAGATCATGGGCGCGGCGGGCGACGCCGTGAAGGACCAGATGCAGAACAACACGCCCGACAAGGGGGTGAAGTCCCTCCTGGCCTCCGGCGACGTGAAGAAGGTCGGCGAGGAGGAGGTACGGGGCGTCAGCGCCACCCACTACTCGGGCACCGTCGACGTCGCCGACCTCGCGAAGAAGAACACCGGACTCGACGCGGCCCGGCTCGAGGAACTCCAGGAGCAGCTCACCAAGGCGGGCATCACGACCCAGAAGATCGACATCTGGGTCGACGGGAACGACCTGCTGGTGAAGAAGGTCGAGAGCGGACAGATGAAGACCGGCACCTTCAACTCGACGGTCTACTACTCCGACTACGGCACCGACGCGTCGGTCCAGGCGCCGCCGGCGTCCCAGTCCGCCGACTTCGCCGACCTCCTCGGGAAGCGGTAGGCCGCGGACCCGGTGGGCGGCGAACCGGGCGGGCGGTGTTTCAAACCACCGATTTGCTTGACGCTGAACCCTTCGCGTACTCTTCCACAGAAGCCAAAGACCGCTGGTCGTTGCCGTGTCCTCCTGAGGGCGCGGTGGCCGAAGGATCCGCTGGATGCGGACGACCCGCGCAGGTGACTGTGGATAGCTCCCGGATGTTCTGCATTCGGTCGAGCTGCGCCCCGTGCACCTGTGCCGGGGCGTTTCGTTTTGTCCAGCCCCTTCTGAGCGGTCCTCATCACCCGGAAGGAGGCCGACGCTCATGGCAAGGCCCGACAAGGCTGCCGCGGTAGCCGAGCTCGCGGACCAGTTCCGCAGCTCGAACGCCGCTGTGCTGACCGAGTACCGGGGTCTCACCGTGGCGCAGCTCAAGACGCTGCGCCGTTCGCTCGGTGAGAACGCCCAGTACGCCGTGGTGAAGAACACGCTGACCAAGATTGCGGCCAACGAGGCCGGGATCACCTCGCTCGACGACCAGTTCACCGGTCCGACGGCGGTTGCCTTCATCACCGGTGACCCGGTGGAGTCGGCGAAGGGTCTTCGTGACTTCGCCAAGGACAACCCGAACCTCATCATCAAGGGCGGTGTCCTTGACGGCAAGGCGCTGACCGCCGATGAGATCAAGAAGCTTGCGGACCTCGAGTCCCGCGAGGTTCTGCTCAGCAAGCTGGCCGGTGCCTTCAAGGGCAAGCAGTCCCAGACTGCTCAGCTCTTCCAGGCTCTGCCGTCGAAGCTCGTCCGCACCGTGGACGCGCTGCGCGCCAAGCAGGCCGAGCAGGGCGGTGCCGAGTAATTCGGCTCGCGCATTGACCGCTGCCCGTCAGGGCGGCAGTCGTAGCGGGCCCGTACGCCCGCCTCACATGTACATCCGGCACCAGCCGAATTAGTGGAAGGACGCCATCATGGCGAAGCTCAGCCAGGAAGACCTGCTCGCGCAGTTCGAGGAGATGACCCTCATCGAGCTCTCCGAGTTCGTGAAGGCCTTCGAGGAGAAGTTCGACGTCACCGCCGCCGCGGCCGTCGCCGTTGCCGGCCCGACCGGCGCCGGCCCGGTTGCCGAGGCCGCTGAGGAGCAGGACGAGTTCGACGTCATCCTCACCGGTGCCGGCGAGAAGAAGATCCAGGTCATCAAGGTCGTGCGCGAGCTGACCTCCCTGGGTCTGAAGGAGGCCAAGGACCTCGTCGACGGCACCCCGAAGCCGGTCCTCGAGAAGGTCGCCAAGGACGCCGCGGAGAAGGCCGCCGAGGCCCTCAAGGGCGCCGGCGCCTCCGTCGAGGTCAAGTGACCTCACGAGTCGTCTGACTCTTTCCGCAGGTCCTGGACCTGCTCCGCGCCCCTCGGGCGCGCGCCAAGGGCGATCACCTGTATGGGTGGTCGCCCTTCGGCGTTCCCGTGACGCCTGCCTTGCTCTTCGGCTCCGGGCGAGTATGGTGATCATCGCCGTGCGCCCCCGCTTCGGGCAGGGGGGCCTTGACGAACCGCACGCGGCGCGCAATTCTCAGGACGCGTCGCCACATCGATCCGGATCCGAGGCATGGATCGGTGGCGAAGAGGGCAGTATCGATATGCGTTTGAGCGGGGTGGCTTGCCGCAGGTGATGAGAGCAAAGAGGGTCTCTGAGAACCCGGCCTGGACATCAGTGTGCCGAGTGGCTACACTGTCCCTTTGCGCTGCCTGTTAGCTGCCTCCTGCCCGTCACCAGGGGCATGCCCATGCTTGAGCATCGTTGACTGAAGCCACCCTGACCTGGGGATTTCTGTCTCGGCTGCCGACTTGGGACCGGTACGCGCGTAGTGAGTCCGAGCCCTCGGAAGGACCCCCTCTTGGCCGCCTCGCGCAACGCCTCGACCGCGAATACGAACAACGGCGCAAGCACCGCCCCGCTGCGCATCTCCTTTGCAAAGATCAAGGAGCCCCTCGAGGTTCCGAACCTCCTCGCGCTGCAGACCGAGAGCTTTGACTGGCTGCTCGGCAACGCCGCGTGGAAGGCTCGTGTCGAGGCGGCTCTGGACAGTGGACAGGACGTCCCCACCAAGTCCGGTCTGGAGGAGATCTTCGAGGAGATCTCCCCGATCGAGGACTTCTCCGGGTCGATGTCGCTGACCTTCCGCGACCACCGCTTCGAGCCCCCGAAGAACTCCATCGACGAGTGCAAGGAGCGCGACTTCACGTTCGGCGCCCCGCTCTTCGTCACCGCCGAGTTCACCAACAACGAGACCGGCGAGATCAAGTCCCAGACGGTCTTCATGGGCGACTTCCCGCTCATGACGAACAAGGGCACGTTCGTCATCAACGGCACCGAGCGTGTCGTGGTGTCGCAGCTGGTCCGTTCGCCGGGCGTCTACTTCGACTCCAACATCGACAAGACGTCCGACAAGGACATCTTCACGGCCAAGATCATCCCGTCCCGGGGTGCCTGGCTGGAGATGGAGATCGACAAGCGCGACATGGTCGGCGTCCGCATCGACCGCAAGCGCAAGCAGTCCGTCACCGTCCTCCTCAAGGCACTCGGCTGGACCACCGAGCAGATCCTGGAGGAGTTCGGCGAGTACGAGTCCATGCGCGCCACCCTGGAGAAGGACCACACCCAGGGCCAGGACGACGCGCTGCTCGACATCTACCGCAAGCTCCGTCCGGGCGAGCCCCCCACGCGCGAGGCCGCTCAGACGCTGCTGGAGAACCTCTACTTCAACCCGAAGCGCTACGACCTCGCGAAGGTCGGCCGCTACAAGGTGAACAAGAAGCTCGGCGCCGACGAGCCGCTGAACGCCGGCGTGCTCACCACCGACGACGTCATCGCGACCATCAAGTACCTGGTCAAGCTGCACGCCGGGGAGACCGAGACGGTCGGCGAGTCGGGCACCCAGATCGTCGTCGAGACCGACGACATCGACCACTTCGGCAACCGTCGTCTGCGCAACGTCGGCGAGCTCATCCAGAACCAGGTCCGCACGGGTCTGGCTCGCATGGAGCGCGTCGTGCGCGAGCGCATGACCACCCAGGACGTCGAGGCGATCACGCCGCAGACCCTGATCAACATCCGGCCGGTCGTCGCCTCCATCAAGGAGTTCTTCGGCACCAGCCAGCTGTCGCAGTTCATGGACCAGAACAACCCGCTGTCCGGGCTGACGCACAAGCGTCGTCTGTCCGCGCTCGGCCCGGGTGGTCTCTCCCGTGAGCGGGCCGGCTTCGAGGTGCGAGACGTGCACCCGTCGCACTACGGCCGCATGTGTCCGATCGAGACGCCCGAAGGCCCGAACATCGGTCTGATCGGTTCGCTCGCCTCGTACGGCCGCGTCAACGCGTTCGGCTTCGTCGAGACGCCGTACCGCAAGGTCGTCGAGGGCGTCGTCACCGACGAGGTCGACTACCTGACCGCCGACGAAGAGGACCGCTTCGTCATCGCCCAGGCCAACGCGCCGCTCAACGACGACCTCCGCTTCGTCGAGAACCGCGTGCTGGTCCGCCGCCGCGGCGGCGAGGTCGACTACGTCCCCGGCGACGACGTCGACTACATGGACGTCTCCCCGCGCCAGATGGTGTCCGTCGCGACCGCGATGATCCCCTTCCTGGAGCACGACGACGCCAACCGCGCCCTCATGGGCGCGAACATGATGCGCCAGGCCGTGCCGCTCATCACCGCCGAGGCCCCCCTCGTCGGTACGGGCATGGAGTACCGCTGCGCCGTCGACGCCGGTGACGTCGTCAAGGCCGAGAAGGACGGTGTCGTCCAGGAGGTCTCGGCCGACTACGTCACCGTGACCAACGACGACGGCACGTACACCACGTACCGCATCGCCAAGTTCTCCCGCTCGAACCAGGGCACCTCGGTCAACCAGAAGGTCGTCGTCCACGAGGGCGACCGCGTGATCGAGGGCCAGGTGCTGGCCGACGGTCCCGCCACCGAGATGGGCGAGATGGCGCTCGGCAAGAACCTGCTCGTCGCGTTCATGCCGTGGGAGGGCCACAACTACGAGGACGCGATCATCCTGTCGCAGCGCCTCGTGCAGGACGACGTCCTCTCCTCGATCCACATCGAGGAGCACGAGGTCGACGCCCGTGACACCAAGCTCGGCCCCGAGGAGATCACCCGGGACATCCCGAACGTCTCCGAGGAGGTCCTCGCGGACCTCGACGAGCGCGGCATCATCCGGATCGGTGCCGAGGTCGTCGCCGGCGACATCCTCGTCGGCAAGGTCACGCCCAAGGGCGAGACCGAGCTGACGCCCGAGGAGCGCCTGCTCCGCGCGATCTTCGGTGAGAAGGCCCGTGAGGTCCGCGACACCTCGCTGAAGGTCCCGCACGGCGAGATCGGCAAGGTCATCGGCGTCCGCGTCTTCGACCGCGAAGAGGGCGACGAGCTGCCGCCGGGCGTGAACCAGCTGGTCCGCGTCTACGTCGCGCAGAAGCGCAAGATCACCGACGGTGACAAGCTCGCCGGCCGTCACGGCAACAAGGGCGTCATCTCGAAGATCCTGCCGATCGAGGACATGCCGTTCCTGGAGGACGGCACCCCGGTCGACATCATCCTCAACCCGCTCGGCGTGCCGTCCCGAATGAACCCGGGACAGGTCCTGGAGATCCACCTCGGCTGGCTCGCCAGCCGCGGCTGGGACGTCTCCGGCCTCGCCGACGAGTGGGCCGAGCGCCTCCAGGCCATCGGCGCCGACCAGGTCGCCCCCGGCACCAACGTCGCGACCCCGGTCTTCGACGGCGCCCGCGAGGACGAGATCGCCGGTCTCTTCGAGGCCACGATCCCCAACCGCGACGGCCAGCGGCTCGTCCAGCCCTCGGGCAAGGCGCAGCTGTTCGACGGCCGCTCCGGCGAGCCGTTCCCGGACCCGATCTCCGTCGGGTACATGTACATCCTCAAGCTCCACCACCTGGTCGACGACAAGCTCCACGCGCGCTCGACCGGCCCGTACTCGATGATCACCCAGCAGCCGCTCGGTGGTAAGGCCCAGTTCGGTGGCCAGCGATTCGGTGAGATGGAGGTGTGGGCGCTGGAGGCTTACGGCGCCGCCTACGCCCTCCAGGAGCTCCTGACGATCAAGTCCGACGACGTCACCGGCCGCGTGAAGGTCTACGAGGCCATCGTCAAGGGCGAGAACATCCCTGAGCCGGGCATCCCTGAGTCCTTCAAGGTGCTCATCAAGGAAATGCAGTCGCTCTGCCTCAACGTGGAGGTGCTGTCCTCGGACGGCATGTCCATCGAGATGCGCGACACCGACGAGGACGTCTTCCGCGCGGCGGAGGAGCTCGGTATCGACCTGTCCCGGCGCGAGCCGAGCAGCGTCGAAGAGGTCTGACGGGTTGGTCGGCCGCCGCCGCACAGCGGCGGCGGCCGGCTCTCCCCGGACCCGTTCAGACCATGATTGAGACACGACCCCGAAAGAGGGATTGACGACAAGTGCTCGACGTCAACTTCTTCGACGAGCTGCGGATCGGCCTTGCCACCGCGGACGACATCCGACAGTGGTCGCACGGCGAGGTCAAGAAGCCGGAGACCATCAACTACCGCACCCTGAAGCCCGAGAAGGACGGACTCTTCTGCGAGAAGATCTTCGGTCCGACCCGGGACTGGGAGTGCTACTGCGGCAAGTACAAGCGTGTCCGCTTCAAGGGCATCATCTGTGAGCGCTGTGGCGTCGAGGTCACGCGCGCCAAGGTGCGCCGCGAGCGGATGGGCCACATCGAGCTCGCCGCTCCGGTCACCCACATCTGGTACTTCAAGGGCGTCCCGTCGCGCCTCGGGTACCTGCTCGACCTCGCCCCGAAGGACCTGGAGAAGGTCATCTACTTCGCGGCGTACATGATCACGTTCGTCGACGAGGAGCGCCGCACCCGCGACCTGCCCTCGCTGGAGACGCACGTCGCCGTCGAGCGCCAGCAGATCGAGAACCGCCGCGACGCGGACCTCGAAGCCCGCGCCAAGAAGCTCGAGACCGACCTGGCCGAGCTCGAGGCCGAGGGCGCCAAGGCCGACGTGCGCCGCAAGGTGCGCGAGGGTGCCGAGCGCGAGATGAAGCAGCTGCGCGACCGTGCGCAGCGCGAGATCGACCGTCTGGACGAGGTCTGGTCGCGCTTCAAGAACCTCAAGGTCCAGGACCTGGAGGGCGACGAGCTCCTCTACCGCGAGCTGCGTGACCGCTTCGGCACGTACTTCGACGGTTCGATGGGTGCCGCGGCGCTGCAGAAGCGCCTGGAGTCCTTCGACCTGGAGGAGGAGGCCGAGCGCCTCCGCGAGATCATCCGCACCGGCAAGGGCCAGAAGAAGACCCGTGCGCTCAAGCGCCTCAAGGTCGTCTCCGCGTTCCTGCAGACCAGCAACAGCCCCAAGGGCATGGTGCTGGACTGCGTCCCGGTCATCCCGCCGGACCTGCGTCCGATGGTGCAGCTGGACGGTGGCCGCTTCGCGACCTCCGACCTGAACGACCTGTACCGCCGCGTGATCAACCGCAACAACCGCCTGAAGCGCCTGCTCGACCTCGGTGCCCCCGAGATCATCGTGAACAACGAGAAGCGGATGCTCCAGGAGGCGGTCGACGCCCTCTTCGACAACGGCCGTCGCGGTCGCCCGGTCACGGGCCCCGGCAACCGTCCGCTGAAGTCCCTCAGCGACATGCTGAAGGGCAAGCAGGGTCGATTCCGTCAGAACCTGCTCGGCAAGCGCGTGGACTACTCCGCGCGTTCCGTCATCGTCGTCGGTCCGCAGCTGAAGCTGCACCAGTGCGGTCTGCCCAAGGCCATGGCGCTGGAGCTCTTCAAGCCGTTCGTGATGAAGCGCCTGGTCGACCTGAACCACGCGCAGAACATCAAGAGCGCCAAGCGGATGGTCGAGCGCGGCCGCACGGTCGTGTACGACGTCCTCGAAGAGGTCATCGCCGAGCACCCGGTCCTGCTGAACCGTGCGCCCACGCTGCACCGCCTCGGCATCCAGGCCTTCGAGCCGCAGCTGGTCGAGGGCAAGGCCATCCAGATCCACCCGCTCGTCTGCACCGCGTTCAACGCGGACTTCGACGGTGACCAGATGGCCGTCCACCTGCCGCTCTCCGCGGAGGCGCAGGCCGAGGCCCGCATCCTGATGCTGTCCTCGAACAACATCCTCAAGCCCGCCGACGGCCGTCCGGTGACGATGCCGACGCAGGACATGGTCCTGGGTCTGTTCTTCCTCACCACGGACGAGGAGGAGCGCGAGGTCAAGGGCGAGGGCCGGTCCTTCGGCTCCACGGCCGAGGCGATCATGGCGTTCGACGCCCGCGAGCTGTCGCTCCAGGCGAAGGTCGACATCCGCTTCCCGGTGGGCACCATCCCGCCGCGCGGCTGGACCCCGCCGGTCGTCGAGGAGGGCGAGCCCGAGTACCAGACGGGTGACAGCTTCCGGCTGCGCACGACCCTGGGCCGCGCGCTCTTCAACGAGCTGCTGCCCGAGGACTACCCGTTCGTCGACTACACCGTCGGCAAGAAGCAGCTCTCCGAGATCGTCAACGACCTCGCCGAGCGCTACCCCAAGGTCATCGTGGCGGCGACGCTCGACAACCTGAAGGCGGCGGGCTTCTACTGGGCGACCCGTTCCGGCGTCACCGTGGCCATCTCCGACATCGTCGTCCCCGACGCGAAGAAGGGGATCGTCAAGGGCTACGAGGACCAGGACGAGAAGGTCCAGAAGCAGTACGAGCGCGGTCTGATCACCAAGGAAGAGCGCACCCAGGAGCTCATCGCGATCTGGACCAAGGCGACCAACGAGGTTGCCGAGGCGATGAACGCGAACTTCCCGAAGACCAACCCGGTCTCGATGATGGTCAACTCCGGCGCGCGCGGAAACATGATGCAGATGCGTCAGATCGCCGGTATGCGTGGTCTGGTGTCCAACGCCAAGAACGAGACCATCCCGCGTCCCATCAAGGCCTCGTTCCGTGAGGGCCTGTCCGTGCTGGAGTACTTCATCTCCACGCACGGTGCCCGTAAGGGTCTGGCGGACACCGCCCTGCGTACCGCCGACTCGGGTTACCTGACCCGTCGTCTGGTGGACGTCTCGCAGGACGTGATCATCCGCGAGGAGGACTGCGGCACCGAGCGCGGCCTCAAGCTGAAGATCGCGGTGCGCGGCGAGGACGGTTCGCTCCGCAAGACGGAGGACGTCGAGACCTCGGTCTACGCCCGCATGCTCGCGGAGGACGTCGTCGTCGACGGCAAGGTCATCGCGCCTGCCAACGTCGACCTCGGCGACGTGCTCATCGACGCGCTGGTCGGCGCCGGTGTCGAGGAGGTCAAGACCCGCTCGGTCCTGACCTGTGAGTCCGCCGTCGGCACCTGTGCCTTCTGCTACGGCCGCTCGCTGGCCACCGGCAAGCTGGTCGACATCGGTGAGGCGGTCGGCATCATCGCCGCCCAGTCCATCGGTGAGCCCGGCACCCAGCTGACGATGCGTACCTTCCACACCGGTGGTGTGGCCGGTGACGACATCACCCAGGGTCTGCCGCGTGTCGTCGAGCTCTTCGAGGCCCGTACCCCGAAGGGTGTCGCCCCGATCTCCGAGGCCGCGGGCCGCGTCCGCATCGAGGAGACCGAGAAGACCAAGAAGATCGTCGTCACCCCGGACGACGGCAGCGACGAGACGGCGTTCCCGATCTCGAAGCGCGCCAAGGTCCTGGTCACCGAGGGCGACCACGTCGAGGTCGGTCAGAAGCTCACCTTCGGTGCGACCAACCCGCACGACGTGCTGCGCATCCTCGGCCAGCGCGCGGTCCAGGTCCACCTGGTCGGCGAAGTCCAGAAGGTCTACAACTCGCAGGGCGTGTCGATCCACGACAAGCACATCGAGATCATCATCCGGCAGATGCTGCGCCGCGTGACGATCATCGAGTCCGGCGACGCGGAGCTGCTGCCGGGCGAGCTCGTCGAGCGCTCGAAGTTCGAGACCGAGAACCGTCGGGTCGTGACGGAGGGTGGCCACCCGGCCTCCGGCCGTCCGCAGCTGATGGGTATCACCAAGGCGTCGCTGGCGACGGAGTCGTGGCTGTCCGCGGCCTCCTTCCAGGAGACGACCAGGGTCCTGACGGACGCGGCGATCAACGCCAAGTCCGACTCCCTGATCGGCCTCAAGGAGAACGTCATCATCGGTAAGCTCATCCCGGCCGGTACGGGCCTCGCCCGCTACCGCAACATCCGGGTCGAGCCGACCGAGGAGGCCAAGGCCGCGATGTACTCGGCCGTCGGCTACGACGACATCGACTACTCGCCGTTCGGCACGGGCTCCGGCCAGGCCGTTCCGCTGGAGGACTACGACTACGGTCCGTACAACCAGTAGGCAGGCGGTACGAAGGGCGGTCACCCCGATGGGGGTGGCCGCCCTTCGGCGTTTCAACGGGGCGCGTCGGGGAGGTGGGGGCGCAGCCGGTGGAGCCGGGTGTGCAGGTCCGCCTTGGGGGAGAGCAGGGAGGCTCCCGGCCACCGGCGGGTGCGGTTCTCCGGTTCCGGCTCCCACCACCTCGGCCCCTTCACCTCCCTCTGCTTCTCGTTCTCCCGTTCCGTGATGAACCGCTGGAGCACGGCCGCCAGGTGCGGGCCGAAGCCGTGCACCGCCGCGGCACGGTCGGCCCTGAGGTCGGCGCGGCGTCCCAGCGCGGCGCTGAGCCAGGGGAGCGGCAGCAACAGCAGGAGCCACGGCAGCAGGAGGACGGTCAGTACGGCGGCCACCACCGCGGCCGCGATCAGATGGCGGCCGGTCCGCTCGACTCCGGTGCTGCGGCGGGCCGCGCGGCGGTAGCTCCAGCGCAGTGCGTACCAGGCGAGCCGGGCGGGCAGGCCGTACCAGAAGTTGAGCAGGGCCGCCCAGCTGTGGCCCGCCATGTGGCGGCCCAGCTCGTGGGCGAGCACGGCGGCGAGCTGGCCGGGCGGCAGGCGCAGCGCTGCCGATGTCACGGACACCAGATGGCCGGCGGTGGCCTGGACGTTGAGCTCCTCGCTCTCCTTGACCCACAGCTCGTAGGCGTCGGCCTCGGTGCCGAAGCGGGCGGCCACGTCCCCCCACACCCGGCGGAGCAACTCGTCCTCCACCAGGGAGGGCGGGCGGTGGCCGAAGACGTGCTGGGCCAGCAGCGATTCGGTCCTGCGGTGGAAGACCAGGACGCCACTGAGCAGCCAGGCGCCCGCGAGGCCCCACACCGGCAGGCGGGTCTGGGCCCCCACGGCGTACGCGAGCCCGATGACCACCAGCAGGCTCGCGGCGGCGAGCGGCAGTTGGAGCACGAGGGAGCCGAGGGCGGTGAGGTCGGCCCCGCGGCGCCGCTCGGTGAGGTGCACCCGGCCGCTGGGCAGGGGCATGTCGTCGCTCTCGGCGGGGTTCCGTGCCGGGGGCGGCTCCGGCGCGGTGAAGGTGGCGGGCACGGTCCACCGCAGTACCGGATCGGGATCGGAGGCGCGGGCCGCCGCGGGCGGAGACTCGTGCGGGAAGGAGCGCTGTGGCAGGTCGCTCAGGTCGATCCCGGGGATCCCGGTCTCGCCGGGGCCGGGGCCGGGGCCGGGGCCGCGCTGGGCCGGGATGCGGGGAATCCGGCGGTGGGCGGGAGGCTCGGGATCGGGAGGCTCGGGATAGCGGGGCGGTTCCTGCGGGTCCTGTGCGGGTTCGGTGCGGGCCGGTCCTTCGGGCTTGGACATGGTGTTCCTTCCCTGAACGGTCGACGTGCGCTAGCCGATGAGGAGGGCGGACGGCAGCAGAGCCGATGCCGTGCCGAAGGCGACGAGCGCCACGCGGATCGACCGGTGCTTGCGCGCCGCGATGCGACTGGTGCCGGCGAGCGCGGCCACCAGGGGCGGGAAGGGGTCGCGATCGGCCTCGGTGAGGGCGGAGGCGAGCGAGCCGCTGTCCGCCGCGCGCCGGATGTCCTCGAAGTAGCCGAGCGGCATGCCCGGCTCCCAGGCACTGCGCCGGTGCTGGGGCACGACGGTGAGGAGCAGGGCGAGGAGGGACACGGCGAGCGCGCCGATCCCGCCCCACCACAGCAGCGCCGCGAGGGGCGACAGTCGCGCGGGCGTCCAGCCCTGGCCGACGAGGAGCCCGCCGAGCAGCCCCACGAGCATGGTGATGGCCCCGACCAGCACGGCGGCCTTGCTGTCGGCGCGGCCTATCTCGGTGCGGACCTCGGAGAGCAGGCGCGTCGCGGACGACGTCTCCGCGCCGTTCACGACGCGGCTGCCCGTTCGAGCGACTTGTCGGGTGCGGGAGGCGCGGCAGGGGCTTGGGCCAGCATCTTGCGGAACAGTTCCAGGACGAGCTTCTTCGGCTCTTCGAGCTGGTACTTCTCCAGACCTCCGCCCGCGAGCACCTGGTCCATGAGCCGGAGCTGGTAGTCGACCTTGCGTATCTGGTCCTGGCGCAGGCTCTCCACGACCAGCTTGGTGTCCTCCGAGTGCTCGGACAGGTGGACGAGAAGGGCGCCCAGGCCGCCCTCGGCCAGGTAGTGGTGGTAGAAGGCGATCTTCTGTTCCTTGATCGCCTGTTCCTGGGCCGCGCGCAGCACCGCCACCTCGTGCTCGGGACCGGCCGCGACGGCGTCGTGCCCGGCGGTCCGCAGCCGCTCCTGATGGGTCCGTACCCCGGCGTCAGGGCGCAGCGAGACGGCACCCTCCCAGCGCAGCCCCCGCCCGGCCAGCAGGTCGGCGGAGCCGTCGACCACCTCCTGCACGCGGGCCTCGGCGCCGGCGCACTCGGAGATCGCGAATGCGCGGGTCACCGGGCGCAGCAGGCGCAGGACCGTCTGCCCGAGCAGTGCGGGCACGTCCCGCACCTGGCTGACGACGCAGCGCTCCGCGTCGACGACCTGCCAACTGAGGTCGAGGGACGCCTCGAACTCGAAGCTGGCGTTCTCGCTGGGCAGTGCGAGGTCCAGCCGCCAGGGATGGCTGCCGAGGTCCACCTCGTACGCGGTGGCGCGGGCGTGCAGGCCGAGCGGGCGACGGGGCGGCAGGTACGTCTCGTACGAGCCCTCCGGACTGCTGAGGACCAGCGCGCAGTCCTCGCGGCCGAGGTACCTGCGGCCCAGCAGCTCCAGGCGAGAGACGCGGCGGACGGTCAGCACGGGGTCGGTGAGGCCGGTGGCGCGGCGGACCGCTTCGCGCGCGGGGGCCGGGCCCTCGGGAAGGGCGTCCTCGTGACCGGGGAACGGCGGGGCCTGCTCGTGGGAGGCGGGTCCGGGGCGGTTCGTCATGCTCGGCTCCTCTCGGGCTCTTCGACGGGTGCGAGGGCGGCGCGCAGCCGCTGGGTGACGGTCAGCAGGCCGCTGTCCGCCTCCCTGGCCGTGCGCAGCAGGTGATCCAGGCGCAGCAGATCCGTGGGGCCGGTGACGAGGGCCGGGAGGAAGACGACGAGCGCCGACGCGGTCTGCTCGTCCCGCTCCGCGACGCGGATCCAGTCCAGGAGGGTTCCGAGGGCCCGGTCGGTGTGGGTGCGGCCGCTGAGGGCCGCTCGCCAGAGCGCGACGACGAACCCGTCCTCCGGTGCCTCCGGGTCGTGCAGGGCCTCGGTGAACCACTGGAGCACGAGGGGCCGCCCGGTGCCCTCCTCGTACTCCCCGCACGCCAGCGCGAAGGCGCGCAGCGCGTGGTTGCACATGACCCAACCGTCGCCGAGAAGCGGGACGAGCCTGCTCAGCACCGGACTCCGCGCCGAGAGCAGCAGCAACTGGGTGGCTTCGGCGAGCAGTTCGGTCTCTTCGGGGCCGTCGCGGTCCTGGCGGACGGCTTCCAGGAGCGTGTCCAGGGACTTCTCCGGTTCGGTGGCGCCGAGCAGACCGAAGACCCGGACGGCGGTCAAGCGGCGGGCGGAGTGGGAGCTGGTGCACCAGTCGTGCAGGATGCGGCGTACGGCGGGCACTTTGAGCAGGGTCGAGAGGGCCAGGGCGTTGGCCGCCGCGAGCCAGTTCCCGTGGCTTCCGTCCGTCGCCCAGGGCTCGATCAGGTGGGCCATCGCGGACGGCAGATCGGCGTCCACGAGCACGGCCGCCGCGGCCGCCGCCCGGGTGCGCACCAGCGGACGCCGGTCCACTGCGAGTTGGCGCAGCCACCGCACCAGGGCCGTCCGCGCCGAGGGATGGACGTTCCAGACGTTCTGGAGCAGGGCCTCGGCCGCCCGCTCCTCCTCGAACGACGCGGCGTGGAGGGGGACCGGACCCCACTCGGTCATCTCGTCCCGTACGAAGCCCTCGGCGCGGGCGAGGGAGAGCCGACTGGTCAGCGAGCTTCCGAAGATCGGGATGCGGGGCGGCTCGTGGGGGTTGGCGGTCTTCTGGAGTTCGACGAAGAGGCTGTCCCCCAGCTCCGCCGTGATCGCGTACGGGGCACGGTTGAAGACCGCCAGGGAGATCAGGAACGCCTTGTCGCGCAGCTCGATGGCCGCAGACGTCAGCCAGTGCTCCACCTGGTCCGCGAGCGCGGAGCCGACGAACTCCCCGAGCCTGGCCTCGTTGATCTCGCCCCGGTGGTGGGCCGCGAGCTGCTTGGCGAACCTTCGGGTCTCGTCCGGGAGGCGCGTACGGGAGAGGAACTCGGCGACCGGCGCGAGCGGGCGCAGCGCTTCCCAGGCCGCCTCGCCAACGAGGTGCCGCGTGTGGGAGGCGAGCACCACCTCTGCGGGCGGCGGCTCCCACCGTACGGACGGGAGTTCGGCCAGGAGCGCCGAAGGCTCGACGGTGATCACCAGGAGGCCCCGGTGGCGCCGCAGGCGCTCGCGGACGTCCAGCAGGTGCGCCTGCCGCAGCGGCCTGCTGCGGCTGATGGCGAGGTTGCAGGCCACGGTCCCGGGAGAGGCGTCGAGCGCCTCGGGCAGGGAGGCGGGGGTGATGCCGTCGTCGAGCTGCCGGACGGCGTTCGCGCCGAGCCGCCGCAGCAGCATCAGGGCGGCGGCGCGGCGACCGCTGCCGTGCCCGCCGACCAGGATGACGACCCGGTCCTCGCGGAGCTTCGCCAGGGCTTCCGCGAAGCTGGGGCACTCGCTGAACACCTCGGCGAGTTCGTCGACGGTCCCGGGGTCGACCGGCCCGGCCACCACGGCCGGGGCGCCGGTGCCCCCGAGATGGAAGTTGAGGTCGCCGTGGACGACGCCGCCTGCCACGCCGTACTGGTTGCCCTCGACGAGCCCGCCCATGAAGTCGGGGGCGTGGTCGATCAGGTCGCGGCGGGCCGCCCAGGCGGGCTGCCGCTGGACGGTCTCCTTGGCGTCCCCGGAGTCCTGGTCCGCCGCGTCGGGCCCCTGCTGCGCCCGCTCCTCCTCCTGCGGCGCCTCGCTCACCGGCCACCGCCCCGGAAGTCGAAGTTGAGGTCGCCGCGCACCTCTCCGCCCGCGACGCCGTACTGGTCGCCGCCGATCTGGACTCCGCCGGTCTGCGCCGCGCCGCCGGGCGGGGCGTCGGCTGCCGCACCAGCGGCGGGCGTGCCGGGCGACGGGGACGAGGCCGGGGGTGGAGCCACCCGGTACAACCAGGCCGTCGCCTGGCCCTCCTTGGTCTCCGTGGTCAACCGCTGGAACAGCTCGGGGCGCACGCCGTGGTGGCCGTGGCGCACCACGCCCTGGTAGACGCCGTCCGAGACGCACAGGACGCTGCCGTCCTCGGTGGCCTTCAGCGCCTCGCGCAGGGGCTCCGCGTCCAGGAGGCGGAAGGCGTGGTTGAGGTCGGTGCCGACCCAGCGGTCGCCCTGTACGGCGACGTATCCCGCGGCGAGCACGATGCGCAGACGCATGCGGGCGCTGGCCGCCATCAGCCGGTTCTTGTCGTGCAGCAGCATCGGGGTCTCGGTGAGCAGCGACTTCACCAGGACGGAGACCGGGACGTGGGCGTCGATGAGTTCGACGACCGCGTCGCCGCGGTCGGCACGCAGCCGCGCCGACGCGCCGACTCCGGCCGCCGCGAGGGTGGCGTCGGCGATGTCGTGGAGCATCCGTTGCAGGAAGGCCTGCTCGACGTCGTCGCGCGCGCCGAACTTCTCGATGTCGAAGAGCAGGATCGTGCGGTGCAGGGGCTCGGCCATGTCTGCCTCTCGCTCGGGGCGTTCGTGTCCCGAGCACGCTCCCGTGCCGGGCCCCGAGCCACGAGGGCGGATGACGCGGACGAACTGTGACGGCGTGCACAGACGCCGGGCGGCGTCAGGAGCCGGGAGCGGCGCCGCGCGAGATCCGGTGCAGTACGTCGGGCCGCACGATCACGAGGCGTCGTCGGCTCGTCACCACGGCCTGGCGGTCGCGCAACTCCTTCAGCAGGCGCGCGACGGCTTCCCTGGAGGCTCCGATGGAACCGGCGATCTCGTGCTGGCCCAGGGGCACGGTGAGTTCGATGCCCGCCCCGGTGCGCCGTCCGTGGGTGCGGGCGAGTTCGAGCAGGAACGCGGCGAGGCGCTCCTTGACCGTGAGCGCCGCGGTCTCCAGCCTCCGCTGGTCGCCGGAGCGGAGTCGGTCGGTGGCCAGGCTCAGCAGCTTGAGCGCCACGTGGGGCGTGCCCTGGAGGAACCCGGTGAACCGGGACTGCTCGATGGCCACGGCATCGACGTGCTGCAGGGACGTGACGGTGGCGGCGCGGGGCCGGCCGCTCAGCGCGGCGCCCTCGCCGACGATGTCACCCGGGCCGCGCAGGGCCAGCAGGGCCTCGTAGCCGTTGACGGCCGCCGCCGTCACCTTGGTCCAGCCCCGCAGGATGAGCAGGACGTGCGTGGAGGGCTCGTCCTGGTGCATGACCACGCAGCGCGGGGGATAGCTGAGCCCCCGGCCGAGGGCGAGCAGTCCGCTGCGGTCGGCGGGTTCGAGCCTGGCCAGAAAGGGAACCTGGTCGTCCAGGCCGCCCCCGTCGTACGTACGCACCTGGATCCCGGCCATGTCCCGCCGCCCTCGTGTCGGTGGTGCCCCTATCACGACTCCGTGACCCGCCAAAGTACTGGAGGGTCCTTTCCGGGAGGCGCGGAACGATCAGCTTCGTGACCTTTCCCGCAGGGCCGTCGGGGGTGTCGGCGCGCTGACGCCCGGCGCGTCGGGGTGGACGGCATTTGTTTTGACCGAACTGGATGCGATAGGTACGCTCAGACCTTGTGCCTGGGGTGTGCCTGGGCTCCTGTGCGTGTCTTCAGCCGCACGGCGAGTCCACGAACGGCCACCGTGATCTGCGCGTCCCCTGCCTTCGGCAGGACTCCGCAGTATTCGACACACCCGACCGCGTGGGTCGGCGATGTTCCAGGTTAGTTTCACTGACGGCACACAGAAACCGGAGACGTAGTGCCTACGATCCAGCAGCTGGTCCGTAAGGGCCGGCAGGACAAGGTCGAGAAGAACAAGACGCCCGCGCTCGAGGGTTCGCCCCAGCGCCGCGGCGTCTGCACGCGTGTGTTCACGACCACCCCGAAGAAGCCGAACTCGGCACTCCGTAAGGTCGCGCGTGTGCGTCTGACCTCGGGCATCGAGGTCACGGCCTACATCCCGGGTGAGGGACACAACCTGCAGGAGCACTCCATCGTGCTCGTGCGTGGTGGCCGTGTGAAGGACCTGCCGGGTGTTCGCTACAAGATCATCCGCGGTTCGCTCGACACCCAGGGTGTCAAGAACCGCAAGCAGGCCCGCAGCCGCTACGGCGCCAAGAAGGAGAAGTAAGAATGCCTCGTAAGGGCCCCGCCCCGAAGCGCCCGGTCATCATCGACCCGGTCTACGGTTCTCCTCTGGTGACCTCGCTCATCAACAAGATCCTGCTGGACGGCAAGCGCTCCACCGCCGAGCGCATCGTCTACGGCGCCATGGAAGGCCTCCGCGAGAAGACCGGCAACGACCCGGTCATCACGCTGAAGCGCGCGCTTGAGAACGTCAAGCCCGCCCTTGAGGTCAAGTCCCGCCGTGTCGGTGGCGCCACCTACCAGGTGCCGATCGAGGTCAAGCCGGGCCGCGCCTCCACGCTGGCGCTGCGCTGGCTGGTCGGGTACTCCCGCGCGCGTCGCGAGAAGACCATGACCGAGCGCCTGATGAACGAGCTCCTCGACGCCTCCAACGGCCTGGGTGCCGCTGTGAAGAAGCGCGAGGACACGCACAAGATGGCCGAGTCCAACAAGGCCTTCGCGCACTACCGCTGGTAGTCGCAGCCCACATCGAGACCGAGAGAAGACTGAAGCCTTATGGCTACCACTTCGCTTGACCTGGCCAAGGTGCGCAACATCGGCATCATGGCCCACATCGACGCGGGTAAGACGACCACCACTGAGCGGATCCTGTTCTACACCGGTGTGTCTTACAAGATCGGTGAGGTCCACGACGGCGCAGCCACGATGGACTGGATGGAGCAGGAGCAGGAGCGCGGCATCACGATCACGTCTGCCGCGACGACCTGCCACTGGCCGCTCGAAGACGTCGATCACACCATCAACATCATCGACACCCCGGGTCACGTCGACTTCACCGTCGAGGTGGAGCGCTCCCTGCGTGTGCTCGACGGTGCCGTGACGGTGTTCGACGGCGTGGCCGGCGTCGAGCCGCAGTCCGAGACGGTGTGGCGTCAGGCCGACCGTTACGGCGTGCCCCGCATCTGCTTCGTCAACAAGCTCGACCGCACCGGCGCCGAGTTCCACCGCTGCGTCGACATGATCGTGGACCGCCTCGGCGCCACCCCGATCGTGATGCAGCTGCCGATCGGTGCCGAGGCCGACTTCCAGGGTGTCGTCGACCTCGTCACGATGAAGGCGTTCGTCTGGTCCGCCGAGGCGGCCAAGGGCGAGGCGTACGACATCGTCGACATCCCGGCCACGCACACCGAGGCTGCCGAGGAGTACCGCGGCAAGCTGCTCGAGGTCGTCGCCGAGAACGACGAGGCCATGATGGAGCTGTACCTGGAGGGCCAGGAGCCCACCGTGGAGCAGCTGTACGCGGCCATCCGCCGCATCACCATCGCCTCCGGCAAGGGCGGGGACACCACGGTGACCCCGGTCTTCTGTGGCACCGCGTTCAAGAACAAGGGCGTTCAGCCCCTGCTCGACGCCGTCGTGCGCTACCTCCCCTCCCCCCTGGACGTCGAGGCCATCGAGGGCCACGACGTCAAGGACCCGGAGCTGGTCGTCAAGCGCAAGCCGTCCGACGACGAGCCGCTGTCGGCGCTGGCGTTCAAGATCATGAGCGACCCGCACCTCGGCAAGCTCACCTTCGTCCGCGTGTACTCGGGTCGCCTGGAGTCCGGCTCCGCCGTCCTGAACTCGGTGAAGGGCCGCAAGGAGCGCATCGGCAAGATCTACCGCATGCACGCGAACAAGCGTGAGGAGATCGAGTCGGTGGGCGCCGGTGACATCGTCGCCGTCATGGGTCTGAAGCAGACCACCACCGGTGAGACGCTGTGCGACGAGAAGTCGCCGGTCATCCTGGAGTCCATGGACTTCCCGGCGCCGGTGATCCAGGTCGCGATCGAGCCCAAGTCCAAGGGCGACCAGGAGAAGCTGGGTGTCGCCATCCAGCGCCTCTCGGAGGAGGACCCCTCCTTCCAGGTCCACTCGGACGAGGAGACCGGCCAGACCATCATCGGTGGTATGGGCGAGCTGCACCTCGAGGTGCTCGTCGACCGCATGAAGCGCGAGTTCCGCGTCGAGGCGAACGTCGGCAAGCCGCAGGTGGCGTACCGCGAGACGATCCGCAAGGCCGTCGAGCGCGTCGACTACACGCACAAGAAGCAGACCGGTGGTACCGGTCAGTTCGCCAAGGTGCAGATCGCGATCGAGCCGATCGAGGGCGGCGACGCCTCGTACGAGTTCGTGAACAAGGTCACCGGTGGCCGCATCCCGAAGGAGTACATCCCTTCGGTCGACGCGGGTGCGCAGGAGGCCATGCAGTTCGGCATCCTGGCCGGCTACGAGATGACCGGCGTCCGCGTCATCCTCATCGACGGTGGCTACCACGAGGTCGACTCCTCCGAGCTCGCCTTCAAGATCGCCGGTTCGCAGGCCTTCAAGGAGGCCGCGCGCAAGGCGTCCCCCGTGCTCCTCGAGCCGATGATGGCCGTCGAGGTCACCACGCCCGAGGACTACATGGGCGACGTCATCGGTGACATCAACTCCCGCCGTGGCCAGATCCAGGCCATGGAGGAGCGCAGCGGCGCTCGCGTCGTGAAGGGCCTCGTGCCCCTCTCGGAGATGTTCGGCTACGTCGGAGACCTCCGCAGCAAGACCTCGGGTCGCGCAAGCTACTCGATGCAGTTCGACTCCTACGCCGAGGTTCCGCGGAACGTCGCCGAGGAGATCATCGCGAAGGCCAAGGGCGAGTAACTCTTCCGAGTTCACGCTTTAGGCTTGACACCATCCGCCGGGGTCACGGTCCCGGACCGGGCCCCGTGCCCCGGCGGCTGGCTTCCCAGCAAAGATCACCCTGGCGCCGATGAAGCAAGGCGTACAGAACCACTCCACAGGAGGACCCAGTGGCGAAGGCGAAGTTCGAGCGGACTAAGCCGCACGTCAACATCGGCACCATCGGTCACATTGACCACGGTAAGACGACCCTCACGGCCGCCATTACCAAGGTGCTGCACGACGCGTACCCGGACCTGAACGAGGCCTCGGCCTTCGACCAGATCGACAAGGCTCCCGAGGAGCGCCAGCGCGGTATCACGATCTCGATCGCGCACGTCGAGTACCAGACGGAGTCGCGTCACTACGCGCACGTCGACTGCCCGGGTCACGCGGACTACATCAAGAACATGATCACGGGTGCCGCGCAGATGGACGGCGCCATCCTCGTGGTCGCCGCCACCGACGGCCCGATGCCGCAGACCAAGGAGCACGTGCTCCTGGCCCGCCAGGTCGGCGTTCCGTACATCGTCGTCGCCCTGAACAAGGCCGACATGGTGGACGACGAGGAGATCCTGGAGCTCGTCGAGCTCGAGGTCCGTGAGCTCCTCTCCGAGTACGAGTTCCCGGGCGACGACCTGCCGGTCGTCAAGGTCTCGGCGCTCAAGGCGCTCGAGGGCGACAAGGAGTGGGGCAACACCGTCCTCGACCTGATGAAGGCCGTCGACGAGTCCATCCCGCAGCCCGAGCGTGACGTCGACAAGCCGTTCCTGATGCCGATCGAGGACGTCTTCACGATCACCGGTCGTGGCACCGTCGTCACCGGCCGCATCGAGCGTGGTGTCCTCAAGGTCAACGAGACCGTCGACATCGTCGGCATCAAGACCGAGAAGACCACCACCACGGTCACCGGCATCGAGATGTTCCGCAAGCTGCTCGACGAGGGCCAGGCCGGTGAGAACGTCGGTCTGCTCCTCCGTGGCATCAAGCGCGAGGACGTCGAGCGCGGCCAGGTCATCATCAAGCCCGGTTCGGTCACGCCGCACACCGAGTTCGAGGCCCAGGCCTACATCCTGTCGAAGGACGAGGGTGGCCGTCACACCCCGTTCTTCAACAACTACCGCCCGCAGTTCTACTTCCGTACCACGGACGTGACCGGCGTCGTGACCCTCCCCGAGGGCACCGAGATGGTCATGCCGGGCGACAACACCACCATGTCGGTCGCGCTGATCCAGCCGGTCGCCATGGAGGAGGGCCTCAAGTTCGCCATCCGTGAGGGTGGCCGGACCGTGGGCGCCGGCCAGGTCATCAAGATCACGAAGTAATTCGTGGTGTGACCTGGTAGCTCGCTGAGCTGCAAGCGAAGGGCCCCGTACCAATTGGTGCGGGGCCCTTTCGCGTACCCGGTCCTCCCGTGCGGCCCGGCGTCAGCGCCAGCTCCACGGCGCCGCGTCCGGCCCCAGGCCCGCCGCCACCGGGCGGCCGTCCGCCCCGAGGAACAGCGCGGGCCCGTCGAGCGTGGGCAGCGGAGCCGTACGCACCCTGCGGCGGCCCTGTTCCAGGAGCTGTACGGCGCCCTGCTCGTCCAGCCCCAGCAGCACCGGTCCCCGGGCCCCGCGCGCGGCCGCCACCGGGCCGTACCCGCGCAGTTCCAGCCCCGAGCCTGGCGTGCCGTCCGGGCGCAGGTCCTTCAGCCCGGCCTTCGCCGGGGACCGGTAGAGGACCTCCACCGAGCCGTCCGCCGTCGCCAGCCCCGCGGGCGCGTCACCGGGCACCGGCAGCCGCCCGCCGGGCCGGAACTCCACGGCGGCGCCGGGCCGCGCCTGCGCCCAGTGGTGGACCGTCCTCAGGCCCGCGCCGAACACGTGCACCAGTCCTTCGCCGTCCACGACCGCGCTCAGCCCGTCCTGGATCCCCGCGCCGCCGAGGTCGCGCCAGTCGCCCCAGGTGCCGTCGGTCTCCCGTACCCGGCCGCTGAGCCCCCGGTCCGCGTTGCGCACGAACAGGTGCACCCGCCCGTCGGGGGCCGTCACCGCCACCGGGACGCCGATCCTGCGCCCCCTGTCCGGCTGCCGCTCCGGGTTGCCGAGCCCCTGCCAGGCGCGGAACGGCCCGCCGGGCGAGCCCTGCTCCAGGAGCACCACCTCGCGCCTGTTCGCGCCGTCGTGCCCGGCCAGCGCGGCGAACCGCAGCCCGAAGAGCAGCCGCCGCCCGTCCCGCGTCGCGGCCGAGCCCAGCACGGGCGCGAGCGGCCCGCCGCCCAGGTCCCGCGGCGCGCCCCAGACACCGGGGGAGGCCTCGGCCCAGCGCACCGCGCGCAGCCCCAGCACGCCGTACGCCACGGTCCTGCCGCCCTCGTCGGCCAGCGCCAGGCGCGCGCCCGGGTAGCGGTGGTGGGTCGCGCGGACCCAGCCCTTCTTGTTGGTGAGCGGGGCCTTCCCGCCGACGCTGTAGTCGCCGCAGCCCGAGGGGTTGCCGCAGTCCCAGTCGGGGTCGCCGCCGTAGGGCACCAGGTGCGAGGCCTTCTCGGCGAGCACCGCTGGCGGCAGGTTCTTGGGCCAGTGGCGGTTGTAGTAGCCGCGGAACGCGGTCGCGGCGAACGCGGGCACCGCGCCGCCGTCGCGGGTCGACTCGGCGACCCAGCGGATCAGCGCGGCCCAGCTGAAGGAGGCGACGGCGGTGTGGTCGCCGTGGTCGGAGTAGCCGCGCTGTTCGCTGTCGCGTCTTCGGGTCGCCTCGTCGCTGAGCTGTATGTCCGGGTCGGGGTCGAGCGTGTGCACGACGGTGGGCCGGTAGCGGTCGAGGAGCCCGGCCAGGACGTCGACCAGCCCGTCGTAGTCGTACGAGCTCCTGGCGTCGGTCAGCGGGGAGTCGGCGGAGACCACCTGGCGCAGGTGCAGCTCGCGGGCGGACCAGAGGGTGGGCGGGCCCTGGCGGTCGCGGGTGGTGTGCATCGCGAGGTTGAGGAATACCAGTTCGACGCTGCGGCCGTCGTGGGCGAGCGTGTTGAGCTCGGCGCGGTGGCCGCCGCGCAGGTCGGTGACGCCCTTGTTCCACGGGGTGAACCTCGGCAGGCCGAGGAGTTCGGCGTACGCCTGGCGCAGGCCCTGGTGGCGGGCGGACGAGTAGGCCGCCTTGTCGGCGGGCGGGGTGGCGCCCGGCCTGCCGGGGACGCGGTTGACGCCGCGGTGCTCGCCCGCGGTGACGTACACGCAGACGACCGGGACGCCCGCGGTGAGCATGCGCCGGGCGTCCGGGTTCATGAAGTACAGGTCGTCGTCCGGGTGCGCCACGATCTGGAGCAGCCGGGCGCGGCCGCCGTGGGCGATGGGCATCCCGGGGGCCGGGTCGGCCCGCGGGCCCGTGCGGCGCGGATCGGGGACGGAGCACCCGGCGGCGGCGAGCGCGGCGACGGCGGCGGTGGAGGCCGCCAGCACGGTGCGGCGGCGGGGCAGGGCTTGGCGTTGCGTCACGTGCGGGCTCCGGGGCTGCGTACCGACGGTCTTCGGGGCACGGACGAGCAGGAACCAGCAGGTCAGGAACCCGGCCGCGACTGACTAGACGGATCATCGGTGCCCCGGGTTGCGCCGCTCGCAGCGGTCGCGGGTGTGAGATGCGCCCGATCGGAGTGCCATCGGAGGCCGGGGGAGTGATGCCCGTTATGGGGTGATTCCCGGCGATTTGGGGGTGACGGGCCGTGCGACATGCGGGGCCCGCGGTTTGACATGGGTCACCCGAGGGGTACGCTGCCCGGTCACGATTGGCCAGGTCCAGGTCCCGTATGGCAGACTATCGGGGTTGCTCGGTTGAGTGCCGATGCTGCGCGCCTCCCGCCGGGAGGACCGGAAGCGAGTCCCACAGTACTCGTCGACCCACACGGGTCGGACGTACGGGAATCTTCCGGGAAGTGTCAGCGGGGTACCGGCCAGGCGCCCGGTGGGTGTTCTGCCCCCGGCTCGCGGTCTCGGGACCGTACCCCCTTGGTTGGGAAATCCTTCGGGACTTCTTCGTAGAGGGAGTGCGACACGCCCGACCGCGTGGGTCGGAGCAGGACGCGAACCTCCCGGGTTCCAGAGCGTTACGAGAGACAGGACTACCAAGTAGCCATGGCGGGACAGAAGATCCGCATCCGGCTCAAGGCCTACGACCACGAGGTCATCGACTCCTCGGCGAAGAAGATCGTCGAGACGGTGACCCGCACTGGTGCGTCGGTCGCGGGCCCGGTGCCGCTGCCCACTGAGAAGAACGTGTACTGCGTCATCAAGTCGCCGCACAAGTACAAGGACTCGCGCGAGCACTTCGAGATGCGCACGCACAAGCGCCTCATCGACATCCTCGACCCCACGCCGAAGACGGTTGACTCGCTGATGCGCCTCGACCTCCCGGCGGGCGTCGACATCGAGATCAAGCTCTGAGGTGACGACCAAGATGACCAAGAACATCAAGGGCGTCCTGGGCGAGAAGCTCGGCATGACCCAGGTCTGGGACGAGAACAACCGGGTCGTCCCGGTGACCGTCGTCAAGGCCGGGCCGTGCGTCGTGACGCAGGTCCGTACGAACGACGTCGACGGCTACGAGTCGGTCCAGATCGCCTTCGGCGAGATCGACCCGCGCAAGGTGAACAAGCCCCTCAAGGGCCACTTCGCCAAGGCCGACGTGACCCCCCGCCGCCACCTGGTGGAGCTTCGCACCCCGGACGCCAGCGAGTACACGCTGGGCCAGGAGATCACTGCCGAGGTGTTCGAGTCCGGCGTCAAGGTCGACGTCACGGGCAAGAGCAAGGGCAAGGGCTTCGCCGGTGTCATGAAGCGCCACAACTTCGCCGGTGGCAAGGCTTCGCACGGTGCCCACCGCGTGCACCGCAAGCCCGGTTCCATCGGTGGTTGTGCCACCCCCGGCCGTGTCTTCAAGGGCATGCGCATGGCGGGTCGCATGGGCAACGAGCGGGTCACCACCCAGAACCTGACCGTCCACGCCGTTGACGCCGAGAAGGGTCTGCTGCTCATCAAGGGCGCCGTCCCCGGCCCGAACGGTGGCCTCGTCCTGGTCCGCACCGCGGCCAAGGGGGTTTGAGGAACCGATGAGCACCATTGACATCCTTTCGCCGGCAGGCGACAAGGCCGGGACCGTCGAGCTCCCCGCGGAGATCTTCGACGCCAAGGTCAGCATCCCGCTGATCCACCAGGTCGTTGTCGCGCAGCTGGCCGCTGCCCGCCAGGGCACGCACAAGACCAAGACCCGCGGCGAAGTCCGTGGTGGTGGCAAGAAGCCTTACCGCCAGAAGGGCACCGGCCGCGCCCGCCAGGGTTCGACCCGCGCTCCGCAGTTCGCCGGCGGTGGCGTCGTCCACGGCCCGCAGCCGCGTGACTACTCGCAGCGGACCCCGAAGAAGATGAAGGCCGCCGCCCTGCGTGGCGCCCTCACCGACCGGGCCCGTCACTCCCGCATCCACGTCGTCTCCGGCGTGGTCGAGGGTGCCGTCTCCACGAAGGCCGCGAAGTCCCTGCTGGGCAAGATCAGCGAGCGCAAGCACGTGCTCCTGGTCGCCGAGCGCTCGGACGAGGCCGCGTGGCTGTCCGCCCGCAACCTGCCCCAGGTGCACATCCTGGAGCCGGGCCAGCTGAACACGTACGACGTTCTCGTCTCGGACGACCTGGTCTTCACCAAGGCCGCCTTCGAGTCCTTCGTGTCTGGCCCCAAGGCCGACGAGACCGAAGGGAGCGACGCCTGATGACCGCGATCGTTACCAGCAAGACCTTCACGGACCACCGCGACATTCTTGTCAAGCCGGTTGTCTCCGAGAAGAGCTACGCGCTGCTCGACGAGAACAAGTACACGTTCATCGTCGCGCCCGGCTCCAACAAGACCCAGATCAAGCAGGCCGTGGAAGCGGTCTTCTCGGTCAAGGTCACGGGGGTCAACACGATCAACCGGCAGGGTAAGCGCAAGCGGACCAAGACCGGCTTCGGCAAGCGCGCCGACACCAAGCGCGCCATCGTGACCCTCGCCGAGGGCGACCGTATCGACATCTTCGGCGGTCCGACCGCCTAAGGGCGGTCCGGATCGTCCGGAATCGGACGAGGACTGAGAAATGGGAATCCGCAAGTACAAGCCGACTACGCCGGGCCGCCGTGGCTCCTCCGTAGCCGACTTTGTCGAGATCACGCGGTCCACGCCGGAGAAGTCGCTGGTCCGCCCGCTGCACAGCAAGGGCGGCCGTAACAACGCCGGTCGGATCACCGTTCGCCACCAGGGTGGTGGACACAAGCGCGCCTACCGAGTGATCGACTTCCGTCGTCACGACAAGGACGGCGTGCCCGCCAAGGTCGCGCACATCGAGTACGACCCCAACCGCACCGCGCGCATCGCGCTGCTGCACTACGCGGACGGCGAGAAGCGCTACATCATCGCCCCCCGCGGCCTGTCGCAGGGTGACCGGATCGAGAACGGCCCCACGGCCGACATCAAGCCGGGCAACAACCTCGCGCTGCGCAACATCCCGGTTGGTACCACCATCCACGCCATCGAGCTGCGTCCCGGTGGCGGCGCGAAGTTCGCCCGCTCCGCGGGTGCCTCCGTGCAGCTGCTCGCGAAGGAGGGCTCGATGGCCCACCTTCGTATGCCGTCCGGTGAGATCCGCCTGGTCGACGTGCGCTGCCGCGCCACCGTCGGCGAGGTCGGCAACGCCGAGCAGTCGAACATCAACTGGGGCAAGGCCGGCCGCATGCGCTGGAAGGGCGTCCGCCCGACCGTGCGTGGTGTCGTCATGAACCCGGTTGACCACCCGCACGGTGGTGGTGAGGGCAAGACGTCCGGTGGTCGCCACCCGGTCTCGCCCTGGGGCAAGAAGGAAATGCGTACTCGGGATCGCAACAAGGCGAGCAACAAGTACATCGTCCGCCGCCGCAAGACGAACAAGAAGCGCTAGGAGCGGGTTTAGATGCCGCGCAGTCTCAAGAAGGGACCCTTCGTTGACGGCCACCTCATGAAGAAGGTGGACGTGCAGAACGAAGCTGGTACCAAGAACGTCATCAAGACCTGGTCCCGTCGCTCGATGATCGTCCCGGCCATGCTGGGCCACACGATCGCGGTGCACAACGGCAAGATCCACGTCCCGGTGTTCGTCACCGAGTCGATGGTCGGCCACAAGCTCGGTGAATTCTCGCCGACTCGCACCTTCCGCGGCCACGTCAAGGACGACCGGAAGTCGAAGCGCCGCTAACGCGGGGTGGAACGACTATGACTCAGATCGAAGGGACAACCATGGAAGCCAGGGCCCAGGCGCGGTACATCCGCGTCACGCCCATGAAGGCCCGCCGCGTGGTGGACCTCATCCGTGGCATGGATGCCACGGAGGCTCAGGCGGTCCTGCGTTTCGCCCCGCAGGCCGCGAGCGTGCCGGTCGGCAAGGTGCTGGACAGCGCCATTGCCAACGCCGCGCACAACTACGACCACTCGGACGCCTCTTCGCTGTACATCAGCGAGGCGTTTGTGGACGAGGGCCCGACCCTGAAGCGGTTCCGTCCGCGTGCGCAGGGTCGTGCCTACCGGATCCGTAAGCGGACCAGCCACATCACCGTGGTCGTCAGCAGCAAGGAAGGAACCCGGTAATGGGCCAGAAGGTAAACCCGCACGGGTTCCGGCTCGGTGTCACGACCGACTTCAAGTCGCGTTGGTACGCCGACAAGCTGTACAAGGACTACGTCAAGGAAGACGTCGCCATCCGCAGGATGATGACGTCCGGCATGGAGCGCGCCGGCATCTCGAAGGTTGAGATCGAGCGCACCCGTGACCGCGTGCGGGTGGACATCCACACCGCTCGTCCGGGCATCGTCATCGGCCGCCGTGGCGCCGAGGCCGACCGCATCCGCGGCGACCTCGAGAAGCTCACGGGCAAGCAGGTCCAGCTGAACATCCTCGAGGTCAAGAACCCCGAGCTCGACGCCCAGCTGGTTGCTCAGGCCGTTGCCGAGCAGCTCTCCTCCCGCGTCTCCTTCCGCCGTGCCATGCGCAAGAGCATGCAGGGCACCATGAAGGCTGGCGCCAAGGGCATCAAGATCCAGTGTGGTGGCCGTCTCGGCGGCGCCGAGATGTCCCGCTCGGAGTTCTACCGCGAGGGTCGTGTGCCGCTGCACACGCTGCGCGCGAACATCGACTACGGCTTCTTCGAGGCCAAGACCACCTTCGGCCGCATCGGCGTGAAGGTCTGGATCTACAAGGGCGACGTCAAGAACATCGCCGAGGTCCGCGCCGAGAACGCCGCGGCCCGTGCGGGTAACCGCCCGGCCCGTGGTGGCGGCGCTGGCGACCGCCCGGCCCGTGGTGGCCGTGGTGGCGAGCGTGGCGGCCGTGGCCGCAAGCCGCAGCAGTCGGCTCCCGCCGCCGAGGCCCCCAAGGCCGAGGCCGCAGCCGCTGCTCCGGCTGAGAGCACCGGAACGGAGGCCTGACCGAAATGCTGATCCCCCGTAGGGTCAAGCACCGCAAGCAGCACCACCCGAAGCGCCGCGGTATGGCCAAGGGCGGTACGACGGTTGCGTTCGGCGAGTACGGCATCCAGGCCATCACTCCGGCGTACGTCACGAACCGTCAGATCGAAGCGGCTCGTATCGCCATGACCCGCCACATCAAGCGTGGCGGCAAGGTCTGGATCAACATCTACCCGGACCGTCCGCTGACGAAGAAGCCTGCCGAGACCCGCATGGGTTCCGGTAAGGGTTCCCCGGAGTGGTGGGTCGCGAACGTGCACCCGGGCCGGGTCATGTTCGAGCTGTCCTACCCGAACGAGAAGATCGCACGTGAGGCTCTGACTCGCGCGGCCCACAAGCTGCCGATGAAGTGCCGGATCGTCAAGCGCGAGGCAGGTGAAGCGTGATGTCGGCCGGTACCAAGGCGTCCGAGCTCCGCGAGCTGGGCAACGAGGAGCTTGTGGCCAAGCTCCGCGAGGCCAAGGAAGAGCTGTTCAACCTCCGCTTCCAGGCGGCGACCGGGCAGCTCGAGAACCACGGTCGGCTCAAGTCCGTCCGTAAGGACATCGCCCGGATCTACACCCTGATGCGCGAGCGCGAGCTGGGCATCGAGACGGTGGAGAGCGCCTGATGAGCGAGAAGACTGTGACTGAAGAGACTGCCGCCCGCGGCTTCCGCAAGACCCGCGAGGGTCTTGTCGTCAGCGACAAGATGGACAAGACCGTCGTCGTCGCCGTCGAGGACCGCGTCAAGCACGCCCTGTACGGCAAGGTCATCCGCCGTACGAACAAGCTCAAGGCGCACGACGAGCAGAACGCTGCCGGCGTCGGCGACCGCGTCCTCATCATGGAGACGCGTCCGCTGTCGGCGAGCAAGCGCTGGCGCATCGTCGAGATCCTCGAGAAGGCCAAGTAATTACCTGAGGGGTTTCCCTCAGGTTCGTTCCGCCAGGCTCGGTCGGGGCGGCTCACGCCGCCCCGGCCGGGAACCGGCAGACAAATCAGGAGATAGACGTGATCCAGCAGGAGTCGCGGCTTCGTGTCGCCGACAACACGGGTGCGAAGGAAATCCTCACCATCCGTGTTCTCGGTGGCTCGGGCCGCCGCTACGCGGGCATCGGTGACGTCATCGTCGCCACCGTCAAGGACGCGATCCCCGGTGGCAACGTGAAGAAGGGTGACGTCGTCAAGGCGGTCATCGTTCGCACCGTCAAGGAGCGCCGTCGCCAGGATGGCTCGTACATCCGGTTCGACGAGAACGCCGCTGTCATTCTCAAGAACGACGGCGACCCCCGCGGCACCCGCATCTTCGGCCCGGTGGGCCGGGAGCTGCGCGAGAAGAAGTTCATGAAGATCATCTCGCTCGCGCCGGAGGTGCTGTAAGCATGAAGATCAAGAAGGGCGACCTGGTCCAGGTCATCACCGGTAAGGACAAGGGCAAGCAGGGCAAGGTCATCGCGGCCTTCCCCCGCGAGGACCGCGTCCTGGTCGAGGGTGTCAACCGGGTCAAGAAGCACACCAAGGCGAACCAGCCCGGCCGCGCTTCGCAGGCCGGCGGCATCGTGACGGTCGAGGCTCCGGTCCACGTCAGCAACGTGCAGCTGGTTGTTGAGAAGGACGGCAAGAAGGTCGTCACTCGCGTCGGCTACCGCTTTGACGACGAGGGCAACAAGATCCGCGTTGCCAAGCGGACCGGTGAGGACATCTGATGACTGCCACCACCAACGCGCCGCGTCTGAAGCTGCGCTACCGCGAGGAGATCGCCGGCAAGCTGCGTGAGGAGTTCTCGTACGAGAACGTCATGCAGGTCCCCGGCCTCGTCAAGATCGTGGTCAACATGGGTGTGGGCGACGCCGCCCGCGACTCCAAGCTGATCGACGGTGCCATCAAGGACCTCACCACGATCACCGGCCAGAAGCCCGCCGTCACCAAGGCTCGCAAGTCCATCGCGCAGTTCAAGCTGCGCGAGGGCCAGCCGATCGGTTGCCACGTCACCCTCCGCGGTGACCGCATGTGGGAGTTCCTGGACCGTACGCTGTCGCTCGCGCTTCCGCGCATCCGCGACTTCCGTGGTCTGTCGCCGAAGCAGTTCGACGGCCGCGGCAACTACACCTTCGGTCTCACGGAGCAGGTCATGTTCCACGAGATCGACCAGGACAAGATCGACCGTACGCGGGGCATGGACATCACCGTGGTCACCACGGCGACCAACGACGACGAGGGTCGCGCCCTCCTCCGTCACCTCGGCTTCCCGTTCAAGGAGAACTGACCGTGGCGAAGAAGGCTCTGATCGCTAAGGCCGCCCGCAAGCCGAAGTTCGGCGTGCGTGCCTACACGCGCTGCCAGCGCTGTGGCCGGCCCCACTCCGTGTACCGCAAGTTCGGCCTGTGCCGCGTGTGCCTCCGTGAGATGGCTCACCGTGGCGAGCTGCCGGGCGTCACCAAGAGCTCCTGGTAATCCCCGTAATTTCGGGAATTACCGGACGCTCTCGGTAAGTATCTGGTCGGCAGGAGCCCACCCTTCGATGCCGTAGGCTTGAAGGGTTGGGCGCCTGCCGCCCTGACCGACTTACTACGCCGTAGGTCCCCGCACCGCACCCGTCCCGCCACTGAGTGGGGAGAGGGATGGCGCATACAGGAAACCCCGGCGAGAGAGGCCGAAGGCCAATTCATGACCATGACTGATCCGATCGCGGACATGCTGACGCGTCTGCGTAACGCGAACTCGGCGTACCACGACACCGTGTCGATGCCGCACAGCAAGATCAAGTCGCACATCGCGGAGATCCTCCAGCAGGAGGGCTTCATCACCGGCTGGAAGGTCGAGGACGCCGAGGTCGGCAAGAACCTCGTCCTCGAGCTGAAGTTCGGCCCGAACCGTGAGCGCTCCATCGCGGGCATCAAGCGGATCTCGAAGCCGGGTCTGCGCGTGTACGCGAAGTCCACCAACCTGCCGAAGGTCCTCGGCGGCCTGGGCGTGGCGATCATCTCCACGTCCCACGGTCTCCTGACCGGCCAGCAGGCAGGCAAGAAGGGCGTAGGTGGGGAAGTCCTCGCCTACGTCTGGTAGTCGGGAACGGAGGAAAAGCTATGTCTCGTATCGGCAAGCTCCCCATCCAGGTTCCCGCCGGTGTGGACGTCACCATCGAGGGCCGCACGGTCACGGTCAAGGGCTCTAAGGGCACCCTGACCCACACCGTTGCCGCTCCCATCGAGATCGCTAAGGGCGAGGACGGCGTTCTGAACGTCACCCGCCCCAACGACGAGCGTCAGAACAAGGCCCTGCACGGCCTGTCCCGCACGCTGGTGGCGAACATGATCACCGGCGTGACCGCGGGTTACAGCAAGGCTCTTGAGATCAGCGGTGTCGGTTACCGCGTCCAGGCGAAGGGCTCCAACCTGGAGTTCGCCCTGGGCTACAGCCACCCGATCCTGATCGAGGCTCCCGAAGGCATCACCTTCAAGGTCGAGTCGCCCACGAAGTTCTCGGTCGAGGGCATCGACAAGCAGAAGGTCGGCGAGGTCGCGGCGAACATCCGCAAGCTGCGGAAGCCCGACCCGTACAAGGCCAAGGGCGTCAAGTACGCCGGCGAGGTCATCCGCCGCAAGGTCGGAAAGGCTGGTAAGTAGCCATGGCATACGGCGTGAAGATCGCCAAGGGCGACGCGTACAAGCGCGCTGCCATCAAGCGTCGCCACATCCGCGTCCGCAAGAACGTCTCCGGCACGCCGGAGCGTCCTCGCCTGGTCGTGACGCGCTCCAACCGCAACATCGTGGCCCAGGTCATCGACGACATCGCGGGCCACACGCTCGCGTCGGCGTCGACGCTTGACACCTCGATCCGCGGTGGCGAGGGCGACAAGTCCGCGCAGGCCAAGCAGGTCGGCGCCCTGGTCGCCGAGCGCGCCAAGGCCGCCGGTGTCGAGGCCGTCGTGTTCGACCGTGGTGGCAACAGGTACGCCGGGCGCATTGCCGCTCTGGCTGACGCCGCCCGCGAAGCCGGGCTGAAGTTCTAAGCCCCGGTTCCGGGACTAACGGACGTAACAGAGAGAGGTAAATCCAATGGCTGGACCCCAGCGCCGCGGCAGCGGTGCCGGTGGCGGCGAGCGGCGGGACCGGAAGGGTCGCGACGGTGGCGCTGCCGCCGAGAAGACCGCTTACGTTGAGCGCGTCGTCGCGATCAACCGTGTCGCCAAGGTTGTCAAGGGTGGTCGCCGCTTCAGCTTCACCGCGCTGGTCGTGGTGGGCGACGGTGACGGCACGGTAGGTGTCGGTTACGGCAAGGCCAAGGAAGTTCCCGCGGCCATCGCCAAGGGCGTCGAGGAAGCCAAGAAGAACTTCTTCAAGGTTCCCCGCATCCAGGGCACCATCCCGCACCCGATCCAGGGCGAGAAGGCGGCCGGCGTTGTCCTGCTGAAGCCTGCTTCCCCCGGTACCGGTGTTATCGCCGGTGGCCCGGTGCGCGCCGTTCTGGAGTGCGCCGGCGTTCACGACATCCTGTCGAAGTCGCTCGGCTCCGACAACGCGATCAACATCGTGCACGCGACCGTGGAGGCCCTCAAGGGCCTGCAGCGTCCCGAGGAGATCGCGGCCCGCCGCGGTCTGCCCCTCGAGGACGTCGCCCCCGCGGCCCTGCTTCGTGCGCGTGCCCAGGCTGGTGCTGCGTAATGGCCCGCCTGAAGATCACGCAGACGAAGTCGTACATCGGTAGCAAGCAGAACCACCGCGACACCCTGCGTTCCCTTGGTCTCAAGGGCATCAACACGCAGGTCGTCAAGGAGGACCGCCCCGAGTTCCGCGGAATGGTGCACACCGTCCGCCACCTCGTGACGGTCGAGGAGGTCGACTGATCATGGCGGAGAACAACCCGCTCAAGATCCACAACCTCCGTCCCGCCCCGGGCGCCAAGACCGCGAAGACCCGTGTGGGTCGCGGTGAGGCGTCGAAGGGTAAGACGGCCGGTCGTGGTACCAAGGGCACGAAGGCCCGCTACCAGGTTCCGGAGCGCTTCGAGGGTGGCCAGATGCCCCTCCACATGCGTCTTCCGAAGCTGAAGGGCTTCAAGAACCCGTTCCGCACCGAGTACCAGGTCGTGAACCTGGACAAGCTCGCCGCCCTCTACCCCGAGGGTGGCGAGGTCACCGTGGCCGACCTGGTCGCCAAGGGTGCCGTGCGCAAGAACAGCCTCGTCAAGGTCCTGGGCCAGGGCGAGATCTCCGTGGCGCTGCAGGTTTCGGTTGACGCCGTCTCCGGCTCCGCCAAGGAGAAGATCGCCGCCGCCGGCGGCACCGTCACCGAGCTCGTCTAAGACGACCTCGATGGCCTGAACATCCGACCGGGGATGCCTCCCAAAAGGGGCATCCCCGGTTGGTCGTTCCTAGGGGGGCATGGTCGCCGGTAAGGTGGCGTGCACTGTTAACTTCCGCGCGGTGTGCCCATGGGCACGGCGGGCGGCTTTTGACTGACTGATACGTATTCGTCGAACCTCAAGACCGTCACCTCTGACGCAGACGCGCGGGGGTCGCAGGAGGCACCGTGCTCACCGCGTTCGCCCGGGCGTTCAAGACGCCCGACCTGCGCAAGAAGCTCCTCTTCACGCTCGGCATCATCGTGCTGTACCGCTTCGGCGCACACATCCCGGTGCCGGGCGTCAGCTACGAGAACGTCCAGTTCTGTGTGGACCAGGCGAAGGACGGCAACAACAGCCTGTTCAGCCTCGTCAACATGTTCAGCGGTGGAGCGCTGCTGCAGGTCACGATCTTCGCGCTCGGCATCATGCCGTACATCACGGCGAGCATCATCCTCCAGCTGCTGACCGTGGTCATTCCGCGGCTGGAAGCCCTGAAGAAGGAGGGGCAGTCCGGTCAGGCGAAGATCACGCAGTACACGCGTTACCTGACCGTGGCCCTCGCCGTGCTCCAGGGCACCGGCCTGGTGGCCACCGCCAACAGCGGCACGCTCTTCCAGGGCTGCGCGCTCGCCGACAAGATCGTTCCGGACAAGTCCATCTTCGTGACCGCCACCATGGTGATCACCATGACCGCCGGTACCGCCATGGTCATGTGGCTCGGTGAGCTCATCACCGACCGCGGCGTCGGCAACGGCATGTCCATCCTGATGTTCATCTCGATCGCGGCCAGCTTCCCCGGCGCCCTCTGGGCGATCAAGGAGAGCGGCGAGATCGCCGACGGCTGGGTCGAGTTCGCGACCGTCATCGCCATCGGCTTCGTCATGGTGGCGCTCGTCGTCTTCGTCGAGCAGGCCCAGCGCCGCATCCCCGTCCAGTACGCGAAGCGCATGATCGGCCGCCGGTCCTACGGCGGTACGTCCACGTACATCCCCCTGAAGGTCAATCAGGCGGGTGTGATCCCGGTCATCTTCGCCTCGTCGCTGCTCTACATCCCGGCGCTGATCGTCCAGTTCTCCAACTCCCAAGCGGGCTGGGCCGTCTGGATCAGGGACCACTTCGTCAAGGGCGACCACCCGTACTACATCGCCGCCTACTTTGTCCTCATCGTCTTCTTCGCGTTCTTCTACGTGGCCATCTCGTTCAACCCCGAGGAAGTCGCGGACAACATGAAGAAGTATGGTGGCTTCATCCCGGGCATCCGGGCTGGCCGACCGACCGCTGAGTACCTCAGCTACGTACTCAACCGGATCACCTGGCCGGGCTCGCTGTATCTGGGTCTGATCGCTCTTGTGCCGACGATGGCGTTGGCGGGCTTCGGCGGAGCCAACCAGAACTTCCCGTTCGGCGGGACGAGCATCCTCATCATCGTGGGTGTGGGTCTGGAGACCGTGAAGCAGATCGAGAGCCAGCTCCAGCAGCGCAATTACGAAGGGTTCCTCCGCTGATGCGAATCGTCCTCGTCGGACCGCCCGGTGCAGGCAAGGGGACGCAGGCCGCGTTCCTTGCCAAGAACCTGTCGATCCCGCACATCTCCACGGGCGACCTCTTCCGCGCCAACATCAGTCAGGGCACGGAGCTCGGCAAGCAGGCCAAGGCGTACATGGACGCCGGCAACCTGGTGCCGGACGAGGTCACCATCGGGATGGCCCAGGACCGCATGGCCAAGCCGGACGCCGTGAACGGCTTCCTGCTCGACGGCTTCCCGCGCAACGTCTCGCAGGCCCAGGCCCTGGACGACGCGCTGAAGGCCGACGGGATGAAGCTGGACGCCGTGCTCGACCTGGAGGTCCCCGAGGACGAGGTCGTCAAGCGGATCGCCGGTCGCCGGATCTGCCGCAACGACAGCGCGCACGTCTTCCACGTCACGTACAGCCCGGCCGGGACCGAGGGCGTCTGCGACGTCTGCGGCGGCGAGCTGTACCAGCGCGACGACGACTCCGAGGAGACGGTGCGCAAGCGGCTGGAGGTCTACCACACGCAGACCGAGCCGATCATCGACCACTACCGGGCCCAGGGCCTGCTGGTCACCATCTCCGCGCTCGGCAAGGTCACCGACGTGACCGAGCGCGCGATGGCCGCGCTCCAGACGGAGGACCGGGGCTGAGCCCGGTTCCGTCCGGAGCCTGACGCTCCACCTTCCGATACGGCCGTGGTGTCCCCTGGGCGCCGCGGCCGTATCGTTGTTCCCGGGTCCCGCCGGCGCGCGGCGGCCCGCCCCTCCAGGTCCCCCAGGCCTTCCGAGGCCGCAGAAAGGCGTCCGTCCCCATGGTTCAGATGAAGACCCCCGAGCAGATCGCGAAGATGCGTGAGGCCGGGCTGGTCGTAGCGGCCATCCACGCGGCCACCCGCGAGGCCGCGGTGCCGGGCGCGACGACCAAGGACCTGGACGAGGTCGCCCGCAAGGTCATCGCCGACCACGGCGCGAAGTCGAACTTCCTCGGGTACGGCGGGTTCCCCGCGACGATCTGCACCTCGGTGAACGAGGTCGTCGTGCACGGCATCCCGGACGACAAGACCGTCCTGAAGGACGGCGACATCATCTCCATCGACGCGGGCGCGATCGTGGACGGCTGGCACGGGGACGCGGCGTACACCGCGTTCGTGGGCTCCGGGCACGCTCCGGAGCTGATCGAGCTCTCCCGGGTGACCGAGGAGTCGATGTGGGCCGGCATCGCCGCGATGAAGAACGGCAACCGGCTCGTGGACCTGTCGCGCGCCATCGAGACGTACATCCGCAGGCAGCCCAAGCCGGGCGGCGGCAAGTACGGGATCGTCGAGGACTACGGGGGCCACGGCATCGGCACCGAGATGCACATGGACCCGCACCTGCTGAACTACGTCTCGCGCAAGCGCGGCAAGGGGATCAAGCTGGTGCCCGGCGTGTGCCTGGCGATCGAGCCGATGGTCTCGCTGGGGACGCCCCGCACCGAGGTGCTGGAGGACGACTGGACCGTCATCACGACGGACGGGACCTGGTCCTCGCACTGGGAGCACAGCGTGGCGCTCACGGAACAGGGCCCGCTGGTCCTGACGGCGGTCGACGGCGGCAAGGCGAAGCTCGCGGAGCTGGGCGTGACGGCGGCGCCGGACCCGCTGGCGTAGTTACGGGCGAGCGGTGCTGGGTCCGGCTGGGCCGGGGCTCGGGTTGCTGGGTCGGTGCCCGGGTCGGCGGTCGGAGGCCGTCGCAGCCGCGCGAAGCTTGTGAGGCGCCCTGGCGCCGAGCCCGCGAGTGGGGCGTCGGGGGTGGGGTCGGCGGCAAGGCGAAGCTCGCGGAGCTGGGCGTGACGGCGGCGCCGGACCCGCTGGCGTAGTTACGGGCGGCGCCGGACCCTTCCCCAAGGTCTTGAGGACCAGGGGAGACCCCACTGCGTAGGGATCTCTTCGGGTGGGCAGAATCCTTGGATTCGTCTTTTCGGGTGGCCTGACGTAGACTGACTCGTCGGCTCGCGTGTACCCGTATGTCCGCATGCGGAGCGAGAGTCGATCAAGGTAGCCGATTCGAAGGGCGAAGCGTGGCCAAGAAGCAAGGTGCCATCGAAATCGAGGGCACCGTGATCGAGTCCCTCCCGAACGCCATGTTCAAGGTGGAACTTCAGAACGGTCACAAGGTCCTCGCGCACATCAGCGGCAAGATGCGTATGCACTACATCCGCATCCTCCCGGATGACCGGGTCGTCGTGGAGCTTTCTCCGTACGACCTGACGCGTGGCCGGATCGTCTACCGGTACAAGTAGATCTTGCCCGACCCCGTTCCCGCGGGGTGGTGGCACTGACCCGGAGAACCTCACATCCCATGAAGGTCAAGCCGAGCGTCAAGAAGATCTGCGACAAGTGCAAGGTGATCCGCCGTCACGGCCGGGTCATGGTCATCTGCGACAACCTGCGCCACAAGCAGCGCCAGGGCTGACGCACGCCGACCTGCACTTCGCAGTTCTAGAGCGACGCGAGTAATACGTTCATACGCAGAGCCCGCCCGGTCCGTAAGGGCTGGCGGCACCTCCGGCGGGGGCCGGGGACCTGGTCGTACCTCATACGGCGGCCGGGGTCGGTTCTGCGGAAGACCCCCGAATCAACACAGGAGCCATTAAGTGGCACGCGTTTCAGGTGTTGACATCCCGCGCGACAAGCGTGTGGAGGTCGCCCTCACCTACGTCTTCGGCATCGGCCGCACCCAGTCGCAGAAGTGCCTGGCTGAGACCGGCGTCAACCCGAACACCCGCGTTCGTGACCTGGCCGAGGAAGAGCTGGTCAAGATCCGCGAGTACGTGGACAACAACCTCAAGACCGAGGGTGACCTCCGTCGCGAGATCCAGGCCGACATCCGCCGCAAGGTCGAGATCGGCTGCTACCAGGGTCTGCGCCACCGTCGTGGCCTGCCCGTCCACGGTCAGCGCACCAGCACGAACGCCCGTACCCGCAAGGGCCCGCGTCGCGCCATCGCCGGTAAGAAGAAGCCGGGCAAGAAGTAGTCCGCAGCGGACGCTTTTCAGCGGTCTTCGCTGTAGGACCGACCACCTCCCTGTAGGAGTTAAGACATGCCCCCCAAGGGTCGTCAGGGCGCTGCCAAGAAGGTGCGCCGCAAGGAAAAGAAGAACGTCGCTCACGGCCACGCGCACATCAAGAGCACGTTCAACAACACGATCGTGTCCATCACGGACCCGACCGGCAACGTGATCTCCTGGGCCTCCGCCGGCCACGTCGGCTTCAAGGGCTCCCGGAAGTCCACGCCGTTCGCCGCGCAGATGGCCGCCGAGTCGGCTGCCCGTCGCGCGCAGGAGCACGGCATGCGCAAGGTCGACGTCTTCGTGAAGGGCCCGGGTTCGGGTCGCGAGACCGCCATCCGTTCGCTCCAGGCGACCGGTCTTGAGGTCGGCTCGATCCAGGACGTGACGCCCACGCCGCACAACGGCTGCCGTCCGCCCAAGCGCCGCCGCGTCTGACGCTGCCGCGTTGCTGGACTGAGGTTTTCGGGCGGTACGGCTCTTCGGGGGCGTACCGCCCGTACCCTTGTAGTGACTCAGGACATCAAATAGTGGGTGTCCATGACTGAAGGATTCACAGCATGCTGATCGCTCAGCGTCCCTCGCTGACCGAAGAGGTCGTCGACGAGTACCGCTCGCGGTTCGTCATCGAGCCCCTGGAGCCGGGCTTCGGCTACACGCTCGGCAACTCCCTGCGCCGTACGCTCCTCTCCTCGATCCCGGGTGCGGCGGTCACGTCCATCCGCATCGACGGTGTCCTGCACGAGTTCACCACCGTGCCGGGCGTCAAGGAGGACGTCACCGACCTCATCCTCAACATCAAGCAGCTGGTCGTCTCCTCGGAGCACGACGAGCCGGTCGTGATGTACCTGCGCAAGCAGGGCCCCGGCCTGGTGACCGCCGCCGACATCGCGCCCCCGGCCGGTGTCGAGGTGCACAACCCCGACCTGGTCCTCGCCACGCTGAACGGCAAGGGCAAGCTGGAGATGGAGCTGACCGTCGAGCGCGGTCGCGGCTACGTCTCCGCCGTGCAGAACAAGCAGGTCGGCCAGGAGATCGGCCGCATCCCGGTCGACTCCATCTACAGCCCCGTGCTGAAGGTCACCTACAAGGTCGAGGCGACCCGAGTCGAGCAGCGCACCGACTTCGACAAGCTCATCGTCGACGTCGAGACCAAGCAGGCGATGCGTCCCCGTGACGCCATGGCCTCCGCGGGCAAGACGCTCGTCGAGCTGTTCGGTCTCGCCCGCGAGCTGAACATCGACGCCGAGGGCATCGACATGGGCCCGTCCCCCACGGACGCCGCCCTGGCCGCCGACCTGGCGCTGCCGATCGAGGAGCTCGAACTCACCGTTCGCTCGTACAACTGCCTCAAGCGCGAGGGCATCCACTCCGTGGGTGAGCTCGTGGCCCGTTCCGAGGCGGACCTGCTCGACATCCGCAACTTCGGTGCGAAGTCGATCGACGAGGTCAAGGCGAAGCTGGCCGGTATGGGCCTCGCGCTGAAGGACTCGCCTCCCGGCTTCGACCCGACCGCCGCCGCCGACGCCTTCGGCGCCGACGACGACGCGGACGCCGGTTTCGTGGAGACCGAGCAGTACTGATAGCTGCCCGTGGGCGTCCGCCCACGGGGCCCTGACACCGGTACCTGACACGGCCGGTGCAGATCTCAAGGAGAAACACCATGCCGAAGCCTGCCAAGGGTGCCCGTCTGGGCGGCAGCGCCGCGCACGAGAAGCTGCTCCTCGCGAACCTCGCGAAGTCGCTCTTCGAGCACGGCCGCATCACGACGACCGAGGCCAAGGCCCGCCGCCTGCGTCCGGTCGCCGAGCGCCTGATCACCAAGGCGAAGAAGGGCGACATCCACAACCGTCGCCTGGTGCTGCAGACGATCACCGACAAGGGCATCGTCCACACCCTCTTCACCGAGATCGCGCCGCGCTACTCGGAGCGCCCGGGTGGCTACACCCGCATCACCAAGGTCGGCAACCGCCGTGGTGACAACGCGCCGATGGCCGTGATCGAGCTCGTCGAGGGCGAGATCGCCAAGAAGGCCACCGTCGCCGAGGCCGAGGCCGCCGCCAAGCGCGCGGTCAAGGAAGCGGACGAGGCCAAGGTCGAGGAGACCAAGGTCGAGGACGCCCCGGCCGAGGAGTCGAAGGACGCCTGAGCGTTCTGAAGGCTGGTGGACGGGCCCGTTCCCTTCGGGGAGCGGGCCCGTTCCGCGTTGAGAGGATGTTTCCGTGAGCAGCGACGAGGTGGCGCCCGGCTACGTGCGGGTGCGGTTCGATCTTTCGTACGACGGCAAGGACTTCTCCGGCTGGGCCAAGCAGCCCGGCGGGCGCCGCACGGTGCAGGGGGAGTTCGAGGACGCGCTGCGGACCGTGACGCGGTCCCCCGTGACGTACGAGCTGACCGTCGCGGGCCGCACCGACGCCGGGGTGCACGCCAGGGGGCAGGTCGCCACGGCCGACCTGCCCGAAGACGTCTGGGCCGAGCACCGGGAGAAGCTGCACCGGCGGCTCGCCGGGCGGCTGCCGCACGACGTGCGGGTGTGGCGGGTCGCCGAGGCGCCCGCCGGGTTCAACGCGCGCTTCTCGGCGATCTGGCGGCGGTACGCCTACCGGGTCACCGACGACCCGGGCGGCGTCGACCCGCTGCTGCGCGGGCACGTGCTGTGGCACGACTGGCCGCTGGACGTCGAGGCGATGAACGAGGCGGCGGCGAGCCTGCTCGGGGAGCACGACTTCGCCGCGTACTGCAAGAAGCGCGAGGGCGCCACGACGATCCGCACGCTCCAGACCTTCGCGTGGGTCAGGGGCGGGGACGGGATCGTCACCGCGACCGTGCGGGCCGACGCCTTCTGCCACAACATGGTGCGCTCGCTGGTCGGCGCCTCGCTGTACGTCGGCGACGGGCACCGGCCGCCGGACTGGCCGGCGAAGGTGCTGGCCGCGGGCGTGCGGGACTCGTCCGTGCACGTCGTGCGGCCGCACGGGCTCACCCTCGAAGAGGTCGGCTACCCGGCCGACGAGCTGCTGGCCGCGCGCAGCGCCGAGGCCCGCAACATGCGCTCACTGCCCGTCGGCGGGAGCGGTGGCTGCTGCTGAGGCCTGCAGCTCGCCGCGGCGGACGATCTGGCGGAAGGTGAATTCGGCCAGGTCGTCGCCCGCGGCGAAGGCCGCCTTGTCGCCCTTCGTGACGGACGTGCCGTTGGTGTAGCCGGTGGCGGTGAAGTACGCGTACCTGCCGTGGGCGTTGGTGGTGAAGCGGCAGACCGGGCCGCCCTTGCAGAAGGTGCCCGCGCCCGCGCCGTACAGCGGCGCGATGTTGTCGCCGTTGCGGCGCTGCTCCTTGGCCTTCGTGGCCTGCGCCTCCGTGTCGAAGACCGCGACGCCGACGGTGACCGCGACCGGGCCCCTGGTGTACGTCACGCGCATGACCTGCGTACAGCCGTTGCCCGTGAGGATGCCGCCGAGGCCGCCCTGGGCGACCGCCGCGCAGTCGGTGACCCGGTGCGTGCCCGCCTTGAGGTACGGGTTCTTGTTGAAGGTCAGCTTCTTGTACGGGAAGAGGGTGTCGACGCTCAGCGGCGCCTTGTCCTTCTTGGAGCTGGAGATGAACTCCTTGGGGGAGGGCGGGGGCGGCGGCGCCACGGCCGAGAAGGACGGCTCGGGCCGCTTCGTGTCGCTGGGCAGGTCCGTGGGCGTGGGCAGCTCGCTCGCGCTCTTGTTGGAGGTGCTGTCGTCGCCGTTGGTGCTGATGACGGCCGCCGCGACGGCCGCGGCGACCGCGGCGGTGGCGAGCGCGCCGCCGCCGATCAGCAGCCAGCGCTTGCGCCGGACGCGCGCGGCGGACGCGTCCGCCATGGCCGACCAGTCGGGCGTGGCCGACTGGTACGGGTTCTGCTGTGGTTCCTGTCCCCCTGGTCCCCAGGAGGGCCCCCCTTGCCCAAAGCTCATGCGGCGCATCTTAGAGCCTGCCCTTATTGAGTTGCCCCGGGGCGGGTGCGGCGGGTGACAATCCGTTCCATGGGACACGTAGAGGCCGCACATCTTGAGTACTACCTCCCCGACGGGCGGGTGCTGCTCGGCGACGTCTCGTTCCGGGTGGGGGAGGGTGCCGTCGCGGCGCTCGTCGGGGCGAACGGCGCGGGCAAGACGACACTGCTGAAGCTGATCTCGGGGGAGCTCCAGCCGCACGGCGGCTCGGTGGGCGTCAGCGGCGGGCTCGGTGTGATGGGCCAGTTCGTGGGGTCCGTACGGGACGACACGACCGTCCGCGACCTGCTGGTCTCCGTGGCCCAGCCGCGCATCAAGGAGGCCGCGGCGGCCGTGGACAAGGCCGAGCACCTGATCATGACGGTCGACGACGAGGCCGCGCAGATGGCGTACGCGCAGGCCCTCAGCGACTGGGCCGAGGCGCAGGGGTACGAGGCCGAGACCGTCTGGGACATGTGCACGATGGCGGCGCTGGGGGTGCCGTACGAGCGGGCGCAGTTCCGCGAGGTGCGCACGCTCAGCGGGGGCGAGCAGAAGCGGCTCGTGCTCGAGGCGCTGCTGCGCGGGCCCGAGGAGGTGCTGCTGCTCGACGAGCCGGACAACTACCTGGACGTGCCGGGCAAGCGGTGGCTGGAGGAGCGGCTCGCGGAGACCCGCAAGACCGTGCTCTTCGTCTCCCACGACCGGGAGCTGCTGGCGCGGGCCGCCGAGAAGATCGTCGCGGTGGAGCCGGGGCCGACGGGGTCGGACGTCTGGGTGCACGGCGGCGGGTTCGCCACGTTCCACGAGGCGCGGCGGGAGCGGTTCGCGCGCTTCGAGGAGCTGCGGCGGCGCTGGGACGAGAAGCACGCGCAGCTCAAGAAGCTGGTGCTGAACCTGCGGCAGGCGGCGTCCGTCAGCCACGAGATGGCCTCGCGCTACCACGCGGCGCAGACGCGGCTGCGGAAGTTCGAGGAGGCGGGGCCGCCGCCGGAGCCGCCGCGCGAGCAGGAGATCACCATGCGGCTGCGCGGCGGGCGGACCGGGATGCGGGCGGTGACCTGCGAGAAGCTTGAGCTGACCGGGCTGATGAAGCCGTTCGACCTGGAGGTCTTCTACGGGGAGCGGGTCGCCGTCCTCGGCTCCAACGGGTCCGGCAAGTCGCACTTCCTGCGGCTGCTGGCCGGGGAGGACGTGGCCCACACGGGCGCGTGGAAGCTGGGGGCGCGGGTCGTGCCCGGACACTTCGCGCAGACGCACGCGCATCCGGAGCTGGAGGGGCGCACGCTCGTCGACATCCTGTGGACGGAGCACGCGAAGGACCGGGGCGGGGCGATGAGCGTCCTGCGGCGGTACGAGCTGGAGCGGCAGGGGGACCAGGCGTTCGACCGGCTTTCGGGCGGGCAGCAGGCGCGGTTCCAGATCCTGCTGATGGAGCTGGAGGGGACGACGGCGCTGCTGCTCGACGAGCCCACGGACAACCTCGACCTGGAGTCGGCGGAGGCGCTTCAGGAGGGGCTGGAGTCGTACGAGGGGACGGTGTTGTCCGTCACCCACGACCGGTGGTTCGCCCGTGCGTTCGATCGGTATCTGGTGTTCGGGTCGGACGGGGTCGTTCGGGAGGTTCCCGAGCCGGTGTGGGACGAGAAGCGGGTGGTGCGGAAGCGGTAGGGGGCGTCTGGGGGGCGGGGTTGTTTTGACCCCGGTGGGGGCGTGGCGGTATCGTTCTGGTTCGTTATGCGTATTGGCTTGGCCGTTCTCACGCGGCCCGGAGCCCTTGCGCAGGTTCTCTGGAGCAGTTACCAGTGGCTCGCATACGGGCATCGTCCCCGGCAGTGTGAGCCCCAGCTGCATGATCGCTTCAGGGTGCAACGTGTGACCCCATCCACTGAAGAAGCGAAGGCTACGAAGTGCGTACGTACAGCCCGAAGCCCGGCGATGTCACTCGCCAGTGGCACATCATCGACGCGCAGGACATCGTCCTGGGCCGCCTGGCGACCACCGCCGCCAACCTCCTCCGCGGCAAGCACAAGCCGATCTACGCGCCGCACGTCGACGCTGGTGACTTCGTCATCATCATCAACGCGGACAAGGTGCACCTGTCCGGCAACAAGAAGACCCAGAAGATGGCGTACCGCCACTCCGGCTTCCCGGGCGGTCTGCGGTCGGTCCGTTACGACGAGCTGCTCTCCAAGAACCCGGAGAAGGCCGTCGAGAAGGCCATCCGCGGCATGATCCCCAAGAACACCCTGGGCCGCCAGGTCCTCTCGAAGCTCAAGGTCTACGCAGGCCCGGAGCACCCGCACGCGGCCCAGCAGCCCGTGCCGTTCGAGATCACCCAGGTCGCGCAGTAGTTCCGGCCACACCCCCTAAGACGTAAAGAAAGATCTGAGGAGCATCGTGGCCGAGACCACTGTTGAGAACCCCATCGAGGGCGTCGAGGGCGAGGAGACCTACGCGGAGGTCACCACCTTCGAGTCCGAGGTTCCCGTCGAGGGCGAGTACACCACCGAGTCGCTCGCCTCGCGCTTCGGCGACCCGCAGCCGGCTGCCGGCCTGGGCCGTCGCAAGAACGCCATCGCCCGCGTCCGGATCGTCCCGGGCACCGGCAAGTGGAAGATCAACGGGCGTACGCTCGAGGACTACTTCCCGAACAAGGTCCACCAGCAGGAAGTCAACGAGCCCTTCAAGGTGCTCGAGCTCGACGACCGCTACGACGTCATCGCCCGCATCTCCGGCGGCGGCGTCTCCGGCCAGGCCGGTGCGCTCCGTCTCGGTGTCGCCCGTGCGCTGAACGAGGCCGACGTCGACAACAACCGCGGCCCGCTGAAGAAGGCCGGCTTCCTCTCGCGCGACGACCGTGCGGTCGAGCGCAAGAAGGCCGGTCTCAAGAAGGCCCGCAAGGCGCCGCAGTACAGCAAGCGCTAATCGCCTGCTGGCCTGTACGGCTTTTCGTTCGCCCCGGCGGCACGCTCCAGTGCTGCCGGGGCGTTCGCTTTTTCAGTACGAGCATTATCGGAGGACAGCTGTGGGACGACTCTTCGGCACTGACGGTGTGCGCGGTGTCGCCAACGCGGACCTGACGGCCGAGCTTGCGCTCGGCCTCTCGGTCGCTGCGGCGCACGTGCTCGCCGAGGCGGGCACCTTCGAGGGCCATCGCCCGACCGCGGTGGTCGGGCGCGATCCGCGTGCGTCGGGAGAGTTCCTGGAAGCCGCCGTGGTGGCGGGCCTCGCGAGCGCGGGCGTCGACGTGCTGCGCGTCGGCGTGCTGCCCACGCCCGCCGTGGCCTACCTGACCGGTGTGCTCGGCGCCGACCTCGGCGTGATGCTCTCCGCCAGCCACAACGCCATGCCGGACAACGGCATCAAGTTCTTCGCGCGCGGCGGCCACAAGCTGGCCGACGAGCTGGAGGACCGCATCGAGACCGTGTACGAGCAGCACCGCAGCGGCGAGCCGTGGGAGCGGCCGACCGGTGCGGGCGTGGGCCGCGTCACGGACTACGACGAGGGCTTCGACAAGTACGTCGCCCATCTGATCGGCGTCCTGCCCAACCGGCTCGACGGGCTGAAGGTCGTCCTGGACGAGGCGCACGGCGCCGCCTCCCGCGTCTCGCCCGAGGCGTTCGCGCGCGCCGGGGCCGAGATCGTCACCGTGGGCGCCGAGCCCGACGGCCTCAACATCAACGACGGGTGCGGCTCCACCCACCTGGACATGCTGAAGGCCGCCGTCGTCGAGCACGGCGCCGACCTGGGCATCGCCCACGACGGCGACGCCGACCGCTGCCTGGCCGTGGACGCCGAGGGCAACGAGGTCGACGGCGACCAGATCCTCGCCGTGCTCTCGCTCGCCATGCGCGAGGCCGGGACGCTGCGCAAGAACACCGTCGTCGCGACCGTGATGTCCAACCTGGGCTTCAAGATCGCCATGGAGCGCGAGGGCATCGAGTTCGTCCAGACCGCGGTCGGCGACCGGTACGTGCTGGAATCCATGAAGGCCGAGGGGTACGCGCTCGGCGGCGAGCAGTCCGGGCACGTCATCGTCCTGGACCACGCCACGACCGGCGACGGCACCCTGACCGGCCTGATGCTCGCGGCGCGCGTCGCGGCGACCGGGCGTTCGCTCGCGGAGCTGGCCGGCGTCATGCGGCGGCTGCCGCAGGTCCTGGTCAACGTCCCGGACGTGGACAAGTCGCGGGTCGGCACCTCCGTCGAGCTGGCGGCGGCCGTCGCCGACGCGGAGAGCGAGCTGGGCGGCACCGGCCGCGTACTGCTGCGCCCGTCCGGCACCGAGCCGCTGGTGCGCGTCATGGTCGAGGCCGCCGACACCGGGCAGGCCCGCGCGGTCGCGGGGCGCCTGGCGGACGTCGTGAAGTCGGCGCTCGGCTAGGACGGGCGGTTCTTCAGGAGCGGGGCTTCGGGCGTACGGCGCCCGGGGCCCCGTACCTGCGTTGCAGCGCCCACAGGACCTTCGCCACCAGCAGCGTCAGGGTGCCCGCCAGCACGATGCCGCCGAGGTTCGCCAGCAGCTGGAGCACCGAGCCCCAGGTCTGCCCGTAGTCCCCGTAGCTGAGCGCGACCGCCGCGTTGGCCGCCGCGGGGACCGTCGTCACCGAGATCGCCACGCCGATCAGCAGCCCCGACTTGGCCGAGGTCAGCGAGAGGGTGCCCGCGATGCCCGCCAGGAACGCCACCACGAAGGACATCCAGTCCGGCTGGTAGATGAACGCGGTGTTCGGCCGGTCCGCCTCGATCATCGCGTACGTGAAGAGGCCCAGGCCGTCCAGCAGCCAGGCGAACGCCGACGTCAGCAGCATCGCCGCCGCGAAGCCGACCAGCAGCGCGGTGAGCGAGCGCCCGACCAGGCGCGGCGCGCGCCGCACCAGGGCCGTGGAGATGCCCGCGAGCGGCCCGAACTCCGGGCCCACCGCCATCGCGCCCACGATCAGGATCGCGTTGTCCAGCATCACCCCGCACGCGGCGAGCATCGTCGCGACGGCCAGCAGGGCGACGTACGCGACGGTGAGCGTGGAGTCCTCGTGCGTGGCGTCCGTGAGCTGCTCCCACAGGACGGCGTCCGCGCCCTCGCCCGGTGCGTCGTCCTCGGCCTTCTCGGCGCGCCGCGACAGCGAGAGGTCTATGTTCTCCAGCGCGATGGAGCCGGTCTCGTCGATGCCCAGGCCGCGCAGGTCCCGCAGCAGGCCGTCGGCCGCCTCGCGCGCCACGTCGCACAGGACCAGGTCGCCCGCGGGGTCGCGGGCCGCGCCCGGCACGACGGCCAGGTGCGCGGTGCCGGTCGTGGCCTCCAGCAGGCGTACGGCCTCCTCGGTGCGGTCCGCGGGGACGATCAGTCGCAGGTGCAGCACGCGCGGTCTCCTCAGAGCTTGCGCAGGGAGAGCCGCTGGACCTTGTGGTCGGGGCCCTTGCGGATGACGAGGTTGGCGCGGCCCCGGGTGGGGGCCACGTTCTCCAGCAGGTTGGGCTTGTTGATGGTCCGCCACATCGTCCGCGCGTAGTCCAGCGCCTCCTCCTCGGAGACCTGGGTGTACTTGCGGAAGAAGGAGAACGGGTTCTGGAACGCGGTGTCGCGCAGCTTGCGGAACCGGTTGAGGTACCAGCGCTCGATGTCCTCGGGGCGCGCGTCCACGTACACCGAGAAGTCGAAGTAGTCGGCGAGGCCGACCCGCGTGCGGCCGTCCTGGCCGGGCAGCGCGGGCTGGAGGACGTTCAGGCCCTCGACGATGAGGATGTCGGGGCGACGGACCGTCAGGCGTTCGCCGGGGACGATGTCGTAGATCAGGTGCGAGTAGACCGGTGCGGTGACCTCGTCCTTGCCCGCCTTGATGTCCGCGACGAACCGGGTCAGGGCGCGCCGGTCGTACGACTCGGGGAAGCCCTTGCGGGACATCAGGCCGCGGCGCTTCAACTCCTCCATCGGGTACAGGAACCCGTCGGTGGTGACCAGCTCCACGCGCGGGTGCTCGGGCCAGCGCGCCAGCAGGGCCTGGAGGAGGCGGGCGACCGTGGACTTGCCGACGGCCACCGAGCCGGCGACCCCTATGACGAAGGGCGTGCCGCTCTGCGTGCCGTGGCCGTTCGCGGTGTCGCCCAGGAAGGTGTTGAGGGCGCCGCGCAGTTGACCCGTCGCACCCACGTACAGGTTGAGCAGGCGCGAGAGCGGGAGGTAGATGTCCCGCACCTCGTCGAGGTCGATGACGTCGCCGAGGCCCCGCAGCTGCTCGACCTCCTCGGCCGTGAGGGGGAGCGGCGTCTTGTCGCGCAGGGCGCTCCACTCCGCGCGGGAGAGGTCCAGGTACGGCGACGACGCGGCCGGTGCGTGCTCGGTCCGGCGGTGGGAGCTTCGTGGCGGCGAAGTGATCACACCGCCATTGTCGGGGGTGCGGAGGCGTTGTGGGTCGTGTGCTCGGTCACTGCGCGGCGCGGCGCGGGGCGTGCGGTCTGTTCCGGCGGGGGTACGGGGGTGAGGGGCTGCGGGGGTACGGGGGTGCGGGGGTGCGGGCCGGGCCTCGGGCGGGTGGCGCCTGCGGGGCGCGCCGGAACCGGGGGCGTGCGGTCGTAGGCTGCGGCCATGTGCGGAATCGTGGGTTACGTCGGCGGGCAGTCGGCGCTTGATGTCGTGATCGCGGGCCTGAAGCGGCTGGAGTACCGGGGGTACGACTCCGCCGGTGTCGCCGTCCTGGCCGACGGCGGGCTCGCCGCGGCGAAGAAGGCCGGGAAGCTGGCCAACCTGGAGAAGGAACTGGTCGACCGGCCCCTGCCGAGCGGCTCCACGGGCCTGGGCCACACCCGGTGGGCCACGCACGGCGCGCCCAACGACGTCAACGCGCACCCCCACCTGGACAACGCGGGGCGCGTGGCCGTCGTGCACAACGGGATCATCGAGAACTTCGCCGCGCTGCGGGCCGAGCTGGCGGAGCGCGGGCACGAGCTCGTGTCGGAGACCGACACCGAGGTCGTCGCGCACCTGCTGGCCGAGGCGTTCTCCTCCTGCGGGGACCTCGCCGAGGCGATGCGGCAGGTGTGCCGCCGGCTGGAGGGCGCGTTCACGCTGGTGGCCGTGCACGCGGACGAGCCCGACGTGGTGGTCGGCGCCCGGCGGAACTCGCCGCTGGTGGTCGGGGTCGGCGAGGGCGAGGCGTTCCTCGCCTCCGACGTGGCGGCGTTCATCGCGCACACCCGCTCCGCGATCGAGCTGGGCCAGGACCAGGTCGTGGAGCTGCGGCGCGACGGGGTGCACGTCACCGACTTCGACGGGGCGCCCGCCGACGTACGGGCGTACCACGTGGACTGGGACGTGTCGGCCGCCGAGAAGGGCGGCTACGACTACTTCATGCTCAAGGAGATCGCCGAGCAGCCGAAGGCCGTCGCGGACACGCTGCTGGGGCGGATCGACGCGGCGGGCTCGCTGACGCTGGACGAGGTGCGGATCCCCGCGTCCGTGCTGCGCGAGGTCGACAAGGTGGTGATCGTCGCGTGCGGGACGGCGTACCACGCGGGGATGATCGCGAAGCTGGCGATCGAGCACTGGACGCGGATCCCGTGCGAGACGGAGCTGGCGAGCGAGTTCCGCTACCGCGACCCGATCCTGGACCAGCGGACGCTGGTCGTCGCGATCTCGCAGTCCGGCGAGACCATGGACACGCTGATGGCGCTGCGGCACGCGCGGGAGCAGGGCGCGAAGGTGCTCGCGATCTGCAACACGAACGGTTCGACGATCCCGCGGGAGTCGGACGCGGTCCTCTACACGCACGCGGGCCCCGAGGTCGCCGTCGCGTCGACCAAGGCGTTCCTGACGCAGTTGGTCGCCTGCTACCTGGTCGCGCTCTACCTGGGGCAGGTGCGCGGCACCAAGTGGGGCGACGAGGTGCGGGCCGTGGTGCGGGACCTCGCGGAGATCGGCGGGGAGGTCGAGCGGGTCCTGGAGACGATGGGGCCCGTGCGGGAGCTGGCGCGCTCGCTCGCCGACAAGAACACGGTGCTGTTCCTGGGGCGGCACGTCGGGTTCCCGGTGGCCCTGGAGGGCGCGCTGAAGCTGAAGGAACTCGCGTACATGCACGCGGAGGGGTTCGCGGCGGGCGAGCTGAAGCACGGCCCGATCGCGCTGATCGAGGAGGACCTGCCGGTGGTCGTGGTGGTGCCGTCGCCCCGGGGGCGGTCGGTGCTCCACGACAAGATCGTCTCGAACATCCAGGAGATCAGGGCGCGCGGGGCGCGGACGATCGTGATCGCGGAGGAGGGGGACGAGGCGGTGGTGCCGTACGCGGACCACCTGGTGTGGATCCCCGTCACGCCGACGCTCCTCCAGCCGCTGGTCGCGACGGTGCCGTTGCAGGTCTTCGCCTGCGAGCTGGCGACGGCGCGCGGCAACGAGGTGGACCAGCCGAGGAACCTGGCGAAGTCGGTGACCGTGGAGTGAGGGGGCGCGGGGGCGCGCCAGCTTTTGGGGATGGGCGCGGCGGGGATGGGCGCGTCGGTTTTCGGGGACGGGCGTGCCGGGGTGCGGGCGCGTCGGGGTGCGGGTTCGTGGTCGGGTGCGGGCGGGTGGTGGGCCCGGGTGTGTGAGGGTGCTTCGGTGCGGGTGACTAGTGGAGTGTGTTGGTGATCATCGGGGTGGGGATCGACGTCGCGGAGATCTCGCGGTTCGGGGCGGCGCTGGAGCGTACGCCCGCGATGGCCGAGCGGCTGTTCGTGGAGACGGAGCTGCTGCTGCCGAGCGGGGAGCGGCGCGGCGTCGCGTCGCTCGCGGCGCGGTTCGCCGCGAAGGAGGCGCTCGCGAAGGCGCTGGGCGCGCCGGGCGGGCTGCTGTGGACCGACGCGGAGGTGTACGTCGAGGAGAGCGGGCAGCCCCGGCTGCGGGTGCGGGGGACCGTGGCGGAGCGGGCCGCCGTGCTGGGCGTGAAGTCCTGGCACGTGTCGCTCAGCCATGACGCGGGGGTGGCTTCCGCGGTGGTGATCGCGGAGGGGTAGCGGCCGCTCGGGGGGGCGTTGTGCGGGGCGGGTTCCCGTTGCACGGGGGCGCCGTCTTTTCGCCTGCGGCGGGCGATCCCCACCCCGCCCCTTCCCGAAACCCTCCGGGGGCCCTGCGGGGCGGGGTGGCGGGCCCGCCGGGGGCGGGTGGTGCCCTGCGGGCCGGTGCGTGGCTGGTCGCGCAGTTCCCCGCGCCCCTTTAGGGGCGCGGGGAACTGCGCGAGGG
>NZ_JBITHO010000005.1:307731-685348 GCF_044458065.1 Streptomyces sp. NPDC050504 | reverse complement strand
GCGGGGGGTTCCGGGCGACCCCGCCCGGGGGGGGGGCCGGGGGGGCGGGCCCCCCCCCCCGGGGCGGGGGGGGGGCCCGGGGGGGGCGGCCCCCCCCCCCCTTGGGGGGGGGGGGGCAACGCCGCGAGGGTGGGGCACACGCCGCACGTACCCACCCACCCCCGAGCAGGCTCGCCGCAGGCGGAACCCCGCCCCCCCTAGACCCCGCGTACCCCTCGCCACGCCTCCGGGACCGCTTCCGCCACGTCCATGGCCGATACCGGGCCGCCCTGTGCCGCCGTTCGGCCCGCGAGGCCGTGCAGGTAGGCCGCCGTCGAGGCCGCGTCCCGTGTCCCGAGGCCCGCCGCGAGCAGCGCTCCGGCCAGGCCGGCCAGTACGTCGCCGCTGCCCGCCGTGGCCAGCCAGGCCGTCCCGGTCGGGTTGACCCGTACGGGCCCGTCCGCCGCGACCAGCGTCGTCGCCCCCTTGAGCAGCACCGTCGCCCCGTACCGCTCCGCGAGTTCGCGTGCCGAGGCGAGCTGTGCCGACTCCACCTCGTCCCGGCGGCAGCCGAGCAGTGCCGCGGCCTCTCCCGCGTGCGGGGTCAGCAGGGTGGGGGCGGTGCGCCCGCGGACCGCGTCCGGGTCCAGCCCGCGCAGCCCGTCCGCGTCGACGAGCACCGGCACGTCCGACGCGAGCACCTCCGCGGTGCCGGGATCGTCCCCGAGCCCAGGGCCCACGACCCACGCCTGCACCCGCCCCGCCGCCTCCGGCGGCCCCGCGTGCACCACTGCCTCGGGGAACCGGGCCAGCACCGCGTCGCCCACGGCACCCACGTACCGCACCGCCCCCGCGCCCCCGCGCAGCGCCCCCGCCACGGCGAGCACCGCAGCCCCCGGGTACCGCGCGGACCCGGCGACGATCCCCACGACGCCCCGCCGGTACTTGTCGTCGCCCGCCCCCGGTACCGGCAGCAGTCCGGCCACGTCCGCGTGCTGGAGGGCCTCCACGTCGGGCGCGCCCAGGTCGAGCCCGATGTCGACCAGCCGTACGGCGCCGGTGCGCGAGGCGCCGGGTTCGATCAGCAGTCCCGGCTTGTACGCCCCGAAGGTCACCGTCGCGTCGGCGGCCAGGCACTCCCCGTGGACCTCCCCGCTGTCCGCGTCGACCCCGCTGGGCAGGTCGACGGCGACCACCACCGCGTCCGAGCCGCGGGCGGCGCGCGCGAGGGGGACGGCCTCGGGGCGCAGTCCGCCGCGGCCGCCGATGCCGACGATCCCGTCGACGACCAGGTCCGCTTCGGCGATCGCGGCGTACGGGTCGTCGGCGACGCGCCCTCCGGCGCGGCGCAGTGCGGCGAGGCCCGCGGCGTGGGCGCGTCCGCCGACGAGCACGGCGCGCACTCCGGCGCCGCGCCTCGCCAGGCGGGCGCCCGCGTACAGGGCGTCGCCGCCGTTGTCCCCGCTGCCCACGAGCAGGACGACGCGCGCGCCGTACACGCGGGGCAGCAGCGCGGCGCACGAGGCGGCGAGCCCGGCGGCGGCGCGCTGCATGAGGGTGCCGTCGGGGAGGGCGGCGATGAGGGCGGCCTCGGCGGCCCGTACGCGCTCCACGGAGTAAGCAGTTCGCATGCCCCCCACCCTCCCCAAGGCGGGGCGCCGTCGCCACCCCGTACGCGGGGGCCGCCCGGACGAGCCCGTTCAGCACAGGGCCCCCGCCTCCGGGAGAGGGAACCGCCCGGCGCGTTGCCGACCGCCGGGGCGACCCCCGGGATTGGTTGGACAGGTGATCACACGAACGAAACCGCGTAGGGGCCCCCTCCTGACCCTCGCCCTCTCGCTCCTCCTCGCCCTCCCCCTGGGCAGCACGGACTCCGCCGCGGACCCCGTCCCCCTCCCCGCCCCTGCCTCCGCCCCCGCCCCCGCCCTGAGGCCCATGCCCGCCCCCGAGGCGCTGGTCCCCGGGCTGGCCCTGGAGCCTTCGGCGCACGAAGCCCCCGTCGACACCCTCGACCAGGTCCTCGCCCCGCTCGTCCACACGCCCCCTCCCGGGGAGGACGCCGTCGAGCCCGCCGCGCCGCCGCCCGGGAGCGACGGGACGTTCGTGGAGTACGTACCGGCCAGCGAGGTCGTGCGCGGCGGTGCCGCGCCCTGCACCCGGCGGACCGGCCCCCACCAGCGGCAGGTCGAGCGCTGGCTGAAGCTGGAGGCGGACGGCGTGCAGTCGCCCGCCGACTGCGCCGCCGTCCGCGCCTTCCAGCGCGAGCAGGGCATCCGCCCCGACATCGGCTTCGCGGGTCCCGTCACCTGGGCCCGCATGCGGTGGATCTCCGCGCACCGCACCCCGAACGCCGCCGGGAAGTGCCCGGTGCGCGCGCACAAGGTGGCGTGCGTCGACCTGCCCCGGCAGCTGATGTGGGTGCAGCAGGGCGAGAAGGTCGTGTACGGGCCGGTGTCCGTCCGCAGCGGACGCGCGGGCTTCCGCACCCGGACGGGCTGGCACCGCGTCTACTGGAAGCACAAGAACCACTGGTCGTCGCTGTACCGCACGCCCATGCCGTACAGCCAGTTCTTCAGCGGCGGGCAGGCGTTCCACGCGATCCGCGGCGACATCTCGTCGCCGCCGGGCAGCCGCGGCTGCGTCAACCTCACGCACCGGGACGCCAAGCGGCTGTGGGGCGTGCTGAAGAAGGGCGACCGGGTGTACGTGTGGGGGCGGCGCCCCGGGACCTGACGGCCGGTGCCCGACGGCCGCAGGGGGCCCTGCCGCGCCTCTGAGAGACTGGGGCGGATGAGCACCACAGCACCCGCCACCGCCTTCCGAGCCCGCGCCGAAATCGACCTCGCCGCGCTGCGCGCCAACGTACGGGCGCTGCGTGCCCGTGCGCGGGGCGCCCAGCTGATGGCCGTCGTCAAGGCGGACGCCTACGGGCACGGCGCCCTGCGCTGCGCCCTGGCCGCCCAGCGGGCGGGCGCCGCCTGGGTGGGGACCGCCACCCCGCAGGAGGCGCTCGCGCTGCGCGCCGCCGGGGTCGAGGGGCGGATGATGTGCTGGCTGTGGACCCCGGGCGGGCCCTGGCGCGAGGCGATCGAGGCCGAGGTCGACGTGTCGGTGAGCGGGCTGTGGGCGCTGCGCGAGGCCACCGCGGCCGCGCGCGCCGCGGGCCGCCCGGCCCGGGTGCAGCTCAAGGCGGACACGGGGCTCGGCAGGAACGGCTGTCCGCCCGCCGAGTGGCCCGCGCTGGTGGAGGCCGCGCTCGCCGCCGAGGCCGACGGGCTGGTGCGGGTGACGGGCCTGTGGTCGCACTTCGCGTGCGCCGACGAGCCGGGCCACCCGTCGATCCGGGCGCAGCTGACGGCCTTCGAGGAGGCCCTGGCGTACGCAGAGAAGGCCGGGGTGCGGCCCGAGGTGCGGCACATCGCCAACTCCCCGGCGACGCTGACGCTGCCCGAGGCCCACTTCGACCTCGTGCGGACCGGCATCGCGATGTACGGCGTCTCGCCCGGCCCCGAGGTGGGGAGGCCCGCCGATTTCGGGCTGCGGCCCGTGATGCGGCTCGTCGCGTCGGTCGCGCTGGTCAAGCAGGTGCCGGGCGGCCACGGGGTCAGCTACGGGCACCACTACGTGACGCCGGGCGAGACGACGCTCGCGCTGGTGCCCGCCGGGTACGCGGACGGCATCCCCCGGCACGCGTCGGGCCGCGGGCCCGTGCTGGTGGGCGGGGCGTGGCGGCGGGCCGCCGGGCGGATCGCGATGGACCAGTTCGTGGTGGACCTGGGCGGGGACACCGTGGAGGAGGGCGCGGAAGCGGTGCTGTTCGGCCCCGGCGACCGGGGCGAGCCCACCGCCGAGGACTGGGCGGTGGCGGCCGACACCATCGCGTACGAGATCGTCACCCGCATCGGGTCGCGGGTGGAACGCGTCTATCTGGATGACGCCGGGGACGCCGTGGTGGGTAGTACGGATACGGATGGGACTGATGTGCCGGGCGGGTCCGGCGCGTCGGACGGGTCCCGCGGGGCAACCGGACAGCGCTAGGAGCGGCACTGTGAGCGAGACCAGCACGGGGGACGCGGCGGCGCGGGCCGTCGCCGCGGGCAACTGGCGCAGGGCGGGTTTCGCCGGTGCCGCGATAGGCGTCCTCGCGGCGGGCGCGGCGGCGGGCGTGGCCGTCGAGCGGCTGACGGTCGGGCGCGGGATGCGCAAGAAGGCCCGTCTCGCGCTCGACTCCGCGGGCCCCTTCGGCTCGCTGCGCGGCACCCCGGGGCGGGCCGTCGCACAGGACGGCACCGAGCTGTATTACGAAGTCGACGAGGCCGGCGAGGTCGACGGGCCCGAGCCGAAGGCCGCGGGCGCGCGCAAGAAGCGGCTCTTCGGGCGCACGGGCCCGGCGCCGGTCACCGTGGTCTTCAGCCACGGCTACTGCCTGAGCCAGGACTCCTGGCACTTCCAGCGGGCCGCGCTGCGGGGCGTCGTGCGGACTGTGCACTGGGACCAGCGCAGCCACGGCCGCTCCGAGCGGGGCCGGGCGCAGCGCGACGGCGCCCCCGTCGACATCGAGCTGCTGGGGCGGGACCTGAAGGCGGTGATCGACGCGGCGGCGCCCGAGGGGCCGCTGGTGCTGGTGGGGCACTCGATGGGCGGCATGACGGTGATGGCGCTCGCCGAGCAGTTCCCCGAGCTGGTGCGGGATCGGGTCGTGGCCGTCGCCTTCGTGGGGACGTCCAGCGGCAAGCTCGCCGAGGTCAGCTACGGGCTGCCGGTCGCGGGCGTCAACGCCGTGCGGCGGGTGCTGCCCGGCGTGCTACGGGCGCTGGGCTCGCAGACGGAGCTGGTGGAGCGGGGGCGGCGGGCGACGGCCGACCTCTTCGCGGGGCTCGTCAAGCGGTACTCCTTCGGGTCGAAGGACGTCGATCCCGGGGTCGCGCGGTTCGCGGAGCGGCTGATCGAGGGCACGCCGATCGACGTGGTCGCGGAGTTCTACCCGGCGTTCACCGCGCACGACAAGGTCGCGGCGCTCGCCCGCTTCGCCGACCTGCCGGTGCTGATCCTCGCGGGCGACAAGGACCTGATCACGCCCAGTTCGCACAGCGAGGCGGTCGCGGCGGCGCTGCCCGACGCGGAGCTGGTGATCGTCGAGGACGCCGGGCACCTGGTGATGCTGGAGCACCCGGAGGTCGTGACGGAACGGCTGGCGGGGCTGCTGGCGCGCACGGGGGTCGTGGCGGCAGCGGCTAACGTTGGCCCGTATGGAAGCAGTACCGCACAGCCCGGTGGCTGAGAGCGCCGAGAGCGCCGAGAGCGCCGAGAGCGCTGAGAACACCGAGGGCGCCGAGAGCGCCGAGAACACCGTTCGGATTTCCGTCGAGTCGCCCGGGGCGATGCACGAGCTGGGGCTGCGGCTCGCCGGGCTCCTGCGCGCGGGCGACCTCGTGATGCTCACCGGTGAGCTGGGCGCCGGGAAGACGACGCTCACCCGGGGGCTCGGCGAGGGCCTGGGGGTACGGGGCGCGGTGACGTCCCCGACCTTCGTGATCGCCCGCGTCCACCCCCCGCTGAACGGGGGGCCCGCGCTCGTCCACGTCGACGCGTACCGCCTGGGCGGCGGGCTCGACGAGATGGAGGACCTGGACCTGGACGTCTCGCTGCCCGATTCCGTGGTGGTCGTGGAGTGGGGCGACGGGAAGGTCGAGGAGCTGTCGGAGGACCGGCTGCACGTGCTGATCGACCGGGTGGTCGGGGACACGGACGACGACCGCAGGACCGTCACGCTGATCGGGACGGGGGAGCGGTGGGCCGGGGTGGCGCTCGGCTGAGGGGCCGTGCCGGGTCCGGGTTCCGTGGCGGACGGCAGATGCGGACGGCAGATTCCGACAAGACGTCGGCAAGGTGTTGCGCGGGGCGGCGTGGGCGTGGTCACATGGGTACCGGAGTTGGTTAGGTCTACCTAACCACGCCGTGAACCGGAGCCGTGAGGAGGCCGCCATGCCGACGCCCCACCGCGAACCGCGACAGGTCCTGTCGATGCGCGATCTACTGGCGTCGTGCGCGGCCGCGACGGCCGTGTCGACCCCGCCGCGCGAGCGTGCGGCGGCGGAAGCGGAGGCCTCCCGCGAGGCGGAGGCGCGGGTGGAGCGCCGCGACGCCGCGTAGGGCGACCACGGGTCGCCCGTAAGGGGGAAACCGGGCCGCCGTTCCGCCCGCGGCGGGCAGGCCCCGTACGCGCGTCGGCCCGTCGGCGGCCCGCAGGGGCTCCACCTGCCCCGGGAGGGGCGTCGCCCCTAGGGGACCACCACGATCTTCGTGCCGCTCGTGGCGAACTGCCACATGTCCGCGCCGTCCTCGCGCGCCATCCGCACCCCGCCCGTCCTGCTCCCCGGCTTCGGGCTGGGCAGCGAGCCGTCCACCGCCGCGCTGAAGCCGATCGTCGTGCCGTCCACGTTCGCGAACCGCACCACGTGCTCGATCCGGATGCCGTCCGAGCCCGTCACCGGAGGGCCGTTGCGCGACGTCACGCGGTACGTGCCGGGCGCCGGGCTCACCGTGCTCGGGACGACCGGGAACGTCCGCACGGCGCCGGGGCGCTCGCCCACCAGCCAGACCCGCTTCGCGGCCAGCGCGTACACCACCCGCACGCCCGTGCCCGACTCCACCGGCACCGCCGGGTCCTTGACGGGCTTGCCCTTGGGGGTCTTGGTCGCCGAGGGGACGGGGCGGGGGTTCTTGGGGGCGCCCAGCGTGTCGGGGGCGCTCGCCTGCGCCTGGTAGGCGAGGAATCCGACCGCGGCGAGCGCCGCCGCGGTGAGCCCGGCCACGAATCCCGAGCTGCTCCGTGCCACCTTGCGCTCCCCTGGTATCGGTAGGTGCGAACAGATCCGCGGTCGACGGTAGCAGCAGGGGCCCGCCCGGGAGGGACGCCGTGCCCCGCCCCCGGGCGCCGTAGGCTGTTCGCGTGCTCTTGCTCGCCGTTGATACCGCCACCCCCGCCGTCACCGTCGCCCTCCACGACGGCACGTCCGTCGTCGCCCAGGAGAGTCAGGTCGACGCCCGCCGCCACGGGGAGCTGCTGCTGCCCGCCGTCGACCGCGTCCTTTCCGCCGCCGGGCTGAAGCTCGACGCGGTCACCGGCGTGGTGGTCGGGGTCGGCCCGGGGCCGTACACCGGGCTGCGCGTCGGCCTCGTGACGGCCGCGACCTTCGGCTCCGCGCTGGGCGTGCCCGTGCACGGGCTGTGCTCGCTGGACGGGCTCGCGTACGCCGCCGGGCTCGACGGGCCCTTCGTGGTGGCGACGGACGCGCGCCGCAAGGAGGTCTACTGGGCGCGGTACGACGACGCCCGCACGCGGGTGACCGAGCCCGCCGTCGACCGGCCCGCCGAGATCGCCGAGCGGGTCGCGGGGCTGCCCGTCGTCGGTGCGGGCGCCGTGCTCTACCCCGAGGCGTTCCCGGACGCGCGCGGCCCCGAGCACCAGTCGGCCGCCGCGCTCGCGGCGCTGGCCGCCGAGAAGCTGGCCGCGGGCGGTTCGGTGGAGAGCGGGGCCTTCCTGCCGCCCGTACCGCTGTACCTGCGGCGGCCCGACGCGCAGGTGCCCAAGAACTACAAGGTGGTCACCCCGAAGTGAGCGGAGCGACCACCGCGGCCGGCACCGCCCCCGCGACCGTCGTGCTGCGCGAGATGCGCTGGTGGGACATCGCGCCCGTGCTGGAGCTCGAACGCGAGCTGTTCCCCGAGGACGCCTGGTCCTCCGGGATGTTCTGGTCCGAGCTGGCCCACGCGCGCGGGCCCGGCGCGACCAGGCGCTACGTCGTCGCCGAGGAGCCCGCGGGGACCGCGGCGGGCGCGGGCGGCCGGATCGTCGGGTACGCCGGGCTCGCGGCGGCCGGCGGCCTGGGCGACGTGCAGACCATCGCCGCCGCCCGCGACCAGTGGGGCACGGGCCTGGGCGCGGCCCTCCTCACCGACCTGCTGAAGCACGCCACCTCCTTCGAGTGCGAGGAGGTGCTGCTCGAAGTGCGGGTCGACAACACGCGCGCGCAGAAGCTCTACGAGCGCTTCGGCTTCGAGCCCATCGGCTTCCGGCGCGGCTACTACCAGCCGGGCAACGTCGACGCGCTCGTGATGCGACTCCACGTAAAGGGAACTGAGAACCATGGCTGACGAACCCCTTGTCCTCGGCATCGAGACCTCCTGCGACGAGACCGGCGTCGGCATCGTGCGCGGCACGACCCTGCTCGCGGACGCCGTCGCGTCCAGCGTCGACACGCACGCGCGGTTCGGCGGCGTCGTCCCCGAGATCGCCTCGCGGGCGCACCTGGAGGCGATGGTCCCCACCATCGAGCGGGCGCTGGCGGAGGCCGGGGTCTCGGCGCGCGACCTGGACGGCATCGCCGTGACGGCGGGCCCCGGGCTCGCGGGCGCGCTGCTGGTCGGCGTGTCGGCCGCGAAGGCGTACGCGTACGCGCTGGACAAGCCGCTGTACGGGGTCAACCACCTCGCCTCGCACATCTGCGTCGACCAGCTGGAGCACGGGCCGCTGCCCGAGCCGACCATGGCGCTGCTGGTCAGCGGCGGGCACTCCTCGCTGCTGCTCGCGCCGGACATCACCGCCGACGTGCGGCCGCTGGGCGCGACCATCGACGACGCGGCGGGCGAGGCGTTCGACAAGATCGCGCGCGTCCTCGACCTGGGCTTCCCCGGCGGTCCGGTGATCGACCGGCTCGCCAAGGAGGGCGACCCGAAGGCGATCGCCTTCCCGCGCGGGCTGAGCGGCGCCAAGGACCCCGCGTACGACTTCTCCTTCTCCGGGCTCAAGACGGCCGTGGCCCGCTGGATCGAGGCCAAGCGCGCGGCGGGCGAGGAGGTGCCGGTGCGGGACGTGGCGGCGTCCTTCCAGGAGGCCGTCGTGGACGTGCTGACCCGCAAGGCCGTGCGGGCCTGCAAGGACGAGGGCGTCGACCACCTGATGATCGGCGGCGGCGTGGCCGCCAACTCGCGGCTGCGGGCGCTGGCCCAGGAGCGGTGCGAGCGGGCCGGGATCCGGCTGCGCGTGCCGCGGCCGAAGCTGTGCACGGACAACGGCGCGATGGTGGCGGCGCTGGGCGCGGAGATGGTGGCGCGCAACAGGCCCGCGTCCGACTGGGACCTGTCGGCCGACTCCTCGCTGCCGGTGACGGACCCGCACGTGCCGGGGCACTCCCACGGGCACGGCCACTCCCACGGTCATGATCACGATCACGTGCACGAGGTCAGCAAGGAGAACCTGTACTCGTGAGCATCGCGCTGATGTGGGAGGCCCGCGCCGCCGAGGGGCGCGGCGCGGAACTCCTGGAGTGGGCGCACGCACGGGTCGGCGAGCTGGCGCGCGAGCCGCTGCGCCGGGAGACGCTGCGGGCGCCGCAGGGCCGGGTGCTGGTCATCACGTGGTGGGACGCGGCGTACGAGGACGAGCTGCCCGAACTGCCGGAGCCGGAGGCCGGGTTGATCGCCCGGTCCGTGCACAGGTGGCGGTTCGAGTCGCTGGGCGAGGGGTAGGACGGGCGCGGCCGGAGGGAACCGGAAGGGTGCATCTGCCATCAAGCAGTGGGCAGCAGATGACGCTTTTCAGACATGAGGTTCCCTGGTGGGCAAGAAACTCGCGGTGGTGGCGCTCGCCGGCGCCCTGCTCATATCCGGCTGCTCGGTGGGCGGCCCCTCGGACGGCCCGGCGGACTCCGCGCCCCGCGGAGCGGACGAGCAGCGCCGCGTCCCCGTGAAGGCCTCGCCCGAGGCGGACGCGGCCGCGAACGCAGACGCGGACGCCGCCGCCTACCGCAAGTGGGGCCTGAAGCCCTTCGCGCCCGCCCCCGCCCCGCCGCGGGTGAAGCCGGTGAAGCGGGCGCCGGGCGGGCCCGTGCCGGTGATCAGCGAGATACCCACCAAGGAGAAGGTCGTCTTCGTCACCTTCGACGACGGGGCCGAGAAGGACCCGAAGTTCGTCGGGATGATGCGGGAGCTGAAGGTCCCCTTCTCGATGTTCCTGACCGATGCCAACATCCGCAGCGACTACGGCTACTTCAAGCCGCTGGCCCAGCTCGGCAACGGCGTCCAGAACCACACCGTCGGCCACCCCAACCTCCGCACCCTCGGCGCCGCCGCGCAGAAGCGGGAGATCTGCGGACAGCAGGAGAAGCTGAAGAAGGAGTACGGCTCCGCCCCGCGCCTGCTCCGCCCGCCCTACGGGAACTGGAACGAGGACACCCGTGCGGCCGCCGCACAGTGCGGCATCGAGGCGATCGTGCTGTGGCGCGAGTCCATGCAGATCACGAACATGCAGTACCAGCTGCCCGGCAAGAAGCTCCGCCCCGGTGACATCGTGCTCGCGCACTTCCGGGGACCGGGCGAGCTGAAGGGCACCTCGATGACCGAGATGACCGCGAACATGCTGCGCCACATCCAGGAACAGGGCTTCACGGTGGCCCGCCTGGAGGACTACGTCTGACGGGACCCGGGACCCGGGACCCGGGACCCGGGACCCGGGACCCAGGCCTCGGGACCCCGGGCCTCAGGCCCGTACCGGCCGGCCGATCAGCATCGTCGGGGCTCCGGCGACCCGCGTGAGGATCACCGTCGCGGACGCCGGGCCCTGCGGCTTGACCTTGCGGCGGACCTCCTCGGGCTCCACCGCCGAGCCGCGCTTCTTCACGGTGAGGTTGCCGACGCCCCGCTCGCGCAGCAGGGCCTTGAGCTTCTTCATGTTGAACGGCAGCTCGTCGGTGATCTCGTAGGCGGCGGCGTACGGAGTGGGGCGCAGCTCGTCCGCCGTGACGTACGCGATCGTTTCGTCGACCAGCCCGCCGTCCAGTTCGTCGGCGACCTCCGCCACCAGGTGCGCCCGGATGACGGCGCCGTCGGGCTCGTACAGGTACCGCCCGACTCCGCGGACCTCCGGGTCGGGCAGTCCGCGCCCGGTGAGCGCGGCGCCCGACGGCAGCAGGGTCGCGCGGCGCAGCCCCGGGGCCGTGCCGAACCAGAGCACGGCCTCCTTGACGTCCCCGCCGTCCGAGATCCACTCCGCCTCGGCCTCCGCGGGCACCGCCTCGTGCGGGATGCCGGGCGCGATCTTCAGCGCGGCGCGCGGGGCCGCCAGAGCGGTCTCCACGGCCCAGGAAAGGGGCGGTGAGTACGCCTCGGGGTCGAAGATCCGGCCGCGCCCGCCGCGCCGCGCGGGGTCCACGAACACCGCGTCGTACGGCTCGGGGTCGACCTCCGTGACGTCCGCGCAGCGCACCTCGATCAGGGCGTCGAGGCCGAGCGCCGCCGCGTTGGCGCGCGCCACCTCGGCCGTGAGCGGGTCGCGGTCCACGGCGAGGACCGAGATCCCGGCCCTGGCCAGCGCGATCGCGTCGCCGCCGTTGCCGCAGCACAGGTCGGCGACGCTCGTGACGCCCTGTTCCTTGAGGCGCGCCGCGCGGTGGGCCCCGACGGAGGCGCGGGTGGACTGTTCGACGCCGTGCGGCGTGAAGAACATCCGGTACGCGTCGTCGGCGCCGAACTTCGCGACCGCCCGCTGCCGCAGCCTGGCCTGTCCGATGGCCGCGGAGACCAGCTCGGGGGAGTGCTCGCGGCGGAGCCTGGTGGCGACGGCCAGCTCCTGGGACGGGTCGTGGTCGCGGAGCGAGGCGAGCAGTTCCAGGCCCTCGTCGGTGAGCAGGGCCTGGAAGATGTCGAGAGCGGTCACCCCACCCATTGTGAGCCAGTCGGGGGACGGTCCGCGCCCGGCGGCGGTGTCGGCCGGGGTGTCGCGGTTGCTGCTGACAGGATGCGGCGCCATGCAGCTAGTACGACAAAAGGAACAGTTTGTGACGAAGCGCCTCGCTGTACGGGGCCGCGCCGGGGCAGTGCGGACCCGCACCGGACGGGGCCGCGGCCTGCGCTCCGCGCTCTGTGCCCTGCTCGTCGCCACCGTCGCGGCCGGGTGCGCGTCGGGCGACTCCGGCGGCGACGTCGAGCGGCGGCCCGCCGGGCCCGCCGCGGGACAGCAGGCGGAGCAGGGCGCCGCGGGCGCCCTCGCCGCCTACTCCGAGAAGCTGGCGCGCGCCCAGGCCGCGCGGGTCGCCGCGGCCAGGCGCTGGGGCCTGGCCAAGACCCCGCTGCCCGCCCCGCCGCCGCCCGCCGTCAAGCCGAGCATCACCACGCGCGAGGGATTCTCCGCGGGCCCCGGCCTGCCGCCGGTCTTCACCACCGTCCCGACCAAGGACAAGGTCGTCTTCCTGACGATCGACGACGGCGCCGAGAAGGACCCCGAGCTGCTGCGGATGATGACCGAGCTGTCCATCCCGTACAGCGCCTTCCTCAGCGACTACCTGGTCCGCGAGGACTACCCGTACTTCAAGAAGATGCAGGACCGGGGCGTCACCCTCCACAACCACACCCTCAACCACCGCTACATGCCCGCCCTCTCCTACGCCCAGCAGCACCGGGAGATCTGCGGACAGCAGGACACCATCGAGAAGCGGTACGGCAAGCGCCCCACCCTCTTCAGGCCGCCCTACGGCAACTACAACGCCGACACGCTGCGCGCCGCACAGTCCTGCGGCGTGAAGGCCGTGCCCCTGTGGGCCGCCGAGGCGTTCCCCGACCACATGGAGTGGCGCGAGTGGGACCGGGACCTGCACCCCGGCGACATCGTCCTCACGCACTTCCGGGGCCGCGGGGACTGGAAGGGCACCATGCCCGACATGATCCGCCGGGTCATGAAGACGATCACCGACAAGGGCTACGCGGTGGCGAAGCTGGAGGACTATCTGTGATCCGCGCGCACCGGCTGTTGGCCGGCACGCTGGCAGCCGGTGCGCTCCTCCTCTCGGGGTGCGCGCAGTCCGTCGACCCGATCGAACGGATCGGCCGCAAGGCGGCGCAGAGCGTCCGCCCGAAGGGCTCGGTGAGCCCGGAGGGGAAGGCCGGGACCGGGGCGCAGGGCGCACCGGACCGGCGCGCCGCGCACGCCGCGTGGGGGCTGGCGAAACCGCTCGCCCCGCCCCCCGCGCCGCCGCGCGCCAAACCCTCCGGGCCCTTCGTACTGGACCGGGTGCGGACCGACGAGAAGGTCGTCTTCCTCACCTTCGACGACGGCGCGGAGCGCGATCCCGCCTTCCTCAGGATGGTCGGGGACCTGAAACTCCCGATCAGCATGTTCCTCACGGACAGCGTGGCCAGGTCCGGCTACGACCACTTCGCCCGACTGTCCGCGGCGGGCGCGACGGTGCAGAACCACTCCGTCAGCCACCCCGACCTGCGGACGCTCTCCTACGAGGGGCAGCGCGCCGAGATCTGCGGCCAGCAGGACCGGCTGAAGGCCCGCTTCGGCACGAGCCCCCGGCTGTTCCGGCCGCCGTACGGCGCGTACGACCGCGACACGCTCAGGGCGGCGCGCGCGTGCGGCGTCGACGCGGTGGTGCTGTGGCGGGCCTCGATGCAGATCCACGACATGCGGTACGCGGACGAGGGCGCCCGGCTGCGCCCCGGCGACATCGTGCTGGCCCACTTCAGGGGGCCGGCCGAGCTCAAGGGCACGACGCTCACCGAGATGACGACCCGGATGCTGCGCCGCATCCAGGAGCAGGGTTTCGCGGTGGCGCGTCTGGAGGACTACGTCTGAGTCTCGCGGGGCAGATGTGGAACCGGCCCGTGCGCGGGTGCGTTCTCCGTACCGGAAGGGCCTGCCGCGAGGCCCCGCCGGGACACCGTGACGGGTGGTTGATTGGCACTCCGCTTGACCGAGTGCTAATCGCGGTCATAGTCTCGGGTCTGGCACTCACCACTGGAGAGTGCCAACACAGCGACGGGCAGGTCCGGCACCCGCGACGACGGATCGACCTGGTCGCCACCCCAGCACAGTTAACCCCGTGAGATCTCCGAAGGGGGAGACCGGATCGTGTCGACCGCCAGCTCCAAGGTTGCCATCAAGCCGCTTGAGGACCGCATCGTGGTCCAGCCGCTCGACGCCGAGCAGACCACGGCCTCCGGCCTGGTCATCCCGGACACCGCCAAGGAGAAGCCCCAGGAGGGCGTCGTCCTGGCCGTGGGACCGGGCCGCTTCGAGAACGGCGAGCGCCTCCCGCTCGACGTGACCGTCGGCGATGTCGTGCTCTACAGCAAGTACGGCGGCACCGAGGTGAAGTACAACGGCGACGAGTACCTCGTCCTCTCGGCTCGCGACGTGCTCGCGATCATCGAGAAGTAATTTCACCCAGCTTTTTGATCTGCGCCCCTGGCCCCCTGCGAACCATTCAGCCGGGCGGACAGGGGCGCAGTTCGTTTTCGAGAGGACTGAGAAAGCTCCATGGCGAAGATCCTGAAGTTCGACGAGGACGCCCGTCGCGCCCTTGAGCGCGGCGTCAACAAGCTTGCCGACACGGTCAAGGTGACGATCGGCCCCAAGGGCCGCAACGTCGTCATCGACAAGAAGTTCGGCGCCCCCACCATCACCAACGACGGTGTCACGATCGCCCGCGAGGTCGAGATCGAGGACCCGTACGAGAACCTCGGCGCCCAGCTGGTGAAGGAGGTGGCGACCAAGACCAACGACATCGCTGGTGACGGCACCACCACCGCCACCGTCCTGGCCCAGGCGCTCGTCCGCGAGGGCCTGCGCAACGTCGCCGCCGGCGCCTCCCCGGCCGCCCTGAAGAAGGGCATCGACGCCGCGGTCAAGGCCGTGTCCGAGGACCTCCTCGCGACCGCCCGCCCGATCGAGGACAAGACCGACATCGCCGCCGTCGCCGCGCTGTCCGCCCAGGACCAGCAGGTCGGCGAGCTCATCGCCGAGGCCATGGACAAGGTCGGCAAGGACGGTGTCATCACCGTCGAGGAGTCCAACACCTTCGGCCTGGAGCTCGACTTCACCGAGGGCATGGCCTTCGACAAGGGCTACCTCTCGCCGTACATGGTGACCGACCAGGAGCGCATGGAGGCCGTCCTCGACGACCCGTACATCCTGATCCACCAGGGCAAGATCGGCGCCATCCAGGACCTGCTGCCCCTCCTGGAGAAGGTCATCCAGGCCGGTGGCTCCAAGCCGCTGCTGATCATCGCCGAGGACGTCGAGGGCGAGGCGCTCTCCACCCTGGTCGTCAACAAGATCCGCGGCACGTTCAACGCCGTCGCGGTCAAGGCCCCCGGCTTCGGCGACCGCCGCAAGGCGATGCTCCAGGACATGGCCACCCTCACCGGTGCCACCGTCATCGCCGAAGAGGTCGGCCTCAAGCTCGACCAGGCCGGTCTGGACGTGCTGGGCACCGCCCGCCGCGTGACCGTCTCCAAGGACGACACCACCATCGTCGAGGGTGGCGGCAGCTCCGAGGACGTCGCCGGCCGCGTCAACCAGATCAAGGCCGAGATCGACGCCACGGACTCCGACTGGGACCGCGAGAAGCTCCAGGAGCGCCTCGCGAAGCTGGCCGGCGGCGTGTGCGTCATCAAGGTCGGCGCCGCCACCGAGGTGGAGCTGAAGGAGAAGAAGCACCGTCTGGAGGACGCCATCTCCGCGACCCGCGCCGCGGTCGAGGAGGGCATCGTCTCCGGTGGCGGCTCCGCGCTGGTCCACGCCGTCAAGGTCCTGGAGGGCAACCTCGACAAGACCGGCGACGAGGCCACCGGTGTCGCCGTGGTCCGCCGCGCCGCCGTCGAGCCGCTGCGCTGGATCGCCGAGAACGCCGGCCTCGAGGGCTACGTCATCACCTCGAAGGTGGCGGAGCTGGAGAAGGGCCAGGGCTTCAACGCCGCGACCGGCGAGTACGGCGACCTGGTGAAGGCCGGCGTCATCGACCCGGTCAAGGTCACGCGCTCCGCCCTGGAGAACGCCGCGTCGATCGCCTCCCTGCTGCTCACGACCGAGACCCTGGTCGTCGAGAAGAAGGAAGAGGACGAGGCCGAGGCCGGCCACGGCCACGGTCACTCGCACTGATCGCCTGATTCGGTACCGAGGCCCGGTGTCCCCGTCGAGGGGGCGCCGGGCCTCGGCGTTCCCGCCGCTACGCCGAGTGCCCCAGCGTCTGGGGCCGCACCGGGTCGGCGAAGGGCAGCCCGTGCGCGAAGCGCTCCAGCTCGTCCAGCGCGTGCTCGGCCATGCGGTGCAGCTCGCCGCCGAGCGACCCCGCGACGTGCGGGGTGAGCAGCACGTTCGGCAGGTCGTACAGCGGCGACGCGGGGTCCGGCGGCTCCGGGTCCGTCACGTCGATGACCGCGTGCAGCCGGCCCGAGACCAGCTCGGGCAGCAGCGCCGCCTCGTCGACCAGCGCGCCGCGCGCGGTGTTGACCAGCGTCGCGCCGTCCGCCATCAGCGCCAACTGCCGGGCGCCGATCATGTGGTGGGTCTCCGGGACCTCGGGCGCGTGCACCGAGACCACGGAGCCGCGCGCGCAGAGCTCGTCCAGGGACACCCGCTCGACGCCGAGCGCGGCGGCTTCGGCGTCCGTGACGTGGGGGTCGTACAGCAGGGCCGTCAGGTCGAAGGGGCGCAGCAGCTCGATGACCCGGCGCCCGACGCGGGAGGCGCCGACGACGCCCACCGTACGGCGGTAGTTGCCCGCCCCTTCGAACTCGGCGTGCCAGTCGCGGGCGGTGCGCAGGGCGCGGTGGCGGTGCGCGGAGGACAGGACGCGCTTGTTGGCGAAGAGGATCGCGGCGAGCGTGTACTCGGCGACGGGCCGCGCGTTGGCGCCCGCCGCGCAGGCCACGGCGATGCCGCGCTCCCAACAGGCGTCCGTGACGTGCTGCTTGACCGAGCCCGCCGCGTGCACGACGGCGCGCAGCCGGGGCGCGGCGGCGAGCACGTCGGCGGTGAGCGGCGGCGCGCCCCAGCAGGTGAGCAGGGCGTCGGCCCCGGCGAGGGCCGCGGCGACGGGCGGGGTGGGCGCGGTCAGGTCGTGGGCGACCAGGCGCGGATCGGTGCGCGACAGCTCGGCGAGCCTAGCCAGCTGGCGGTCGGTGAAGAGCCGGTCGGCGACCCCGGAGCCCATCGCGAGCAGGACGTTCGGCCTCACTTGGGGCCGTACTTGCGGCCCGCCCGCGAGCTGACCCCGCCGAGCAGCCCGCGCGGGGCCAGCTTCACGACGCCCATCAGCGCCTTGTAGCGGGGGTCGGGGATCGACAGCGTCCTGCCCCGCGCCAGGTCGGTGAGCGCGGCGGCCACCAGCTTGTCGGCGTCGAGCCACATCCAGCCGGGGATGTTGTCGGTGCCCATCCCGGCGCGCTGGTGGAACTCCGTCCGTACGAATCCGGGGCAGAGCGCCATCAGCCGCACCCCGCTGCCCGCCAGGTCCTTGGCCGCGCCCTGGGTGAACTGCACGACCCACGCCTTGCTCGCCCCGTAGGTGCCGCGCGGCACGAAGGCGGCCACGGACGCGACGTTGACGACCCCGCCGCGTCCGCGCTCCGCCATGACGGAGGCCGCCGCGCTCGTCAGCCTGAGCACCGCCTCGCAGTGCACCTTCAGCATCGTCAGCTCGTCGGCCATGGAGACTTCGAGGAACCGGCCCTTGTTGCCGAACCCGGCGTTGTTGACCAGCAGGTCGACGGGGTTCTTGCGGTCCGAGAGCCGCGCCTCGACGGCACCGATCCCGTCCTCCGACGACAGGTCGGCGGTCAGCACCTCGGCCTCGATGCCGTGCCGGTCGTGGAGTTCGGTCGCCTGGTCCCGCAGCCGCTCGGTGTCCCGGGCCACCAGCACCAGGTCGTGCCCGTCCTTCGCCAGGCGGCGCGCGAAGGCCGCCCCGATTCCCGCCGTGGAGCCCGTGATCAGTGCAGTCGTCATACGTGAACGTTAGTGCCCGTACTTGGCCACGTACGCCTTCGCGTCCTCGATCAGCTTGTGGTGGGGCGCCTCACCGATCGTCAGCATCAGCGGCAGCAGGGCGCGTTCGACGGTCGCGGCCCGGAACGCGACGGCGACGGTCACCTCGTGGTCGGGCCGGTGCACGATCTCGACCGGGTCGCCGGCGCGGATCTCGCCCGGCTCGACGACGCGCAGGTACGCCCCCGAAACGCCGTGCTGGGTGAAGCGCTTCACCCAGCCCTTCTCCCCGATGTGCCCCTGGAACGTCCGGCAGGGGATGCGTCCGCTGGTCACTTCGAGGACGAGGGAGTCCCCGACCCGCCAGCGCTCGCCCAGCTTCGCGCCGGTCACGTCGACGCCGACGGTGGTGAGGTTCTCGCCGAAGGCGCCGTTGGCCAGCGTCCGCCCCAGCTCCTCCTCCCACACGTCCAGGTCCTCGCGGGCGAAGGCGTACACCGCCTGGTCGCTCCCGCCGTGGTGCCGCAGGTCGCAGACGGCGTCACCGGCCAGCCCGCTGCCGCCCACCCCGGCGGGTCCGGGGTCCGTCACCCGTACGGCCCCGTCCACGGGCCGCTTGTCGATCGCGGTCCGGCCGCCGGGAGCATCGGTGAAATCCGCGTCCGCGGGTCGCCCCGCGTTCACACTGAGAAGCTTCATACCGGCACGCTAACCCGATCGTCCCCAAAGTCACACGTCAATATCGCCCGGTCGATCAAAGATTCGCTTATGCTCGTACGGTGATCGAAGCCCGCCACCTCCGTGTCCTGCGCGCCGTCGCCGCCACCGGCTCCTTCTCCGCCGCCGCGCGCGAACTGGGCTGTACGCAGCCCGCCGTCAGCCAGCAGATGAAGGCGCTGGAGACGTCGGCCGGCACCCCCCTGCTGATCCGCACGGGCCGCGAGATGCGGCTGACCCAGGCGGGCGAGGCCCTGGTGCGCCACGCCGCGGGGATCCTCGCCGGGCTGACCGCCGCCGAGGAGGAGGTCGCGGCCATCGCGGGGCTCAGGGCGGGCCGGGTGCGCCTGGTGTCGTTCCCCAGCGGCAGCTCCACGCTGGTGCCCTCCGCGCTGGCCGCGCTGCGCGCCGCCCACCCGGGCACGCGCGTGTCCCTGGTCGACGCGGAGCCGCCGCGCTCGGTCGAGATGCTGCGCGAGGGCGACTGCGACATCGCGCTCGCCTTCCGGTACGGGACGACGGGCGCGGAACGGGAGGACTGGGCGGACCTCGTGGTGCGGCCGCTGCTGGACGACCGCCTGGTCGGCCTGGTCCCCGAGGGGCACCGGCTGGCCGGGGCGGGGACGGTCGGCATCGCGGAGCTGGCCGACGAGCCGTGGATCGCGGGCTGCCCGCGCTGCCGCCGCCAACTGGTCGAGGTCTGCGAGGAGTCCGGGTTCACCCCGCGCATCGACTTCGCCACCGACGACTACCCGGCCGTGATGGGCCTGGTCGGGGCGGGCCTGGGCGTGGCCGTGCTGCCCGAGCTGGCCATCGAGACGATGCGCCCCAAGGGCGTGAGCACCGTCGCCGTGGAGCCGGCGGTGGTGCGCGGCATCGTCGCGCTGACGCTGCCTGACCTGGCGCAGGTCCCGGCGGTGGCGGCGACCCTGGACGAGCTGTCCAGGGCCGCGACCCGCTGAGGGCGCGCCGGTACGGCGCCGGGCTCAGCGTGCGGACATCGCCGCCGCGCCGTGCTCCAGACGGCGCATGAACGTTTCTTCGATCGTGGCCGGAGGCGGAGTCAGGCGCGTCCGGCGCCCGCGGGCGCCGGGCCCGCCGAGACCCGCGCGGCCCCGTTCGGGGTCGTCGCCGTCGCCGTGATGAGTCGGTTGCGCGCGCGGCCCATGAGTTCCTCGCGCTCGTCCTCGGTCAGTCCGCCCCACACTCCGTAGGGCTCTCTCACCGCGAGGGCGTGCGCCGCGCACTCGGCACGGACCGGGCAGCGCATGCACACCTCTTTCGCGGAGTTCTCGCGCGCGCTCCGTGCCGCACCCCGCTCGCCCTCCGGGTGGAAGAAGAGCGAGCTGTCCACGCCGCGGCAGGCGGCAAGGAGCTGCCAGTCCCACAGGTCTGCGTTGGGTCCGGGAAGGCGGGAGAAATCTGCCATTGCTTGCCCCTTCGTGCCAGAGTGACCGTACATCTGCTGTGTAAGTAGATGTAAATATGACTCATTGCGAATCTAGCCACAGACACCATGAAAAGGGAAGAAAAGCCGCCAAATAGGGCATAGGTTTAAACCGGGGCGGTACGGGTGCGACGCTCTCCTGCGTGCGCAGCCCCTCACGTAGAGTGCCGAAGGTGGGTGTCCGACCCGTAACTCTTTCGAGTGACCGTCGTTGAGAGTGCGGAGGCGGTTGGCAGAAAGAGCGCTCGGGCAGGTGTCCGAGGGCGTCAACCGCTCAGGTGACGATACGTAACCAGCCTGGAGGCTCAAGGTGACGCGCAACAGCTGCGAGAGCCGCGGAGGTCAGTCATGACATCCGTCCTCGTCTGCGACGACTCCCCGCTCGCCCGAGAGGCGCTGCGCCGTGCGGTCGCGACCGTGCCCGGCGTCGAGCGCGTGACCACCGCGGCCAACGGCGAGGAAGTCCTCCGCCGCTGGGGCGCGGATCGCTCGGACCTGATTCTGATGGACGTCCGGATGCCGGGCCTGGGCGGTGTGGAGACGGTCCGCCGACTGCTCTCCGCCGACCCCGGCGCCCGCATCATCATGCTGACCGTCGCGGAGGACCTGGACGGCGTGGCGCTCGCCGTCGCCGCCGGTGCCCGCGGATACCTGCACAAGGACGCCTCGCGCGCCGAACTGCGGGCGACGGTCACCCAGGCGCTCGCCGACCCGACCTGGCGGCTCGCCCCGCGTCGGCTGCGCTCCGCCGAGATGGGCGCGGCGCCCACGCTCACCGCGCGCGAGATCCAGGTCCTCGAAGGCATGAGCCACGGCAGGTCCAACGCGGAGATCGGGCGCGAGCTCTTCCTCTCCGAGGACACCGTGAAGACGCACGCCAGGAGGCTCTTCAAGAAGCTCGGCGCATCGGACCGCGCGCACGCCGTCGCGCTCGGTTTCCGCTGGGGCCTGGTCCGCTAGGGCCCGGTCCGCCAGGGCCTGTCGCATCCCCGTCCGCCCCGCGGCGGACGGGGCGACGCAGCCGGTGTCGCGGTGGCGGCAACGGTTTCTCGCGCGATGCCGCATCCTTGAGGGGTGGAGTTCCTCGGGAACGATTCGGACGACGAGCGGAAGGGGAGGGCGCAGGACATGACTTCCGGCGCGGCACCCGCTCATAACGCTTCGATGCACAACCGTGGGCGTGGTGACATGAACCGGCCTGCGCCGGGGCACCATGGACCGATGCGTGACGACGAGGCTGTGGCTGCCCCCGGGGGCATCGGTGCCCTCGTGCACCGTGCCGTCGACGGTGACGAGCAGGCCACCCACGACCTCCTCGCGCACGTCCACCCCCTGGCCCTGCGCTACTGCCGCACCCGGCTGAACCGCCTCCCGGGTGACGCCCGCCACTTCGTCGAGGACCTCGCACAGGAGGTCTGCGTCGCCGTGCTCATGGCCCTGCCGCGCTACAAGGACACCGGGCGCCCCTTCGAGGCGTTCGTCTTCGCCATCGCGGGACACAAGGTCGCCGACCTCCAGCGCGCCGCCATGCGGCACCCCGGATCCACCGCCGTGCCCTCCGACGAGATGCCGGAGCGCCCCGACGACTCACTGGGCCCCGAGGAGCGCGCGCTGCTCAGCAGCGACGCCGAATGGGCCAAGAAACTGCTCGCCAACCTCCCGGAGAACCAGCGCGAACTACTGGTGCTGCGGGTCGCGGTCGGACTGACCGCCGAAGAGACCGGCCAGATGCTCGGCATGTCTCCCGGCGCGGTGCGGGTCGCACAGCACCGCGCGCTGAGCCGGCTGAGGGCGCTGGCCGAGCAGTGAGGGCGGGCCGGGCGGCGACGGTGCGGGCCCGGCGCGCCAGTACGTTCCGTACACACGCATGTACTCGTGCGAATGTACGAAACCGTATGGTGATCTTCATCGTGGAATGAGACACCCTCGGAGCCCGTTAGCATGGACATCCGCACCGATCAAGACCATTTGGGGAAGGTGTCATGACAAACGTCGACGGAGTGCCCGAGAAATTCGCGACACTCGGGCTGACCTACGACGACGTGCTGCTGCTGCCGGGCGCGTCGGACATGGCGCCCGACCAGATCGACACCTCCTCGTACATCTCGAAGAACGTACGGGTGAACATCCCGCTGCTCTCGGCGGCGATGGACAAGGTCACCGAGTCCCGGATGGCCATCGCCATGGCCCGCCAGGGCGGCGCGGGCGTGCTCCACCGCAACCTCTCCATCGCCGACCAGGCCAACCAGGTCGACCTGGTGAAGCGCTCCGAGTCCGGCATGGTGACCGACCCGATCACCGTCCGCCCGGACGCCACGCTGGCCGACGCCGACGAGCTGTGCGCCAAGTTCCGCATCAGCGGCGTGCCGGTCACCGACGCCGCGGGCAAACTGCTGGGCATCGTCACCAACCGCGACATGGCCTTCGAGTCGGACCGCACGCGCCGGGTGCGCGAGGTCATGACCCCCATGCCGCTGGTCACCGGCAAGGTCGGCATCTCCGGCGTGGACGCCATGGAGTTGCTGCGCCGCCACAAGATCGAGAAGCTGCCGCTGGTCGACGAGGGCGGCATCCTCAAGGGCCTCATCACGGTCAAGGACTTCGTCAAGGCGGAGAAGTACCCCAACGCCGCGAAGGACAAGGACGGCCGGCTGCTGGTCGGCGCGGCCGTGGGCGTCGCAGGCGACTCCTTCGAGCGGGCCCAGGCGCTGATCGAGGCGGGCGTCGACTTCATCGTCGTCGACACCGCGCACGGCCACTCCCGGCTGGTCGGCGACATGGTCGCCAAGATCAAGTCGAACTCCTCGGGCGTGGACGTCATCGGCGGCAACATCGCCACCCGCGACGGCGCCCAGGCCCTGATCGACGCCGGCGTCGACGGCATCAAGGTCGGCGTGGGCCCCGGCTCCATCTGCACCACCCGCGTCGTCGCCGGCATCGGCGTCCCGCAGGTCACCGCGATCTACGAGGCGTCCCTCGCCGCCAAGGCCGCGGGCGTCCCGGTCATCGGCGACGGCGGCCTCCAGTACTCCGGCGACATCGCCAAGGCGCTCGTCGCGGGCGCCGACACGGTGATGCTCGGCTCGCTCCTGGCGGGCTGCGAGGAGTCGCCGGGCGAGCTGCTGTTCATCAACGGCAAGCAGTTCAAGTCGTACCGCGGCATGGGCTCGCTCGGCGCGATGCAGTCCCGCGGCGACCGCAAGTCCTTCTCCAAGGACCGGTACTTCCAGGAGGGCGTCGGCACGGACGACAAGCTCATCCCGGAGGGCATCGAGGGCCAGGTGCCCTACCGCGGCCCGCTCTCCGCGGTCGTCCACCAGCTCACCGGCGGCCTGCGCCAGTCGATGTTCTACGTCGGCGGGCGCACGGTCCCCGAGCTCCAGACCAACGGCCGCTTCGTCCGGATCACCTCGGCTGGCCTCAAGGAGAGCCACCCGCACGACATCCAGATGACGGTCGAGGCACCGAACTACAGCCGCAAGTAGTCCGCGCGCGGCAGCAGGGGCGGCCCCGGAATTCCCGGGGCCGCCCCTGCGGCGTGTGTCGGCGATACTGGTAGGCGCAGACATAGAGGGAAAGGCCACACATCGTGACTGAGATCGAGATCGGGCGCGGCAAGCGCGGCCGCAGGGCGTACGCGTTCGACGACATCGCCGTCGTCCCGAGCCGCCGTACGCGGGACCCGAAGGAGGTCTCGATCGCCTGGCAGATCGACGCCTACCGGTTCGAGCTGCCCTTCCTGGCGGCCCCGATGGACTCGGTGGTCTCCCCGGCGACCGCGATCCGCATCGGCGAGCTCGGCGGCCTCGGCGTGCTCAACCTCGAAGGACTGTGGACCCGCTACGAGGACCCGCAGCCGCTGCTCGACGAGATCACCGGGATGGACGAGGAGCGCGCCACCCGCCGTCTGCAGGAGATCTACGCCGCCCCGATCAAGGAAGAGCTGATCGGGCAGCGCATCAAGGAGGTGCGCGACTCGGGCGTGGTCACCGCCGCCGCGCTCTCCCCGCAGCGCACCGCGCAGTTCTCCAAGGCCGTCGTCGACGCGGGCGTGGACATCTTCGTGATCCGCGGCACGACCGTCTCCGCCGAGCACGTGTCGGGCGCCGCCGAGCCGCTGAACCTGAAGCAGTTCATCTACGAGCTGGACGTGCCGGTCATCGTCGGCGGCTGCGCCACGTACACCGCGGCCCTGCACCTGATGCGCACGGGCGCGGCGGGCGTGCTGGTGGGCTTCGGCGGCGGCGCCGCGCACACCACCCGCAACGTGCTGGGCATCCAGGTCCCGATGGCGACCGCCGTCGCGGACGTCGCGGCCGCGCGCCGGGACTACATGGACGAGTCCGGCGGCCGGTACGTGCACGTGATCGCGGACGGCGGCGTGGGCTGGTCCGGCGACCTGCCCAAGGCCGTCGCCTGCGGCGCCGACGCCGTGATGATGGGCTCCCCGCTGGCGCGCGCCACGGACGCGCCCGGCAAGGGCCGCCACTGGGGCATGGAGGCCGTCCACGAGGACGTGCCGCGCGGCAAGCTGGTGGACCTGGGCATCGTCGGGACCACCGAGGAGGTCCTGTGCGGGCCCTCGCACACCCCCGACGGCTCGATGAACATCTTCGGCGCCCTGCGCCGCGCGATGGCCACCACGGGCTACAGCGAGCTCAAGGAGTTCCAGCGCGTCGAGGTGACGGTCGCGGACTCGCAGCACCGCCGCTGACCCTCGCACACGCCGAAGGGCCGTACCGCGCCGAGCGCGGTACGGCCCTTCGGCGTGTGCGGGCTACTGGTTGAGCTTGCGGGAGCCGGAGAACGCGGCGACGGCGGCGAGGGCGAAGAAGAGCCAGGTCATCGCGTCGGCGTCCTCCTTCCACACCTTCGGCAGCGTGTCGAAGTGGTCGAAGAACACCTTGGAGAACGAGACGCCGAAGCGGTCGGAGATGATCACCGCGATGGCGATCAGCTGGCCGAGGTAGACCGCGCCGGCCGAGAACAGCGCGCTGACGACGCCGAGCGCCGCGTTGCGGCCGCCGACCTTGGCCGCCACCAGGCCGGTGACGAAGCCGACGCCGATGGCCGCCCAGCCGATCTCCTTGTCGATGGCGCCGGCTATGCCGCCGTAGACCGCGCCGGCGACGAGCGCCGTCACGAAGGCGGCGAGCAGCCCGAGGCCCACGTTGCCCTGCGGCTGGGGCGGGAAGGGGCCGGGACCGTAGCCGCCGGGGCCGGGGCCGTATCCACCCTGGGGCGGGTAGCCGCCCTGGGGCTGGCCGTAACCGCCCTGCGGGGCGCCGTAGCCGCCCTGGGGCTGGCCGTGGCCGGGGGCCCCGTACGGGTTCTGGCCGTTTCCGGGCTGGGGTGGGTAGGGCTGGCTCATGCTGGTGTCCCCCTGGAAGCGCGTGCGCACGGATGTGCGGTAAGTGACGCCGCAGGCTAGCAGGCCGGTGTGACGGTGCAGCGGTCCGTTTCTGAGTCGTTGCACGCTGTTCTCAGAGCCGGTGCGCGGCGCCCGTCGGGGTCGCGCCCCGGGTGTCCAGCAGGAGCTGGGCCTTCACCGACAGCCCTTGGAGGTCGTACGTGCGGTGGTGCTGGAGCAGGACGGTCAGGTCGGCGTGGGCGGCGGCCTCGTAGAGGGAGTCGGCGCGGGGGACGGGGACGTCGCGCACGCGCCAGTCGGGGACGTACGGGTCGTGGTAGCTGACCGAGGCGCCGAGGTCCATGAGGCGCTGGGCGATCTCGGCCGCGGGGGAGTTCCGGCGGTCCGCGAGATCGGGTTTGTACGTGACGCCGAGCAGGAGCACGCGGGCCGCGCGGGCGGACTTGCCGTGCTCGTTGAGGAGGGTGGCGCAGCGCTGGATCACGTACTGCGGCATGCGGTCGTTGATCTCCTGGGCGAGGCCGACCATGCGCAGCGGGTGGCCCGGGGTGCGCCCGGCGTGCGGGAGGTAGGAGGGGTCGATGGGGACGCCGTGGCCGCCGACGCCGGGTCCGGGGCGGAACGCCTGGAAGCCGAAGGGCTTGGTCTCGGCGCAGCGGATGACGTCCCAGAGGTCGACGCCCAGGTCGTGGCAGAGCACGGCCATCTCGTTGACCAGGGCGATGTTCACGTGCCTGAAGTTGGTCTCCAGGAGCTGGGTCATCTCGGCCTCGCGGGGGCCCTTGGCGCGGACGACCTTGTCGGTGAGGCGGCCGTAGAAGGCGGCGGCCGACTCGGTGCAGGCGGGGGTGAGGCCGCCGATGACGCGCGGGGTGTGGGCGTAGGCGTGGGTGCGGCTGCCGGGGTCGAGGCGGCTGGGGGAGTACGCGAGGTGGAAGTCGCGGCCCGCGCGCAGTCCCGAGCCCGCCTCCAGGATGGGGCGCAGGAAGTCCTCGGTGGTGCCGGGGTGCGCGGCGGACTCCAGCAGCACGGTGGTGTGCGGGCGCAGCCGGGCGGCGAGCGCGCGGGCGGACTCGGCGACGGCGCCGAGGTCCTGGGCGCGGTCGGGGCCGAGCGGGGTGGGGGCGCAGATGACGGCGGTGCGCACGCGCCCGAGGTCGGCGGGGTTGGTGGTGGGGCGGAAGCCGCCGGAGAGCATCCGGCGGACGTCGGCCGCGGTGAGGGGGCCGTCCACGGGGGAGTGGCCCGCGGCCAGGGCGGCCAGTGGGCGTGGGTCGGTGTCGTACCCGATGGTCTCGATGCCGGCGGCTACGGCGGCCTGGGCGAGGGGGAGGCCGAGGTGGCCGAGTCCGATGACGGCGAGGTCTGCGGGCATGGGTGGCCGTCCTTCCCTTAACCGGTGGATGCGGTGAGCGCAACTGCTGTGGACAACGCAATGTCAGACTAGTTGTAAATATGACGGTTATGCCGGAATTGAGGCTTCGGGGGTGGCAGGTGTTGTCCACAGGTCGTGGGTAGGCGGTGGCCGATGTCGGTGGCCCCGGACAGAATCGGAACCGCGGGCATGTGATCCCGACCACCCCGATCCACGGGAGGCAGCGGTGAGGACGGCAACACTGGGACCCACGGAGCGCGCGGAGGCGCTCGCGGCGATGGCCGAGCGCGAGCTGGACGTGCTGGTCGTCGGGGCGGGCGTGGTCGGCGCGGGGACCGCGCTCGACGCGGTCACGCGCGGCCTCTCGACCGGCCTGGTCGAGGCGCGCGACTGGGCGTCGGGGACGTCGAGCAGGTCGAGCAAGCTGATCCACGGCGGGCTGCGCTACCTGGAGATGCTCGACTTCGCGCTGGTGCGCGAGGCGCTGAAGGAGCGCGGACTGCTGCTGGAGCGGCTCGCGCCGCACCTGGTGAAGCCGGTGCCGTTCCTGTACCCGCTCCAGCACAAGGGCTGGGAGAGGTGGTACGCGGGCTCGGGCGTCGCGCTCTACGACGCGATGTCCATGGCGCGCGGCCACGGCCGCGGCCTGCCGGTGCACCGGCACCTGACGCGCCGCCACGCCCTGCGGGTCGCACCCGCGTTGCGCAAGGACGCGCTGGTGGGAGCGTTGCAGTACTACGACGCGCAGATGGACGACGCGCGTTTCGTGGCGACCCTGGTGCGCACGGCCGCGAGCTACGGCGCGAAGGCCGCGAGCCGGGCGCGCGTCGTGGGCTTCCTGCGCGAGGGCGAGCGGGTCGTCGGCGCCCGCGTGCAGGACGTCGAGGCGGGCGGCGAGTACGAGATCAGGGCCAGACAGGTGGTCAACGCCACCGGCGTGTGGACGGACGACACGCAGGCGCTGATCGGCGAGCGCGGACAGTTCCACGTCCGCGCCTCCAAGGGCATCCACCTGGTGGTCCCCAAGGACCGCATCCACTCCACGACCGGGCTGATCCTGCGCACCGAGAAGTCCGTGCTGTTCGTGATCCCCTGGGGGCGGCACTGGATCGTGGGCACCACCGACACGGACTGGGACCTGGACAAGGCCCACCCCGCCGCCTCCAGCGCCGACATCGACTACCTCCTGGAGCACGTCAACTCGGTGCTCGCGGTGCCCCTCACCCGCGACGACGTGCAGGGCGTGTACGCGGGCCTGCGGCCGCTGCTCGCGGGCGAGTCGGACGCCACCAGCAAGCTCTCCAGGGAGCACACGGTGGCCCACCCGGTGCCGGGCCTCGTGGTCGTGGCCGGCGGCAAGTACACGACGTACCGCGTGATGGCCAAGGACGCCGTGGACGAGGCCGTGCACGGCCTCGACCAGCGCGTCGCCGCCTGCGTCACGGAGAACGTCCCGCTGGTCGGCGCCGAGGGGTACGAGGCGCTGTGGAACGCGCGGGCCGGGACGGCGGCGCGCACGGGGCTGCATGTGGTGCGCGTGGAGCACCTGTTGAACCGGTACGGCGCGCTGGTCGAGGAGGTGCTGGAGCTGATCGCGGCCGATCCCGCGCTGGGCGAGCCGCTGGCGGCCGCCGACGACTACCTCAGGGCCGAGATCGTCTACGCCGCGTCCCACGAAGGGGCCAGGCACCTCGACGACGTGCTGACGCGGCGCACCCGCATCTCCATCGAGACCTTCGACCGCGGCACGCGCAGCGCCCGGGAGTGCGCGGAGTTGATGGCCCCCGTCCTCGGCTGGGACAAGGAGCAGATCGAGAAGGAGGTGGAGCACTACGAGAAGCGGGTGCAGGCGGAGCGCGAATCGCAGCGCCAGCCCGACGACCTGACGGCCGACGCCGCGCGGCTCGGCGCGCCGGACATCGTCCCGCTCTGAGGGCCGCGCGGCCGGAGGGGGACGGACCCCGGCTGAAACCGATGGGGTGCCGGATACGTCTGAGCGTTCGAGGTGCGGGGGTGCGGGGGACCCCGCTCCTCAAACGCCCGAGCGCCTGGCAAGGTGGCCCCGGGGCCGTTCGCGGTCCCGGCGTGAGGGACAATGGACGCTCTGCCAGGGCGGGTTACCGCATCACTGTGGGACGCAGCCAACGCGGGCGAAGATCAGGGATCGCAGAGGGGTCGCATGTCGGAGGCGGAGCAGTCGCGGGGCGCATCGGGGACCAACGATGGGCGCCTTCTCGCCGGGCGGTACCGGCTCGGAGAGGTGCTGGGCCGTGGCGGCATGGGTACGGTCTGGCGCGCCGTCGACGAGACGCTGGGGCGGACCGTCGCGGTCAAGGAGTTGCGCTTCCCCTCGGCGATCGACGAGGAGGAGAAGCGCCGCCTCATCACGCGCACGCTGCGCGAGGCCAAGGCGATCGCCAGGATCCGCAACACCGGCGCCGTGACCGTCTACGACGTGGTCGACGAGGACGACCGCCCCTGGATCGTCATGGAGCTGATCGAGGGCAAGTCGCTGGCCGAGGTGGTGCGCGAGGACGGGCTGTTGACGCCCCGACGGGCCGCCGAGGTCGGGCTCGCCATCCTCGACGTGCTGCGCGCCGCCCACCGCCAGGGCATCCTGCACCGCGACGTGAAGCCGTCCAACGTGCTGATCTCCGACGACGGCCGCGTCGTCCTCACCGACTTCGGCATCGCCCAGGTCGAGGGCGACCCGTCCATCACCTCGACCGGCATGCTCGTCGGCGCCCCCTCGTACATCTCGCCGGAGCGCGCGCGGGGCCACAAGCCGGGCCCCGCCGCCGACCTGTGGTCGCTGGGCGGACTGCTGTACGCGAGCGTCGAGGGCACGCCGCCGTACGACAAGGGCTCGGCGATCGCGACGCTGACCGCCGTGATGACCGAACCGCTCGACCCGCCGAAGAACGCGGGGCAGTTGGAGGAGGTCATCTACGGGCTCCTCGCCAAGGACCCGGCGCAGCGGCTCGACGACGCGGGCGCGCGGGCACTGCTCCAGGACGTGATCGACGCCCCGGACGCGCCGGGGCCCGCCGAGCCCGAGCCCCCGATGGACGCCACCAGGGCCGTACCGCTGCCGCCGCTCGCGCCCGCTCCGCCCGCGACGGGCGGAGCGGGCGGGGCCGCGAAGGGCGGGGCGGCCAAGCCCGACGGGGTCAGGGGCGCGCTGAAGTCCGTGCGGAGCGCCAAGGCCGCGCCGGTGGCGGCCGCTTCGGCCTTTGCCGCCGCGCCCCCGCCGCCCGCCGTGCCGCCCACGGTCGTCACGGCCCGGCAGAAGCCGCTGCTCCAGCGGGTGCCCCGGCAGACGCTGCTGGTCGTCGCGGTCGTGGCAGCGGCGGCCGTGCTCGGCACGATCCTGGCGTTCGTCGTCTGGGGCGGCGGGAAGGACGACAAGAGCGGCGAGGGCAAGAACGGCACCTCCACGTCGGCCGGGACCGGCGAAGGCGGCAAGGGCGGCGACAAGTCCGGCAGCGGGAACGGCAACGGCAAGGGACAGGGCCAGGAAGAGGGCCAGGGCCAGGAGGGCGGCGGGAAGGGCGGCCCTTCGGACGGCGCGTCATCCGGCGCGGGCGGCGATTCCGACAAGTCGGGCAAGGACAAGGGCAAGGGCAAGGACAGCGCCCTGCCCGCCGGCTACGGACCGGTCGTCGACGCGGACTTCAAGTTCACGATGGCGATGCCCAAGGGCTTCCACCGCACGAAGATAGCCGGGCGCAGTTCCGGCGGGATATACAGCAGGGACGGCGGGTACCCGCGCATCCAGGTCGACTTCAACGACAGCCCCAAGAACGACGCGGTGTCCGCGTGGGCCATGGCCGTGCCGACGGTGAAGAGCCTCAGCAACGGCTACCGGCACCTGGGCATCGACAAGGTCGACTACAACGGCTATCCGACCGTCGCCGACTGGAGCTTCGAGCGCGTCGAGCGCGGACGGACGATGCGGGTGCTCAACCGGGGCTTCAGGGCCGACGCGACGCACGGCTACGCGATCATGATCACGTGCCCGTCGAGCGAGTGGGACGGGCCGCAGTGCACGACGATGCGCGAGACGGCGTTCAAGACGTTCAGCCCCAAGGATTGAGGGGGCCACGTATCGTGAGAGCGCGGAGACCGTACGCAGCCGCAATCAGCCGGTAAACGACCGGAATTGAGGGATTTGCTCGGTCGCCGGGACCACTCGGTCACCGGGACCGGGGGACAGCGCGCTCGTGGGGAGGCGACGACGTGGACGACTACGCGGGAAGGGTGCTCGCCGACCGCTACCGCCTGCCGTTGCCGCCGTCGGACGAGTTCGAACTGGTCGAGACGCGGGCCTTCGACACCTACAGCGGGCACGAGGTGCTGGTGCGCCAGGTGCCGCTGCCCGAGGTCGTCGACGCGGAGGTGTTGGACGCGGACGGCGCGTCCGGCCCCGTGCCCAGGCGCGCGCAGGGACGCGCGATGCGGCGCGCCACGGACCCGGCCGTACGGCGGGCCATCGAGGCGGCCCAGGCGGCGGCGCAGATCCCCGACCACGACCGGCTCGACCAGGTCTTCGACGTCTTCGCCGAGCACGGCTCGCTGTGGATAGTGAGTGAACTGGTCGCGGCCAGGCCGCTGGCGGCGCTGCTCGCCGAGCGGCCGCTCAACCCGTACCGGGCCGCCGAGATCGCCTCCGACGTGCTCACCGCGCTGCGCGTGCTGCACGCGCACGGCTGGACCCACCGGAACATCACCGCGCGCACGGTGCTGGTCTGCGACGACGGACGCGTGGTCCTCACGGGGCTCGCGGCGGGCGCGGCGGAGGAGGCGCTGTGCGGGTACGTGCCGGTGCCCGCCGTCGAACCGCCGGGTGAGCCCGGGGTGGTGGGCTCGTTCGGCGGGCCCGGGGCGGACGACGAGACGGAGGTGCTGGACGCGGTGGGCGCGTCGGACGCTCCGGACGTGCTGGACGTGGCCGTGGGGCCCGGGGAGAGCGGGGCGCCCGACGTACTGGACGTGCCGACCCACGGAGTGCCCGTACGCGGCCTGCGGGCGGGCGGCCCGGCGGGGGCGCTGCCGCCGGGGACGTACGGGGGCGGAGGCGGATCCGGTGCCGCCGGGCACGGTGACGAGAGCTACGGGGCCGAGGAGCACGACGAGACGGCCGACGGCGAGTACGACGCGTACGACGGGACCGCCGAGGGCGAGTACGACGCGTACGGCGAGGCGGCTGAGGACGGTGCGTACGGCGAGGCCGCTGAGGACGGCGCGTATGGCGAGCCCGCCGGAACCGGCCCCTCCGGACCCGCGGAACCGCCCGCACCGCCCGGCGACGACGCACGGGCCGCGCGTGCCGGTGCCATAGCCGCCTACCGGGCCGGTGCCCGCGCCGCGGCCCGGGGCGGCGCGGGCGGCGGATTTCCGCGCCCCGGCTCGCCGTTCGGCGAGGGGGCCGACGCGGAGTGGACGCCCGGCCGTGCCCCGGGCCCGGCGCCCTTCGGGTTCGACGAGAGCGTCGAGACCGACGCGGAGGACGACGACGAGGCCACGAGCGGCGGCTGGGTCCAGCTCGCCGGGACCTGGCAGGACGAGCCCGAGCGCGCGCGCCCCGTCCCCTCGGGCGGCGGCGACAACCCCTGGCACGGCGCGGTCCCGCGCGCGAGCGCAGAGGACGGACTGCGCGCGGAGGCCCAGCGCCAGCGCAACGAACAGCAGCGCGAGCAGTACGCCCAGCACGCTCAGCGCGCCGAGTACGTGCGCCAGCAGCGCGACCAGCAGCGGCAGCAGGAGCAGTACCGGCAGGAGCAGGACCAGGAGCAGGGGCGGGACCGGGACCAGGGGCGGCACCAGCCGTACGGGCGCGGAACCTCCGCCGCCCTCCCGGTCCCCGCTCCCGTCCCCCTCCCCGCCCCCTCCCCCGAGCCGGTCCCGGTGCCCGCCACCCGGGCCGCCGGGGGCTGGGACGAGGTCGTCGCGGGCGAAGCCCCCCGCTACCGCGGCCCCGCCACCCGGCTCGCGGCCGAGCGCGCCCGGCAGACCAGGATCGCCGTGGTCGGCGCGGTCACCGAGCGCTGGGCGCCCGAGCAGGCGGGCCCCGTGCACGAGAACTGGCGGCTCGCCCCGCCCATCGGCCCCGCCACGGACCTCTGGGCGCTCGGCGCGCTGCTCTTCAGGGCCGTACAGGGCCATGCGCCCTACCCCGAGGAGAACGCCGCCGAACTGGTCCAGATGGTGTGCGCCGAACCGCCGGCGTACGCCGAGGAGTGCGGCCCGCTGCGCCCCGTCGTGGAGTCCCTGCTGCGCCAGGACCCCGACGAGCGGCCGGACTTCGAGGAGCTGCGCGGCTGGCTGCGCTCGCTCGTGCGCTCGGCGCCCGAGCCGGACGCGGGAGTTTCGGTCGTGTCCGTGCCGTCGCCGGACGAGCCGGTCGACGAGAGCACCGCCGCGCGGCTGCCGATCGTGCGCCGCAGGGGCGAGCTGGTCCGCAAGCGCCGTCCGGGGCAGGGCGGGCACGGCAGGCACCGGCAGAAGAAGGAGCGCCGCAGGGAGCGGCCGGAGCGGGAGCCGCGCGCGCCCCGCACCGGCACGACCAGGGAGCCGAGGATCGGCGCGCGGAGCAAGGGCCCCAAGTCGCTGGGCCGGCTGCTGCTGGTGGCGATCCTGCTGGGCCTCGGCGCGGCCTTCGCGTACGCGATGCTCTTCATGCCGGAGACGGGCGACGGCACGGCGAAGGACGGGCCGGGGCAGCGGCCCGCCCCGAGCACGGGCCCTTCGCAGCCGGGCCCCGACGCGACTCCGGGCTCCGACGCGACGCCGGGCCCGCAGCGGAGCACCGCCCCCACGCCGAAGCCCGAGCCGAAGCCGTCCGCGCCGCGCACCGGCGACGCGCCGAACCTCGCCGCCGGTTACGTGCTGCGCAAGGACGAGGCCGGGTTCGAGGTCGGCGTCGACAAGACGTTCCGGCGCGGGCCCGGCACCGTCGACCGGCAGGTCAGGTACACGGGCGGCGGGTTCACGCTGCTCGTGGTCCCCGGCAGGGACACGGTCCAGGCCAACGGCTCGGACCCGATGGTGTACCAGCGCAGCAAGGAGCCCGAGCTCCAGCCGTTCCGCGAGTCGTCCTGGACCACCGTGAACGGACTGCGCACCACGACGTCCAACGGGCGGAGCATGGCCGAGGGGCAGTTCACCTGGCGCGACGCGGACGGCCGCGACGTGTTCGTGCGCAACGCCGCCACGATCATCGGCGGGAAGTACCACATCGTGCAGGTGATCGGCCCGGAGAGCGAGCGCGACCGGGTGACCGAGATCTACCAGCAGGCGATGGCCTCCTACCGGCCCGCCCGCTGACCCGCGTGCCGGGCCCAGCGACCCCCGTGCCCGGTTCGGCCGAAGTGCCGTGACGTGCGCCAACGGCCCTCTGGGGCAGGGCTGTTGGCACCACTTTCAACCATGGCCTCATCGTGCCCTCCCCTTGCCCCCGTGGGGCATGATGACCTCAAGGGGAGCGGAGGGAACGCGGTGCCTGAGCAGAGTCGACTCATCGCGGGCCGCTACCGGATCGGGCCGAGGCTCGGCCGGGGCGGAATGGGCACGGTCTGGGAGGCGTACGACGAACTGCTCGGCAGGCGGGTCGCGGTCAAGGAGCTCCACATCGACGAGGGCGCCCAGGAGCCGGTCCTGCTCCGCGAGGCGCGGGCCGTCGCGCAGATCAGGCACCCGCACGTGATCGTCGTGCACGACGTGGTAGTGGTGGACGAGGTCCCGTACATAGTGATGGAGCTGATCGAGGGCATCTCGCTGGCCGACCGCATCGCCGACCGGGGGCCGCTGGACCCCGCCGAGACCGCCGGGATCGTGCTCGCGCTGCTCGGGGCGCTGCGCGCGGCGCACCGTCTCGGCGTGCTGCACCGCGACCTGAAGCCCGCGAACGTCCTGCTGGAGGCGGGTACGGGCCGGGTGGTGCTCACCGACTTCGGGACCGCGCAGGTGGCGGACTCGACGACGATCACCGAGGTGGGCAGCTTCGTCGGCTCGCCCGAGTACACCGCGCCCGAGCGGATGGCGGGCGCGGACGCCGGGCCCGCGTCCGACCTGTGGTCGCTGGGGGCATTGTTCTGGACGGCGCTCGCGGGCGTCTCGCCGTTCCGCAGGGACTCGCTCGGCGGAATCGTTCATGCGGTGGTCAACGCGGACATCCGCCCGCCCGCGTCGGCGGGTCCGCTGGCGCCGGTCGTACGGGGGCTGCTGGAGCGCGACCCGGAGCGCAGGCTCGGGGCGGCGGACGCGGAGCGGATGCTGCGGGCCTACCTGGAGTCGGGCACGGTGACGGCGCCGGGCGCGGTCCGGCGGCCCGTGGCGCGCAAGGTGCTGATCGCGGGGGCGCTGGTGGTGGTGATGGCGGCGGCCGGGGCGGTGACGGCGCTGCTCGTGCTCGACGGGCACGGCGACGGGGGCGGCGGCGGCCGCTCGCCCACGGCGTCGGCGCCGGTGACGACCGGCTCCCCGACGACGCCGGTACCCTCCCGTACGGCATCCGACCCGGCCGCCCCGGGCGGCGGGGCGTCCTCTCCCGCGGCCCCCGCCGGGTACCGGACCGTCGAGGACCCGGGGGGCTTCCGGCTGGCCGTCCCCGAGGGCTTCGAGCGCTCCACGGACGACCGCCGCGTCGTCTACGTGTCGCCCGACAAGGAGTTCCGGATCGGGGTGCGCGTGCGGAACCCGGTCTCGTCGGGGCCGCTCGGCGCGATGCGCGTCGCGGACGCGAACGGGCCCGACACCAATCCCGGCTACCGCGCGGGCAAGGTCTCGCCCGCCCTCCACCACGGGTTCGAGGCCGCCCTCTGGGAGTTCACCTGGAACGGGTTCGACAGCACGGGCGGTGCGGGCGGTGCGGGCGGGGCAGGCGGGGCGGGCGGTGCGCGGCGCACGCTCGACCTGTGCTGGGACGAGAACGGGCTGATGTACGACGTCTGGGTCTCGGGCCCGGTCGGCGATCCCGGCGCGTTGAGACGCCACTTCGACGCGGTCCGCACGACCTTTGCCGCGGACGGCTGACCCGCTCCGCCGCGGACGGCCGACCCGCGCGGCGCACGGCTGTTCGAAAGGATCGAGAAATTCTCGGACCCGGGCTCGATCGGGTCCAGGTTCCATGAAGAAGCCCCTGATCAGGGCTTATGTGCCAGCGATCACTGGCGCGGTGGCGAGGGGGCGCTGAAAAGGGATTACCGGCGGGTACCCAAAGCGCGGAATGCCCAATACCCTCACCCCCATGACGGACACGCAGGTCACCACCAGCACGCCCGGCACCAACCCCGTGGCACCCGCCCCCGGCGGCGCGCGGACCGCCGCCGACGTCGTCACGCCGGAGGTGCTCGCCCACCTGACCCGGGGCGTGGTCGGCTCGGGGCGCACCGCCAACCACACGCCGCTGACCGGTGAGAAGCTGGCCGACCTGCCCGAGTCCACCCCCGACGACGTCGCGGAGGCGTTCCGGCGCGCCCGCGCCGCCCAGGGAGCCTGGGCCGCGACCCCCGCCAAGCGGCGCGCCGCCGTCCTGCTGCGCTTCCACGACCTGGTCTTCCAGCGCCAGACCGAGATACTCGACCTGATCCAGCTGGAGACCGGCAAGGCCAGGCTGCACGCCCACGAGGAGGTCCAGGCCGTCGCCATGGCCGCCCGGCACTACGGCCGCAAGGGCGCCTGGTACCTGCGCCCCAAGCGCCACCAGGGCGCCGTACCGACCCTCACGAAGGTCACCGAGCTGCGCCAGCCGCGCGGCGTCGTCGGTCAGATCTCGCCCTGGAACTACCCCTTCGAGCTGTCGGTGGGCGACTGCCTGCCCGCGCTCGTGGCGGGCAACGCGCTGGTGATGAAGCCCGACACGGAGACCGCGCTCAGCGCCCTGTGGGGCCGCGACCTGCTGATCGAGGCGGGCCTCCCGGCCGAGGTCTTCCAGGTCGTGCTCGGCGAGGGCCCGGTCGTCGGCCCCGAGGTCGTGCGGCACGCCGACTACGTCTCCTTCACCGGCTCCACCCGCACGGGCCGCGAGATCGCCCGGGGCGCGGGCGAGCGGCTGGTCGGCGTCTCCCTCGAACTCGGCGGCAAGAACGCCATGCTGGTGCTGAAGGACGCCGACGTCGAGAAGGCCGCGGCGGGCGCCGTCCGCGCCTGCTTCGCCTCCGCGGGCCAGCTCTGCATCTCCATCGAGCGGCTGTACGTCCACGAGTCGATCGCCGACGACTTCCTCGACCGCTTCGCCGCGCGCACCAGGGCGATGCGGCTCGGCAACTCCCTCGCGTACGGCGCCGACATGGGCTCGCTCGTCGGCCCGCGCCAGCTGGAGACGGTCGCCCGGCACGTCGACGAGGCCGTCGCCAAGGGCGCGACGGTGCTCGCGGGCGGGGTGCCGCGGACCGACATCGGCCCCTACTTCTTCGAGCCCACCATCCTGGAGGGCGTCGTGGAGCCGATGGCGGTGAGCTGTGAGGAGACCTTCGGGCCCGTCGTCTCGGTCTACCGCTTCCGGGACGAGGACGCGGTGATCGAGGAGGCCAACGCCACGGACTACGGCCTCAACTCCAGCGTCTGGACCAAGGACGCGAAGCGCGGCCACGAGGTCGCGGCCCGGCTGCGGACCGGCACGGTCAACATCAACGAGGGGTACGGCCCCGCGTACGCCAGCGTCCGCGCCCCCATGGGCGGCATGAAGGACTCCGGGCTCAGCAGGCGGCACGGCTCCGAGGGCATCCTCAAGTACACCGAGGCCCAGACGATCGCGCACCAGCGGCTGCTGCCGCTCGCGCCGTCCTTCGGGATGAGCGACGAGAAGTACGCGGAGTTCATGACGCGCAGCCTGAAGGCGATGAAGGCGCTCGGCCTGCGCTGAGACCGCCCGTTCCGTCAGGTCCTTCAACGAGGAGAGCCGATGCCCCAGGTACCCCCTGCCCAAAAACAGCCCGCGCCCGACGCCTCCTCGGCCGACGACTCCGCGTACGACTACGACGTCATCGTCGTCGGCTCGGGCTTCGGCGGCTCGGTCTCGGCCCTGCGGCTGACCGAGAAGGGGTACCGCGTCGGGGTCCTGGAGGCCGGCCGCCGCTTCACGCGCGCCACGCTCCCCAAGACCTCCTGGGACCTGAAGAGCTACCTGTGGGCCCCGGCCCTCGGCCTCTACGGCATCCAGCGCGTCCACCTGCTCGGCAACGTGATGGTCCTCGCGGGCGCCGGGGTCGGCGGCGGCTCCCTCAACTACGCCAACACCCTCTACGTACCGCCCGAGCCGTTCTTCAAGGACCGGCAGTGGGCGTCCATCACGGACTGGCAGGACGAGCTGGCGCCCTACTACGACCAGGCCAAGCGCATGCTGGGGGTGCGCCTCAACCCGACCATGACCCCCTCCGACGTGCACCTGAAGGCCGCCGCGCGGTCGATGGGCGTCGGCGACAGCTTCCACCTGGCGCCCGTCGGGGTCTTCTTCGGCGACGGCGCGGACGCCGACGGCACGGCGAAGGCCGCGCCCGGCGGGCCCGTCGAAGACCCGTACTTCGGCGGCGCGGGCCCGGCGCGCAGGGCCTGCACCGAGTGCGGCGAGTGCATGACGGGCTGCCGCCACGGCGCCAAGAACACCCTCAACGAGAACTACCTGTACCTCGCGGAGAAGGCGGGCGCCGTCGTCCACCCCATGACGACGGTCACCGCGATCACCGACGAGGGCGACGCCGGGTACGCCGTCTCCGTCGTCCCCACCCACCGCCGCCGCAAGGCCGCGCCGCGGGTGCTGCGCGCCCGCCGGGTGGTCGTCGCGGCCGGCACGTACGGCACCCAGTCGCTGCTCCACCGCATGAAGGACGAGGGGCGGCTGCCGCGCCTGTCCGCCCGGCTCGGCGAGCTGACCCGCACCAACTCCGAGGCGCTGGTGGGCTCCCAGACCAGCGACCGGCGCTACCGCAGGCGGCACGGCGCGAAACCCGACTTCACCAGGGGCGTCGCGATCACCTCGTCGATCCACCCGGACGAGGACACCCACATCGAGCCGGTGCGGTACGGCAAGGGCTCCAACGCCATGGGCTCGCTGTCCATCCTCCAGGTGCCCTACGGGGCCCACCGGGTGCGCGGCTGGCTGGCCAACGTGGTCAAGCACCCGACGCTCGCCGCCCGTTCGCTCTCCAACCGGCGCTGGTCGGAGAAGACCATCATCGGGCTCGTGATGCAGTCCCTGGACAACTCCCTCACCACGTACCGCAAGCCGGGCGGCATCGGCAGGGGCCTGCTCACGGCCCGGCAGGGGCACGGCGCGCCCAACCCCACCCAGATCGAGGCCGCCACCCGCGCCGCGAACGAGATAGCCGCCGAGATCAACGGCTTCGCGGGGTCCAACGTGGGCGAGCTGATGGGCACCCCGCTCACCGCGCACTTCCTGGGCGGCTGCGCGATCGGCGACAGCGCGGAGACCGGGGTCATCGACCCGTACCACCGGATGTACGGCCACCCGGGCGTCTCGGTCGTGGACGGCGCTGCCGTCTCCGCGAACCTCGGCGTGAACCCGTCGCTGACGATCACGGCGCAGGCGGAGCGCGCGATGTCGTTCTGGCCGAACAAGGGCGAGCCCGACGAGCGGCCCGCGTCCGGCGAGGCGTACGTCCGGCTCGCACCGGTCGAGCCGAAGGCCCCGGCGGTCCCGGCGGACGCGTTCGGCGCGCTGCGGCTGCCGTTCCTGGGGATGCCGGTGGTGCCGCCGAAGCGGTAGCGCGTACGGAGTGGCGCGGCCGGGCGCGGAGGGCGCGGAGGGGCAAGAAGGGCGCTGCACCCCCCTCCGAGAGCAGCGCCCCTCTGGCGTGTGTGCGGTGTTACCGCCTCAAGGGCCTTGCCGCGTCACGGACGTGCGGAGACGTGCGGGGACATACGGGTGTGGCCGTTGGTTCGCTTGGGAGACCTCTGACCAGCGGGGATGGTTGCACTTTTCCTCACAGGAAATTTATGTGACGCCGGTCACATGCTTCTGCGGGGCGTGCGGGCGTGCGGGCGTGCGGGCGTGGGCGTGTGGGCGTGCGGGCGGGTGTGCGGGCCTGCGGACAGGACAAGGGCCCCGCGGCGACGTGCGGCCTGCGGGGCCCTTGGCGGTCAGCACCAGCGTCAGGGCAGCGCCGGTGCCGAAGAGCGGCGCCGGGGGGTAGCGCCGCTGGTTCGGGGGTCTGCGAGGCCCGGGACGTACTCCTCGCATCGTGCTGGATCCGTGGTTGCCCGCGCAACCGTTTCGCCGACCCGGCGGGAGCACGGGTATCCGGGGCGGAACGGGGGCGGACCGGGGGAGGAACCTGGGAGGTAGGGGGGGGCGGGGGAGGGGTTCGACGGGAGGCCCGTGGGGAGGGCCGGACGGTCGGCCCCGAGCGTCCTCGGGGCCGACCGCTTTTCGGGTGACCGGGCTGCTGTCCCCTGCCGTCCGGTCACGCGCACCGGGGCGAGGTCCCACGACGCACTTGAGGTACGTCACAAGCCCCGGCGGAGCCACGCGTGGTTTCTTCTTGAGGTGGGCCGCGGCTGGCTGACGCGGACAACGGGACCAACGAAGCCGTCGGGGAGCCGGTCACGCGCCGTACGGGTGAGACGGCGACCGAACTCAGTTGCGGCTGCCGGTGCGCGACGGCACGGACGCGCCTCCCCGGGTGCGGACACAGGCTCTCAGGCGCGGCCCTTGCACACCTCCAGGACCGTCATCGCGAGCGCGGTGCCTGGCCTGCCCAGCACACCGCTGTAGTGGCCGAGCACCTCCATCTCGCGCGCCAGGTGCACCCGGCGGCCGCCCGACGCCGTGCGGGCCTCCTGGATCACCGACGAGATCGCGGCGCGTTCCCGGATGAGGGCGATGATCTGTGCGTCGAGCAGGTCGACGCGCCTGCGCGCGCCGCCGATCAGCTCCGCGGCCTCCTCGGTGCGCGCGCCGGTGCTTTCGGGGGTGGCGAGCGCGCCGATCGTCGGGGTCGTCTCGGTCACGGTCATCTTCGAGCTCCTTGTCGATGGGGTGGTGGCCCCTTGGCGGCAAGGCCCGGACACACAGAACGCCCCGGGCCGTCACGGCCCGGGGCGCCTGGGGAAGTCGCTTGTCAGTGGCTCAAGCGGCACGACCACGGCAGCCGGCGGACCGGGTGCCATAGATAAAGAAGAAGGTCGTGTACTTGCGCATGGGCCCCAGTATGGCTCCATCTTGGGGCTTGCCACCAAACCGCGCGGGCTCCGGGCCCGGATGGTGAGACGAGGACGATGTTCGGCCCCGGCTAGAATCGAAGGAGCCAGTCCCCTTTTTCCCAGGTTTCCCAGACACCGCCGGAAGGCCGCCGCCCGTGCCAGCAGCACCCCTCGCCGCCCCCGACAGCGCCACCCCGGACGTGGTCCTCGTCGTCGACTTCGGCGCACAGTACGCACAGCTCATCGCCCGCCGCGTCCGCGAGGCCCGGGTCTACAGCGAGATCGTCCCGTCCACGATGCCCGTGGCCGAGATGCTGGCCAAGAACCCGAAGGCGATCATCCTCTCCGGCGGGCCCTCCTCGGTCTACGCCGAGGGCGCCCCGCGCCTGGACCGCGCGCTCTTCGAGGCCGGGGTCCCCGTCTTCGGCATGTGCTACGGCTTCCAGCTGATGGCCCAGACCCTGGGCGGCACCGTCGACGACAACGGCGCCCGCGAGTACGGCCGCACCGCGCTCGCCGTCTCCAAGGCCGGCTCCACCCTCTTCGAGGGCACCCCGGCCGAGCAGTCGGTGTGGATGTCGCACGGCGACGCCTGCTCCGCCGCCCCCGAGGGCTTCACCGTCACCGCCTCCACCGACGTGGTGCCGGTCGCCGCCTTCGAGAACGACGAGAAGAAGCTGTACGGCGTCCAGTACCACCCCGAGGTGCTGCACTCCACCCACGGCCAGCAGGTCCTGGAGCACTTCCTCTACCGCGGCGCGGGCATCGAGCCCAACTGGACCACGGGCAACGTCATCGAGGAGCAGGTCGCCGCGATCCGCGCCCAGGTCGGCGACAAGCGCGCCATCTGCGGCCTGTCCGGCGGCGTCGACTCGGCCGTGGCCGCCGCCCTCGTGCAGAAGGCCATCGGCTCGCAGCTCACCTGCGTCTACGTCGACCACGGCCTGATGCGCAAGGGCGAGACCGAGCAGGTCGAGAAGGACTTCGTGGCCGCCACCGGCGCGAACCTCAAGGTCGTCGACGCCAGCGAGCGCTTCCTGGACGCCCTGGCCGGGGTCTCCGACCCGGAGACCAAGCGCAAGATCATCGGCCGGGAGTTCATCCGCGTCTTCGAGCAGGCGCAGCTGGAGATCCTCCAGGAGGACGGCCCCGAGGTCGCCTTCCTCGTGCAGGGCACCCTCTACCCGGACATCGTCGAGTCCGGCGGCGGCACCGGCACCGCCAACATCAAGTCGCACCACAACGTCGGCGGGCTCCCCGACGACATCGAGTTCGAGCTCGTCGAGCCGCTGCGCCAGCTGTTCAAGGACGAGGTCCGGATGGTCGGCCAGGAGCTCGGCCTGCCCGACGAGATCGTCCAGCGCCAGCCGTTCCCCGGCCCCGGCCTGGGCATCCGCATCGTCGGCGAGGTCACGCGCGAGCGCCTGGACCTGCTGCGCGAGGCCGACGCCATCGCCCGCGAGGAGCTGACGGCGGCCGGTCTCGACCGCGAGATCTGGCAGTGCCCGGTCGTGCTGCTCGCCGACGTCCGCTCGGTGGGCGTGCAGGGCGACGGCCGCACCTACGGCCACCCGATCGTGCTGCGCCCGGTCTCGTCCGAGGACGCCATGACGGCGGACTGGACGCGCATGCCGTACGAGGTGCTGGCGAAGATCTCGACCCGGATCACCAACGAGGTGAAGGACGTCAACCGCGTCGTCCTCGACGTGACGAGCAAGCCGCCGGGCACGATCGAGTGGGAGTGACACCTCTCGTACGCCCGTGAAGCCGCCGTCCCCGTTCCGGGGGCGGCGGCTTCGCCGTAACCGCTGTGGCGTCCCTGGCCAGTTCGCGGGCGCGCGGCTACCTTCCGGCCATGACAGCCGAGACGCGCACGCCGCCCGCACCCGTCCCCGTCGAGCGGCTCGAATTCGCCATGCCGCCCGTGCACGCGACCCCCGAGGAGGAGCGGGCCCACCGCAAGGAACGGCTGGCCGGGGCGCTGCGGATCTTCGGACGGCTCGGTTACGAGGAGGGGGTCTCGGGCCACGTCACCGCGCGCGACCCGGTGTTCGACGACTGCTACTGGGTCAATCCGTTCGGGGTGCCCTTCGACGCGCTCGACCCCGACGAGCTGGTGCTGGTCAACGGGGACGGGCAGGTGCTCGAAGGGCGGCAGCACGTCAACCAGGCCGCTTTCACCGTGCACGCCGAGGTCCACCGGGCGCGGCCCGACGCGGTGGCCGTCGCGCACACCCACTCCACGTACGGCCGGGCGCTGGCCGCGCTGGGCTCCTTCATCGAGCCGATCACCCAGGAGGCGTGCGCGTTCTACGAGGCGCACGCCCTCTACACCGCGTACACCGGCGTGCTGGTCGACGCGGACGAGGCGCGCGGGATCGCCGCCGCGCTCGGGCCCCACAAGGCGATCGTGCTGCGCAACCACGGGCTGCTGACCGTGGGCGGCTCGGTGGACGCGGCGGCCTGGTGGTTCATCTCCATGGAGCGGTGCGCACAGGTGCAGCTGGCCGCGCGGGCGGCGGGCGAGCCCGCGCTGATCGGGCACCGCGACGCCGTGGCCACCCGCGAGCAGCTGGGCGGCGACCTGGTCGCGTGGATCAACTACCAGCCGATGAGGCGGTCCTCGGCGCCCTTGGCGTAGCTGTCGCCCGTGGCCGGGCGGCGCGGCTCGCCGCTCCGGGGGCCCGCGTTCCGCGAACGCGGGGCCTGGAGGGCCGTGCCGCCCTGGTCGGCGGCCCCGGGTCCGGCCTCCTGCGCCGCCTGGTTGGCCCGCAGCCGCATCTGCTGCGTCAGCCACTGGAACGCCTCGGGCACCTGGCGCTTCCACAGGCCCGTGTCGTGCGCGCCCTCGATCTGCTTCACCGCCACCAGCGTCGGCGACTGGGCCTCGCGCTGGAGCGCGAGCCCCGCCTCGTAGCCGTCGTTGCGCGCGCCGGAGACGTACAGGGAGACCCGCGGCGGCTTGTTCGCGGCGTTCGCCGCCCGCAGGATCAGCCGCGGGTTGTTGGCGTCCCGCAGCGCCTGGTCGTCCTTGATCAGGGACGAGCGCTCGGCCGCCGGGTCGTTGTAGCCGGAGAGCGAGACGGCCGCGCTGTAGCGGTCGGGGTGCTGGAGGGCGAGCTTGGCCGCGCAGTGGCCGCCCGCCGAGTAGCCGGCGAGGGCCCAGCCCTCGGGCTTCTCGATCGCCCGGAAGTTGTCGGTGATCATCTTGCGCACGTCGACGGTGAGCCAGCTGTCCGCGTTGACCTTGCCCGGGATGTTCGCGCAGGAGTGGTCCTCGCGGGGGAAGAGCGTGGTGCGCGGGGCGACCAGGATGAAGGGCGCCACCTCGCCGCGCTCCATCAGCGGCTTCAGCTGCCGCTGCACCTTCAGCGTCCCGAACCACGCCTTGGGCGAGCCCGGGAAGCCGGGGAACATCTCCACGACCGGGAACTTCTTGTTGCGGTACGCCGGGTCGTCGTACTGCGGCGGGAGCCAGACGTACACCTCGCCCGCCGCCCCCGATATGCGGCCGCTGAGCTCGGTCATCCGCACGCCCTTGCCCATCACGTCCTCGTGGACGTCGCTGAACTTCTGCTCGACCTTCGGCAGGGCGGCGAGTCGCTGCCCGCCCATCCCGTCGGGGCCCAGGTCCAGTGCGGAGTTGACGTGGTCGCCCGTGCCGAGCAGGTCCTCCCACGTGCCGTACAGGCTGTTCGTGTTGTTCACCATGACGAACACCACCGCGATCGCCGTCACCTGGGCGAAGGCCAGCATGACCAGCCGCTGTGCGGCGCGCACCACGAATGGGCCGCGCACCCGGGCCCACAGGAGCAGCGGCAGCAGCACCGCCACCACGAGCAGGACGATGGTGGTCAGGAAGAAGGGCGTGCCCGTCAAGCTCATCACGCCCTGTCAAGATGCGCGGAAACGTGTTCTGGTTGCTCCGGATCGGGCCAGTCAGGGCAAAACGTCTGGTTCAGACCAATCGGCGTGCAGTCGCCCAGCGCGTCAGCTCGTGCCGGTTCGACAGCTGGAGCTTGCGCAGCACCGCGGAAACGTGCGACTCCACGGTCTTCACCGAGATGAAGAGCTGCTTCGCGATTTCCTTGTACGCATAACCCCGCGCGATCAGCCGCAGCACCTCGCGCTCGCGCTGCGTGAGGCGGTCCAGGTCCTCGTCGACCGGCGGCGCGTCCGTCGAGGCGAACGCGTCCAGCACGAAGCCCGCGAGGCGCGGCGAGAACACCGCGTCGCCGTCCTGCACCCGGAAGACCGAGTCGACCAGGTCCGTGCCGGTGATGGTCTTGGTGACGTAGCCGCGGGCACCGCCCCTGATCACCCCGATGACGTCCTCCGCCGCGTCCGAGACCGACAGCGCCAGGAAGCGCACCGGGTCCTCGGCGGCCGACATCAGCGGGGCGCACCTGCGCAGCACCTCCACGCCGCCGCCGCCCGGCAGGTGCACGTCCAGCAGGACGACCTCGGGGCGGGTGGCCGTGATGACCGTGACCGCCTGGTCGACGTCGGCGGCCTCGCCGACCACCTCGACGCCGGTGGTCTCCGTACGGCCGATCTCGGCCTGCACCCCCGTGCGGAACATCCGGTGGTCGTCGACGAGCACGACCCGTACGCGGCGCCCCTCGGCCGGGGAACCCTGCGGCTCGGTGGTCTCGGTCATTCGCTCGCCCTCTCCATTTCCAGCTCGACCTCGGTGCCCCCGCCGGGCACCGAGCGCAGCCGGGCCGTACCGCCGTTGCGCTGCATCCGGCCGATGATTGATTCTCGTACGCCCATCCGGTCGTCCGGGACGGAATCCAGGTCGAAACCGGGTCCCCTGTCCCGCACCGAGACGAACACCGTCCGGCCCTCCACTTCGGCGTACACCTGCACGGCACCGCCCTCGCCACCGTACTTGGCGGCGTTGACCATCGCTTCGCGCGCCGCCTGCATCTGCGCGGTCAGCCCCTCGTCCAACGGGCAGTCGCCGACCACCACGACCTCCAGCGGCACCCCGTGCTTGTCCTCGACCTCGGCCGCGGCCCGCTTCACCGCCTCGGCCAGGGTCTCGGGCTCGTCGTCCTCGTCCTTGCCCGTGCCCTCCGGGTTGTACAGCCAGTTCCGCAGCTCGCGCTCCTGGGAGCGGGCCAGGCGGCGGACCTCGCCGGGGTCGTCGGCGTTGCGCTGGATCAGCGTCAGCGCGTGCAGCACCGAGTCGTGGACGTGGGCCGCGACCTCCGCGCGCTCCTGGGCGCGGATGCGCATCTGGCGCTCCTCGGACAGGTCCTGCGTCATCCGGATCAGCCAGGGGCCGGCCAGCAGCGCGACGCCGGAGAGCACCGCGATCGCCGCCGTCAGCACGTTCCCCAACTGGGCCGCCGAGCCGCGCACCACCATGAAGACCGTCAGGCCCATGCCGACCAGGGCGACCCCGGCGACGCCGCGGGCCAGCTGGAGCAGCCTGCGTCTGCGGCCGACCTCCATCCAGCGGGCCCTGCGGGCGTTGTCCACCTGCCGCCAGACCAGCACCACACCGGCGCCGATCAGCAGCGTCGGCCAGATGTACCGCCCCGCGCTGCCGGACCGCTCGACGTTCGCCGCGAATATGCCGGCGCTGATCACCAGCGCGACCAGCGCGAAGATCTGCCCCTTGTCGGGCTTGCGCAGCCGCCTCCTGCCGTCGGGCGAGGTCTCGAAGAGGCCCCGGGGCCCGTCGATCCCGCCGACGCCCAGCGGCACGACGATCCAGAAGACGGCGTAGAGCAGGGAGCCCAGGCCCTCGGAGAGGAACAGGACGACGAAGACGCAGCGCACCCACGCGACCGGCAGCCCCAGATGCCCGGCGAGGCCGCGCGCGACACCGCCGAGCATCCGCCCGTCGGCGCTGCGGTACAGCTTGCGCGGGGGAGGCTCTTCGTGGTCGGCGGCGAAACTCCGCGCGCCGGACGGCGTCGTGACTGGCATGCCACCGATGGTCACACGCGGCGGCGGACGGGGGAATCAGGGATCGTCCCGGACAAGACCCTGAGGTGTACCGGGGCACTGTCGCGCCGCGACCCCGCAGGGGCAATATCAGGGTCCGGCCAGGGTCGCTCCTGCTGGCAGCGGGGCCGTGGCGGCGGTCACCATGGAGGCATGACCGAGACCCACGACAGCGTCGGCACGGCCGGCCGCGCCGACGACGGCGCCGCCCCGGCGGATCCGTACGCGCCGAGGCCCGAGGCGCCGAAGCCCGACGGGCCGCAGCCGCGCCTGCTGCGCAGCAGGCGGCAGAAGGTGCTCGGTGGCGTCTGCGGCGGCCTCGGCCGGTTCTTCGACGTCGACCCGGTGATCTTCCGCATCGTGCTGGGCGTGCTGACCGTGACCGGCGGCGTGGGCCTCATCTTCTACGGCTTCGCCTGGCTGCTGCTGCCGCTGGAGGGCGAGGAGGAGAACGAGGGCCGCAGGCTGCTCTCGGGCCGCGTCGACGGCGCGTCGCTGACGGCCGTGCTGCTCGCGCTGATCGGCTGCGGCCTCTTCCTCTCGGTGATGAACAACGGCAGCACGATCGGCTTCACGGTGACGGTGGTCCTCGCGGTCGCGGGCTCCGCCGTGTGGTCCAGGAACCGCAGGGCCGCCACCGCGGCCGACGCCGACCCGCGCGCCTCCGCCGCCGCCCACGCGGTGAAGGTCGCGCCGCCGGAGACCAAGGCTCCGCCGGTGCCCGGCAGCCCCTCGTGGTGGCGGGACCCGATCGTCAAGGACGGCACGACGGGACCGGTGTCGGGCGACGGCTACCTCTGGGGGCCGTCGGCGCTGGCGGACCAGGCGGCGGCGACCCGCATCGGGATGATGCCCGACCGGCCGGGCAGGTCCGCCGCGCCCGACCGGCGGACCCGGGGGCCGCGTTCGATCGGCGGCCTGGTCTTCCTGCTCGCGATGCTGGCGGGCGGTCTCGGCACGGCCCTGTCCTGGCAGGGCGAGCCGCTGGGCACGAGCCTCCAGATCGGGCTCGCCGCCGCCCTCGGCGTCTTCGGCATAGGTCTGGTGGTCGCCTCGTTCCTGGGCCGCACGGGCTTCGGCACGATCCTGATGGTGGTGCTCACGGCCGGGCTGCTCGCCCTGGCGGCGGCGCTGCCGAAGTCGATCACGACCGAGTGGAAGCGCTCGACCTGGACGCCGGCGACGGCCGCGGCGGTCCAGCCGCACTACGAGGTGGGATCAGGGGTCGGGACGCTGGACCTGAGCCGGATCGTCGTCCCCCCGGGCGAGCGGGTGACCACCTCGGTCGACGTGGGGCTCGGACAGCTCAAGGTCGTGGTGCCCAAGGCGGTCACGGTGGAGATCGAGGCCGACGCGGGCGTGGGCGACATCAGCCTCCCCGACGACCCGCCGGGCGACATCGACGTCGCGCCCCAACAGGAGGAGCGGCGGACCATCGAGCCCCCCAAGGGCAGCCCCAGGGGCGGGACCGTCTCGCTGAAGCTGGACGTCGGAGTCGGACAGGTGGAGGTCGACCGTGCTGGTTCATGAGTTCAGGCCGGGCAGGGCCATGATCGGCCTCGCCGCGCTGGGCGTGGCCGGGGCGTTCGCGGGCGACGCGGCGGACGCCTGGCAGACCCCCTGGTACACGGTGGTTCCGGTGATGTGCGGCGGCCTCGGCCTCGCCGCCCTCGCGACCTGGATCGGCTACAGGCTGCGCCGCCGCTCCCTGAGCAGGGCGTCCAGCGAGAGCACCGGGGCGCCCGCGAGCGCCAGGGACAGCCAGCCCATGAGGTAGGGGAGGTCGTTGCCGTAGTAGTAGGGGTCGGCCGACCAGCTCCAGGTCAGCCAGAGCGAGAGGGAGATCAGCGCACCGCCGAGCGCGGCGACCCTGGTGAACAGCCCGACCAGGACGCCGATGCCGACGGCCAGCTCGCCGAGCGCGATGGCGTAGCCGAAGCCCACCGGGCTCTTGAGCGCCAGGTCGACGAGGGCGGGGATCGCCGACGAGTCACGGAGGTCGTGCATCGTCTGGCCGATCGAGCCCACGCCGCTCGCGGACATGAACGCGTCGTCCGTGAGCTTGTCGAGCCCGGCGTAGACGAAGGTCACGCCGAGGAAGACGCGCAGCGGCAGCAGGGCGTACCTGCTCGCCAGCGCCCGCAGGCCGTGCTGCCGGGGCCCGCCGCCCGTGCCGTGGCCGCCGCCCGTTCCGTAGCCGTTGGTGTACGTCATGGTCCGCTCCCGCCTCCGTGGGCCCGCTGTGGGCACGCCCCTGCGCCGCGCCCTTTCATTGAGCCGTCAACCGACGATACGTACGCGGGGGCCGGACGGCTCACCGCGGGGCGGCCCCGGATCGCTCCGGGGCCGCCCGCACGGGGCTCGGGGCCGTGCCCGGGTGGGGTTGGGGTTCCCGGGTGTTACGGCCTGGCGGTGAGCGAGGCGTCCACGCGCTCGCCCGCCCGTACGTAGCCGACGGAGGCGTAGATCCGCTCCGTGTCGGGGTCGGCGGGGTCGAGCCAGAGCGTTTGGTAGCCGCGCGCGAACGCCTCGGCCGTCAGGTGCCGGGTGAGTCCGGCGCCGATGCCGCGGCGGCGGAAGGGCTCCGCGACGGCGATCCCGACCAGCTCGCCGAGCCCGTCGACCGGGGGCGACACGCCTCCGGCCGCCGCGACGGCGCCCTCGGCCAGGGCGAGCGCCGTGACGCCGCCGCGCCCCGGGGCTTCGCGGAGCCAGTCGACCGCGCCCGGCTCGGGCTCGCCGCTGCCGCCGAAGGCGTGGTGCTGGACGCGGGCCGCGTCCAGCACGTCCTCGTCGGAGCGGGGGTCGGCGAAGGAGACGCCGCCGACGTGGCCCGGCGCGGTCAGCGTGCCGGGCGTGCAGACCATCAGCGGGGCCCTGCGGTCGACCGTGAACCCGGCCGCCAGCAGCGCCGGTTCGAGCGCGGGCGCGGCGGCGGGCAGGAACTCCAGGGCGGGGACGCGGTCGAGCCCGCGGAAGGCGTCGACCAGGGCGTCGAGCTCGGCCGGGGTGGGGGCGCAGTCCCGGTCGGGAACGGCGTAGTTGGCCTGCGGGATCGCCCACTCGGGGTGGTGGCGCAGGGTGAAGGGACCGACCCTCAGGTGCCCGGTGGAGCGGCGGGCGAGGTCGCGCACGTAGTCCTGTACGCGGATCTGGAGGTCGGATTCCACGGCGGAGCGGTCCACGGCGGAATGGTCCACGGCGGAGTGGTCCGCGGCGGAGTGGTCCGCGGTGTGGTGGTCCATGGTGAGGTGAAGCCTTTCGGTGGCATGTGAGGTGCTTCAGGCATGCCGCCGACGGTCGTGCTCGGTGCGTCGGCGGCTCCGGATGGTGAGTTCGCCCGCGCTCAATGACCCAACTCCTTTCCTGGGAAGCCCGTTGGGAAGGGACGGTGCCCGGGGAGGCTACGCGACCCGGACCGCCCCGGCAAAGGGCATCTGGTCGATCGGCGCGATCCGCACGGCCGTACCGGGGCGCGGCGCGTGGATCATCCGGCCGCCGCCGATGTAGAGCCCGACGTGGGTGACGCCCGGGTAGAAGAAGATCAGGTCGCCGGGGGCGAGCTCGGCACGGGAGATCCGCCGGCCCGCGTCGATCTGGGTGTACGTGGTGCGCGGCAGCGCCACCCCGGCGGACCGCCAGGCGGCCTGGGTCAGCCCCGAACAGTCGAAGGCGGAGGGCCCGGTGGCGCCCCAGACGTACGGCGAGCCGAGGGCGCCGTGGGCGAAGGCCACGGCCTGCGCGGCCCGGGAACCAGGGGCCCGGAGGGAGCCGCGCGGGGCGGAGCGGTCGGAGCGGACGTCCGCGGCGCCGTCCGCCTCGTAGGCGGCCCGCTGCTCGGCGGTGAGCTGGTCCAGCAGCTCGGACGCGGCGGCGAGCCGGGACCTGATCGCCTTCTTCTGGACCGCGAGGTCGGCCTGCCGCTTCTTCAGCGTGGCCAGCCGGGACTCGGCCTTGGCGCGCAGCTGGGCGATCTCGGCGAGCTGCCTGCGCACGGCGCCGACGGCCGCGGCCTGCCGGTCGCCCGCCCGCTCGGCGAGCGAGGCCCGCTGGAGGTAGTCGTCGGGCCGCGAGGAGAGCACCAGCTGGACGGTGCTGTCCATGGAGCCCGCGCGGTACTGCGCGGCGGCCAGCGAGCCGAGCGCGTTGCGCGCGGAGTTGAGGCGGGCGGTCCTGCGGGCGGCCTCGTCGCGCAGCTCGCCCAGCTGCCGCTGGGCCGCCTTCGCCTGCTCCTTGGTGCCGTTGTACTTCTCGGTGGCGGCCTCCGCCTCCTGGTACAGCCGGTCGACCTTGGCCTTCACCTGGGCGGGGGTGGGGCGGGGCTCGGCGTGGACCGGGCCCTCCAGGGTGGTGGCGGTGGCCGCGCCCGCTATCGCGAGGGTGGCCGCGGTACGGGCGACCGGGCCGGAGAGCGGGCGCTGCTTGGGCCTGCGGTGGGCTGCCACGTCGGCGTCCACGTCCTTCCCTGGCGGCGGCGGACCGCACAGGGGGAGCGGCCCGCCGCCTGCTTCTTCGGCGGTGGTGGCCGACGGCCGCCCCGGACGGGAGCGGCGGTGGGGAGTCGGCCACCTGGGGCAGGACGCTAAACCTGATGGTCACGGGAGAGCGTCGTAATGACCGCTACTGACCGCAAATGCCCCGAAGGCAACCCGGGATGATCATCGGGCTTTCGGGGGTGCACCCGAACCCCGTACGACCGTGACCGAAGCTCCGAAGGTGCCCCACCTCGCCGGAAAGCGGTGATAAGGGGCGGGCTAGGCTCGGGACCCATGGACGTACTGATCAATGCCTTCGTCGCCCTGCACGTCATCGGCATCGCCTCGCTGCTGGGCGGTTTCCTGACCCAGATGAAGGCGATGGGCACGGGGACGGCGCGGTTCACCCCGGCGATGCTGCACGGCGCGCTCACCATGCTGATCACCGGCGCGGTGCTGGTGGGCCTCAACCAGGCCGACGGCAACACCGTGAACAACCTCAAGATCGGCATCAAGATGGCCGTCCTGGTGGTCGTCCTCGGGCTGGTCTACGTCAAGCGGGACGAGGAGGGCGTCGACAAGGGCATGTTCGCCGCGGTCGGCGGGCTGACCACGGCGAACATCTTCATCGCCACCCTGTGGACGTGACGCCGTCGGGGGCGGCCCCGCCGACGGCCGGCCCCCGCTCCCCGTAGCGGAAATCGCGTACGGGCCCGGTTGTCAGTGGGGGCGCCTAGACTCGACAGGCGATGAGTAGCCTCTTTGACGACAGCTTCCTGGCGAACCTCCAGCCCTCCCAGGAGGAGCCGCCCCCGCCCGAGCACGACGCCCCGGACGAGGCCGTTCCGCACGACCTGTTCGAGGGTGCCTTCGACGCGCCCCCCGCGCCCCGGGACGCGTACTACCGGGACGGCGCCCCGCGCCCCGTCGTGGACCCCGCCGCGCTGCTGGACGGGCTGAACGACGAGCAGCGCGCCGCCGTCGTGCACGCGGGCTCCCCGCTGCTCATCGTCGCGGGCGCGGGCTCAGGCAAGACCCGCGTCCTCACCCATCGCATCGCCCACCTGCTGGCGACCCGCGGCGTGCACCCCGGGCAGATCCTCGCGATCACCTTCACCAACAAGGCCGCGGGCGAGATGAAGGAGCGCGTCGAGCAGCTGGTGGGCCCCCGGGCGGGCGCCATGTGGGTCTCGACCTTCCACAGCGCCTGCGTGCGCATCCTGCGCCGCGAGTCCAAGAAGCTCGGCTTCACCTCGTCGTTCTCGATCTACGACGCCGCCGACTCCAAGCGCCTCATGGCCCTCGTCTGCCGCGACCTCGACCTCGACCCGAAGCGCTTCCCGCCGAAGTCCTTCACCGCGAAGATCTCGAACCTCAAGAACGAGCTGATCGACGAGGAGACCTTCGCGGCCCAGGCCGCCGACGGCTTCGAGAAGACGCTCGCCCAGGCGTACTCGATGTACCAGGCGCGGCTGCGCGAGGCCAACGCGCTGGACTTCGACGACATCATCATGACGACGGTCCACCTCCTCCAGGCGTTCCCCGACGTCGCCGAGCACTACCGGCTGCGCTTCAGGCACGTCATGGTCGACGAGTACCAGGACACCAACCACGCCCAGTACACCCTGGTGAAGGAGCTGGTCGGGCCGGGCCCCGGCGCCGCCGAGCTGTGCGTCGTCGGCGACGCCGACCAGTCGATCTACGCCTTCCGCGGCGCGACCATCCGCAACATCCTCCAGTTCGAGGAGGACTACCCGGACGCGACGACGATCCTCCTGGAGCGCAACTACCGCTCCACGCAGACGATCCTCTCCGCCGCCAACGCCGTCATCGAGCGCAACGAGAGCCGCCGCCCCAAGAACCTCTGGACGGACGCGGGAGCCGGCGCGCAGATCACCGGATACGTCGCGGACACCGAGCACGACGAGGCGCAGTTCGTCGCCGACGAGATCGACCGGCTCACCGACGCCGGCGACGCCAAGGCCGGCGACGTCGCGGTCTTCTACCGCACGAACGCCCAGTCCCGCGTCTTCGAAGAGATCTTCATCCGGGTCGGCCTGCCCTACAAGGTCGTCGGCGGCGTCCGCTTCTACGAGCGCAAGGAGGTCCGCGACGTCCTCGCGTACCTGCGCGTGCTCGCCAACCCCGAGGACAACGTCCCGCTGCGCCGCATCCTCAACGTCCCCAAGCGCGGCATCGGCGAGCGCGCCGAGGCGATGATCGACGCCCTCGCGCTGCGCGAGCGGATCACCTTCCCGCAGGCGCTGCGCCGCGTCGACGAGGCGTACGGCATGGCGGCCCGCTCCGCCAACGCCGTGAAGCGGTTCAACACGCTCATGGAGGAGCTGCGGACCATCGTCGAGTCCGGCGCGGGCCCCGCCGTGGTCCTGGAGGCCGTCCTGGAGCGCACCGGATACCTCGCGGAGCTCCAGGCGTCGACCGACCCGCAGGACGAGACCCGCATCGAGAACCTCCAGGAGCTGGCCGCCGTCGCCCTGGAGTTCGAGCAGGAGCGCGGCGAGGAGGAAGGGGCGGGCACGCTCGCCGAGTTCCTGGAGAAGGTCGCCCTCGTCGCGGACTCCGACCAGATCCCCGACGAGGACGAGGAGGGCAACGGCGTCATCACGCTGATGACCCTGCACACCGCCAAGGGCCTCGAATTCCCGGTGGTCTTCCTGACCGGCATGGAGGACGGCGTCTTCCCGCACATGCGCTCGCTGGGGCAGACCAAGGAGCTGGAGGAGGAGCGGCGCCTGGCGTACGTGGGCATCACCCGCGCGCGCGAGCGGCTGTACCTGACGCGCTCCTCGATGCGCAGTGCCTGGGGCCAGCCCTCGTACAACCCCGCGTCGCGCTTCCTGGAGGAGATCCCGGAGCAGTACGTGCAGTGGAAGCGGACCGGCCCGATGGCCGCGCCCGCCGGGCCGACCTCGGGGATCGCCTCCTCCCTGTCGTCCTCGCGCGCCCGCTCGGGCCCCTCGGGCTTCGCCACCCGCCGGACCTCCGACAAGCCGGTGATCACGCTCGTGATCGGTGACCGCGTCACCCACGACCAGTTCGGGCTCGGCACGGTCGTGCAGGTCGAGGGCGCGGGCGACCAGGCGAAGGCGACGATCGACTTCGGCGACGAGCGTCCGAAGAAGCTGCTCCTGCGGTACGCGCCGGTCGAGAAGCTGTAGCCCGTACGGCACGTGCGTGCGGAAGGGCCCGGCTCCGATGGGAGCCGGGCCCTCTTGCCGTGCGTACGGTCCGGCAGGCGTCAGTTGGGGTTCAGGCCGTGCGAGCGGAACCAGGCCGCCGGGTCGATCGGGGCCCCGCCGCCCGGACGCACCTCGAAGTGCAGGTGCGGGCCGGTGGAGTTGCCGGTGCTGCCCGAGTAGCCGATGACGTCGCCCGCCTTGACGCTGCCCGAGCGGATCTTCGTGCTGCCGAGGTGGCAGTACCAGGTCTCGGTGCCGTCCGGCGACGTCACTATGGCCATGTTCCCGTACGCGCTGTTCCACTGCGTACGGACCGTGCCGTCGGTCGCGGCCATCACCGGGACGCCGTAGTCGACCGGGAAGTCGATGCCGGTGTGGACCGACATCCAGTTGATGCCCGCCTGGCCGAAGCTCGCGCTGAGCCCGTGCTGCTTCACCGGCAGCGCGAACTTCGGGCGCAGCGCCTCCTTGCGGGCGGCCTCCGCCTCGCGCTTCTTCTTCTCGGCGGCCTGGCGCGCCTTGAGGTCGATGCGCTCCTGCGTACGGCTGGCCCGGTCGGCGAAGTCGTCGGCGTCGGCGCTGAGGTTGGCGAGCTGGGTGTCCAGCTTGCTGTTGGCGGCGACCGGCTTGACCGAGGCCGGGTCGGCGGCGGCCAGCGTCGTCGTGCTGTCGTTGTTCTTCGCGTCCGCGCTGCCGGTCAGACCGCTCACCGAGGCGGCCGCGATCCCGGCCACGCCCATGACGCAGGCGGAGGGGACGGCGACGGTCAGCAGGGCGGAGCGCTTGACGGGGGTGCGGCGCCGCCCCCGGCCGCGGCCCGCGGCGCGCCCGGCGGGGGCGTGGCCGACGGAGTGGGCGGAGTGCTCGGGCGCCGGGTCGAAGTCGAAGTCGGCGGTGGGCTCGGGCAGGCCGGGGACGTCGATCGCCGCGAACTCGGCGGTGTCGGGGCCGCCGTGCGTGCCAGGGCCGCTGTGAGCGTCGGGGCCGCCGTGCGTGTCTGGGGCGATGACGGCGTGGGCGCCGGTGTCGGCCGGGGAGACGTCGTGCCAGCCGGTGGTGTCGTACGAACCGGTGTCGTAGCCGACCGTGCCGTAGTCGTACGCGGCGTAGGACGCGGGGACCGGGATCTCGCCGGTGTGCGCGCTCGACCCGTCGGCCCACGTCGCGGTGGACCACTGGCCCGTGGAGTCGGGGGACGCGGGCTGGGCCGGGACCCACGCCTCGTACTGCTGCGGGTCGTCCTGCTGGAGCTGCTGCGTGGTGTACGTGTCGTAGCCCACGGTCTGCTGCGCGCCGGTGTCCCACTGGTACTGCTGCCCCGGAAGGGAGCCGAAGAGCGGATCGGGGCCGAAACCGCCTGTGGCGTAACCCTCGTAGTCGGCGTGGGGGGGCTGGTCGTTCACCAACGTCTCTCTCGCCTCGGCAACAGGACTGTGTCTGGTGTCCGGCCCTGCGGCAGGGGGGAACCCAGAGGAAAGCAGTGGGCGCGACTGTACCCGGCGGTATGGGACGACGACAATCTTCAACAGGTTTTCGAGCTTCAGGAAACGGGCATTCAGCCGCCTTTCGGTGGACGGCGGACAGAGCCTTGCCCCTACGTTCGAAACCAGTTCGAATTCAGCGGCGTCAGGCGACCGAGATCGACCCCGTGCCGGGCGCCGCCGCCGGTTCCCGCGACGCGAGGACCTGACGTATGCGCGAGGCGACCGCGGGGTGGACCGGCAGGGCGAGATGGCCGATGCCCGTGACGTGCACGTTCTCCACGAGCAGGTCCGGGTGCTCCACGCGCGCGGTCCCGACGGGCAGCATCACCTGGTCGAGGTCGCTCCAGAAGCTGACGAAGCGGGTGCGGCAGCCGGGCGCGGGGCGGCGCAGTTCCTCGATGACGTCGGAGCCGGGGCGCATCTGACGCACGATGGGGTGCGCGCCCGCCAGGGGCACGACCGCCGTCCCGGCGTGCGGGGTGCCGAGCGTGACGAGCGTACGGACGCGGGCGTCGCCGCCCTGGCGCTGGACGTAGTAACGGGCGATCAGCCCGCCGAGGCTGTGCCCGACGACGTCCACCCGCGGCTGCCCCGTCCTGGCGCAGATCTCCTCGACGTGTCGGCCGAGCAGCTCGGCGGCCGTGCGGATGTCGCAGGTCAGCGGGGAGTAGTTGAGGGACGTGAGGTGACGCCAGCCGTTCCTGGCGAGGGAGCGGCGGAGCAGGACGAAGACCGAGCGGTTGTCGATGAAGCCGTGGAGCAGGACGACGGGCGGGTGCGGCTCGCCGCCGGTGGCCGGCAGGACCGCGTCGGGCGCCGTCGTTCCGGGATTCCCGGTCTCTTCCGGGGCCTGTTCCCCTTTCCCGTCGCCGGACCGCTCGGCGGCGCGGCGCTCCTGGGACATGCCGGAGGGGTAGAGGAACAGATGGCCCGCGAGGATCGCGAGTTCGAGGGCGGTGGCCCGCAGCAGCGCGGACGAGACCTGGATGCGGCGCAGCCGGAGGCAGGTCGGAAGCGGAAAGAGGAAGAAGGGCAGGGCCCCCATTGGCCGACCTCCCGGGCGACGGCACGCGGGGAGGCGGCTCCGGCCCCCGTGTACCTCATCAGTGGGGAGGGCGCCGGAGGGTGGTGCGGTTTCCCGTTCCGGGTACGGACTCGGCGACGGGTCCGGTGCGGTGCGGGCCCGTGAACGGCCGTACCACCGTGCCGCGCGGCTGACGGCACGGTGGTACGGCGACCTCTTGCGGCTCCCCTTTGTGACCGGGCCCGTTCGCGACCTGTGAGTCGGCCGGGACGGGTACGGTGCACAGCGAACATGTCCCACGTGTGATTTCCCCCTCCCCGTCCACCGCGAAACGACCGGTTGCGGGATGCTGTAGATAACGTTCGTTCACTGTGGAGGCACAGATGGGTGTGGTTGGACCGATCCGCGTGGTGGTGGCCAAGCCGGGTCTCGACGGGCACGATCGCGGGGCCAAGGTGATCGCGCGGGCGCTGCGGGACGCCGGTATGGAGGTCATCTACACGGGCCTCCACCAGACGCCCGAGCAGATCGTGGACACCGCGATCCAGGAGGACGCGGACGCGATCGGGCTCTCGATCCTGTCCGGCGCGCACAACACCCTCTTCGCCAAGGTCCTGGAGCTGTTGAAGGAGCGCGAGGCGGAGGACATCAAGGTGTTCGGGGGCGGGATTATTCCGGAGGCGGACATCGAGCCGCTGAAGGAGAAGGGGGTGGCCGCGATCTTCACTCCCGGGGCCACCACCACGTCCATCGTCGAGTGGGTCAACGCGAACGTGCGGCAGCCCGCGGCGAGTTGAGCGGTACGGGGGTGCGGGGCCCCGTTGCCCGGGGCGGCCCCGTTCGGCGCGGATGCGCCCCTTCGGGGGCGCGGGCACTTTGCGGGGGCCCGCACCTCGCGGGGGTCGCGTTTCGCGAGGGCCCGCACTCCGCGAGGCCCGCACCTCGCAGGGGCCGCGTATCGCGGGGGCCTGCATCTCGCGAGGCCCGTATCCCGCAGGGGCCCGTATCCCGCAGGGGCCGCGTCTCGCGAGGGCCCACACCTTGCGCGAGGCCCGCACCCCGCAGGGGCCCGTACTCCGCGAGGCGCGCGCCCCCGTTACCCGGACAGCTCCTCCTCCATCCGTGCACGCAGTTGCAGCGTCGCCACCAGCCTCTGGAACGCCTCCGCCCAGTAGCTCCCCGCCCCCGGCGACGCGTTCTCCGCCTCGTCGGGCACCGCCGTCAGCGACTCCAGGCGCCCCGCCTCCCCGGGGTCCAGGCACCTCTCCGCCAGGCCCATCACCCCGCTGAAGCTCCAGGGGTAACTCCCGGCGTCCCGCGCGATGTCGAGCGCGTCGACCACCGACCGGCCCAGCGGCTCCGTCCACGGCACCTCGCAGACGCCCAGCAGCTGGAACGCGTCCGCCAGGCCGTGCGCCGCTATGAACGCGGCCACCCAGCCCGCGCGTCCCTCGGCGGGCAGCGTCGACAGGAGCCGGGCGCGCTCCGCGAGCGACGCGGTCCCGGGTCCGGCGGCGGGCGGTGCGGACGGGGCGCCGAGCAGGGCCAGGGACCACTCGGGGTTCCGCTGGAGCACCGCCGCCCTGCACCAGGCCGCGTGCAGCTCCTCGCCCCACCCGTCGGCGACGGGCAGCGCGACGACCTCGGCCGCGGTGCGCCCGCCCAGCCGGGCGGTCCACGTGGCGAGCGGCGTCGCCTCCACCAACTGGCCCAGCCACCACGACCGTTCGCCCCGTCCGGCGGGCGGCACCGGCACGACCCCGTCGCGCTCCATGCCCGCGTCGCACGCGTGCGGCGCCTCCACGGCGACGGTCGGCGCCTTCGCCCCCGTACGGTCCAGGCTCACGCAGGACGTCGCGCGGTCCGCCATCCGCGCGGCGAGGGCGGAGCCGGGCAGCGCGGAGAGCAGCTCGGCGGCCGTCGCCCTGACGTTGCGGCTGCGGTCGGCGAGCGCCGCTTCCAGGAAGGGCTCGTCCGCCCCGGACAGACCCGCGCGCAACGAGTCCAGGAACATCAGCCGGTCCTCCGCACGCTCCGTCGTCCAGGTCGAGGAGAGCAGGGCCAGCGCCGCGTCCGGATCCTGCGTCCGCACTGCGGTGAGGAGCGCCACCCGTTCCGCGAACAGCCCCTCCGACCAGAGCAGTCGGGTGGCCTCCGCGTCGTCCGGGTCGGGCAGCGCCGAGCCGGACGCGCCGCCGCGCAGCGCGAACTTCCATTCGGGGTTGAGCCGTGCCAGCCACAGGCCGCGCGGCCCGGCGAACGCCACCGCCTGCGGGCGCAGGTCCGTGCGCGCCCGCGCCGCGTCGAGCAGCGCGGGCAGTGCGTCGGCGGGGGCCCGGAAGCCCTTCGCGTTGGCGGCGGCCAGCCACTGCGGGAGCAGTTCGGTGAGGTCGGGCGCCGTCCCCCGGCGGCCGCCCGAGCCCGCCGGGGCCGCCCGCCCGGCCAGCAGGTGGACCAGTCTGCGCCGGGCGGCCTCGGGCAGCGGCGGCCTCGGGTCGCGCGGCGCGCTCTCCGGGAGTGCGGGCGCGGGCGCGGGCAGCAGGCCCGCCCTGCGCCGCAGGGTCTGCATCGCTGCCGCGTCCAGCAGTTCGGCCGGGGACCCGGCGCCCGTCCTGCGGTCGGTGCCGAGCAGCGCGGACGTGACCAGCTCCTCCCAGGACGCGGTCGCGCCGGTGTCCGCGTCAGCGGTTGTCGTGGGCGTCATGGTGCGGTCTCTCCCTTCCGTCGTGCGCGTCGTCCATGAGTCGGAGTCGTGCGCGTCGCGCGCGTCGTCCGTGAGTCGTGCGGTGGGTCATGCGGTGAGGGGGACGAGCTCCGGCGCGTCCCGCGCCCAGGCCGCGAGCGGCACCACGCCTCGGTGCCCGCACTCGCCGAACACCGTCACCGGGCCCCCGCCGGAGAGTGCCGCGAGCTTCCACAGGCCCGGTCTGGAGAGCGGGGTGGACACGACCGGCAGCGCCGTGCCGCCCGCCGCGTCGGCCAGCTGCCAACTGCCGTCCGCACCCGGCACGGGAACCACGTCGGACAGCGTCACCGGCCAGGAGTCCAGCCAGGGATCGTCGCGCAGCGCGGCGCCGTACGAGACGAGGGCGGCCCCCGTCGAGCCGCCGGGCGGCGGCCCGCCCACCGGGGCGGCGGCGCCGAACCGCTCGCCCAGCTCGGCCCTGAGCTGCCCCGCCCCGCCGTACGGCACGAGCTCCGCGCTCAGCTCGGCGCCCACCGGCAGCGCCAGCTCGGGCGGGCGCCCGGCGGGGCCGAAGGAGAGGACCAGCGCGGTGCGCCCCGATTCCCTGCCGTACAGCCATATGCGGCGGTTGGTGTGCATGCCGTCCTTGACGTCGTACTGCGCGAGGACCAGCCACCCGTCCCGGACCGGCGGGCCCTCGGCCGGCGCCGTGAGCCCGACGCGCGTGCGGACCGTCGCCGCCAGCGGCGCGGGCAGCCGCTCGCGCCCCAGCCACGCCCGGTCGAGCAGGTGCAGCAGCGCGCACTCCTCCAGGAGCCGTACGGGCCAGCCGGGGCCCGAGCCCGGTATCGCCCCCAACTCCCGCACCCTGCGGCCCAGTCCCGGGGCCTGCGCGTCGACCATGCGGGCCGCCGTCTCCTCCCAGAGGCCGTACCCCGCCTGCTCCGCTGCGGCCAGCCCGCCGCGCAGCAGATCGGCCAGCCGCTGCTCCAACTCCGTCGCGCCCGCGCTGATCCGCTCCGCGCGCCGCTCGGCCCGCACCCTGGCAGCCTCGGGATCGGCGGCCTTGGCGGCCCGCCCGCCGCCCCCGTCCCCCGCCTCCGCGCGCTCGGTGCGCCGCGCGCGGGCCGAGAGCCACTCGTCGGCCCAGTCGGGCACCTCCGCCCCGCCCACCGCCCGCTCGTCGGACGCCCAGAGCAGCAGCAGCCCCAGCGCGTGCTTGCACGGGAACTTCCGGCTCGGACAACTGCACTTGTAGGCCGGGCCCGTCGTGTCCACGACCGTCTGGTACGGCTTGCTTCCGCTGCCCTTGCACAGGCCCCACACGGCGCCCGCGTCCGTGCAGCCCGCACCCGACCACGGGCCCGCCGCGCCCAGTTTGCTTCCCGCTCTGCGTGACGCGTTGTCAGGAGCCAGGGCCAGCACCTGTTCCGCCGTCCAGCGCACCCCCTGCTGATTCATGGGAACGACGCTAGACGCGACCACTGACAATCGCTCTGACCTGCGAAGACGTTGGTGGCAAGGGTGACTGTCAGTGCCATGGTGCACGGTGGGAACCACATCCGGTCGACGATCTGGAGGGGGATCCATGACTGCGTCCACAACCGTTTCCCAGGCTGCTTCCGAAGCCGTCCTGCGGCCGCACGCCGAAGACGCCTTCGCCGACGAACTCAAGGCGCTCGCCGCGGCCGACGACCGGCCGCGCCCCGCCCGCTGGCTGCTCTCGCCGTGGGCCGTCGCCACGTACCTCCTCGGCGGGACGCTGCCCGACGGCACGGTCATCACCCCGAAGTACGTGGGGCCGCGCCGCATCGTCGAGGTCGCCGTCACCACGCTCGCCACCGACCGCGCCCTGCTCCTCCTCGGCGTGCCGGGCACCGCCAAGACCTGGGTGTCGGAGCACCTGGCGGCGGCCGTGAGCGGCGACTCGACGCTGCTGGTCCAGGGCACGGCCGGCACGCCCGAAGAGGCCATCCGGTACGGGTGGAACTACGCGCGGCTGCTCGCCCACGGCCCCAGCAGGGAAGCGCTCGTGCCCAGCCCCGTCATGCGCGCCATGTCCGACGGCATGACCGCGCGCGTCGAGGAGCTGACCCGCATCCCGGCCGACGTGCAGGACACGCTCATCACGATCCTGTCCGAGAAGACCCTGCCCGTGCCCGAGCTGGGCCAGGAGGTGCAGGCCGTGCGCGGCTTCAACCTCATCGCCACCGCCAACGACCGCGACCGCGGGGTCAACGACCTCTCCAGCGCGCTGCGCCGCAGGTTCAACACGGTGGTCCTGCCGCTGCCCGCGACGCCCGAGGCCGAGGTCGACATCGTGGCCCGCCGCGTCGACCAGCTGGGCCGCTCCCTCGAACTGCCCGCGGCGCCCGAGGGGATGGACGAGATCCGCCGCGTCGTCACCGTCTTCCGCGAGCTACGCGACGGCGTGACGGCGGACGGCAGGACCAAGGTGAAGACCCCGTCGGGGACGCTCTCCACGGCGGAGGCCATCTCGGTCGTCACCAACGGCCTCGCGCTGGCCGCGCACTTCGGCGACGGCGTGCTGCGCCCCGGCGACGTCGCGGCGGGCATCCTCGGCGCCGTCGTCCGCGACCCCGCCGCCGACCGGGTGATCTGGCAGGAGTACCTGGAGACGGTGGTCAGGGAGCGGGACGGCTGGAAGGACTTCTACCGCGCCTGCCGCGAGGTGAGCGCGTGAGCGGCCCGCTGCTGCTCGGGGTCCGGCACCACGGGCCCGGCTCCGCGCGGGCGGTGCTGGCCGCGCTGGACGGGGCCCGGCCGGACGCCGTGCTGATCGAGGGCCCGCCCGAGGCCGACGCGCTGCTGCCGCTCGCCGCGGACGAGGGGATGCGGCCGCCGGTGGCGCTGCTGGCGCACGCCGTGGACGACCCGGGCCGGGCGGCGTTCTGGCCGCTGGCCGAGTTCTCGCCGGAGTGGGTCGCGATCCGCTGGGCGCTGGCGGCGGGCGTCCCGGTGCGTTTCATCGACCTGCCCGCCACGCACTCGCTCGCGGAGCGGGTCGGGGAGGGGCCGAAAGACCTTGAAGAGGGGGGAGAGGGGGAAGAGGGGAAGCAGGGGGAGGAGGGGGAGGACGGGCCGCCGTCCGCGCGGGTCGACCCCATCGCGGTGCTCGCCGGGACCGCCGGGTACGACGACCCCGAGCGCTGGTGGGAGGACGTCGTCGAACACCGCGGCGGCGGAGGGGACTTCGACGCCGGGGCGGCGTTCGCCGCGCTCGCCGAAGCCATGGGCGCGCTCCGCGAGGAGTACGGCGCCGGGGGCCACGCCCGCGACCTGGTGCGCGAGGCGTACATGCGGCTCCAGCTGAGGGCCGCGGCCAAGGAGTTCGGGGCCGACCGGGTCGCCGTGGTGTGCGGGGCGTGGCACGTCCCGGCGCTCGCCGCGAAGACCACGGTCACCGCCGACCGCGCGCTCCTCAAGGGACTGCCCAAGGTCAAGACGGACGTGACCTGGGTGCCCTGGACGCACCGCAGGCTCGCCCGGCACAGCGGCTACGGCGCGGGCATCGAGGCGCCCGGCTGGTACGCCCACCTCTTCGCCGCCCCCGACCGGCCCGTCGAGCGCTGGCTGACCAAGGTCGCCGGGCTGCTGCGGGACGAGGGCGTGCCGGTCTCGTCGGCGCACGTGATCGAGGCCGTACGGCTCGCCGACACGCTGGCCGCCATGCGCGGGCGCCCGCTCGCCGGGCTCACCGAGACGATCGACGCGGTGCGGGCCGTCATGTGCGAGGGCTCCGACGTGCCGCTCGGGCTCGTCAGGGACCGGCTGATCGTCGGTGACCTGCTCGGCGAGGTCCCCGACAGCGCGCCCGCCGTGCCGCTCCAGCGGGACCTCGTGCGCGCCCAGCGTTCGCTGCGCCTCAAGCCGGAGGCGCTGGAGCGGGAGCTGGAGCTGGACCTGCGCAAGGAGACCGACGCGGCGCGCAGCCGCCTGCTGCACCGGCTGCGGCTGCTGTCGGTGGACTGGGGCGAGCCCGCGGCGGGCCGCGGTTCCACCGGCACGTTCCGGGAGACCTGGCGGCTGCGCTGGGAGCCCGAGCTGTACGTACGGGTGGCCGAGGCGGGCGTGTGGGGGACGACCGTGGAGTCGGCGGCCGTGGCCAAGGCCGAGTCCGACGCGGTGGCGGCGACCGCGCTCGCCGACGTCACGGGGCTCGCCGAGCAGTGCCTGCTCGGCGGGCTCACCGACGCGCTGCCCGTCGTGATGCGGGCGCTCGCCGACCGGGCCGCGCTCGACACGGACGTCGGGCACCTGGCGCAGGCCCTGCCCGCCCTGGCCCGCTCCCTGCGGTACGGGGACGTGCGGGCGACGGACACGGCCGCGCTCGCCGAGGTCGCCGCGGGACTCGCGGAGCGGATCTGCGTCGGCCTCCCGCCCGCCTGCACGGGGCTCGACGGGGACGCGGCCGACGAGATGCGCCACCACGTGGACGGGGTGCAGGGCGTGCTGGGCCTGCTCGAATCACCCGATCTGGTGGACCGCTGGAGCGGGGTGCTGCGCAAGCTCGCGCTGCGCGATTCGGTGCCCGGGGTCATCCGGGGGCGTGCGACCAGGCTGCTGCTCGACGACGGGCGGCTGGCCGCCGACGAGTCGGGGCGGCTCATGGGCCTGGCGCTCTCGCCCGCGAGCGCGCCCGCCGACGCGGCGGCGTGGATCGAGGGGTTCGTCGGCGGGGCGTCCGGCGGCGGCATGCTCCTGGTCCACGACGAGCGGCTGCTCGGGCTGGTGGACGCGTGGCTGACCGGCGTTCCGGCGGAGGCGTTCACCGATGTGCTGCCCCTGCTGCGGCGCACCTTCTCCGCGTACGAACCGGGAGTGCGGCGCACCCTGGGCGAGCTCGTCCGGCGTGGACCGACCGCCGGGGGGCGGCCGGTCCACGCCGAGGCGGGGACACCGGGCTTCGGCCCCGGGCTCGACGAGGAACGGGCGGACGCGGTGGCGCCGCTGGTACGGCTGCTGCTGGGCGGCGGAGGAGAAGGCGCGGGCGACGGGCCTGTGGGGGTGGCGAGTTGAGCACGTCAGGAGATGCGGACGGTACCCGCATGACGAACGGTGCCCGCGTGACGAACGGTGTCGGCGTGACGGACAGGTCGATGGACGGAGGCGCCATGGACGGGGCGGTGGACGGTGCGGTGGACGGAGGTGTCGCGGGCGGTCCGGGGAAGGGGAGCGCCGCGGGCGGTCCGGGGGAGCGGCTCCGGCGGTGGCGGCTGGTGCTCGGCGGGGAGGCCGCGGACGGCACGGGGTACGCGCTGTCGGGGCGGGACGCCGCCATGGACGGGGCGCTCGCCTCGCTCTACGGCGCGGGGCCCGGCGGGCGCGGCAAGCGGGACAGGAGCGGTGACCGGTCGGCCGGACTCGGTGCCTCCGCGCCCTCGGTCGCCCGCTGGCTCGGGGACATCAGGACGTACTTCCCCAGCTCCGTCGTCCAGGTCATGCAGCGGGACGCGATCGACCGGCTGGGCCTGTCCGCGCTGCTGCTTGAGCCGGAGATGCTGGAGGCGGTCGAGGCGGACGTCCACCTCGTCGGGACGCTGCTCTCGCTGAACAGGGCGATGCCGGAGGAGACGAAGGAGACCGCGCGGGCCGTGGTGCGCAAGGTGGTGGAGGACCTGGAGAAGCGGCTGGCCACGCGGACGAAGGCGACGCTGACGGGCGCGCTCGACCGGTCCGCGCGGATCAGCAGGCCGCGTCACCGCGACATCGACTGGGACCGCACCATCCGGGCGAACCTCAAGAACTACCTGCCCGAGCACGGCACGGTCGTGCCCGAGCGGCTGGTCGGCTACGGGCGGGCCTCGCAGGCCGTGAAGAAGGACGTGGTGCTCTGCATCGACCAGTCGGGGTCGATGGCGGCGTCCGTGGTGTACGCGTCGGTGTTCGGAGCGGTGCTGGCGTCCATGCGGGCGATACGGACCCGGCTCGTGGTCTTCGACACGGCGGTCGTCGACCTGACCGACCAGCTCGACGATCCGGTGGACGTGCTGTTCGGCACGCAGCTGGGCGGCGGGACGGACATCAACCGGGCGCTGGCGTACTGCCAGTCGCAGATCACCCGACCGGCCGAAACCGTGGTCGTGCTGATCAGCGACCTCTACGAGGGCGGGATCAGGGACGAGATGCTGAAGCGGGTCGCGGCGATGAAGGGGGCGGGGGTGCAGTTCGTGGCGCTGCTGGCGCTGTCCGACGAGGGGGCGCCGGCGTACGACAGGGAGCACGCGGCGGCGCTGGCGGCGCTGGGGGCGCCGGCGTTCGCCTGCACGCCCGATCTGTTTCCCGAGGTGATGGCCGCGGCGCTGGAGAAGCGGCCGCTGCCCGTGCCGGAGGCGTAGGGACCGGGCTGTCTGTGATGGGTATCACCGCTCTGGTGTGATCTGCGATTTAGGGTCGCACCGTCCACGGGGATAACCTGCAAGACGGACATGCCGCGTACCGGACACCGTGTACGCCTCCCTCAGTGACAGCGCCGTCACGTTGCCCTTCGCGGCACGCCCACGCAGACAACGCAACCGCGATACCACTGAAAAGGGACGGACGCGCGTGGACCTGTTCGAGTACCAGGCGAGGGACCTCTTCGCCAAGCACGGTGTACCGGTGCTGGCCGGTGAAGTCATCGACACGCCTGAGGCAGCCCGCGAGGCGACCGAGCGGCTGGGCGGCAAGTCCGTCGTCAAGGCGCAGGTGAAGGTCGGCGGCCGCGGCAAGGCCGGCGGCGTCAAGCTGGCCGCCGACGCCGACGAGGCGGTCGCCCGTGCGACCGACATCCTCGGCATGGACATCAAGGGCCACACGGTCCACAAGGTGATGATCGCCGAGCTGTCCCCCGAGATCGAGGCTGAGTACTACGTCTCGTACCTCCTGGACCGCACCAACCGCACCTTCCTCGCCATGGCGTCGGTGCAGGGCGGCATGGACATCGAGGAGGTCGCGGAGAAGACCCCCGAGGCCCTCGCGAAGGTCCCGGTCAACGCCGTCGACGGCGTCGACATCGAGAAGGCCCGCGAGATCGTGGCCCTGGCGAAGTTCCCGGCCGACGTGGCCGAGGGCGTCGCCGAGGCGCTGGTGACCCTGTGGGACACCTTCGTCGCCGAGGACGCGCTCCTCGTCGAGGTGAACCCGCTGGTCAAGACCAAGGACGGCCGCATCCTGGCGCTGGACGGCAAGGTGTCCCTGGACGCCAACGCCGACTTCCGCCAGCCGGAGCACGAGGCCCTGGAGGACAAGGACGCGGCTGACCCGCTCGAAGCCGCGGCCAAGGCCAAGGGCCTGAACTACGTCAAGCTCGAAGGCGAGGTCGGCATCATCGGTAACGGTGCCGGTCTGGTCATGTCGACGCTGGACGTCGTCGCGTACGCCGGTGAGAACCACGGCGGCGTGAAGCCCGCCAACTTCCTCGACATCGGCGGCGGCGCCTCCGCCGAGGTCATGGCGAACGGCCTGGAGATCATCCTGGGCGACCCGGACGTCAAGTCCGTGTTCGTCAACGTCTTCGGTGGCATCACCGCCTGCGACGAGGTCGCCAACGGCATCGTGCAGGCCCTGGAGCTGCTGGCCTCCAAGGGCGAGAAGGTCGAGAAGCCGCTGGTCGTGCGCCTCGACGGCAACAACGCGGAGCTGGGTCGCAAGATCCTGTCGGACGCCAACCACCCGCTGGTCCAGCGCGTGGACACCATGGACGGCGCGGCCGACAAGGCCGCCGAGCTCGCGGCTGCGAAGTAAGGGACGAGGGAAAGAAAAGCCATGGCTATCTTCCTCAACAAGGACAGCAAGGTCATCGTCCAGGGCATGACCGGTGCCACGGGCATGAAGCACACCAAGCTCATGCTGGCCGACGGCACCAACATCGTCGGCGGCGTGAACCCGCGCAAGGCCGGCACGACCGTCGACTTCGACGGCACCGAGGTCCCGGTCTTCGGGTCCGTCGCCGAGGCCATGGAGAAGACGGGCGCCAACGTCTCCGTCCTCTTCGTGCCGCCGGCCTTCGCCAAGGCCGCCGTGGTCGAGGCCATCGACGCCGAGATCCCGCTCGCCGTGGTGATCACCGAGGGCATCGCCGTCCACGACTCCGCCGCCTTCTGGGCGTACGCGGGCTCGAAGGGCAACAAGACCCGGATCATCGGCCCGAACTGCCCCGGTCTCATCACCCCGGGCCAGTCCAACGCCGGCATCATCCCGGGCGACATCACGAAGCCGGGCCGCATCGGCCTGGTCTCGAAGTCCGGCACGCTGACGTACCAGATGATGTACGAGCTCCGTGACATCGGCTTCTCGTCCGCCGTCGGCATCGGTGGCGACCCGGTCATCGGCACCACGCACATCGACGCCCTGGAGGCGTTCGAGGCCGACCCCGAGACCGACCTGATCGTCATGATCGGTGAGATCGGCGGCGACGCCGAGGAGCGTGCGGCCGACTTCATCAAGGCCAACGTCACCAAGCCGGTCGTCGGCTACGTCGCGGGCTTCACCGCCCCCGAGGGCAAGACGATGGGCCACGCCGGCGCCATCGTGTCGGGCTCCTCCGGCACCGCGCAGGCGAAGAAGGAGGCCCTGGAGGCCGCGGGCGTGAAGGTCGGCAAGACGCCGACCGAGACCGCGAAGCTGGCCCGGGAGATCCTGAACGGCTGACCCGTTCGCGCGTGACGCACGTGGGCCCGTACCCCTTCCGTTCCGAGGGGGGTACGGGCCCACGCGCGTTGCAGCCCGGCGGTCACTCCAGCTCGGGGACCAGCCGTCCGGGGCCGTTCGCCGGTTCCGCCCTGAGCCTCTGCTGGAGTTCGAGGTCCTGCGGGGTCAGCTTGAGCGGTCCGCTGTAGACGGGCAGGCCGTTGACCGGGGTACCGGGGGCGTGCGGGGCCTCGTAGGCCGTCGGGGCCGTGGTCAGGGTGAAGGCCGTGGCGCCGATGATCAGCGCGGTGAACGCGATGGCCGCGCGGGTCCAGAACCGGGCGCGGCGCTCGCTGCCCGTCCGTACGGTACGGGCGGCGGGGAGCGGGGCCGGGGGCACGGCGAGCGCGAGGTCGCCGAGCCGCTCGTGGAGCAGCTCGGGCTCGGCCAGCTCGGGGACGCGGTGCGCGATCTCGGCGCGCGCGTGGAGCAGGCGGTTCGCGGCCGCCGGGGTGCTCGCCTCGGTCTCGGCCGCCGTCTCCGGCAGGTCGAGGCCCAGCCCGTCGTAGAGCAGGACGGTGCGGCGGTACGGGGGCGGCAGCCGCAGCAGCGCGTCGCGCAGCGCGCGCGGGCCGGGGGCCTTGGGCGGGGCGTCGGGGTGCTTGTGCAGGGGGCGCAGGCGGTGCCACGGGGACATCGCGTACTCGTACGCGGCCGCCCGCACCCATCCCGCGGGGTCGCGGTCGACGGCGACCTCGGGCCAGCGCTGCCAGGCGAGGTGGAACGCCCGTTCGACGGACTCGGTGGAGAGCTTGCGGCGCCCGGTGAGGAGGTACGTCTGGCGTACGAGACCGGGCGCGGTGCGCGAGTAGAGCGCGTCGAACGCCTCGGCGGGGGTGGCGAAGGCGGGGGCGGACGCGGACAGGGGCACGGACGCGGGCACGGGGGTGACGTCCCGGCCGGGGCGGTACTCCGGGGCGGGGCCGGATCCCCGGTCGGGACGGGGGTCCCGGGTGGGGCCGGGCTTTCGGGTGGGGCCGGGTTCCTCGACGGCTGCGGGGCGGGTCCGTTCGCGGGCGCCGGTGGCCTCCCGGGTGTGGACGGGTCCCCGCGCGCGGGCCTGCCGCAGGGGGCGGGCCGGTTCTCGCGCGTACGTCTGCTCCCGCGTGCGTGAGGTGCCCCGGGGCCGGGCGCTCCCCTGGGCGCGGGCCTCGCCCGCGGGGGCGGCACCGGTACGGTTCGGGGGCGCGGCCCAGGACCCCGACGCGAGGAGCTTCGCGTACGCGTCGCGCTTGCGGCCCCTCGGGCTCGTACGGCCCGCCTCCCAGGACCTGACCGTCGCACGGGTGACGCCCATCGCCGCCGCCAGCTGCTCCTCGGTCAGCGCCCGCGCCTCGCGCAGCCTGCGCCGCTCCTTGGGGGGCGGCAGCGGGGTGGCACCGGTCGTGCCCTGCGTCATGACGTCCTCCCCTGGCCGAAAAAGTACATAAACGTATATTGGGCGACACGACAGCCATTCGCCTGTTACGCCGGAAAAGCGCGTGTCGTTGGCAGCATGGCGGGGTGACCCATGTGACGTCCGACCGCGCCCCGTCCCCGTCGACGCCCCCCTCGCTGTCGCTCTCCGCCGAGCGGAACCGGCGCTTCGCCGCGCTGGCCTCGGCGTTCCTTCGCGGGACGATCGCCGCGGGGCTCGGGCTCGGGACGCTCGCGGTGCTGGTGATGGTGGTGTGGATCAGCTCGCCGTACCCGGACAGCGGTCCGGGCGGCGCGCTCCACGTGGCGGCCGGGCTCTGGCTGCTCGCGCACGGCACGGAGCTCGTGCGCGAACAGACGCTCAACGGGGGGTCCGCGCCGGTCGGGGTCGTACCGCTGCTGCTCGTCGCCCTGCCCGTCTGGCTGGCGTACCGCGCGGCGCGCGACGCGCTGTCGCCGGACGAGGGGCGGCCCAGGCCGTCGTCGGGCGGGGCGTTCGGGGCGGTGGTGTGCGGGTACCTCGTGGTGGCCGCGCTCGTCGTGCTGTACGTGCGGGGCGGCGCGCTCACCGTGCGGCCGCTCGTCGCGGCGCTGTGGCTGTCGGCGGTGGTGGCGTCGGCGGCGGGGGCGGGGGTCTGGACGGCGAACGGCCGCCCCGCGGGACCGCTGCCCGGATGGGTGCGCGCGGTGCTCCCGGGGGGTGCGGAGGCTTCGGAGGGCGTACGCGGTGGGCTCGCGCGCCTCCGGGCGGCGACGGCGCTGCGGGCGGGGGGCGCGGCGGTCGCGGTGCTGCTGGGCGGCGGGGCGCTGCTCGTCGGGGCCTCGCTGGTGTGGCACGCGGGCGCGGCGGAGCAGTCGTTCCTCCGGCTCTCCGGGGAGTGGTCCGGGCGGTTCGCGGTGCTGCTGCTCTGCTTCGCGCTGGTGCCGAACGCGGCGGTGTGGGGTGCGGCGTACGGGCTCGGGCCCGGGTTCGCCCTCGGTACGGGGGCCACGGTGACCCCGCTCGCGGTCGCCGGGAGCCCGGCCCTGCCGAGCTTTCCGCTGCTGGCGGCGGTGCCCGAGGGGCGGGGGACCTGGCTGAACTGGCTCGCCGCGCTGGTGCCGGTCGCGGCGGGCGCGGTGATCGCGTGGTTCGCGGCGCGGGAGGCGGCGCCGCGGGGCGGGGAGCGGGCGGACGTCTGGAGCGTGCGGGAGACCGCGCTGGTCGCGGGGCTGGCGGCGGGGTTCTGCGCGGTCGCCGCCGCGGGGCTCGCCGCGGCGGCGGGCGGACCGCTGGGGCGGGGCGCGCTCGCGGAGTTCGGCCCGGTGTGGTGGCGGGTCGGTGCGGCGGCGCTGGTGTGGACGGCGGGGGTGGGGGTGCCGGGAGCGCTGGGCCTTCGGGCATGGCGGGTACGGGGGCGCGCGGGCGCGCCGCAGTGGGGAGCGGCGCCTTCGGGGGCGGTGCCGTCGGGTGTCCGGGTGCCGTGGGGTGGCGCGGCGCCGATCGGGGGCGCGGTGCCGGTCGGTGGCGCGGTGCCGCCGGGGGGTGTGGTGCCGATCGGGGGCGTGGTGTCGGCCGAGGGTGCGGTGCCTTCGGGTGGCGTGGCGCCGGCTGGGGACGCGGTGTCTACCGGGGGCACGGCGTCGCCCGGTGGTGCGGTGCCGCTCGGTGGTGCGGCGTTGGCCGGGGGTGGGGGGCTGCCGGAGGGTGCGGCGTCGGCCGGGGATGCTCAGGAGGCGGGCGGCCCGGTGCTGCCTGGCGCGGCCGGGGCGGTGGAGGAGCGGGCCTGGTGGCGGTTCTGGCGGAGGCCGGATGCGGAGGCCGAGGCTGAGGCTGAAGAGGGGGCTGAGGAGGGGGCTGCCGTGCCGGGCGGCGCGGAGGAGTTCGAGTCGTACGACTACATGGGCGGGGATTCTTGGGGGGCGTGGGATTCCTGGCACGAGGAGGGGGCGCGGGAGTCCCGGTGGGCGTCGCTCAAGGCGGCGTCGGAGGAGCGGGAGTAGGGGGCGTGTGTTTCGGGAGGGTCCCGGGCTCGGGGTGGGCGCCTTTCACCTGCGGCGGGCGGGTCCCCTCCCCACCCCACCCCTTCCCGAAACCCTGCCGGGGGCTGGGTGGGTACGCGCGGCATCTGCCCCACCCTCGCGCAGTTCCCCGCGCCCCTGACGGGGCGCCTGTGCTCGCGCCCACGCGGCGGAGCCGCACATCGGGCACAGTCCCGCGCCCCTGACGGGGCGCCTGTGCTCGTGTCCGTGTGGCGGAGTCGTACATCGGGCACAGTCCCGTGCCCCTGACGGGGCGCCTGGTGCTCGCGCCCACGCGGCGGAGCCGCACATCGGGCGCGGGGAACTGCGCGGGCGAGCCGCCACCGGCCCGCGCGTCCACCCTTGGCCGGGTCACCCCGTCCACCCCCGGGGCGCGGGGCTATTCCGTCGTGCCGAAGATCTTGCGCAGGGGCTTCGGCAGCTGGTCGTTGCAGGCCAGCTCTCCCGACTTCGTCAGTGCGTCCCGCTGGCACGTGTAGTAGTCCCGGTACACCAGCTGCGCCGTGAACGACCCCGCCACCATCACCAGCGCGATCGACGCCGTCACCAGACCGCTCACCGCGGCCGTCCGCTGCTGCCTGCGGCCGTTGCCGGGGGGCGCGGGCGCCGGGGCCTGGGGCGCGGGCTGCGCACCTCCCGTACCACCCGCACCCGCACCCGTACCGGCGGCTCCTGCCGCCCCCGCGGGCTTCGCGCGCAGCGAGCTGATGCTCCAGTACGCCGCCAGCGCACCGAGCAGCAGCGCGATCTCCTCCTGCCGGAAGATCGCGAAGAAGAACGCCCACATGCCCGCGAGCAGCGCGTACCGCGCACGCCGCTGCGACGGGTCCGTCGGGTCCCAGCGCGGGCCCGCGCCGTTCCCCGGTCCGTTTCCGTTGCCGTTCGGGCCGGGGCCGCCCTGGCCGTTGCCCTGGCGGCTGCCGAAGTCGCCGCCCTGGCGGCCCGGCTGGCGGCTGCTCCAGCGACCGCCCCACGCGGACGGCGGCGTCTGCCCCGAGCCCTCCTGGTCCCCGTTCTCGCCCTGCGGGGGCTGCGAGGGCTGCGCGGGCTGCCGGGGGCGCCACTCCTGGTCGGGGCGGTCCTCGGGCGGCGCCGCGAAGGGGTTGTCGTCCTGGGCGCCGCCACTGCCGCCGTCACCGCTCGGCCGGGGCGTCCGGGAGCCGCGCTCGCGCAGCAGCACGCCCGCCCTTTCGGTCAGCGGTGAGGTGGGATCCGTACGGCGTCGAAGGTCCGGCATGTGGTGAACGTCTTCCCCATCTTGGTCGGTTGAGCGTCGGTCGCACATCAGTCGCACAGCGGTCGTACGTCGGCCGCGTCCCCGTTCCCGCCTCGGGCGCGCCCCGGGGCGGGCGTCTGCTTCCCAGACGCTACCTGCCGGGCGTCCACCCGTCCCGTGGGGGCCGCCCGGTGTGCCGGTATCGTTGCTGACGGTCGGCGCATTCGTAGAGTTCCCCGTATCCGGGGGCTCGATTCGTTTGTACGACCACACAAGAGCACCGCAACGTGAGAAAGGGCCCCGACGTGGCCTCGCCGTCCCCCGCCGCAGCTCCCGCCCGTCTCGTGGTGCTGGTCTCCGGATCCGGCACGAATCTCCAGGCCCTGCTCGACGCCATCGCGGCGGACCCCGAGGGCTACGGCGCCCGTGTCGTCGCCGTCGGCGCGGACCGCGAGGGCATCGCGGGCCTGGAGCGGGCCGAGCGCGCCGGGCTGCCGACCTTCGTGTGCCGGGTCAAGGACCACGGCACCCGTGAGGAGTGGGACGCGGCGCTCGCCGCCGCCACCGCCGCGTACGAGCCCGACCTGGTCGTGTCCGCCGGGTTCATGAAGATCGTGGGCAAGGAGTTCCTGGCCCGCTTCGGCGGCCGGTTCGTGAACACCCACCCCGCCCTGCTGCCCAGTTTTCCCGGGGCCCACGGCGTCCGCGACGCGCTCGCGTACGGCGCGAAGGTCACCGGGTGCACCGTCCACTTCGTCGACGACGGCGTCGACACCGGCCCGATCATCGCCCAGGGCGTGGTCGAGGTGCGGGAGTCGGACGATGAAGCCGCTCTGCACGAGCGGATCAAGGAAGTCGAGCGCTCGCTGCTCGTCGAGGTCGTGGGGCGCCTGGCCCGCAACGGCTACCGCATAGAGGGACGAAAGGTTCATGTCGGTGAATAAGCCGAACAAGCCCATCCGCCGCGCGCTGATCAGCGTCTATGACAAGACGGGTCTTGAGGACCTGGCCCGCGGGCTCCACGAGGCCGGGGTCGAGCTCGTCTCGACCGGCTCGACCGCAGGGAAGATCGCCGCCGCCGGGGTCCCGGTGACCAAGGTCGAGGAGCTGACGGGCTTCCCCGAGTGCCTGGACGGCCGGGTCAAGACGCTGCACCCGCGCGTCCACGCCGGAATCCTCGCCGACCTGCGCCTGGACGCGCACCGCGAGCAGCTGGCCGAGCTGGGCGTGGAGCCCTTCGACCTGGTCGTCGTGAACCTCTACCCCTTCACGCAGACCGTGCAGTCGGGCGCGAGCCCCGACGAGTGCGTCGAGCAGATCGACATCGGCGGCCCCTCGATGGTCCGTGCCGCCGCCAAGAACCACCCCTCCGTCGCGGTCGTCACCAGCCCGCGCCGGTACGAGGACGTCCTCGCGGCCGTCCGGGCGGGCGGCTTCGACCTCGCCGCCCGCAAGCGCCTGGCCGCCGAGGCGTTCCAGCACACCGCCGCGTACGACACCGCCGTGGCGACCTGGTTCACGGGCGCGTACGCCCCCGAGGACGACTCGAACGGGCTGCCCGAGTTCGTCGGCGAGGCCCTGGAGCGCAAGTCGACGCTGCGCTACGGCGAGAACCCGCACCAGGCCGCCGCGCTCTACACCGACGGCCAGCCGGGCGGGCTCGCCAACGCCGAGCAGCTGCACGGCAAGGAGATGTCCTTCAACAACTACGTGGACACCGAGGCGGCGCGCCGCGCCGCCTTCGACCACGACGAGCCGTGCGTGGCGATCATCAAGCACGCCAACCCGTGCGGCATCGCGATCGGTGCGGACGTCGCGGAGGCGCACCGCAAGGCGCACGCCTGCGACCCGCTCTCCGCGTTCGGCGGCGTGATCGCCGTCAACCGCGAGGTGTCGGTGGCCATGGCCGAGCAGGTCGCGGAGATCTTCACCGAGGTCATCGCGGCCCCCTCGTACGAGGAGGGCGCCGTCGAGGTCCTGGCCAGGAAGAAGAACATCCGCGTGCTCCGGGTCGAGGGCACTCCGGCGCAGCCGGGCGACGTGAAGTTCGTCTCCGGCGGCGCGGTCGTCCAGCACACCGACGTGTTCCAGGCCGAGGGCGACGACCCGGCCAACTGGACGCTCGCGACGGGCGAGGCGCTGTCCGCCGACGAGCTCGCGGAGCTGGCGTTCGCGTGGCGGGCGAGCCGCGCGGTGAAGTCCAACGCGATCCTGCTCGCCAAGGACGGCGCGTCGGTCGGCGTCGGCATGGGCCAGGTCAACCGCGTCGACTCCGCGAAGCTCGCGGTGGAGCGCGCGGGCGAGGAGCGGGCGCGCGGCTCGTACGCCGCGTCGGACGCGTTCTTCCCCTTCCCCGACGGGCTGGAGATCCTGACGGCCGCGGGCATCAAGGCCGTGGTGCAGCCGGGCGGTTCGGTCCGCGACGAGCAGGTGATCGAGGCGGCGCAGAAGGCGGGCGTGACGATGTACCTCACGGGGACGCGGCACTTCTTCCACTGACCGGCTGATCCGCCGGTCGGTCGGTCGATCGATCGGCGGAGAAGCCGGAAGGCCGCGCCCCGTCGTGCGACGGGGCGCGGCCTTCAGCGGTGGTGCCGGGGGCGGTGTCAGTACTGCTGGTGGCGCGGCCGGTTGAACCAGGCGCCGCCGTCCCGCTTCGCGCAGAAGACGATGATCAGGATGCCGAGCACCAGCGACACGATGCCGAGCGGCAGCTGGAAGACGGCGAACAGCACGATGAACGAGCCGTAGACGATCGCGCAGGTCCGGGTGGCGTTGCCGCCCTTCGCGAACTTCAGCGCCAGCGCGATGCCGAGGCCCGCGAAGACCAGGGACAGCACGCCGACGAACGTGATGCCGCCCTTGCCCAGGTCGAGGATGGCCTGGACGTCCTCCGAGCCGTCGTCGTCCAGCTTGTCCACCTGGCTCGCCAGGGCGAACATCAGGAGCGCCGCGATGATCTGGAGGCCGGATATGACCCAGATCATCACGCGGGCCGCCTTCACCCCGCCCGGCATCGTCACCGGACCGCCGGGGAAGCCGCCGCCCATGCCGTACGGGTCGATCGGCGGGGCCTGCGGGTAGCCGTACCCCGGCTGCTGGGGCTGGGGCTGCTGCGGGTAGCCGTAGCTCGGCTGCTGGCCCTGAGGGGGCTGGCCGTAAGGGTTGTTGGGGTCGCCGAAGCTCATGGCGGGGTTCCTCCGTGATGCGCTGGGGACGGTGCGGTACGGGCGGAGGAACGTGTGGTTACGAGCGGTGTTGTCCCCCTGCGCCGCCGCGGCATTGCGCCGTCATCGTGGTATTACCGCCGACTTTTTGTCCAGTCGTCGGCCGTACGCGCCTTCTGTGCGGAACCCGCTGTTCCCCCGGTGCTTCCCCGCAATTGGAACAGGGCAGGGGTCATCCGCGAAGATGGCGGCATGACCGCTCAGATTCTCGATGGCAAGGCCACCGCGGCCGCGATCAAGTCCGAACTCGCCGTGCGCGTGGCGGCGCTCAAGGACCGGGGAATCACGCCCGGTCTCGGCACCCTGCTGGTCGGTGACGACCCGGGCAGCCAGAAGTACGTCGCGGGCAAGCACCGCGACTGCGCCCAGGTCGGCATCGCGTCGATCCAGCGCGAACTCCCCGCGACCGCCACGCAGGAGGAGATCGAGGCGGTCGTGCGCGAGCTCAACGACGACCCCTCCTGCACCGGTTACATCGTCCAGCTGCCGCTCCCCAAGGGCATCGACGAGAACCGCGTCCTCGAACTGATGGACCCGGACAAGGACGCGGACGGCCTCCACCCGATGAACCTGGGCCGCCTCGTGCTGAACGAGCCCGCGCCGCTGCCCTGCACCCCGTACGGCATCATCACGCTGCTGCGGCAGTTCGGCGTCGAGATCGCGGGCGCCGAGGTCGTCGTCGTCGGGCGCGGCGTCACCATCGGGCGGCCCATGCCGCTGCTGCTGACGCGGCGCAGCGAGAACGCGACGGTCACCCAGTGCCACACCGGCACCCGGGACCTGGCCGCCCACCTCAGGCGCGCCGACATCATCGTCGCCGCCGCCGGCGTGCCGCACCTGATCAAGCCGGAGGACGTGAAGCCGGGCGCCGCGGTGCTCGACGTCGGCGTCTCGCGCGACGAGAACGGCAAGATCGTCGGCGATGTGCACCCGGGCGTCGCCGAGGTCGCGGGCTGGATCTCGCCCAACCCCGGCGGCGTCGGCCCGATGACCCGGGCGCAGCTGCTGGTGAACGTGGTCGAGGCGGCGGAACGCAGTGCCGGCTGAGGACGCCGCGGGAGGCGCGGCCGGGGACGGGAGCGGGGGCGCTGCCGCCGCCCCGCCCGCGGCCGCGTCGTCCGGCGGCGGGGTGCGGGGGCGCGTCTCCCGGCGGTTCCCCTCGATCACCCGCGACACCGCGCGCCCCGAGGGCGGCGGACGCGCGGCCCCCGGTGACGCGCCCGCGCCCGCACGGCAGTGGCCGCTGCTCAGCGTCATAGGGGCGGTCGCGCTCGGCCTGGTGATCGTGGGCCTCGACCCGTTCGCCGAGGCGTTCCGGATCGGCACGATCCTGATCGGCATGGGGATGGTCGCGGGCGCGGTCCTGCGCTGGATACTGCCGTCCGTGGGCATGCTCGCGGTCCGCTCGCGCTTCACCGACATCGTCACGTACGGGACGCTGGGCACCGCGATCGTGGTGCTCGCGCTGATGGTGCAGCCCGATCCCTGGCTCCAGATCCCGTTCCTGGAGGACGCGGTCCACAAGACGGTGGGCTGACGGACCGGCTCGACGCGGCAGTGGCCCGCACGCCTCACCCGAGGGGCGTGCGGGCCACTGCCGCGTTTCGGCCGCGGCCCGTCTGCCGCCGCCCGTGTGCCGCCGCCCGTGCCGCGCCGCGCGGGGGACGGGCCAGGGCGGATCCCGGGGCGGCGGGGCCCGGGGCGCGGGGGGTCGGTGGGAACAGGCCAATCGCGGAGCGCGGACCAACCCCGTGCCCGGCGGCACCCTCTTGTCCGGTGCGGGGCGTGGGCCTCGGGGGACCGTCAACACCGCATGGAGTGGGCATGCCGCGTGGGAAAGATGGGAAGGGGAAGGGGCCGCTCGCCGCGCCGACGGTACGGACGTGGCCCGTGGCCTGCGTGGCCGCCGTGTTCGCCGCGGGGCTGCTGGTCGCCGCGGCGCAGTGGCCGGGCGAGGCCGGGCCGGAGCGGCGCGGGGCGTTCTCGTACGACGCGACGCGCACGTACGACTGCGAGGGTGGACGCGAACGCGAGGGTGGACGCGACGGCGTACGTACGGACGGACGCGGCGACGGACGTGAGGGCGGACGCGGCGACGGACGCACCGACGGACGCGAGGGCGGGGCGCGGAGCGCCGGTTACAGCCCGACCCGGGACGTGTCGCTCGACCGGGGCGGCAGCGGCTGGGAGGTCGTCGAGGCGCAGTGCCTGCTGCGGCGGCACGGCTTCGACCCGGGCGCGGTCGACGGGGCGTACGGGGAAAGCACGGAGGCCGCGGCGCGGCACTTCCAGCGGGCGCGGGGCCTGGTGGCGGACGGGATCGTCGGGCCCGGCACCTGGCGGGAGCTGCGGAGGTGAGGCGGCCCGCCGTCCACCGGCCCGCGACCGCCCGTCCACCGGCCGGCGGGTGAGGCGCCGTCCGTGAGGCCGGGGCGCGAGCCCGGCGCCGCCCTGTCGGGTGGGAAGTACAAGCCCGGTGCCGCCCTGTCGGGTGGGAAACACGAGCCCGGCGCCGCCCTGGTGGCGTGGGAAAGAGGGGCGGCGCCCGGCTCGCGGGGGCGCGGGGCGGGCAGCGCCCCGCACCCCCGTCCGGGGAGCGACGGTGACCGCCCCCTCCCCCGAGGAAGGACGGGCACCGCCGCGATCTCCACCGTCATGGACGCGCCAACCCCGTTCAAGGGTTGACAGTCCCCTGTGGCACGGAAGTGACCATTCCGCCACCGTGTGATCGTCACGCAACCGTGGTCGCCCGAGGGGGATGGCGGTGGGACACTTCGGGCGGGATTCTGTAGGGGCGCGCGACGGCGCACGCGTGCGCCGACAGTGCTCCCGTGCGCTCCCACCCCGGGAACTGACATCCTGGCTCCGCGCATCTGACTGGGTAGTCCGCAGCGGACACGGGTCGGGATCCGGAGGCCGGGGGGGCACTACGGGCCACCACCGCGCACGACCGATTCAGCAACGTCCGGGGGGACAAGGGGGGAACCGATGCCTCGTTGGAAAGCACTGCCGGAGGAGCTCGACCCGGAGGTCAGGGAGTTCGCCGACCAGCTGCGGCGACTCGTCGACCGGAGCGGCCTCGGCATCGCCGCCGTCGCCGACCGCACCGGGTACAGCAGGACCTCCTGGGAGCGCTATCTCAACGGGCGGCTGCTCGCCCCGAAGGGCGCCATCGTCGCCCTCGCGGAGGTCACCGGCGCCAACCCCGTCCACCTCATCACCCTGTGGGAGCTGGCCGAGCGGGCCTGGAGCCGGTCCGAGATGCGGCACGACATGACCATGGAGGCCATCCAGATCTCCCAGGCGCGCGCGGCCCTGGGAGAGTTCGGCGGCGCCCCCGACGAGGGCCGCGGCAAGCGCGGCGCACGGACGTCCGTGGCCGAAGGGCGCGACGCGCCCAGGGGGCACGCGGCGGCGCCCGGCGCCCCCGGCCACGGCGGCTACCCCGGCGCCGTGCCCCAGCAGCGCGGCGCGGGCGACGCGAGCGACGCGTACGCCCACCAGGGCCACGGCCCCGTACCGCCGCGCACCGCCCCGCAGCGGCCCGGCCGGGGCGGCGACGGCCGCGCCCCCGGCAGGCACGGCGCCCCCGGCGGCACCGGCGGCGGCAAGCGCAAGGTGACCCTGTTCCTCGCGGGCGTCGTCGGCGCGCTCCTGGTGATCGCCGCCGCCGTCCTCCTCCTGGACCTCGGCGGCGACGAGAAGGAGCCGCGGGCCAAGACCCCGCCGCCCGCGCCCGCCAGCAGCACCCCCGTCGAGCCGCCCGCTGACGTGAAGTGCACGGGCGCGAAGTGCACGGGGCAGGACCCCGAGACCATGGGGTGCGGCGGCCAGTACGCCAGGACCGTCTCCCGCGCGACCGTCGGCACGGCCACCGTCGAGGTCCGCTACAGCGAGACGTGCTCGGCCTCCTGGGCCCGCCTCACCAAGGCGGCGCCCGGCGCCAAGGTGACCGTCGAGGCCGCGGGCAAGACCGGCAACGGCACGGTCAACGCGGGCAAGGACGCGTACACGCCGATGGTGGCGGTGAAGGCGGCGGCCGACGCGAAGGCGTGCGCGACGCTCGCCTCCGGCACGAAGGGCTGCACGGACGGCTGACGGCCCCGCTCCCGGCCTCGGCCTCGGCCCCGGCCTCGGCCCCGGCCTCGGCACCAGCCCCGGCCTCGGCACCAGCCCCGGCCCCGGCCCCGGCCTCGGCCTCGGCTCCGGCCCCGCCCGCGGCTCCGGCCCCGCGCTCGGCCCCGGCCCCTTTCCCGGCCCCGCGCTCGGCCCCGCGCTCGGCTCCGTTCCCGGCCCCGCGCCCCGCGGGACACACCGCCCCGCCCGGACCCTAGCTCCCCCGGGCGCCGCGCGGGGTGAGCCGTCCCACAAGGCCCCGGGGGTGCAGCACCCCCGGGGTCGGATAGCCTGACCGCTGGATATCTCTTCACGTCGAGACACCGATCGATCAAGGAGATGTCCCGCACCAGGGGCAGGGACCCCCACCGCCAGCTGTCTTACGGAGATCGCCATGACCCGCACTCCCGTCAACGTCACCGTGACCGGCGCGGCCGGCCAGATCGGCTACGCGCTGCTCTTCCGCATCGCCTCCGGCCACCTGCTCGGCCAGGACGTGCCGGTCAAACTGCGCCTCCTCGAAATCCCGCAGGGCCTGAAGGCCGCCGAGGGCACCGCCATGGAGCTCGACGACTGCGCCTTCCCGCTGCTGCGCGGCATCGAGATCACCGACGACCCGAACGTCGGCTTCGACGGTGCGAACGTCGCCCTCCTCGTCGGCGCCCGCCCCCGCACCAAGGGCATGGAGCGCGGTGACCTCCTGGAGGCCAACGGCGGCATCTTCAAGCCGCAGGGCAAGGCGATCAACGACAACGCCGCGGACGACATCAAGGTCCTCGTCGTCGGCAACCCGGCCAACACCAACGCGCTCATCGCGCAGGCCGCCGCCCCGGACGTACCGGCCGAGCGCTTCACCGCGATGACCCGCCTGGACCACAACCGCGCGATCTCGCAGCTGGCCCGGAAGACCGGCTCGACCGTCGCCGACATCAAGCGCCTGACCATCTGGGGCAACCACTCCGCCACCCAGTACCCGGACATCTTCCACGCGGAGATCGCGGGCAAGAACGCCGCCGAGGTCGTGAACGACGAGGCGTGGCTGGCCGACACCTTCATCCCGACCGTCGCCAAGCGCGGCGCCGCGATCATCGAGGCCCGTGGCGCGTCCTCCGCCGCCTCGGCCGCCAACGCCGCGATCGACCACGTGCACACCTGGGTCAACGGCACCGCCGACGGCGACTGGACCTCGATGGGCATCCCGTCGGACGGCTCCTACGGCGTCCCCGAGGGCATCATCTCCTCCTTCCCGGTCACCACGAAGGACGGCAAGTACGAGATCGTCCAGGGCCTGGACATCAACGAGTTCTCGCGTGCGCGCATCGACGCGTCCGTCGCCGAGCTCGTCGAGGAGCGCGACGCGGTGCGCGGCCTCGGCCTGATCTAGTACGGCGTCCGGGGAGCACTCCCGCACGGACTCCCGCCCCCGGGTGGCAGGTCGACCGACCCGCCACCCGGGGGCGTCGTCGTTCCCGGAACCGGTTGACGCGTGCCGTCGCCGTCCGCTAATCATCAACTGATCCGCGAAACAGGTCAGTTGGTGTGGACGACGGGGGGAGGGGGACGCCTGGTGCCCGCACGCGTCCCGGCTTCGCCCGTCCCGCCCCCGTCCGTCCCGCCGACGCCCGTTCCGCCGACGCCGTCCAGCAGCGAGGCGACCCGGCTGCTGTGCGTCGGCAGTTACGTCGACGACTCCTTCCGCGACGCCGTCATCGACGAGCTGTACGTCCACGAGGAGCGCGTCGTCGCCCCCTCGTTCGGCTTCGACGCGGCCCGCGTCCTGGCCCACGCGCTGCGCGCCAGGCGGCTGGCCGTCGCCTGGGCCGGGGCGGTCGTGGCGCTGTGGCTGCTGACGGGACTCTTCAGCGGGGGACTGGTCTACCTCTTCCTGCCGCCCTTCGCCCTGCTGGCCGCGGCCTCCCGGCTCCGCACGGCATCGAAGGGGAGCCCGGAGCCGAGCCGCCCCCGGCGGCTGGCCGCCTCGGCACTGCGCTGGGCGGGACGGCTGCTGCTGTTCGCCGTCGCGTCCAGCCTCTACTCGCTCCACAGCGACCCGGGTTCGTTCGGCGGCCTCTGGGGCACGGGCGGCGCGGGGAAGGACTCCGGCTGGACGCGCGTCGACGTGTGGGCCGTGGCCTGTGGCGTCGTCGCCCTGGGGGTCGCGGGGGTGGTGCAGCGCCAGCAGACCGCCCGGGTCGTGGCGCTCGAACTGTCCCGCGAGCGCTTCGGCGACGTCCCCGCCGACCCCGCGGAGCAGGCGGTCGGCTTCCGGTTCCGGCGGCTCAAGGACAGGATCCGCGTCGAGCAGCACTCCCCGATGGTGCTGTACGACGTCACGGCGCCGTTCCTGGGCGCGGGCACCGCGTGCGGGGCGTGGACGCTCGCCGTGCCCCTGAGGCCCCCGCAGGGGACGGTCGGGCTGAGGCAGGCCGGACAGCTCGTCAACGGGCAGGTGCTGCGGTACGTACAGACGCGGATCGAGGCATTGCGCGAGGCGAACCCGAACGCCACGGGGGTGCGGGACAGGCTGCGGGAGATCCGCGTCGAGGAGGTCGTCTTCCTGCCGGTGGACGGGCTGCCCGCCCGCTCCGTCGCCTCGTACGTGTCCGAGCACTTCCAGCACCACCGCGAGTCGGCGGCGGAGGAGGGCGGCGAGGCGCGGCGGCTCTTCCTGCGGATCCAGGTGGGCGGCTGGGACGAGGAGGTCGTGACGACCGTCTTCGTGCGCGCGCACACCCAGGGCGGGCTGCTGGGGCTGGAGGTGGTGCCGTACGTACTGGGCCCGGTGCGGGCCGAGTTCCACGCCGCGGACCGGTGGGCGCACCGGCAGCGGCACACGTCGCCCCCCGTTCTGGTGGCCCGGTCGCTGGTGCGCCTGCCCGTGTCGGTGGCCTTCGCGCCCGTCGTGCTGTGGCGGTCCGTGAAGAACAGCTGGCGGCTGGCCATCGGCGGTTACGGGGTGAGCCTGCCGGAGGGGCCCGCGGTCTCGGTGCGCGAGCTCGGCTCGGCCCCTTCGGTCGGGGCCTTCCGGGAGATGGACACCCGGCGCTACGTCGAATCCGTCCAGGAAGCGGTCGTCGACGGCGTGGTGGACGCGCTGCGCGGAGCGGGCCTGCGGACGGACGAGTTCGAGGCGAGGGCGGCGCGGGTGACCGACGGCGGCCTCTACGTGCCGCCGGGCGGCCAGTGGGTCGCGGCCGCGTCGCAGGCGGTGGTGCAGGCGGTGGCGCACGGGGCGGTACGGGTGCGGGAGAGCGGCGCGGGGGACGGTCCGGGGCCCGGCTCCGGGGGCGGCACTGGAGGCGGGGCGCCATGAGCATCAGCCATCCGCTCTGGGACGCGGACACCCAGGGCTGGAGCGCCGGAGGACGGGCCCAGCCGGAGACCCGTCCGCGCCCCGGGCGCGCCGGGCGGGCCAGGCGGGCCAGGCGGACCGGCTGGGCCCGCTGGGCCCGCTGGGGCGGGCGGGCCGTGTGGCGGCGGTCGCGCGGGGGCCGTACCGGAGCCGTACGGGCCGAGGCCGACTGGGACCAGGCCATACAGGGCTGGGACGTGCGCGGTGACGCCCCTGCGGCCGGGCACCGCGCCGCCGCCTGGCCGCGCCGGTGGACGGCCCTCGCCCTGCTCTCGGCCTCCGGGGCGGTCGCGCTGCTCGCCGGGTGGTGGCCGGGGACGCTGTTCCTCGTCTGGTCGGCCCTGTTGACGGCCGGGATCACCGCCGTGCGGAGCCGGGCGGCCGGTGTCGGCGCCGCCCCCGGCGTCCCCGCCGTCCCCGACACCCCCGGACGGGCCTTCGCCCGGGGGCTGTTGACCGTCCTGGTGTTCCCGCGCGCCTTCCACGGCCTGCCCGCGCCGCCCGCCGCCCCCGCACCGCCGCCCGTCGAGGCCCGCGCGCGGGTGGAGGAGTCCCTGCGCCGCACCGCGGACCGGCTGGCGGAGGCCGCGCACCGCTCCGACGAGGACCTCTCGTGACGGCCCCGGTCCCCCCGCAGCCGCCCGCGCCGGGCACGGGCGGGGCGGGTGGCCAGGGCGACCAGCCCCCGCCCGCGGGGCCGCTGCGGCCGCTGCCGTCGGGCACGGACATGACGGAGTGGGAGCAGGTGGTGCCCGGCGCGTCCGAACGGGTGCTGCGGATCGTGGAGGAGGACTCCGCGGCGCTGCGCGAGATCCAGCGCTCCGAGAGCAGGCACCGGATGCGCATGGACATCATCAACTTCCGCTTCCAGCTGGCGGGCGCCTGCTTCGCGGCGACGTCCTTCGCGGGCGTCCTGTGGATCGCCAAGTACTTCATCGACCACGGGGCGGTGGCCCCGGCCACGGGCGTCCTGGGCGCGGCGGTGGCGGCGGTCAGCGCGGTCGCGTTCGGCACGCGGAAGGGCAAGTAGGGGGCCGTACGCGGGGAAGGGCGAGCAGCGGGGCCGTACGCGGGGAAGGGGCGGAACCCCTCCGGGTCCCGCCCCTTCCGTCCTCCGTCTTCCGTCTCCGTCACACCGGCCGCTGCCAGATCCTGCCGCGCAGGTCCGTCCCCCGCACCACCTGGATCCGCCACGGGTCGATCCGGATCACGTGGAACCCGGGGTCGTCGGGCCCGCCCGGCCAGTAGCGCGCCGGGTCGTAGCCCACGCCGGGCGGGCCGCCCCGCTCGTACAGCCGCCACGCGCGGAGCTTGTCTGCCGGGTCGTCGGCCCAGGCGGAGAGCGCGTCGACGTGGGCGGCGTTCTGGCGCGGGCTCCAGTAGGAGTACGTGGTGTGGGGGCTGTGCGCGAGGTGCGCGGCCTTCACCGGCGTACGGTACGAGGCGAGCCAGCCGACCGGACGGTCTTCCGCCCCTTCCATCCCTTCCGCCTCTTCCGGCTCTTCCCAGACCGGGAAGAGGACCCGGGCCCGGGGGCGGTTCTGCCGGTCGAGGGTCACCATCGTGGCGTACTTGACCTCCCGTACGGTGGCGAAGAACTCGTCCCGCAGCTCCGCGAAGGAGCCGGTCCTCGTGGCGCTCATCGCAGCGCCTCCGCGGTCTCCGGGGCGGCCTGCGTCCCGGAGACCGCGACCGTGCCCCGGCCCTTGCCGCCGCGCAGGCCGAACGCGCCCACCACGGCCGCCGCGAGCACCGCGGCCAGCGGGACCAGGAGCGCCGCGCGGTAGCCGTCCAGCACCGCGCCGGGCGAGGTGCCGTCCGTGGCCGCGACGCCGACGGCGGTGGCGACCGAGAGGCCGAGCGCCGCGCCGAACTGGAAGGACGTGTAGAACAGCCCGCCCGCCAGGCCCTGTTCCGCCTCGTCGACGCCCTCGGTCGCGACGATCGTCAGCGGGCCGTACACCAGCGAGAAGGCGATGCCGAGCAGCAGCATCGTCGGGAACATCGCGGCGTAGACGGTGTCCGTGCCGACGGGCAGGAACAGCGCGTACGCGAGGGCCGCGACGAGGAGTCCGCCCAGGGTCACCTTCGCGTTGCCGAACCGCTCCACCAGCTTCGGCGTGACGAGCGGCGAGAGGATCGCGTCCGTGCCGATGGCCAGCAGCGCGAAGCTGGTCTCCAGGGTCGACCAGCCGCGCAGTTCCTGGAGGTAGAGCACGGCGACGAACTGGAAGCCGAAGAAGCCCGCGGCGAAGAGCAGCCCCATGGCGTTGGCGCGCAGCAGCGATCCGTCGCGCAGGACGCCGAGCCGCACCAGCGGGTGCTTCGCGCGCCGCTCGATCAGCACGAACGCGGTGAAGAGGGCGAGCGAGGCGGCGAGTCCGCCCAGGGTGGGGCCGAGCGGGGCGTGCGCGGCGCGCTCGGCGGTCAGGACGAGGAGCACGATGCCGCCGGTGACGGTGAGCGCGCCCGCCAGGTCGACGCGCTGCCCGGTGCGGTCGGGGCGCGGGGACCTGGGGATGAAGGCGAGCGCGGCGACGAGGATCAGCGCGGCGAGCACGACGGGGGCGAAGAACACCCAGCGCCAGTGGACCGCGGTGAGCAGACCGCCGACGACCAGGCCGATGGAGAAGCCGCCCGCGGCCGTGCCGGAGTAGACGAGCAGCGCCTTGTTGCGCTGCGGGCCCTCGGGGAAGCCGGTGGTGATGATGGAGAGCCCGGCGGGGGTCATGAACGCGGCGGCGACACCGGTCACGAAGCGGGCCGCGATCAGCATCCAGCCCTCGGTGGCGAGACCTCCGAGTCCGGAGAAGAGAAGGAAGACCGTCAGCCAGAGCACGAACATCTGCCGTCTGCCGAAGAGGTCGGCCGCGCGCCCGCCGAGCAGCATGAAGCCGCCGTAGCCGAGGACGTAGGCGCTCATCACCCACTGGAGCTCGCCGGTGGAGAGCCCGAGGTCGGACCTGATGGAAGGAAGGGCGACGTTGAGCATGGCGACGTCGATCCCCTCCAGGAAGATCGCGCCGCAGAGCACGAACAGCACGGCCCAGGAGCGACCGCTCAGGGACAGGGGACTTGGGGCGCCGGACATCGAATACTCCTCGGAGTGGTGTGGTTGAAGCGGTGGGTTGATGCTTCAACCTTCGATCGTTCGGGGATCGCGAACAACGCCGAAGAGTGGAATGATCGGTCACTGGGACTGAACGGTCCTGGTCGACCAGGGGGGTTGGTCATGGAACGGCAGGAGCTGGAGTCCTTCCTCACGCTCGCCGAAGAGTTGCACTTCGGGCGGACGGCCGAGCGGCTGCGGGTCTCGCGCGCGCACGTCAGCCAGACCGTGCAGAAGCTGGAGCGCCGCATCGGCGCACCGCTCTTCGAGCGCACCAGCCGCAGGGTCGCGCTCACTCCGATCGGCAAGCGGCTGCGCGACGACCTCGCGCCGCTGCACGCCTCGATGCGGGAGGCGGTGGAGCGGGCGGTGGCGGCCGGGCGCGGCATCGACGGCGGCCTGGAGATCGGCTTCTCGGGTCCGTGGAGCGGCGACTTCCTGATGCGTACGGCGGAGGAGTTCCGCACCCGTCACCCGGGCTCCGAGGTGGGGCTGTGCGAGGTGGCGCCGTCCGATCCGTTCGGCAGCCTGCGCTCCGGCGAGTACGACCTCCAGCTCACCGAGTTCCCGGTCAGGGAGCCGGACCTGGTGACCGGCCCCGTGCTCATCTCGCAGCGGCGGACGCTGGTGGTGCCGGACAACCACGCGCTGGCGCGGCGCGCCTCGGTGTCGCTGGAGGACCTGACGCGGATCCCGCTGCTGATCCCGTACGGCGACCTCCCCGACTACTGGCTGGACTTCCACTATCCGCCCCGCACGCCCGGCGGCGCACCGGTCGTGCGGGAGCGCGCGTACACCAACTGGCAGGAGGCGCTGGCGCTCGTCGCGGCCGGCCGGGGCGCGGTGGTCTCGGCGGAGCAGGGCGCGCGCTACCTCGTGCGGCCCGGGGTCGCGTACGTGCCGCTCAGCGACGCGCCGCCGCTGGAGTACGGGCTGGTGTGGCGGCGCGCGGGGCGCACGGCGCGGGTCGCGGTGTTCGAGGAGACGGCGCGGGAGCGGGCGGGGAGGGAGTAGGGGCCGCGGGGGCTCAGGGCTTGTCGACGCGCAGTGCCAGCCCGTCGAGCATGCGGTCCAGGCCGTACGCGAAGCTCTCCTCGCGCACCGCGGCCGGGTCCTTCCCCGCCTCGACGCCGGGCTCCCCGCCGAGCGACGCGATGAAGTCCTGCTCGCTGCGGCCGCTGCGCGCGATCAGCGAGAGGTACGCCGCCTCGCTGATCGCCATGCCGATGACGTACGCGATGACCGAGCCCATCGCCCGGTTGGTCTCCTCGTCCGAGAAGCCCGCCGTGCGGAACACCACGAGCATGCGTTCCGTCATCTCCGTGACGTTGGGCCCGAGGTGGACCAGGCCGACCTGGCCGAGCACCGAGGCGACCCAGGGGTGGCGCAGCACCATGTCGCGCAGGCCGTGCGCGACGCCGGCCGCCGCGTTCCGCCAGGCGTCGGGGCCCTCGGCCGCCGGGTCGCCGACGCCCGGGACGGACAGTTCGCCGTAGATCTCGTCCACGACCAGCTCGATCAGCTCGTCCTTGTTGGCGACGTGCCGGTAGAGCGAGGTGGCGCCCGCGCCGAGGCGGGTGCCGAGCTTGCGCATGCTCAGGGCTTCGAGCCCGTCGGCGTCCAGCAGCGCGACGGCCTCGGCGACGATCTGCTCGCGGCTCAGCTGCTCCCGCTGCTTGCGCGGACGGGTCCACACGGAGGGGATGGGCTGGTCGGCGGCGGTCATGGGGCCTCCTCGGTCGGTCCGTGGCTCGCCCGCCCACCATAGCGTACGACGTACGCGCAATGCGAACAATGTACGCACACGAGGGGGGAATTCGGTTGCCGCCGCCGCGGCGCCTCTGCTCCACTGGGCGGGGTCCTTCGGTCGAAGGGCCCTGCCGAGAGATCCGGAGATGTCGATGCGCCGTGCGTTCATGCCCCAGGCGAAGGGAAATTCCTCCTGTTCGAAGGACATGACACGCATTGCACACGCTGAATCTCGGAATCCTCGCGCACGTCGACGCCGGTAAGACCAGCCTGACCGAGCGGCTGCTGTACGCCGCCGGCGTCGTCGACGAGCCCGGCCGCGTCGACGAGGGAAGCACCCGCACCGACTCGCTCGACCAGGAGCGCAGGCGCGGGATCACCATCAAGTCCGCCGTCGTCTCCTTCGCCGTGGACGACGTCACGGTCAACCTCATCGACACCCCCGGCCACCCCGACTTCATCGCCGAGGTGGAACGGGTCCTCGGCGTGCTCGACGGCGCCGTGCTCGTCGTGTCGGCGGTCGAGGGCGTCCAGGCGCAGACCAGGGTCCTGATGCGGACGCTCCAGCGGCTCGGCATCCCGACGCTCGTCTTCGTCAACAAGATCGACCGGTCCGGCGCGCGCGGCGACGCGCTCCTGGCCGAGCTGGCCCGCAAGCTCTCCCCGGCCGTCGTCCCCATGGGCGCGGCCCGCGACCTCGGTACGCGCGCGGTCCGCGCGGTGCCGGTCGACCCGTTCGCCGAGCGCACGGTGGAACTCCTCGCGGAGCGCAGCGACGCGCTGCTCGCGGCGTACGTGGAGGGGGCGGCGCTCCAACAAGAAGTACTGCACGCGGAGTTGGCCCGCCAGACGGGCCGCGCCGAGGTCCACCCCGTCTACTTCGGCTCCGCCTTCACCGGCGAGGGCGTAACCGAACTGATCGGCGGCATCAAGGAGTTGCTGCCCGGCGCGGGCGGCGATCCCGAAGGGCCGCTGTCCGGCACGGTGTTCAAGGTCGAGCGCGGCGCGGCGGGCGAGAAGGTCGCGTACGTCCGGATGTTCTCCGGCGCCCTGCGCGTGCGCGACCGGTACGCGTTCCGGGGCGGCGCTCCGGAGCGGGTCACCGGTGTCGGGGTCTTCGCGGGCGGGGCCGTGGCGCGCCGCGACGAAGTGCGGGCGGGGGAGATCGGGCAGTTGCGCGGGCTCGACGCGGTGCGGGTCGGGGACGTGCTGGGCGAGCGGCCGCGCGGCCGGGCGGGCTCCGGCGCGGACGCCGGGGTGTTCCCGCCGCCCTCGCTGGAGACGGTCGTCGTGCCGTGCCGCGCGGCGGACCGGGCGGCGCTGCACGCCGCGCTGGGGCGGCTCGCCGAGCAGGATCCGCTGATCGGGCTGCGGCACGACCCGGTGCGCGGCGAGGTCTCCGTCTCGCTGTACGGGGAGGTGCAGAAGGAGGTCGTCCGGGACACGCTCCAGGAGGAGTTCGGGATCGGGGTGACCTTCAGGCAGACGTCCACGATCTGCGTGGAGCGGCTGGTCGGGGCGGGCGCGGCGCACGAACCGATGGGCCGGGACGGCAACCCGTTCCGGGCGACGGTCGGCCTGCGCGTGGAGCCCGCGCCCCCGGGGCACGGCGTGGAACTGCGCCTCGGCGTGGAGCTCGGTTCCATGCCGTACGCCTTCTTCGTCGCGGTCGAGGAGGCGGTGCGCGCGACCCTCGAACAGGGCCTGAGCGGATGGGCCGTGCCCGACTGCGCGGTGACCGTGACGCACTCCGGCTTCTGCTCGATCACCAGCACGGCCGGGGACTTCCGGGCGCTGGCCCCGCTGGTCCTGGTGGCGGCGCTGCGGGAGGCCGGGACGCGGGTCCACGAGCCGGTGCACCGCTTCCGCCTCGAAGTGCCGTCGGGCGCGCTGGGCGCGGTGCTGCCGGTGCTCGGCCGACTGCGGGCGGTCCCGGCGACGTCCGAGGCGCGCGGGGACGCGTACGTGGTGGAGGGCACGGTCCCGGCGGCGTCCGTCCACGCGCTGGAGGTCCGGCTGCCGACGCTGACCAGCGGGGAGGGCGTGCTGGAGGCGGCCTTCGACCACTACGCGGCGGTGGCGGGCGGGCAGCATCCCGTCCGGGCGCGCACGGACCACAACCCGCTGGACCGCAAGGAGTACCTGCTGCACGTGCTGCGGAGGGTGTGAGGGGGCGTCGCCCCCCCCATGAGCTCCGGCGCGACGCGGTCGCCCGCCGCTTCCGTCGCTCCCGCCGCTCCCTGTCCGAACTAGGACCGAAACAGTCCTAGTTGAACCCTACTGTCGTCACGTCACGAAGAACCGGACGAGGGGACGAGACCGATGAACCGCACCGCACCCGAGGGTTACACCAGCGTCGCGCCGTGGGTGGTCACCGACGACACCGGCGCCCTGCTCGACTTCGTCGCCGCCGCGTTCGACGGCGAGGAGATCGCCCGGGTGCCGGTCGAGGACGGCACCATCGGCCACGGCGAGATCCGCGTCGGCGACACGGTGGTGCTGGCCTTCGACCGCCGCCCCGACTGGCCTGCCATGCCCTCGCTGCTGCGGGTCTACGTCCCGGACGCGGACGCCGCGATGGCGGCGGCGGTCGCACACGGCGCGCAGGTGGTCACCGAGGTCGTCGACAGCGCGTGGGGGGACCGGGGCGGCCGGGTGCGGGACCCGTTCGGCAACATCTGGTGGGTGACGAGCCGCGTCGAGGAGGTCGCGCCTGACCTCGCCTGGCAGCGCATGGCGGAGCCGAAGTACGCGGACGCCATGCGGGTGGCGCAGGAAACGCTGGACGCGGAGCTGAGCGGCCGCGAGTCGGGCGTGGCGAGCGCGCCGCGCCGCCCGGTCGGCTGAGGTCGGCTGCGCGCCGGGCGAGGGCGGCGGGCGGGGGCGGAGGGCGCGGGGGAGCGGGGGCGGCGGGTCTCTGCCGTCCCCGGTACGGCGGGCGGGGCCGCGTGCGCGGGGCTCGGTGCGCTAAGCCGTGAACGAAGGCGGAGCAACGAGCGCCGCCCGCTCGTACAAGCTGCGCGCTGTCTGGTTCTTCGTGAAGGGGCGGACGCGTTCGAGGAGTGTCGCGAGGCGCTGGTCGCACCGCCCGGATTCGATGTGCGGGTAGATGTCCACCACCCGCCCCCACGTGTCGCAGGCCGCTTCGAGATGGCCGAGTTCCAATTGGCGTTCGGCCATCATGGACAGGTGTAGCACCCGACTTCGGCGGAACGTGTGGTGGCGGAGTTTGTCCGACTCGGCAAGTGCCGAGATGGAGCCCTTCACGTCGCCGAGTTCGTACCGCACCTGTCCCACGTGGTAGGTGAGCGACGAAGGGTCGTACGAAGCGAACGTGGTGGCACGCGACTCGGCTTTGTCCATGGCCGCTTCCGCTTCGCGCAGGTACGACAGAGCCGCGTGCCGGTCGCCGATCTGTGCCGCTGCGTGCGCTTGTTGGCCCGCAAGGAACGCACGCATTCGCGGTCCCGCCTGTGGGGAGGCCGCCGCTGCGGAATTCGCGAGCCGCATGGCGGTCTGCCCGTGGCCCAGGTTAACTGCCTGAACGCTCATTCCGCGTAGCGTGGTGCAGTACGTGATGTGGTCATTCGCGGTACCGGCCAGCTCAAGGGCTTTGAGGTAGTACCGCTGGGCCAAACCGTGGAACCCCTCGTCCACGGCCATGTAGCCCGTGAGGTAACACAAGTCCGAGGCTGCGGACCGCATGGCGTTCTTGACCGCTTCGGAGCCGTCGGCGCGCAATGCCGGGGCGACCGTGTTGACCAGGAACGCTGCGGCCATGGGGCGCGCATAGCGCCCGCCGAACTCGTCGTCCAGGCCGGACACGCGCTCTGTCATGGCAATGACCATGTCCACATCGGCCATGCCGATACGCGCTGTCCGCCCGGTCTGTGCAGCTTCAGCCCGGCTCACCAAGTCCGGCCAACCAGGAATGGTCAGCGCCACCGAGAAGAGACCAGCACCGAGCACTCTGCGCCGTGACGGGTCCATGTCGTCCTTCCCTAGCTCAAGCAGCCCCTCCACCGTATCCGGCTGCTGTGTCGAATGATCGGGAAGATCGCTGAATCCTGCCTCGGCAAAGGTCACGGGGCGTTCGAGTCGCCGTGAGAACGCTTCGACGACGAACCGCCGTACTTGACTTCGAGGGGTCGTCCCGGCCAGCCAGTGGTGCATGGCTGAGGCGTTGTATCGCAGGGGTGTGCCGTTCTCGCTTCCCACGAGATTAACGGCGCGTGCCCATTGGCTGAGCGTCCAGCCGCTCTCTGTGAACAGCCGTTCCAAGCGATGATTTGGTTCGTTCGCCACGGTCGCCCAACTCCCCACGCTCCTAGGCGCTTTAAACGCCTTAAAACGTTCACGCTGCGCCAACAGTACCGCTGTGTGTGGTCGTGCGGTTGCTTAGAGGTAGCAGAGGTGGCTAGGGGATGGAGCCGATTCGTGGACGTGAACACCGCCGTACGTCAGGCCGCCAGACAGGCTCCCCGCTGCGACTACCGCGCCGAGGTGGCGGCGACTGGGCCGGTGGACGGCGGGACGGTCCGGGTCGTGCTGGGGGCTTTCCGTACTCCGTACGTGGGGATGGCGGTGGGGTGGCTGTTCGCGCAGGCGCATCGGGTGGCGGACGGGCTCGATCCCGGCCCGGATGCGCACTGGGTCGAGCCCGCGCAGCGGGGCGTGCTGGTGACCAGTCCCGCGCTGAACGAACTCCCGAGCGTGCCCGCTGAGTTGCGGGCGTGGTGTGCGGATCCGGCGAGTCGGCAGGTGGCGTACGAGCGGTTGCGCCACGGGCTGCCCGTCGCGGTCTCGGCGACCGATCACACCGGGACGTACGTGCTGCATGCCGTACGTGTGGGTGCCGTGCCCCCGATACGGGCGTACCGCCGAACGCCCCGCATCCCGCGCCCCGCCCGCACGTGAAGTACCTGCGTACCGCGCTCGTCTTCGCGGCCACGTTCGCCGCGTGGGCCGCGATCGGCTGGCTCCTCGCCGCACCCCTCGCACGCCCATGAAGTCCCTGGGGGACCCCTTCGTGAACCGCTGCTCCGAACGCTTCTTCCATACGCCCCCGGTGGTGGGCCGTGCCGTCGAACTCGCCGGCGGTGATGCCGATCCGCAGGACGTACTGCCGTCCGTGGAGTGCGAGTTGACCCGGCACGGCGACGCCGACCACGCCGCGCACCTGCTGTTCCTGCCCGGACCCTCCGGGCGTGCGGTGTGGGTGCGCTGGCAGCACACCGACACCCGTGTCCAGGTCATGGACCCCTGCGGCACCCCGTGCGAACTGTTCGCCGACCACCCCGGCGGTCATCTGCTCCCCGTACCCACCGGACTACGGGACTTCCCGACCCTCCACGAGAACGGAACACCCATGGCGCACGCCGACATCGACCCCGCCAACCCGCCCCGCCGCCGCATCGGCGCCGTCGTCCTCATCCGCGACCAGGACGGCTCCGTCCTCCTGGTGAAGCCGACGTACAAGCACGCCGACAGCCGCCTCGGCTGGCAACTCCCCGGCGGCGGCGCCCATCCGGACGAGACCGTGGCGGCGGCTGCCGCGCGGGAGCTGTTCGAGGAGACCGGCCTGCGCCGCCACATCTCGCACGCGCTGATGATCGACCAGATGCCCGCGCACGAGGACAGTGCCGAGGGGATCAACATCGTCGTGGACGGGGGGATTCTGACGCCCCAGGAGGCCCGTGCCGTGCGCCTTCCGGAGAGCGCTATCGCCGAGCTGTCCGCGCTGCGGTGGGTGCCCATGGGCGACCTGGACCGGCACGCGTTGCCGTACCAGGCCGCCCGCATCCGCGCCGCCGCCCGCGCCTACGAGTTCGGGATGCGGCTGCCGCTCTACCAGCGCGGCGCACCCGCCAAGGCGTAGCGCGCCGCCTCAGCGCGACTGCGCCCACCACGCCGCAGCGGCGGCCAGCGCCGCGCCGCAGCCGTACGAGAGCCCTCGGACCAGGCCGAACGCGGCCGTCCTGCCGAGCCGCCGCCAGAGCGGTCGGGGTGTGCTGCCTCGCATGGTGCCTCCAGGAATGGTCCGGGGTGACCCGGGGTGACCGGTACGGATGGACGCTTCGAGGACACCAGGGCTGAAAAATTGCCTCAAGTGAGAAAGAATCCCGGGGAGTTGTTGCCGGAAAAGAGGAAACAGGCGGGGCCTGGAAGGGGGACCTGTGGGGTTTTCCATGGGAGGCGGGCCGCCGCGTCCTGACAGGCCGCGCGGACCGCGGGTGCCGCCGCCCGAGCCGGACCCGTCGCCCCAGGAGATCCCCGTCGTCGACGACTTCTCCGCGTACGTCCCTGACGCGGGCGTCTCCGGTGCGTACGCGCAAGGCGTCGACCCGCTCGACCCGTTGGGCTTCCTCGACGACCCGCTCCCACCTCCGAAGGGCCCCCGCCCTCCCGGCGACCCGCCCGGCCCCGGCGGTCCCGATGGTCCCGGCGGCCCTGGCGGCCCCGAGGGCCCCGAGGGCCCCGGTGGTCCCGAAGGCCCGCGCGGCCCGGGGCGGGTTCCCCTGCCGCCCGACGAGGACGACTTCCGGGGGCGGCCCGACCTGTACGAGTTCAAGAGCGCGCTGCACCGCATCCTGGCGGGCGTGCAGCGGTCCTGGATCGCCGGCGAGATCCGGTACTCCACGCCCCGGCTCTCCAAGCTCGTACGGCAGCCGGTCGACGTCCCGCTGAAGACGCTGGACGCCATCATCGAGGCGCTCCGGGCCACCGACCGCCCGCCCACGCCCCGCGCGGTCGCCGAACTCCGCACCCTGCACAGTGCGGCGCAGCTGGACTCCAACCCGCTGGAGCGCGCCATCGCCCAGCTCGCCGCCGAGCGCACGAGCGCGGTGCACCGCGCCGGTGAGCTCCGCGGGGCCCTGACCGCCGCGCGCCAGGAGCTGGGCGAGCTGGGCGACGACCTCACGCGGGCGCTCGCGGACCTCTCCGCCGACGGCGCCGAACGGGATGCGGAGCGGGGAGCTTCTTCAGAGGAGGCCGAAGAGCGGGCGGAGCGCGTCGCGGACCGGTACGAGGCGATGGAACGGCAGGTCGCGGGGCTCATCCGTACGCTCGAAGAGGCCCAGCGGAAGGTCGTCCAACTTGAGGAGTCGCTCCAGGAGCTGGAGACCAGGCTGCCGGACCTCGACGACCCCGCCAGCGTCCACCGCCTGTCGCAGCACCCCCGCCGGGCGGCCATGACCGTGGCCCACGTGCCGGACGGGCCGTTCCGGGCCGGTCTCGTGCTGGACATGGTGGGTGAACTGGCCACCCCGGAAGCCCTGTTGGACTTCATCGGAACGCTCGTCGGATTTCTCGGTCCGGGCCCGGCGGCCGAGTTGGCGGCCCCGGCCCTCGACGCCCACCCCGTGGGCCGACTGGCGGCCGCCCTGGTCCTGGCCGAGGAGAGCGCCGCACTCCTGGAGGCGGAGCCGGAGCCGGAGTCGGAGGGAGACGCGGACGCGGAAGCGGAGGCGGAGAGCGGGGCGGCCGGGGGCGGGGTCGCGTACTCGCCCGCGTCCCTGCTGCTCCTGCGCGACCACGTGGCCGGGCACCTGGGCGCGGTCTCCTTCGCCGCCCTCGCGCACGTCCTCCAGGCCGAGGGGCACCAAGGGCTGGTGGACACGGTCCTGGACACGGGCGCCGACCTGCCGACGGCCCAAGTGCTGGGCCGCTGGCGGGCGTTGTGTGCGCACGCGGCGCCCTACCTGGAGTCGGCGGGCGTCGGCCGCTCCGCCGACGCCGTGGCGGACCTCGTACGGGACCTGCGGCTGAACGATCTCGACGAGGAGGCGGACGGCGTCCTGCGCGCGGCGGCCCAGCGCATGCCGGAGCGCCGCCGCGCCGAACTCCTCGCGCTGCTCACATCGGCGGGCCGGGTCCAGGACTACCGGGTGGTGCGGAACCCGGCGCCCAACTGACCGGCCCGGCACGTCGGGCCGACCCCGCCCCGGATTCCGCCCCGGACCCCGTCCCCGATCCCGGCCCCGCCCCCGCTCACGCCTTTTCCGGAGCCGCCGCCTTCGCGAGCGTCACCGCCTGGAGCAGGCTCAGGCCCGGCTCCGCCGCGCGCAGCGCCTTGATCGCGGCCACCGAGTCCGGCGCCTCCTCGCAGCCCGCCTCCGCCAGCACCTTCCGCACCCAACGCGCCTTCAGCGCCGCGTCGTCGGCGGCCGTCGCCTCCGCCACCACCGCCAGCGCCCGCTCAAGTCCCGCGCGCTCGGCCTCCGGTGCGCTCTCCAGCGCGCCCCGCAGGGCTTCGGTGATGGCGTCCGCCTCGCGCAGCGCGAGCAGTACCGTCTCCGTACGATTCCTGAACAACTCCGTACCTCCTAGAACTCGTTGTCGTCCGCGGGCTCGTCCCGCACGCCGAGGCCCGCCACCCACAGCGGCATCAGCCAGTGCACGGCCAGCGCCGCCAGCAGCACGGGCGCGACCAGCGTTTCGAAGCGGAAGGCGCCCGCCCAGCCGAGCAGGGCCGTGCCGAGGCCGGTCGCGGCGAGCACGCCGGTGGTCAGCCGGTGCGCCCGCGCGTGCACCCGGTCGCGCTCGGCGAGCTGCCGCTCGTCCAGCATCCGGCCGCGCAGCTCCAGCAGCCCGCGCGTCGCGCCGTTGATCGCGCCGGTCGCCACGCACCAGGGAACGAGCAGTCCGAGCAGCGCGAAGAGGACCCACGGCCGCTCCCCGAAGGGCAGCACGAAGCCGAGGCCCGCCCCGGCCGCGCTCAGCGCGACGTGCGCGCCGACCAGGACCCTGCGCCGGGCGGCCGTCGCGTACAGCGCCGCCGCCCTGCGGTCGTTCATCAGCTCGTACACGCGCCGGTCGTAGCGCGTCGCCGTGCTGCCCGTCCCTGTCATGACTGCTTCCTCCCGTAGACCTCTTCGGTGAGCGGGTCGAACGGCTCCAGCGAGAACAGCGCCTCGACGGGGAGCCCGAAGTGGGCCGCGATGCGCAGAGCCAGGTCGAGGCTCGGGTTGTACTGCCCGCGCTCGATGTAGCCGATGGTCTGGTAGTGCGCGCCGACGGCGTCCGCCAGCGCCTGCCGCGACACCTTCCGCTCCGCGCGGACCACTGCCAGCCTGTTGTAGACCTGCTCACTCATGTACAAGAAGTACTACACTTGAGTGAAGATCCACAACCGTGTCCCGCCCTTGACTTCGAGTGCGCTCCAAACGCGAGACTCCCTTCCGCACCGGTCCGCACCGGCCACTTCGAGCGACAAGGACACCGCATGCGCTACCGCACCATCGGCCAGGACCCCCGCAACCGCCGCGAGGTGAGCGTGCTGAGCCTCGGCGCCATGCTGCTGGGCTCGGCGACCGACGAGGAGACGTCCTTCGCGATCCTCGACCGGTACGTCGAAGCGGGCGGCACCTTCGTCGACACCGCGAACGTGTACGCGTACTGGGTCACCGGCAGCCAGGGCGGCGAGAGCGAGCGGCTGCTCGCGCGGTGGATCCGCAGCCGGGGCATCGGCGACGAGATCACCGTCGCCACCAAGCTCGGCGCCCGGCCCAAGGACCCCGGCACCGGCTACCTCGACAACGCGGAGGGGCTGGGCGCGAAGACGGTCCGCGAGGCGGCGGAGCGCAGCCGCGAGCAACTGGGCCTGGAGAAGCTGCCGTTGCTCTACGCGCACATCGCGGACCCCGCGACCCCGCTGGAGGAGACCGTCGACGCGTTCGCCGGGCTGGTGGCGGAGGGCGTGGTGGGGCTGCTCGGCATCAGCAACCACTGGACGTGGCAGGTCGCGCGGGCCAGGGAGTACGCGCGGGCGGCCGGGCTGCCCGGGTACGAGGTCGCGCAGTACCACCACACGTACTTCCGGCGCGCCGCCGACCTGCCCACGCGGCCCTCGCTGGAGGACCACGAGGGCACGGTCGGCGGGGACATGCTGAGCTACCTCCGGGCCGATCCGACGATGAGCCTGGTCGCGTACACGCCGCTGCTGGCGGGGGCGTACAGCCGTACGGACAAGCCGCTGGGGGCGGAGTACGACCATCCCGGCACGGCGCTGCGCAGGGCGGCGCTGGCGGAGGTGGCGCGGGAGACGGGGGCGACGGTCAACCAGGTGGTGCTGTCCTGGCTGATCGACGCGGACGTGCCGGCGATACCGCTGGTGGGGGCGTCGTCGGTGGCGCAGCTTGAGGAGAGCCTGGAGGCGGTGGAACTGCGGCTGACGGGGGAGCAGCGGGCGCGGCTGGACGGGAGCGGGGAGGAGTAGGGGGCGGTGTGTGGGCGGGCGTGCGGGACGGGGCGGCGTGCGGGGCGAGGGGCGCGGGACGGGGCGGTGTGTGGCGCGCGGTGCGCGGGACGGGTGTGCGGGACGGCGTACGGGGCGGGCGTGCGGGTGTGCAGGGCGGTGTGCGGGGTGGGCCCGTTCCGCGCAGGGGCCCGGCGGGGGCGCGGGGAACCGCGCGGGGGTGGGGCCGGTGCCGCATCCCCCTAGGGCAGCGCCCGGCAAAGGGCGTCGAGTGCTCCGTGCCACGCGCTCTCCGGCGGGGTGCCGTAGCCGACCACCAGCGCGTCCCGCCCGGCCCCCGGCGCCGTCCCGTGGCGGTAGCGTGCCAGGCCCTCCACCGCGAGCCCCTGCCAGGCCGCCGCCTGGACCACCGGGCGTTCCATGCCGCCGGGCAGCTCCACCAGCGCGTGCATCCCCGCCGCGATCCCCGACACCGCGGTCTCGGGCGACGCCGCGGCCAGCGCCTCGACGAGCTGGTCGCGCCGCCGCCGGTAGCGGAGCCGGATCCCCCGCACGTGCCGGTCGTACGCGCCCGACGCGATGAACTCCGCGAGCGTCAGCTGGTCCGGCGTGCCGCACACCCAGTCCATCGCCCCCTTCGCCGCCAACACCTCCGCCACCAGCCCGTCGGGCACGACCATCCACGCCAGCCGCAGCCCCGGCGCGAGGGACTTGCTGGCCGTGCCGAGGTAGACGACGTGCTCGGGGTCCAGGCCCTGGAGCGCCCCGACGGGCTGCCTGTCGTACCTGAACTCCCCGTCGTAGTCGTCCTCCAGGACGAGCCCGCCCGTCGCCCGCGCCCAGTCCACGACGGCGGACCGCCGGTCGGGGTGGAGCGGCACGCCGATCGGGAACTGGTGCGCCGCGGTCAGCAGCACCGCGCCCTCCCGGTCCAACCCGCGCGTGTCCGTGCCGAGTTCGTCCAGCGGCAGCGCGCGGGTGCGCAGTCCGCGCTCGGTGAGCAGGCTCCAGTGCACGTCCAGCCCGTACGACTCGACGGCCACCTCCCGCGCCCGCCGGGCGCGCAGCACCTGAGCCATCAGCATCAGGCCGTGCGCGAAGCCGGAGCAGATCACGATCCGGTCCGGGTGCGCGTGGACGCCGCGGGCGCGGGCGAGGTAGTCGGCGAGTACGGTGCGCAGCTCGACGCGCCCGGACGGATCGCCGTACCCGAAGGCCTCGTTGGGCGCGGCGGTCAGCGCGCGGCGCGCCGCGCGCAGCCACTCCGCGCGCGGGAAGGTCCCGAGGTCGGGGGTGCCGGGCATGAGGCTGTACTGCGGCCGGCGCCGCGCGGGGCGCGAGCGCGGTGCGGCGGGCGCGGCGGCCTTGCGCGGCGCGGCGCGCTGGGCGACCCTCGTGCCCGAGCCCTGGCGCGCGGTGAGCCAGCCCTCGGCGACCAGCTCCCCGTACGCGTCGGCCACCGTGTTGCGCGCGATGCCCAGGTCGGCGGCGAGCGAGCGCGACGACGGCAGGCGGGTGCCAGGCGTCAGCCGCCCGGTGCGGATCGCCTCGCGCAGCGCGTCCATGAGGCCGCTGCGCAGCCCGCCGTCGGCCAGCTCCAGGTGGAGGTCCACGCCGAACGAAGTGGCCCACGATTCCGTCATGGAAATGGACCATACTCCTGCGCCATCGGGGCCGTACGGTCGTAGCCATGACGAACAACGAGAGCAAGAACCTCAACCCCGAGCACACCCCGCGCCTGGAGTGGCACCAGCACGCGCCCGAGGTCTTCAAGGCCATGCTGAAGCTCGACGCGGCGGCCCGCCAGGGGCTCGACCCGGTGCTGCTCGAACTGGTCAAGATCCGCTCGTCGCAGCTCAACCACTGTGCGTACTGCCTCGACATGCACACCAAGGACGCGCTCGCCGCGGGCGAGTCCGTCGAGCGGATCGTCCAGCTCAGCGCCTGGGAGGAGTCGAAGCACTTCTACACGCCGAAGGAGATCGCGGCGATCGAGCTGGCCGAGGCGATCACGGTCCTCACCGACGGGTTCGTGCCGGACGAGGTGTACGAGCGGGCGGCGAAGGAGTTCGACGAGGCGGAGCTGTCCCAGCTGATCTCGGCGATCACCGTGATCAACGCGTGGAACCGGTTCGCCGTGTCCACGCGGATGGTGCCCGGCCACTACACGCCCGGCCAGTACAAGCACTGAGGCCGTCGACAGGGTGAGGAGCATTCTCGAAGTGTCCGGAGAATTCGGCGCCTTCCGCGCGCTGCACCAGGGGCGGGCCGCCGCCGATCCGCTCGTGCTGCCCGGCCCCTGGGACGCGGGCAGCGCGCGGGTCTTCGCCGACGCGGGGTTCCCCGCGCTGGCGACGCCGAGCGCGGGGGTCGCGGCGTCGCTCGGGTACGAGGACGGGCTGACCCCGGCCGACGAGATGTTCGCGGCGGTCGCGCGCATCGTGCGCGCGGTCGACGTGCCGGTCTCGGCGGACGTCGAGGGCGGGTACGGGCTGCCGCCGCGCGAGCTGGTCGAACGGCTCCTGGCGACGGGGGCGGTCGGCTGCAACCTGGAGGACTCCGAGGGCGGCGTCCTCAAGGACCCGGCGCGGCACGCGGACTGGCTCGCGGAGGTGCGGGAGGTGGCGGGGCCCGACCTGTTCATCAACGCGCGCGTCGACACGTATCTGTACGGGGACGGGAAGAGCGACGACGCGGTGGAGCGGGCGGGGAGGTACCTCGGGGCGGGGGCGGACGGGATCTACCCGATCTTCGTCCCGCCCGAGCAGCTTCCGCTGCTGCGGGAGGAGTTCCCTGGGGTGCCGATCAACACGGCGCCGGGGGACGGGGGGATGCTGATCTCGGAGCTGGGCGAGCTGGGGGCGACGCGGATCACGTTCGGTCCGTACTTGCAGCGGCAGGCGATGGCCGCGGTACGGGGCCTGGCGGAGGGTCTCCGGAGGTAGGTGGCGGAGGTAGGGGGGCGGAGGTGAGGAGGCGGGGGCGTTGCCCGGGGCGGGGTGGGGGAGTGCCCGCGCAGCGGCCCTGCCACCGCCGCCCCTCCGAGTCACCGGGGCAAGTAGTCCCGCAGCGCTGCCGGACGCAGGCCCGCCGCTCGCGCCGCGTCGAGCGCTCGCGTCAGATCCGCCCTGAGGTCCCCCGTGAAGTGGAGCAGGACGATGTCACCCCGCTGGAGCACCGGCGTCGGCGGCGTCCACTCGCCCCACGTCGTGAAGTCGTGCGTCCACGTCACCACCGCCTCCGCCCCGCAGGCCCGCGCCGCGGTCCGGGTCGTCTCGTCGTACGTCCCGTACGGCGGTCGCAGCAGCCGGGGCGAGTCGCCGAACGCCGCCAGCTGCCGGTCCCGCGCCCCGCAGATCTCCGCGCGCTGCGCGGCCGCGCCGGGGAGCTGTTCCAGGTGGGGGTGGGTCACGGTGTGGTTCTCCACCCGGGAGGGGCCGTGCGCGAGCAGCCCCTGGAAGTACGCGCGGTCGGCCGCCACCGCGTCCGGCAGGACGAAGAGCGAGGCGGGCACCCGGCGTTCGATCAGCAGCCGCGCGGCGGCCGGGTCGCGCACCCAGCCGTCGTCGATGGTGATGAACACGACCGGGTCGTCGGTCGCCACCCGCGAGATGACGGGCGCGGGCTCGGGCCAGGCCGCCGCCGGTGCCGCCGCCGGTGCCGCCGCGCGCGCGGCCTGCGGGGCCTGCGCGGCCTGCGCGTGTGCGGAACCGGTGGCGCCCAGGAGCAGCAGGAACGGGGCGAGGGCGGCGAGTACCGCTCGGGATCTCGGCATGGACATGGCGGCATCTTTGGTCCAGACCAAAGCCCGCGTCAAGAGTCGTGCGGAGAGTACGAGTTGATCGCCCGCGATGCCGCGATGCCCTGGTGCCGCGACGCCCTGGTGCCGCGATGCCCTGGTGCCGCGACGTCGCGATGCCAGGGAGCCCGCTGCCCGGCGCCCTCCCGTGTCCGCCCTGTGCCCGCCCCGTGCCCGCGCCTTCGGGCTAGCCCTCCAGTACCTCCCTCAGGTGCTCCAGGCCCCAGTCCAGGTCCTCCTTGCTGATCACCAACGGCGGCGCGATCCTGATCGTCGCCCCGTGCGTGTCCTTGACCAGCACCCGGCGCTCCATCAGCCGCTCCGAGACCTCCCGGCCCGTGCCGCGCGACGGCGCGATGTCCACGCCCGCCCACAGGCCCCGGCCGCGCACCGCGTCCACCGCGCCGCCGCCGACCAGCAGCCCCAGCTCGTGGTGCAGGTGCTCGCCCAGCTCCGTCGCCCGCTGCTGGAACTCGCCCGTGCGCAGCATCGCGATGACCTCAAGCGCGACCGCGCAGGCCAGCGGGTTGCCGCCGAACGTCGAGCCGTGCTCGCCCGGCCGGAAGACCCCCAGCACGTCCGCGTCCGCCACCACCGCCGACACCGGCACGACGCCGCCGCCCAGCGCCTTGCCCAGCACGTAGACGTCCGGCACCACGCCCTCGTGCTCGCACGCGAACGTCCTGCCCGTACGGCCCAGGCCCGACTGGATCTCGTCCGCGACGAACAGCACGTTCCGCGCGCGCGTCAGCTCGCGCACCCCCGCGAGGTACCCGGCGGGCGGCACCAGCACCCCGGCCTCGCCCTGGATGGGCTCGATCAGCACCGCCACGGTGTCCTCGTCCACCGCCGCGTCCAGCGCCGCGAGGTCGCCGTACGGCACGATCTCGAAGCCCGGTGTGTACGGGCCGAAGTCCGCGCGCGCCTCCGGGTCGGTCGAGAAGCTGACGATCGTCGTCGTCCTGCCGTGGAAGTTGTCGGCCGCCACCACGATCTTCGCCCGGCCGTCCGGCACGCCCTTGACCCGGTACCCCCACTTGCGCGCCGTCTTCACGGCGGTCTCCACCGCCTCCGCGCCCGTGTTCATCGGCAGCACCATCTCCTTGCCGCACAACTCGGCGAGCTGCGCGCAGAAGTCGGCGAACCGGTCGTGGTGGAACGCCCGCGAGGTCAGCGTCACCCGCTCCAGCTGCGCTCTGGCCGCGTCGATCAGCCTGCGGTTGCCGTGGCCGAAGTTGAGCGCGGAGTACCCGGCGAGCATGTCGAGGTACCTGCGCCCCTCGACGTCGGTCATCCAGGCGCCCTCCGCCGAGGCCACGACGACCGGCAGCGGATGGTAGTTGTGCGCGCTGTGGGCCTCTGCCGAGGCGATGGCGCTGGCGGTTTCCGTCTCTGGCACGGTCTCTCCGTTCGTCGGGCAAGTCGTCGAGCAATTCGTCGGGCAAGTCGTCGAGCAAATCGGGCAACCAGAACGAGGTCTTCGTCCCTTCTTGTTCTATCTCCTTCTTCTCCCTCCGCTCGCCATACGGACACAAAGACCCTCGTTTCAGGCTGCCCGCTAGGGTGTGCGACACGCGCGGCGACTGGCGCACGGGGAACGGACCCCGGGGGAGCCGCGCGGGACCGCCACGACGAGGTGCCGCCCGCCTGGGCACCCCGGGTACCGAGCAACGCATCGACCCGGAGGACACCATGACGCTCCCCCAGTCCCCTCTCGCCCCGCCCCATCCGGCCCTCGCCGCCACCGATCCCGAACTCGCCGCCCTGGTCCGTGCCGAAGAGCGCCTCCAGGCCGAGACGCTCCGGCTCATCCCCAGCGAGAACTACGTCTCCAGGGCCGTCCTCGAAGCCTCGGGCACCGTCCTGCAGAACAAGTACAGCGAGGGCTACCCCGGCCGCCGCTACTACGAGGGCCAGCAGAACATCGACCTGGTCGAACGGCTCGCCGTCGACCGAGCCAAGTCCCTCTTCGGCACCGAGCACGCCAACGTCCAGCCCTACTCCGGCTCACCCGCCAACCTCGCCGTCTACCTCGCCTTCGCCGAACCCGGCGACACCGTCATGGGCATGGCCCTCCCCATGGGCGGCCACCTCACCCACGGCTGGGGCGTCTCCGCCACCGGCACCTGGTTCCGCGGCGTCCAGTACGGCGTACGGGCCGACACCGGGCTCGTCGACTTCGACGAGGTCCGCGAACTCGCCCACAAGGAACGCCCCAAGGTCATCTTCTGCGGCGGCACCGCCCTTCCCCGCACCATCGACTTCGCGGCCTTCGCCGAGATCGCCCGAGAGGTCGGCGCGGTGCTCGTCGCCGACGTCGCCCACATCGCGGGGCTGATCGCGGGCGGCGCCCACCCGTCCCCCGTCCCCTACGCGGACGTGGTCTCCACGACCACCCACAAGACCCTGCGCGGCCCGCGCGGCGCGATGCTCATGTCCCGCGAGGAACACGCCAAGGCCATCGACAAGGCCGTCTTCCCCGGTCTCCAGGGCGGCCCGCACAACCAGACCACCGCCGCGATCGCCGTCGCCCTCCACGAGGCGGCCCAGCCCTCCTTCCGCACCTACGCGCACTCCGTCGTCGCCAACGCCCGCGCGCTCGCCGCCGCCCTGCTGGACCGCGGCTTCGACCTGGTGTCCGGCGGCACCGACAACCACCTCGTCCTCATCAACCTCACCGCCAAGGACGTGCCGGGCAAGGTCGCGGCGAAGGCCCTCGACCGGGCCGGGATCGTCGTCAACTACAACACCGTGCCCTTCGACCCGCGGAAGCCGTTCGACCCCTCCGGGATCCGGATCGGCACCCCCTCCCTCACCTCGCGCGGCCTCGGCGCCGAGCACATGGCGGTCGTCGCCGAGTGGATCGACCGGGCCGTCGTGGCTGCCCGTGCGGGCGACGAGGGGGCCCTGGCCGTGATCCGTGCGGAGGTCGGTGAGTTGATGGCCGCGTACCCGGCTCCCGGTCTCGCCGTCTGATCGGGGGCGGGCGCCCGGCGGTGCGTCCGGGAGGGCGGGGCCGGGTGGGTCTGGGTGGGTAGGTGGGTGGGTGGGGTGGGGTGGGGCTTGGGGCGAGCCCGCTCGGGGGTGGGTGGGTCGGTGCGGCGTGTGCCCCACTCTCGCGCAGTTCCCCGCGCCCCTATCGGGGCGCCTGGGCGGCGGGGCCGTGCATCGGGCGCAGTCCCGCGCCCCTTTCAAGGCGCTTCCGTCCACCGGCGGCGTATCGCCAGTACCCCTCCTGCCGCACCCGCCGCGACCCCCAGGCCCGCGCCCGGTATTGCTGACCACCACCACTCGGGGCCGCTCGGGCCACTTCGTGGCGCGTCTTCTGCCGAAGCCTCCTTCAGTGCCCGGTCGGCCTGCTCGGTCTCCAGGCGGTCCAGCAGCCCCATTCCGTCCAGCGCGCCGACCAGTTCGGCCGGGGCCCGGTACCAGGCTGGCCGGTCCCGTTGGAAGAGCCAGCGTCTCCCGTCGTCCGTGCGGAACACCTGGAACGTGTCCACCAGCACCTGTCCGCTCGCCACCAGGATCGCGACCTGCGCCTCCCCGTAGTCCATCGGCGACTTGGGCTCCGGCACGGGCGCGGCGCCCGAGAACGGCGGCAGCAGGTCGAGGAACCGCCGGAACTCCCGGTGGTCCCGCTGCCCGAGCAGCTTCGTGTCGCCCGTCCCCGTCTCCACCGCCACCACCCGGTCCGGTCCGCCGGCGGTGGCCGGTGCGGCCGCCCCCAGCACCCCGGCGGTCACGCCCGCGAGCGCCGCGAGCAGCGCCGCGAGCAGTGCCCAGAGCCGCGCCGCCCCCGCGCGGCCCCGCCCCCTCACCGGTCCACCGACTGCTGGCGCGGGCCCGGCTCCCGGCCGTCGTTCGTCGGCCCGCCCGCCGCCGCTCCCGGAGCGAAGAGCCCGAGCAGCCCAAGCAGGCCGAGCAGCCCGAGCAGTCCGAGCGCCGCCACCAGCGCGGCGCGTGGCCGCGGGCCTCGCGGTTTCGATCGCCCCCGCAGCCCCCGCAGCCCCCGCAGCCCCCGCAGTTCTGGCAGTCGCATGATGTCCCCCTGCCGACGCCGGTACGGACCGTCCGTACCGTGTCCGCGTCACCTCTGATACACCGCCCGAGCCCTGCGGGTTCCCCTTTCTCCGGGGCGAGTTCAGCCGTTTCGGCCGGGCCCGGGAGATCCCGCGGACTCGGCTGTCCCGAGGGCGTCCCGCAGCTCCGCGACGCCCTCCAGCCGCAGCGTCACCACCTGGCCCGCACCGCTCCGCGTCCACAGCAGCGTCGGCCCCGCCGTCCGCTCCTCGCGCACCCACTCCCCGCCCCCGCCCGGATCGGACAGCCGGAACGACAGCAGGTGCGGCTGCCGGAACCACAGCGCGCTCTCCCCCGCCACCTCCACCCACTGCGGCCGCACCCGCAGCGTCTTGGTGAACCCGGTGCTCAGCCCCGCCCCGAACTCGTCCAGCCGCACCGCGCCCCCGCTTCCGCCTCCGCCCCGCCCCTTCCGCTCCCGCCAGCACAGGCTCACCATCCACCGGCCCTCGCCCGCGCCCGAGACCGACACCACGTCCGGGGCGCCCAGCACGTCCGGCACGAGCACGTCGAACCCGGCCCGCCGCTCCGCCTCCGCGAGCGAGACCGGCCGCCCGCAGTCCGCGCCCCGCGCGTCGGGCCCGGGAGGCGGCGGCGCCGACGGGTCGTACCGCACCTCCACCCCGCCGAAGCCGAAGCCGAACCAGTCCACGACCGCGGCCCGCACCGGGGGAGTGAGCGCCAGCACCACCAGCAGCCCCGAGAGGGCCGCCACCAGCGCCCGCCACCGCCGCCGCGCCCAGCGCCGCACCCGCACGACCCGGCCCCGCGCCCCGGCGGCCGCACCCGCCCCGGCCCCCGACACAGCCTCCGCCCCGGCCCCCGACGCGGCCACCGGCACCGGCACCGACTCGGCGAGCAGCTGCGCCAGCACCCGCTCGGCCATCGTCTGCCCGTCCACGTCCGGCACCGGAATCCGCCGCCCCAGCGCCCGCAGCTCGTCCGGCAGCCCGCCGCGCTCCTCCTCACTCACGCGCTCCACCTCCTCCCCGCGTCCGGTCGCCCGCGTCCGGCCCCGCCCCCTCCAACGACTCCGCACCCCCCGCCGGCTCCCACGCCTCCGGCAGCAGCCGCCCCAGCTTCTTCAGCGCGCGGTTCAGCCGCGACTTCACCGTCCCCCTCGGCATCCCCAGGGCCTCGGCGGTCTCCGCCTCGTCCATCTCCAGCAGGTACCGGCACGTGACGACCTGGCGCTGCGCCTCGCTCAGCCCGTCGAGCGCGGCCACCAGCGCCTCCCGGCGCTCCCGCTCCACCGCCGCGACCGCGGGGTCCGACGAGTCCGGTATCAGCGGCTCGGACGCCCCCTGGAGCAGCGCCTCCCGGCCCGCGACGGCCCGCAGCCGCCCGGTCGAACGCACTATGTTCTTCGTCTCATTCACGACGATCCGCAGCAGCCACGGCCGGAACGAGGCCCCGTCCCGGAACGAGCCCAGCGACTGGTACGCCTTGAAGAACGCGGTCTGCACCACGTCCTCCGCGTCCGCCCCCGCGCCGAACGTGACCGCCGCCCGCAGCGCGTCTCCCGTGTGGGCGCGCACCAGCTCGGCGTACGCGTCCGGCTCCCCGGCGCGCACGCGAGCGATCACCGCGGCATCGTCGTCGACGGTGCGGCCCCCCTCCAGCGTCTCCACACCCTTCATACACCGGCCGCCGGAGATCGGTTCCGCACCTGCTTCGCGCACCTGAGAGAATGGCGCGCATGGCCTCCACACGTCCGCGCACGGACCGCCCCCGCGTGCTCTCCGGAATCCAGCCCACCGCAGGCTCGTTCCACCTCGGGAACTACCTCGGCGCGGTCCGCCAGTGGGTGGCGCTCCAGGAGTCCCACGACGCGTTCTACATGGTCGTGGACCTGCACGCGATCACGGTCCCGCAGGACCCGGCGGAGCTGCGCGCCAACACCAGGCTCGCCGCCGCCCAGCTGCTCGCCGCGGGCCTCGACCCCGAGCGCTGCACCCTCTTCATCCAGAGCCACGTCCCCGAGCACGCGCAGCTCGCCTGGGTGATGAACTGCCTCACGGGCTTCGGCGAGGCCGGCCGCATGACGCAGTTCAAGGACAAGTCCGCCAAGCAGGGCGCGAACAACGCCACGGTCGGCCTGTTCACGTACCCGGTCCTCCAGGTCGCGGACATCCTGCTGTACCAGGCCCACCAGGTCCCCGTCGGCGAGGACCAGCGCCAGCACATCGAGCTGACCCGCGACCTCGCGGACCGCTTCAACGGCCGCTACGGCCAGACGTTCACGGTCCCGTCGCCGTACATCCTCAAGGAGACGGCGAAGATCTACGACCTCCAGGACCCGTCGATCAAGATGAGCAAGTCGGCCTCCACGCCGAAGGGCCTCATCAACCTCCTCGACGACCCGAAGGCGACGGCGAAGAAGGTGAAGAGCGCGGTCACCGACACCGACACGGTGATCCGCTACGACGCCGAGAACAAGCCGGGCGTCTCCAACCTCCTCACCATCCACTCCACGCTCACCGGCAAGACGATCGAGGAGCTGGAGAAGGAGTACGAGGGCAAGATGTACGGCGCCCTCAAGACGGACCTCGCGGACATCATGGTGGAATTCGTCACGCCGTTCCGGACCCGTACGCAGGAATATCTGGACGACCCCGAGACGCTGGACTCGATCCTGGCCAAGGGTGCGGAGGAGGCGCGCGCCGTCGCCGCCGAGACGCTGGCGGTCGCCTACGACAAGGTGGGCTTCCTGCCGGCCAAGCACTGACCCGGGGCCCTGCGGGGCCCTGTACGGGCGCGCGGCCCCGCTGCCCTTTCGGCCCCGGGAACGGGAGTCGAACCGGCACCGAACCGGAGACCAAGGGCCCTGGCCACGCAGGCACCGCAGGCGCCACACTGGCGGCGGTGCCCCTGCGGGCCCGTACCGGAAACGATCACCAGGCATGGAGGAGAACGACGTGGGGACCGTAACGCTCGGCGTTTCGATCGCGGTCCCGGAGCCGTACGGCAGCCTGCTCCAGGAGCGGCGCGCGGGCTTCGGTGACCCCGCTGCTCACGGCATCCCCACGCACGTCACGCTCCTGCCGCCGACCGAGGTCGACGCGGTGGACCTGCCCGCGATCGAGGCGCACCTCACCGAGGTCGCCACCGCGGTCAGGCCCTTCCCGATGCGGCTCTCCGGCACGGGCAGCTTCCGCCCGCTGTCGCCCGTCGTCTTCGTCCAGGTCGTCGAGGGCGGCTCGGCCTGCACCTGGCTCCAGGAGCGGGTGCGGGACGAGCCCGGTCCGCTGGTGCGCGAGCTGCACTTCCCGTACCACCCGCACGTCACGGTCGCGCACGGCATCCCCGACGAGGCGATGGACCGGGCGTACGAGGAGCTGGCGGAGTTCGGCGCGGAGTGGACCTGTGCGTCGTTCGCGCTGTACGAGCAGGGCGCGGACGGCGTGTGGCGCAAGCTGCGCGAGTACGCGTTCGGGGGCGGCATCGCGGGGCTGCCCGCGCAGAACTCCCCGGCGGACGAGCCCGCCCCCGCGTAGCGCCCAGCCCTCGGGTAGTCCCCAGCCCTCGCGTAGCCCCCCCGCCCCCGCCCCGCGTGTCCTCCGGGGCCCGGGCGGGGCCCCGGCTACACCGGGATCCTGCGGAAGAGCGGGCGCGGCACGTGCCGCAGCGCCGACATCACCACGCGCAGCGAGCCCGGCACCCACACCGTCTCCGACCTGCGGCGCAGCCCCGTCTCGATGGCCTCGGCCACCGCCTCGGGCGTCGTCGCGAGCGGCGCCTCCTCCCGGCCGGCCGTCATCTTGGACCGGACGAATCCGGGGCGCACGACCATCACGTGCACGCCCGTCCCCTGCATCGCGTCCCCCAGGCCCTGGGCGAAGGTGTCCAGGCCCGCCTTGCTCGATCCGTAGATGAAGTCGATGCGGCGGGCGCGCTCGCCCGCGACGGAGGAGAGCACGACGAGGTAGCCCCGGCCCTGGGCCTGGAGCGCGGCGGCGCAGACGAGGCCGGAGGAGACGGCGCCGGTGTAGTTGGTCTGTGCGACGCGCACGGCGTCCTGCGGGCGCTCCTCGTCGCGCGCCTGGTCGCCGAGGAGGCCGAAGGCGAGGAGGACGAGGTCGATGCCGCCCTCCTCCGCGGCCCCGGCGAAGACCCGGCCGAGCACGTCCTCGTGCGTGGCGGCAGGGGCGAGGGCGTCGAAGGCGACGGTGCGGACGTCGGCGCCCAGCGCGCGGAGCTGGTCGGCGGCGGCGTCGAGCGCGGGGGAGGGGCGCCCGGCGAGCCAGACGGTGCGGGTGCGGCGGGCGATGAGGCGGCGGGCGGTGGCGAGACCGATCTCCGAGGTGCCGCCGAGGAGGAGGAGCGAGCGGGGGGCGCCGAGCGTGTCCTTCATGGGCGGCCTTTCGAAGGGTGGGGACCACACGAACGAAAGTGACCGTATCGCCCCGAAAAGTGCCCTTTGGTCGACCTTTCGATCCCCTCACCGAAATGGCCGTACCCGCGTCCCCGGCCCGCACGCCGCCCGGGGCCGACGCCGCCCCGACCCCACCACGTGGCACGGGACACGTCCCACGCCCCTCGCGCCACCGCCGTACCGGCGCTCCCCCTGGGTAGGGTCCAGGCCACGGCCCCGCACGCCGGGGCGCGGAAACACTCGTCTTTCGTACGCCGGAGGGTACTCGCCGCTCATGGACTGGCTGACGAAACTCCCGGTCATCGGCCCGCCGCTGACGCGGCTGATGGACACGCACGCCTGGCGCTCGTACGAGACGCTGGTCCGGGTCCACTGGGAACGGCTCGCCGCCGCGATCACCTTCCTCAGCTTCGTCGCGCTCTTCCCGCTGATCGCCGTCGGCGCGGCCGTCGGCGCCGCGCTGCTCACCGACGACCAGCTGAACAAGGCCGAGGACAAGATCGCCGAGCAGGTGCCCGGCATCTCCGACCAGCTCGACCTGGACTCCCTCGTCCAGAACGCGGGCACCGTCGGGCTGGTCGCCGGAGCCGTGCTGCTCTACACCGGCATCAGCTGGGTCGGCTCGGTCCGCGGCTGTCTGCGCGCCGTCTGGGAGATCGACGAGGACGACGACGAGAACGTCTTCCTGCGCAAGGCCAAGGACATGGGCGTGCTGCTCGGCCTCGGCGCGACGGGCCTCGCCTCGCTCGCCGCGTCCGCGCTCGGCACGCTCGCCGTCGACCGGACGGCCGATCTGCTGGGGATCTCCGAGGGCGGCGCGGCGAGCGTCCTGCTGAAGGTCGCCGCGCTGGCCGTCGCCGTCGCGGCGGACTTCCTGATGCTGCTCTACGTACTGACGCTGCTGCCCGGCGTCCAGCCGCACCGCCGCAAGCTGGTGTTCGCCGCGCTGCTCGGCGCGGTCGGCTTCGAGCTGCTGAAGCTGCTGCTCAGCGGCTACATGGGGAGCGTCGCGGGCAAGAGCATGTACGGGGCGTTCGGCGTCCCGGTCGCCCTGCTGCTGTGGATCAACTTCACCGCGAAGCTGACGCTGTACTGCGCCTCCTGGACCGCGACGGGGCACACCCCGGAGGAGACGGGAGGGCCCGCGGGGTCCGACGACCCCACGGGCCCGGAGCCACGCGACTGACGGGGCCCGGCCCTGTTCCGCCGGGCCCGGCCCCGTCCCGCCGCGCCCGGTGTCTCAGCCGCGCGGGCGCCGCCGAAGCAGCCCCGCGAGCGGCCGCCGCCGGTTGAGCAGGAACACCCCGCCCGCCAGGAGCACCAGCACCCCGCCGAGCACCGCGAGCGCGATGCCCACGCCGCTGGAGTCCTCGTCCGCCGCCACGGACGCCTGGTGCTTGCCGCCCTTGCCCTTGTCCGAGCCCTTGTCGCCCGCAGCCTTGTCGGTGCCGGGCGCGCCGTTCGACGCGCCGCCGCCCGTCCGCGCGGACTTCGGCGGCACCAGCTCGCCGATCGGCTGGACCTTGCCCGCAGCCGCGAAGCCCCAGTCCAGCAGGCGCGCGGTCTCCTTGTAGACGGCGTGGCCCTCGGTCGAGGACGGGTTCATGACGGTGACCAGCAGCACCCGGCCGTTGCGCTCCGCGACACCGGTGAAGGTGCTGCCCGCGTGCGTGGTGTTGCCGTTCTTGACGCCCGCGATGCCCTTGTACGGGGCCACGCCGTTGGCGCCGGTCAGCAGCCGGTTGGTGTTCTGGATCTCGAAGTACTCGCGCTTCTTGGTCTTCTTGTCGACCTCGCCGGGGAACTTCGCGGTCGCCGTCGAGGCGTACTCGCGGAAGTCCTTCTTCTGGAGCCCGGAGCGCGCGAACAGCGTCAGGTCGTACGCGGAGGAGACCTGGCGCGGGGCGTCGTAGCCGTCAGGGGAGACCGCGTGGGTGTCCAGCGCCTGGAGCTCCGCCGCGTGCTGGTTCATGTCCTGGACGGTCTTGGCGATGCCGCCGTTCATCTCGGACAGGACGTGCACCGCGTCGTTGCCCGAGCGCAGGAAGACGCCGAGCCACAGGTCGTGCACGGTGTACGCGTGGTTCTCCTTCACGCCGACCGCGCTGGAGCCCTCGCCGATGCCCTGGAGTTCCTTCGGCTCGACCGTGTGCGCCTGCTCCTTCGGCAGCTTGGGCAGGACCGTGTCCGCGAAGAGCATCTTCAGGGTGGACGCGGGCGGCAGCCGCCAGTGCGCGTTGTGCGCGGCCAGCACCTCGCCGCTCTCCGCGTCCGCGACGATCCAGGACCGGCCGCTCAGCTCCTTGGGCAGCACCGGCGCGCCGGGGCCGAGGTTCACCTGCGTGCCGGGCAGCCCCAGCCGCTCGCCGCCGACCTTGGACATGACGGCCGGGGGCTTGGGCTGCGGCTGGTTGGCGGCGGCCTTGTTCTTGGGGTCGTCCGCGGAGGCGGGGGCGGCGAGGACAACAGGCAGGAGTGAAGCGGCGGCGACCGTCAGGGCGGTCTTTTTGAGAGCGGACACGGTCAGGAACGTACAGGGCGAAGAAAGATAAGCGGACACCGGCAGCGGGACCCGCCGTGCACACCGCCGGGACAGCCCACCGCGCGGCCGGACCCGGGTTCCGGCCGGGGATCCGGCCGGGGATCCCTCAGGTGCTCCACCCCCCGGCCCCCGGCCGGAACCCCGCGGAGATACTGGACGCATGAAGCTCAGCCGCTCCGTCTCCTGGTTCCTGCTCGCGTTCGGAGTGTGGAGCTGGTTCATCTGGATCTCTTTCGTCAAGAACCTGTGGCAGGACGGCAGCGGTCTCGCCTTCGACGACGCGGGCGACCCGACCGCCTACTTCTGGGTCCATCTGCTGCTCGCCATCACGTCCTTTCTCTTGGGGACGGCAGTCGGAGCGGTCGGGTTCCGTTCGATCCGTGTACTCCGCAAGGAGCCGACCGGCTGACCCGCGCGGTTGACGGGGCGAGGCACGGGGATGTGAGGGACGCCACGCCGCAGGTACGGGGACGCGAGGAAGCCCCGCCCTCCCGGAGCGGGAGCGGCGGGGCTTCGGTGTGCTCGGGGTCAGCCCTTGAAGCCGTCGATGAAGGTCTGCCAGGCGTGGGCGCTGGGGGTGAGGCGGGCGCCGTGGGGGGTCTTGCTGTCGCGGACGGGTACGGCGTCCGTGGTCGCGGCGCCGGGCAGCCATTCCACGGCAAGTGAAGGGGACGGGCGGACGACGTCGACCACTGGATGCGCCGGCACGTGGTCGAGGAACTGGTTCCGGCGGACGCGTCGACACGGCGAGGACCCTCGTCAGAGTGTCCGGGAATGAGGAGGGGCGGGTCCCGGGAAAGGGGCGCCGTGCACGTCGTGCGGCGCAGGAAGCCGAATCGCGGAGGGTCGCCGCGTACGAGCACTACGTGGGCGGCTTCCCGTACGGCCCGCCGCCGCCCGGGTAGCCCGTTCCCGAGGGGCCGAGAGGCGTCTCGTACGCTGGGCGGACGCCGCACGTGGCAGGGCTCAGCGCGCTGCTGCCGAAAAGGGGAGCAGACCCGTGATCGTCGTCTTCGGGCTCGTACTGCTGCTGGTCGTCGCCCTGTTGGCGGCCGTGCACCGCTATGTGTGGTGCCGTCTCGTGCGGGACACCACGTCCCCCGGCGGACGGCCGCGAAGAGCGGGGACCGTCGCGCTCTGGACGCTGCCGCTCCTGTCGTTCGCCGCGCTGGCGTCCGGGCGGGCGGGGGCGCCGTTCCGGGTGCAGCAGGTCGTGGCCTGGCCCGGCTACCTCTGGCTCGCGGTGCTCCTCTACCTGGTGCTCGCGCTGGTGGTCGGCGAGGCCGTCCGCTGGTGGCTGCTGCGGCCCCGGCCCCGGCCCCGCAAGGCGGGGGAGACGGGGGAGGCGGAGGAGCCGGGGTCGGTGTCCCTGCCGGAGCAGCGGCCGGAGCGGCAGCCGGAGCCCGTGGCGGTGGCGGCCGTGGCGCCCGAGAGCGCCCCGGCCCCAGCGGCGGGCGGCACCCCCGAGCCGGAGCACCCCGAGCCCGGCCCCGTAACCCCCGCAGCCCCCGTACCCTCCGACTTCTCCCGCCGCCTCTTCGTCTCCCGCGCCATAGCCGGGGCCGCCGCCACCGCCGCGCTCGGAACCGTCGGGTACGGCACGTACGGCGTGCTGCGCGGCCCCCGCGTCAAGCGCGTCACCGTGCCGCTCGCCAAGCTGCCGCGCTCCGCGCACGGCTACCGCATCGCGGTCGTCAGCGACATCCACCTCGGCCCGATCCTCGGCCGCGCCCACACCCAGCGCATCGTCGACACCATCAACCGCACCCAGCCCGACCTCGTCGCCGTCGTCGGCGACATGGTCGACGGCACCGTCGCCGACCTCGGCCCGGCCGCCGAGCCGCTCACCCAACTGCGCTCGCGGCACGGCACGTTCTTCGTCACCGGCAACCACGAGTACTTCTCCGGCGCCGAACAGTGGGTCGAGCACGTCCGCGAACTCGGCCTGCGCCCGCTGGAGAACGACCGCGTCGAGCTCGCGGGCTTCGACCTCGCCGGGGTCAACGACATCGCGGGCGAGAGCGAGGGGCAGGGCCCCGACTTCGTGCGCGCCCTGGGCGACCGCGACCGCTCGCGCGCCTCCGTGCTCCTCGCGCACCAGCCAGTGGTGATCCACGACGCGGTGGAGCACGGGGTGGACCTCCAGCTCTCCGGGCACACCCACGGCGGGCAGCTGTGGCCCGGCAACTACCTCGCCGAGCTGGCCAATCCGACGAACGCGGGCCTGGAGCGGTACGGCGACACCCAGCTGTACGTCTCGCGGGGCGCGGGCGCCTGGGGCCCGCCCGTGCGGGTCGGCGCGGAGTCCGACATCACGGTCGTGGAGCTGGCCTCCAAGCAGGCGTGAGGCTCCGGGGAGGCAGGCGCGGGACCCGTGAAAGCAGGCGTGAGGCTCCGTGGAAGCGGGTGCGGGACCCCGCGAAAGCGGGCTCGGGACCCTGCCCCTTCTCACGCACCGTGAGCGCTCTGTCACGGTATTCCGGATAGTTACCTGTGAGACCCAAGTCTCCCCTTTCGCATTGTGAAGAACGTGTGATTGGGTGAGCGCCATTACACGGCGACACGCAGGGCATGGGGAGCTCAGTACTGTGTTGCCCGGGGTGTGGCTGGTAATAGGGAGAGCACGGCAATGCGGTCGATCCGGCTTCGGATTCTCGCGGTCATAGTGGTACTCGCGGTCGCAGGCGTGGGCGCCTGGCAGTTGCTGCCGTCGGGCGACAAGAAGAGCGACCCGGTCAGGGTCGGTACGACGGACGAGGTCAGCGCACTCGACCCGGCGGGCGTCTACGACGCCGGTTCCTGGGCGATCTTCAGCAACCTCTACCAGTCCCTGCTGACCTTCAAGGTCAACTCCACGGAGCCGGTCCCGGACGCGGCCGAGAGCTGCGAGTTCATCGGGCAGAAGGTGCAGACGTACCAGTGCGTCGTCCGCGACAACCTGAAGTTCTCCAGCGGCCGCAAGATCACCGGTGAGGACGTCAAGTACTCCATCGACCGGATGCGGCTGATGAGCCCCAAGGTGGCGCCCTCGGGTCCGCAGGCGCTCTTCTCCACCCTCGGGTCGATCAAGGCGGAGGGCCAGAAGGTCACCTTCAACCTCTCCTCCCGCGACGCGGCCTTCCCGCTGAAGCTCGCCACCGGCGCGGGCGCCATCGTGGACCGCGAGAAGTACCCGGAGAAGGAGCTGCGGACCGACAACGCGGTCGACGCGTCGGGCCCGTACGTCCTCAAGGAGTACGAAGAGGGCAAGCGGATCCTCCTGGAGCCCAACAAGAACTACAAGGGCGCGGTCAAGCGGGTGAACGGCCCCGTCGAGGTCAAGTACTACACGGAGTCCCAGCAGCTGGCCGACGCCTGGAAGAACGGCCAGGTCGACGTCACGCACCGGCAGCTCCCGCCGTCCGTGCTCAAGGGCCTCAACGTGAGCGACACCGACAAGCGCATCACGGAGGCCGACTCCGCCGAGATCCGCATGCTGGTCTTCAACACCAACAAGGGCCAGCCCTTCGGGAAGAAGGCCGTGCGCCAGGCGGCCGCCGCGATCATCGACCGTCAGAAGATGGTGACGGACGTCTACGAGAACACGGTCGTGCCGCTCTACTCGCTGATCCCGACCGGCTTCACCGGGCACAGCACCCCCTTCTACGACCTCTATCCCGAGCCGAACGTCAAGGAGGCCGAGCGTCTGCTGAAGAAGGCGGACGTGGAGACGCCGGTCAAGTTCACGCTGGCCTACCGCCAGGGCGCGGACCTCAAGCGCGAGTCGCAGCTGATCAAGGACCAGCTGGAGAAGAGCGGGCTCTTCGAGGTCAAGCTCAAGGAGGTCGCGTGGAAGACCTTCACGAAGGCGTACGCGACGGGCGAGTACGAGGCGTTCGGCCTCGGCTGGCTCCCCGACTTCCCCGACCCCGACACCTTCAGCCAGCCGCTCGTCGGCTCCAACAACAGCCTCCACAACGGCTACACGAGCACGGACGCCGACCACTTCATCGCCAACACCCAGCGGTACGACGACCGGGGCCGGGCGGCCGCGGACTTCAAGGCGCTCAACGACCTGGTCGCCAAGGACGTCCCGATGATCCCGCTGTGGCAGAAGAAGGACTACGTCCTGAGCAGCAAGGACGTGAAGGGCTCGCAGTACCTCTCCGACGGCACGGGCCTGTGGCGCCTGTGGGAGCTGGGCTGGATCTGATCCGCCCGCCGGGCCCGGCCGCCGACGAGGCCCGCCGGGCCCGGCGCCCGGCCGCCGGTGAGGGCGCGTGCCCGACGCGACCGGTGCCACGAATGTCCAAGGGGCCGTACGGCCGGGTTCATTGACCCGCCGTGCGGCCCCTGGTCGCATCGCCCCCATGCGACTGACCCGACGCACCCTCCTGACCGCCGCCCTCGCCGCGCCCGCCGTCACGGCGGCCGCCCCCGGGGGCGCGGGCGCCGCCCCGGGGCCCGCGCCCGCCGCCCGCGCGCTCGCCCGGCTGCTCCCCGGCCACGCCCACCAGGTGACCTTCCGTACCGTGCCCCCGGCGGACGGCCGCGACGCCTTCCGGGTGTCGGGCACCGAGGGGCGCATCCTGGTCGAGGGCACCACCCCGGCCGTCCAGCTCACCGGCTTCCACTGGTACCTGCGGCACGTCGCCCGCGCCCACGTCTCCTGGGCCGGCCGCCAGACCTCCCGCCTCCCGCGCGCCCTGCCCGCCGTACCGGCCCCGGTCACCAGGGCCGCGAACGTCACCCACCGGTTCGCCTTCAACGACACCAACGACGGCTACACCGGCCCGTACCACGACTGGGACTACTGGGAGCACGAGCTCGACGTCCTCGCGCTGCACGGCTACAACGAGGTCCTCGTGTACCTCGGGGCCGACGCGGTGTACCACCGCACCTTCCTCGAACACGGCTACGCCGACGAGGAGCTGCGCGCCTGGATCCCGGGCCCCGTGCACCAGCCGTGGTGGCTGCTCCAGAACATGTCCGGCTTCGGCGGCCCGGTGAGCCGCGGGCTCCTGGACCAGCGCGCCGACCTGGCGCGGCGCATCGTGCGGCGGCTGCGCGAACTGGGCATGACGCCCGTGCTCCCCGGCTACTTCGGCACGGTCCCGCCCGGCTTCGCCGAGCGCAACGCGGGCGCGCACACCGTCCCGCAGGGCGACTGGGTGGGCTTCGCGCGCCCCGACTGGCTCGATCCGCGCGACGCGCACTTCGCCGAGGTCGCCGCGACCTTCTACCGCGTGCAGCGCGAGCTGTACGGCCCCACCACCATGTACAAGATCGACCTGCTGCACGAGGGCGGCAGGCCGGGCGACGTACCGGTCGGCGAGGCGGCGAAGGCGGTCGAGACGGCCCTGCGCACCGCCCACCCCGGCGCCCTGTGGGCCATCCTCGGCTGGCAGGACAACCCGCGCCGGGAGATCGTCGAGGCCGTCGACCGCACGAAGATGTTCGTCGTGGACGGGCTCTCCGACCGCTTCCCCTCCGTCACCGACCGCGAGGCGTCCTGGGCGGGCACGCCCTACGCCTTCGGCTCCATCTGGAACTTCGGCGGCCACACCACCACGGGCGCCAACACCCCCGACTGGGCGCGCCTGTTCCACCAGTGGCGCACGAAGGAGGGCAGCGCGCTCGACGGCATCGCGCTGATGCCCGAAGGCGCCGACAACAACCCCGCCGCCTTCGCGCTCTTCTCCGACCTGCCCTGGACCGAAGGACCGCCCGACCTCACCGCCTGGTTCGACGAGTGGGCCGTCCAGCGCTACGGCGCCCCCGACCCGTACGCGCGGGAGGCCTGGGACGTCCTGCGCCGCACCGCCTACGGCACCACCCGCGCCGACTCCTGGAGCGAGGGCCACGACGGCCTGTTCGGCGCGCGCCCCTCCCTCACCGCCACGTCCGCCGCCTCCTGGTCGCCCGGCGCCCCGCGCTACGACCCCGACGAGTTCGCGAAGGCCCTGCCCGCCCTGCTCGCCGTCGCCCCCGGCCTGCGCCTCAGCTCCGCCTACCGCCACGACCTCCTCGACGTCACCCGCCAGTGCGTCTCGCACCGCTCGCGGCAACTGCTGCCGAGGATCAGGGCGGCGTACGGGGCGCGGGACCGGGCGCTGTTCGTCCGGCTCACCGCCGAGTGGGCGCACTGGCTGCGGCTCCTCGACGAGGCCGTCGCCACCGACCCGCGCCACCTGCTGGGCCGCTGGATCGCCGACGCCCGCGCGTGGGGCGCGACGCGGCAGGAGAAGGACCGCCTGGAGTACGACGCGGTGTCGCTGCTGACGGTCTGGGGGCCGCGCGCGGGCGCGGACGGCGGCGGCCTGCGCGACTACGCCAACCGCGAGTGGTCGGGACTCGTCGGCGGGCTGTACGCGCTGCGCTGGCGCACGTACTTCGACGGGCTCCTCAAGGCGCTGGACGGCGGCGGCGAGCCGGAGCCCGTCGACTGGTTCGCGCTGGAGGAACGGTGGATCCGTACGCACCCGCCGTACGCCGCCGAGCCGAAGGGGGACGTCGTGGCGGTGGCGCGGGAGGTGGAGCGGGCGCTCAGGGCGTCTTCGGCGGGGTAGTGCCCGGCTCGGCCCCGGCGGGGGCTCCGCCGGGGGCCCCGGACGGCGGGCCGCCCGCCGTCCGGGTCAGCGCGTCCGGCATGAACTCCTCCAGCACGTCGTGGATCTGCCGCACCAGCGGCCGCAGCACCCGGAACCGCGAGAGGCCGATCCCGCGCGCCGCGATCGGCGCGACGCGCTCCACGAGCCGCCGACTGCGCTCGGTACCGGCCGAGCCGTCGTGCACCCAGAAGAGCACCAGCCCCATCTGCATCAGCCACATCAGGTGCGGCAGCAGCTCGGCGAGGCCCGGGTCGGTCTTGGTGGAGGAGCCGCGCAGGGCCCGCTCCTGGATGGCGATCGCGGCCTCCCGCGCGGGCCGCGAGTCGTCCGAGAACGGGCTCAGCGGGCTCTGCGGGTCGGCGGCGTTCTTGAAGAACTGCGCGGCGAAGGGGTGGTACGGCTCCGCGACGTCGAGCCAGGCCGTGAGCACGCCCCTGATGCGCTCGGCCAGGTCGTCGTCGCCTTCGAGCACGGGCACGACCGCCGCCGCGTGCTCCTCGCCGAGCCGGTCGTAGAAGCCCTGGACGAGGTGCTCCTTGCCCGCGAAGTAGTAGTAGGCGTTGCCGACGGAGACCCCGGCCTCCTGGGCAATGGCCCGCATCGTCGTACGGTCGTAGCCGCGCTCCTGGAACAGCCGCAGCGCGGTCTCCAGGATGAGCGTGCGGGTCTGCTCGCTCTTCGGGGCCTTCGCGGGGGCCTTCCGCACCGGACCGCCGGGGTTGGTCGCCGCTGCCTTCGGTTCCTTCGCCACGGTGCCCGAGCCTAATGGGCCGGGGCGGCTTCCTCGGCACCCGCCCGCTCGCCCGTCCGCCGGTCCGTCCGCCGGTCCGCCCGCCCGTCGGGCGCGGCCGTGAAGCGCCGCACGCCGGGCACGGCCGCCGTTCCCGCGCACGCCGCGCCGACCAGCAGGGCGGCGGCCACGAGCGGCACCCCGGGGCCCCAGGCGGAGGCGGCGAGCGGGCCCAGCACGTAGCCGAGCGGCATCGCGGAGAGTGAGAGCAGCCAGTCGTAGGAGGTGACCCTGGCCAGGGCGTGCTCGGGGACCGCCGACTGCACGGCGGTGTTCCAGACCGGCGAGAGGAACCCCAGCCCGGCCTGGGCGACGCCGTACGCGGCGATCGTCAGCGGCGCGGGCGCCGGGACGGCCAGCAGGAGCAGCGGGAGCGCGTACGTGGCGAGCCCGAGGTTGGCGACGAGGACCGGGCGCTTCGGGCGGGCGCGGCCGGCCAGCAGCGACCCGGCGAGCAGCCCGACCGCGCCGACCTGGAGGAACGCCACCCACGTCCGCTCGCCGCCCGGCCCGGTCACGGCGATGGCGGGGCCGAGGGTCATCAGCACGGCCGCCGCGCCGTTCCAGGCGGCGTGCGCGATCAGGCTGGTCCAGTACCAGTCGCGCGAACGCACCTCCACCCAGCCCTCCTTGAGGTCGGCGCGCAGCGAGCGGCGCGGGACCGGCACGCGGCGCACCCGGATCGCGGCCAGCAGCGCGGCGCTCACCGCGAAGCTGACGCCGTCCAGGACGAACGCCCAGCCGGGGCCCACGGTGAGGACCAGCACGCCCGCGAGGAGCGGCCCGCCGAGGCGTACGGCGCTGGAGACCACGCCCAGCAGGGCGTTGGCCCGCAGCAGTCCTGCGGGCGCCACGGTTCCGGTGATCAGCGGCGAGACGGTCGGCATGGCGAAGGCGGCCGCCGCGCCGCCCAGCGCGGACGCCAGCGCGATGCCCCACAGGGAGGGGGACCCGGAGAGGAGCTGGAGCCCGACGAAGAGCTGGGTGGCGCAGCGCACGAGGTCGGTGGCGAGGGCCACCGCGCGGGCGTCGAAGCGGTCCCCGACGACTCCGCCGAGCGGCAGCAGGAGCAGTTTGGGGACCATCGCGCAGCCCAGGACGAGGGCGAGCGCGCCGGTCGAGCCGGTGGCCGCGATGACGGCGAGGCCGAGCGCGGTGGGGATCACGGCGTCGCCCAGGAGGGAGAGGGCGCGGCCGACGAAGAGGAAGCGGAACGCGCGGTCGCGCAGGGGGTGCTGCTGCCCGGGGGGACGTTGTCGGGGGCGCTGCTGTGGGTTCGGCATGGCGGCGAATATATTTCGGTAACGAAAAGTTCGTCAACGAAATACTTAGTGTCGTTCGGTCCCGGCGTACGATCTCCGCATGAAGAACCGGGACTGGACCGACGGGCACGTGGAGCGCTGGCTGCCCGTGCTGCCCGAGCTCGACCCCGACATCGAGGGCGCGATCGTCCGGATGAAGAAGCTCGGCGTGCACCTGCGCCGGGTCCGCGAGCAGTCCCTCGTCGACTTCGGCCTGGAGCGGCACGAGTTCGACACGCTCCACAAGCTCGCGGGCCGGGGCGGCGAGGCGGCCCCGTCCGAACTGGCCGCCGACCTCGACCTCGCCCCCGCGTCCGTCACCGGCCGCCTCGACGCCCTGGAGCGGCGCGGGTTCGTGCGCCGCAGCCCCTCCACGACCGACCGGCGCCGGGTCGTCGTCGCGCTGACCGAGCCGGGCAGGCTGACCTGGCTGGGCGCGATGGACGTGCTGGGCGACGAGGAGTACCGGCTGCTCGGGGTGCTCTCGCGCGACGAGCGGCGGCAGCTCAACGCGATGCTGCGGCGCATCATGATCGCGGCGGAGGAGACGGGGGGAGCCGGGGGAGCGGGGGGAGCCGGGGGAGCGGAGGAAACGGGGGAAGCGTGCGCGTAGCCGGGGGCGTCCGCTGTTCCTCGAACGGCGGGCGAACGGGCAGACTGGCCGAATGGCATCCACTTCCCTGAGCAAGGGCGCGAACATTCCGGTCGCTGCCAAGTCCGTTGAGGTCACGATCGGTTGGTTCGACCCCTCCGACAGCCACCAGGCCGACGTGTCGGCCCTGCTGCTGACCGCCGACGGGCGGGTGCGCGACGACGGCGACTTCGTCTTCTACAACCAGCGCGCGCACGCGTCGGGCGCCGTGCGCCACCTCGGGAAGACGGACTTCATGGACGGGGGCTCCGTCCACGACAGCGTGGAGGTGGCCCTGGACCGGGTGGAGGGCGCGGTCGACCGGATCGTGGTGGCGGCCTCGATGCACAGCGGGACGTTCGGCCAGTTGTCCGAGCTGCGGCTGAGCCTGCTCGACGCGGCCGACCGCAGCGAGCTGGCGACCTTCGACATCACGGCGAGCACCGAGACCGCGCTGGTGGGCGGCGAGCTGTACCGGCGCCAGGGGCAGTGGAAGTTCCGCGCGGTGGGGCAGGGTTACGACTCCGGGCTGCGCGGGCTCGCGACGGACTTCGGCATCTCGGTCGACGAGGAGCCGCCCCCGGCGGGAGCGGGTACGGCGGGTGCGGGAGCGGGGACGGGTACCGGAGCGGGTACGGGAACCCCCGCGTCCCCCCAGGCGCCGACCCCGGCCCAGGGCTGGCCCCCGGCCCCCGGGCAGGGCACCCCGCCCTCGTACACCGCGCCCCCGCCCGGCGCCTTCGGCCCGCCCACCGTGAGCACCCCCACCCCGAGCGCCCCTACCCCGAGCTGGCCCCCGGCCCCCGGCGCCCCGACCCCGGCGGGCCCGCCCTCCTACACGCCCCCGGCCCCTGCGGCCCCGTACCCGGCGGGCGGCACCCCCGCGCCCGGCGCGCCCCAGCCGTACGCGCCCACCGAGCCCGGCATCCGGCTCGTCAAGGGCGAGGAGAACCTCCCCGTCGACATGCGCAAGCGCCTCTCCCTGCGCAAGGAGCAGGTCGCCGTCAGCCTCACCAAGCACGGCGCGAGCGGCGCCCGCGCCCGGGTGATCCTCGTCCTCGACGCCTCGGGCTCCATGGCCTCGCTCTACTCCAAGGGCACCGTCGCCGGAGTCGTCGAGCGCATGGCGGCCGTCGCGGCGCAGCTGGACGACGACGGCGAGATGCAGGCGTGGACGTTCGCCTCGCACCCCGCGCGCCTGCCCGACCTGACCATCGGCGAACTGCCCGAGTGGATGCGGCTGCACGTGCGCGGCGGCGAGATGAGCCTCTTCGGCCGCCCCAAGAAGCCCAAGAAGGGCATGGAGCCCGGCCAGGTCGACATGCGTCTCGTCGGCATCCAGAACGAGGAGCAGCGCGTGATCGCGGAGGTCCGCGAGTACGTACGGCAGAACCCGGCGCAGGACCCGACCCTGGTGCTCTTCTTCTCGGACGGCGGCGTCTACCGCAACGACGAGATCGAGAAGGAACTGCGCGCGGCGGTCGAGGAGCCGGTCTTCTGGCAGTTCGTGGGGCTCGGCAGGTCCAACTACGGCGTGCTGGAACGGTTCGACACGATGGCGGGGCGCCGGGTCGACAACGTGGGCTTCTTCGCGGTGGACGACATCGAGCGGATCTCGGACGCGGAGCTGTACGACCGCCTGCTCTCGGAGTTCCCCAGCTACCTGAAGGAGGCCCGGCAGGCGGGCATCATCCGCTGAACGCCCGCCCGGCCTCCAGCAGCGCGGCCACGTCAAGGGTGATCTCGGCACCGAGCGATTCCGGGAGCGCGACGGACTCGCCGGGGGCGTGCACCTGGTGGTTGCCGTAGTCGGAGCCCTTCGGCTCGGTCAGTACGTGCAGCCGCTGGTGCTTGCGGTCCAGGATGACGTAGACGGGGACCTGGGCGTCGGCATAGGCGGCGACCTTGGTGCGCAGATCGGCGCGGAAGTTGCTGGAGGTGACCTCCAGGACCAGGCGGAAGACGATCGGGTCGTAGCAGTTGTTCTCGATCAGGTGGTTGTCGAAATCCGCCTCGACGATCGCCAGGTCGGGGATGGCGAAGTCCTCCGCCCCGGTGGGCAGCCAGAGGCCGATGGCCTGGACGACGCTGGTCTCGCCGTCGTCGAGCCCTGCGGTGATGAACGGGCGCATGAGCTTGGTCAAGGCACGGGCGTGCGGGCCGTCAGCGGGCGGGGTCACGAGGATCTGGCCTCCGATGATCTCGACGCGGTAGCCCGGAAGCCGGTCCATGAGCCGGTTGGCCTCCGCGATCAGCGGACGGTCGACGGCGGGCCGCTCGACGGATGCTGCGGACATCTCGTGCCTCCCAGTGGCTGGTGTCGAGAGCATCATCGTAGGGCGGACCGGGCCGCCGCGTCCGCTTCCGCGCCGTTCACCAGTACGAGTGAGGGCCCCGTCCCCGGTGCGGAACCGGGAACGGGGCCCTCACCCCCACGTACCGCCGGAGGCTAGAAGCGGCGCGTGATCAGGGCGCGCTTCACTTCCTGGATCGCCTTCGTGACCTCGATGCCGCGCGGGCACGCGTCGGTGCAGTTGAACGTCGTGCGGCAGCGCCACACGCCGTCGCGGTCGTTCAGGATCTCCAGCCGCTGCTCACCGGCCTCGTCGCGCGAGTCGAAGATGAAGCGGTGCGCGTTGACGATCGCCGCCGGGCCGAAGTACTGGCCGTCGTTCCAGAACACCGGGCACGACGAGGTGCACGCGGCGCACAGGATGCACTTGGTGGTGTCGTCGAAGCGCTCGCGGTCCTCGGCGGACTGCCGGCGCTCGCGGGTCGGCTCGTTCCCCGTGGTGACCAGGAACGGCATGACGTCCCGGTACGCCTGGAAGAACGGCTCCATGTCGACCACGAGGTCCTTGAGGACCGTGAGGCCCTTGATGGCCTCGACCGTGATCGGCTTCTCCGGGTTGATGTCCTTGATCAGCGTCTTGCAGGCGAGCCTGTTCTTGCCGTTGATCCGCATCGCGTCGGAGCCGCAGATGCCGTGCGCGCAGGAGCGGCGGAAGGTGAGCGAGCCGTCCAGGTCCCACTTGATCTTGTGGAGACCGTCGAGCACGCGCTCCTTCGGGTCGATCTCGATCTGGAAGTCCTGCCACTGGGCCTCGTCGGAGACCTCGGGGTTGAAGCGGCGGATCCGGAAGGTGACCGTGATGAGGTGCGAGGCCGCGGCCTCGGCCTCGACCTTGTCCAGGGTCGGAGTAGCCATCAGTACTTACGCTCCATCGGCTGGTAGCGGGTCTGCACGACCGGCTTGTAGTCGAGCCGGATCGACTCGGAGCCGTCGTCGCCCACCTCGCGGTACGCCATGGTGTGGCGCATGAAGTTGACGTCGTCGCGGTTGGGGTAGTCCTCGCGGTAGTGACCGCCGCGGGACTCCTTGCGCGCCAGGGCCGAGACCGCCATGACCTCGGCGAGGTCGAGCAGGTTGCCCAGCTCGATGGCCTCCAGGAGGTCCGTGTTGAACCGCTTGCCCTTGTCCTGGATGGACACGTTCTTGTAGCGCTCGCGCAGCTCGGCGATCTTCTCGACGGCCGTCTTGATGGTCTGCTCCGTGCGGAACACCATCACGTTGGCGTCCATCGTCTCCTGGAGCTCCAGGCGCAGCGCGGCGACCCGCTCGGTGCCCGTGGAGGTGCGCAGGCGCTCGACCAGCTCCTCCACCAGCGAGCCCGGGTTCTCCGGCAGCTCGACGAAGTCGCTCTTGGCGGAGTACTCGGCGGCGGCGATGCCCGAGCGCTTGCCGAAGACGTTGATGTCGAGCAGCGAGTTGGTGCCCAGGCGGTTGGCGCCGTGCACCGACACGCACGCGACCTCGCCGGCGGCGTACAGGCCGGGGACGACGGTGGTGTTGTCGCTCAGCACCTCGCCCTCGACGTTGGTCGGGATGCCGCCCATGGCGTAGTGCGCGGTGGGCTGGATCGGGATCGGGTCCGTGTACGGCTCGATGCCCAGGTACGTGCGCGCGAACTCGGTGATGTCCGGGAGCTTGGCGTCCAGCTGCTCCGGCGGGAGGTGCGTGAGGTCGAGGTAGACGTGGTCGCCCTCGGGACCGCAGCCGCGGCCCTCACGGATCTCGGTGTAGATGGAGCGGGACACGACGTCACGGGACGCGAGGTCCTTCATGACCGGCGCGTACTTCTCCATGAAGCGCTCGCCGTCCTTGTTGCGGAGGATGCCGCCCTCACCGCGGGCGCCCTCCGTCAGCAGGATGCCCATGCGCCAGATGCCCGTCGGGTGGAACTGGAAGAACTCCATGTCCTCCAGCGGCAGCCCGCGGCGGTAGCACGCGGCCTGGCCGTCACCGGTCAGGGTGTGGGCGTTGGAGGTCACCTTGAAGAACTTGCCGGTGCCGCCGGAGGCGTAGATGACCGCCTTCGCCTGGAAGATGTGGATCTCGCCGGTCGCCAGCTCGTACGCGACGACGCCGGCCGACTTCTTGACGCCGTCGACCTCGACGATGAGCTGGTCCAGGACGTAGAACTCGTTGAAGAACTCCACGCCCTCCTTGACGCAGTTCTGGTACAGCGTCTGGAGGATCATGTGGCCCGTGCGGTCCGCGGCGTAGCAGGACCGGCGGACCGGCGCCTCGCCGTGGTTGCGCGAGTGGCCGCCGAAGCGGCGCTGGTCGATGGTGCCGTCCGGGGTCCGGTTGAACGGCAGGCCCATCTTCTCCAGGTCGAGGACCGCGTCGATGGCCTCCTTCGCCAGGATCTCGGCGGCGTCCTGGTCGACCAGGTAGTCACCGCCCTTGACCGTGTCGAAGGTGTGCCACTCCCAGTTGTCCTCCTCCACGTTGGCCAGCGCGGCGGCCATGCCGCCCTGCGCGGCGCCCGTGTGGGAGCGGGTGGGGTACAGCTTGGTCAGCACGGCGGTGCGGCTGCGCTTCGTCGCCTCGATGGCGGCGCGCATGCCCGCGCCGCCGGCGCCGACGATGACGGTGTCGTACTTGTGGATCTGCATTGGTCTCGTCAGCCCCGGGCTCTAGCGGATGTTCGGGTCGAAGGTGAAGATCACCAGCGTGCCCAGCAGGACGGTGAACACCGTGGCGGTGTAGAGCAGCATCTTCAGCCAGAAGCGGGTGTTCGCCCGCTCCGCGTAGTCGTTGATGACCGTGCGCAGGCCGTTGGCGCCGTGCAGCATCGCCAGCCACAGCATCACGAGGTCCCACGCCTGCCACCACGGGGAGGCCCAGCGGCCCGCCACGAAGGCGAAGCCGATCTTGGACACACCGCCGTCGAGCACCAGCTGGATCAGCAGGTGACCGAGGACCAGGACGACGAGGACGATGCCCGAGAGGCGCATGAAGAGCCACGCGAACATCTCGAAGTTGCCGCGCGTCGCCTTGGGCGTCTTCGAGGTGCGCTTGCGCGGGGCCTCGATGAGCGGCGCCGGGTTGTCGGAGTCGTACAGGCTCACGCCTTCGACGTCGCCGATCGCGGAAGAAGTCTCAGCGGACATGTGATGCCTCAGCTCCCGAAGATTTCAGCGAAGGCGTGGCCGAGCACCGGGTACAGCGCGCCTGCCATCAGCACGACCCAGATGCCCACGACGGTCCAGAGCATCTGCTTCTGGTAGCGGGGGCCCTTGGCCCAGAAGTCCACGGCGATGATGCGAAGGCCGTTCAGCGCGTGGAAGAGGATGGCGGCGACGAGGCCGTACTCAAGGAGCGCGACGATCGGCGTCTTGTAGGTTGCCACGACTTCGTCGTACGCCTCGGGAGAGACGCGGACGAGAGCGGTGTCGAGGACGTGTACGAACAGGAAGAAGAAGATGAGGACACCGGTGACTCGGTGAGCCACCCATGACCACATGCCTTCCCGGCCGCGGTACAACGTTCCAGCCGGCACGGAAAAACCCTCCGGGAGCGGGGATCGGGGTCGGCCGGCTTCAGTGTCGGTCTGACCCGGCCGGGTACGGTCCACCGGCCCCGGTCATCGTAGCGACGAGATGTCGGTTCCCTCGCGCGGGGTCCGTAGGTGTGATCAAACAGGCAATCAAACAGCCACGGACGGGCTAGACAACGGGACGCGTCCGGGCCGTGCGCGGCGCGCCGGGACGGGTCAGGCGACGAGGCGGGCGAGGCGGCTCCTGGCCAGCCTGCGCAGTTCGTCGGCGGAGACCGCGTGCTCCTCGTCCGGGTCGTTGCCCATCCGGGTGTGGATGGCGGAGAGCACCTGGTCCACGTGCCGGTGCGGCGGCAGGTGGTCGAGGCTGATCACGAAGGCGCGGCGGAAGTTGCGCTCGTACTGGTCGTGGGCGGCGCGCAGCGCGGTCTGGGCGGCCTGCGGGGCGCTCGGGTGCAGCGCGGTCGAGGTCTCGTCGGCGAACGCCTCGGCCAGGTCGGCGAGGCCCAGGTCGTAGCTGGCCTCGTCGGCGGCGGCGAGCAGGGCGGCCGGATCGGGGTACGGGCGGTGGGCGGCGATGCGCCCGGCCCAGCGGCGGCTGCCGCAGCAGGCGAGCAGCGCGGCCTCGGCGTCCTCGGCCGGTGCCGTGTTGAAACGGTGCAGGCCGGGCGGGGTCTCGGGGCGCTCCCTGCCGCTCTGCGGGGGCACGGCGGGCGGGGCCTGGGGGCGGGACGGGCGGAGTCTCGGGGGGCCGGTCGGGGATTCGCTGGACAGCGGAGGCTCCTCGAAGGGACTGCTGCGACGGGACTTGCGGTGGGACCTGCGACAGGACTGTCGGCAGAGCAGAAGAGTGAACAGGGGGAACAGAGGTACGTAACGCTAGTCGCGCATGGCGGAAGGAGTCCGACGAATGCGCGATTTTCACCCGGACGGGAGAGTTTCGGAGCGCGGGATGGACGTTTCCGGGAGAGCATCGCCGTACCTTCTGCCCCGGTGGGGCTCGGGAGGCACGGGGGTCGTCGGTGGGGTCGATGCGGGAGGTAACTGACTGATGCGTCCGATGCGGCACTCACGGAGCACCCTTTTCGTCGGCGCGGGCGCGGCGGCCGCCGCCCTCACCGCCGCGGTGGTGCTCTGGCCCGACGGCTCGGGCGGTTCGAACGGACCGGCCGGTTCGGCGCTCACGCGGACCGGTACGGACGGCAAGTCGCCGACCGCCGCGTCCACGCCGACCCCGACCCCGACGCCCGCCCGCTCCTACGCGCTGTCCACCGCGCCCCGCACGATCCCCGCGGTCCGCGCCCACGAGGCGGCCCGCGGCCCCGGCTGGCGCCCCACCGCGTCGTCCGCCGTGGTCGTCGCGCCCGGCAGCGAGGCGCTGGCCGACGAGGCGCGGCTGCTCGCGGGCGAGCTGCGGATCGAGTACCGGGGCCCGGCGGCCGCCCGTCCGGGCGACGTCACGCTCGCCCTGGAGACCGCGCGGCAGGCCGCCCCCGAGTCGTACACGCTCACCACCCGGGCGGACCGGGTCACCGTCTCGGGACCCGACGAGGCCGGGGTCTTCTACGGCACCCGCACCCTCAAGCAGGCGGTGCGCGTCGACGGGGCGCTGCCCGAGGGCACCGTGCGCGACCGGCCCGCCAAGCCGCAGCGCGGGCTCAACCTGGACATCGCGCGCAAGCACTTCAGCGCGGAGTGGATCGAGGACCGGCTGCGCGAGATGGCCGACCTCAAGCTGAACCAGCTGGGCCTGCACTTCTCCGACGACCAGGGCTTCCGCATCGAGTCGCTCTCCCACCCCGAGGTGGTCTCGGCCGAGCGGCTGACGCGGGCCGAGGTGCGACGGATCGTGGCGCTCGCCGCGCGGCTGCACATCGAGGTCGTCCCCGAGATCGACTCGCCCGGCCACCTCGGCGCGGTGATGCGCGCCCACCCCCGGCTCCAGCTGCGCGACAGGCAGGGCGCGGCCTCGCGCGGGGCCGTCGACATCTCCGACCCGGCGGCGGCCCGGATCGTGGACGACCTGCTGAAGGAGTACACGGCGCTCTTCCCCGGCGCGTACTGGCACCTGGGCGCGGACGAGTACCGCGCGCTCACCGTCCGGGACCCCGAGGGCGCCTACCCGCAGCTGGCCCGCGCCGCGGCGAAGGCGTACGGCGAGGGCGCGGGCGTCGCGGACCTGGCGACGGGCTGGCTCAACGACCGGGCGGCCGTGGTGCGCGCGGCGGGCAAGAAGCCCAAGGCGTGGAACGACGGCCTCTTCCGGGGCGGGCGGGTCGCGGCGGACGGGGACATCGAGGTGGAGTACTGGACCGGCAAGGAGCTGGGCCAGCGGGACCCGGAGGAGTACCTGCGCGAGGGCCGCAGGATGGTGAACCTCAACGACGAGTACCTCTACTACGTGCTCGGCGAGCCGAACACCTTCCAGTACCCGACGGGCCGACGGATCTACAACGACTGGACGCCGCTGCTGGTGCGCGGCTCCACCACCCCCGTGCCCGAGAAGTACGCGGCGCAGATCCTGGGCGGGCGGCTCGCCGTGTGGTGCGACTACGCGAACGCGCAGACGCCCGCCCAGGTGGCGCGCGGCATCCGGATGCCGCTGCGCGCGGTCGCCCAGAAGCTGTGGACGCCGGGCAGGCCCGCGCTGAGCTGGGAGCGGTTCGCGGCGCTGGGCGAGCGGCTGTAGGACGCCCGGCCCGGGGCGCCGGGCCGGGCGCCCGCGATGTCGTTTGGAGTCGGGGGCAGCGGTGTTCCCGGCGGAGGGGGCTCTGTGATGCTGGCGGCATGACGGGAACGAGGGGGCGCGCCGGGGACCGCGCGCGGGTGCGGGCGAGTTACGACGCCGTGGCCGACGAGTACCGCGACCGGATCGGCGACGAGCTCGCGGGCAAGCCGCTCGACCGGGCGCTGTTGGCCGCGCTCGTCGAGGAGGCCGGGCCCGGCGCGCCCGTCGCCGACCTGGGCTGCGGCCCCGGGCACGTCACCGGGTGGCTCGCGGAGCGGGGAGCGCGGGCCGTCGGGGTCGACCTGTCGCCCGCGATGGTGGAGCTCGCGGGCCGGGAGCGGCCGGGCGTGGAGTTCCGGGTGGGCGATCTGCTGGACCTGCCCGCGGCGGACGGGGAGTTCGCGGCGGCCGTCGCGCTCTACTCGGTGATCCACCTGCGCCCCGAAGAGCTGGTCGCGGCGTTCGCCGAGGCGCGGCGCGTGCTGCGGCCCGGTGGGCGGCTGCTCGTCGCGTTCCACGCCGGGAACGAGGTGCGGCACCTGAGCGAGTGGTGGGGGCACCGGGTCGACGTGGACTTCCGGTTCCACGGGACCGGGAGCGTCGTCGATGCGCTCCGGGCGGCGGGGCTCGGGGTGGTGGCGCGGCTGGAGCGGGGACCGTACCCGGGGGAGGCGGAGACCGAGCGCGCGTACGTGCTGGCGCGGGTGCCGGACGGCGGGCGCTGAGCCGAGGGGCCCGGGTGCGGCGGGCGGGCGGGCCGCACGGGGCAAGGATCAGGACAAGTCCGGGTGCGGAGAAAGCGCCAGGCGCGGGGGCGCCGGTCCGGGCGCGAAGGCCGCCGACGGGCAGCCGCGGGCCCCGAGTACCCCCGTTCCCCGGGGCCCGCGGCGGTCTGTGAACCCGTGTCCCGCCGCCCGGCCGCCGCCCGGCGCGACCTCGTAGGACGCGGGAAACGAGGACGACCGGGGCCGCCACCCCCCACAGGAGAGGCCCCGGTCGCCTTCTGGTGCCGGGGCCTCTCGCGGCCCCGTACTTCACTCAGCGCCGGGCCTGCGTTTTGTGTCACACCGCACTGCGTCAGTGAACTGTTGCACGTTGTACAAGTCATGGACGCGGCCCCCGGGGAGGACGTAGCGTGCTGGTTCGCGCAGAGGCGACCAGCTGCGATTCAGGACGGGTTGAGGGAGTGCTGGGGGACGACGCGGAGCTGACCGCCGCGGTGCTCGCGGCACAGGGCGGGGACGAGGAATCGTTCCGGACTGTGTATCGCGCCGTGCATCCGAGGCTGCTCGGTTACATACGGACACTGGTCGGGGAGCCGGACGCGGAGGACGTCGCGTCCGAGGCGTGGCTCCAGATCGCCCGCGACCTCGACAGGTTCAGCGGCGACGCCGACCGCTTCCGCGGCTGGGCCGCGCGCATCGCCCGCAACCGCGCCCTCGACCACATACGGATGCGGGGCCGCCGCCCCGTCGTCGGCGGCGACGAGACCGAGCTGACCGGCAAGCCGTCCGGCGCCGACACCGCGGACGAGGCCATCGAGGCGCTCGCCACCGGCCGCACGATGTCGTTGATCGCCCAGCTCCCGCAGGACCAGGCCGAGGCCGTCGTGCTGCGCGTGGTCGTCGGCCTCGACGCCAAGAGCGCGGCGCAGACCCTGGGCAAGCGGCCGGGCGCGGTGCGCACCGCGGCCCACCGGGGGCTCAAGCGGCTCGCCGAACTCCTCGGCGCGAGCGGCGCGGCCGACCGCGACGCCCCGGACGGCCGCGACGCCCCGGACGGCCGCGATGGCCGCGACGAGCGGGGGGACCACGGCGACGGGGCCGACGCGGACGGCCGGGGCGACGGTTCGGCCCTCGGAGCCGTACCGCCGCAGCGGGGCCACCGACCCGCCGCCGGTGTGACGCATTCACGCCCGCGGACGCAGAAGGACATGTGATGGCCGACGAGCGTTACGAGTGGCTTGACAAGGAAACCGCGGAGCGACTGCTCAACGGCGACCCCGTCAACGCCGCCGACGACCACACGGGCGCCGAGGCGGCGCGACTCGCCGGGACGCTGGACGCGCTCAGAGCGCCGCACCCGGCGGCGGACACCGCGGAACTCCCCGGCGAGGCCGCCGCGCTCGCCGCCTTCCGCGCACACCGCGCCGACGCCGTACGCACTCCCGCCGGCACCGCTGCCGGGACTGCCGGGACTACCGCCGGGACCGCCGCGACCGGCGCGCGGGCCGTGCGCACCGGCGGCGCCCGGCGGGCGCGCGGGCCGCGCTGGGGACGCCCCATGCGCTTCGGGCTCGCCGCCTCGCTCGCGGGCGTCGCGCTCGGCGGGGTCGCCGTCGCGGCGGGCACCGGTGTGCTCCCCGGGCTGCCCGCCCCGTTCGGCAGCCACGCCGACCCGGCTCCGGCCTCGTCCGTCTCGGCGGCCCAGAGCCCCGGCCCGGTCGTCTCCGAGGCGCCCACCGGCGGCCACGGCTCGGCGCTCCCGACGCGCGGCCCCACCGCCTCCGCCGCCCCGGAGCCGACCCCGTCGGGCCCGCCCGACGAGGAGCCCGACCCGGAGGACGGCGACGAGGAGCAGACCGGCCAGGGCGGCGGCTCGGGCGGCGAGCGGGAGCACCCGGACGATGACACGACGCGGGGCCCGTACATCGGCGACTGGTACCGCAAGACGCTCAAGGCGTGCCGCGAGTACCGCGCCGGCACCCTGGACCGGGAGACCAGACAGAACCTGGACGCGGCCGCGAAGGGCCCGGACCGGGTCGGGCGCTTCTGCGACGCGCTGCTGAACGGCGGCGGTGGCAACGGCGGCCGGGGCAACGGCGGTCAGGGCCCAGGTGGCGGCCACGGCGGCAACGGCTCGGGCGGCAACGGGAACGGCGGCAACGGCGGTTCCGAGGGCGACGGCGGCAGCGGGAACGGCGGCGACGGGAACGGCGGCTCCGGTGGCGACGGCCACGGTGGCGACGGGCACGACGGCGACGGCCGTCCGCCGGGCGGCAGCGGTCCGGGCCCCGGCGTGCCCGACGTGCCCGGCGCCGGAGACCCGAAGCCCTCCGCGCGGCACCACCCGCTGCCGCGCGCGGCGCGGGGCTCGGTGGAGTGCCCAGCACCCGCCGTACCCGCGCTCACACGGCGCTGACCTGCTGATTCGCCGCGTGTTCCGTCCTGTCGCCCGGGGGCGGCGACAGGAGGAGTAACACTTTCGCCGGCTACGGCGCAGTACTGAGTGAGCCGACTGGTCATCGGCCGCGCAGGAGCCGGGGTTCCCCCCGTACCTACGGCACTGCGCACTCGGCGCGGGCGGGACACGTTCCCCCGGTCCCGTCCGCGCCCCTCTTCCGTCCGGCTTCCGTCCGGTGCGGACTACCAGTGGACGACGACCTTGTCGCCGACCTTCACCTGCTCGAAGAGCTGCGAGATCCGCTCCTTGTCCCGGACGTTGACGCAGCCGTGCGAAGCGCCGTCGTAGCCGCGCGCCGCGAAGTCCGCCGAGTAGTGCACGGCCTGGCCGCCGCTGAAGAACATCGCGTACGGCATGGGCGTGTGGTAGATCGTCGAGACGTGGTCGCGGCTCTTGGAGTCGACCTTGAAGGTGCCCTCACGGGTCGGGGTGTTCTCCGAGCCGAAGCGCACGTCCATCGCCGAGACCTGCTTGCCGTCGATCATCCACAGCAGGGTCCGGCTCTCCTTGCTGATGCACAGCACCCGGCCCGTCATGCAGCGCTCGTCCGGCTTGTCGGGCTCGTTGGTGGTCGGCGGGCGCAGCTGGTCGGCCGTCGGCTGCTTGGTCATCGCGAGCAGCCGCGTCCACGTCGTCCCGTCGGTGCTGCCGGTCGCGGGCAGGCCGCGCTTCGTCTGGAACTCCTTGACCGCCTGCGCGGTCTTGGAGCCGTAGAACGAGGTGGGGCTGCGGTGGAAGTAGTCGATCTGGCGGAGCCGGGCCTGGAGTTCGCGCACCTGCTCGTTCTCCGTGCCCTCCTTCATCAGCACGCGCGCGCCGGACTCGGCGGAGGGCGAGTCCGTCGCCCCGTCGCCCGGCTTCTCCCCGGCCTTGTCGTCCTGCTTGCCCTGCGGCTCGGAGTCGGACGAGGGGGAGGAGGGGGCGGACGAGGAGCCGCCCTTGGACGAGCCGCCCCCGGCGCCGATCGCGTCGGACGAACAGCCCGTGGCGAACGCCAGCGAGGTGACGGCCGCGGCGGCGACGAGTGTTCTGCGTATGACGGACCTGCGATGCATCGGATGCCCCCCGGGACGGTTGTGTGACCTTAGGGATGCTTCCCGGCCACCCTCGGTTGCGTGCGTGGCGCGATGCCGTGCAACAGATTGGATACGGAGACCCGCGCCCCTCCTCGGCGGCGGCGAGGAGCAGCGCTCAGCAGGGTCCGAGGCCGAGGCCGAGTACGTCTGTCAGGTACTCCGTGAGTCCCGTCGCGTCCTCGCCCGCCCAGCCGACGTACCCGTCGGGACGGATCAGGAAGAGGCCGGTGCCGTACGCCGCGTACTCCCCGATCCTGTGTACGCGGACCAGCTCGCCGTCCACCTCCGGGAGCGCCGCGTCCGTGCCCACCGCCAGCAGCGTGAAGTGCGGACCCCGGTACGCGTCGAAGAGGCCGCGCCCGGCCGGGGCCCGGTCGCCCGCGACCAGCGCGCCCGCCGCGCCGGCCGACAGCGGGCCGCCGCGGTAGCCGAGGCCGAGCTGCTGGACCTCCGCGCCGCGCTGCGCCCCCTCGCCGCCGCGGCTCGCCCGGTGCAGCCGGGTGCTGATGCCGAGCACGTCCGCCGCGACCGGCAGCCGCTCCGCCTCGTAGCTGTCGAGCAGCGCGTCGGGCGCGCCGTGCCGCAGCACCGCGCCGAGCTTCCAGCCCAGGTTGTACGCGTCCTGGACGCTGGTGTTCAGCCCCTGGCCGCCCGCGGGGGAGTGGACGTGCGCCGCGTCGCCCGCGAGGAGGACCCGGCCCTCGCGAAAGCGGTCGGCCATCGCGGCGTTCGCCCGGAAGCCGGAGGCCCAGACGACCTCGGTGACGTCGGACGCGGCCAGCGGCGTACGGGCCGCGAGCAGCGCGCGGACCGCGTCGGGCGCGGTGTCGACGGCCGCGTCCTGATCGGCGTACGAGGCGATGAGCTGGAAGGTCTCCGTGCCGGGCAGCGGGCACAGCGCCACGCCGCCGTCCGCGGCCTTCGGCCAGACGTGCCAGAAGTCCCGGTCCACGACCGTGCCGGGCGCGAGCACCAGGTCCGCGACGAGCATCGGGTGCGGGTCGATCCGCTCGCCGGTCATCGGGATGCCGAGCGCCCCGCGGACCGTGGAGCGCCCGCCGTCGGCGGCGACCAGGTAGCGGGCGCGGACCGCCGTGCCGTCCGCGAAGCGCGCGTCGACCCCGCCCCTGTCCTGCGCGAACCCGGTCAGCTCGGCGCCGAAGACGACGTCACCGCCCAGCTCGCGCAGCCGCCCGTACAGCAGCTCCTGGGTGCGGGACTGGCCGATGAGCAGGGTGTTGGCGTACGGCACCTGCTCGGTGGGCTCGGAGCGCTCCAGCATGTCCCACGCGCCCTGCCGCTCGGCGCCCTCCCAGCCGAGCATCCGCGGATAGTCGGAGCCCGCCGCGAGGAACGCGGGGAGCACCCCGAGGTCGTCCAGGACCTCCAGGGTGCGGGGCTGGAGGCCCTTGCCGCGCGAGCCGGGGAAGAGCGCGTCCGCCTTCTCGACGAGCAGGGCGCGCACGCCCCTGCGGGCCAGGTCGATCGCGAGGACGAGGCCGGTGGGGCCCGCGCCGACGACGAGCACGTCGGTCTCCACCACGTCCTTAACAGCGTTAAGTTCCATGTTCCGCAGGATGTCCTTAACGGCGTTAAACTGTCAAGCGTGGTTACGACGAAGATCGACCGGGCGCAGGTCGCCGACACCGCGCTGCGGCTGCTCAACGAGGTGGGCCTGGACGGCCTGACCCTGCGGGCCATCGCCAAGGAGCTCGACGTCAAGGCGCCCGCGCTCTACTGGCACTTCAAGAACAAGCAGGAGCTGCTCGACGAGATGGCGACGGTCATGTACCGCCGCATGGTCGCCGCCGCCCCGCCCCTGCCCGAGGACGCCGACTGGCGCGAACGGCTGCTGGCCGCCAACCGCGAGCTGCGCGCGATGCTGCTCGGCCACCGCGACGGCGCCAAGGTCTACAGCGGCGCCCGCTTCACCGGCACCGACCACGCCGCGTCCATGGAGGCCCACCTCAAGAGCGCGCTGGCGGCGGGCTTCGACCTGCGCCGGGCGGTGCGGGCGGCGACCACCGCGTACGCGTACACCCTCGGCTTCGTCACCGAGGAGCAGGGCGTACGGCCCATGAGCGGCGAGGTCCGCCCCGGCTACGACATCGCCGAGCGCGCCGCGCGGCTGGCGGAGTTCCCGCTGGCCGCGGCGGCCGGGGCGGAGATCTTCGCCGGGTACGACGAGCGGTTCGAGGACGGGCTGCGGATGATCGTCGCCGGGATCGAGGCGGTGTACGGGCCGGGGCCGGGGCCGAAGTCGGAGCCGGATCCGGGGCCGGATCCGGAGGAGGCAGGGGGTCTTCCACCGCTCGCCGACCGGCCGTCCGGCTTGTCCACCCCTTGATACGGACCCCTGTGAGCTCGCGCACGGCGGGCGCGCCGCCCGTCTGCTAGCGCACGGTTCGCGGAACGGCCCGCTCGGGGGGAATGGCCAGGCCAGTCGGCCTGTGGAGCGGCGCAGCATACCCATCCGGTTCGCGGGGCATGCGCCATGCGGCCATCTTTCTTTCCCCTATGCGGCTGAACTTTTGTTGATCTCAGGTCAGTTGACCCCTGTCGCGGCCTACCCTTCCAGGGGTGAACCAGTTGATGTCCCTTGCGCCCGACGGCACCGCAGAGGCCGAACAGCCTGGCGAAGCCCTGCTCCCCGGCCTGCTGAACGACGAGCTGCGGGCCGAACTCATCGCCTTCCGCCGGGACTTGCACATGCACCCGGAGCTGGGCAACCAGGAGTTCCGCACCACCGCCGCGATCAAGACGCGGCTGGAGGCGGCCGGCCTCGCGCCGCGGGTCCTGGCCACGGGAACCGGACTCGTGTGCGACATCGGCGCCGAGGGCCGGGGCGGCGCGCGGCCCATGCTGGCACTGCGCGCCGACATCGACGGGCTGCCCATTCCCGACACCAAGACGGGCGTGCCCTACCGCTCCACGGTCCCCGACCGCGCGCACGCCTGCGGGCACGACGTGCACACCACCGTCGTGCTCGGCGCCGGGCTGGTCCTCGCCGACCTCGCGCGCAAGGGGCTGCTGCCGCACCCGGTGCGGCTGCTGTTCCAGCCCGCCGAGGAGGTGCTGCCCGGCGGGGCGGCGGACGCCATCGAGTGCGGGGTGCTGGACGGCGTGGGGAAGATCGTCGCGGTGCACTGCGACCCGCGCGTCGACGCCGGCCGGATCGGGCTGCGCACCGGGGCGATCACCTCGGCCTGCGACCGCCTGGAGATCTCCCTGGACGGCCCCGGCGGCCACACCGCGCGGCCCCACCTCACCACCGACCTGGTCACCGCGGCGGCGAAGGTCGCCAGCGAGGTCCCCGCGCTGATCGCCCGCCGCGTCGACGCCCGCGCCGGGCTCGCCGTCACCTGGGGCCGCATCGAGGCGGGCCACACCTGCAACGTGATCCCGCAGCACGCCGAGCTCTCCGGCACCGTCCGCTGCCTGGACCTCCAGGCGTGGCGCGAGGCGCCCGACCTGATCCACGCGGCGGTGAACGAGGTCGCCGAGCTGCACCGCGCCAAGACCGAGATCAACTACATCCGGGGCGTCCCCCCGGTCGTCAACGACCCCGGGGTCGCGGACCTGCTGGCCCGCGCGATGACGGCGCGCCGGGGCGCGTACGCGGTGGAGGACACCGAGCAGAGCCTCGGCGGCGAGGACTTCTCCTGGTACCTGGAACACGTACCGGGCGCGATGGCCCGGTTGGGCGTCCGCACACCGGGTGAAAACACCCGACGCGACCTGCATCGCGGCGACTTCGACGTGGACGAGTCGGCGATCGCCGTGGGCGTCGAGCTCTTCACGGCCGCCGCGCTGATCGATCGCGATCGTTTGTAATCGGCCACTGCACCCCACAGGTCACCTTCCGTTCACGACGATCCGATAACGGCTTACGTACAGGGCTTTATCTGACATCTACGCGCGTTACGATCGCGGCAAAACCAGCGCCGGAAGAGGCGCTTCAGGTCAGGTTTGAAGGAGCCTCCCTTGCGCCGGATCACCAGGATCGCCACCGTGGGCATTGCGTCCACGGCGCTCGCGCTCACTGCCACCGCGTGTGGCAACAAGTCCTCCTCTTCGTCCTCCTCGGACAAGTCGGAGTCCAAGGCCGCCATCGCCTACGACGTCGGCGGCAAGGGCGACCAGTCGTTCAACGACGCCGCCTTCGCCGGTCTGCAGAAGGCCGAGAAGGAGCTGGGCTTCAAGGGCACCGAGGGCGAGCCCTCGGACGGCGAGGGCGACGCCGACAAGGTGCAGCGCCTCACCGAGCTGGCCCGCTCCGGGAACAACCCGGTCATCGGCGTCGGCTTCGCATACGCGCCCGCCATCGAGAAGGTCGCGAAGAAGTTCCCGAAGACCACCTTCGGCATCATCGACGACACCTCGAAGACCGGTAAGAACATCGCCAACCTGGTCTTCAACGAGGAGCAGGGCTCCTACCTGGCCGGCGTTGCCGCCGCCAAGACGACCAAGTCCAACACGGTCGGCTTCATCGGTGGTGTCGAGGTTCCGCTGATCAAGAAGTTCGAGGCGGGCTTCGTTCAGGGCGTCAAGGACACCAACCCCAAGGTCAAGGTGCTCACCCAGTACCTGACCCAGCCGCCGAACATGACCGGCTTCTCCAAGCCGGACCTCGGCAAGGCCGCCGCCCAGGGCCAGCTCGACAAGGGCGCCGACGTGATCTACTCCGCCGCCGGTCTGGCCGGTTCGGGCGCGATCGAGGCGGGCTCCAAGGCCGGCAAGTGGTCCATCGGCGTGGACTCCGACCAGTACCTCCAGAAGGGCCTGGCCGCCTACAAGGACAAGATCCTGACCTCGGTCACCAAGGACGTCTCGGACTCCGTCTTCGACCTGATCAAGTCGGTCAAGGACGGGAAGCCGCTCTCCGGCGAGGTCCGCCTCGGCCTGGACAAGGACGGCGTCGGCCTGGCCGAGTCCAACCCGGCCTACACCAAGATGACGGACGTCACCGCCGCGGTCGCCAAGGCGAAGCAGGAGATCGTCTCCGGCAAGATCAAGGTGAAGACCACCCCGTAACCGGGACTCGGTCGCGGTGGTTCCCCGCGGGTCCGGTGGTGCGGCTTCAGGCCGTACTCCGGGCCCGCGGAGCACCGTGTGCACCCCTCGTTCACGATTCGGCAGCGCTACGCGCGTAGACCGCCTCTTGGCGCGATAGTTTCGCCCCCTTGCCTGCCCCCGCCCCCGCTTCCGCTCCTTCTCCCGCCAAGGAGAGTGCGTCATCAACGCGTCCAGCCCGCCCGCAGTCGAACTGCGCGGCATCACCAAGCGCTTCCCCGGCGTCGTCGCCAACCACGACATCGACATCACCATCCGCAAGGGCACCGTGCACGCCCTCATCGGTGAGAACGGTGCCGGCAAGTCGACCCTGATGAAGATCCTCTACGGCATGCAGAAGCCGGACGAGGGCACCATCGCGATCGACGGCGAACAGGCGAGCTTCAGCAGCCCCGCCGACGCCATCGCGCGCGGCATCGGCATGGTGCACCAGCACTTCATGCTCGCCGACAACCTCACCGTCCTGGAGAACGTCGTTCTCGGCGGCGAGAAGCTGCACGGCATCGGCGCCAAGGCCCGCAAGAAGATCCTGGAGATCTCCGACGCGTACGGCCTCGGCGTGCGCCCCGACGCCCTCGTCGAGGAGCTCGGCGTCGCCGACCGCCAGCGCGTGGAGATCCTCAAGGTCCTCTACCGCGGCGCCCGCACGCTGATCCTCGACGAGCCGACCGCGGTGCTCGTGCCGCAGGAGGTCGACGCGCTCTTCGACAACCTCCGCGAGCTCAAGGCGGAGGGCCTGACCGTCATCTTCATCTCGCACAAGCTGGGCGAGGTGCTGTCCGTCGCCGACGACATCACCGTCATCAGGCGCGGTACGACGGTGGGCACCGCCGACCCGGCGAACACCACGACCAAGCAGCTCGCCGAGCTGATGGTCGGCAGCGAGCTGCCGTCGCCCGAGACCCGCGAGTCGACCGTCACCGACGTGCCGATGCTCCAGGTCGCGGAGCTGAAGCTGTCCGCCACCGACCCGGACGGCATGGTCCGCGCGGTGCTGGACGACATCGCCTTCACCATCCACAAGGGCGAGGTCCTGGGCATCGCCGGCGTCGAGGGCAACGGCCAGACCGAGCTGATCGAGGCCCTCATCGGCCTGCGCACCCCGGACTCCGGCACCATCACGCTCGACTCCGCCGACATCACCGCGGCACCGACGCGCAAGCGGCGCGAGGGCGGCATCGGCTACATCCCCGAGGACCGGCACCGCCACGGACTCCTCCTGGATGCCCCCCTCTGGGAGAACCGCATCCTCGGCCACGTCACCGAGGCGCCGAACAGCAAGAACGGCATCCTCAACCCCAAGGCGGCCCGCCAGGACACCGAGCGGATCGTGCGCGAGTACGACGTCCGCACCCCCGGCATCGAGGTCACCGCGGCCTCCCTCTCCGGTGGCAACCAGCAGAAGCTGATCGTCGGCCGCGAGATGAGCCACAACCCCAAGTTCCTGATCGCCGCCCACCCCACCCGCGGCGTGGACGTCGGCGCCCAGGCGCAGATCTGGGACCAGATCCGCGAGGCGCGCCGCGAGGGACTGGCCGTGCTGCTGATCTCCGCGGACCTCGACGAGCTGATCGGCCTCTCGGACACGCTGCGCGTGATGTACCGAGGCCGCCTCGTCGCGGACGCCGACCCCGCCACCATCACCCCGGAGCAGCTGGGCTCGGCCATGACCGGCGCGGCCTCCGGCCACCTCGAGCACGTCGAAGACGGTGACGCCCGATGAAAAAGCTGGACAAGGACAAGCTGATCCTCGGCTTCGCAGGACCGGCACTGGCCCTGGTCGTGGCCATCGCGCTGACCACCGTGGTGCTGCTCGTCTCGGGCACCAACCCGATGGACCCGTACCAGATCATGATCGACTCCGCGTCCTTCGTGGACGTGCAGGTCCTGATCATCAACCAGGCGGGGATCTACTACCTGGCGGCGCTCGCGGTGGCCATCGGCTTCCGGATGAACCTCTTCAACATCGGCGTCGACGGCCAGTACCGTCTCGCCGCGATGGTCGCCGCCCTCGTCGGCGCCTCGATCGAGCTGCCCGGACCGCTGCACATCCTGCTGATCGTGCTGACCGCCATGCTGGTCGGCGCCTTCTGGTCGGGCATCGCGGGCTACCTCAAGACGACCCGAGGGGTCTCCGAGGTGGTCTCCACGATCATGCTCAACTCGATCGCCACCGCCCTGGTCGCCTGGCTGATCCTGCCGAAGAACTTCGGCGTGCAGCCTGCGGGCTCCAACAACCTGACGACCGGCGACATCGCAGAGTCCGGCTGGTTCCCCGGCCTGTCCATGGGCGACGAGGCCGGGGAGATCTACGGCTTCACCTTCGTCGCCGTCCTGCTGGGCGTCGTCTACTGGTTCGCCCTCAACCGCACCCGCTTCGGCTTCGACCTGCGCGCCACCGGTGCCAGCGAATCCGCCGCCCAGGCGAGCGGCGTCAGCGCCAAGAAGATGGTCCTGACCTCCATGCTGATCTCCGGCGCCGTCGCCGGTCTCGCGGGCATGCCGACGCTGCTCGGCGAGACCCACACGTACAGCCTCGACTTCCCGGCGGGCGTCGGCTTCACCGGCATCACCATCGCCCTGCTCGGCCGCAACAGCCCGCTCGGCATCGGTTTCGCCGCGCTGCTGATCGCCTTCCTCGACAAGGCCTCCGCCTCGCTCGACCAGCACGGTTACGAGAAGGAGATCGCCCAGATCATGCAGGGCCTGATCGTGATCTCGGTGGTCGTCAGCTACGAGATCGTCCGCCGTTACGGCCTCCGTCGCCAGCAGCAGAAGGTCGGCGAAGAGCTGGCCGCGGGCGGCGCCATCAAGACCGACAAGGAGGTCGCGGCATGAGCGCGAGCACCAGCACCGTTTCCGCCGCGAGCACCGCGCCCAAGAAGGGCGGCGGCCGCCGCAAGCTCACTCTGCCGTGGATCCTGCTGATCATCGCGGGCGGGCTCGCGCTGATCTCCCTGGTCCGCATGATCAGCGGCGCCGACGACCTCACCTCCATCGGCCAGGTCTCCGGCGCGCTCGAACTTGCCGTGCCGATCGGCCTCGCCGGACTCGGCGGCCTGTGGGCCGAGCGCGCGGGCGTGGTCAACATCGGTCTTGAAGGCATGCTGATCCTGGGCACCTGGTTCGGCGCCTGGGCGGGCTTCCAGTGGGGCCCGTGGGTCGGCGTCCTCTTCGGCATCATCGGCGGCGCGCTCGGCGGGCTGCTGCACGCGATCGTCACCGTCACCTTTGGGGTGAACCACATCGTCTCCGGTGTGGCCATCAACATCCTCGCGGTGGGCGTGACCCGCTACCTCTCCAACTTCACCTTCGCCGACGCCGAGGGCGGCTCCTCCAAGCAGTCCCCGCGCGTCGACGAGATCACCGACATCACCGTGCCGGGGCTCTCGGACTGGATGGAGACGCTCCAGGGCAAACACTGGTTCTTCGTCTCCGACCTCGCAGGTGTGGTCGGCGGCCTGGTCACGGGACTGTCCCTGCTGACCGTCGTCGCCCTGCTGCTGATCCCCGGCACCTGGTGGGTCCTGTGGCGCACCGCCTTTGGCCTGCGCCTGCGTTCCTGCGGTGAGAACCCGGTCGCGGCCGAGTCGCTGGGCGTCAACGTCTACAAGTACAAGTACATCGCGGTCACCGTCTCCGGTGCCCTCGCGGGCCTCGGCGGCGCGTTCCTGGCGATCGTCGCCACCGGCATCTACCAGGAGGGCCAGACCGGCGGTCGCGGCTACATCGGCCTCGCCGCGATGATCTTCGGCAACTGGATGCCGGGCGGCATGGCGCTGGGCGCGGGCCTGTTCGGCTTCACCGACAGCCTCAAGCTGCGCGGCGGCGCCGAGAACGTCCACGCGATGCTGCTGCTCCTGGCGATCCTGCTGGTCCTCGTGTTCGCCTGGCAGCTGTACAAGAAGAAGTACGTCTCCGCCGCGATCTCCGCGGCCGTCGCGGGCGGCCTCTTCGCCTGGTACGCGCTGACCGACCAGGTCCCGAGCCAGTTCGTCGACGCCGCACCGTACGTCACCACGCTGCTCGTCCTCGCGCTCTCCGCGCAACGGCTCAGGATGCCCAAGGCCGACGGCATGCCGTACCGCAAGGGCCAGGGCAAGTGACGACCGTTCCCGGCGGGTCGGCCGTCGACTGGGACGCCCTGCGGGAGGCCGCCCGGGACGCGATGTCCCGGGCGTACGCCCCCTACTCCGGCTACCCGGTCGGCGCGGCGGCGCTCGTCGACGACGGCCGCACGGTCAGCGGCTGCAACGTCGAGAACGCCTCGTACGGCATCGGGCTGTGCGCGGAGTGCGGGCTCGTCTCCGCGCTCCAGGCCGGCGGCGGCGGTCGGCTGACGCACTTCACGTGCGTCGACGGCCGGGGCGAGATCCTCGTCCCGTGCGGCCGGTGCAGGCAGCTGCTGTACGAGTTCGGCGGCGACGAACTGCTGGTGGAGACCCCGCAGGGGGTCCTGCCGCTCGCCGAGATGCTGCCGCAGGCGTTCGGCCCGCAGCACCTGAAGTAACCTCAGCGGCCCCTCTCGCACGCGGGAGGGGCCGCCCCCTTCGTCACCCTCTATGCGCGTAGAGTCACGCGCGTACGTGCGTACGCACCGACGTACCGAACCGCAGAATTGCCGGAAGGAATGCCATGGACGTCATCTCCGTCATCCGCACCAAGCGCGACAAGGGCGAACTGAGCCCCGAGCAGATCGACTGGGTCATCGACGCGTACACGCGCGGTGTCGTCGCCGACGAGCAGATGTCGGCGCTGGCCATGGCGATCCTGCTGAACGGCATGAACCGCACCGAGATCGCCCGCTGGACCGCCGCGATGATCGCCAGCGGCGAGCGCATGGAGTTCTCCGCGCTGTCCCGCCCGACCGCCGACAAGCACTCCACCGGCGGCGTCGGCGACAAGATCACGCTGCCGCTCGCCCCGCTGGTCGCCGCGTGCGGCGCGGCCGTCCCGCAGCTCTCCGGGCGCGGCCTCGGCCACACCGGCGGCACCCTCGACAAGCTGGAGTCCATCCCCGGCTGGCGCGCGCTGCTCTCCAACGAGGAGATGCTGCACGTCCTGGACAGCACCGGCGCGGTGATCTGCGCGGCGGGCGACGGACTGGCCCCCGCCGACAAGAAGCTGTACGCGCTGCGCGACGTGACCGGCACGGTCGAGGCGATCCCGCTCATCGCCTCCTCGATCATGTCCAAGAAGATCGCCGAGGGCACGGACTCCCTGGTCCTGGACGTGAAGGTCGGCTCCGGCGCCTTCATGAAGAACATCGAGGACGCGCGCGAGCTGGCGTCCACGATGGTCGCGCTCGGCACCGACAGCGGCGTGCGCACGGTCGCCCTGCTCACCGACATGGCGACCCCGCTCGGCCTCACCGCGGGCAACGCCCTCGAAGTCCGCGAGTCCGTCGAGGTCCTCGCGGGCGGCGGTCCGGCCGACGTCGTCGAGCTGACCCTCGCCCTGGCGCGCGAGATGCTGGACGCGGCGGGCCTGAAGAACGCCGACCCGGCGAAGGCACTCGCGGACGGCTCCGCGATGGACGTCTGGCGCCGGATGATCGCGGCGCAGGGCGGCGACCCGGACGCGGCGCTGCCGGTGGCGCGCGAGCAGCACGTGATCACGGCGCCGTCGTCCGGCGTGCTGACCCGGCTCGACGCGTACGACATCGGCGTCGCGGCCTGGCGCCTGGGTGCGGGCCGCGCGCGCAAGGAGGACCCGGTGCAGGCGGGCGCGGGCGTGGAGCTGCACGCGAAGCCGGGGGACTCGGTGGTGGCGGGGCAGCCGCTGATGACGCTGCACACGGACACGCCGGAGAAGTTCGAGTACGCGCTGAAGCCGCTCGACGCGGCGTTCGACATCGCGGCCCCGGGCACGGCGTTCACCCCGAACCCGATCGTCCTGGACCGCATCGCGTAGTACGCGGGGTGGCGGGCCCGCCGGGCGAGAGTGGTGCCCTGCGGCCCGGTGGAGGCTCGCTCGCGCAGTTCCCCGCGCCCCTGACGGGGCGCGGGGAACTGCGCGAGGGTGGGGCACACGCCGCAGATGCCCACTCCGCGTCAGCGGGCTCGCAGGCGAAAAGCGCCCACCCCGGGCAACGGGACCCCACCCCCCACCCCCGCCCCCTAAAGCAACCCCGCCAACTCCCGCATCTCGTCGAAGACAACCGTCCCCGGCCCCAACAACCGATCCGCCCGCGTCAGCCCACCGCAGTACCCGAACGCCCGCATCCCCGCCGCCCGAGCCGCCCGCACCCCGTAAGGACTGTCCTCCACCACCGAGCACCGCTCGGCCCGCGCGCCCATCGCGCGCGCCGCGTGCAGGAAGAGATCGGGCTCCGGCTTGCCGCGCGCCACGTCGGCCGCGCTGAAGATCCGCCCCTCGGGGAACCGCTCCGCGAGCCCCGTCAGCGCGAGGCTCCGGCGCACGGCCTGGTGGCTGCCGTTGGACGCCACGCAGTACGGCACGCCCCGCGCGTCCAACGCGTCCAGCACCGTCACGACCCCGTCCACGGCCGTGAGCTCGGCCTCGAACAGCTCGTCGTACAGGTACTCGTACGCGTCGTGCCAGCCGTCCTCCAGCGGGCGGCCGAGACGTTCCTCGACGATGGCCCGGTAGACCTCGCCGGACGAGCCGACGAACTTCTCGATGATCTCGGCCTCGGTGAAGTGGATCCCGAGCTCGGCGAAGATCTGCGCGTCCACCCGTACGCAGAGCCGCTCGCTGTCCACCAGGACGCCGTCGCAGTCGAATATGACCAGTTCCACGCGCGCAGCCTACGGGCAGCGATGAGTTCTGGCCGTGGCGTGGGTCTCCCTCATGTGGATGCCACTCAACGGATCGTTCTCGTCATCGCCGACCGGGTCACGTCGGCCGACGTCCCGCGCCTCTGCGAGGAGTTGACCGCCCTGCTCGACGCGCACGACGCGGCGGAGGTGGACTGCGACGTGGGGGCGCTCGGCGCGCCCGGCCTCGCGGCGGTGGACGCGGTCGCGCGGCTGCGGCTCACCGCCCGCAGGCGCGGCCGCACGCTCAGGCTGCGCAACCCCACGCCCGGCCTGCTCGCCCTCCTCGAACTCGTGGGCCTGCACGAGGACTGAGGAGGGCGTCAAGGAGCGCGGGTCGCGCCCTCGACCGCCGTGAACGTGTACGCGCAGTCGCGGATGACACCCGTCACCTGCGGCGCGGGCGGGCTCGCGCAGCCGTCGCTCTCGGGCTGCGGCGGCGGCGAGCCGTACGGCTTCCCGTAGGGCTCGGGCCCCCGCGGTGTCCCCTCCGCGGGGGCGGGCGCCTGCTGGAGCCAGAGCGTGAGCCCCGCCCCCAGCACCGTCAGCACCGCCCAGGCGCCGACGGCCCACCGGCGTCCCCGCCTCACGCCTCGCCGGGCGCGGGCAGCCGCTCCGGCAGGTCGAACAGCGGGAACCAGCGCTTCACGTCCAGGAACGACGTGATCCCGCTGATCTTTCCGTCGACGATCTCGATCGTCATCAGCGCCCACGGGTCGAACGAGCCGTCGCCCGACTGGCTCGGGTGGTAGTGCGCGAACGCGGGCGTGCCGTTGGCGACCGTCGCCACCAGGCGCGAGCCGCGGCAGACCTCGCCGACGCCCAGCATCCAGCCGACGATGTCGTCGTGGCCCCGGAGCCACAGGTCGTACGGCGGCATGGACAGCGTCGCGTCCTCGTGGAGCAGCTTGGTGAGCGCCGCCATGTCGTACCCCTCGAACGCGGCGACGTACCGCTCCAGGAGCTTCTGCTGCTCCTCGTCGAGCGGGTCGGCGGTGTCCGAGCTCGCCGGGGCGTGCTCCGCGAGGGTGGCCCGCGCCCGCTGGAGCGCGCTGTTCACCGACGCGACCGTGAGCTCCAGCAGCTCCGCGACCTCGCTCGCCTTCCAGGCCAGCACCTCGCGCAGGATCAGCACCGCCCGCTGCTTGGGCGGCAGGTGCTGGAGCGCGGCGACGAACGCCAGGCGGATCGTCTCCCGCTCGACCGCGGTCTCCGCCGGGTCGGCGACGGACGGCAGCACCCGCCCGTCCGGCACCGGCTCCAACCAGGTTATCTCCGGGCGGGAGTTGAGCTGGGCCTGGGCGACGGGCGTCGGTGCCGTCAGGTCCATCGGGCGGGCGCGCTTGTTGCCCGCGTTCAGCATGTCCAGGCACACGTTGGTCGCGATGCGGTACAGCCACGACCGCAGGGACGAGCGCCCCTCGAACTTGTCGAAGCTGCGCCACGCCCGCACGAGCGTGTCCTGCACCGCGTCCTCCGCCTCGAAGGCGGAACCGAGCATCCGGTAGCAGTACCCCGTCAGCTCGGTCCTGTGCCCCTCCAGTCGCGCGTCGATGTCACTTGTCGCCAGATCACTCATCAGGTCCACCCCAGTCGCCCCTCGGCACCAGCACTGGGGAAGTTACCGCAGGGCACTGACAATCAGCCCCCGCGCGGGGAAAATGCCGTGATGTGCCCGGGTGTGCGCCCTCGCGCGCGCCCTCCCGCGCACCCGTTACGTGCCCGGCTTGCGGCCGTACACGAACACGTCGTCCCCGTTGCGCAGCAGGTTCCAGTACGCCTTCGCGTCCGCCGGCCGCATGTTCACGCAGCCGCCCGAACCGGGCGGGTTGTGCACGGACTTGGTGACCGAGTGGAACGCCTGCCCGCCGTCGAAGAACTGCGAGTACGGCATCCACACCCGGTAGATCGTCGACCAGTGGTCGATGCTGCGGTAGTAGACCCGCTTGGATCCGGTACGGGTCTCCGCGCCGTCCCGCCCGGTCCGCACCGGCACGGGCCCGTACTTCAGCCGCGCCCCGTCCTGGATCCAGCTCAGCTGCCGCGTCAGGTCGACGCAGGCGATCCGCCCCCGGTTGGTCGGGCAACGCCCCGCCCTGTTGGGGGTGTTGCCCGCCGCCTTCTGCGCGAGGATCGTGCTCATCGTGCGCCAGGTGACGGTGCCCGCGTACCCGGCGGCCGGCGATATCCCGTGCCAGCGCTGGAACTTGCGGGTCGCCACGCAGTCGGCGGGCGACTGCCGCCCGTCGACCGGGCGCCCCATGTACTTCTCGACCTGCCGCTGGTACGGCCCGGTCTGCGTGGTGCAGCCGCTCGCCGCGGCGGCCGGCGCGCTCCCGACGGCCGCCGTCAGCGGCACCAGCAGCGCGGTGAGTCCGAGCGCGGCCCCGGCCAGTCTCGGCCTGTCCCCCATGACATCCAACTCCCTTTTGTGTCCGGTGAGTTGGTTATGCACACGATGGGCGCCGCGCAATCATCGACGCGTCGGCGGCCCTGCTCAGCGGGTCGCGGGGACCAGCCGCCGCTCGGCCCGCGCCACCCGCGTCCCGTACAGCGTGATCGACGCGACGCCGACGACGGCGAACAGGCCGAGCGCCACGGTCCCGCCCCAGCCGCCGGAGTGGAAGGCGACCGCGCCGAGCGTGCCGCCCGCGCTGCTGCCGACGTAGTACGCGGACTGGTAGAGCGCCGACGCCTGCGCGCGGCCCGTCTTCGCGGTGCGGCTCACCGAGGAGGAGGCCACCGCGTGCCCCGCGAAGAAGCCCGCGGTGATCAGGACGAGGCCCAGCAGCACGGCGGTCAGCTCGTCGCCCAGCGAGAGCAGCAGCCCGGCCGCCGTCGTCGACACGGCGAGGTAGAGCGCGCCCCTGCGGCCCAGCCGCCCGACCAGCTTCCCGGCCGCGGCCGACGAGGCCGTACCGACCAGGTAGACCAGGAAGACCGAGCCGACGACGCCCTGCGGAAGGCCGAAGGGCTCCTCGGTCAGCCGGTAGCCGATCACCGTGTAGACCGCGCCGAAGACGGTCATGAACAGCGCGCCGATCGCGTACAGCCGCAGCAGCAGCGGGTCCGCGAGGTGCCCCCGTACGGTCGCCAGCAGTGCCTTCGGGTTCACCGGGCCCGGCGCGAAGTGCCGAGCCGCGGGCAGCAGCGCGCGGAAGACCAGCGCGCAGACCAGCGCCAGCAGGCCCACCGACGCGAGCGCCGCGCGCCAGCCCCACAGCTGGGCGACCCAGCCGGTGAGGATGCGCCCGGTCATGCCGCCGATGGAGTTGCCCGCGACGAACAGTCCGATCGCCGCGACCAGCGCCCTGGGCCGCACCTCCTCCGCGAGGTACGCCATGGCGGACGCGGGCAGCCCGGCCAGCGCCGCGCCCTGCACCGCGCGCAGTGCGATCAGCGAGCCGAGGTCGGGGGCGAGGGGCACGAGCAGCCCGACCAGCACGGCCACGGCGAGCGAGACGGTCATCATCCGGACCCGGCCGAAGCGCTCGGACAGCGCGCTCAGCGGCAGGACGGCCAGGGCGAGCGCGCCGGTGGCGGCGGAGACCGTCCAGCTCGCGGCGCTCGCGCTCACGCCGAAGTCGGCGGAGACGGCCGGGAGGAGGGCCTGGGTGGAGTAGAGGAGGGCGAAGGTGGCGACGCCTGCGGCGAAGAGCGCGAGGCTCGTGCGGCGGTAGCCGGGGGAGGAGGGGGAGAGGCGGGAGTCGGCGTCCACCGGTGAGGTGGACGCCCTGGTATCGGCAGGCATGCGTCGAACGTAGGCCGGTGCGGCCTCATGCGTCCAATGCACAGAACGCCGATAATCGATCCCATGGTGCATCAACGCAGCTCACAGCGGCGGCTGTCACGGAGCAGTTACGAAGAACCCGTCGATCGGGCGGACGTCACCGCGGTCCTGGCGCCGCGCCTCGCCCACTTCGCGGCCGTCGCCCGCCACGAGCACGTCACGCGCGCGGCGCACGAACTGGGCGTGCCCCAGTCGACGCTCTCCCGGGCGATGGCACGCCTCGAACAGGACCTGGACGTGACGCTCTTCGCCCGCCGGGGCCGCACGGTCTCCCTGACCCCGGCGGGCCACACCTTCCTGACGGCCGTCGAGCGGGCGCTCGCGGAGGTGGAGCGCGCGGCGGACTCGGTACGGGCGGACGCGGACCCCTCGTCGGGCAAGGTCGCCTTCGGCTTCCTGCACACCATGGGCTCCGAGACGGTCCCGTCCCTGATCAGGGCGTTCCGCGCGGACCATCCCCGGGTCCGCTTCCAGCTCGTGCAGAACTACGGCGAGGCGATGCTGGAGCGGCTGCGGGCGGGGGACCTCGACCTGTGCCTGACGTCCCCGGTGCCGGACGCGCCCGACCTGGTGGCGCGGCGCCTGGACGAGCAGCGGCTGCGGCTGGTCGTCCCCGACGACCACCGGCTGGCCGTGCGCAAACGGGTCCGCCTCGCGGAGGCGGCGGACGAGACGTTCGTGACGCTGGAACCGGGGTACGGGCTGCGCCGCATCACCGACGACCTGTGCGCGGAGGCGGGCTTCAGGCCGCGCGTGGCGTTCGAGGGCGAGGAGGCGGAGACCCTGCGGGGCCTGGTGGCGGCGGGGCTGGGGGTGGCCCTGCTGCCGCCCCCCGCGGTGGCCCGCCCCGGCGTCGTCGAGCTGACGGTCACGGCGCCGCGGGCGGTCCGCGAGATCGGGGTGGCGTGGCTGGACGGCCACGTGGACACGCCCCCGGTGGTCGCGTTCAAGAAGTTCCTCCTGTCGAGGAGGGGCCACCTGCTCCCGGAGTGAGGGGGCGGCGGGGGCGCGGGGAACTGCGCAATCTTTTGACGCCCCCCGGGGGGCGCGGCCCCGCTTACCGCCGTAACGACCTCCCGAACCCCGCCGCGAGCGGCATCCGCAACCCCAACGGCGGCGGAGCCGCCAACGCGTCGGCCACCGGCCGGGCGAACGCCCCTCCGAACAGCGCCCCGAGGACGAAGTCCACCGACAGGGCCGTCACCTCCGCCCGGTGCTGCCGCAGCGCGTGCCGGTCCGAGTGCACCTCGAACCTGCACACGTCCCGGTTCGCCTTCTTCAGCCGCTCCGCGAGCCGGTACGACAGCTCGGGATCGGTCCGCTCGTCGTTCGTGCCGTGCACGATCAGCACCCGCCGCCCCGCGAGCTGCCGCACCGGCTCCGGCTCCGCCGCCACGTCGTTCTCGGGCAGCCAGGGGGCCAGCGCGAGCACGGAGTTGACGGCCGGGTGGCCGCCTGCGCGCAGCGCGGCCCGCCCGCCCATCCCGTACCCGACGAGGCACACCGGCACGTCCCCGTACCGTTCGACCGCCTCCGAAACCGCCCGCTCCGCGTCCCCCGCGAGCAGTGCGTCGGGTCCGTTCCAGCCCCGGCACCGGTAGCGGACGACGTGGCAGGCGAGCCCGTCGGCGCGCCCCGCGCGGGCCAGCGCGCGGGCGAGCGGGAGCTGGGCCGCGTACGAGAGCGGCGACGCCCCGCGCCGCGAGGCCTCCTCCCCCTCGGGGAGCAGCAACACCACCCCTCCGACGGCGGATCCGCCGCTCCCGCCCGTCCCTCCCGCCCTGCTCGTGCCCGCCGCTTTGAAGGCCCGCCCCATCGCATGCTCTGCTGCCATGGCGAAACAGTCTCAGAAGCCGACGTGTACTCCACCCGTCCTGTCCATCACTGTTACGTATCGGCCCCGTCGCGTGCCCGCGCGCTCTACGCGCGTAGGGGCTAGAGTGCGCAGATGACGAGCCAGACCCTCAACGTCCCGGCCGCGGACCAGATCCGCCGCGCCCCGAAGGTGCTGCTCCACGACCACCTCGACGGCGGACTGCGCCCCGGCACGATCATCGACCTCGCCCGTGCGAACGGATACGACGGCCTTCCCGAGACCGAGCCCGACAAACTCGGGATCTGGTTCAGGGAGGCGGCCGACTCCGGTTCCCTGGAGCGCTATCTGGAGACCTTCGCGCACACCTGCGCCGTCATGCAGACCCGCGACGCCCTGGTCCGCGTCGCCGCCGAGTGCGCCGAGGACCTCGCCGAGGACGGCGTGGTCTACGCGGAGGTGCGGTACGCCCCCGAGCAGCACCTCACCGGCGGCCTGAGCCTCGAAGAGGTCGTGGAGGCCGTCAACGAGGGCTTCCGCGAGGGCGAGCGCCGCGCCCGCGCGAACGGCCACCGCATCCGCGTCGGGGCCCTGCTCACCGCGATGCGGCACGCGGCCCGCTCGCTGGAGATCGCCGAACTCGCCAACCGCTACCGCGACCTGGGCGTCGTCGGCTTCGACATCGCGGGCGCCGAGGCGGGCTTCCCGCCCACCCGGCACCTCGACGCGTTCGAGTACCTCAAGCGCGAGAACAACCACTTCACGATCCACGCGGGCGAGGCGTTCGGCCTGCCGTCCATCTGGCAGGCGCTCCAGTGGTGCGGCGCCGACCGCCTCGGCCACGGCGTGCGGATCATCGACGACATCCAGGTCGCCGAGGACGGCGGCGTCAAGCTCGGCCGCCTCGCCTCCTACGTACGGGACAAGCGCGTCCCGCTGGAGCTGTGCCCGACCTCCAACCTCCAGACGGGCGCCGCCGCCTCCTACGCCGAGCACCCCATCGGGCTGCTGCGCAAGCTGCACTTCAGGGCCACGGTCAACACCGACAACCGGCTGATGAGCGGCACCAGCATGACCCGTGAATTCGAGCACCTGGTCGGGACTTTCGGCTACACGCTCGACGACATGCAGTGGTTCACGGTCAATGCGATGAAATCAGCATTCATTCCTTTCGATGAACGACTTGCGATGATCAATGACGTCATCAAGCCCGGATATGCCGAGCTGAAGTCCGAATGGCTGTTCCAGCAGACCGCTGTGACCAGCGATTCCGCTGAAGAAACGAACTGACTTCGGGTTCTGTGAACAGTGCGCGAGCGGCCGGAAACGCCAACTTCCGGTCGCTCTCGCATGTTTGCGGGGCGGTCGGCCGCTGGCTAACTTGCGGTAGCCGCCCATTTCCCCATGCAGAATTCCCGAAGGACGAATCGCACATGAAGCAGTCCGCTGCAAAGACCCTCGGTGTCGCCGCCCTCGGTGCCGCCTTCGCCGCTGCCGCCGCCGGAACGGCCTCCGCCGCCGTCGCCCCCGGCGTCCCCGACGCGGGCGCGGCCCTGGAGAGCGTGACGCACACCCTGCCGGTCGAGCAGGCCGCGACCAAGCTCCCCGCGGGCGCCCCCGAGTCCCTGGCCGCCAGCCAGAAGGCCCTCGGCACCGGCGTCTCCAGCCTCCCGTCCGCCGCCGAGTCCCTTCCGGCGACCGCCGGGAAGGCGCTCTCCCAGGTCACCACCGCCGCCCAGAAGAGCACGGGCAAGACGGGCGACCCCGTCGGCGGTCTGCTCGGCGGTCTGCCGGTCGGCGCGCTGCCCACCAGCGGCCTGCCCGTGGGCGCGGTCCCCGGCCTCGGCGGCTGACCTCCCGTACGCCGGAGCGCTTTCGCGTACGCCCGAGAAGCATCCGCACGTGGCGGGAAGCCTCCGCATGTGACGGAAAGTCTTCGCGTACGTCAAGAAGTGGGGCGCACACCCTCGTTGGGTGTGCGCCCCACTGTCGTTGTGAGAGGTTCTGACCATGCGTATGAAGGCGCGCGCGAAGACGGGGGCAACGGCCGCCCTCCTCACCGTCCCGGCACTCCTGCTGGTGACGGCGTGCGGCAGTGGAGGGGCCGGGGACGACGCGCGGAACGGACGGCGCGACGGGGCGTCCGCCCTGCCCACCGCGGCAGGCCGGGGCGGCGGGAGCGGCCAGGGCCCCGTCGTCGCGGGGCCGCTGTCCAGGGAACGGCTGGAGCGCGCCGCGCTCACCGAGGCGGACCTGCCCGGCTACGCGGTCTCCGCCACGGCAGCCCCCGACGCGGACACGGGCCGCCCGGTCGCGGACCGCGCCGCGTGCCAGCCGCTGGCCGACGCGATCGGCGACGAGCCGGGGCCCGGCGCCGTGGCGTCCGTCAACCGCGGCCTCGGCTCCCAGCGGACCATGGGCCTGGCGATCGCCGCGTCCCTGGCCTCGTACCGGGAGAGCGACGCCAGGAAGCTCGTACGGGACGTCAGGTCGGCCCTCGGCTCCTGCGCCAAGGGGTACGAGGTCAACTCGGGCGGCGAAGCGGGCACCTACGCCCCCGTGCGGCTCGCGCCCTTCGGGGCCGCGGGCGACGAGTCCGTCAGCTGGACGGTGTCGGCCCTGTCCCGGGGCGTCAGGTCGAGCTTCCACGTGGTCGTGGTCCGCGAGGGCGCGACCGTGGTCCGGCTCATCGCGCTGAACCTCGGCTCGGACCGCGGGCCGCGCGTGCCAGCGGACGTCGCGGAGCAGCAACTGCGCAAGCTCGACCGGGTCGTCAGGGGCTGACGCCCCGCGCGGCCGCGGGGCGTCACCAGGCGGTGCGCGCCGAGTCGTGGTACCGGTTCTCGCCGGGCAGCAGCACCCACAGCGCGATGTAGAGCAGGAACTGCGGGCCGGGCAGCAGGCACGACAGGACGAAGAGGAGGCGCACGGTCTTCGGGGACCTGCCGAAGCGCCGGGCCAGTCCGGCGCACACTCCGCCGATCATGCGTCCGTCTCGGGGGCGGGTGATCGCGGCCATGGTGGGCTCCTTCTGGATCTCCGGGGGAGCCGTTCCGCGGGCTCCCGATGTATCCATGGTGGCCCGGACAAGTGGGGTGAAGCGTCGCTCTACGGGGCTACTCGGACCCTGGAAATACTCGGGGTCGTCCCCTGAGAGGACTCGTCCGGAAGTCGGGGCGTGCGCGCCGGGACGCCCGCCCTGCGGCGTAGCCGCGCCCGGCCGACCGGCACCACGGCCAGGTGCGCCAGGGTCACGCCGACGGTGTTCAGCAGCAGCGAGTCGACGTCCACGACCTGACCCGGCACCCCGGTCTGGAGCAGTTCGATGCCGAGCGAGATCAGCGCGCCGGCCGCGACCGTACGGGCCAGCGAGGCCCACGGGGAGACGGCGAGCCGTCCGCCCGCCATCGGCAGCAGCACGCCGAGCGGCGCGAGCAGCAGCAGCCCCTCGCCGATCCGGTGGGCGGCTTCGAGCGGCCCGAGGGCCAGGTCGGCCCTGATGCCGGCCAACGGCTCGAAGTTCGCCGCGGTCATCCACGGGACGTCCAGCGGGCGCAGCGTCAGCCAGCCGACGACCAGCAGATGCGCGGCGAGGAGGGCGATCCCCGCCGCGCGAACGCGGATGGCGGCGGTGCCGCCCGTACCTTGACGCACGCCCCCCAAGACGTGCGCGACCGGAAGTTTGGTTCCTGCGGGACGCCGATACGTGTCACGGCGCGGTAACAGCCGCGCCCGTCGGTACGGAGCCCGGCCGGTTCTTCGTCTCCTGCGTGCACAGGTAGGTGCGCACCGGGTACTTCCCCGGGCCGCCCAGCGCCACCGCGCCGTCCGTGCCCAGCGCGTCGCTCTCCGCGAACGTGCACACGATCTGCGCCAGCGCCCGGGAGGGCAGGTCCTCGGGCTGGACGCTCAGGCGCAGCGCGCCCGCCGGGTCGCCCGAGCGGGGGCCCGTGACGGTCAGGGCCGCGCCGACGCCGGTGGAGTACCCGACCGTCTTCTCGTCGGGCGTCGGCTCGTTGCCCAGCTGGTCCAGGAGCGACTGGGCGACGCCCGAAGGACCGGCCGCGCGCCCCGGCTGGTCCGCCGGGCGCACGGTCCGCTCCACCGGCACCAGCTGCGAGCGGCACAGCAGGTAGATCCGGACCGGGAAGCCCTGCAGGGCCTGGGTGGAGACGTTCTCCGCGGGCATCGAGCAGGGCACCCGGGAGGGCGCGGCCCCCGCGTCCACCGGGACCTTCGTCTCGCGGATGCCGCACCCGGTGGCGAGCGCGGCGACGGCGCACGCGGTGACCAGTGCCCGCGCGAGGTGCTTGCGCGTCGTCACGTCGCGTCGCCTGCCTTTCGTTCCTGGTTCTCCCGGCCCGGCCGGGCCGCCTGTGCCGCCCGCTCGTCGGCCTCGCGCTCCGTGAGCGGCGTCGCGTCGCGCGGCAGCCGCAGGACGAAGACCGCGCCGTCGCCGTCGGGGGAGTTGTCGGCGGTGATGTCGCCGCCGTGGATGTGGGCGTTCTCCATCGCGATGGAGAGCCCGAGCCCGCTGCCCTCGGAGCGCGGCCGGGAGGCGCTCGCCTTGTAGAAGCGGTCGAAGACGTGCGGCAGCACGTCGGCGGGGATGCCGGGGCCGTGGTCGCGGACCGCGACGACCAGTTCGTCGCCGACGAGGCGCACCGACACCCGTACCGGCGAACCGCCGTGTTTGAGGGCGTTGCCGATCAGGTTGGCGAGGATCACGTCCAGCCGGCGCGGGTCGAGCCGGGCCATGATGCCGCGCTCGGCGTCCAGTTCGACGGCGTCCAGCCAGGCGCGGGCGTCGATGCAGGCGGTGATCTGGTCGGCGATGTCCACGTCGTCCAGGACGAGCCGGGCGGTGCCCGCGTCGAAGCGGGTCACCTCCATCAGGTTCTCCACCAGCGTGTTGAGCCTGCGGGTCTCGCTCACCACCAGCTGCACGGCGGGCGCGATCATCGGGTCGAGGCTGTCCTGCTCCTCCTCCAGCACCTCCGTGACGGCGGTGATGGCGGTCAGCGGCGTGCGCAGCTCGTGCGACATGTCGGCGACGAAGCGGCGGCTGGCCTCGTCGCGCGCGCTCATGTCGGCGACCCGCTTCTCCAGCGACTCCGCGGTCCGGTTGAAGGTCCGCGACAGCTCGGCCAGTTCGTCGGTGCCCGAGACTTCCAGGCGGGTGTCCAGCTTGCCCTCGCCGAGCTGCCTGGCCGCCTCCCCGAGCCGCTGCACGGGGCGCAGCACGGTCGTCGCCGCGGCCTGCGCGAGCAGCGCGGAGCCGACGAGGGCCAGCGCGGTCGCGATCGCCAGCGACCAGCCCAGCGAACTCAGGTCCTCGCGCTCCTGCTCCAGCGACTTCAGCATGTAGCCGGTCGGGCCGCCGCCGATGATCCGGGTGCCGCCGACCAGGAACGGCTTCCCGTCGATCTTCGTGCGCTGCCAGAAGAGGTGGTACTCGTACTTGTTGTTCTCGTTGACCCGGCGCTTCTTGGTGACCTGCGCCTGGAGCCTGTCCGGGACGTCGTCCAGCGTGAACGCGTCGAGGTTCGAGGTGCCCACGACCGGCTTGTTCGCGTCGCGCTCGGCCACCAGCAGCACGCTGTAGCCGGGGCTGCTGTTCGCCATCTGGGCCGCCGTCGTCCGCAGTTCCTCCTGCGTCGGCCGCAGCGGCAGCGCCGCCGCCTTGCTCTGCATCTCCTGCCGGAAGTCGCCCAGCGCCGAGTCCTGGGTGCGCGTCAGCACGGCCTCGCGGTTGAGCCAGTACGCGATGCCCGAAGCGGACACCGCGGCGGTCAGCGCGACCAGCGCGAAGACCACGACGAGCCGCAGCCTGAGGCTGGTCCAGCGGAGCCCCGCGAGCAGCGCCCGCTTCACGGGGCGGGTGGCGCCACTCGTCACTGAGGTACGTCCAGCCGGTAGCCCACGCCGCGCACGGTGCGGATCAGGGTCGGCGACGACGGCACGTCCTCGACCTTGGCGCGCAGCCGCTGCACGCACGCGTCCACCAGGCGCGAGTCGCCGAGGTAGTCGTGCTCCCAGACCAGGCGCAGCAGCTGCTGGCGGGAGAGGGCCTGGCCGGGGCGGCGGCTCAGTTCGAGGAGGAGCCGCAGCTCGGTCGGCGTGAGCTGGAGGTCCTCGCCGTTCTTGGTGACGGTCATCGCGGAGCGGTCGATCACGACGTTCCCGAAGGACGCCGAGTCGGTCGCCTCGCGCTCGCCCCGGCGCAGCACGGCCCGGATGCGGGCGTCGAGCACCCGCCCCTGCACGGGCTTGACCACGTAGTCGTCGGCTCCGGACTCCAGGCCGACGACCACGTCGATGTCGTCGCTCCGCGCGGTCAGCAGGATGATCGGCAGCTGGTCGGTGCGCCGGATCCGCCGGCACACCTCGAAGCCGTCGATCCCGGGCAGCATCACGTCCAACACGATCAGGTCGGGCCGCTGCTCGCGCAGCAGCTTCAGTCCGTCTTCACCGGTTGCCGCCGTGGCAACACGGTGCCCCTGGCGCGTGAGCGACAGCTCAAGGGCCGTACGGATGGCGTCGTCGTCCTCGATCAGCAACAGGAAAGGCACGGAGGTCATTCTGGCCCATGGGGGAGCCGGAGTTCGACAGTTGCCGGGCCCGCACACTTCCCCCACCCCTGTGACAGCCCTGTGACAGTCGGCGGACAGGACCAGGAAACTGGCCGGGCAAGCTCTTTGGCACACGGACCGAAGCAGACTCCACGACGGGGGGCGCGAGATGAACGCACTGCACAGCACCACCTCCAGCGCAGTTGTCACGCGTCTCCACGATGTCAGGGTCGGCGAGAAGTCCGGTGCCGTTGTGAACGGGCGGGGGTGCGTTCGCGGCACCGGGCGTCAGCGCGGTGGCTACATGACCGTGATCGACGCGGCCGTGGGGGGAACCGGGGCCACGGGGGACGGCGGGGGACACGGGGGCGCCGCGTACAGGAAGGCACCGGGGGAGCGGACCTCGCTCTCGGAGGCGGAGTTCACCGCCTACGTGCAGGAACGCCGCGCCTCCCTGTACGCGACCGCCTACCACCTCACCGGGGACCGCTTCGAGGCGGAGGACCTGCTCCAGAGCGCCCTCTTCTCGACGTACCGGGCCTGGGACCGCATCAGCGACAAGGCCGCGGTCGGGGGCTACCTCCGCCGCACCATGACCAACCTGCACATCAGCGCGTGGCGCCGCCGCAAGCTGAACGAGTACCCGACCGAGGAACTGCCGGAGACGGTGGGCGACACGGACGCGATGCGCGGCACCGAGCTGCGCGCGGTCCTGTGGCAGGCGCTGGCGCGGCTGCCCGAACTCCAGCGGACGATGCTGGTCCTGCGCTACTACGAGGGCCGGACCGACCCGGAGATCGCGGACATCCTCGACATCAGCGTCGGCACGGTGAAGAGCAGCATCTGGCGGTCGCTCCGGCGGCTGCGGGACGACCAGGCGCTGAGCTTCGGCCGTGACGAGGAGGAGTCCTTCGGCGAGCTGGTGGCCTGAGGGAAGCGGGGGAACACGGGGGAAGCACGGGGGGACGGGGAACCGCCGCTCCTACGGGGGACGTAGGGGAACGGCGGTGACACGGGGGAAGGGGCGGGGTCGGACGGGCCGGGGGGTCTTGTCCGACCCCGCTTCGCGCTGTCCGGCCCCGCCAGGTTCCGTACGGTCCCGGGCTCAGCGGCCCGCGGGAGTCCTGTGGCGGCCCGCCGCGGCGGCGGCCACCCGGCCCAGTGCCTCCTCCTTGGCGCACGGGTGCGCGCCCAGCGCCGACTGACGGGCCACGATCGCCCGCTCGGCGCGCATCAGCCGCCAGCCCCTGCGCAGCAGGAACGGCACCGACTTGCGGCCCTCGCGCAGGTCGCGCAGCAGACGGCGGCGGAACGTCGTCGAGGGGCGGCCCCGCAGGCACAGCGCGTCCGCCAGCACGCCCAGCTCCTGGCAGCGCGCCACGATGTCCGCGGCGAAGATGCCCTCCGCGACGAACAGCGGCGTGCGCTCGATGTCGAGGGACTCCCGGTCCACGATGGAGCTGGTGGCGATCGAGTAGACCGGCACCGAGGTGCGCCCCGTGCGGCACAGCTCCACGATCGCCGCGACGGCCGCGTCGGCGTTCCACGACCCGGGGGAGTCCCAGTCGATGTCCTGGGTCCCGGGGACCACGGGCAGCGTCGGGTCGTCGCCCTCCTTGTAGAAGTCGTCGAGGCGCAGCACGGGCAGGTCCGTGCGGGCAGCCAGGGAGGACTTTCCTGAACCGGAGGGGCCCGCGAGGAGAACGACGCGGGTCGGTATGGGTTGGGCGCTCACGGGAGACAAGTGTGCGGCATGCGCCCGGTACGGGGACCCATCGGTGCGGGCGTTGGTATCGAGCGTCACACCTCAACTACTCTGTGCGATTGCTCGATTACTCGATGGCTCGACGGACGGGAAGTCCCCATGGCACGTCATACGGAACCCAACTCGCCGCGCGGCGCCCTGCTGCGCGCCGGTCTGACCGTCACGGTCGCGGTCGGCGCGGCCCTCGGCGCGGTCGGTGCCGCGCAGGCGGTCCCCGCCGCACCCGGGGTCGGCGCGGACGGGGCGCTCGGCGACCTCGACACGGCCGCGGCGGCGCAGGCCGCCACCAGCGCGCTCTCCGGTGCGACGGCCAGCGGCCTCGGGCCCGCCAAGAGCCTGCGGCTGAACCCGCTGGCGGGCACGGGCGTGGACCCGCTGGACAACGCGATCGCCACGCAGGTCGCGGACTTCCAGCCGGTGAGCACGGCGCCGGTGACCGCGCCGCTGACGCAGGGCGGGGCGCTGAAGGACCTGCCGGTGGTGGGCGGCGTGACGGGGCTGCTGCCCGGCTAGGCGGGCCCGCGGGGGCCCGTGAGGGGCCGTGGCGGCCCCTCACGGGGGCCGTGGACGCGACGCGGCCCCGCCGGTCGGGGGATGGCCGGCGGGGCCGCGTCGGTCTGCGGGGCGTGCGCCCTGTCGAGGGCCTCCTAGTAGGAGGAGCCCGATGCGCCCAGGGAGCCCGTCGGGTGCCAGACCGTCTTCGTCTCCAGGAAGGCGGTCAGGCGGGACGTGCCCGGGTCGGCGGAGAAATCCACAGCCTGTGGACGCAGTACGCGCTTGAGGTTGTCGGCCGCCGCGACCTCCAGGTCGCGCGCCAGGTCGGCGTCCGCGCCCGTCAGGTCGATGGCGTTGACGTCCTGGTGCGCCGCGAGCGGGGCCGCGATCTCGGCGGCCTTGCCCGACAGGATGTTGACCACGCCGCCGGGCACGTCGGAGGTGGCCAGCACCTCGCCCAGCGAGAGCGCGGGCAGCGGGGCCTTCTCGGAGGCGATCACGATCGCGGTGTTGCCGGTCGCGACGACCGGGGCGAGCACCGAGACCAGGCCGAGCAGCGAGGACTCCCGCGGGGCGACGACGGTCACCACGCCGGTGGGCTCGGGGGTCGACAGGTTGAAGAACGGGCCCGCGACCGGGTTGGCGCCGCCCACGACCTGGCCGATCTTGTCGGTCCAGCCCGCGTACCAGACCCAGCGGTCGATCGCCGCGTCCACCTGGGCCGCGGCCTTGGACCTGGAGATGCCCTCCGCGTCCGCCACCTCCCGTACGAACTGGTCCTTGCGGCCCTCCAGCATCTCGGCGACGCGGTAGAGGACCTGGCCCCTGTTGTACGCGGTCGCGCCCGACCAGCCGCCGAACGCCTTGCGCGCGGCGACGACCGCGTCACGGGCGTCCTTGCGGGAGGAGAGGGGCGCGTTGGCCAGCCACTTGCCCTTGCTGTCCTGCACTTCGTACACCCGGCCGCTCTCGGAGCGGGGGAACTTGCCCCCGACGTACAGCTTGTAGGTCTTCAGTACGTTGAGTCGGTCAGACATTGAGGTACGCCTCCAGGCCGTGGCGGCCGCCCTCGCGGCCGTAGCCCGACTCCTTGTAGCCGCCGAAGGGCGAGGTCGGGTCGAACTTGTTGAAGGTGTTGGCCCAGACGACGCCCGCGCGGAGCTTGCTCGCGACCGCGAGGATGCGCGAGCCCTTCTCCGTCCAGATGCCGGCCGAGAGGCCGTACTGGCTGTTGTTGGCCTTGGCGACGGCCTCGTCCGGGGTGCGGAAGGAGAGGACCGACAGCACCGGGCCGAAGATCTCGTCGCGGGCGACGGTGTGCGCCTGCGTGACGTTCGTGAAGAGCGTCGGGGCGAACCAGTAGCCGGACGCGGGCAGTTCGCAGGCGGGGGACCAGCGCTCGGCGCCCTCCGCCTCGCCCGTGTCGGCCAGGGCCTCGATGCGGGCGAGCTGCTCGGCGGAGTTGATGGCGCCGATGTCGGTGTTCTTGTCGAGCGGGTCGCCCAGGCGCAGGGTGGAGAGCCTGCGCTTGAGGGAGTCCAGCAGCTCGTCGTGGATCGACTCCTGGACCAGCAGGCGCGAGCCCGCGCAGCAGACCTGGCCCTGGTTGAAGAAGATGCCGGTGACGATGCCCTCGACGGCCTGGTCGATGGGGGCGTCGTCGAAGACGATGTTGGCGCCCTTGCCGCCCAGCTCCAGCGTGACCTTCTTGTCGGTGCCCGCGACCTGGCGCGCGATGGCCTTGCCGACGGCGGTCGAGCCGGTGAAGGCGACCTTGTTCACGTCCGCGTGCTCGGTGAGGGCCGCGCCCGCGTCCCCGTAACCGGGGAGGATGTTGACGACGCCCTTGGGCAGGCCCGCCTGGCGGCAGATGTCCGCGAAGAAGAGCGCGGAGAGCGGGGTCGTCTCGGCGGGCTTCAGGACCACGGTGTTGCCGGTGGCGAGCGCCGGGGCGATCTTCCACGCGAGCATCAGCAGCGGGAAGTTCCACGGGATGACCTGGCCCGCGACGCCCAGCGGCGCCGGGTTCGGGCCGAAGCCCGCGTGGTCGAGCTTGTCGGCCCAGCCCGCGTAGTAGAAGAAGTGCGCGGCGACCAGCGGGATGTCCGCGTCGCGGGTCTCCTTGATCGGCTTGCCGTTGTCCAGCGTCTCCAGGACGGCCAGCTCGCGGGAGCGCTCCTGGATGATGCGGGCGATGCGGAAGAGGTACTTGGCGCGCTCGGCGCCCGGCAGCGCCGACCACTTCTCGAACGCCTTGCGGGCGGCCTTCACGGCGCGGTCCACGTCCTCGGCGCCCGCGCGGGCGACCTCGGAGAGGACCTCCTCGGTGGAGGGCGAGACGGTCTTGAAGACCCTGCCGTCGGCGGCGTCGGTGAACTCGCCGTCGATGAACAGCCCGTAGGACGGGGCGATGTCGACGACCGAGCGGGACTCGGGCGCGGGCGCGTACTCGAAGAGGGAAGTCATGGTGTCTTAGTCCACCGTCACGTAGTCGGGGCCGGAGTAGCGTCCGGTGGCCAGCTTCTGGCGCTGCATCAGCAGGTCGTTGAGGAGGCTGGAGGCGCCGAAGCGGAACCAGTGGTTGTCCAGCCAGTCCTCGCCGGCGGTCTCGTTGACCAGCACCAGGAACTTGATCGCGTCCTTGGTGGTGCGGATGCCGCCCGCGGGCTTCACGCCGACCTGGACGCCCGTCTGCGCGCGGAAGTCGCGGACCGCCTCCAGCATCAGGAGCGTGTTGGCGGGGGTCGCGTTCACCCCGACCTTGCCGGTCGACGTCTTGATGAAGTCGGCGCCCGCCATCATGCCGATCCACGAGGCGCGGCGGATGTTGTCGTACGTCGACAGCTCGCCGGTCTCGAAGATGACCTTGAGGCGGGCCGGGCCGCACTCCGCCTTGACCGCGGTGATCAGCTCGTACGTCTCCAGGTACCGCCCCGCGAGGAACGCGCCCCGGTCGATGACCATGTCGATCTCGTCCGCCCCCGCGGCGACGGCGTCGCGCACGTCCGCGAGCTTCACCGGGAGCGCGGCGCGGCCGGCCGGGAAGGCGGTGGCGACGGAGGCGACCTTCACGTCGGCGCCGTGCAGCGCTTCCCTGGCGGTGGCCACCATGTCGGGGTAGACGCAGACGGCGGCGGTGCGGGGCGTGGTGCGGTCGGTCGGGTCCGGGTTGACCGCCTTCGCGGCGAGCGCCCGGACCTTGCCCGGGGTGTCCGCGCCTTCCAGGGTCGTCAGGTCGATCATCGAGATGGCCAGGTCGATGGCGTACGCCTTGGCCGTCGTCTTGATCGAACGCGTGCCGAGGGCCGCGGCGCGCGCCTCCAGACCGACGGCGTCTACGCCGGGCAGCCCGTGGAGGAAGCGGCGCAGGGTGCTGTCGGATGCGGTCGCGTCGGCGAAGGGCGCGGGGGCGCCCGAGGGCGCGTGCGTCTGCGCTTCGGGGGTGGCGGGTGCATGGGTGGGCATGGTCACCAGGTGAGCATATCTACGCGCGTAGCGGCATGTACAGGGGGCGGGCTGTGATCTGTTCCGGGGCGGGGGTGGGGGTGGGGTTCTTGGGGTGGGTGGGCCTTGTGGGGTGCGTGTTCCTCGGGGCGGGGGGCTCTGGGGCGGGCCCGCCCGGGGTGCGTGGGTACGTTGCGCGTGTGCCCCACTCTCGCGCAGTTCCCCGCGCCCCTATCGGGGCGCACCTGTGCTCGCGCCCGCGCGGCGGAGCCGCACATCGGACACAGCCCCGCGCCCCCGGCCCCCCGGGCAATCCATTGACCGACCGGGTCACCCCATCCATCCAGGGGCGCGGGGAACTGCGCAAAAAACGCCGCCCCCGAGGCACCGGGGCCCTCAAGGGGCGTGGAGCACCCGATCCGCGATCAGGCGCGCGCACTCCAGCGAACCCGCCCCCGACGTGTCGACCTCCAGGTCGTAGTGGACGCCCTCGTGCACCGACTCCGCCTGGGACCGGGCCATCCCCGGCACGCGGTCCCCCCGCGCCGCCTCGCGCGCCTCCGCGACCGCCGCCTCGCACCGCACTCCCACCCACAGCACGTCGAGGCCCGCCAGCGCCTTCTCCCAGCGCCGCTGGGACTCCACCGCTCCCAGGAACACGTCGTCCACGACGATCCGCGCCCCCGCGCGGGCCGTCGCCGCCAGGCCCGCCATCCACGCCGCCTCCGCCTCGCGGAAGCCCCCGCCGACGTTCACCCCGCCGTCCGCCGCGAACTCGATCCCGTCAGAGCCGGGCTCCTGGAACGCCACGGGCAGCGCCTCGATCAGGGCGTCGATGCCGAACGCGAGCCACGGCCCGCCCGGCAGCACCTCCTGGAGGCAGCGGACGATCCGCGACTTCCCTGAGCTGGAGCCGCCGTTGAGGACGATCAGTCGGGTGGGCATCCGGGCACCCTAGCGGCGTCCGGGGCGCTCCGCGCGGCGAATTCCAGGATCTGGGGGGCCGCGTCGCGCAGCGACGCGAAGTGGCGGTGGGCGCCCGGCACCGGGTCCGGCGCGTTGACCGTCCACACCGTCATCCCCGCCCGTACCCCCGCCGCCGCGCCCGACGCCGTGTCCTCGACGACCAGGCAGTCGCGCGGGTCGGCCGCCAGCAGTTCGGCCGCGCGGAGGTAGGGGACGGGGGACGGCTTGCCCTCGGGCACCGCCGCCGCGTCCACCAGGACTTCGGGCAGGGGAAGGCCCGTACGGGCGAAGCGGCCGCGCACCCGGTGCTCGTAGTTCGAGGTGACCAGCGCCCACGCGCCCGCGGGCAGGGCGCGCAGCAGGTCGGCCGCGCCGTCGAAGGCCGCGTACGTGCCCGTACGGACGTCCTCGTCCTCCAGCGCGTGGAACGCGGCCAGGCACGCGGCGGGGTCCAGGCCGGGCGCCACCTCGGCGAACGTCTCCAGCGGGCGCGTGCGCAGCGCCGTGCGGTACACCGCTTCCCCGTCCAGGCCGTGCGGGGCGGCCCACGCGTGCCAGACGCGGCGCTGGTTGGCGAGGGCGTCGATCAGGGTGCCGTCGACGTCGAAGAGCACGCGGCGGGCGGCGCGGGGCGTGGTGGACATGAAGGGATCATGCCAGGGGGCGGAGCGGGGGCGCCCGGACTGCGGGGTCGTACTGCCGTACGGCAGAATCGGGCCCATGACGAGCTCTTCCCAGCCCTCCGGGCCCACGACCTACGCCGACCGCGTCTTCCGGTCGCCCGGCGGGATGGTCGGGGGCGTGCTGCTGCTCGCGCTCGCCGCGTGGATCGGCGGCGACGCCGTCGTCCGGGGCGAGGGGAGCGCGCCCTGGCTCGCGCTCTCCGGGCTGCTGCTCGTCGTGCCGCCGCTCGTCGCCTTCACGCTGCGGCCCGCCGTGTACGCCAACGACGACCGGCTGCGGATCCGCAACCCCTTCCGGTCGATCGTGCTGCCCTGGGCCTCGGTCGCCGACGTGCGCGCCGGGTACTCAAGCGAGGTGCTGACCAAGGACGGCGCGAAGTACCAGATGTGGGCCGTGCCCGTCTCGCTGCGCCAGCGCAAGCGGGCCACGCGGCGGCAGGCCCGCGACGCCACCGAGGACCCGCACGGCAGGACCTCGATGCGGGTCGACCTGAACGACAGCAGGTCCCGGATCGCCCCCGCCGACCAGGCCGTGCGCGACCTGCGCGACCTCGCCGAGCGCGCGGGGGACCGGCCGGGCGCGCAGGGCGAGCCGCGGGTGCGCTGGGCCTACGAGGTGCTCGCGCCGACCGCCGCGGGCGCGGTGCTGCTCGTGGTGCTCCTCGCCGTCGGCTAGAACCGGCCGCGGGGCCGGTCGGCGGGGGACGCCCAGCCGACCTAGGGGTGCCCTAGGGGATACGTTCCGGTGAACCCCGTACGGGGAAAATCGTTCAGGCTGCAACTGTCTCCCTTGTCTCAATAAGTTGCACCTGTGCCGCCCCGACTTCCTCCTTCGGCCTATCGGGCGGCACGGGGGTGGGGGCATGACAGGGTCCAGGGAGAGCGACAGAGTCGGCGGCACGCGCTGTCAGATAGACATCGACGGGCACGGCTCGTACGGCTGGCGGATGATCGCGCAGAACGGCCGCGTCGTGGCCGTCTCCGGTCTGGCCTTCCGGGAGTACGGAGACTGCCTGGCCGCTTTCGAGCGGCTGCGCACCGACAGCGCCCGGCTGGTCGGAGCGGTGCAGCACTCCGCCGAGGGCAACGGCTGGGTGTGGTTACTCCGTGACGGCGACGGGCGGCCGATCGCCGTGTCCGCCCGCGCCTACGAGCGGCACTCGACCTGCCGCTCCGCGTACGAGCGCTTCCGGGGCCTGCTCGGAAGTTCCCTCTAGGCAACCCCTCGTTCACATCTAGGTGTGAGCACGTCAAGCGCACGGCATCAGCGTCGGCCGTGTGACGACTGAGAACGATGTGCCCAGACGGCTGTACGCCGACCCGGGCTGGCCCGACCGCGTCTTCCGGGGCGTGGCGCGCGGCGGCGGGGGATTCGTACTGGCCGTGATGCTGCTGGTCGGCGGATTCCTGCTGTACCGGGCCTGGCAGGCGCTGGAGCGCGCCGGGTGGTCGTTCCTGACCACCGAGGCGTGGGAGCCGGACGCCGGACGCTTCGGCATCGCGGCCGTGCTGGTGGGGACCGTCCTCATCGCGCTGGTCGCGATCAGCGTCGCCGTGCCGCTCGCGCTCGGCGGCGCGCTCTACATCTCCGAGTACGCGCCGCCGAGGCTGCGCCGCACCCTCATCAGCGTGGTCGACCTGATGGCCGCCGTGCCGTCCGTGGTCTACGGACTGTGGGGGCTGTTCTTCTTCGAGGGCAAGATCCTCCCGACCGCCCGCTGGATCGCCGACTACCTCGGATGGATCCCGGTCTTCCACGTCAAGGGGGCCGATCCGGACGACCCGCTCGCGCCCGCGACCGTCTACACCTCCTCGACCCTCATCGCGGGCGTCGTCGTCGCGCTGATGGTCGCCCCGATCGTCTGCTCCGTCATGCGCGAGGTCTTCTCGCAGGCGCCGGTGGGCGAGCGGGAGGGCGCGTACGCGCTGGGCGCCACCCGCTGGGGCATGATCCGCAGCGTCGTCCTGCCGTTCGGCAAGGGCGGCATGATCGGCGGCACGATGCTGGGGCTCGGCCGCGCGCTCGGCGAGACCATCGGCGTCTACCTGATCATCTCGCCCGTCTTCGAGATCCAGTGGCACGTCCTGCAGAGCGGCGCCAGCTCGGTCGCCGCGCTGATCGCGCTGCGGTACGGCGAGGCCAGCGAGTTCGGCATGTCCGCGCTGATGGCGGCCGGGCTCGCGCTCTTCCTGATGACCCTCGTCGTCAACTTCGCCGCTTCGTCGATCGTCGCCCGCAGCCGTTCGGGCGCCGCGAGTGAGTAGGGGTACGCCGGACATGACCATCGCGCACGAGGGCGTCACGGACGCCGACGCCGACGCCGCCGGAGGGGCGGGCCCCGCGGAGGGCTCCGAGGCCCCCACCGAGGTGCTGCCCGCCGCCGCGGTGACGCCGGCCCCGGCTGCGGGTCCGGCTCCGAGTCAGGCTCCGGGCCCGGCTGCCGTACGGGCTCCCGCGCGGCCCGTCGGCGAACGGCGGCGCTCGCTCTCGCTGCTGCGCGCCACCGACGTGTACGCGCTGCTCGGCGCGGCCGCGGCCGCGCTGTCCCTCACCGGGCTGCTGTTCACCCGGCTGCTGCCGTTCAGCGGCGGCGTCGGCTTCACCGTCATCGCGTACGCCCTCTTCATCGGCGTCTACGCGCTGCTCGTCTCGCTCGACGAGGACGGGCCCGCGGTGCGCGACCGGGTCGCGGCCGTGGTGATCCAGAGCCTCGGCCTGGTCATGCTGACCGCGCTCGTCTTCGTCATCGCCTTCACGCTCTGGGAGGGCCGCAAGGCACTGCCCCACCTCAACTTCTTCACCGAGGACATGGCGCAGGCCGGGCCGCTCGACCCGCTCTCGCGCGGCGGCGTGCTGCACGCGATCCTCGGCACGCTGGAGCAGATCGCCGTCGCGCTCGCCATCACCGTGCCCGCCGGGATGACCTGCGCGGTCTTCCTCAACGAGGTGCCGGGGCGGTTCGCGCGGTTCGTACGGACCGTGGTCGAGGCGATGACGGCGCTGCCGTCGATCGTGGCGGGGCTGTTCATCTACGCGACGGTGATCCTCGCGCTCGGGTTCGACCGCTCGGGGCTCGCTGCGTCGCTGGCCCTCGCCGTGATGATGCTGCCGATCATCATCAGGGCCGCGGACGTCGTGCTGCGGCTGGTGCCGGGGACGCTGCGCGAGGCGTCGTACGCGCTGGGGACGTCCCGGTGGCGGACCGTGTGGCACGTGGTGCTGCCCACCGCGCGGTCCGGGCTGACGACTTCGGTGATCCTCGGGACCGCGCGGGGGATCGGGGAGACGTCGCCCGTGCTGCTCACCGCGGGGTTCACCGCGGAGATCAACACCGATCCGCTGGAGGGGCCGCAGGTCTCGCTGCCGCTCGCGACGTTCGAGTTCGTGAAGTCGCCGGAGCCCGCGATGATCGCGCGCGGGTTCGGGACGGCGGCGGTGCTCATGGCGGTGGTCCTGCTGCTGTTCATCGCGGCGCGGGTCATCGGCGGGCGGGGGCCTGGGCAGTTGACCCGGCGGCAGGAGCACCGGCGGGTGCTGGCCTCCCGGCGGGACGCGGAGCGGTTCGCTTCGCGGAGCCGTTGAGGGGGCCCTTGACGGGGCCGTCGCCCCGCGGGCGACGTTTCGCCCGCGGCGGGCCGGTCCCCGGCCCGCCCCGGCCCGCAGGGGACCACTCACTCACGGGGGCCCGCCACCCCCACCCCCACCCACACCCGAAACGGAGTACCCCCTTGAGACCCCCGTCCGTCGCCCGTGCGGCGCTCGCGCTCGCCGCGCTGCTCTGCGCGGTGCTCGCCGTCCGTCCGGAGGCCGCCCAGGCCGCCTCGTACACGAAGATCAGCGGCGCGGGCTCCACCTGGAGCTCCAACGCGCTCGACCAGTGGCGCCGCAACGTCTCCGCCAACAGCGGCATGACCGTCAACTACGCGGCCGTCGGCTCGTCCGTGGGGCGTGAGCAGTTCAAGAACGGGACGGCCGACTTCGCCGTGTCCGAGATCCCGTACGGCCTCACCGAGGCGGGCGCCACCGACGCCCCGCCGCGCCGCGGCTACGCGTACATGCCGATCGTCGCGGGCGGCACCGCCTTCATGTACAACCTCAAGATCGGCGGCAAGAAGGTCACCAACCTCCGCCTCTCCGGCGAGGTGGTCACCAAGATCTTCACCGGGAAGATCCAGATGTGGAACTCCCCGGAGATCCGCGCCGACAACCCGGGCCTCAACCTCCCGGCCCGCCGGGTGATCCCCGTCGTGCGCTCCGACGGCTCGGGCACGACCGCGCAGCTCACCACCTGGATGGCCAAGGAGCACGGCACGCTCTGGAACGACTACTGCGGCCGCGCGGGACGCGCCACGCCCTGCGGCATGACCTCGTACTTCCCCGTCGTCCCCGGCTCCTCGCACATCGCCAAGTCCGGTTCGCTCGGCGTCTCCGGCTACACCAAGCAGGGCCACGCCGAGGGCGCGATCACCTACGTCGAGTACTCGTACGCCATCAAGACGGGCTTCCCCGTGGCGAAGGTGCTCAACGCCGCCGACTACTACGTCGAGCCGACCGCCTCCAGCGTCGCCGTCGCGCTCATGTCGGCCCGCATCAACGAGGACAAGAACTCGCCCGACTACCTGACGCAGATCCTCGACGGCGTCTACCGGTCCTCCGACCGCCGCACCTACCCGCTCTCCAGCTACAGCTACATGATCGTCCCGACCAAGGACGAGCGCCCGTTCACCACCGCCAAGGGCAAGACGCTCGGCGCCTTCGCCAACTACTTCCTCTGCGACGGACAGCAGCAGGCCGAGGAGCTGGGCTACTCGCCGCTGCCCAAGAACCTCGTCGAGGCGGGCTTCGCCCAGGTCCGCAAGATCCCCGGCGCCCCGACCGACGCCATCAACATCAAGAGCTGCCGCAACCCCACCTTCTCCGCCGACGGCTCCAACACCCTCGCCAAGAACGCCCCTTACCCCAAGACCTGCGACAAGCGCGGCACCACGCAGTGCTCGAACGGCACCGCGGGCGCCAAGGAGGAGACCCGGGTCAAGCCCGGCGCCAACGGCGGCGGCACGGGCAACGGCGGTTCCGGCAACGGGAGTCCGGGCGGCGGCGCGGGCGCGTCCGGGGGCGGTGCCGGTTCCGGCGGCGCCCCGGGCGGCGCGGCCGCCGGCGGCACGGGCGCGGGCACTGCCGGCGCCTCGGGCGGCGGAGGCGCCGCCGCGGGCGGTGCGACCGGCGGCGGCATCGACCCCGACACCGGCGAACCGCTCAGCGGCGAGGGCGGCGGCGACCCGTCCGTCGTCGGCAACCCGGTCAACCTCGCGGCCGACGACGGCGTGGGACTGCGCGGCGTCCTCATGGCGCTCTCCGCGTTCCTGCTGGTCGGCGTCGTGATCGGCCCGCCGCTCACCGCGCGGGCACTGGCCGCGCGCACCCGACGCAAGGAAGGACCCACCCGATGACCACCGGCATACGGACCGCCAGGGCGCGGCTGCGGCTGGGTCTCGGGGCCTTCGCCTCGGCCCTGGTGGTCGCGCTGCTCCCGCTGCCCACCACCCCCGCCCAGGCCGCCCCCGCCGAGGCCGCCGGACCCGCCGGGTCGGCCGTCACCGTGACCGGGCGCAAGGGGCCGTACGACGACTTCTCCACGCTCAAGGTGACCGTCCACCAGACCCGGCAACTGCGCGCCCAGGGCGTGCGGATCAGCTGGACCGGCGGCGCGCCCTCCGAAGGGTTCGACCGCAACTACCTCCAGATCATGCAGTGCTGGGGCGACGACCCGGCGGGACCGAAGCGCGAGCAGTGCCAGTTCGGCGGCAGCGGCGTCGCCCAGGGCGGCAACTGGACCGGGCTGCGCCAGCTCGGCGGCGCCGACCCGGCCGAGAAGGAGTACAAGGACAACGGCGAGGGCGAGTCGTACGTCCCCTTCAGACCCGCCGACGGCTCCAAGCCGACCACGGGCTCCCGCGACTGGACGTACTTCTCCTCGCTGGACACCAACGAGGAGCCGTACGCCGTCACCCACGCCGACGGCACCGGCGAGTTCACGATCCCGCTCCAGACCGACCGCGAGTCCAACCACCTCGGCTGCGGCGCCCGGCCGGGCAAGCCCTGCTGGCTGGTGGTCGTGCCGCGCGGCACGCACGACCCGGACGGCTCCACAGGACCCGGGCACACCCTCCAGACCTCGCCGCTGTCCACCTCCAACTGGGCCCAGCGCCTCGTCGTGCGCCTCGACTTCCTGCCCGTCGACGGCGCCTGCGCCGCCGACCGCAAGGAGCGCCGCATCATCGGCTCCGAGCTGGTCACCGACGCCGTCTCGTCCTGGCAGCCCGCCCTCTGCTCGGCGCCGGGCGGCGCCAAGTACGCGTTCAGCCAGAGCGGCGAGGAGACCGCGCGCCAGCAGATCGCCACGCCCTCGCCCACCGCGCCCGGCCTCGGCTTCACCGTCGACCCGGTCGAGGCACCGGACGGCGGGGCGCCGCTGGTGCACGCGCCCGTCGCGGTCAGCGGCCTCGTCGTCGGCTTCTTCGTGGAGCTGCCCGACGCGGGCCAGCTGCGCTCGATGCGGCTCACGCCCCGGCTCATGGCCAAGCTGCTCACCTCCTCGTACCAGAAGGACGTCAGCCGCAGCCGCCGCGACGTCCCGCCGCACGTCGCCGACAATCCGGCCAGCCTCTTCCACGACCCGGAATTCAAGGAGCTGAATCCGGCATTCAAGGACTGGCTGCCGACGCAGCAGCCGCCGATGGGCCTCATGGTGCAGCTGGAGAATTCCGACACCACGAAGGTGGTGTGGAACTGGCTGCGGTCCGACGCCGAGGCGAAGGCGTTCCTGGCCGGATCCGCCGACCCCTGGGGAATGAAGGTGAATCCGTACTTCAAGGAATTGAAGCTGGACACGGACACCGCGCTCTCCGACTTCCCCAAGGCCGACCCGACCCGCACCACGCTCACGCTCGGCGAGGAGAAGGTCGAGTACGGCACCACCGAGATCGCCCCCTACGTCCAGGACATGCACGAGGGCGCGCTGCGCACCAGGCGCGGCAACAACGGCGCCACCATCACCATCGCGGCGGCGGGCAACGGCACCCCGGCCAAGCTGGTCAACACCCCGCCGCTGTCCGGGCAGCGCATGGTGCTGGCCGTCGTGGACGCCGCGTCGGCCGCCCGCTACGGCCTCCAGACGGCGGCGCTGCGGTCCGCCGACGGCAGCTTCGTCACCGCCACCACCGCGTCCCTGCTCAAGGGCGTCGCCGCGATGCGCCCCGTGCGCGGGGTCCTCGCCCCGGCGCCCGGCGCGGCGAAGGGCGGCGCCTACCCGCTCACCACGGTCGCCTACGCCGCCGCCTCCACCGGCCTGCCCGCGGCGGAGCGCGCCGACTACGCGCGGCTCATGCGGTACGCGGCGGGCCCGGGACAGACCCCGGGCACGGCCCAGGGCCAACTGCCGCCCGGCTACGCCCCGCTGCCCGCAGCGCTGCGCACCCAGGCGCTCGCGGCGGCCGACCGGCTCAAGCGCGGCAACCCCGCGGGGCCGGGCGACGGCGCGGACAGCGCGGGCACGGCCTCCGGCGGGGGCTCGGGCCAGGGCGGCGCGTCCGGCCAGGGCGGCGGTACGGGCACCGGCGGCGCGGGCGGTGCCGACGGCGGTACGGGCAGCGGCGGCGCGGCGAGCGCGGGCCCCGCGGCCGCCGACGCCGGAGCGGGCGCGGGCACGGCCGGCGGCGGCAAGGGCGGGAGCGGCGAGACCAAGCAGAACGTCGCCGCGTCCGGCGGGCTGACGCCCTCCACCGTGCTCGGCGTCGTCCGCTGGGTGCTGCTCGGCGTGCTGGTCACGGGCGGGGCCGCGGCCCTCTCCGGACCCGTACTCCTGCGCCTCTCGGCTCGGCGAGGGAATTCGGCCGCAGTGGCCGAGAACCCCTAGGGGTAACCCGGTACACGCTTACGTAACCTTTTCAACCGCCGAAGTTGGTGGCTCTTGAAAGCGGTTTACGGAAAAGTAATTGGTGTCCGGCCGACGGGTCGGCGGAGAAACAAATCCGGATTAGCGCTTAACGGTTCGTGCAGTTCGTCTTGAGTGTCCATTCCTCGATTCCGTAGACCACGGAGGAGAACAGAAGTGAACGTCAAGTCCCGCGCTCGTATCGCAGCTGTCATCGGCGCCACCGCCCTCGGCTTCGGCGCCATGGCCGCCCCGGCTTCCGCCGACCCGGCGCCCAACACCTACCGGACCCTCGCCGGCGTCGGCTCCGACACCACCCAGGACGTGGTGAACGGACTGGGCACCGCGATCGACAGCGGCTCCCTGATCGCTTCGTACAACGCGACCGGCAGCGCCACGATCAAGACCCGCGCCGCCAACTGTGTGATCCCCCGCCCGAACGGTTCGTCCGCCGGCATCAACGCGCTGCGCAACGCCGTCGACAACAACACCGGCTGCCTGGACTTCGCCCGCTCCTCCCGGGGTGTCGCCGACTCCTCCACCACCGACCTGACCTGGATCCCCTTCGGCAAGGACGCCGTGTCCTTCGCCGTCCGCGGTGACAGCGCGCTGCCCAAGGCGCTCACCAAGGCCCAGCTGGTCTCCATCTACACCTGCCAGACCACCTCGCTGAACGGCGTGGCGCTCACCCCGCTGCTCCCGCAGGCCGGTTCGGGCACCCGCTCCTTCTTCCTCGGCAAGCTCGGCCTCACCGAGAGCACCTTCGGCTCCTGCGTCAACGACACGGTCCAGGAGCACAACGGCGAGGCCCTCGACAGCGCCGGCGACATCGCCCCCTACTCCATCGCCCAGTACATCGCGCAGAGCAACGAGCCCGACGGGGTCGTCGACCGCCGCGGTGCCGCCGTGCTCGGCTCGATCGACGGCGTCGCCCCGCGCAACGCCAACGGCACGCTGAACGTCGGCTTCCCCTTCAACCGTGACGTCTACAACGTCGTCCCGACCGCGAAGCTCACCAACGCGACCATCGCGTCGACCTTCGTCGGCTCCAACTCCAAGGTCTGCAACCAGACGTCGGTGATCTCCACCTACGGCTTCGGCGGCCTCGGCACCGCGTGCGGCTCCACGACCCTCAAGGGCGAGAGCTGACCCGTAGCACCACCACCGCACAACGGCCGGGCACCCCACGGGTGCCCGGCCCAGCGGCGATTCCCGAACAGCACCCGTCAATCCGGACTTCCCACTGGGGGAACACCACGATGCACGCGCCCACACCGCTCAGAGCGCCACGGCTCCTGACCTGCCTCCTGCTGCTGCTCGCCGCGGCCGTCGCACCCCTCGCCCAGGCGCCCGCCGCGCGCGCGGACGACACCCTGGGCAAGCTGACCCCGGCCCCGCTCACCGGCAGGATCGGCGACAACCCGACCTTCCCCAAGGTGGCCACGGACGGCGCGTGCCCCACCGCCAACTCCCACCAGGTGGTCCTCGCGCTGCGCACCCCGAACGGCGTCTCCACGCTCGGCAAGACCGCGGTGGGCGGCCCCTTCAACCAGGGCCCGATCAGCGTGGACGTGCCCACCGGCACCTCGCTTGAACAGCGGCTGCGCAGCATCGTGCCCGCCGGGTCGCTGGACGGCACCTACGAGATCCGGCTGATCTGCCGCGACGAGATGAACACCGGCAGCACCTACTTCCCGGCCCAGGTCAAGGTCGTCGGCGACACCTGGTCCGTGCAGGCCGCGCAGGCGACCACCACCGCGCTCGCCGCGTCGCCCACGGGCACCGCGAAGGCCGGCGCCGAGGTGACGCTGACGGCCTCGGTCGCCCCGGCCGCCGCCGCGGGCAGGGTGAGCTTCCTGGACGGCACGACGGAGGTCGGCGCCGCGGACGTGGCGGGCGGCAGGGCCGAGGTGAAGACCAAGGCGCTCGCCAAGGGCGCGCACTCGCTCACCGCGAAGTTCACCCCCGCCGACTCGGGCGCGTACGCCGGATCGGTGTCCGCCGCCGTCGACTACACGGTCACCGACGCGGACCCGGGCCCCGGACCGGGCCCCGGTGACCCCGACGACCTGGACGTCACCGACAAGGACGGCAAGGCGCTCGGCGACAACCCGAAGCTGACGCCCGGCCAGGCCGTCCTGGTCACCGCGCGCGGCTTCGCCAAGGACGGCAAGGTCAAGGCCGCGCTGGACGGCGGGACCTCCGGAGCGGCGCTCCCCGACGCCAAGGCGGACGCGAAGGGCGCGGTGGAGAAGTACGCGTTCACCGTCCCCAAGAAGATCGCGGACGGCCCCCACGCGCTGACCCTCACCGAGGACAAGGCGGACGGCCACAAGGTCGAGTTCGCGTTCACCACGGGCGACGACGCGCCGGGGCCCGGCGAGCCCTCCGGCGACCCGTCCCCCGACCCCTCGAAGACCGGGAAGCCGGGCGACACCGCGGGCACGGACACCGGCGGCAGCGGCGACACGGCGGGCTCGGGCTCGGCGGGCGCGGCCGGCGGCGGTGACGGCGGCGGCAGCGGCAGCGGTGGCGGCGACGGCGGGGCCAAGGGCCCGCTCGCGGCGACCGGTTCGAGCGCGCTCGGCCTCGGGCTCGCGGCGCTCGCGCTGACCGGCGCGGGCGCGGCGTGCGTGGCGGCGGCGCGACGCAGGGGCCTGCTGGCGTTCGGGACGCCGAGGCACTGAGGCCGGTGCGCGGGGCGGCGCGGGAGGCCGCCCCGCGCTTCGGCGTACGCCCTCGTCGCGGCGCTGCCGCATCGCCGCGCTACCGCGAGCCGCGCCACCTCATCGCGGCGCCACCGCATCGCCGCGCTGCCGCGCACCTCCGCCCGCTCCCGTACCTCCCCTCCAGGACCCGATCCCCGAAGGGCCGCCCCTGTGACCACCACCGTCCTGCCCGCGCTCGAACCGCAGGCCCCGCCCCCGGCCGAGGAGGCCGCCCCGCCCTCCGGCAGGCGGCCCGGCGCGCCCGGCACGCCCGCGCCGCCCCCGCCCGCCCGGCCCGGCCTCGCGCTCACCGGGTTCGCGCTCTGCGTGCTCGCCGCGCTGCTCATCGGGTTCGCCGCCAACCTCACCGTCGTCGGCCACCTCCAGCACTCCCGCGACCAGCAGACCGCCTACGCCGACCTGCGCGAGCAACTCGCCCTCGGCACCGCGCCCGTGGGCCAGCGCACCTACGACGACAAGCCCCTCGCCATGGGCGCGCCCGTCGCGCTCCTGCGCGTCCCCTCGCTCAAGCTGCGCGAGGTGGTCGCCGAGGGCACCACGTCCGGCGTCCTGATGTCGGGCCCCGGCCACCGCCGCGACACCCCGCTGCCGGGACAGGCGGGCACCAGCGTGATCATGGGGCGGCAGTGGGGGTACGGCAGCCCGTTCCTGTCCATCGGCAAACTGCCGCGCGGCGCCGAGATCGAGCTGACGACGGGGCAGGGCAAGGCGGTGTACGAGGTCGTGGGCGTCCGCCGCCCCGGCGACAGGCTGCCCGCCGCGCTCGGCCAGGGCCAGGGGCGGCTCACCCTCATGACCGCGACCGGCGGCCCGTACACCCCCTCGGGCGTCCTGAGGGTCGACGCCCGGCTCAAGACGCCCGTCCAGCCCAACCCGCCGCGCTACGTCCGCAGCGGCTGGATCGCCCCGTCCGAGGAGGCGCTGAGCGGCGAGCGCGGCGCCTGGCTCGCGGTCTTCCTCTGGTCGCAGGGGCTGCTGCTGGCCGCGCTGCTCGTCGTCTGGGCGCACCGGGCGTGGGGCCGCTGGCAGGCGTGGATCACCGGCGTGCCGGTCCTCGCGGCGCTCGGCATCGCGACGGCCGGGGCGGCGACCCGCCTCCTCCCCAACCTCCTCTGAAGCCTCCCCCGGGCCCCTGGATCCCCCGGGCCTTCCCCGGGCCCCCTGATCCCTCTCTGAACCCTCCTCTGAACCAACGGAGTTGACGCACATGGCAACCACCACCGCCCCCGCGGCGAGCGCGGCCGCGGTCACCGGGGCCCCGGCCACCCTGGAGGCCGAGGCGGTCTCCGCGTGGTTCGGCGACCACAAGGTCCTGGACCGGGTCTCGCTCACCATGCCCGCGCGCGAGGTCACCGCGCTCATCGGCCCGTCGGGCTGCGGCAAGTCGACCTTCCTGCGCATCCTCAACCGGATGCACGAGCTGATCGGCTCCGCCTCGCTCGCGGGCCGCGTCCTGCTCGACGGCGAGGACATCTACGACCGGGGCCGCCGCATCACCCGCGCCCGCCGCGAGATCGGCATGGTCTTCCAGAAGCCCAACCCCTTCCCCGCGATGTCGCTGTACGACAACGTGCTGGCGGGCCTGAAGCTCAACGGCATCAAGGCGCAGCGCGACGGCAAGGACGACCTCGTCGAGGAGTGCCTGACCAAGGCGGGCCTCTGGAAGGAGGTCAAGGACCGGCTGCGCCAGCCGGGCGGCGCGCTCTCCGGCGGTCAGCAGCAACGCCTGTGCATCGCGCGGTCGTTGGCGGTACGGCCCCGGGTGCTGCTGATGGACGAGCCGTGCTCGGCCCTCGACCCGACGTCCACGCGGCGCATCGAGGAGACCATCGCGGAGCTGCGCACCGAGGTGACGATCGTGATCGTCACGCACAACATGCAGCAGGCGGCCCGGGTCTCCGACCACTGCGCGTTCTTCCTCGCGGAGCAGGGGACGCCGGGGGTGATCGTGGAACACGGCCCGACGGAGGCGATGTTCGGGGCGCCGAGGGACCCCAGGACGTCGGACTACGTGAACGGCCGCTTCGGATGAGGGTACGGGGGTGGGTGCCGCTCCTGGTGCTGGCCGCGCTCGCGGGGTGCGCGCCCGCCCCCACGACCCCCGCCACCGCGGCGGGCAGCGGCCCCGCGGCCACCCCCACCGCCGTGGGCGGTCGTTCCGCCGGGGCGGAGGGGGAGGGGGTCCCCCCTGGCCGGGCGGAGCCGAGAGCCCTGGGGAGGGCGGGCACAGCGGAACGCGCACCCGCGGAGGGCGTTCCCCCGGCACGTACGCCCGCCGCGAGCGCCCGGGGACCGGTGCCGCCCCCGGAACGTACGGAGGCCGGGCGCGGACCGCGCCCGGCAAGCACGCCCGCAGCGGCGGCGCGGGCACCCGCGCCCGCCAGGGTGCGCACCGGCCCGGAGCGCGCGCCGCGACCCGCCGACACCCCCGCGCCCAGCCCCCCGGCGGGCGCGGCGGGGACCACCATCCGCATCGGGTCCTGGTCCGCCCCCGTCGTGCGCGGGGGCCAGGACGCCGTGGACGCCTGCCGCGCCGCGGTCCAGTGGACCGGCCCGCCGCTGGGCACCGAGAACGGCTACGAGTTGCGCACCGCGGTCCTCGTCGGCCACGACTACTGCGGCTTCGGGCAGTTCGCGAGCCTCCCCGTGGGCACGCTCGTCACGATCCGCACGCCCCGCGCCACCCACACCTACCGGGTGTACGCCACCTACCTCACGCCCGGCAGGGGCGCCCCCGCCCACGGCCTCTACTGGGGCGACCTGACGCTCCAGTCCTGCGTGGGCCCCGACACGGGCTTCAGCTACCTCACGCGCCTGTGAGGGCCCCGCGCCGCGCCCCGGTACGGACGGGAAGCGGGAGCGCGCGCGGGGCACCGGGTGCAGCGGGTTCGCCGGACCCAGCGTCGTACGCGAGGTGCCCGGCGGTACGACCGCCGGGCACCCAACGGCCCAACCCGAGATGAACCACTCGTACGGGTTAAATTCCGGCGGCCGCCGCGAGGTCCCGCTTCAGCGCGGCCAGCAGCCCGTCCGCCGTGACCCGTGCGGCGGGGAGCGCCGCCGCGTCGGCGACCGGCACCACGACCTCCAGGTAGCACTTGATCTTCGGCTCGGTGCCGCTGGGCCGGACGATCACGCGCGCGCCTTCGAGGTGGTAGCGCAGCCCGTCCGTGGGCGGCAGCGACGCGGTGCCCTTGGCGAGGTCCTCGGCGGAGACGACCGCGAGCCCGGCCAGCTCGGTCGGCGGCTGCTCGCGCAGCCGGCGCATGGCGTCCGCGATGACGCTCAGGTCCTCCACGCGGGCGGAGAGCTGGTCGGTGGCGTGCAGCCCGTGCGCGACGGCGAGGTCGTCGAGCAGGTCGGTGAGGGCCCGGCCCTCCTCCTTCAGCTCCGACGCCAGCTCGGCGACGAGCAGGGCGGCGGTGATGCCGTCCTTGTCGCGCACGCCGCCGGGGTCGACGCAGTAGCCCAGCGCCTCCTCGTAGCCGTACCGCAGGCCCTCGACGCGGGCGATCCACTTGAAGCCGGTCAGCGTCTCCGCGTGGCCGACGCCGGGGCCGGCGGCCTCCGCGATCCGGCCGAGCAGCGAGGACGACACGATCGACTCGGCGAAGACGCCCTGGGCGCCCTTGCGCACGAGGTGCGCGGCGAGCAGCGCGCCGACCTCGTCGCCGCGCAGCATGCGCCAGTCGCCGTCGTGCGGGACGGCGACGGCGCAGCGGTCCGCGTCGGGGTCGTTGGCGATGACGATGTCGGGGCGCGCCGCGCGGGCCGTGGCGAAGGCCAGGTCCATGGCGCCCGGCTCCTCGGGGTTGGGGAACGCCACGGTCGGGAAGGCGGGGTCGGGCTCGGCCTGCTCGGCGACGAGCACGGGCGCGGGGAAGCCCGCCCGCGCGAAGGCAGCGAGGAGGACGTCCTTGCCGACGCCGTGCATGGCCGTGTAGACGACCCGGGCGGTGCGCGGGGACCCGGCGGCCAGGACGGCGTCCGTACGGGCCAGGTAGGCCTCCAGGACCTCGTCGCCGAGCACGTCCCAGCCGCTCTCGGGGCGGGGCACGTCGGCGAGCGCGGCGACCGCGTCGATCTCGGCGGCGATCTCGCCGTCGGCCGGGGGCACGATCTGCGAGCCGTCGCCCAGGTAGACCTTGTAGCCGTTGTCGCGCGGCGGGTTGTGGCTCGCGGTGACCTCGACGCCCGCGACGGCGCCCAGCTCCCTTATGGCGAAGGCCAGGACGGGCGTGGGCAGCGGGCGCGGCAGCACGGCGGCGCGCAGGCCCGCGCCGACCATCACGGCGGCGGTGTCGCGGGCGAAGTCCGCGGACTTGTAGCGGGCGTCGTAGCCGATGACGACGAGGCCGCCCTCCTGGCCCTTGCCCTTGAGGTACGCGGCGAGGCCGGCGGCGGCGCGGATGACGACGGAGCGGTTCATCCGCATGGGGCCCGCGCCGAGCTCGCCCCGCAGTCCCGCGGTGCCGAACTGGAGCGTGCCCGCGAAGCGCTCGGCGAGGGCGGGGGCGTCCCCGGCCTCGATGAGCTTCGCGAGCTCGTCGCGGGTCTCGGGGTCGGGGTCCTCGGCGAGCCAGGCGTGGGCGCGGGCGAGGAGTGCGGCGTCGTCGTGCACGGGGGTCACCTCTCGGAGGGGGAAGGGGAGTGGCGGTGCGGGTCGCGGGGGCGGCGTGGGCGGGTGGGTGGGCCGCTGCGCGGGGCGGTTCCCCACCCCGCCCCTTCCCGAAACCCTGCCGGGGGCAAGGGTGGACATCTGCGGGCCGGGGAACTGCGCGAGAGTGGGGCACACGCCGCGCGTACCCACCCCGCGCGAGCGGGCTCGCCACCGGCGGGTTTTCGGGAAGGGGCGGGGAGGGGCCAAGCCCGCCGCAGGCGGAAAACGCTCGCCCCGGGCAGCCCGCCCCCGTGGGGGGACGGCCGCCCGGGGCGCGCGCCCGATCAGATGCGGGCCAGGACCTTCGTCAGGAGCTCGCCCATCCGCGAAGCGGAGTCGCGCCCGGCCTGGAGGACCTCCTCGTGGTTCAGCGGCTCCCCCGAGAGCCCCGCCGCCAGGTTCGTGACGAGCGAGATCCCGAGCACCTCGGCCCCCGCCTCGCGCGCCGCGATGGCTTCGAGGACGGTCGACATGCCCACCAGGTCGCCACCGATGACCCGGACCATGTTGATCTCCGCCGGGGTCTCGTAGTGCGGCCCGGGGAACTGCACGTACACGCCCTCTTCCAGCGACGCGTCGATCTCCTGGCACATCGCCCGCAGCCGCGGCGAGTACAGGTCGGTCAGGTCCACGAAGTTCGCGCCGACGATCGGCGAGGTCGCCGTCAGGTTGATGTGGTCGCTGATGAGGACGGGCTGGCCGGGGCGCATGCCCTCGCGCAGGCCGCCGCAGCCGTTGGTCAGGACGACGGTCTTGCAGCCCGCGGCGACGGCGGTGCGCACGCCGTGCGCGACCGCGGCGACGCCACGGCCCTCGTAGAAGTGGGTGCGGCCCAGGAAGACCAGCGCGCGCTTCTCACCGATCTTGTACGAGCGGATCTTGCCGCCGTGGCCGACGACCGCCGGCGGCGGGAACCCCGGCAGCTCGGTGACCGGGAACTCGGCCTCGGGGGCGCCGAGCGCATCGACGGCGGGGGCCCAGCCGGAGCCCATCACGAGGGCGACGTCGTGGGTCTGGGCGCCGGTGAGCTCGCGCAGCCGCGCGGCTGCGGCGTCGGCGGCGGCGTGGGGGTCCGAAATAACAGATGCGTTCACGCGGACGAGGGTAACCGCTCGGACCCTACGCGCGTAGATGGCGCTGCGGACGGACTCGCGATCGTTGTCTTGTCGTTTCCGACGAACGCTCTGCGAACGCCGGGCGAACGGCCGGGCCCCCGCCCGACGGGCGCCCGGCGGGGCCCGGCCGCCCCCGCCGCCCGCCGGTCCTCAGCAGGGCCGCTTGCGCAGCTCCATCACGTAGTCGTGCGGCGCGCCCGCCGACTCCGCCGCGTCCGCGATCTCGCCGAGGTAGCGCGCGGACGGCAGCCCGCCCTCGTACGCGTTCAGCACGTACACCCAGGCGGGTTCCTCACCGTCCAGGGTGTCGACCCGCACGCGCATGCGACGGTAGATGTCGAGCCCGACGCCTTCCCAGCGGTCCATGGAGTCCTCGTCCATGGGCGCGATGTCGTACAGCGCGACGAACACCTGTGATCTGGGGGCCTCCACGATCGTGGCCAGGGCGCCCTCCCAGCCCATCGACTCACCGCCGAAGGTGAGCCGCCAGCCGTTCAACCAGCCGGTGCCGCGCAGGGGAGAGTGCATGGCGCGGCGGGTCATGAGCCGCGCGTCGAGGTTGCCGGCGTACGCGGCGTAGAGCGACATGTGGTCGAGGGTACGGGAGGGCCCGGGTGTGCGGGGGGCGCCCGTATGGAGCCCCCGGGGGAGAAGCGTTTTGAAGGGTGCGGGACAATGGAGGACGTGACTCGGATCGTGATCATCGGTGGCGGACCCGGCGGATACGAGGCGGCCCTGGTGGGCGCCCAACTCGGCGCGGAGGTGACGGTCGTCGACTGCGACGGCCTGGGAGGGGCGTCGGTGCTCACCGACTGCGTGCCCTCCAAGACCCTGATCGCGACGGCCGAGGTGATGACCACCTTCGACTCGTCGTACGAGGAGCTGGGCATCCTCGTCGCGGACGACACGCCCCCCGAGGAGCAGTCGGCCCGGGTCGTCGGCGTGGACCTGGGCAAGGTCAACCGGCGGGTGAAGCGCCTCGCGCTCGCCCAGTCCCACGACATCACCGCGTCGGTCACCCGCGCGGGCGCCCGGGTGATGCGCGGCCGCGGCCGCCTCTCGGGGCTCCAGGACAAGGACGGCTCGCGCCGGGTCGTGGTCACCGCGGCCGACGGCACCGAGGAGACGCTGACCGCCGACGCGGTGCTCATCGCGACCGGCGGCCACCCCCGCGAGATCCCGGACGCGCTCCCCGACGGCGAGCGCATCCTGAACTGGACGCAGGTCTACGACCTCGACGAGCTCCCCGAGGAGCTGATCGTGGTCGGCTCAGGCGTGACCGGCGCGGAGTTCGCGGGCGCCTACCAGGCGCTCGGCTCCCGGGTCACCCTCGTCTCCTCGCGCGACCGCGTGCTGCCGGGCGAGGACCCGGACGCCGCAGCCGTCCTGGAGGACGTGTTCCGGCGCCGCGGCATGAACGTCATGGCCCGCTCGCGCGCCCAGTCGGCCAAGCGCGTCGGCGACCGCGTCGAGGTCACGCTCTCCGACGGCCGGGTCATCTCGGGCAGCCACTGCCTGATGGCGGTCGGCGCGATCCCGAACACCGCCGACATGGGCCTGGAGGAGGCCGGCGTACGGCTCAAGGACTCGGGCCACGTCTGGACCGACAAGGTCTCCCGTACGAGCGCTCCCGGCATCTACGCGGCGGGCGACGTCACCGGCGTCTTCGCCCTCGCCTCGGTCGCCGCCATGCAGGGCCGCATCGCGATGTACCACTTCCTGGGCGACGCGGTGACCCCGCTCGACCTCAAGACGGTCTCATCGAACGTCTTCACCGACCCGGAGATCGCGACCGTCGGCTACACCCAGGCCGACGTGGACGCGGGCAAGATCGACGCCCGTGTGGTGAAACTGCCCCTGCTGCGCAACCCGCGTGCCAAGATGCAGGGCATCAGGGACGGCTTCGTCAAGATCTTCTGCCGTCCCGGCACCGGGATCGTGGTCGGTGGCTGCGTCGTCGCGCCCCGCGCGAGCGAGCTGATCCATCCCATTTCGATCGCGGTCGACAACAACTTGACCGTGGAACAGATCGCAAACGCTTTCACTGTGTACCCCTCGCTGTCCGGTTCGATCGCCGAGGTGGCACGTCAGTTGCACACCCGGAAGCGCGCGGGCGAGGCGTAGGCCCTTTCCCCGCCTGGGAAAATCCCCGAAAATCCCCGGCACTCCGGGACATGCACCGAACAAGTTCGGGGCCGTCCATACCACTTGGCGGCCCCGTCCGTGCGCAACTTCTGCTATTCGGCGCATACTGCTGAAAACTATCGGCCGCTCAGGTTACTGTCAGTTTCGTGTTCGCTGCAGAACGTCGTCAGTTGATCCTCGAAATGGTGCGTGCCAACGGGGCGGTATCGCTCCGCGAGCTCGCCCGCGTCGTCCAGACCTCCGAAGTGACCGTACGGCGGGACGTGCGGGCGCTGGAGGCAGAAGGACTCCTCGACCGCCGGCACGGCGGTGCGGTACTGCCGGGCGGCTTCACCAGAGAGTCCGGCTTCCCGCAAAAGTCCCATCTAGCAACGGCGGAGAAGACGGCCATCGCCGACCTGGCCGCCGGCTTCGTCGAAGAGGGCGAGGCCGTCGTCGTCGGCGCCGGTACGACCACCCAGGAGCTGGCCCGCAGGCTCGCCAGGGTCCCCGGGCTGACCGTCGTGACCAACTCGCTGCTGGTCGCCCAGGCGCTCGCCCACGCCAACCGCGTCGAGGTCGTCATGACTGGCGGGACCCTGCGCGGTTCCAACTACGCGCTGGTCGGAAGCGGTGCGGAACAGTCCCTGCAAGGGCTGCGGGTCTCCCGCGCGTTCCTCTCCGGGAGCGGGCTGACCGCCGAGCGCGGCCTCTCCACGTCCAACATGCTCTCCGCGAGCGTGGACCGGGCGCTCGTGCAGGCGGCGGCCGAGGTGGTGGTCCTCGCCGACCACACCAAGCTCGGCACCGACACGATGTTCCAGACGGTGCCCACGGACGTGATCACCCGGCTGGTCACCGACGAGCCGCCGGCCCACGACGACCGGGCGGCGACCGAGCTCCAGGCCCTCGCGGACCAGGGCGTCCAGATCTCCGTGGCGGGCTCGGGGCCCGGCGCGTCCGAGGGGCCCCCGGCCGGGCGCCAGCCCCGCCGGGACATGCCGCTCCCCGGACAGCGCCGCACCCACCCCCACGGCGGCGGAGGCGGCGCCCCCGGACAGATCCGGGGAGCGGCGGTCACGCTCGGTGAGCAGGCGGGAGAGCGGGAACGGGCCAGGGTCGCGGAGATGCGGCGACGCTAGCCGCTGCGCGGGGCGGCGCGGGAGAGTGGGCACGTTGCGGGGCCGGTGGGTACGCGCGGCGTGTGCCCCACTCTCGCGCAGTTCCCCGCGCCCCTGACGGGGCGCCCCCGGCAGGGTTTCGGGATGGGGCGCCGCGCGCTAGCAGGTGCGCAGGCCCCGTAGCGTGAGGCGGAGCAGGCGGTCCGCCAACTCCGTGTCCTCCGGCGCCTGCTCCGCCGCCAGGGCGATCGCGTTCGTCAACTGCATCAGGTCGTCGACCGACACGTCCCCCCGCACCGCCCCGCTCTCCTGCGCCCGCACCAACAGCCGTTCCCCCGCCTCCCGCAGGGGCACGCTGCACCGGGCGAACGCCGAACTCGCGTCGTGCGGGGCCGACATGAGCGCCCGCGCGACCCCGCGGTACTCGCCCGCGTGGGTGATGATCGCCCGCAGCCACTCCACCAGCGCCGTACACGGCTGCTCCGCGCCCGCCAGCTCCCGCGAGCGCTCCAGGAGCGCCGTCAGCGCGTCCTGGAAGACCGCGCTCATCAGCGCCTGCCGGTTGGGGAAGTGCCGGTACAGCGTGCCGATCCCGACGCCCGCGCGGCGCGCGACGTCCTCCAGGGAGGCGTCCGTGCCGTGTTCGGCGAAGGCGGCGCGGGCCTCGGCGAGCAGCCGCTCGTAGTTGCGGCGTGCGTCGGCGCGCATCGGTCGCGTACTGGTCCCCATGCGAACCAGGATGCCACCCGGGCACGCGCGAGGGCCCGCCGGTCGGGAAGACCGGCGGGCCCTCGTGGCGGGCGCGGCGCGAATCAGTCCTTGATCTCGCAGATCGTCGCGCCCGAGGTGACCGAGGCGCCGACCTCGGCGGCCAGGCCCTTGACCGTGCCCGCGCGGTGCGCGTTCAGCGGCTGCTCCATCTTCATGGCCTCCAGGACGACGATCAGGTCGCCCTCCTTGACCTCCTGGCCCTCCTCGACCGCGACCTTGACGATCGTGCCCTGCATCGGGGACGCGAGGGTGTCGCCGGACGCGGCGGAGCCCGCCTTCTTGGTCGCGCGGCGCTTGGGCTTGGCGCCCCCGGCCGCGGCGGTGCGGGCCAGCGTCATGCCGAGCGACGACGGCAGGGAGACTTCGAGGCGCTTGCCGCCGACCTCGACGACGACCGTCTCGCGGCCCGGCTCCTCGTCCGTCTCGGCGTCGGCCGGGGCGGCGAACGCCGGGATCTCGTTGACGAACTCGGTCTCGATCCACCGGGTGTGGACCCGGAACGGGTCCGCGGTGAACGCCGGGTCGACGACGACCGCGCGGTGGAAGGGGATGGCCGTGGCCATGCCCTCGACCTGGAACTCCGCGAGCGCGCGGGCCGCGCGCTGGAGCGCCTGCTCGCGGGTCGCGCCGGTGACGATCAGCTTGGCGAGCAGCGAGTCCCACGCCGGGCCGATGACCGAGCCGGACTCGACGCCCGCGTCCAGGCGCACGCCGGGACCGGTCGGCGGGGCGAACCTGGTGACGGTGCCGGGCGCGGGCAGGAAGTTCCGGCCCGGGTCCTCGCCGTTGATGCGGAACTCGAAGGAGTGCCCGCGCACGGCCGGGTCGTCGTACCCCAGCTCCTCGCCGTCGGCGATGCGGAACATCTCGCGGACGAGGTCGATGCCGGTGACCTCTTCGGTGACCGGGTGCTCCACCTGGAGGCGGGTGTTGACCTCCAGGAAGGAGATCGTGCCGTCCACGCCGACCAGGAACTCGACCGTGCCGGCGCCGACGTAGCCGGCCTCCTTGAGGATGGCCTTGGACGCCGCGTACAGCTCGGCGTTCTGCGCCTCGCTCAGGAACGGCGCGGGGGCCTCCTCGACCAGCTTCTGGTGGCGGCGCTGGAGCGAGCAGTCACGGGTGGAGACGACGACCACGTTGCCGTGGGAGTCGGCCAGGCACTGGGTCTCCACGTGCCGGGGCTTGTCCAGGTAGCGCTCGACGAAGCACTCGCCGCGGCCGAACGCGGCGACGGCCTCGCGGACCGCCGAGTCGTACAGCTCGGGGACCTCTTCCAGGGTCCTGGCGACCTTCAGGCCGCGGCCGCCGCCGCCGAACGCCGCCTTGATGGCGATCGGCAGGCCGTGCTCCTCGGCGAACGCCACGACCTCGTCGGCCCCGGAGACCGGGTCGGGGGTGCCCGCGACGAGCGGGGCCCCGGCGCGCTGGGCGATGTGACGGGCCGCCACCTTGTCGCCGAGGTCGCGGATCGCCTGCGGCGGCGGGCCGATCCAGGTCAGCCCGGCGTCGATGACGGCCTGGGCGAACTCGGCGTTCTCGGAGAGGAATCCGTAGCCCGGGTGGATGGCGTCGGCGCCGGAGTCGGCGGCGGCCTGGAGCACCTTGGCGATGTCCAGATAGCTGGCGGCCGGGGTGTCACCGCCCAGGGCGAATGCCTCGTCAGCGGCCCGGACGTGCAGAGCGTCCCGGTCCGGATCGGCGTAGACGGCTACGCTCGCGATCCCGGCGTCCCGGCAGGCACGGGCAACGCGGACAGCGATTTCGCCACGGTTGGCGATGAGCACCTTGCGCACGATGGCTCCCTCCTTGAAACAAGCTGAGTTTAGGGACTGCCGACACGACCAAACGACCCGTCCCAAATGGTGAGCTTGCCCACACAGAGCGTGAATCGAGGCTGCTCCAGTCGCTGAATCCCTTGTCGCACCACGGTACGCGGGGTGCCTGTCCGGCACAGTAGCGCTCCGGTGTGGTCAAGGTCTCTGTCAGCCCGTGCACCGACGTCGCGCGATTCTTTGTGGATTCCCTACGAATGGCCGAACGATTCTTTGCCGGTCGCCAGAGCCCTTGTCCGCAGGTTTACCCGCCGGTAGCGTGCGCCGCGCACGTACTACTACGGGTAACCCGGCGAGTCGGAAGTGGGTGGGCGCCGTGGCGCGCAGGCCGTTGGCGATCGTGGCCGCGATCGTGCTCTTCGTGGAAGCCATTGGAATCGTGCTGGTCAACGGCCTGATGGCGACGGTGGTCGACAACCAGTCGATGTCGCTCGCGGGCCTCGACCCGGACGCGATGTCGACCGGCGCGTGGGTGCTGGGCGGGGTCACCGGCTGCTACCTGGCGGTGTGCGGGCTGTTCCTGCTGCTCGCGGGGGCGCGGGACCGTGCGCCGGGCCGGGCGGGCCGGGCGGTGCTGATCAGCGCGGCGGTCGTGCACGCGCTGCTGGGCGCGGTCGCGGTGGGCCTGGTGGGCTGGGCGGCGTTCGCGTTCCTGATGGTGGTGCTGGCGCTGATCGTGCTGACGCTGCTGATGTACGGGAGGGAAGAGGGCGGCGTCGAGGGCGGCGCGCCGGGCGGCGGGGACGCCCCGAAGGAGACCCCCGCCGCGGCGTGAGCGGCCGGCCGGGTCAGTCGGTCGGGGCCGTCCACAAGTCGGTGATGGAGACGCCCAGTTCCGCGAGGAGGCGGCGCAGCAGGGGCAGCGACAGGCCGATGACGTTGCCGTGGTCGCCCTCGATGCGGTCGACGAAGGGCGCGGAGCGGCCGTCGAGCGTGAACGCCCCGGCGACGTGGAGCGGTTCGCCGCTGGCGACGTACGCGGCGATCTCCGCGTCCGTCGGCTCGCCGAAGTGGACCGTGGTGGACGCGGTGGCGGACGCGCGCTCGCCGGTGGCGGTGTCGATGACGCAGTGGCCGGTCTGAAGGACGCCCGCGCGGCCCCGCATGGACTTCCAGCGGGCGGTGGCCTCTTCGGCGTCGGCGGGCTTGCCGAGCGCCTGACCGTCCAGTTCGAGCACGGAGTCGCAGCCGATGAGGAGCGCGCCGGCCGCCTCGGGGCGGGCGGCGACGGCGGAGGCCTTGGCCTCGGCGAGCACGAGCGCCAGCTCGGCCGGGGTGGGGGCGCTCAGCGCGTCCTCGTCGACCCCGCTGACGATCACCTCGGGCGCGAGTCCGGCCTGGCGGAGCAGTCCGAGGCGGGCGGGGGACGCGGAGGCGAGGACGAGGCGGCGGCGCTGAGCAGTCATGCGGGCCATGGTACGAGGGCGCGGGGAGCGCCCGTACGGGATCCGCGTCCGCCCGTGCGGGACCTCAGCGCGTGCCGACCACGAGCATCGCCAGCACCATCAGCAGGGCGAGCAGCAGTCCCGCGCGGCGCATCATGGCCTGCGCGTCGCGGAGTTCCTTCGGCGGCTCGTTCTTCGGGTCGGACCAGAGCATGCTCCCGATCCTGCTGCCGGGAGCGGCCCCGCGCCTGAGTACGGGTACTCAAGAGGGCCGGGAAAGGGGACTAGTCCGTTCCCGTTGGTGCCGCGTTCACCCCCGGTTCCGGGGCCCGTGCGCCGAACGCGCCCGCCGCGAGCGCCGCGAGCACCACGTCGGCGGCGCGGTGCGCGTCCGCCTCCGCGAGGGGTTCGTGGCTGACGGCGAAGCGGTAGTAGAGCGGCGCCGACACGGCCCTGACCACCTCTGCCGCGTCGGTGTCCGCGGGGGCCTCGCCGCGCTCGACGCCGCGCTCGACGACGGGGGTCCAGGCGGCGATGCGGGTCGCGTAGAAGCCGCCGAGCGCCTGGGCGCACTCGTCGGAGCAGGCGGCGGCCGAGATCACGGAGCGGAAGACCGGGCCCATGCGGGGGTCGGTGAGGGTCTTGAGCACCAGGAGGGCGTTGGCCCGGAGGTCGCCCGCGAGGGAGCCGGTGTCGGAGGCGGGGACCGACTGCTCGGCCATGTCGCGCAGGAGGTCGGCGACGAGGCCGGCCGTGGTGGACCAGCGCCGGTAGACGGTGGTCTTGCCGACCCCGGCCGCGGCCGCGACGCGGTCCATGTTGAGCCCGTGGAAACCCTCGCCGACCAGCGCTTCCCCGGTGGCCGCCAGGACGGCCGCGCGGACCTTGGCGGTGCGGCCGCCGGGCCGTACGGTGCCCGGCGCCACATCCAAACGGTTCTTCTGTTCCATTTAAGCCTCCGGCTCTGCTACGGTCGTCCCATCTTAACGGAACCCGCAGCCCATTAGGAGCCCTGCTGTGAACATCAAGCGCGTACGCCGCATCGCCGCCCCGCTCGTCGCCGGAGCCCTGGCCCTCGGGGCGCTCTCCGGGACCGGTGAGGCGCGGACCGCGACCCCGCAGCCGGCCCGCTGGACCGCCGCGTGGGGCGCCTCCCCGCAACTGCCCAGCACCGGCTTCACCCCCAACTGGTCCCAGGAGGGCTTCTCGCACCAGTCCGTACGGCAGGTCGTGCGCGTCACCCAGGGCGGCGAGCGGGTGCGGATACGGCTCTCCAACGCGTACGGCACCTCCCCGCTGAAGGTCACGGGGGCGACCGTCGCCAGGGCGCGGAAGGGCGGCGGCCCCTCGGTGGAGGCGGGCTCGGTGCGGCACCTCACCTTCGGCGGGAAGCGGTCGGTCGAGGTGCCCGCCCGCGGCGAACTGCGCAGCGACGCGGTCGGGCTGCGGCTCGCGCGGCTCGAACCGGTGACGGTGACGCTGTACTTCGCGGGGACGACGGGGCCCGCGACGTTCCACTCGCAGGGGTGGACCGACACGTACCGGGCGGAGGGGGACCGGCGCGGGGACGTGTCGGGGGCGGGGTTCCGGGCGAAGACCCAGTCCTGGTACTACCTGTCGGGCGTCGAGGTCTCGGGGGGCCGCGGCGGCGGGCGCGGCGACGGTGGCGTCGTCGTCTTCGGGGACTCCATCACCGACGGGTTCGGGTCCACGCCGAACACCGACCGGCGGTACTCCGACGTCCTCGCCGAGCGCACCGGGCGGCCCGTCGTCAACCAGGGCATCGGCGGGAACCTCGTCCTGAACGACTCCGCCTGGTACGGGGAGCGGGGCACCGCGCGGTTCGCCCGCGACGTGCTCGACCAGCCCGGGGCGTCCACCGTGGTGATCCTGGAGGGGCTGAACGACATCGGGTTCAGCGAGACCGACCGGCAGCCGACGTACAAGCCCGCGCCCGTGGTGTCGTCCGGCGAACTGATCAACGGCTACCGGGAGATGATCCGGCTCGCGCGGGGCAAGGGGCTGCGGGTCGTCGGGGCGACGCTGCTGCCGCTGAAGGGGTCCGACCACTGGGGGACGCGGGCGGCGCGGGTCAGCGACGAGGTCAACGAGTGGATCAGGGGGTCAGGGGAGTTCGACGCGGTGGTGGACCTGGACCGGGTGATGGCGGACGCGGGGGACCGGGACCGGTTGGACCCCGCGTACGACTTCGGCGACGCGCTGCATCCGAACGACGCGGGGTACCGGGCGATGGCGGAGGCGGTGGCGGCGGTCCTGTAGGGGTCCCGCCGCGCCCGGGGGCGTTGTCCCCGCTGCCCCAGCCCCCGTTTCGCGCAGTTCCCCGCGCCCCTTTTAGGGGCGCGGGGAACTGCGCGAATCTTTTGGCGCCTCCGGGGGCTACCCCGGCGAGTACGTGCGGGACCATGCTCCCGGGCCGGGCCGCACCGGCCCCCCGCGGGCGATGCGGGCCGGGTCGGACCACGGCTGGGGAGCGGAGCGCCCCGCCCCGCCGGCCCCCGCGGTCGCGGCGGCCCGCGCCCGGACCACCGCGAGTGCGGCGGCCAGCTCCTCCGGGGTCGGGTTGCCCCGTACCACCTTGATCATCGCGCCTCCTACAGGGGGATGTTGCCGTGCTTCTTCGGAGGGAGGGATTCCCGCTTCGTGCGGAGCTGACGCAGCCCCCGCGCGATCTGCGCCCGCGTCTCGGACGGCATGACCACCGCGTCGACGTAGCCGCGCTCCGCCGCCACGTACGGGTTCAGGAGCGTGTCCTCGTAGTCGGCGATCAGCTCCGCGCGCTTCGCCTCCTGGTCGCCCTCCGCCTGGGCCGCGATCGTGCGGCGGTGCAGGATGTTCACCGCGCCCTGCGCGCCCATGACCGCGATCTGCGCGGTGGGCCACGCCAGGTTGAGGTCCGCGCCCAGGTGCTTGGAGCCCATGACGTCGTACGCGCCGCCGAACGCCTTGCGCGTGATGACGGTGATCAGCGGGACCGTCGCCTCCGCGTACGCGTAGATCAGCTTCGCGCCGCGCCGGATGATGCCGCCGTACTCCTGGTCCACGCCCGGCAGGAAGCCCGGGACGTCCACGAACGTCAGCACGGGCACGTTGAACGCGTCGCACGTGCGGACGAACCGCGCCGCCTTCTCGGACGCGTTGATGTCCAGGCAGCCCGCGAACTGGAGCGGCTGGTTGGCCACCACGCCCACCGGGAAGCCCTCGACCCGGCCGAAACCGGTCACGATGTTCGGCGCGAACAGGGCCTGCGTCTCCAGGAACTCGCCCTCGTCCAGGACGTGCTCGATCACCGTGTGGATGTCGTACGGCTGGTTCGCGCTGTCCGGGATGAGCGTGTCCAGCTCGCGGTCCTCGTCCGAGAGCGAGAGGTCCGCCTCCTCGGGGAACGCGGGCGGCTCGGAGAGGTTGTTGGACGGGAGGTACGACAGCAGCGACTTGACGTACTCGATCGCGTCCTTCTCGTCGCCCGCCATGTGGTGCGCCACGCCCGACGTGGTGTTGTGGGTGCGGGCGCCGCCCAGCTCCTCGAAGCCGACGTCCTCGCCCGTCACCGTCTTGATGACGTCGGGGCCCGTGATGAACATGTGCGAGGTCTGGTCCACCATCACCGTGAAGTCGGTGATCGCGGGGGAGTAGACGGCGCCGCCCGCGCACGGCCCGACGACCAGCGAGATCTGCGGGATCACCCCGGACGCGTGGGTGTTGCGGCGGAAGATCTCGCCGTACATCCCGAGCGCCATCACGCCCTCCTGGATGCGGGCGCCGCCGGAGTCGTTGATGCCGATCACCGGGCAGCCGGTCTTCAGCGCGAAGTCCATCACCTTCATGATCTTCTGCCCGAACACCTCGCCCAGCGAGCCGCCCAGGACCGTGAAGTCCTGCGAGAAGACCGCCACGGGACGGCCGTCGACCGTGCCGTACCCGGTGACCACACCGTCGCCGTACGGGCGGTTCTTCTCCATGCCGAAGTCGGTCGAGCGGTGCCGGGCGAACTCGTCCAGCTCCACGAACGATCCCTCGTCCAGCAGCAGTTCGATGCGCTCGCGGGCGGTCAGCTTGCCCTTGGCGTGCTGCTTCTCGACCGCGCGGGCCGACCCGGCGTGCGTCGCCTCGTCGATGCGGCGCTGGAGGTCCGCGAGCTTCCCCGCGGTGGTGTGAATGTCGATCTCTTGCGGCTGCTCGGACATCGGGGAGCGGCTCCCTGCCTGGTCACGGTTGGCTACTGAGGCGTAGCGTAGCGGCGCGGATACCGTTCGGCAGTGCGGCGTTGGCCACACCTACGCTGGCTTGCATGACGCCCTCTTCATGGTCCGACCTCGACCGGCCGCCCCTCAACACCGCCTCGCTCCGCCGCGGCCTGCTGCGCCCCGGCGCCCTGTGGACCGCGCTCGACGTGGTCCCCGCGACCGGCTCGACCAACTCCGACCTCGCCGCCCGTGCGGGCCGCGCCGCCGCGCCCGCCGAGGGCGCGGTGCTCGTCGCCGAGGAGCAGACGGCGGGGCGCGGCAGGCTCGACCGGCAGTGGTCGGCGCCCGCGCGCTCCGGGCTCTTCTTCTCCGTACTGCTGAAGCCCGGCGCGCCCGGCGCCCGGGGGACCGGCGTGCCCGCCGAGCGGTGGGGCTGGCTGCCGCTGCTCACCGGCGTCGCCGTCGCCGCGGGACTGGCGAAGGCGGGCGGCGTGGACACCGCGCTCAAGTGGCCCAACGACCTGCTCGTGACCGTCGGCGGCGAGGAGCGCAAGGCGGGCGGGATCCTCGCCGAGCGCGCCGGTGACGGCGTGGTCGTCGGCGTCGGCGTCAACGTCTCGCTCCGCGCGGACGAGCTGCCCGTCCCCACCGCGGGCTCGCTCGCGCTGGCGAACGCCGTCTCCACGGACCGCGACACCCTGCTGCGCGAGGTGCTGCGCTCGGTCGAGCGGTGGTACGGGCAGTGGCGCGACGCGGCGGGCGACCCGGTCTCCAGCGGGCTCATGGAGGCGTACGCGGCGGGCTGCTCCACGCTCGGCAGGCGGGTGCGCGCCCAGCTGCCCGGCGGCGGGGAGCTGCTCGGCGAGGCGGTCGCGCTCGACGCCGACGGGCGGCTGGTGATCGCCACGGACGCGGGGAAGCGGGAACCGGTCGGAGCGGGGGACATCGTCCACCTGCGGGCGGTGGACGGGGGCTGAGGCGGGGCCGGACGTGCGGGAGAACGAGGGGAACCACGTGGGACGGGAAACGCGCCCCGGACGTGAGCCAGCACACACCTGCCGTATCGTTGAGGCGATCCAGCGACAGATCGGCAGGGTAGTGCGCAGGCGCAGGGAACGGGCAGGAGGCGGCTGGTGACCGTCGACGACACTTCGGACTCATCGGCTGTTCCCGGCTCCGAGCAAGCGGTTGCTGCCGGGTCCGCGCCGGACGGGTCGACCGGTTCCGCGTCCCCGTACCCGACGCCGCACCACGTCGTCGACCACACCGCAGAGCCGAGCGACGACCCCCTTGCGATCCGGCTCGAACAGCTCATCCTGGGTGCCGAGCGCCGCTACACCGCCTTCCAGGCGGCCCGTACCGCCGGGGTCTCCATGGACCTGGCGTCCCGCTTCTGGCGCGCCATGGGCTTCGCCGATATCGGCCAGGCCAAGGCGCTCACCGAGGCCGACGTGCTGGCGCTGCGGCGGCTCGCCGGGCTCGTCGAGGCGGGGCTGCTGAGCGAGCCGATGGCGGTGCAGGTGGCGCGCTCCACCGGGCAGACCACCGCGCGGCTCGCGGAGTGGCAGATCGACTCCTTCCTGGAGGGCCTGACCGAGCCGCCCGAGCCCGGCATGACCCGCACCGAAGTCACGTACCCGCTGGTGGAACTGCTCCTGCCGGAGCTGGAGGAGTTCCTGGTGTACGTCTGGCGGCGGCAGCTCGCCGCGGCGACGGGGCGGGTGGTGCAGGCCGCGGACGACGAGGAGATGGTCGACCGGCGGCTCGCCGTGGGCTTCGCCGACCTCGTCGGCTTCACCCGGCTGACCCGGCGCCTGGAGGAGGAGGAGCTGGGCGAGCTGGTCGAGGCCTTCGAGACGACGTCTGCGGACCTCGTCGCGGCGCACGGCGGGCGGCTGATCAAGACGCTCGGCGACGAGGTGCTGTTCGCGGCGGACGACGCGCGGACGGCCGCGGAGATCGCGCTGCGGCTCATCGAGACGATGGCCGACGACCAGACGGTGCCCGCGCTGCGCGTCGGGATCGCCTTCGGGACGGTCACGACGCGGATGGGCGACGTGTTCGGCACGACGGTGAACCTCGCCTCGCGGCTGACGTCGATAGCGCCCAAGAACGCGGTGCTGGTGGACGGCGCGTTCGCGGAGGACCTGATCAGGTCGGGGGACGCGCCCGCGTCGGAGACGCTGGCGGCGGAGGAGGCGTTGGCCGCGGAGAAGGAGGGCGTGGAGGCGCCGGCGTACCGGTACGGGCTCCAGCCGATGTGGCAGCGGCCCGTGCGGGGCCTCGGCGTCGTGGAGCCCTGGCTGCTTGGGCGCCGCGAGGAGTAGGGGTACGGGGCGGGGCGCGTCGCTCCTCGGAGTGCGAGGGTGGGGCAGATGCCGCGCGTACCGACTCGGCGCGAGCGGGCCCCCCCGGGGTGCGGGTTACCCCGTGGGGCGGGTCCGCCTAGGATCCCGCCCATGACTGAGCAGCGATTCGGGGAGTTCGTCGTCGTCCGCAGGCCCGGAACGGGCCACGTCGCGGAGCTCGTACTCGACCGGCCCAAGGCCATGAACGCCGTGTCCAGCGAGATGGCCCGCTCCATCGGCGAGGCGTGCGCCGCCCTCGCCGCGGACCACACCGTCCGCGTCACCGTCCTCACCTCATCCAACGACCGCGCCTTCTGCGTCGGCGCCGACCTCAAGGAGCGCAACTCCTTCTCCGACGCGGAGTTGGTGCGCCAGCGCCCCGTCGCGCGCGGCGCGTACACCGGGGTGCTCGAACTGCCCATGCCGACCGTCGCAGCCGTGCGCGGCTACGCGCTGGGCGGCGGCTTCGAGCTCGCCCTCTCCTGCGACGTGATCGTCGCGGACCGCACCGCGGTCGTCGGCCTGCCCGAGGTCTCGGTCGGCGTGCTGCCGGGCGGCGGCGGCACGCAGCTGCTGCCCCGCCGCGTCGGCGCCGCCCGCGCCGCCGAGCTGGTGTTCACCGCGCGCCGCGTCGAGGCGGACGAGGCGCGGGAGTTGGGGCTCGTCGACGAGCTGACGGACGGGGCCGCCAGGGACGCCGCCCTCGCCCTCGCGGAGCGCATCGCCGCGAACTCCCCGGTCGGCCTGCGCGCCGCCAAGCGCGCGATGCGCCTGGGCCACGGGCTCGACCTGCGCGCGGGCCTGGAGGTCGAGGACGCGGCCTGGCGCTCGGTGGCGTTCTCGGGCGACAGGGCCGAGGGCGTCGCGGCCTTCAACGAGAAGCGGAAGCCCAACTGGCCGGGCGAGTGACCCCGTGACCGCCCGGTGAACCCACCGGTGACCCATCGTGCCATTTCAGCTGCTGAAAACCGGCAAAGCCGCCTAAAATGCAGAAATGGGTGGTGAAGAGGCGCGGCTGAGGGCCGTGGTCGCGCTCGCGCAGGCGATGGCGGCGGCGCACACCTCGCGCGGGTCCTGGCGGGCCGCCGCGCTGGGGGCCAAGGAGGCGCTGGCGGGGACCTTCGCCGCGCTCTCCGTCTGGGAGCGCGAGCTGGGGCGCCTCAAGGTGCTGGTGAACGCGGGCGAACGGGCCGAGGGGGAGGAGGAGTTCCCCGAGGCCGAGACGTACCCCGTGCACGAGTTCCCGGAGATCGCCGAGTTCCTGCACGAGAAGTGGGCCGGCGGCGGCGGGCCCAACGCCTGGGTCGAGACCGCCGAAGGACCCGGCGACGCGGGCGCCCGCGGCTACTGCCACCAGCGCGTCGCGGCCCTGCGGCGGCGCGGCCGCGGCTCCTGCGTGGTCGCGCCGATCGTGCTGCACGGCAGGGCGTGGGGCGAGCTGTACGTGGCGCGGCCGGTCGGCGTGCCCGTCTTCGACCGGGCCGACGCGGACTTCGCGACCGTGCTGGCCGCCGTCGCCGCGGCCGGGCTCGCCCAGACCGAGCGCCTGGAGGAGGTCCGCAAGCTCGCCTTCACCGACCCGCTGACCGGCCTCGCCAACCGCCGCGCCGTCGACATGCGGCTCGACGAGGCCGTGGAGCGGCACCGCCGCGAGGGCGTCGTGGTCAGCCTCGTCGTCTGCGACCTGAACGGCCTGAAGAAGGTCAACGACACCTTCGGGCACGCGGTGGGCGACCGCCTCCTGGAGCGCTTCGGCTCGGTCCTCTCGCTCTGCGGCGCGATGCTGCCCGGCACGCTCGCCGCGCGGCTCGGCGGCGACGAGTTCTGTCTGCTGTCGGTGGGCCCCCCGGCCGACGAGGTGGTGCGGGCCGCCGAAGAACTCTGCGTACGCGCCCACGAGTTGGACCTCGGGGAGGGGGTCGCGTGCGGGGTCGCCTCGACCGGCGACCCCATCGGGCCGCTGCGCTCGGCACGCCGGCTGTTCCGGCTGGCGGACGCGGCGCAGTACCGGGCGAAGGCGGCGCGCTCGCCGAAGCCGGTGGTGGCGGGGCGGGACGGCGCGGTGATCCCGCTCGCGGACGCGCCCTCGGAGCGCGGCGACCGGCGGCGGTTCCGGGGCAGGGGCGCGCGGGGCTGAGCCGCCGGGCGCGGGGCGGCCCCGGAGGCCGTACGGACGGGCAAGGGGCCCGTTCCGGCGGGTAAGGGGTCGGTCCCGGGAGAGGTGGTGACAGGTCGGGATTCAGTCCGTACGCTGCTGAATATGGATATGCACACTGTTGTGGTGGGGACGTCCGGTACCACCGCCGCCGACGTCATCGCCGTGGCCCGCGGCAACGCCCGTGTCGAGCTCTCCGCCGGGGCGCTCGCCGCACTCGCCGCGGCCCGCGAGATCGTGGACGCGCTCGCCGCCAAGCCCGAGCCGGTGTACGGCGTCTCCACCGGCTTCGGCGCGCTCGCCTCCCGGCACATCAGCCCCGAGCTGCGCGCCCAGCTCCAGCGCAACATCGTGCGGTCGCACGCCGCGGGCATGGGCCCCCGCGTCGAGCGCGAGGTGGTGCGCGCGCTGATGTTCCTGCGCCTGAAGACCGTCGCGTCCGGCCACACCGGCGTGCGCCCCGAGGTCGCCCGGACCATGGCCGACGTGCTGAACGCGGGGATCACCCCCGTCGTCCACGAGTACGGCTCCCTCGGCTGCTCCGGCGACCTCGCGCCGCTCTCCCACTGCGCGCTGACGCTCATGGGCGAGGGCGACGCGGAGGGCCCCGACGGGACCGTCGCGCCCGCGGGCGAACTGCTCGCCGCGCACGGCATCGCCCCCGTCGAACTGCGCGAGAAGGAGGGCCTGGCCCTCCTCAACGGCACCGACGGCATGCTCGGCATGCTGGTCATGGCCCTCGCGGACCTGGAGACGCTGTACAAGTCCGCCGACGTCACCGCGGCCCTGTCCCTCGAAGCGCTGCTCGGCACCGAGAAGGTCCTCGCGCCCGAGCTGCACGCGATCCGGCCGCACCCGGGGCAGGCCGCGTCCGCCGCGAACATGCTGCGCGTGCTCGCGGGGTCCGGGCTCACCGGGCACCACCAGGACGACGCGCCGCGCGTCCAGGACGCCTACTCGGTGCGGTGCGCCCCGCAGGTCGCGGGCGCCGGGCGCGACACGCTCGCGCACGCGCGGCTCGTCGCCGAGCGGGAGCTGGCCTCCGCCGTCGACAACCCCGTCGTGCTGCCCGACGGGCGCGTGGAGTCCAACGGCAACTTCCACGGGGCGCCCGTCGCGTACGTCCTGGACTTCCTCGCCATCGCCGCGGCGGACCTCGGGTCCATCGCCGAGCGGCGCACCGACCGGCTCCTCGACAAGAACCGGTCGCACGGGCTGCCGCCGTTCCTCGCGGACGACGCGGGCGTGGACTCGGGGCTGATGATCGCCCAGTACACGCAGGCCGCGCTGGTCAGCGAGATGAAGCGGCTCGCCGTGCCGGCGTCGGCCGACTCGATCCCGTCCTCCGCGATGCAGGAGGACCACGTGTCCATGGGGTGGTCGGCGGCGCGCAAGCTGCGGACCTCGGTGGGGAACCTCGCGCGGATCGTCGCGGTCGAGCTGTACGCGGCGACGCGCGGCGTCGAGCTGCGCGCCGCGCAGGGGCTGACGCCCGCGCCCGCTTCGCAGGCCGTGATCTCCGCGCTGCGCGCGGCGGGGGTGCGGGGTGCGGGGCCCGACCGGTTCCTCGCGCCCGATCTGGCGGGGGCGGAGGCGTTCGTGCGGAGCGGCGCGCTGGTGGCGGCGGTCGAGCCGGTGACCGGCCCCCTGGCGTAGCGGGGCTCCTCGTCCGGGGGCGTCGAAAGACCGCCACAGGCGCAACGGCGCCCCCCGGACAACGGGAACCCGCCCCCTCGGCCGACGCTAAGCGGAATGCTCCGCCCGCCGCCCCGGCGTCCTCCTGATCGCGTACGTGACGAAGCCCGCGCCCAGCCCCAGCAGGGCCGTCCCGCCGATCACGTACGGCGTGGTGTCCACCTCGCCGGTCTCCGCGAGCCGCAGCTCGTCCGCCCGGCGCTCCGCCTGTGTCGTGGTGTTCCGCTGCGCGGCCGACGCCTCTTGGTCGACCGTCGCCTTCGCCGTCGGTACGAACCACAGCGCACACAGCAGCGACCCCGCTGCGGTGGCCGTCACGAGCGGTCGGCGGGCGATGGGCACGGAATTGATCCCCCTTGCGGAATCCCCGAATTGGGCGGTGAGGGCGATGCTAGTGAAAGCAGCGGGTCGCAGGAAAGTCGCGAGGGCGGGGAGCCTTACCCTCCGTCCTATGAGCACTCCTGAAACGTCACGCTTTGTTCGGCTCCGGGTGGAATTGGTGGTCGAGGTGGAGGACTCCGAGGCGCTGCGCGCCGCGGCCCTCGAAGAAGGGCTGCATGCGGAGGAGCCGGACGGGGAACCCGCCGGGGACGACGCGGAGGCGCTGGCGCACCTCCTGGACCCGGTCGACCTGGTCGGACAGGTCCCCGGGGTGGAGCTGGTCCACGCGTCGTGGAGCAGCGAGCAGGTCGCGTACGACCCGGAAGCGGACGAGTACGGCGGCGACGACGACTGGGACGAGGAGGACGAGGGCGAGCGGTACCCGGTGGGCGTGGGCGCCCGCGCGGACGACGGCGCCTGGGACGACGAGGGCGTGGGCCGCAGCGCGTAGGAGCACCCGGCGGAATGCCGCCTACCGGCCGGCGCGGGTCACCGCGCCGGCCGGAGCGCATAACATCGGAACCGCCGCCCACGCCGTCGCGTCCCTGAGGGACGCACGTGGCGTTCCCCACATCTTCCTCGAATGTGGAACGGACGAATCGCCACGGGTGTTGTTGATGCATTGGCAGGGAACCGCTGCCTGGCGGCTCTGTTCGGGGATGTTGGGGAAATCGGCGACGATGGAGATGCGTGTGATGACGGACGGTAAGCGGCGCAAGGGTCTGATAGCCGCGTCCGCACTGCTCAGCGGCGTGCTCGTGCTCTCGGCCTGCGGCGGGGGCGACGACAAGAAGGACGGCGGTGACGCCGCTGACAACACCAAGAAGTCGCAGCAGGACGTGGACAAGGCGGCGGCCGAGGACACCTCCAAGGCCCGAATAGAGATCTCCCCGAAGAACGGGGCGACCAACGCGAGCATCAACAACGACGCGAAGGTCACCGTCGCCGACGGCACGCTCACCCAGGTCACGCTGACCACCGCCGACGGCAAGGCCGTCAAGGGCAAGCTGGCGGCCGACGGCAAGAGCTGGGCGCCCGAGGGCCAGCTCGACCGCTCCACCGCGTACAAGATCCAGGCGACCGCGAAGGACTCGGAGGGCCGCGAGGCCCACGAGAACTCCTCCTTCACCACCGTCTCGCCCGCCAACAGCTTCATCGGCAACTTCACGCCCGAGGACGGTTCGACCGTCGGCGTCGGCATGCCGGTCTCGATCAACTTCAACAAGGCGATCAGCAACAAGAAGGCCGTGCAGCAGGGGATCACCGTCTCCACCAGCAGCGGCCAGGAGGTCGTCGGCCACTGGTTCAACTCCCAGCGGCTCGACTTCCGCCCCCAGGACTACTGGAAGGGCGGCTCGACCGTCACCATGAAGCTGGCCCTGGACGGGGTCGAGGGCGCGAACGGCGTCGTCGGCGTCCAGCAGAAGACGGTCACCTTCAAGATCGGCCGCAGCCAGGTCTCCACGGTCGACGTGAAGACCAAGCAGATGACGATCGTCCGCGACGGCAAGACGATCAAGACGATCCCGATCTCCGCGGGCTCCCCGGAGAACCCGACCTACAACGGCCGGATGGTGATCTCCGAGAAGTTCAAGGAGACCCGGATGAACGGCGCCACGGTCGGCTTCACCGACTCCGACGGCAAGGGCGAGTACGACATCAAGGACGTGCCGCACGCCATGCGGCTGTCCACATCGGGCACCTTCATCCACGGCAACTACTGGGGCAACGACTCCATCTTCGGCAACGTCAACACCAGCCACGGCTGCGTGGGCCTCGACGACGCCCAGGGTGCGAACGACTCCGGCAAGCCCGGCGCGTGGTTCTTCGAGAACTCGATCGTCGGCGACGTGGTCACCGTGAAGAACTCCCCGGACAAGACCATCAAGCCCGACAACGGCCTCAACGGCTGGAACATGGACTGGGCGCAGTGGAAGGCCGGCTCCGCGGTCTGAGCCACCCGCTGACGCGGCCTGGGCCGTCGCACGGCCGGGGCTACGGCGCGGGGGCCCAGACGTAGCGCACGTCGGGCTCCCGCTCCTCGTTGGCGCTGCCGTCGGTGCGCTCGGCGACCGCGAAGCCGTGCCGCTCGTAGAAGCGGTGGGCGGGGGCGTTGACCTGGAACGTCCACAGCTGGAGGCCGCCGGGCGACAGCGCCTTGGCGTGCCGTACGAACAGGTCGCCGATGCCGCGGCCCCGGTGGTCGGGGTCGAGGTACAGCTGGCCGATCCAGTCCCCGTCCAGCACCATCATGCCGCGCACGGCCCCGGCCCCGTCGGCGACCCAGGTGGTGCCGCGCGGGACCACCAGGTCGCGGATGTAGGCGCGCACCCCGTCGTCGCTGTGCGCCCGGCGCACGGTCGGCAGGGCGGCGTCGTACGAGCGCAGGTACACGTCGGCCACCGCCGCGGCGTCCGCCGCTTCCGCGAGGCGCAGGACGGTCTGCGTACCGGTCACACGGGTCACTGTCACGCGGGTCACTGTCGCACGGGGCCGGTGGACGGGGCCCGGAATTTTCCGGGGGAGCACGCGCGGGGCGTGCGCATTACCTCCGGGGTCATCGACGCCCGGCGTGCGGTGCGGCAGGCTCTGGACCACCGGAGCCCCGGACCACCGGAGCCGCACCCCGCCCGACCAGGAGGAATCCGATGACGTACCTCGCCTATGCCGTGGGCCACCTGCACCCCGTCGCCCCCGTCGACGAGGACGTGTTCCGCTACATAGAGCTGATCCAGGCGACCATGGACCCCTACGGCGGGGCCTTCCTGGTCCACGGCAAGCAGGTGGAGGTCAAGGAGGGCGAGTGGCCCGGCGCCTTCGTCCTGATCGGCTTCCCGGACATCGAGCGGGCCCGCGCCTGGTACGCGTCGGAGGCGTACCAGGAGATCCTGCCGCTGCGCACCCGCGCCTTCACCGCGGACATCCTGCTGGTGGAGGGCGTCGCGCCGGGCTACGACGCGGCGGCCACGGCGGCGGGGATGCGGGCGGCGGGGACAGGGGCGGCGGCGGGGCGGGAGGCGTGAGGGGCGTGCCGGTCCGCGCGGCTCAGCCGCAGGAGCCTCCGCCTCCGCCTCCACCTCCGCCGAACCGGTCCGCGTAGCGCGAGCCGATGCGGTACTCGCCCGCGCGGGGCGCCTCCAGCCTGACCCAGTCGCCGTCCTCCGCCCTGTCCTCGGTGACGCAGGCGCCGCCGTCGGCGGTCAGCCACGGCGAGTACGCGATCCGCACCCGCGCGGACCCGGCCTCCTCCATCCGTACGACCAGCTCCGCGTCGTTCCCGCCGACGGCCCTGCCCGGGGCCTCGACCAGCGGGCGGGCGTCCTTGACGCGGTAGATCCGCCAGTCGGCGTCCTGCCAGACCGGCTCCAGCCAGGACGGCTCCGAGCGGACGAGCTCCGCCTCGCGCTCGGCGGGGCCGTCGGGCTTCCCGGCGTGCAGCACGACGAAACCCACCGCCCAGCGGTCGAGCCAGGCGCGGTACGTCTCCTCGTCGATCGACCCGTCGTAGAACAGCCGCCCGCGCTCGACGTCGAGCTGCCGGTTCCAGCCCCTGGCCAGGTTGGCGTGCGGGGCGATCACGGCGGCCTCGCGGTGGTCGCGGGCCGGGACGACCTCGATCCGGGTGCGGTCCGAGCCGAGCCGCGCCAGCTCGCGCGTGACGCCCTCGGTGTGCGCGGCCCACGCGGGGCGCGGGTTGCTGACCTCCAGGTCGTCGTTGGTCTTGTCGACGACCCAGCCGGTGTTCACCGCGAGGAGCGCGGCCAGCAGCCCGTACTGCCACTTGGCGAGGCCGCGCACCAGGACGGCGGCGAGCAGCACCTGCGGGCCGACGAGCCCGACGAGCCGCTCCACGTTGGTGCCGATGGGGGTGGGGATGAGGAAGGTCAGGACGACGCCGATGGCGTAGATCCCGCTGCCGTAGCGGACCAGGCGCCACTCGCGGGGCGCGGCGGCCACCAGCACGGCGCTGGTGGCGAGCGGCATCCACAGCTTGCTCGGCGACATCGGCATCTCGCCGTGGAACGGGAAGAGCACGGTGGTCGCCGCGACGACCAGGACGGGCGGCACGATCAGCGTGGCGGCGGTCCGCCACTGCCGGTCGAGGCCGTACGCGGCGCCGACCACGACCAGGAACAGCCCGGCGACGGGGCTGGCGCACGTGGCGAGGACCCCGGCGACGACCACGACGACGGGCCTGCGCACGTACACCACGGCGAACAGTCCGACGGCGACGCCGAGCGCGAAGGTGGTGCGCCCGGAGGCGACGTTGCACCACAGCGTGAAGGAGCCGAGCAGCGCGGGCGCGAGCGGCCACCGGACGCCGCTGCGCACGAACAGCGCCGCCATGGCCCAGGACCCGACGAGCCCGGCGGCGACGGAGACGGCGCGCACGCCGAAGAGCGACATGAGGGGCGGGGCGAGGAGGCTGTAGTTGGCGATGTGCGCGCCGCCGTACCAGGACAGGTTGACCGCGGAGCCCGGGTGCCGGTCCATGAACCCGGCCCACGCGGTCTGCGCGGCGAGGTCCCCGCCGCCGGTCGACAGGACGGCGGCCCACACGACGTACAGCGGCACGACGAAGGCGACGGCCACGACGGGCACCCGCCAGGCGGCGCCACCGCCCGACCCCTGCTCCTCCCGGGCCCGAACCCGAACGCTCTCACTGATCCCCACCGGTCAACCCTAACGGCCCCCCGACGCCCCCCCGCTCCCCGTCAGCCCGGGTGGCGCGGTCTCCGGGTGTTCAGCCGTCCGTTCGGGCCACTCCCACCGGGCAGCTCACGCCCGTGCCGCCGATGCCGCAGTAGCCCGCCGGGTTCTTGTCGAGGTACTGCTGGTGGTAGGCCTCGGCGTGCCAGAAGGGGCGGCCTTCCGCCGGGAGGACCTCCGTGGTGATCGTGCCGTAGCCGGAGCCCGTCAGGACGCGCTGGTACGCCTCGCGGGACGCCTCCGCCGCCTTCGCCTGGGCCTCGGAGTGGGTGTAGACCGCCGAGCGGTACTGCGTGCCCACGTCGTTGCCCTGGCGGAAGCCCTGCGTGGGGTTGTGGGACTCCCAGAAGAGCTTCAGCAGCTCCTCGTACGAGACCGCGGTCGGGTCGAAGACCACCCGGACCACCTCCGTGTGCCCGGTCAGGCCCGAGCACACCTCCTCGTAGTCCGGGTTCGGGGTGCTGCCGCCCTGGTAGCCGACGAGCGTCGTCCAGACGCCCTCGGCCTGCCAGAACTTCCGCTCGGCGCCCCAGAAACAGCCCAGCGCGAAGTCCGCGACCTCCAGGCCCTCGGGGTAGGGGCCCGCCAGCGGCGTGCCCAGGACCGTGTGCCGCTCCTGGAGCGGGAACGTCGGCTCGGGGCGGCCCTTCAGGGCCTGCTCGGGGGTGGGGAGCTGGGGCGTGCGGTTCAGGAACATGGGGTCGGCTCCTCGGTGGTGGGCGTCCGTAGGGGGAACGGCCGCGGGCCGTGCGGAATTCCGGAGCGGTTGAAGGGAGCGGTGGAAGGGGCCGGTCGGGGGGCCTGCCCGGGGCCTGCTTCAGTACGCGGGGAGCAGCTTGCGCAGCGGGGCCGTGTCCGGCGGGTCGGAGACCGCCGCGTCCAGCGCCGACTCCAGGCACTTCTCGTACCCCTCGGGCAGGTGCAGCTTCGCCGGCTCCGACCAGGACAGCTGCCAGTGCGCCCAGCCCCGCGCCGCGTACTCCGCCGCCACCATCCGCGACAGTCCCTGCCGCACCCGGGGGCGGGCGAACTCGCGGGCCGCCCCGGCCGTCGCCCCGCCCGTCCCCTCGGACGTCGGGAGCCGGTCGGCTATCTGCCACAGCGCACCCCGGTCGATCGCCTCCAGGACCGAGGGCAGGGTCGCCTCGACGCCCGTCACCTCGGTGGTCGCCCGGCGCAGCGGCTCGGCGGCCTCCGTCGCGTACACCGTCATCGACTCGTGCACCAGCTGCGGCCAGTCCACCCGGCGCAGCCGCAGCGCGTCGGGGGTCAGGACCGCGTGCTCCAGCGCCGTGTGCGTCTCGTCGGGGGCGTCGAGCAGGTGCAGGGACGGGCGGGTCGGGCGCGCGCCGAGGCCGTCGTCGGGCAGCGCCTCGACGCGGGCCACGCGCTCCGCGATGGCCGGGTGCGAGTCGTAGGGCGAGGCGGGCTCCGTCGGCAGGTCGCCGCGGAGTTCGGCCAGCTCGGCCGCGCGGGCCGCGAGCAGGTGCCGTACGCCCCCGAAGACCTCGCCGGGCGGCGGCAGCAGCCCCGCGCCGACGCCCAGCGTGGCGTACGCGTTCATGTAGTAGGCGTGCGCGCTGTCCAGCACCGGGACCTCGCGCAGCGCGGACGCCGTCGCGTCGCGGCCCGCGACCCGGGCCGCCGCCGCGTCCGCCGCCAGCTCCTGGCGGCGGGAGGCGGCGAGCGTGGCCCGCAGGTAGTAGCGGGCGTACGCGGTGTAGAGCCGGGCCATCGCGCGGTAGGTGACCCCGGCGCACGCCGTGTCGACCTCCTTGGCCCGCCGCCCCTTGGCGAGCGCCCGCGCCGCCCTCCTCTCCTGCCGCGCCCGCTCCTTGGCGACCTTCTTCCCGGCCCGCTCCTCGAAGTGCGCGACGGTGCGCAGGACCTGGACGCGGCCGCGCGCCGTGAGCACGGCCAGGCGCGTGTCGGCGTTCGCGTAGTGGCCCATCTCGTGGGCGATCACGGCCCGCAGCTGCGCCTCGGTGAGCCCCGTCATCAGCGGCAGCCCGATGCACAGGCTGCGGCGCCCGCCCCGCAGGCCCAGCAGCCTCGGCTCCTCGCAGACGGACGCGTCCACCGCGCCGGTCAGCACGATCTCGTCGGGCGCGCGGGTGCCGAGCTGCGCGGCGACGTCCCGTACGGCAGCCCACAGCCGCGGCTCGTGGCTCTCGGGGACCCGGAACCCCGGCTCCCCGTCCTCCTTCGGGGTGCGCAGCATGAACATGCCGCGCACGACCGGCACCGCGAGGACCGCGGAGACGACGTAGAGCTTGAGGTACACGGTCGAGGGCGTCCAGAGCGTGGCCGCCCAGTCGATCGCGCCGAGCACGACCAGCAGCAGGAGGCCGAGCAGGTGGAAGCCGGCCAGCAGGACGAGCGCGCGCAGGGCGCGCAGGGTCGAGCCCATCGGGCACATCCCCCCACGGGTTGCATACGGGTGTGGTCTGGCTGTGGGGGGAAGCGGAGTATCGCTCACCGTGGGTGGGCAGGGCAATGCGGCGCGTACAAACAGCAGGTGGAGAGGGGCGGGGCCGGGGGCGGGACGGCACGTGTACCGGTGCGTACGGAGGCGCCGCCCGGCCCACCGGAAGGGGGCCGGGCGGCGCGGGCGCGGCCGGTGCGGCAGCGGTCGGTGCGGCGGCGATCGGGGTGCGACTGCCGTCAGTGCGGCAGCGGCCGGTGCGACCGCGGTCAGTGCGGCAGCGGTCAGTGCGACAGCGTCGCGGGGCTGCCGCCGTTCGCCTCGTAGCCGGCGACCGCCAGCGCCCGCGCCACCGCGTACGCCGCCGCCGGGTCCTCGGCGCGCGTCCACGGCAGCGCGCCCACGTACCCGTCGACGTGCACGAACTGCTGCATCGCCTCGCCCCAGCGCTCGCTCTGCACCAGGTACGAGACCAGCAGGTGCCGCGCGTGGGCCAGGACCGGGTCGTCCGCGCGCGCGGAGTGCACCGCGAACAGCGCGCCCTCCACGGCCCTGGACACCACCTCGCCGCTGAAGAAGCTCGGCGACAGCACCACGTCCGGCACGTGCTCGTCGACCGCGAACAGCGGCAGCGCGGCGAGCAGCGAGCCCTGCGGGGCGCGGGCGGCGGCGGTCGTCGCGAAGTGGTCGGCCTCCTGCCGGGAGCCGTGCCACTTCTCGCACCAGTACTGGAGCGCCGCCAGGTGCGCGCCCATGTGCTGCGGGGCGCGGTCGATGACCTTCGCCCACAGCTGGTCGAACTCCTCGTGCGGATAGCCCAGGCCCCGGGCGACGGCCAGTTCCACGATGTACGGGACGGGGTCGCCGGGCGCCAGCAGCGCGGCCTCGCCGCAGGCCGCGCGGGCCTCCTCCAGGATGATCCGGAAGTCGTCGGCGCCCGCCGCCGACGTCCGCCACGCCTGCTGCACCAGGAACTCCGCGTGCACCTGCGCCGCGCCCGCGTCCTTCGGCGCCTCCGAGCGCCACTTGCGCAGCCACGCGCCGCCGACGCCCGGCGCCTGCCGGAGCTCCAGCGAGGCGGCGCCCGCGAACGCCTGGACGCGCTGCCAGCGCACCTCGCCCTCCTTGGGCGTTCCGGCCAGCAGCTGCGACGCGGCCCGCCAGTCCTGGCTGCGCTGCACCACGTCGAGCACGTCGAGGAGGTCCTGGTCAGGGCCCGGCAGCCGGACGTCCAGCTGTTCCTGCCGCACGAAGCCGTAGGTGTCCGGGTCGGCCGCGTCCGGTGAACCGGGTGCGACGAGCCGGATGCCGCCCGAGCGGCGCCGCCGCACGAAGGGGGCGGCGACGGCGACGAGCATGCACATCCCGATCAGGAACCAGAGAATCTCCATGTGGCCCATTGTCCCTGGTTCGCGGGGAAGCGAGCACTACGCTCGGACCTCATGAACCAGGACCAGAACAGCGATCTCAGCTTCGAAACCCTTGCCATCCACGCGGGCAACACCGCCGATCCGTTGACGGGCGCCGTCGTCCCGCCGATCTACCAGGTGTCCACCTACAAGCAGGACGGGGTGGGCGGGCTGCGCGGCGGCTACGAGTACAGCCGCAGCGCCAACCCGACGCGCACCGCCCTCGAAGAGAACCTCGCGGCGCTGGAGGGCGGCCGGCGCGGGCTCGCCTTCGCGTCCGGGCTCGCGGCGGAGGACTGCCTGCTGCGCGCGCTGCTCGTGCCCGGCGACCACGTCGTCATCCCCAACGACGCGTACGGCGGCACCTTCCGGCTCTTCGCGAAGGTCGCCGCGCGCTGGGGCGTGGAGTTCTCGGTCGCCGACACCTCGGACGTCGAGTCGGTGCGGGCGGCGCTGCGGCCGCGCACCAAGGCGGTGTGGGTGGAGACCCCGTCCAACCCGCTGCTCGGGATCACCGACATCGCGGCCGTCGCCGAGGTCGCGCACGGCGCGGGCGCGAAGCTGGTCGTGGACAACACGTTCGCCAGCCCCTACCTCCAGCAGCCCCTCGCGCTCGGCGCCGACGTCGTCGTGCACTCGCTGACCAAGTACATGGGCGGCCACTCCGACGTGGTCGGCGGTGCGCTGGTGACGGCGGACGCGGAGCTGGGGGAGGAGCTGGCGTACCACCAGAACGCGATGGGCGCGGTCGCCGGGCCCTTCGACTCGTGGATCGTGCTGCGGGGCATCAAGACGCTCGCGGTGCGGATGGACCGGCACGGCGAGAACGCGGCGCGGATCGCGGAGATGCTGGTGGCGCACCCCAAGGTGACGTCCGTGCTGTACCCGGGCCTCGCGGAGCACCCGGGGCACGAGATCGCCGCGAAGCAGATGCGGGGGTTCGGCGGGATGGTGTCCTTCCGGGTCGCCGGGGGCGAGGAGGCGGCGGTCGAGGTGTGCAACCGGGCGGAGCTGTTCACCCTCGGCGAGTCGCTGGGCGGCGTGGAGTCGCTGATCGAGCACCCGGGGCGGATGACGCACGCGTCCGTCGCGGGGTCGCTGCTCGAGGTTCCCGGGGACCTGGTGCGGCTTTCGGTGGGCATCGAGTCGGGCGACGACCTCCTGGCGGACCTGAAGAGGGCGCTGGGGTAACCCTGTTGGGGGCGTTGCCCTCGGGGGGCGCCGTTTTCGCCTGCGGCGGGCGGCACCCCACCCCGCCCCGCGCCCCTTCAGGGGTGCGGGGAACCGCGCGAGGGCGGGGCACACGCCGCGCGTACCCGCCCACCCCCGGCAGGGGCCCTCACCACTCCTCCAGCGGGGGCGTCGTGTTCATCGGGGGGCGTACCCAGGGCTCCACCTGTGCCGCCCAGACCGCGAACGCGATCACCGCCGCCGCCAGCAGGAACAGGAACACCACCCGCACCGCCCTGCGCCGCCGCAGCAGCCGCGTCCCCAACTCCGTCGCGCGCGACGTCAGGTCGGCGGGGACGGCGGGGCGCCGCCCCTCCAACAGGCGCCGGACCTCCGCCTCCTTGCGGTCGGGCACGGCCTCACCGCCCCGCCGGAGCCGGAGCGGACCGCATCGCCGCCGTCGACCGTGCGCAGATCGCCCGTACCCGGTCCACGGGAAGGCCGATCAGCGCCGCGGTCTGCTCCTCGGCGACGCCCTCGTACAGGCGCAGGACGAGGATCAGCCGTTCCTGGGGGGTGAGCCGGTCCAGGAGGCCGCCGCGCACGCGGTGGTAGCGCCAGGAGTCGTGGGCGAACCGCGCGGCGATCTCCTGGCGGGTGCGGTCGTACGGGTCCTCGCCGCGCAGCCGGTCCCAGTGGGCGTACGTCCGGGCGAGCGCGGCGACCAGCAACCGCTGGGCGCGCGGGTTCGCGTCGATGGGCTCCGCGGTGAGGAGCGTCGCCGCGTGCAGCAACCTGCCTGCCGCGCCCGCGACGAATGCGTCGAACTCCCGGGCGCGGCGGCGGATTCGGGCCACCTGCCGCTCTCGCATGCCCCATATGAGGCGCAGTGCGGGCGTCAGGTCAAGAGGTGGAACAACAAGGGGTTCGAGCGAGGGGGGCCGGGCGGCCGGGACGTCCAGGGTCGGCGTCGGGACGTGTCCAGATGGCCCGGTGGAGGTCAGCCCGAACTAGGTGCGGGTGTCGGGGAGTCGGCCGGGGGAAGGCCCGTCTGGCGGGCGGAGAGCGAGGAGTTGAAGCGGGTGAGCAGGGAACAGAACGACTCGCGCTCCTCCTTGGTCCACCCGTCCGTCACCCGTGCCATCAGTTCGCGCCGTGACGAGCGCACCTCCTCAAGTCGGATCTGGCCGCGCGGTGACAGTTGGAGCACGACCGCGCGGCCGTCCTCGGGGTGCGAAGTCCTCTTCACCAGGCCCGTGTCGACGAGCGGGGCGACCTGGCGGGTGACCGTGGACGAGTCGATGCCCATCCCGGCGGCCAGGGCCTTGACGCCCATCGGGCCTTCCAGGTCAAGCCGGTTGAGGAGCAGATAGGCGGCCCGGTCCATCGAGTTGCGGAGCTGGCCTGTGCCGCCGAGCCTGGTCTGTTCGGCCCGGCGGGCGAAGACGGCCACCTGGTGCTGGAGGGCATCGAGGAGGCCTGGTTCAACATCGGGAGTCATGTCCTGATTGATGGGCATGGCTGGGGGCTCTCTTCGTGCGGAGGGTCGGATAGTGGGGGACAGAGTACGCGGACTACTAGCTGTGTGTACCGGCGCTGCACAATCCTGTGAACAACGGGGGACAAGGAGCGAACACGGGCGGCCGTTCGCCCCGTGAGCTGCGAGACTTGCGGTCATGAGCTTCGGTGTGTCTCACCCCTTTCACGGCGGCTTCCACAGCGAACCGCCGCGCGTGATCCTCGACGACGTCATGGGCGCGCAGAAGATGCTGTCCGGGGTGTCCAGGGTCACCGCCATGGAGGGCTCGCGGTTCCTCACGCAGTTGGTGGGAGCGCCGGTCCACTTCAAGTGCGAGAACCTCCAGCGGACCGGCTCCTTCAAGCTGCGCGGCGCGTACGTGCGGATCGCGGGCCTGCGCCCCGAGGAGCGCGCGGCCGGGGTCGTCGCGGCGAGCGCGGGCAACCACGCGCAGGGCGTGGCGCTGGCCTCCGCGCTGCTCGGGGTGCGCTCGACGGTGTTCATGCCGGCGGGCGCCCCGCTGCCGAAGGTCGCGGCGACGCGGGAGTACGGCGCCGAGGTGCGGCTCCAGGGGCAGGTGGTGGACGAGACGCTGGCCGCGGCGCAGGAGTACGCGGAGCGGACGGGCGCGGTCTTCATCCACCCCTTCGACCACCCGGACATCGTGGCCGGGCAGGGCACGGTCGGCCTGGAGATCCTGGAGCAGTGCCCGGAGGTCGGCACGATCCTGGTGGGGGTGGGCGGCGGCGGCCTCGCGGCGGGGATCGCGCTCGCGGTGAAGGCGGTCAGGCCCGACGTGCGGGTCGTGGGGGTGCAGGCGGCGGGCGCCGCCGCGTATCCGCGTTCGCTCGCGGCGGGCCGGCCGGTGGCGCTGGAGTCGCCGGTCACGATGGCGGACGGCATCAAGGTGGGGCGGCCCGGCGACGTGCCGTTCCGGATCGTCGCCGAGTGGGTGGACGAGGTCCGCACGGTCACCGAGGCCGAGCTGTCCAGTGCGCTGCTGCTCTGCCTGGAGCGGGCGAAGCTGGTGGTGGAGCCCGCCGGGGCGAGCCCGGTGGCGGCGCTGCTGAGCGACCCGGGCGCGTTCGCCGCGCACGGCCCCGTGGTGGCGGTGCTCTCCGGGGGCAACGTCGACCCGCTGCTGATGCAGCGCGTGCTGCGGCACGGCATGGCGGCGGCGGGCCGCTACCTCTCGCTGCGGTTGCGGCTGCCGGACCGGCCCGGTGTGCTGGCCTCGCTGCTGACGACGCTGTCGGTGGCCGACGCCAACGTGCTGGACGTGAGCCACGTGCGCATCGACCCGCACCTCGGACTCGCCGAGGTGGAGGTCGAGTTGCAGTTGGAGACGAAGGGGCCCGAGCACTGCGCGGAGGTCGCGCGGGCGCTGCGGCACGCGGGATACACGGTCCTGGACTGATGTCCGGTCGCAAATCCACTTGTATATCGCGATGTGTCGCGTCTAGGGTGCCGAATATCGTTCGCCCGTCGGGCGCCGCACGTCCGGCGAGCCTACGATCTTCGTAGGAAGTCACCCAAAACGCACACGCACTGGGGGAATCCCATATGCCAGGCGCTATCTACGCCGAAGGTCTGGTGAAGACCTTCGGCGACGTACGAGCACTGGACGGCGTGGACCTCGACGTCCCCGAGGGCACGGTCCTGGGGCTGCTCGGCCCCAACGGCGCCGGCAAGACGACCACCGTCCGGGTCCTCACCACGCTGCTCCAGCCCGACAGCGGCAGGGCCGTCGTCGCCGGCATCGACGTACTGAAGAAGCCCAACGAAGTGCGCCGGTCGATCGGGCTCTCCGGCCAGTTCGCCGCCGTCGACGAGTATCTTACGGGCCGCGAGAACCTCCAAATGGTGGGCCAGCTCTACCAGATGAAGGCCAAGGCGGCCAAGGACCGGGCGGGCGAACTGCTGGAACGGTTCAACCTCGCCGAGGCCGCCGACCGCCCCGCCAAGACCTACTCGGGCGGCATGCGCCGCCGCCTCGACCTCGCCGCCGCCCTCGTCGTGTCGCCGCCCGTGATGTTCATGGACGAGCCCACCACCGGACTCGACCCGCGCAACCGGCAGCAACTGTGGGAGGTCATCCAGGAGTTGGTCTCCGGCGGTACGACGCTGCTGCTCACCACGCAGTACCTGGAGGAGGCCGACCACCTCGCGCACGACATCTGCGTCGTCGACCACGGAAAGGTCATCGCCCGTGGCACGTCTGACCAGTTGAAGGCGCAGACCGGCGGCGAGCGCGTCGAGGTCGTCGTCCACGAGCGCGACCACCTGCCGATCGCCGACGAGGTGCTGCGCGGCTTCGGCAAGGGCGAGTGCAAGACCGAGAACCACACCCGCAAGATCACCGTCCCGGTCACCGGCGGCGCGAAGCTGCTCGCCGAGGTCATCCGCGAACTCGACGCGCGCGGCGTGGAGATCGACGACATCGGCCTGCGCCGCCCCACCCTCGACGACGTCTTCATCTCGCTCACCGGCCACGCCACGGTCGAGGACGACGAGGAAGCGAACGGCACCGGGCAGAAGAAGGAGGCCGCCAAGTGAGTGTCGTGACCCATACGGCTCCGGCCGCGCGCGGCGGCATCGGACAGTCCGTCCGCGACTCCCTCGTCGTCGCCAAGCGCAACCTGATCCGCATGATGCGGATCCCCGAGATGATCATTTTCGGCCTCATCCAGCCGATCATGTTCGTGGTGCTGTTCAGCTACGTCTTCGGCGGCTCGATCAGCGTCCCCGGCTCCGGGCTCAGCGCGGACGGCTACCGCGAGTTCCTCATGGCGGGCATCTTCGCGCAGACCGTCACCTTCGCCACGGCGGGCGCGGGCGCGGGCATCGCCGACGACATGCACAAGGGCCTCATCGACCGGTTCCGCTCGCTGCCGATGGCGCGGGGCGCGGTGCTCACCGGGCGCACGCTGGCCGACCTCGTACAGACCGCGCTGACGCTGGTCGTCCTCGCGGTCGTCGCCGTCCTCGTCGGCTGGCGCACCCACGAGAACTTCTTCAAGGTCCTCGCGGGCTTCGGGCTGCTGCTCCTGCTCGGCTACGCGTTCTCCTGGATCGGCGCGCTGATCGGCCTGTCCGTACGGACCCCGGAGGCCGCCACGTCCGGCGGCCTGATCTGGCTGTTCCCGCTGACGTTCATCTCCAACGCCTTCGTACCGGCCGAGAACATGCCGTCGTTCCTGCGGGCCATCGCCCACTGGAACCCGTTCAGCGCGACCGTGCAGGCGTGCCGCGAGCTGTTCGGCAACCTGCCGCCGAACTATCCGGTGCCGGACGCCTGGCCCATGCAGCACCCGGCGCTGGCCTCGCTGATCTGGTCCGTGGTCATCATCCTGGTGTTCCGCACGCTGGCGGTCCGCAAGTACCGCTCGGCGACGGCCTGACGCCTTCGCCTTCGTCCGACGAGCCCCGGGGGTCCGCCCCCGGGGCTTCGTGCTGCCGTGCCCGAACCCTTTCGGGCCGCGGCCGCCTCTCATGTGCGTACCGGCCGCACGGGCCGGTGGACAGCGGGAGGAACGGAACATGATGATCGCGGTCGGCGTCGTGGCCGGGGCAGTGCTCGTCTGCGCGTGCAGCGTGGCGCTGCTCAGGAGGAGGAGCGGGAACCGTGGGTGAACCCTGGCCGGACGCGGGGCTGATCGAGGCCGCGCGCGACGGTGACGTCGGCTCGCTGACCGCCGTGGTCATGGAGTCGCAGCCGCACGTGCGCAGGTTCGCGCTGTCGCTGTGCGCCACGCCGCAGGACGCGGAGGACGCGGCGCAGGAGGCGCTGATCATCCTCTACCGGAAGATCGGCACGCTCCGGGCGACCGGGGCGCTGGCCTCCTGGATGTTCCGCGTCGTGCGCAACGAGTGCCTGCGGCACCTGCGGCTGCTCGCCTCGCGGCCGGTGGCCGCCGGGGCGGCGGGCGGGGCGGCGGACGGGACGGCCGATGACGATCCGGTGCGCGCGGCGGAGAGCGCGGAGAACGCGGTCCTGCGGCGGCTGGAGGCCGAGCGGGTCGCGACGGCGATCGCCGCGCTGCCGCGCGAGCAGCGGCAGGTGCTCGTCATGCGGGACGTACAGGGGTATCCGGGCCGCTACGTCGCCAGGGCGCTCGGCCTGAGCGACGCGGCGATGAAGTCGCGCCTCCACCGGGCGCGGGCGACCCTGCGGCGGGCGCTGGCGGCGGAGGTCGAAGGGGACGGCGAGCGGGCGGCGGGGGGACGGCGATGAAGACGAAGACGGTGACCGCACTGGTCCGCGGGGAGACCGGGGGCCACGGGGAGGCAGGGGTTCGCGGGGAGGCCGGGGGCCGTGGGGAGGGGGACTTCTCCAGCGCGTCCCTGCCCCGCCACCTCCTGCGCGGCGCGCTCGGCTTCGGCACGATCGCCGGCTCGGTGGCCCTGGTGCCGTTCCTGGGCCCCGCCACGCTGCTGGCCGCGCCCCTGGGTCTGCTGGCGCTCAAGGGCTGCCCGACCTGCTGGGCGATCGGCCTGGCGCAGACGGTCTCCAGGGGCCGCCTGGAGCGCGCCTGCGCGGACGGGGTCTGCACGCTGCGCAGGGCGGGCGCTTGACCGCTCTCAAGCGCCGGACCCCCGACCGGCCTGCCCGACGCCCTTGCCGGGCAGGCCGGTTGACGTGGCGTCAGGTCCGTCGGCTCACCCCGTGCGCAGCACCCGGAACGCCTCGGGGTCCGACGGGTCCCGGTCCGCCACCTGGATCGGGGACCAGGCCCACTGCCACACGCCCGCCTCCGGTACGCGGGAGAAGGCGATCGGCCCCCTGGTGCCCGCCACCCGCACGTGCTGCCACGCCCCGGCGAGCGACGCCCGGTCCGTGCCGCGGGTGCGCAGGGCCTCCGCCAGGACCGCGACGGTGTCCCAGCCCTCGTACGCGACGAAGGACGGCGCCTCGCCCAGGTGCGCGCGGAGCTCGTCGCCCACGCGCTCGCCGAGCGGGCCGAGCCGCTCGGGCAGGTAGCGCAGGAACGGGATCCCGGCGCCCGCCGCGCCCAGCTCCGCGATCCACTCGTGGAACTCCGGCTGCCCCGCGGGGGCGCCGATCAGGACGTCGGCGAGCCGCGGGTCCGCCCGCACCGCCCTGACGATCGGCGCGGCGGGCTCCGGGTGGCCGGTCAGCAGCAGGAGCGCGCCCGCGCCGGACTCCGCGAGCGCGTCGCACAGCGCGCCCGGCGTCAGCGCGTTCGCGTCCAGCTCCACCAGCGTGCCGCCCCCGGCCGCGAGGCGCTCCCGCAGGAGGCGCGTCCCGGCCGCCCAGTAGACGCTCGGCTGCGCCGCCACGGCCACCCGGCCCCGGCCCGACGCGAGGAGGAAGTCCGCGTAGAGCCGCCAGCCCCGGGACTGCACGGGGGCCACGCGCGCGACCCGCTCCGTCGGCGCCCCCTCGTCGACCAGCGCGTCGAGCACCGCCGACGAGCAGAGGTACGGCACCCCGAGCGCGTCCGCCGAGGCGGCGACGGCGCGCGCCACGACGCTGTGGTACTCGCCCAGCACGGCCGCGACGCCGAGCCCGGCCAGCTCCTTCACGGCGGCCGCGGCCCGCTCCGGGTCGGCCGCGGTGTCCCGTACGACCAGCTCCAGCGGCCTGCCGCCGATCCCGCCCGCGGCGTTGGCCTCGCGCACGGCCAGCTCGAACCCGGCGACCAGGTGTCGGCCCGCCTCGGCCCAGCCGGGCCTGGACAGCGGGGCGAGCGCGCCCAGCAGGACGGGAGCTCCGGCCGGATCGGGCAACGGTGTTGATGATGGCGTGTTCACGTCGGTCATTGGAACCGCCGCCGTCGCCGGACGGCAACCCCTCCGCACGCGCCGCCACGCGCGCGAGGGGCCGGGACGCATCGTGCGTCCCGGCCCCTCGCGGTGCGGGCGGAGCTGTGCCTCAGGCCTGGTACGGCTTCGCGTCCAGGATCTTCACCGAGGCCTTCTTGCCGTTCGGCAGTTCGTACTCGGCGTCCTCGCCGACCCTCTTGCCGTTCACCCCGGAGCCGAGCGGGGACTGCGGGGAGTACGTCGAGATGTCGTCGGACGCGTACTCGCGGGAGGCCAGCAGGAAGGTCTCCGTGTCGTCCGGGTCGCCGTCGAAGGCGATCGTCACGACCATGCCGGGCGCGACGACGCCGTCGGCCGCCGGGGCCTCGCCGACCTTGGCCTTCTCCAGGAGCTGGGTGAGCTGGCGCACACGGAGCTCCTGCTTGCCCTGCTCCTCCTTCGCCGCGTGGTACCCGCCGTTCTCGCGCAGGTCGCCCTCCTCGCGCGCCGCGGCGATCTTGGCCGCGATCTCGGTGCGCGCGGGACCAGACAGGTACTCAAGCTCTTCCTTGAGCTTGTTGTACGCCTCCTGGGTCAGCCAGGTGACGTTGTCGCTGGTCTGGGTCACAGGTGCTCCTCGTAGGTACTGGGAATACAAAGCATCGCCCTACCCAGAAGCATGTGCCTCCACGGGTGGGCGAAACCACGAGCCTAACAATTGCGACGCAAAAGGGGGAGGAGGTTCCGTGTCAGGAAACCGTTCGCGCGGGAGCCCGGGAAACCGGGAATGAGCCGGGAAAGGGGGGCGGAGAAGGGGCCCGGGTCCGTCAGTGCGACTCGCTGGTGCAGGAGACCAGCTCGCTCGCGGTCGCCCGGGACGTCGTGCGCACGGAGTACACCCGGTCGATGCGCTTCTCGCCCGCGGGGACCGCGATGTCGCGGCGGCCCACCTCGGCGCCGTCCACCGCCAGTGCCCGCAGCGTGCAGGTGCCCGAGGCGTCCTCGTCCTTGCGGATCTCCAGGTGCACCTGGACCTCGCGGTCCGAGACGACGCTGGACTTGATCGGCTCGGCGCTGATCTCCGTGCCCGAGACGTAGCTGTAGCCGAGCCAGCCGACGACCCCGAGGCCGACGGCACCGAGCACCGCGCCGATGACCTTCAGCTTCCGGTCCGCGCGCTCGTCCGAGGAGCGACTGCTGTAACGGCCCTCGGGAAGCTCCTGGCGCACCGCGCTCATGATCGTTCCTCTCGTACCGCGGACGGCGGAATTTTCCGACCGCCGGTTCCGTCACTATAGAAGCCACCGATGCGACCCATTCACTGAGGATCGAGTCTTGACTGAGCAGCTGCGACTGATGGCCGTTCACGCCCACCCCGACGACGAGTCGAGCAAGGGCGCGGCGACCATGGCCAAGTACGTGTCCGAGGGGGTGGACGTGCTGGTAGTGACGTGCACAGGTGGCGAGCGCGGCTCCGTCCTGAACCCCAAGCTCCAGGGCGACAAGTACATCGAGGAGCACATCCACGAGGTGCGCAAGAAGGAGATGGACGAGGCCCGCGAGATCCTCGGGATCGAGCAGGAGTGGCTGGGCTTCGTCGACTCCGGGCTGCCCGAGGGCGACCCGCTGCCGCCGCTGCCCGACGGCTGCTTCGCGCTGGAGGACGTCGACGTGGCGGCGGGCGAGCTGGTCCGCAAGATCCGCGCCTTCCGCCCGCAGGTCATCACGACCTACGACGAGAACGGCGGCTACCCGCACCCCGACCACATCATGACCCACAAGATCACGATGGTGGCCTTCGACGGCGCGGCCGACGCGGAGAAGTTCCCCGAGGCGGAGTTCGGCCCGGTCTTCCAGCCGCGGAAGCTCTACTACAACCAGGGCTTCAACCGGCCGCGCACGGTCGCGCTGCACGAGGCGCTGCTCGCGCGCGGCATGGAGTCCCCGTACGGCGAGTGGCTGGAGCGCTGGAAGGAGTTCGAGCGGGTCGAGCGCACCCTGACCACGTACGTTCCCTGCGCCGACTTCTTCGAGATCCGCGACAAGGCGCTGATCGCGCACGCCACGCAGATCGACCCGGACGGCGGCTGGTTCCGCGTGCCGATGGACGTCCAGAAGGAGGTCTGGCCCACCGAGGAGTACGAGCTGGCGAAGTCGCTCGTCGACACCTCCCTCCCCGAGGACGACCTCTTCGCGGGCGTGCGCGAGAATGCCTGATATGAGCGTTCGTGTGGATCTGGCAATGACGCACCTCGTCCCTCTCGCCAAAGAGATCGACGACGACAAGGTGACCCCCGGCGTCCTCGGCTTCATCGTCTTCGCGGCGCTGGCCCTGGGCGTCTGGTTCCTGATGAAGTCGATGAACCGGCACATGGGCCGGGTCGACTTCGAGGAGGAGCCGGAGACCGCGGCCGAGGGCGCGGCGTCCGGGGGCACGGCCAAGAGCGGCACCGCACAGAAGTAGCGGCGACCGGGGTACGGGGGCGCGCCCCCGTACCTCAGCGCGCCAGCCGGTGGTCCATCCCGCACAGCAGCCCGTAGGCCGCGCCGAGCGGGTTGTGGAACTCCGTCGCGTACCGTCGCGCCAGGGCGCGGGCGACCGTGCCCGCGCTCTGCGCGCCGGTCAGGAACGCGGTGACGAAGCCGTGCGCGTACTCGGCGGCGAAGACCTGCGGCATCTCGATCAGCGGTGCCAGCACCCCGCGGGCCCCCGCCCGCACCAGCGCCCGCGCCAGGGCGCCGGTGTCGGCGTGGTCGGGCGCCCACACCCCGGCGTGGCAGGCGTTCAGCAGCACGAACGGCTGGAAGCGCGCGTCCGGGCTGCCCCGGTGCTCCTCCCGGCACTCGTCGACCGTCAGCCCGTCGATGTCGACGCCGTCGCTGAGCCGGATCGTGAGGTACGGCGTGTCCGGGCCGCTCGCCACGTAGACGCCGTGGCACCAGAAGTACATGAACCGGTCCTCGAAGACCGCCTCGCGCAGGTCCTCCACCAGCTGCTGCCCGTCCTCCCTGACGACCGGGTCCGTGGTGTGCGCGAGGGCGTCGGCGACCTTGGCGGCGCAGGTCTCGCTGCGCCGGTCGACCCGCTTGTCGTGGTTGAGGCTGACGCGCGGCAGCGGCTGCGGCGGGGCCGGGGCCTCGAAGCGGTACTCGGGGCTGCTGTGCTCGATCTGGTGGCGCAGCCCCAGCAGGCGGTCCAGCAGCGCCTCGGGCCCGTCGGCGCCCCGCCCCGGCCCCGGCAGGCCCAGCAGCGGCCACGGCAGCCCGAGCTCCGAGTCGAAGCGGATCCGCAGGCCGTCCCCGTCCCTGCCGCGCCCCTCCAGGGCCCGTACCAGATGCTCGCGGAACTGCCGGACCGCCGCGTCCTCGCCGCTCAGCAGCACCCCGAAGAGCAGGTGCGTCCCGGCGCGCACGAGCGCGTCGAGCTGCGCGGGGAGCGCCGGGTGGCCGCGCAGGTCGACGCCGGACGCGAACGGCAGCACGGGCCCGACGGGTATGCGCCGCCCGTCCACCGGCTGGTGCCTGACGAACGCGTTCCACTTGGCGCGCAGCCTGGCCGCTGCGGCGCGCACGTCGGCGGTGCCCACGGACAGGAGCGCCGCGTGCTCGTAGGGCAGGGTGGGCAGGGCGGAGCCGTGCATCCGCGCCCTGATGCGGTCGTGCGCGTGCACGTCGAAGCTGACGACCAGGTCAAGCGGGTCCGCCGCCGGCACGGGCCAGTGGTGGAAGCCGTCGCTCGGGTCGTCCTCGACGTACGGAATGAGGTCGCGGGGCACTCGGTCAGGCCTTTTCCGACGGGCGGGGAGTCAGCGGGTTCTGTACGGCGGGGCGGTGCGTCGTGGGGCGGGCGAGCGGGGTCCGCGCCCGGCCGCCGTACCGCACGGGCAGCGCGACGCGCGGCGGCGCGGACAGCGGGCGCGGGCCGTTCTGCGGCGGCACGTCCAGCTCCACGCGCACCCGCTGGAGGACGGTGTCCGTCACCGGGTCGAGCACCGTGAACCGGATGAGGTGCACCCCCGCGGTGTGCGGCGTGAAGTCGAACCTGGCCCCGTCCATGACGCGCCCCGAGGGCCGCAGGGTCGCCGAGGGCGGCTCGGTCCTGGCGCGGGTGAGCGGGGTGGCGACGACGGTCAGCCAGGGCGCGGCGGCCCGGTCGTGCCAGGGGTGCGCGGGGTCGGGCTGCACCCGCACGAGGAGCTGGGACGCGGCGCCGGGGGCGGGGGAGTCGTCCTGGAGGGTGACGCGGATGTGGCAGCGGGGGGTGGGGGGCTGGTCCGCGTCCCGCGCCGGGGGGCGGAGGGAGGACAGCTCCATGGCGAGGAAGGGGACGTCGGGGACGAGGGCGCGGTGCGACAGGGGGTCGGTGCGGGCCTGGGCGAGGAAGGCGTGCCAGCGGCTCCCCGGGGCGAGGCCGGACAGCCCGCCGGACGCCCTGCCGAGGCGCCGTACGACCTGCTCGGCGGCGGTCAGATCGCCGTCCTCGACGTGCAGGAGCAGGCGGGCCCAGTCGTGGCCGTGGCCGTCGTCCAGCGCCTCGAAGGCGAGGGCGGCCCGGTTCAGCGCGACGCGGTCCACCCGGCGGCCCCTGGGGCCCGAGGTGGAGTACGGCGCCCGGAGGAGCTGCGCCCAGGCGGCACCGCGCGGGGAGTCGTCCGAGTTCAGCGCTTCGGTCATGCGCCCCAGGAGGACGGCGTCGTCCACCCGGTAGAAGGGCTTGCCCTCCGCGTGGGAGAGCCCGTACAGCCGGTACAGCGACCAGCCGACGCCCTGTTGGTCCGGCAGCTCGACGAAGCGGGCGAGCGCGGTGAGGAAGGAGCGGGCCGCGTGCTGCTCGCGGTCGTTGGCGGTACGGGCGTGGGCGAGCCCGAGGTAGTAGTGCGTCCAGGCGACGCCCCGCAGGTCCTCGTTCGCGCGGTGCTTGTCGAGCGCGGCGGTCAAGGTCGGGACGGCGCCCGACGCGTGGCCCTGCAGCACCAGCGCCCGGCCCAGCTCGGTCATGACGTGGCCCTGCAGCTCGGTGGTGTTCTGGTCGAGCAGCTGCTGCGCCTCTATTGGCCTTCCCCGGCGCAGCAGGACGCGGGCGCGTTCCAGGAGGATCCGCATCTGCGTCTGCCGCTCGCCGTGGGGGGTGGCCGAATCGGCGTATTGCAGCAGGGCGTCCACCCCGCTCAGTCGCCCCTGGTCGGATTCGATCGCGGCCAGCGCCAGCAGGGCCTCGGGGTCGCCCGGCGGCCCCGAAGCGTCGTCGCCCAGGGCCGCGCGGGCCTTCCCCATGTGGCCCTGGTGGTGCAGTACGGAGGCCAGCTCGGTATTCGGGCGGGCGGCGTCCCCCGGTGCGGAGCGCGGGGCGCTCAGGGTGTACATCGCTGGGCGCAGCAGGCCCACGTCCCGCTGGGCGAGGGCGAGTTCGCGGCCGCAGGCGTGGACGCGGTGGTGGTGGTCGAGCCGGGCGAGCACGACCAGCCTGTGGAAGTCGCCCTGCTGCCACCAGTGCCTGGCGAGCAGCGGGAAGAGCTCGCCCGCCGCGTCGGGCGAGTTCGGCGCGAGCCGCCTCGCCAGGTCCAGGAGGGCGTCGTCGACCAGCGGGACGGGGGCGGGCCATTTCACGGAGTGGGAAGGTGACAGGCGGGCGCGGACGGCTTCGGCGGCGCGCCGGTCCAGGGCGGCGCGCTCGGCGGGCGACGCGGTCAGCCCGAGCGCCGCGCACAGCGCCGGGTGCAGGGTGTGGAACAGGCTTCCGTCGGACTGGAACAGCCCGCGCGAGCAGAGCTCGGACCAGGCGTTCGAGGGCACGCCCAGCGCCTCGGCGGTTTCCTTGGTCAGTCCGATGCCCGCCCACGGGGCCAGCTCGTTCAGCGCGCGCAGAGCCCCTGGGCTCAGCCGGCCGAGTACCGTCTCGGCCAGTTCGGCGACGGTCACGCTCCGGTTGCGGCTCGTGCGACGGCCCGTGCGGCGCGGTTCTCCGGCGCGCAGCAGCGGCAGCAGGGCGGGAAGCCGCAGTTCGGGCGGGAGGGAGCCGGGCCGCTGGAGGCGGCGGTACGCGGAGGTCGCGGGGTCGCCGCCGCGGAGCGCGCGGGACAGGCCGGAGCGGGAGAGCGGTCCCACGGCCTGCGCGTGCCACGTGGTGCGGGGCTCTTCGAGACCCGGCATGGGGAGGCAGGTCGCGACCAGGGAAGTGCGGCTGGGCCCGAACGCCCCGGTCAGTCGGGACAGTGCGGCGAAGTCGGGCACGTCTTCCAGGACCACCGCGTAAGCGCGCGCCGGCCAGTCGGCGTGGAGCAGGTCGACCAGGGCGCCGGGGTCGTCGGAGCGGGCGAGGCGCAGCAGATCGCGACTGGGGTGTCCGAGAGCGGCCAGGAAGTCCATGAGGATCAGGTCGAGGGCCCCGGACGAGGCGTCGATCCGTACGACCGCCGACTCCGCCCGCCAGGGCGTCAGGAAGGTCTGATCGCGCTCGGGCGCGTCGTGCCAGGTCTCGCGAGCGGCCTGCCGGGCCACCCACGCGGCGAGCGCCGAGCGGCCGGACCCCGACTCCCCGTACAGCACGACGGTCGGGTGCTGCCAGTCGCTCAGCCGCCGCTGCTCCTCCTCGCGGCCGAACAACGTGGGCTCGTACCTCGGCAGGGTCCGGACCGGACCCCACCTGGCCGGCTCCTCGTCCGGCACCAGCGACGCGTCCACGAGGATCCCGTACGCGCGCAGCCCCTCGTGCTCCGTCATGTCCGCCCCCTCTCCCGCACGCTTCCCGTTCCCGTTCCCGTTCCCCTTCCCGCCACCGCGCTACCGCGCGTGCTCCGCGAGCGACAGCAGCAAGTGGGCCGTCTCCGGGTGGAGGTGGTCCGAGTGCGCGCCCGCCGGGCCGCGTCCCTCGGTGAAGACCTCCCCGGCGTCGACGCTCACGAACCAGTGGTCCAACTCCCGCAGCTGGTAAGGGTCGTCCGGGCGGCGCAGCGCGATCTGCGAGACCGGCTCGGGCGCGGTGCCGATGCCCTGCGCGCCGATGCCGTGCGAGCCCTCCGCGAGGCGGTGCCACAGCCCGGTCGCCCAGTCGCGGCGGGCGTACGTCGCGACGACGGGCCCCCGCAGCGGGGCCTCGGCCAGCGCGGTGAACGTCGTCGCGAAGGCGCCGCGCACGGCGGCCATCTGGAGCAGCAGCATCGAGTCGACGGTGAACGGCCGGTCCGCGGGAGCGGGGCGCGACCAGGAGAGCGTGGGGGGCTCGTGCGCGACGGCCCACTGCACGGCCTCGCACAGCACGCGGCAGCCGAAGGAGTGGCCGACGAGGTGGAGGTACTGGCCCTCCCGGCCCGCCAGCACGGGCGCGGCGGCCGGGTCGCCGCGCCGGGCGTCCAGATAGCCCAGCAGATGGGCGATGACGCGCGGGGCGTGCGCGCCCGGGGCGGTCGACAGGGCGTGGGCCCGGTCGCGGACCTCGCGGTAGCGGCCGCGGGACGGCCAGCGCACGACGACCGTCCACGGCGCGAAGCCGTCCTTCACCTTCCCGTACAGCTCGGCGTGCGCGTGCTGCTGCGCCACGAGCAGCGCGTGCAGCCTGCGGGCCGCCGCGAGCGCGGAGTCGGGCGTGGTCTTCCAGCCGTGCGCGTACACGACGATGTCGCTCGCCCAGTCGGGCGGGGTGAGGTACCGGTCGAAGTGCTCGTCGACGCGGTCGGCGGGCACGGGGTGGTCCCCGTCCAGGAGCCACCCCGACTCGTCGAGGTCGACGGTGAACAGCGGCAGGGTCATACGGTCAGCTCCTGGGAGTGCGGGGCCGGGGGCAGTTCGGGGGCCAGCTCCAGCCTGCTGTCCATGCCGCAGTGCAGGGCGTAGGCGAAGGCGAGCGGGTTGCGGTACGTGGTGGCGAAGTGCCGGGCCAGGTCGTGGGCGATGCGGCCCGCGGTCTCCGTGCCGCCGAGGTAGCGGGTGAGGAAGGCGAGGGCGTACTCGGCGGCGAAGCGCTGCGGCATCTCCACGAGCGGGCCGAGCACCCCGCGCGCGCCGTGCTGGATGAGCGCGCGGCCCAGGCAGGAGCGGTCGGCGGAGTCCGCGGGGCGCCCGGCGTTGCAGGCGTTCAGCAGCACGAACGGCTGGAAGGGGGTGGTGCCGCGCAGCCTCCTGCGGCGCTCCTCGATGGCGTCCGCGTCGATCGGCCGGGCGTCGGAGAGCCTGATGACCAGCTGTGCGGGGCCCGGGTGCCGGTCGGCGAAGGAGCCGTGGCACCAGAAGTACATGACCTGCTCGTTCAGCTCGGGCGAGGCGAGCGCGCGCAACAGGGCCGCGCTGTCGGTCCGTTCGGTGAACGCCGTGCCGGTGGCGAGCAGCGCGGCGACCTCCGCGGCCCGGGTCGCGGCGGCCCGGTCGAGGAGCCTGTCGTGGTTGAGGCTGACGACGGGCTGCCGGGGCGGCTCGGTCTCCAGGCCGGGGCAGGGGTAGGTGCCGCCGGTGTGCTCGATCTGGTGGCGGTGGGCGAGGAAGCGCTCGAAGTGCGCCTCGGGGGAGTCGGCCGGGTCGTGCCCGGCGTGGTCGTCGGCACGGTCGTCCGCGTGGTCGTCGCCGTCGTCGTCCACCGGCAGGCACAGCAGCGGCCAGGGCACCGGCAGCGTGGAGTCGAAGCGTATGCGCAGGTCACGGCGGCGGAGCACGCTCAGCAGATACGTACGGAAGTACACGACGGACGGGTCGGGAGCGCCCAGCAGGACGTGCCACAGCAGGTCGTCGGCGGCGAGCGTCAGGCTCGTCAGCGCCTGGTGCAGTTCTTCGGGCGGCTCCTCGGTGAAGTCGATGAGCTGCGCGTACGGGTGGGAGGGGCGGCCGGGCGCGGGGCGGCCCGTGTCGTCCTTCGGCTCGTACGAGACCAGCACGCCGCGCCAGAGGTCGCACAGCCGCGCCGACTTGGCGCGGACCGTGTCGGCGGAGACGGGCAGGACCGTCATGTGGCTGCCCCCGGCGAGCGGCGGCAGCGCGGCCCCCGTCATCACGGCCTGGAGGCTCTTCTCGGACGAGTCGACCATCAGCGTCACGGTCAGGTCGGGCGCCCGCGCGGTGCGGTGGCCGAGCAGGGTGAAGCCCCGGCTCGGGTCCTGGACGACGCGGACGGGGAGTTCGCGCGGCACGGGCTCAGTCACCTCCCCTGCGGGCCGGGGTGAGACCGGCCAGCGGGTCGCTCGTGTCGGTGCCGGGGATGTCCAACTCGGTCTCCACCTGCTGGAGTACGGCTCCGGTGCGCTCGTCCGAGATGGTGAACCGGAAGCGGTGCAGACCGTCGAGGCGCGGGGTGATCTCGAAGTCGGTGCCGCTCTCCGGGACGCCCGACGCGTCTGTTTCCGCCCTGTTCGACGGCTTGAACAGCGAGAGCGCGGGGTGGATTTCGGCGGCGCTCAGCGGGGTGGCGAGTGCGGTGAGCCAGGGCAGCTCGGCGGCGGGGGCGGTGGCCCACGGGTGGTCGGGGGCGGGGACGACGCGCAGGCGCACGCGGATGGGGGAGCCGTCGAGGAGGGTGAGGCGGACCTGGGTGGTGGCGGTGAGGGGCGGGGCGGCGGTGGCGGTGCCGGACAGGGGGGCGATGACGTCCCTGGCCCATAGGGGGACGGCGAACCAGCTCCTGGCGCTCTGGTCGTCGGCCCACCTGCGGATGCGGTCGCCCAGCACCGGCGGCATCTGGGGCGCGAGGCGGTTGACGGCGGAGGCGGCTTCCCAGGGGGTGACGCCAGGCTCTTTGGCGGCATGGGCGTATGCCACCCAGGCCAGCCCGTTGAGGTCGCCGATGAGGGTGAAGAGGGAATTGGCCGCGACGAGTTCGTCCGTGACGTCCGTGTCCGCGGTGGCGTCGTGGTGCGGATTGTTGAGCGCCAGCAGGGCCAGGTCCAGCCGGGACCAGGCCTCGCCGCGCGGACACCCGATCGTGGCGAACTTGTTCGCCGCCCGGCGCAGGGCGGGTGCCGGGTGGTGCGGGCCGCCCTGTTGCGGCACCACCAGGCTGTACTTGTGCTCGGTCCATGCCGTGCCGAGTTCGTCGGGCAGATGCGCGAACAGCTTCCTCGCCTGGTTCAGTTGGCGCCCGGCGTCCATGGCTGAGCCGGTGTCGGCCAGCGCCAGCGCGCGGTGGTATCCGCTCCACGCCTCGCCGCGCGGGTTGTCGGCGTCGCGGTGCTCGGTGACGGCCCGCCCCAGGGTGTCCGCCGCCTGGGCGGGAGTCCCGCCCAGGCGCTGGCGCCACCCCGCGTACGTGGTGAGCCAGGCGAGGCCCGCCCCGTCCCCCTGCCGACGCAGGAGGGGATAGACCGATTCGGTGAGGGCGTCGGCGCTCTCCGCCGCGCCGACGAGCAGGGCCAGCGGGATGCGGGCCAGCAGCGTCAGTGCCCGGCCGCGCTCGTCGCGTTGGGTGCTGAACTCCCGCTCCGCTTCGGCGAGCGCCTGCGCCGCGACCCCGTAGCGCCCCTGGTCGGTGAGGACGGCTCCGAGGTCCAGCTGCCGGCGAGGGGTGCGGGGCGTGAGGGCGGACAGCTGGTCTTCGGCAGCCTTGAGGTCGCCCAAGTGGTGTTGTGTGACCGCGAGTTCGCGGAGCTCTCGCGCATCGGTGAACTGCCGGGCCGCCAGGTGCAGCGCGCCGCTCGCGCGGGCCGCGCGACCGAGGGCGACGTCGACCCCCGGCGCCTCCCACGTGCTGCCGCCGCCGCGCAGCGCGAGCAGCCGGACGACGTCGCCGCGCTCCGCCAGCCAGTCGGCCAGCATGCTGGCCAGGGGCCCGGAGAGCGGGCGGCGCAGGCAGAGGCTGAGGTACTCCTCGATCCGCTCCACGGGCAGGGGGAAGGCCTGCGGTGCGTCGGGGGCGGAGAGCGGGCTGTCGCGCCGGATCGCGAGCCGGGCGTCCAGGTCCCCCAGCGCGGCCTCCGCCACCTTGTCCGCGGGCAGGCGGACGTCCGGGTCCATCCGGCGGGCGACGTCCCGTTGGATGACCTGGGTGCGGATCACGGGGTGGATGCTGTAGCGGTCCTCGCCCTCGCGCTGGACCAGGCCCCACTGGACGAGTTTGGTCAGCGGGACGCTCGTCGACCGGCCCGCCAGGGCCTGGGGGCCGAGCGCGAGCGCGGCGCGCGTGGAGAAGTACGGCACCCTGAGCGCCACGAGGTCGTTCAGGAGCTTGATCTCCTGCGTGAGGCGTTTGTGCAACAGCGCGTCGAGGAGTCGGTGCGGATGGCCGTTCTCCGGGAAGGGGCCCTGCCGCAGCAGGGCGTCCAGGTGCGTGAGCTGTGCCGGATTGCCCCGTGCGACCGTGCCGCGCAGCACGTCGTCGGGGAGGCCCGAGGCGTCCTGCCGCACCAGCCGCCGGGCCGCAGAGGCGTCGAGCGGCCGCACGAGGTGGTGGGTGATCCAGGCGGGCGGGGGCAGGTGCTTGGGAACGGGGACGCTGGTGGTCACGATGACCGTGCAGGCGGTGCCGATGAACGCGGGCAGCAGGCGCCGTGACGCGAAGCGCCAGGCGACCTCGTCCAGGACGACCACGGCGGGCGACGCGGACAGGTGGCCGCGGGCGTGCCGGTGCAGCAGCTCGAAGCCGAGGGCGTCCGGCGGGTGCGGCGCGTCGTCCCAGTGCCACCCCTCCAGCCCCAACTGCGCGAGCATCCGCAGCAGGATCGCCTCCGGGCCGCCCGCCTCCTGGTCCAGCGGCAGCCAGCAGACCGGTAACCCTTCGCTGCCGCCCACGTCCAGCGCGAGCCGCGCCGCGAGGGACGTCTTGCCGATGCCGTGCTCGCCGTGGAGCGCGAGGATCCGGAGCGAAGGGTCCTTGCCCCGGCCGAGGAGCCGGCGCAGGTGGGCGTACTCCCGGTCGCGTCCGATCAGCGGCTCTGGCGGCACGGGCGGGGGCAGCGGGTCGGGCCGTGGTCCGGGCATCGCGCACCTCCCCCCTCGTACCCTCGACGCCCCACTATCCCAGCGGGATCGAGCCGTCGACAACGAGAACGGAGGTACGTGTACGGTCCCTTCGGCCTGTCCCCGGCACGGTCAGCCCTCGTCCGGGGCGTCGATGATGTTGCCCTTCTCGTCGAGCGTGTGCGAGCGCCAGTACACGTCCCACTCGTCGTCGACCTCCTTGGGCACCTTGCCCTCGGGGTAGCGCGCGTATCCCGGCGCGGGCTCCTCGCCCTTGGGGGTGCAGTCCGAGCCGGTGCTGTTCACCGCCAGGACCGGATACGCGTCGTTGCCGCAGACGGCGTCCTTGAACTCCAGTCCGGAGCAGCCGGTGAGCGCGGCGGCGCCGAAGAGGGCGATGGCCAGGAGTGCGGCGGGCCGTGCGGTCCTGAGCGGCGTGGGCATGAGGGGCGTCTCCCGTTTGTTCGGTGGGCCAGCCCAGTTTCCCCGCCGAGGGCCTTCGCGCCCTGAGTACGCGTACTCAGGGCGCGCCGTTCTTGTGGCGGCCGGGACACGGGCCCCGCGGGCCGCTACGCGCCGGGCCCCACCGCCACTCCCATGACCTCCCGCGCGTGCCGGTTCGGCACCATGCCGAGGCGCCACGCCTGCCACCCCGACTCCAGCGCCACCCCCCGCTCCAGCACCACCGCGTACGCCTCAGCGCAGTCCTCCAGCTTGCCGTCGCGCGACGGGTGCGGGTGTCCGCGGAGTTCCGCCAGCTCCGTCTGGGCCACCACCGTGCCCACCTCGACGCCGCCCGGCGACGCGTACGGCAGCAGGGTGCAGCGCAGGAAGTGCGCCCAGTCGCCGCCCCTGCGGTCGCCGTAGGAGTCGAACAGCTCGATGGCGTCGTCGCAGAGCGCCAGCGCCTGCGGGGCGCGGTTGTTGCCCGCGTCGACCAGCGCCAGCTCCAGACAGGTCCACGCCTCGCCGTGCGCCACCCCGACCCGCCGGAAGTCCGCCCGCGCGTCCACCAACAGCTGCCGGGCGAAACCGGAGTTGCGCAGGTTCCCGGTCTGCGCCGCGCGCTGGTCGCGGGTGACGCGGCCCGAGTGGTGCCGCGCGCAGGCCAGCCCGTACACGTCCCGCATCCGCGAGAACATGGTGCGCGCCCGCTCCAGCTCCCGCACCGCCTGGTCCCGGTCGCCGCGCTCCTCCAGCGCCTGCCCCAGGTAGTACAGCGTCCACGCCTCGCCGCGCGCGTCCTCGTTGTCGCGGTGCCGCGACAGCGCCTGGCGCAGCCGGTCCACGGCGGGCGCCGGGTCGCCGTCCACCAGCCTGGCCCGCGCCAGCTGCGTCATCGCCCACGCCTCGCCGCGCCCGTCGCGCGTGCGGCCGTACTGCTCCAGGGCCTCCCGCAGCTCCTTCTCGGCGCGCGGCACGTCCCCCATCCGCAGGCACACCTGGCCGAGCTGGAAGTGCGTCCACGCCTCGCCGTGCAGCGACTCGCCCGCCCGGTGCAGGATCAGCGCGTCCCCGAGCAGGGCCAGCGCCTCCACCAGGTTGGCCCGGTCCCGTTCGACCGCCGCCAGCGCGTGCATCGACCAGGCGCGGTCCTCCGCCTGCTCGTCGGACGCCTGGAGCGCGATCGCCTCGCGCAGCTTCGCCGACGCCTCGTTGAGGTTGCCCTGGTGGTGCAGCGTGATGCCGAGCGAGCAGAGCGCGAGGGCCGCGCCCGGGTCGTTCTGCGCCTCGCGGTACAGGCCGACGACCGAGGTCAGCGTGGTGCGGGCCTGGTCCAGCTCGCCGAGCTGACGGGCCGCGATGCCGGTGCGCCACTTGACCGAACGTTCCAGCACGCCCGCGTCGCCCCCGGCGCCCTTCGCGCCGCCCAGGCTCTCGGCCGCGCTCGACCTCGGCAGGCCCCAGCTCTGCGTCAACTCGCTGATCTCGCCGAGCCGGTAGAGGTCGCCGCGCAGCAGGCAGTAGTCGCAGAGCGCGCCCAGCAGGTTCAGCACGGCCCGCTGGTCCACGCCCTCGGTGTGCCGCAGCATCGAGACGATGAACGTCGACTCGTCGTCCAGCCAGCGCAGCGCCGCGTCCAGCGAGGCGAAGCCGTGCGCCCCGAACTGGCCAGCGCGCGTGGAGAGTTTGCCGTCGACCATGCGGATCACCGCGTCCGCGAGCTCCGCGTAGTTCTGGATCAGCCGCTCCTGCGCCGCCGTGCGCCCGGCGGGCTCCTCCTCGTCGGCGAGCCGCCCCTGGGCGAAGGCGCGCACCGTGTCGTGCAGCCGGTGCCGCCTGCCCTGGAGCCGGTCCACGAGGCCCGCGGTCGACAGCGTGTCCAGGAGCCGCTGCGCCTCCTGCTCGTCCGTCGCCAGCAGCGCGGCCGCGGCCGCCGTGCCCAGCGAGGCGCGGCCCGCGAGGGCGAGGCGGCGCAGCAGGCGGCGGGCCTGCTCGGGCTGGTCGGTGTAGCGCAGCCACAGCGCGCGCTCCACCGGGTCCACGGGTCCGTACGCCGCCAGGTCCTCGGCGAGCGCCCGCTCCGAGCGCGGGCCGAGCGAGGAGGCGGCGACGCGCAGCGCCAGCGGCAGGCCGCCGCACAACTCCCGTACGGAATCCATCGCCTGGTAGTCGTACGGCTCGGGCTCCTCCTGCGCGACCGCCCGCATCAGCTCCTCGGCGCCCGCCTCGTCCAGCGCGCCCAGCGGGACGCCGTGCACCCACGCGGGGAAGTCGGCGGGCAGTTCCAGGGGCTCCCGCGAGGTGACGAGGACCAGGCTCTCGGAGCGCTCCGGCACCAGCGTGCGGACCTGCTCCGCGTCCGTCGCGTCGTCCAGGACGATCGTCACCGCGAGGCCCGTCAGGTACTGGTGGTACAACTCGCCCAGGCGCCGCACCTGTTGCTCGGCGGACGTGCGCTCGCGGAACAGCAGCTGCTCGCGCGGCGCGCCGAGCCGGTTCAGCAGGTGCAGCAGCGCGTCGCGGGTGGACAGCGGCGCGCCCGCCGCGTCCCCGCGCAGGTCCACCAGGCAGGCGCCCTTGAACTGGTCGCGCAGTTCGTGCGCGGCCCGCACCGCGAGGTTGGTGCGGCCCGAGCCGTGCGGGCCGTGCAGCACCACGACCACCGGCCTGGTCTCGGTCGACGCGCGGGCCGCGTGCACCCACTGCGCGATCTGCCCCAGCTCGGCCCTGCGGCCCGCGAACGGCCCCTCGGACTGCGGGAGGTGGGAGAACGACTGCTCCAGGACGGCCCGTCGGCGCGCGGCCTGGCTGCGGTCGGCGCCGCGCAGCCGCGGCCCCGCGGTCGCGTCCTTCTTGGGCGTACGGCTGGTTGCGAGCATCCGCTGCTGGTCCAGGAACGGCCTGATGCCCCGCACCTCCAGGGCCGTCAGCCACTGCAACCGCAGCTGCTCGGGCCCGCCGGGCTGACCCAGCGCGCCCGCCCTGCGGTGCGCGGCGGGCCAGTGCGAAGCGGTCGCCTTGGCGACGGTGGTGGCGGCGCCCGCCACGGCCACCACGGCGCCCGCACCCAGCGCGCTGCCCGCGGCCATCCCGAACGCCAGGTCGGCGCCGGTCGCGGCGAGCGCGGCGACGACCGTCACCAGCGCGGGCGTCGCCATGGTCCGCCTGCTGAACCGCTCGGACAGCGGCCGGGCCTCGGCTTCCGCCGCGTCCAGCGCCCGGGTGTACGCGAGGTACTCGTCGGCGGCCGCGGCGGCCATGGTCTCCAGCGCGGCCCGCCCCCGGGTGAGCAGCACCGAGGGGTCCGAGCGGCCGCCCGTCCTGCGCACCTCTTCCTCGACCGCGCGCCCCAACAGCCGCTCGGCTTCCGCCCGATGGCCGTCCCGCATAGTGCGTCCCCCTCCACTGGCGTATGGCCCAAGTGTCCTGCTCGGGGCGCGCCAGCGCGAGGGAGCGGCCCGATCTCCACGGGGAAGGGCGGGGCGGGTGGGCCGCACGGGCCGGGCGGAACGCCGGTGCCGATCGGAGGGTTCCCAGGTCAGCGGTGGCGGGGACGGCGGCGGGGAGGGGGCGGTGGCGCCGATCGTGCCGGTGGACGTATGGGCGTCCCGGTGGGGCCCGGCGGCTTCGGCGATGTCGTACTCGATCACCGTCCCGGGCCGCCAGGGCTTCCCTAGATACCCCCGGGGGGTATATGTTTCTGATCGTCGCACCGAACGGGCGACGGCAGGAAGACACAGCGCACCCAGGGAGACGTCATGAACGACCACACCGCTCACGGCCACGCCGACCACAGCGCCCACGCCGGGCACGGAGCCCATGGCGGCCACGGCGCCCATGGCGGGCACGGCGGCCACGGCGCCCACGCCGGGCACGGTGCCGCTCAGGCCGGGGGGCTGGCGGTTTCCGAGCACGGATACACCCTTGAGCTCGACTCGACGGTCCTCGCCGCGGGCCCGCAGCCGATCGGCTTCCGGATCACCGGCCCCGACGGGCGGACGGTGACCGCGTTCACCCCCGAGCACGAGAAGGAGCTGCACTTCATCGCCGTCCGGCGCGACACGGCCGGGTTCCAGCACGTGCACCCCGTACGGGACGACCGGGGCCACTGGAGCGTCGGGCTGACCCTGGAGCCGGGCGACTGGCGGTTCTTCGCCGACTTCCACCCCGCAGGACACGGCGGGACCATGACGCTGGGCGCCGACGCGGCGGTCGCCGGGGCGTACGACCCCCGGCCGCTCCCCGAGGCCACCGGTGCCGCGCGGACCGGCGGGTACGAGGTCGCGCTCGACGGCGCGCTCCTGCCCGGCGAGGCGAGCGCGCTGACCCTCACCGTCAGCAGGGACGGTCGGCCCGTCACCGACCTGGAGCCCTACCTGGCCGCGTACGGACACCTGGTCGCGCTGCGCGTCGGCGACCTCGGCTACCTGCACGTCCACCCGGAGGGCGAGCCCGGCGACGGCGTCACCGCGCCGGGGCCCGAGATCGCCTTCATGGCGGTCGCGCCCTCGGCCGGGACCTACCGCCTGTTCCTGGACTTCCAGCACGAGGGAGTCGTACGGACGGCGGAGTTCACGGTACGGACGACGGAGAAGGCCCCCGAGGCCGCGCCCGAGCTCCATGGCGAGCACCACGCACACCACGCACACCACTGACCCGTACGAACGCACGCCGCACCGGAAGGAGCGCGATGCCCCGTCCCGCCTATCCCGCCCGTCCCGCCCGTCCCGCCCGTACGCCCCCGCCACCTGCGGGGCGTGACCCGCCGCCCGGCACCGGAAGGACCCCCGCCATGCGACCCCAAAGCCCCACACGACTGTTCGCCATCCGCGACTACCGCCGCCTCTTCGGCGCCCAGGCCATCGCCCTGTTCGGCACCGGACTGACCACCGTCGCCCTCGGACTCCTCGCCTACGACCTCGCGGGCCCGGACGCCGGCCTGGTCCTCGGCACCGCCCTGACCGTCAAGATGGTCATGTACGTGATCATCGCCCCGCTGGCCGCCGCGTACGTCGACCGGCTTCCCAGGAGGACCCTGCTGGTCCTCCTCGACGCGGTCCGCGGCTCGGTCGTCCTCGCGCTGCCGCTGGTCTCCGAGGTCTGGCACGTCTACGTGCTGATCGGCCTGCTCCAGGCGGGCTCCGCCGCCTTCACCCCGACGTTCCAGGCCGTCATCCCCGACGTCGTCACCGACGAGTCCGCCTACACGCGGGCCCTGTCCGCCTCCCAGGTCGCCTCCACCATGGAGAGCCTGCTCAGCCCCGTGCTGGCGGCCGTCGCCCTGACGTTCATCAGCTTCGACCTGCTGTTCCTCGGCACCTCCGCCGGATTCCTGGTGTCCGCCCTGCTCATCCTGGCGACCCGGGTCCCCGACGCCCGCCCCAGCGCCCACACCAGGGCGTGGGACAAGGCGGCGGCCGGGATCAGGACCTTCTTCCGGACGCCCCGCCTGCGCGGCGTCATGGCGCTCAACCTCGTGGTCGCTTCGGCGGGTGCGATCGTCGTCGTCGGCACCGTCAACCACGTCCGCGACGGACTCGGCGGCTCGCAGTCGGACGTCGCCTGGATGCTCGCCGCGTCCGGCACGGGAACGCTCGTCACCGCCCTCGCACTGCCCCGCGTGCTCGACCGGATCGCCGCCCGCACCGTCATGACGACCGGCGCGGGAGTCCTCGTCGCCGCCGCGACGGCGGCGGTCGCCCTCCTCGCGACGGGCCTGGCCACCTGGACGGCCACGGCGGTCGTGTGGACCGCGATCGGCATCGGCACGGCCCTGGTCATCACCCCGACCGGCAAGGTCCTGCGGGCCTCGGCGGGACGGCACGCGATCCCCGAGGTGTTCGCGGCCCAGTTCTCGCTCTCCCACCTGGCCTGGCTGATCACCTACCCCGTCGCGGGCTGGCTCGGCACGGGCGCGGGCCCCGTACTCGCCTGGTCGGTCCTCGCGGTGCTCGCCGCGGCGGGCGCGGCGGCCGCGCTCCTGCTGTGGCCGCGCCACGAGGGCACGGCGCCCACCCTGGTGACCGCCGCGCGGACCACGGACAGGTCGACCCTGTCGAAGGCCGCGTGACCCACCGCACCCGCCTCCCGCGAGAGCCCCGGCCGCTTCCCCGCCCGCCCCTCCGCCCGCTCCTCACCCGCCGCCCCGCTCTCCGTGGGGCGGCGGGCGTATGTACTGGGCCCGGCGGGCCGGATCATGCAACGATGCCGCTATGAATCGCCTGGCTGACGAACAGTCGCCCTATCTCCGCCAGCACGCCGACAACCCGGTCGACTGGTGGCCCTGGTCGGCCGAGGCGTTCGAGGAGGCGCGCAAGAAGAACGTCCCCGTGCTGCTCAGCGTCGGGTACTCCAGCTGCCACTGGTGCCACGTCATGGCGCACGAGTCGTTCGAGGACGAGGGCACCGCCGCGTACCTCAACGCGCACTTCGTGTCCGTGAAGGTGGACCGCGAGGAGCGGCCCGACGTCGACGCGGTGTACATGGAGGCCGTGCAGGCGGCCACCGGGCACGGCGGGTGGCCCATGACGGTGTTCCTCACCCCGGATGCCGAGCCCTTCTACTTCGGCACGTACTTCCCGCCCGAGCCCCGGCACGGCTCGCCGTCGTTCCGGCAGGTGCTCGAAGGCGTGTCGGCGGCCTGGACCGACCGGCGCGAGGAGGTCGGGGAGGTCGCCGCGCGGATCGTCGGCGACCTCGCCGGGCGCTCGCTCGCGCGCGGGGGCGACGGGCCGCCGGGGGACGCGGAGCTCTCGCAGGCGCTGCTCGGGCTGACCCGGGAGTACGACGCGGTGCACGGCGGGTTCGGCGGGGCGCCCAAGTTCCCGCCGTCGATGGTCGTGGAGTTCCTGCTGCGGCACTACGCCCGTACGGGATCGGAAGGCGCGCTCCAGATGGCGGCCGACAGCTGCGCGGCGATGGCGCACGGCGGGATCTACGACCAGCTGGGCGGGGGGTTCGCGCGGTACGCGGTCGACCGGGAGTGGATCGTTCCGCACTTCGAGAAGATGTTGTACGACAACGCCCTGCTCTGCCGGGTCTACGCCCACCTGTGGCGGGCCACCGGGTCGTCGCTCGCGCGCCGGGTCGCGCTGGAGACCGCCGACTTCATGGTGCGCGAACTGCGCACCGCCGAGGGCGGGTTCGCCTCCGCGCTGGACGCGGACAGCGACGACGGGAGCGGGCGGCACGTCGAGGGCGCGTTCTACGTGTGGACGCCCGCGCAGCTGCGGGAGGTGCTGGGGGAGGACGACGCGGAGTTCGCGGCCGAGTACTTCGGGGTGACCGGGGAGGGGACCTTCGAGGAGGGCTCGTCCGTGCTGCGGCTGCCCGAGGGGGAGGGCGGGGGCGCCGAAGGCGGCGTCGACTGCGAGCGGGTCGCTTCCGTGCGGGAGCGGCTGCTGGCCGCCCGGGAGCTGCGGACGCGGCCCGAGCGCGACGACAAGGTGGTCGCGTCCTGGAACGGGCTCGCGATCGCCGCGCTCGCCGAGACCGGGGCCTTCTTCGACAGGCCCGACCTGGTCGAGCGCGCCACGGAGGCCGCCGATCTGCTGGTACGGCTCCACATGGGCGACGCGGCACGGCTCGCGCGCACCTCGATGGACGGGCGCGCGGGCGCCCACGCGGGCGTTCTTGAGGACTACGGGAACGTCGCCGAGGGGTTCATGGCGCTGGCCTCCGTGACGGGGGAGGGCGTCTGGCTGGAGTTCGCCGGGTTCCTGATGGACGTGGTCCTCGACCAGTTCGTGGGGGAGGGCGGCGTGCTGTACGACACGGCGCACGACGCGGAGAAGCTCATCCGGCGGCCCCAGGACCCGACGGACAACGCGTCGCCCTCCGGGTGGACCGCCGCGGCGGGCGCGCTGCTGTCGTACGCCGCGCACACCGGGTCCGCCGCGCACCGCGAGGCGGCGGAGCGGGCGCTCGGCGTGGTGAAGGCGCTGGGGCCGAGGGCGCCGCGCTTCATCGGCTGGGGCCTCGCGGTGGCCGAGGCGCTGCTGGACGGGCCGCGCGAGGTGGCGGTGGCCGGGCCCGTGGGCGGCGAGCTGCACCGGGTCGCGCTGCGGGGGAGCGCGCCGGGAGCGGTGGTCGCGGCGGGCGCGCCGGGCGGCGAGGAGTTTCCGTTGCTGGTCGACCGGGTGCTGGTGGGGGGCGTGCCGACGGCGTACGTGTGCCGGCACTTCGTGTGCGATGCGCCCGTGACGTGCGCGGAGGAACTGGCGCGGCACTTGTCGTAGGGGCGGGGTCGCGCGCTTCTCGGGGGCGCTTGTTGCCGGGGGCGCCCGTTGCCCGGGGGCGCCCGTTGCCCGGGGGCGCCGATTCGCCTGCGGCGGGCCGGCCCGCTCGCGCCGGGTGGGTGCGCGCGGCGTGTGCCCCACCCTCGCGCAGTTCCCCGCGCCCCTACGGGGCGCCGCCCCCCTCCCCCCCCGCAGGGCTACGCGTGCTGGTACGCCACCAGGGAGATTCCCACGTAGTGCGCCGCGAACGCGGCCAGCGTGAACGAGTGGAACACCTCGTGGAACCCGAACCACCGCGGCGACGGATTCGGCCGCTTGAACCCGTAGACCACGCCCCCCGCGCTGTACAGCAGCCCGCCCACCACGATCAGCACGAGCACCGCGATCCCGCCCGCCCGCATGAAGTCCGGCAGGAAGAAGACCGCGGCCCAGCCCATCGCGATGTAGCACGGGGTGTACAGCCAGCGCGGCGCGCCGACCCAGAACACCCGGAACGCGATTCCCGCAGCCGCTGCCGCCCAGACGGCCCACAGCAGCACCCGCCCGGTGGAGTCGGGGAGGAGGAGCAGCGTGAGCGGGGTATAGGTGCCCGCGATGATCAGGAAGATGTTGGCGTGGTCCAGGCGCCGCAGCACCGCCTCGCCGCGCGGCCCCCAGGTGCCGCGGTGGTAGATCGCGCTGACCCCGAAGAGCAGGCACGCCGTGAAGACGTAGATCGCGCACGCGACGCGCGCACGCGTCGACTCGGTGAGGGCGATGAGCGCGAGGCCCGAGACCAGGACGGCCGGGAACATCCCGGCGTGCAGCCAGCCGCGCATCCGGGGCTTGACGGGCAGGTCCGGCTCGACGGTCGGGCCCGGGGCCGGAACGGCCCCGTCGGCCAAGGTGACTTCGGGCGTGTCGGGAACGTTCTCGGGCGCGGCGGCAGTCATGCACCGCATCGTACCTACGCAACCGTAGGTAACGGATATGACCGGCGACGACCGGCGAACGGCGGGTGAACGAGTGGCGATGCTCACGTGAGAGGCCCCCTGGACATATGGGCGCGAGCCACGGATGATCAGATGAGTGCGGTCGGCACCGGATGAGCAGCTACGAAGCATCCGGGTCGCAGCCCCCACGGGGCAGACAAGGGCAGAACAGCCGAAAACCCTCTCTTAGGAGCGATCGTGGCGCGCGAAAACGCGGCTCCCACCACTTCTTCCGTCCCCACCGACCACCAGGAGCTCGTCTCCTGGGTCGACGAGATCGCAGCGATCACGCAGCCGGACCGCGTGGTCTGGTGCGACGGCTCGGAGGCCGAGTACGAGCGCCTGTGCGCCGAGCTCGTCGCCAAGGGCACCTTCAAGAAGCTGGACGAGAGCAAGCGGCCCAACTCGTACTACGCCGCCTCCGACCCCTCCGACGTCGCACGCGTCGAGGACCGCACCTTCATCTGCTCGAAGGACGAGAAGGACGCAGGCCCCACGAACCACTGGAAGGCCCCCGCCGAGATGCGGGAGGTCTTCACCGGTGAGAACGGCGTCTTCCGCGGCTCCATGCGCGGCCGCACCATGTACGTCGTCCCGTTCTGCATGGGCCCCGTCGGCTCGCCGCTCTCCGCGATCGGCGTCGAGATCACCGACTCGGCGTACGTCGCCGTCGCCATGCGCACCATGACCCGCATGGGCCGGAAGGTCCTGGACGAGCTGGGCACCGACGGCTTCTTCGTGAAGGCCGTCCACACGCTGGGCGCGCCGCTGGAGGAGGGGCAGCAGGACGTCCCGTGGCCCTGCAACTCCACCAAGTACATCTCGCACTTCCCCGAGGACCGCGAGATCTGGTCGTACGGCTCCGGCTACGGCGGCAACGCCCTGCTCGGCAAGAAGTGCTACGCGCTGCGCATCGCGTCGGTCATGGCGCGCGACGAGGGCTGGCTCGCCGAGCACATGCTCATCCTGAAGCTCACCCCGCCGGCGGGCGAGGGCGCGACGAAGTACGTCGCCGCGGCCTTCCCGTCCGCGTGCGGCAAGACCAACCTCGCCATGCTGGAGCCGACGATCCCCGGCTGGACCGTGGAGACCATCGGCGACGACATCGCCTGGATGCGCTTCGGCGAGGACGGCCAGCTGTACGCGATCAACCCGGAGGCGGGCTTCTTCGGCGTCGCGCCCGGCACCGGCGAGCACACCAACGCCAACGCCATGAAGACGATGTGGGGCAACTCCGTCTTCACCAACGTCGCGCTCACCGACGACGGCGACGTGTGGTGGGAGGGCATGACCGAGACGGCGCCCGCGCACCTCACGGACTGGAAGGGCAACGACTGGACCCCGGCGTCCGAGACCCCGGCGGCCCACCCCAACGCCCGCTTCACCGTCCCGGCCGGGCAGTGCCCGACCATCGCGCCGGAGTGGGAGGACCCGAAGGGCGTGCCGATCTCGGCGATCCTCTTCGGCGGCCGCCGCGCCTCCGCCGTGCCGCTGGTCACCGAGTCCTTCGACTGGAACCACGGCGTCTTCCTCGGCGCGAACGTCGCGTCCGAGAAGACCGCCGCCGCCGAGGGCAAGGTCGGCGAGCTGCGCCGCGACCCCTTCGCCATGCTGCCGTTCTGCGGCTACAACATGGGCGACTACATGGCTCACTGGGTCAAGGTCGGCGCCGACAAGGATCAGTCGAAGCTGCCGAAGATCTACTACGTGAACTGGTTCCGCAAGAACGACGCGGGCAAGTTCGTGTGGCCCGGCTTCGGCGAGAACAGCCGCGTCCTGAAGTGGATCGTCGGCCGCCTCGACGGCCGCGCCGAGGGCGTCGAGACCCCGATCGGCGTCCTGCCGACCAAGGAGTCCCTGGACACCAAGGGCCTCGACCTGGCCGACGCCGACCTCGACTTCCTCCTGAACGTCGACAAGGAGGTGTGGCGCGAGGAGGCCGCCCTGGTCCCCGAGCACCTCAACACCTTCGGCGACCACACGCCCAAGGAGCTGTGGGACGAGTACCACTCCCTGGTGGCGCGCCTGGGCTGACGCCCTCCCCAAGCCCGTGGCGGGCTGCCCCGAAACACCGCCCTGACCAGTGGGGTCACGACGGTCCGCCACGGTTCACCGGCCCCCGGAGCCCCCTCACGGCTCCGGGGGCCGAACACGTGCCCAGGGGCGCCTAGGGCCCGTCGGAGACGCGGCCCTGGAGGTAGTTGGTGTGCGTGTGCTGGCGGCGCACCTCCGTCTCGTGCAGGGCCGCCGCCAGCTTCTCCGCCTCCCGGTGGAGCAGGTCGAGCTGGCGCTCCAGGTGCCGCTCGGGGGGTTCGGTGCCCGGGGTGATGCGGGTCCACCAGCGGGTGCGCACGTAGGTGTCGACGGACTCCGGGATGTCCTGGCGGATCGCCCTGGCCAGGGTGTGCATGCCCTCCGGGTCGTCCGCCAGCCCGCCGCCCGCCCAGCCGGGGTCGAGCAGCGCCTCCAGCACGTTCGTCAGTTCCGTGGTGCGGCCCGCGGCCGCCGGGGGCAGCTCCACCGTCTCCAGGTACGCGCGGAGCGTCGCGAAGTCGGCCCGCAGCGCGTCCAGTTGCTCGGCCGGGTCGGGGAAGCAGGGGGCCTCGCTCCGCTCGGGCGGGGCGATCAGCGCGCCCGCGCCGTACAGGCCCGCGACGACGAACGGCCAGTAGGGGCCCGCGAGTCCGGTGAAGGTGAGGGCGAGGCCGAGCAGGCCGCAGGCGGAGCCCGCGAGGTTCTTGCGGGACTCCAGGTAGACCAGGGCCCCGGCGAGCGGGGGGCGGGTGCGGGTTCTACTGGTAGCCACGGATCTCCTCGAAGGCGCCGTCCAGCGAACCCTTCGTCGCGTCGAAGAGCCGTCCGCCGGTGAGTTGGGCGATGTGGGTGAGCTCCGCGCGGTCCGAGTCGCCGAAGACCACGGGGAACACCGGGGTCGTACGGCGGTCGGCCGGGAGCCCGGCGTAGAACGCGTCGAAGTCGGCGGCCGATGCGCCCGTGGTGTTCTCGCCGTCCGTCATCAGGACGATCGAGGTGAACGCCCCGGTGCCGGCGTCGCCGATGTGGCCGTAGGCCGCCTCCAGGCTGGAGTAGATCGCCGTCTCGCCGGAGGCGCTGAGCGCGGCGGCGGCCGAGCGCAGGGACGCCGGGGCCGCGGTGTGCGTGACGGCCCGCTTGACCTTCGAGCCGAACGGCAGCAGCGTCACCTGCTCGCGTTCGCGGAAGTCGCCGGTCAGCTGGGTGAGCGCGGCCTTCAGGCGGGTCAGCCGCTCGCCCGCCATGGAGCCCGAGGTGTCCAGGACGTAGACGGTGCGCGAGGGGCGGCGCAGCTTGTTCTGGTACGCGTCGAGCAGGCCGTCCGCCACGGCCCTGCTGCCGGGGAACGGCAGTTCGCGCCGCTGCCCCGCGGCGAGCGCCGGGGCGGGCGGTACGGAGGTGACGACCGGGCGGCGCAGCGTGCGCTCGGTGATCTGCCGCTGGGCGGCGGGGGTGCGCAGGTACCCGGTGAGGTCGCGCAGCGCGTCGCGGGCGGCGGGTGCGGCCGCGGTGAGCGGGGCGAGCGGGTAGTCGGCGGTGATGACGCCGTCGCGGGGGCGGACGACGGTGAGGGGCGGGGTGCTCCCGCCCTTCGCCGCCGCGTCGCGGTTCATGGAGTGGAGCACGGACTCGTAGTTGATCAGCGCGTCCACGTCGCCCCTGCGGGCGTACGCCGTCGCCAGCCAGCCCGAGGAGCCCGAGGTGAGGCGCTGGCCCGCGAAGAACTCCTTGAGCCGGGGCGACGCGGTGCGCACGTCCGCGTCGCTGAGGGCGGACTGCGCGCCGGAGAGCGCCGAGGCGACGGAGACGAGCGCGGCGAAGCCGGAGTTGGAGCGCTCGGGGTCGGTCATGCCGTACGTGAGGCGGTCGGCGGCGACGGCCCGGTGGACGTCGGCCCAGGTGACCTTCTCCGGCTGCCAGCCGAGGCGGGCGACGACTGCGGGCTTCACGCCGATCGCCACGGGCGAGGTCATGACCGGGGTCTCGGACGCGACCTTGCGGGCGGCTTCGGGGCGCAGGCGGAGGTGGTCGCTGGAGGAGAGCCACACGGCGTCGTACGCCTTGTCGGCGGCGCCCGAGGCCAACCGGTCGACGGCCTCGACCGTGCCCGTCCAGGTGGGCTTCACGGTGATGCCGGTCGCCTTGGCGGCCGCGTCCAGGATCGGGGCCATGTCGGAGAGTTCGGAGGAGGCGAGGACGCGGAGGGTGCGGGGCGCTCCGGTGGAGCGCGTGGGGTCGTGGGTGGGGTCGGGGGAGCCCTTCCCCGCGGGGTCGTCGGTGCAGCCGGTGAGGAGGGCGGCTGCGAGGGCGAGGGCGCCCGCGGCGAGCAGTGCCCCGCGCCCCCGGCGGGGCGCACGGTCTCTCACGGCTGTCCCCCTTCGAGCGCGCTCGTCGTGCGGGAGCGTTCCAGGTACGCGTTCGCCTGGTGGAGTTCCGTCGTCAGGGTCTCGACCGTCGCGGCCATCGCCTCCGTCGCCTGGACCTTGTACGTGTCGATCGCCTCCAGCGTGTGGTAGATCGACTGGAACGCGGCGCGCAGCGTCTCCGCGCCCACCGCCGGATCCGCCGCGATGCGCTGGATCTCGCCGCTCTGCGTCGCCAGCATCTCCGCGTTGCCGCGGATCAGCTCCTCGGTCGTGGAGCGCAGCACCTGCACCTGCTCGGTGACCTTCCGCTGGTTCTCCAGCGCCACGCTCAGCATCACCGCGATGCGCAGCGCCGAGAGCGTGGTCGTCGCGGCCCGGTCGACGCCCTTGACCAGCTCGTCGTTGTTGCGGCGCACGACGTCCATCGCCAGGTAGCCCTGGGCGCAGACGGCCAGTTGGGTCAGCAGGTCCTGGTGCTTCTGGCGGACCGGGAAGAGCACGTCGGCGCGGAGCGCGTCCGCCTGGACCGGGTCGGCGGTGGTGGCGATGCGCTCCTGGATGGCCGCGTCCAGGGCCTCGGTGAGCACCGCGTACTCCTGGAGCTTGCCCATGGTCGACCACAGGCGGGTGCGCTCGGTGTGCAACGCGGCGTTGTCGCGGCGCAGTTCGTCCTGTCCGCTGCGGAGCGAGCCCACGATGCGGGTCAGGGTGGACTGTGCGGAGGCGTACTTGGCGACGTGGTCGCGCAGCCTGTTGCCGCCCGGCAGCTTGGCGAGCAGCCGGCGGGCGCCGCGCCCCGGGGTGTCGCGCGGGTCGAGGTCCTCGACCGTGCGCCGCAGTTCGACGAGCGAGGAGCCGACGCGGGCCGTCGCGTCGCCCTCTCCCGACGAGTTCGACAGGGAGCGCACGGTGCGGTCCAGCATGCGGTTCGACTGCTGGGCGGCGCTGCGGATGTCGCCCTGGCCGAGGTTGTTGATCTCGCCGATGCGGGTCGCGAACTCCGGGGAGCGCGCGTCGAGTCCGGCGAGCCCGGCCACGTACTCCGCCGCCCGCCGCGCCATCTCCTCGCGCACGGAGTCCTCGACGGGCACCAGGCCCGCGGCCTGATCGGCGCGGACGGGGGCGACGGGCTCGGGCGGGGTGAGCGTGAGGGGCTCGGGCGGGGCGAGGGACGGGGCCGCCGCCCCGGGCGCGCCCGTCAGGGGTGCGTCTGTCACGGGGATCTCCTAGCTCCGGGCCGCGCCGGCCATCGCGCGCAGCACCTGTGCGGTGGGCACGGGGGCCTGGCGGATGCCGGTGAGCCGCTGGTTGAGGTAGCCGGTGTGCGGCGCGGTCGCCACGGTGAACTCGGCGGCCGCGCCCTGCGGGCGGAAGCCGTGCCGTACGGCGAGCGCGCGCAGCTTCGGGTCGCCCGCGAGCAGCGCGCCGATCTCGCGGCCCGCCTCGGTGAGGGGCACGAGGGTGTGGTCGCTGGAGACCGTCGTGTCCGGGTAGAGCACGACGAGGTCGCCGACCTGCTGCTTCTGGAGCAGGAGCGAGGCGACCTGGGACTCGTACACGAGCACGAGCGGGTTGCCGACGCCGCTGATGAAGTCCCTGAACGGCGCGTCGCTGCTGGTCTGTTGGGCGCCCTGGACCTGGATGAGCTTGCGCAGGAGCGGCTTGGTGCGGGCCACCGCCGCGTCGTTCGCGGCGACCTTGCCGCCGTCGGCGACGTAGGAGGCCGCGGCGAGGTAGAGGGCGCCGGAGTTGGAGGTGGCCGGGTCGGTGGTGGTGATGAAGAGCGTGCCCGTCAACTCCGCGTGCGCCGCCGTGCCCTTGAGCTGCTGCCAGGTGCGGTCGGCGCGGGCCGCCGCGAGGTACGCGCCCATGCGGAGCGTGCCGGTGCGGCTGCCCGGCGGGAGCGTGGCCAGGCCGTTGTCGGCGAGGACGCGGGCGGCGGAGGAGTGGGCGACCACGACGAGGGGCGAGTAGAAGGGGCGGGTGGGCGCGCCCTTGTTGGCCTTCGCCTTCTGCTGGATCTCGTCGGCCGGGGCCTTGGATCCGGGGAACGCGAAGTCGTAGCCCCGGACGGGGTTCTGCTCCATGGCCCAGGAGCCCGATGGTTCGGTCCTGACCGTGTAGCCCTTGGCCGCGAGGGCCTTGACGACGGCCGGGTCCGCGAAGAACTCGGACTTCTCCGAGCCGATGAGGCCGCGCACGGTCTTCGTTGCCGCGCGGCGGCCGTCGCCGTCGTTCGCCGTGCCCCCGTTCGAGCGGCCCACGAGGACGGCGACGACGACGCCGGCGAGGAGGAGGGCCGCGAGGGCGATCGCTGAGATTCGTCTCACGGGGGCAGGGTGCTCGCGGAAACCCACGTTCCGGGCGGAGTTGGGTGTACGGCGGGTGAATCGACGATCCCAGTACGCAACCGGAGGCGGGCGGTCCCGGGGGGAGGGGGCACCCGCGCGATGTGGCTACGGACCCCGCGCGGGCCCGCCGTGCGGGACACCCGCCCCCGCCCCGCGGAAGGTGGCACCCGGCCCGGGGCTTGGGCAGCCGCGGACCGGGGCCGGTACTAGGGGGCGCCGACCAGCCCCGCCGCGCCCGCCGCGTGCGCGTCCATCCGCTCCGCCGCCAGGATCGCCACCGTCGTGTCCGCCCGCGACGCCGCGACGACCAGCGCCCGCCCCGCCAGCGCGTGCGCGCGGTCGTGGAGCGCGGAGGCGCCCGCCGCGGTGCGGGCCGCGTGCCGCGCGGGCGGCGCGCCCCGCAGCCGTGCGACCTGCTCCGCGATCCGCTCCGCCGCCGCGTCGAGCCCCAGCTCGTCGGTGACCGCGAGCAGTGCGGACAGGTGCCCGGCGAGCTGGATGTCCAGCTCCTCCTCGCGCGACCGGTGCGGCACGTACGAGCCCTCGGTCGTCGTGTGGACCGACTTGGTACGGATCGGTTCGTACATGGGTTGGCCTCCTCGGAGTCTCAGGAAGCCATCCTAGCTTAGATTGTGTCTAAAGTTGAGCAGAGTCCCGAGAAGTTCTAGGGCTGTCCGTAGCCCTCCAGGAACTTGCCGATCCGGGTCACCGCGTCCGCCAGGTCCTTCGCCGCGGGCAGCGTCACGATCCGGAAGTGGTCCGGCTCCGGCCAGTTGAAGCCGGTGCCGTGCACGACCATGATCTTCTCCGCGCGCAGCAGGTCCAGGACCATCTGCCGGTCGTCCTTGACCTTGTAGACGTCGGGGTCGAGCCGCGGGAAGAGGTACAGCGCGCCCTTCGGCTTGACGCACGTCACGCCCGGGATCCGGGTCAGCAGGTCGTACGCCACGTCCCGCTGCTCCAGCAGCCGCCCGCCCGGCAGCACCAGGTCCTCGATCGACTGCCGCCCCTGGAGCGCGGCGGCCACCGCGTGCTGGGCCGGCATGTTCGCGCACAGGCGCATGTTCGCGAGGATCGTCAGGCCCTCGATGTACGAGGAGGCGTGCGCCTTGGGGCCGCACACCGCGAGCCACCCCGAGCGGTACCCGGCCACCCGGTAGTTCTTCGACATGCCGTTGAAGGTGAGCACCATCAGGTCGGGGGCGATCGCCGCCGTCGGGGTGTGCGTCGCCCCGTCGTACAGGATCTTGTCGTAGATCTCGTCCGAGCAGACCACCAGCCGGTGGCGGCGGGCGATCTCGGTCAGTCCGCGCAGCATCCCGTCGTCGTAGACCGCGCCCGTCGGGTTGTTCGGGTTGATGATCACGATCGCCTTGGTGCGGTCGGTGATCTTCCGCTCGATGTCCGCGAGGTCGGGCATCCAGTCGGCCTGCTCGTCGCAGCGGTAGTGCACGGCCGTGCCGCCCGCCAGCGAGACCGACGCCGTCCACAGCGGGTAGTCGGGCGCGGGGACCAGCACCTCGTCGCCGTCGTCGAGCAGTGCCTGCATCGACATCTGGATCAGCTCGGACACGCCGTTGCCGAGGTAGATGTCCTCCACCGACAGCGGGATGCCCTTGGTCTCGTAGTGGCTCATCACCGCGCGGCGCGCCGAGAGCAGCCCCTTGGCGTCGCCGTAGCCGTGCGACCCGCCGAGGTTGCGGAGGATGTCCTCCAGGATCGCGGGCGGGCACTCGAAGCCGAACGCCGCGGGATTCCCCGTGTTGAGCTTGAGGATGCGGTGGCCCGCCGCCTCTAGCCGCATCGCTTCCTCCAGGACGGGGCCCCGGATCTCGTAACAGACGTTGGCGAGCTTGGTCGACTGGATCACCTGCATGAACGCGAGCTTACGGGCGCGTAACCCGCCCCGCCCCGTGTTCTGCGACACGTGGCGGCGGAGGCGGAGGCGGCGGGGGCGGAGGCGAGGGGGCGGCCGGGCGGGCGGCCGGGCTGACAGCTACCTGTCAGCGTCGTGTACCCGCGCCGCCCGCTCCCCGAGGATGGGTGCCGTGCCCCACCGGCGGTCCCCGAGGACCGCCGCGCGGGCCGGCCTTGGACGGACTGACGGGGACGGGTGATCGGACGTGCGGAGGAAGCTGCTGAAGGCCGTCGGCTGCGGAGTCGTCGCAGCTGCCACCACGCTCGTGGTCGGCATCCCGCTGGCGCACCAGGCGGGCGCCGCCGAGCCGGAGAAGCCGGGGGTGCCGGGGAAGACGGTGAGCGTCGAGCAGGACGGGCCCCGCTCGCTCCCCGCCGCGCCCGAGGTCCCGCACGCGGACGGCTGACCCTTCCGTCCCCCCCCACACGTGGCAGGTGCGGGGCGCACCCCCGAGCGCTCCGCACCTCCCACCTCCCACCCCCGACCGCCGGGCCGCCCGACCGTCGAGCCGCCCGGCCGCCGGGCCGTTAGGCCGTGACCGGCTGCCGCCTCGGCTCCGCGAGGCGGCCCGCGCGGTGCAGCCCGTGCAGGGCCGCCGCGCAGAGCAGGCCCAGCGCGCACAGCGCCAGCCACGGCAGCGCGGAGAGCCCCGCCGAGCGCGCCGCGTCCAGCGCCGCGCCCGTCAGCAGGTTCCCGAGCGTGATGCCGACCCCGCACACGGTGTTGTAGAACCCGTAGTGCGTGGCGACCAGCCGGTCGCCCGAGAGGCGGACCACCGTGTCCATCTCGAAGGGGTACGCGACCATCGTCCCCAGCGCCAGCAGCAGCGCGCACAGCGCGGGCGGCACCGCCACCAGCAGCCAGCGCCCCGCCCCCGGATCCGGCACGTCCAGCGGGACGACGGCCAGCAGGGGCAGGAACGCCGCGCCCATCACGACGAGCCCCCACACCAGCGCCCGCCCCGGTGCCAAGTGCGCCTTGCACCACGCGGTGACCCGGGTTTGGAACAGCAGCGTGCCGAGCCCCGACACCGCGAAGAGCAGCGCGGTGGACGCCGTCGCGCCCACCCCGTCGCCGCCCAGCCGCCGCACTTCGAGCGGCAGCGCGAGGTAGACCTGGAACGACAGCACGTACGAGCCGGTCATCGCGGCGGCGAAGAGCAGGAACGGCCGGTTGGCGGCCACCGAGCGCCACTGCGCCAGTACGCCGTCGGCCCGCTCGGTCCCCGCGTCCGCGCCCCGCTTCGGCAGCGCCCTGATCTGTACGGCGCTCAGCACCGCGAAGATCGCGGCGGCCGTCAGACAGGTGGCCCTGAAGTCCACGGCGGTCAGCGCCATCCCGGCCAGCGGGCCGAGCAGGATGCCCGCCTGGTAGAAGACGTTGAACAGCGCGAACGCCTCCACCCTGCGCTCGCCCGCGTCCTTCGCGAGGTACGCCCGCACGGCCGGGTTGAAGAGCGCGCCCGCCAGGCCCGTCGCGGCGGACGCGGCGAGCAGCGCGGGCAGCGAGTCGACCAGGCCGAGCGCGGCGAAGGCGGCCGTGCGCAGCAGACAGCCCGCGACGATCATGGGCTTGTAGCCGATCCGGTCGGCGAGGGTGCCGCCGATCAGGAACATGCCCTGCTGGGTGAAGTTCCGTACGCCCAGGACGAGTCCGACCATGGCGGCGGACAGCCCGAGCGAGCCCGACAGGTGCGCCGCGAGGTACGGCATCAGCATGTAGAAGCCGAGGTTGATGGTGAACTGGTTCACCATCAGCAGGCGCGAACTCCAGCCGTACGTACGGAACTGGGCGACCGTCTCCTTCACTTGAGCACCTCCCGGGCCATCGGGTCGACGACCTCGGCGCAGCGCGTCCAGCGCGTGACCTCCTTGTCGTCGGGGCGCGCGAGCACGTCGGGTCCGTCGGCCGCGGGCGCGGCCAGCAGGCCGTGCCGCGCGCAGTACTCGTCGTCGTACACCGTCCCGAGGTAGCGCTGCGGTCCGTCGGGGAACACCGCCGCGATGCGGGTGTCGGCGGGCAGGGTGCGGGCCAGCCAGCCCGCGACCAGCGCGACCGCGCCGACGCTCCAGCCGCCCGTCGCGTAGTGCGACGAGGCCAGCAGGCGGCAGGTCGCGACGGCCTCGGCGGGCGCCACCCAGTGGACCTCGTCGAAGGTGCCGTAGGCGACGTTGCGCGGATAGATGCTGGAGCCCAGGCCGCGCATCAGCCGGGGCCGCGCGGGCTGGCCGAAGATCGTCGAGCCGATGGTGTCGACGCCGACGACCCGCAGCTGCGGGTAGAGCTGGCGCAGCACGCGGGAGATCCCGGCGGAGTGCCCGCCGGTGCCCACGCTGCACACCAGCACGTCGATGTGGTGCAGCTGCGCGGCGAGTTCGAGGGCGAGCGGGGTGTACGCGGTGATGTTGTCCGGGTTGTTGTACTGGTCGGGGCACCAGGAACCGGGGTGCCGCGCGAGGAGTTCGGCCACGCGGTCCCTGCGGGCCTGCTGCCAGCCGCCCTCGGGGTGCGGTTCGGCCGTCGTGTCGACGCGGGCGCCGTGCGCGGTGAGCAGCCGGGTCATGGACGGTTCGAGGCCGGGGTCGGTGACGAGCGTGACCGGGTGGCCGTGGACCATTCCGGCGAGCGCCAGGCCCAGGCCCAGGGTGCCGCTGGTCGACTCGATGATCCGGGCGCCGGGGAGCAGTTCGCCGCGCGCGCGGGCCCGCTCGACCATGTGGAGCGCGGGACGGTCCTTGATGCCGCCGGGGTTGAAGCCCTCCAGCTTGGCCCAGAAGCCGCGTCCCTCGGGCGCGAGGGGCCGGGAGATCCGCAGGACGGGGGTGTCGCCGACCAGACCGGAGAGCGCGGAACGGGCCGGGGTGTGGGCGGCGGCGGTGTGGGACTCGGTGGAGGTGGAGGTGGAGGCGGGCGCGGAGGCGGAGTCGGGGGTGGAGGTGGGGGCGGGTGCGGAGGCGGGGGTGGAAGTGGGGGTGGACGTGGGGAGGTTCATCGTTCGTTCCTGCCTGTTCGGTGGGAAGCGCTGGACGGGGTGCTCGCGGAGTGCGCGAGCCCCTATATGCGCCACCGGCAGGTGGTCGGGAGCGGTGAGGGCGGCCTGGGTGCGCGGGCGGTGGCCGTGAACGCGTACGGCTTGGGGCCGGGGGCGAGTTGCGAGGGCGCGGGCCCGGACGGTTCGGGCGCGGCGCTCTGCGGCAGCGCGCGGGCGGGCGCGGGGCGTTCGGCGAGGGTGCCGGTGCCGCCGTCGCGGGCGTCGCAGGGCTGCTCGACCGACGTGCCCGCGGGGTGGGCCGCGGGTCCTGCGGCGTGGGTGGCGTGGGACGCGGCCGGGTTCAGCACGTGCCCGGGGCAGCCGACGGCCAGCAGCGCGAGCGCGGACAGGACGAGGGCGACGCACCAGGGGAACCAGCGGTGGCGGCGGGGTGCGGGGGAGGACGGCATGACGACTCCGTGGACTCTGTCGCGGAGGGCGGCGGAGGGCGGGGCCGTCGAAGGGCGTACGGGGTACGCGGAGGGGCGCCGACGGCCGACGGGGGCGGGCCGCCTCTAGACGCGGAGGTTCGCCGCGCGTCCCTGCGCGTCCGCGGAGTCGTCCGCGTCCGCCGTGCCGCCGTCCGGGCGCGGCGCGGCCCGGCCCGGTGCGTCGGAGCCGTACGCGGCGAGGGTGTCCCAGCCCGTGCCGGGGCCCGCGCACGGCGGCGCGGTGACCACCGGGGTCGGGTCCTGGGGCTGGGCGGAGAGGCATTCGCCGCCGGGGTGGTCGTCGCCGTCGCCCGGGGCGTCGTGCGTGCCGTGGTCCGGGGTCGTGGCCCCGGGGTCCGCGTGGGTGTGTGCGTCGGCGGCGAGCACCGACGAGGTGACGGCGACCGGGGAGACGTGGCCCGACTGGCCCTCGACGCCCATGCCGTGGGCGAAGAGCAGCGTCAGCAGCAGGGCGCCCAGCCACAGCACGCGAGCGGCGCCCGCAGGGCGGCGGGCGCCCGGGGTGCCGAACGGAGACCGGGCCGTGACCATGCCGTGATCGTAGCCGCTGGGCGCCGCCCCGCCCGGCGCGTGCCGCACGGGGTGGCGCGATCCGGACCCTGCCGTTCAGGCGCGCCACCCTGCCGTTCAGGCGCGTCCCGCGACCGTGACGATCTCCGGAGAGGCGGGAGTCAGGGGCGAGCGGTCCCAGTCGCCGTACTGCTCGACGACCTTGAGCCCGGCCCCGTCGAGGAACCCCGCGAGGGCCTCGGAGTCCAGGAACCGCAACGTGCTGCGGCTGCTCCTGGGGCGCGGCCAGGACGGCGCGTCGTACCTGGTGGTGAACGAGACGGTCCGCGCGCCAGGCGCGGGCTCCTCGACCTCCCGGGTCACGGCGACCTCCTCGCCGTCGGGGCCCGTCACCTTGACCGGATCCCGTACCGTCCACCCCTCCCAGGCGCGCGCCGAGGGGTTGCGGGTCTCGAAGGCGAACCGGCCGCCGTCGGCGAGCGCGGCGGCGATCTTCGCGAGCGCGGTGCGCAGTTCGGTGTCGGTGACGAAGACCTGGAAGGCGTGGCCCGCCATGACGACGAGGTCGAACTCCCGGTCGTACGAGACGCTGGAGAGGTCGCCCAGCGTCCACTCGACGGACCCGTGCGGCACGCGGGCCCGCGCGACCTTCAGCATCCCCGGCGCCGGGTCGAGCCCGCACAGCCGTCCGGTGTGGCCCGCGTCGCGCGCCGAGTGCAGCAGCGAGCCCGTGCCGCAGCCGACGTCGAGGACGGCGGGCGCGGCCATGATCAGCGGGCGGTAGAAGGCGAAGTCGGCCCGCAGCTCCGAGGGGTGCCCGGGGTCGTAGAGCGCGGCGAGCGTCTCGTCCGCGAAGGCGCTGTCAGCCACGGGCGCCCTCCGGGGCCGCGGCCGGCCGGGCCGGTGCCGGGTCCGCCACGGGCACCAGCGTCAGGTACGCCATGCCGAGCACCCCGCGCGTGCCGCGCAGCCACCAGGAGCGCATCCGGTCCACGCGCTCGCGGGTCTCGGCGGCGAGCGGGTGGCCGGGGTGGGCGGCCAGCCACGCCTCCAGGTCGGACTTGTGGCCGGACTCGAAGTCCTCCCACTCCGCCTCCGTCGCGGTCTCGATGTGCTCGGGGCGGAACCCGGCGGCGATCGCGAGGTCGACGAGGTCGGCCAGGTGGTGGTGCTCGGCGGCCGACGCGTCCGGCCACATCGCGGCCAACTCGCCCCCGCTCGGCGTGCGCTGCCAGAACGCCTCGCCGAACAGCACGCGCCCGCCCGGGTTCACCAGGCGGCGCAGCGCGTCCAGCGCCTCGGTGGTGTGGTGCGGCGGCGCGGCGTCGCTGAGCGCGTGGCTCGCGCCGAGCGAGAGCACCAGGTCGGCCGGGGCGGGCGCCGCGTCGGCGGCCGGGGACTCGACGAAGGCGACGCGTCCGGCGAGGCCGAGCCGGTCGGCGTTCGCGCGGCCGCGCGCCAGGTCGGCGGCGTTGACGTCGATGCCGGTGCCCGTGGCGCCGGGCGCCGCCGCGAGGAGGCGGAGCATCAACTCGCCCCAGCCGCAGCCGAGGTCGAGCACCGTGGCCGGGGGCGGCGAGGTCAGCCGGTCGACGAGGCGCGCGGCGCGGGCCTCGGAGAGCGGTCCGTGGAAGGCGAGGCGGGTGAGGCGCGGCGGCAGATCGTTCGCAGAAGTCATGGCAGAAGTCATAGGGGCGGCACGGTAATCCCGTACCGCGGTGCCGCGACACCGAATTTCGGTGCGACGAGTCGTGATCGCTCTCTTGCCCACCGGGGCCCATGCAACAACAATGCTCATGACAATTTCAGCATTGGCAAGCAAGCAGGAGGGGACCCCCACATGAACAAGCCTCTCGCCGGCGCGCTGCTCACGCTCGCGCTCGTCGGATCGGGCGTCGCGCCCGCCGTCGCCGCGTCGGACGCGGGAGCGGCGGCACGGGCCGGGGCCTCGGCCCAGGCCCCGGCCAAGGTCCAGCCCAAGGCGCAGGTCAAGGCCGTCAACTTCGCCGGTACGGTCGCGCTCAGCAACTGCTCGGGCTCCGTCGTCCGCACCGCCTCCTCCCAGCCCGGCGACCCCGCGCTGGTGATGTCCAACGGGCACTGCCTGGAGACCGGCTTCCCGCCCATGGGCACGGTCGTCGTCAACCGCGCCTCGTCCCGCACGTTCAGCCTGCTCAACTCCGCGGGCAGCAAGGTCGCCACGCTGCGCGCCAGCAAGATCGCGTACGGCACGATGACCGACACGGACGTCTCGCTGTACCAGCTCACCACGTCGTACGCGCAGATCGAGAGCCAGTACGGCATCAAGGCACTCGAACTCCAGTCGGCCCGCCCGGCGCAGGGCACCGCCATCAAGGTGGTCTCCGGCTACTGGAAGCGGATCTACAGCTGCAACGTGGACGGCTTCGCGTACCGCCTCAAGGAAGGCCAGTGGACCTGGAAGGACTCGGTCCGCTACACCTCCGCCTGCCAGACCATCGGCGGCACGTCGGGCTCGCCGGTCGTCGACGCGAACACCGGCAAGGTCGTCGCCGTCAACAACACCGGCAACGAGGACGGCGGGCGCTGCACCGACAACAACCCCTGCGAGGTGGACCAGAGCGGCAACGTCACCGTCCGCCAGGGCATCAACTACGGCCAGCAGACGTACCAGATGGTGCCCTGCATAGGCCCCGGCAGCCAGCTCGACCTCAACCGTCCCGGCTGCGGGCTCCCGAAGCCGTAATCACTTGTGGACAGGGGCAGTTGAGCCCACACCCCTTGTCCGGGACGGGTGCGTCCCCCAAGAATGCGCGTGCCAGAACGCTCATTGGAGGGGGACGCACGCATGAAGAAGCCCGTATTCGGTGCCCTGCTCGCGCTCACGCTCGTGGGGGCGGGCGCCGCGCCCGTCGTGGCCGCGGTGCCGCAGGACGCCCCGGTGAAACCGTCTGCGGAACGCGCGGCGCACCAGGTCGACTTCGCCGGCACGGTCGCGCTCAGCAACTGTTCCGGCTCGATCGTCCGACTGCCGCACACCAAGCCCCTCGACCCGGTGCTCATGCTCACGAACGGGCACTGTCTGGAGTCCGGTCTGCTCAAGGCGGGCGAGGTCGTCGTGGACCGGCCGTCGTACCGCGACGTCAGCCTGCTCGGCCCCGACGGGCAGCGGGTCGCGTCGCTCATATCGAGCAAGGTCGCGTACGCGACGATGACCGACACGGACGTCGCGCTGTACCAGCTCAACGCCACCTACGCGCGGCTGAGCGCCCAGTACGGCATCGAGCCGCTGGAGCTCGACACGCGGCAGCCGGTCAAGGGGCGGGCCATCGCGGTCGTCTCCGGCTACTGGAAGAAGACCTACAACTGCAACGTCGACGGCTTCGTCCACCGCCTGAAGGAGTACGACTGGACCTGGAAGAACTCCGTCCGCTACACCCCCGACTGCCAGACCATCGGCGGCACGTCGGGCTCGCCCGTCATCGACGTCAAGACCGGCAAGGTCGTCGCCGTGAACAACACGGGCAACGAGGACGGCGAGCGGTGCACGCTCAACAACCCCTGCGAGGTCGACCGCAAGGGGCGGGTGACCGTGCGCAAGGGCATCAACTACGCGCAGCAGACCGCGCTGATCACGCGCTGCGTGGGCCTGGCCAGCAAGGTCGACCTGTCGCGCAAGGACTGCAGGCTGCCGAAGCCCGCGAAGGGCTAGGGCGCCCGGCAGGGGGGGGCGCGCGCGGGCCCTGGCCCTGCCGCGTGCCCCCGGGCCTGCCCTTTCGTACCTCGTACGGTCGTCCCCGCCGCGCCTAGGGTCGGCGGGGACGACCGGGAGGACGGGGCGGACCGTGTACGAGAAGGCGAACCCACCGGGGCCCGTGACGCAGCCCCGGGCGACCGCGCGGGCACCGCGGCGGGCGGCCGGGATCCCCGCGCTCCAGCGCACCGCGGGGAACGCGGCCGTGGCCCAGTGGGTGCAGCGGACGGCCACCCCGCAGGAGCAGTACGCGGACCGGCCGACCGAACACCCCGAGTGGGGCCCGTACCAGGAGCTGGTGCGGGCCGCCGGAATCCCGCAGCAGGAGGCCGACGACGCCTGGCAGCTGCTGCTCGGCGGGGTCGCCGAGCAGGGTCCGCTGAACGCCGAGGCCATGGCGAAGACGTCCGTGCGCCAGGAACAGCGGGAACTGCGCGCCACGAACACCTGGTACCGGACCTTCACCGCGCTCATGGGCAAGTACCTGGAGATCGACCGGCCCACCATGGCCCTGTGGTCGGGCGGCCTCGACCTCAGCGACTACGCCTACGCCAAGGGCCACATGCCGCTGGAGCGGACCCGCATCGGCGGCGTGCTCAACGTGATCAGGCTGAACCGGAACTGGGCCCTGACGACGCCGATGTGGAACATCCTGTCCAAGGAGTTCGTGTCCCGCGCGAACGGCCCCGTGCACATCTTCATGCGGGCGTTCAACCCCGAGAGCGTCCTCATCTCGCAGGAGGTCCCGCAGCTGCACGTCGTCAAGGAGCTGAACCCCCAGGTGCGGCTCCGCTGGCACCCGGTGTACACCGACCCCGACGGGAAGCTGCGGGAGATCGCGCCCGACTTCACGCTCACCGACAACGCCGAGTACGACGGCCGGGACAAGTGCGTGACCGTGCTCATCGAGTACCTCAGGAAGTTCCACGACGAGAGCAACACCCAGAGCGCCCGCGCACACGAGGAGACGGAGAAGCTGCTCGCGGGCAACGGCAACAAGCCCTGACCGACCGGCCCAGGGCCGTACCCCTGCTGCCACGGGCCGCACCCCTACCGGTCCCGGGCCGCGCCCCTACCGGTCCCTGCTACTGGTCCCTGCCCCGCACCGCCAGCACCGCGACCGCCGCCGCGAGCGCGCCCCACACCCCGTACACCGTCCACGCCCCGGCCTCCGTCCAGGGGTACGGCACCGGGGCGCCGCCGGTCTCCGTCAGGCGCAGCCAGGCGTTGTACGGCATCGCGTGCGCGGCCACCGCCGTCCAGTACCGCCGCTCGCCGAGCATCGCGGGCAGCAGCAGGAGCACCAGCGTCGCCAGCACCATCGAGGTCGCCGCGTGCCGCAGCAGCGCCCCCAGCGCGAGGCCCGTCAGCGCGCACAGCGGCGCGAGCAGCGCCGACGCCACGACCACGCGCAGCGTCCCGGGATCCCCGAAGGCGATGTTCGCGTCCCGCGTGCCGAGCACGGCCTGGCTGCCGGAGAACGAGGCCAGGGCGACGACCGCGCCGAACCCGGTGGAGACCGCCGCGACCACGACGGCCTTCGCCGCCATGACCGAGCCGCGCGCGGGGACGGCCGCGAACGTGGTGCGGACCAGCCCGGAGCCGTACTCCCCGACGATCGGCAGCGCGCCGATCGCACCCAGGCAGAGCAGCATCACGAACGTGCCGTTGCCGGTGAACGACAGGTGCAGCGGCAGCCCGTCCGCGATGAACCGGTCCGCGTGGTGCGGGTCGTCCTTCGGCCAGTAGCGGACCACGTCCCAGGCCGTGCCCACGTTGAAGGCGACCACGGCGAGACCGGTGAGCAGGTACGCCCAGGTCGTGGAGCGCAGCGACCACAGCTTGAGCCACTCGGACGCGACCAGGTCGACCGGGCGCGGGCGCGGCTCGTCCGTGAGGGCGGCGGGGGCGGCGGGGACGGTGGGGGCGGCGGCGCTCATCGGGCCCCGCCCGCCGGGTACTCCGTGCGCGCGGCGGTCAGTTCCATGAAGGCGTCCTCCAACGAGGCGTTACGGGTGGTCAGTTCGTGCACCGGGACGGCAGCGCCGTGCGCGATCTCGCCGATGCGCGGCGCGGCGAGCCCGGTCACCGACAGCAGCTCGGCGCCGGTCCGCTCCACCGCCGCGCCCTCGGCCGTCAGCAGCGCGGCCAGCGCGTCGGCCCCCGGCGTGCGCACCGCGACCGTCACCGCCGTGCCGCGCGCCGCGAAGTCGGCCAGCGGCTCGGCGGCGATCAGCTCGCCGCGCCCGATGACGACCAGGTCGTCGGCCGTGTGCTCCATCTCGCTCATCAGGTGGCTGGAGACGAAGACCGTGCGGCCCTCCGCCGCGAGCCGCCGGAACAGCCCGCGCACCCACTGCACGCCCTCCGGGTCGAGGCCGTTCAGCGGCTCGTCGTAGAGCAGCACCGGCGGATCGCCCAGCAGCGTGGCCGCGATGCCGAGCCGCTGCCGCATGCCCAGCGAGTAGCCGCCGATCCTGCGCCGCGCGGCCCCGGCCAGGCCGACCTCCTCCAGCACCTCGTCGACCCGGGCGCGCGGGATGCGGTTGGAGCGGGCCAGCGCCGCCAGGTGGGCCCGCCCGCCGCGCCCGCCGTGCACCTCGCCCGCGTCCAGCAGCGCGCCCACGTGCCGCAGTCCGCGCGGCCGGTCCCGGAAGGGGCGCCCGCCGACGGTCACGCTGCCGCCGCTCGGCGCGTGCAGCCCCAGGACCATGCGCAGCGTGGTGCTCTTGCCCGCGCCGTTGGGACCCAGGAACCCCGTGACGCGCCCAGGCCGCACGGTGAAGCTCAGGTCCTTGACGGCCGTCGTGGCGCCGTACCGCTTGGTGAGTTCATTGGCTTCGATCACGCGTCCCACGCTGCCGCCCGCGCCCGCCCCGCGTCATCGCACCAGCGCCGACAGTGCGGGGCGCCCGGTGTCGACCGGGGGTGTACACCCCCGGTCCGACGACCGCCGGGGGCCGCCGGAATACGATCGCGACCATGTCCACCTCAGACCAGGAGCCGCGGCCCGCCGGGGCGGCCCGTCCGGGAGGGGGCCGGGAGCCGTCCGGCGGGCCGCGGCTCGGGCGCCTGCGGCCGGACGGCTGGGTGGTGCTCGCCTGGTACGTCGGGCTGCTGTTCACCTTCCTGCTGCGGATGCGGCTGCCCGGCGAGAACCAGCCCTCCACGTTCACCCCGGTCCAGTTCTACCGCTGGGACGGCCTCCTCACGCTGGCGCTCGCCACGGCACTGACCCTGCGCGGCGCCCGCCGCATGGACGCGCGGCCCCTGCACGGCCTCGGCCTGCTGCTGGCGGCCGCGGTCCTGGGCACGTTGCCCCTCGCGGTGGCCCACATCCCGATGGCGCAGTTCCTCGCGGCGATCGTCGCGGTGTACTTCGTCGCGGCGGCGGGCCCCTACCGGACCGGCCTCGCCGCGCTGGCCCTGGCGCTCGGCGTGCTCTTCGGACACCTGGCGGTACGGGTGCTCGTGGGGTGGGAGGCGGGCACGACGCTCGCCCTGCCGCTCGCGCTGTCGGCGGTCGTGGCGTGGGCGCTGGGCCGTACGGCCCAGCAGTCGCGCGTGTCCGCCGAGCAGACCCGCGCGCACCACGCGGAACAGGCCGTCACCGCCGAACGCCTGCGCATCGCGCGGGAGTTGCACGACATGGTCGCCCACAGCATCGGCATCATCGCGCTCCAGGCCGGCGCCGCGCGGCGGGTGATCGACACCCAGCCGGAGCGCGCCCGCGAGGCGCTCGCCGAGGTCGAGAACGCGGGCCGGGAGACCCTCTCCGGCCTGCGCCGCATGCTGGGCGCGCTGCGCGAGGCGGACGGCGACGCGGCGGCGCAGGGCGTCGCGGACATCGAGCCGCTGGCCGCCGCGACGACGGCGGCGGGGGTGCGGGTGGCGGTGGAGTGGACGGGCGCGCGCCGCCCGGTGCCGCCGGAGACGGAGCTGGCGGTGTTCCGCGTGGTCCAGGAGTCGGTCACCAACGTGGTGCGGCACGCGGCGGTGGGGGAGTGCCGGGTGACGATCGGGTACGGGGCGGAGTCACTGGAGGTGGCGGTGGTCAACGGGGGTACGGGGAGCGGAGGCCGGGACGGCGCCCGTGTGACCGCGACCGGGAGCGGCTACGGCTACGGCCTGGCCGGGATGCGGGAGCGCGTCACGCTGCTGCACGGGCGGTTCGCGGCGGGCCCGGAACCGGACGGGGGCTTCGCGGTGCGGGCGAGCTTTCCGCTGCCGCCGTCCCCGTCGGCGGCAGGTGTGGACGGCGCGCGCCCCGGAGAGGTGGTGGCGCGCGCCGCGAACGAGGAGTGAGAGGTCGAGGTCCGTGCCTCAGCGGGTCACGACTCGTCGTCGATCCACAGCTCCCACTTGGTGCTGGTGATCTTCCGGCACTCCCAGTAGCTGTAGACGCCGTTCACGGCGTCGCTCTCACAGGCGGCCCTGCTCCGGTAGGTGCCCACCTTGACCATGCTCTGGACCGTCGCGTCGACGCCGCTGCCGACGGAGGCGGCCGAGGCGGAGGCGGCCGATGGGGCGGACGCGGACGGGGCGGCGGGCGCGGCCTGTGCCGTCGCGGCGAAGCCGCCCGTGAGCAGGGCCGCGGCAAGTGCGGTGCCGACGAGGGACGTTCGGGTACGCATGGATCCTCCCGGGAATCGTGGGGTGCCGGAGCGGTCGGCGCCCATCCTCGGCAGGACGCGGGGCCCGGTACAACGAAGACGCGGCGTCCCGGACAGCCGTCCTCTGTCCGTGCGGGTCAGGCCGCTGTCCGAAGCTGTCCGACCTCGTCCTTAGGGTGCTGCCATGACATCCCCGACACGCGTCCTGCTGGTCGACGACCAGCCCCTGGTCCGAGCCGCCCTCCAGATGGTCATCACCGACACGGCCGACGTCGAGGTGGTCGGCGAGGCCGGCAGCGGGGACGAGGCGGTGCTGCTCGCCGCCGAACTCGCGCCGGACGTGGTCGTGATGGACATCCGCATGCCGGGCACGGACGGCATCGAGGCCACCCGGCGGATCACCGGGGCCCACCCCGAGGTCCGCGTCGTCGTCCTCACCACCTTCGACGACGACGACCACGTGTACGGCGCGCTGCGCGCGGGCGCCTCCGGCTTCCTCGTCAAGGACATGGCGCTCGACGACATCCTGCACGCGGTCCGCACGGTCGCGGCGGGCGACGGGCTGCTCGCGCCGAGCGTCACGGGCCGCCTGATCAAGGACTTCGCCAACGGCCGTGCGGGCAGGGCGGACCGGGACGGGCCGACCGGGATCACCGGGCGCGAGCGCGAGGTGCTGACGCTGGTGGGCCGGGGCCTCACCAACACCGAGATCGCCGTCGAGCTGACCATCAGCGTCGCCACGGCCAAGACCTACGTGACGCGGCTGCTCGCGAAGCTGGGCGCGCGGGACCGGGTGCAGCTGGTGATCATCGCGTACGAGGCGGGCCTGGTGGCCGTGGGGCCGTAGGGCCGTAGGGCCCGGGGCGGTGCTCGGCTACTCGTAGCGGTACTTGATGGAGTCCGCCTCGCGCTGCTCGATGTCCGCGATCGTCAGGGACGGGTCGCGCAGCTGGGCCAGGGTGACCTCGGCCGAGGTGGGCTGGGCGTCGGCGGTGAGCCACTCCTCGGGCTTCCAGGCCGAGGAGCGCAGCAGCGCCTTCGGGCAGTGCGGGTACACGGACTCGATCTCCACGACGAGCGCGCTGACCGGGCGCTTGCCCACGGGCGTGAGCCGGTCGAGGAGTTCGGGGCGGGCCGAGACGCAGGCGCGGCCGTTGACCCGCAGGGTGGTGGTGCGACCGGGTATGACGAAGAGCAGCCCGACGCGGCCGGTCTCCAGGACGTTCTGGAGCGTGTCGAGGCGCTTGTTGCCCGTGGCGTCCGGGATGGCGAGGGTGCGGTCGTCGAGGACGGCCACGAAGCCCGCCGGTCCGCCGCGCGGCGTCGCGTCGCAGTTGCCCCCGGTGTCGGCCGACGCGACGAAGACGAGCGAGGAGAGCCCGACCAGGCTGCGGGTCTGCTCGGTGAGGCGGTCCATCTCCTTGCGCCGGGCGGCGGCGCCGGGGTCGGGGTAGAGCGCGCGCAGGCGGCCGGTGTCGCGTATCGCGTCGGTGCGCAGCTCGTCGAAGAGGGACGTGGTCACGGCGGTGTCTGTCATGGACCGCACCATAGAACATGCCCCGTGAACATGCCCGGGGCCGTTCGGCCCCCGGTCCCGCACCTCAAATTCTTGACCGATCGTTCTCATCGTGGCTACGGTCTGAAGTGATCAACAGGCTGGAGGAGCTGAGGCTTTCCAACTCTTCCTTCCACATACTGAAACGCTCGGTCGAATTCATTGAGGGAAGGGACGGGGAAGAGTCATGGTGGAGCAGGTGCGCAAGGTGGCCGTACTGGGGACCGGGACCATCGGGGCGCCCGTCGCCCGCAACCTCCGGGGGCGCTTCGCGGTGAACGCCTGGAACAGGACGCCTTCGAGGGCCCTTGCCCTGGCGGCGGACGGCGTCGAGGTGTTCGACGACCCGGCCGCGGCGGTCGGCGGCGCGGACGTGGTCGTCACGGTCCTCAAGGACGGCGCGGCCGTGCGCGAGGCGATGGAGGCGGCGGCGCCTGGCCTGGCCGACGGCGCGGTGTGGGTGCAGATCAGCACCGTGGGCGCGGAGGCGGTCGAGGGCCTGGCCGAGTTCGCCGACCGGCACGGCCTGGTCTTCTACGACGCGCCGGTGCTCGGTACGAAGCAGCCCGCAGAGAAGGGGCTGTTGACGGTGCTGGCGGCGGGGCCCGACGGCGGGGCCCGGGGCGCGGCGGACGCGGTGTTCGACGCGATCGGGGCCCGTACGGTGTGGGTCGCCGAGACCCCGGGCGCGGCGAGCCGCCTCAAACTCGCCCTGAACAGCTACGTCTTCGCGCTCACGCACGGCACGGCCGAGGCCCTCTCCCTGGCCCGCGCGCTGGGCGTGGACCCCGCGCTGGTGGTGGACGCGATCACCGGCGGCCCGCTGGACAGCGGCTACTTCCAGGGCAAGTCGGCGGCGGTGCTCGCCGGGGAGTACGAGCCCAGCTTCACGGTGGACAACGCGGCGAAGGACGCCCGGCTCGTGGTGGAGGCGGCGCGGGCTGCGGGCGTGCACGCGGACCTCGCGGAGGCGGGCCTGCGCCGCTTCGAGCGGGCGGGGGAGCGGGGCCACGGCGGCAAGGACATGGCGGCGTCGTACCTGGCGGAGTGAGGCGGGCCCGGCCTACGGGCGGGGGAAGCGGGCCCGCATCGCGGTGACACAGGTGTCGCGCGAGGTGGGCCCGCCGAACCGCAGCCGGTCGTACGCGGTGAACTCCGGCATCAGCAGGTCGAGTTCGTCGATCCGCGCGTGCAGCCGCGCCGCCCACCGCGCCGAACCGGCGTCCGGCTCGGCCTCCGCGCCGCCGATCTCCGCCGTCAGGTGCTCCTTGCGCCGGATGGCGGCGGGCGTCACCGAGCGCAGGCACACGTACTGCCCGCTGAGGTACGCGTCCCACTCCGCCCTCCCGGTGGCCGGATCGTCCCAGTGGGCGACGAACCACGCTTCGAGCCGGTCCGTGCCGCCCGCCCCGTCCGCGAGCGCGAACAGATCGGCCGGCACCATCTCGGCGCCGTCGGAGCGCAGGTACCCGGGAAGCGGCAGCCGCCGCCCCAGCATCAGCCGGCGGACCTCGTCGCTCTCGCGCCCGTGGGCCGCGCACAGCTCCTCCAGGGCGACGAACTGCGCACTGACGTACGTATCGTCGGCTGCGGTCATCGGATGGTCGCCGTTGACCTCGCGGTACCGCTCGGCGATGCGCTGCTTCAGATCGGTATCCGACACGGGTCGGCCCTCCGGTTCCGTCGGCGCGGGCGTCTCCCGCACGGAACCCGGACGCTACCGCCGGAACTCTTCGGCACCGGCCGAAGAGTTCCGGCGGTAGTGGGGGCGCCTGGCACCCAGGTCAGGAGCGCAGCCGCTCCTCCAGCCGGACGGTCACGGAGTCCCCTTCCCCCTTGCCGATCGCTTTGCGCACCTCCGCCTTCACCGGCAGCTTGTGCGTGCCGTCCCCCAGGGCCATGAACGAACTCCGGAACGGATGTCCGTCGATCGTGCCCCGAACCTTCACCAGGCCGCGTGTGCCGAAGAATTCGGCGGAACCCGGCCATACGACATAGGTCCAGCCGCCCTTGTCCGGACTCTTCCGCAGGGTCGCGGTGAACTGCTCGTCCAACTCGTTCGTCGCGTCGCTCATCACATGCACCACCTGTTCGTTTCCCGGTCCGTACGAGATAGGACGGGCGCGGACGCGGAAACTCATCGCGGGACGGCACGGAAATCCGGTCCGGGAAAGCCCCCGCCCCGCCCTACTGCCCCGGCCCGGTCGAGTACGCCAGCGGAGGCGCGATCGCCTGGGCATCCGCCCCCTCGCCGACCCACAGCCCGATGAACAGCGCGGCCGTCGCCTCCAGGAGCCCCGCCCGGTCCAGGCCGCCGCCGGACACGGGCGTGCAGCCCGCGTCCCGTACCAACGCGTGCACGAGCCCCACGGCCGCCGCGTCGTCCCCGCACACCGGCACGGCCAGCGGGCGCCCGTCGAAGACGGGGGGAGCCATGCGCCACACGTCCTCGTGGCAGAGGTTGAACGCCTTCACCACGTGGGCCCCCGGCGCCGCGTCCGCCAGCAGCCGCGCGGCCGACGGGCCGCCGTCCGTCAGCAGGCGGAAGCCAGGACCGACCGGATTGGAGCAGTCGACCAGCGCCTTGCCCTCCAGGGCCGTGCGCAGCTCCCGTACGACGCCCGCGCCCGCGCCGAAGGGCAGCGCGGCCAGCACCACCTCGCCGGACCCGGCCGCCTCGCGCAGCCCGGCGGCCCGCGCACCGCCCCCGACGCGCGCCGCGAGCCGCTCGGCCCTGTGCGGGTCGCGCCCTCCGACGGTCACCTCGTGCCCGGCCCGCGCCCAGTGCGTGGCGAGCGCGTCGGCCATGTTGCCCGTACCCAGTACGCCGATCCGCATGAGTGTCCCCTTGTCTCCCTGCCGCAACCCTTCAACTTTCCGTACTGACGCTAGAGAGACGTTCGGGCACCATTTGGTACGTGCCCACCGATGTGTTCCTCGCCGACTGCCGCGCCCGCCTCGCCTTCGACCTGCTCTCCAACACCTGGAACGCCGTGGTGCTCTGGGCGCTGCGCGAGGGCCCCAGGCGCCCGGTCGAACTGCGCGAACAGATCGGGGGCATCAGCTCCAAGGTCCTCACCGAGACGCTGCGGCGGCTCCAGTTCAACGGCCTGGTCGCCCGGCACGACGCGCGCCCCGGGGTCTCCTACGAACTCACCGCGCTGGGCCGCACGTTGCTGGGCCCCATCGACGCGATCGGCGCGTGGGCCTTCGAGCACGGCGACGAGGTGGTGGCCGCGCAGGAGTCGGCGGAGGACACGGCGGGCACCGTGCGACGATGAGCCCTCAGGAGCGTGGACGACCACCGCCCGGGGTTCGCGGGTACGTTCCGCGTGTGCCCGATTGCTCGCGCAGTTCCCCGCGCCCCTAAAGGGGCGCACCTGTGCGGGACGTTGCTCCTCGCGAGGGCCGTGTCCTCCGGGACCGCCTCGGCTCCCCGGGGTGGGGGTCGGAGGGGTGCTCCCCGCAGGAGCACGAGCCAAGACCCGGGCTATCCAGGACTGAAGACGGCCACGGCTCGTGATCCGAGGAGTGCACCCTGGAGCGCCCCCGGCCCCCCGGGCAACCAACCCTTGACCGGGTCACCCCATCCACCCAGGGGCGCGGGGCTGTATCGATGTGCGGCTCCGCCGCGTGGGCGCAAAAGACGGCGCCCCCGGGCAACGGGACCCCAAGAGGACCTGGCGCCCCCGGGTAACCCCCTACCGCCCCCGCCGCACCGCCCTCCCCGCCAGCGTCCCCGTCCTCCGGCCCTCCTCCATCACGAAGTGGCCGTCGATCAGGACGTGGGGGATCCCCACCGGCAGTGTCCGGGGCGCCTCGAACGTCGAGCCCGCCGCGACCGTCCCGGGGTCGAACAGGACCAGGTCCGCCCGGTAGCCCTCGCGGACCAGCCCCCGGTCGGGGAGCCGCAGCCGGGCCGCGGGGCGGGACGTGAGGTGGGCGACCGTCTCCTCCAGGGACAGGACGCCGAGGTCACGGGCGTACCGCCCCAGGTACTGGGGGAACGTGCCGTACGCGCGCGGATGCGGCTTGTACCCCTGGAGGATCCCGTCGCTGCCCCCCGTGTGCACGGGGTGCTTCATGATCGCCCGGACGTTCTCCTCGTGCCCCACGTGCTGGAGGATCGTGGAGCCGAGCCGGTCCGCGACGAGCAGCCGCCGCGCCGTCACCCACGGCTCCTCCCCCCGCATCCGCGCCGACTGCGCGATCGTCTTGCCCACGCAGGACGCGAGGCCGGGGTCCGAGACGCCGGAGATCTCGATGGTGTCCCACTCGACGGGCACCCCGTGGCACCCGTCGGAGCCGGTCACCTCCAGGTCGTGGCGGATCCGCTCCGCCGTCTCCTCGTCCGCGAGCCGCGCGAGCACCGCGTCGGGCCCGCCCTCGCTCGCCCAGCTCGGCAGGACCGCGACCAGCGTCGTGCAGCCGGGGGTGTAGGGGTACGTGTCCAGGGTGATGTCCGAGCCGGACGCGAGCGCCGAGTCGAGCAGCGCCAGCAGCTCGGGCGCCCGCCCCTTGTTCACGCCGAAGTTCATCGTGGCGTGCGCGAGGTGCAGCGCGCAGCCCGCGCGCCGGGTGAGGTCGACCATCTCCTCGTACGCTTCGAGGGCCCCGGCCCCGTACGACCTGTGGTGCGGGCAGTAGTAGCCGTCGTACGCCGCGACCACCCGGCACAGCTCCGCGAGCTCCGCGTCGTCGGCGTACATCCCGGGGGTGTAGGTGAGCCCGGACGACATGCCGACCGCGCCTTGTTCCAGGCCCTCGGCGACGAGCCGCTTCATGTGTTCCAGCTCGGCGGCGCTCGCCGGGCGGTCCTCCCAGCCGACCGCGTGCATCCGCACCGTGCCCTGCGGCACGAGGTAGGCGGCGTTGACCGCGATGCCCTCTCCGCCGTGCGAGCGGTCGAGGCGGTCCAGGTACTCGCCGACCGTGCGCCAGTCGAAGTCGATGTCGGAGCCGTCGCCGTTCCAGCCGGTGATCTGCCGGCGGACCTCCGCGAGGGTGCGGTCGTCGACCGGGGCGTACGACAGGCCGTCCTGGCCCAGGACTTCGAGCGTCACGCCCTGCGCGGCCTTCGCGCTGTGGTCGGGGTCGCGCAGCAGCGCGAGGTCGGAGTGGGCGTGCATGTCGATGAAGCCGGGGGACAGGACGAGGCCTTCGGCGTCCAGCACGCGGGTCGCCGTGGGGCGTTGGCAGCCCGCGTCCGCGGCTTCCCTGACGATGTCGGTGATCCGGCCGCCGCTGACGCGGACGTCGGCGCGGTACGAGTCCGTGCCCGTGCCGTCCACGACGGTCGCGTCACGGATCACGAGGTCGACGGCGGGGTGCTTGCTCATGCGGGGCGGTTCCTTCCGGAGGGGCGAGGGGGAGTGCTCGGGGTCAGAAGAACGTGCGGACGTACTCCGTGACCGTGCCGTCCGCCTCCGTCAGCGGAATCAGCTGCCACTTGTCGAAGGACGTGCACGGGTGCGAGAGCCCGAGGCCCACCCAGTCGCCCACCTCCAGCTCGGCGCCCTCGTCCAGGGCCAGCCAGCCGTGCTGGTCGGAGAGGCCCGTGACGGTGATGCCGGTCGCGGGGCGCACCGCGCCGTCCCGCGCCGAGCGGACCACCTGCGCCTCGGGCAGGTCCAGGTCGTACGCCGCGTCCCGCTTGCCCGCGTTGACGAACGCCTGCCCGGGGGCCGGGCGCGAGACGACCTGCGCCCAGAGCCGGAAGGCGGGGTGCAGGGCGCCCTCTTCGGGGACGCGGTTGAAGGGCGTGAGGTGCTTGTAGTGGCCGTCGTCGTGCGAGACGTACGCGCCGGAGCGCAGCAACTTCAGTACGGGCACGGAGAGTTCGGGGATCTCGGCGAAGACCTCGGCCACCGCGTCGAACCACGCGGAGCCGCCCGCGCTCACCACGACCTCGTCGAGCCCGGCGAAGCGGCCCGCCTTGTCGAAGTCGACGGCCAGCGCGGTGAGCCGGCGCAGCCAGCCGGTGACCGTCGCGTGCGAGGCGTCCGGCACCTCGCCCTCGTACCCCGCGACCCCGACGAGCCGCAGCGCGCCGCTCGCCGCGACCGCGTCCGCGACCGCCGCGCACTCCTCCTCCGTACGGGCCCCGGTGCGCGCGCCCTCGCCCGCGCCCAGCTCCACCACCACGTCCACCGGGCGCGCCGCCCCGGCCAGCGCCTCGGTCATCAGCTCCACGCCGCGCACCGAGTCGACGTAGCAGACGAAGCGGAAGGCGGGGTCGGCGGCGAGTTCGCCCGCGAGCCACCGCAGGGCCGCCGCGTCGACCAGCTCGTTGGCGAGGAAGATCCGGTCGACGCCGAACTCCCGGCACACGCGGGCCTGGTGGGGCACGGCGACGGTGATTCCCCAGGCGCCCCGGTCGAGTTGGCGGCGGAAGAGGGCCGGGGCCATGGAGGTCTTGCCGTGCGGCGCGAAGGTCAGGCCGTGCCGGGCGGCGTACGTCTCCAGGAGCGCGAGGTTGTGCTCCAGGGAGGCCGCGTCCAGGGCGAGCACGGGGGTGGTGAAGCCGCCCGTGAAGAGGTTCCTGCGCTCGGCGGCCAGCTCGCCCACGGTGCGGCCCGCCGCGTCCGGGGGCAGCGCCTTGAAGCGGTGGTCCACGCGCTCGTCGGCCAGTCGCCCGGCAAGTCGCTCGTGTCGCTCGACGGCCATCGAAACCTCCTCAGGTTGCAACATGTGCAACACCCATTGCGTATATCGCTTACCGCTGTCTAACATCCGAGCCAACGCCGGGTCAACGGTACGAACCGGCGCTCCACCGCCCGCCAGACCAGGGAGCCGACCAGTGCCAGGAACCGAACCCGTCGACGTCGTCTGCCTGGGCGAGTCCATGGTGACGTTCCTGCCCTCGCGCCCGGGGCCGCTGGCGGACGTGCCCTCCTTCGGCCGCTCCATCGGCGGCGCCGAGTCCAACGTGGCGTGTGCCCTCGCCGGGGCCGGGCACCGGGTGCGCTGGGTCAGCCGGGTCGGCGCCGACGGCTTCGGCGACCACCTCCTGACGACGATCGCCGCGCACGGCGTCGACACCTCGCGCGTCGCCCGCGACCCGCACCGGCCCACCGGCGTGTACTTCCGCACCGCCGACGAGCGCGGCACCGACACCCACGAGGTCGTCTACTACCGCGCGGGCTCGGCCGCGTCCGCGATGTCCCCCGCGAACACGGACCCGGGCCCCGCCAGGGTGCTCCACCTCACCGGCATCACCGCCGCGCTCTCCCCGGACTGCCTGGCCCTGAGCCGCGCACTGCTCACCGGACGCGGCGCGGTGGAGCCGGGGTACGGCGCGGCGGAGCCGGGACGCGGCTCCGCGGGGCCGGGCGCCACAGCCGCGTACGGCACCCCGGGCACCCGTCGTGACCGCCCCGCCCTCGTCTCCTTCGACGTCAACCACCGCCCCGGCCTGTGGCACGGCGCCCCCGAGGGCCCCGCCGTCCTCCTGGAGCTGGCGCGCGGCGCCGACGTCGTCTTCGTCGGCGAGGACGAGGCCGCCGAGGCCTGGGACGTGCACGGCGCGGACGCGATCCGCGCGGCGCTCCCCGAGCCGGAGACCGTGATCGTCAAGCAGGGCGCCGCCGGCGCCACCGCGTACGAGAAGGGCGCCGACCCCGTCCACGTCCCCGGCCTGGCCGTCGACGTCGTCGCCCCCGTCGGCGCGGGCGACGCCTTCGCCGCCGGATACCTCTCCGGGACCCTGCGCGGCCTGCCCGTGCCCGACCGGGTGCGCCACGGACACCTCATGGCCGCCGCCGCCCTCACCGTCCCCGGCGACCTCGCCGCGCCGCCCGCCGGCGACCTCGCCGACCGGCTGACCGCACTCGACGCGGACGCCTGGGGGAGACTTCGACTCGGACCGGGCTGGACGGAAGCCGGGGACGCCACGGAGGTGCTTCACCCATGAGCCAGACTGTCGACCGCGCGCTGAGCATCCTGCCGCTGCTCGCCCAGGGCCCCGCCGACCTCGGCCAGGTCGCCGAGCGCCTCGGCGTACACAAGTCGACGGCCCTGCGCCTGCTGCGCACCCTGCACGAGCACGGCCTCGTCTACCGCCAGCAGGACCAGCGCTACCGCCTCGGCGCCCGGCTCTTCGCGCTCGCCCAGGAAGCCGTCGAGAACCTCGACGTCCGGGAGATCGCCCACCCCCACCTCGTGCGCCTCAACGAGGAGTGCGGGCACACCGTCCACCTCGCGGTGTACGAGGAGAAGGAGGTCCTCTACATCGACAAGGTCGAGAGCCGCTATCCCGTACGGATGTACTCCCGCATCGGGAAGCCCGTCGCGATCACCGTCGCGGCCGTCGCCAAGCTGCTCATCGGCGACCTCCCGGAGGCCGAGCGGCACACCGTCGCGCACTCGCTCGACTACCCCGCCTACACCCCGCGCTCCACGCCGAACGCCGCCGCCTTCCTCAAGGAGCTGGCGCTCGTGCGGGAACAGGGCTGGGCCACCGACCTCGGCGGCCACGAGGAGTCGATCAACTGCATCGGCGCGCCCGTCCGGGGGGCCGACGGGCGCGTCGTCGCCGCGATGTCGGTCTCCGCGCCGAACGTCGTCGTCACGGCCGAAGAACTCCTCACGATCCTCCCGCTGGTGCGCCGCACGGCGGAAGCCATCAGCCGGGACTACTCCGGCAACACCCCACCGAAGGAACGCAGCTCATGACCGAGAAGACCGCGATCACCCCCGCCACGCACACCGCCCCGCCCGCGAAGTTCTCGCACGGCGTGAAGAAGGGCAACATCCTCCAGGTCGCGGGCCAGGTCGGCTTCCTGCCCGCCGTCGAGGGCCAGGCCCCCACCGTGGCGGGCCCCACCCTGCGCGAGCAGACCCTCCAGACCTTCGCCAACGTCAAGGCGATCCTCGAAGAGGGCGGCGCGAGCTGGGACGACGTGATGATGATGCGCGTCTACCTGACCGACGTGGACCACTTCGCCGAGATGAACGAGATCTACAACGCGTACTTCGAGGAGCAGGGCCTGAAGGCCCCCGCGTCCGCGCGCACCACGGTCTACGTGGGCCTGCCCGCCGGGCTGCTCATCGAGATCGACGCGCTCGCCGTCCTCGGCTGACCGGCACCCTTCCGACTCTTCGAAGCGTCCGGCAGTACTGAAGACCGGCCCCGCACGGCTCCACTCCCCCGAGGGCCGTGCGGGGCCACCCTCCCCGACCACGGTTGATCCCCTGAGCTTTCCGACCCATCCGCACCCCGGCACGGCGCACGCGCCCTGCCGCGGTCCGCCGTACCCGAAATCCCCCGCGAACAACGAGGTTCCGCCATGCTCACCGCCGCCGCGCCCCCACCCGTCGAGGCGCCGCCCCACACGGGCGGCCTGCTGCTCCTGATCGACGGCACCGCAGGGCTGCTGACCGTCGCCGCGCTCGGCATCGCCCTCCTGCTCTTCCTGATCATCAAGATCAGGCTCCAGCCCTTCGTCGCGCTCCTCGCGGTCTCCATAGCCGTCGGCCTCGCCGCCGGCCTGTCCGTCACCGAACTCTTCGGCACCGTCCAGAAGTCGGCGGCCGTCTCGGTCATCGAATCCGGCATGGGTGGCATCCTCGGCCACGTCGCGATCATCATCGGCCTCGGCACGATGCTCGGCGCGATCCTCGAAGTCTCCGGCGGGGCCGAGGTGTTGAGCTCCCGGCTGCTCTCCCTCTTCGGTGAGAAGCGCGCCCCGCTCGCGATGGGCCTCACCGGCCTCATCTTCGGCATCCCGGTCTTCTTCGACGTCGGCATCTTCGTCCTCGCGCCGATCGTCTACGCGGCCGCCAAGCGCTCGGGCAAGTCGATCCTGCTGTACGCGATGCCGCTGCTCGCGGGCCTGTCGATGACCCACGCGTTCCTGCCCCCGCACCCGGGCCCCGTCGCCGCCGCCGGACTCTTCAAGGTCTCCCTGGGCTGGGTCATCCTGATGGGCGTCGTCGTCGGCATCCCGGCCGTGCTGGCCGCCTGGGCCTACGCGGGCTGGATCGGCAAGCGGATCTTCGTCGAGGTCCCGCAGGACATGCTGGACGCCGCCGACGAGGCGAAGGCGGCGGTCGCCGCCGAGCGCAAGGGCTCCGACGAGTCCCCGGTGCCGCTGGGCACCGTCCTGCTCATCATCGGCACCCCGCTGGTGCTGATCCTCGCCGCCACGTTCTCCTCCATCGCGCTCGACCCTTCGACTCTCCGCAGCGTGATCGAGTTCTTCGGCAACCCGTTCGTCGCCCTGACGATCGCGCTGCTCATGGCGTACTACCTGCTGGGCATCCGGCGCGGCTGGTCCCGCAAGTCCCTTGAGCAGGTGTCCACTTCGTCGCTGAAGCCGGTCGGCAACATCCTGCTGGTGGTCGGCGCGGGCGGCGTCTTCGGCGCCGTGCTGAAGGCCAGCGGCGTCGCCCAGGCGCTCTCCGACACCTTCAACGACGTCGGCCTGCCGATCATCGTGCTCGCCTATCTGATCTCGCTGGTGCTGCGCGTCGCGCAGGGCTCGGCGACCGTCGCGATCGTCACCACGGCGGGCATCGTGCTGCCGCTGGTCGAGGGCGGCGACCACTCGCAGGCGTTCCTGGCGCTGGTCATCATGGCGATCTCGGCGGGCTCGATCTTCGCCTCGCACGTCAACGACGGCGGCTTCTGGATCGTCGCGAAGTACTTCGGCATCTCCGAGCGCGACACGCTCAAGTCGTGGACGGTCCTGGAGTCGGTCCTGTCGGTCGCGGGCTTCGCGGTCGCGGCACTGGTCAGCCTCGCGGTGTAGCGGGCGGTACGTACGGGAGGGGCGCCACCGGATCCGTCCGGCGGCGCCCCTCCCGCGTTCCCGTGCTCCCGTTTCCCGCGTTCCCGTGCCCAGTGGTCCTGGGCTCCCCGTGCGGCGGCGTCAGCCGCAGCCGCACCCGCCGCAGCCCCCGCAGCCGCCGCCGTCACCACCACCCCCGCCGTCGCCCCCGCAGCCGCCCGACGTGCTCGACGCGGCCGACTTCTCGGCCACGTGCTCGACGCTCAGCTGCCCCGGTTCGGGGAACACCGAGAGTCCGAAGAGGGCGACCGCCATCCCCGCGACGCCCAGCTGCGCGAAGTCGCACGCGGAGGACGGCGGGGCGGCCCAGGCGGAACGGGCGGTGCGGTTCGAGGTCTGGAGCCGGTCCAGCACCGCCTGGCCGGCGGGGGTCCGCCGGTACTTCACCGGCAACCCCTGGAACGGCGTGAAGACGAGGCACGCGGCCTGCGGCAGCCAGGAGACGGCGCCGTCGTCGTGGTAGGCGCCGATCCGCACGGAGAGCACGATGGCCAGCAGGCAGAGGAACAGGTGCAGCCGCCGCTGGCGCCGCCAGGCCGACAGGCTGCGCTCGGGCCTGAGCAGCCCGTCGGCGACGAGACGTTTCTCCACCTGCCTGATCTCGGCGGAGGACCTGATCGCCCGGTGCAGCCGGTCGAAGCGGAGGTCGCCGGTCGCCGGGAGGCGGCCCAGGACGAAGCGCTCCAGGGGGTGCAGGGTGCTCGCGGGCCCGGACCCGGGGACGTACGGCACCGGAGGGCGGAGCGCGTCCGCCGCCAGCGGTCCCGGCTGGGCCCGGTTCGCCACCAGCCGCACGTACCCCCTGTTCCGCATCCCGTACAGCAGGGTGTCCGCGAGGCGGCCCGACCCGCCGGCGAGGAAGGCGACCGCCAGCGGGTCGTCGGGGGCGTCGGCCGCGGCGGGCCGCTCGGGGTCGGGGCGCAGGGCGGCGGCCCGCTTCCACACCAGCAGGACGAGGCTCGCGGCGGGCACCGCGTACAGCAGGAGGAGGGTCGGCAGGACCGGCATCTCAGGCCACCTTCGCGCAGATCACGGACTTTCCGTCGTCGACGTCCCAGGTCCAGTAGGTCGTGTTGTCGTAACCGCAGCGCAGCCGCGAGCGGTCGGACGGCATCGTGTAGTAGCCGGTGATCCGGAGGACGTGCGTGTACCGCTTGGGCACCCGGTCCGAGCCGCAGCTCCACACCACCATCAGGTCGGCGCTGGCCTTCTTGTTCCCGTCTATCTTGGCCGTGAAGCACTGCCCCGCGCGGAACTGGCGGCGCAGGCACAGCGAGGTGTCCTCGTCGTCGCTGCCGCTGTGGAACCACTCGTCCTCGCCGGGCCCGTTCCCGCAGTCGACGGTGCGCGCGCTGCCGGTGCCCGCGTCGGTGACGCGGACGTAGGCGGCGGCCGAGTCGCAACGCACCTCCTCCGGCGCGGACTTGCTCCAGGTGTCGTACCCGTCGTCGTACACGTCGAGGCAGTCGCCGGGCGAGACCGCGCGGAAGGCGAGGTCGGTACGGGAGGCGGAGGGCGTCGGGTCGGGGGCGGGCGTGGAGACGGAACCGTACCCGGCGGTGCCGCTGCCGCTCGTGCCGCCCGTGCCGCCCGTGCCGCTCAGGCCGCTCGTGCCGCCCGTACTGCCGGACGAGCCCGTGGTGCCCGACGTGCTGGACGTGCCGGACGAGGAGTCGTTCCAGGGGAGCAGGCCCTGGCTGTGGGCGTAGAAGAGGCCCACCACGACGAGGACGATGACGGCGATGACGGCTCCGGTCTTCCCGGCCGAACCCCCGGGCGCCGTACCGCCGTTGCCGGGCCCGACGAGCCCGCCGGACCCGCCGCCCGGTGCCGAGCGCCCGGCGCCCGCTCCGGACGGGGACGCGGCCTCGGGTCCCGACGCGGAGCCCGATCCGGTACGAGGTCCCGCACCGGCCTTCGTACGGGACCCCGCCCCAGGCCCCGAGCCCGCCCCTGAACCCGACCGTGAGCCCGGCCGTGAACCGGCCCCTGAACCCGCCGCCCCGGACCCCGCCCCGGCGTTCGACCCGGACCCCGACCCTGCCCCCGACCCGGCCTTGGGGCCCGAGCCGCCGCCCTTCGCGCCGGATCCCGCACCGGATCCCGCGCGGGGCCCCGCCCCTGGCTCGGCCCCGGCCCCCGCGCCGCCGCCCGCGCGCTCCCGCGCGTCGCGCTCCGCGCGGAGCCGGGCTGCCAGCTCGTCGCGCGCCTGCCGTTCCCGTTCCGCACGGGCGGCGCGGTCCCTGGCGGCGCGGGCGGCCCGGTCGCGCTCGGCCTGTTCCCGGCTGGCCCGGGACCGTTCGGCGGCCCCGACCCCGACCCCGACTCCCGTACGGGCTCCGCCCGCGCCACCACCACCGGCCCCGGACGCGCCCGAGCCCGCAGCCCCCGAGCCCGCGGACCCCGCACCGCCCGACCCCGCCGCACCGCCCGCACCGGACCCCGCTGCACCGGACCCCGCCGCGCCGCTCGCGCCTCCGCCGGGGCGGGAGCGGCGGCGCAGCTCCTCCTCCGCGCGCAGCCGGGCCTCGCGCTCGCGTTCCGCGCGCTTCTCCGCCCGCTCCCGCTCCGCGCGCTCGTGCTCGCGGGCGGCCCGTTCGCGCTCCCGTTCCCGCAGCGCGCGCTCCCGCTCCTCGCGCTCCCGTTCCGCCCGCTCCCGTTCCGCCCGCTCCCGCTCCTCGCGGGCGCGGTCCTCGGGCGAGCGGGTGTACATCCTGGTCGCCGGGGGCGGCGGCACCGCGTCCGTGCGCTGGTCGACGGTGAGCGCGTCCGGGCTAGTCGGCGGCTGGCCGCCGCGCAGGAGGTCGCGGCCCTGCTTCGCGTACGCCTCGATGGGCTCCGTCCAGCGGGGCGGCAGCCAGCGGGTGCCGCTGTGCGAGACGGGCAGCCCGGCCAGTCCGGCCCTGAACTGGGCCAGTACGTCGGCCGGTTGGGGACGTGACGCGGGGTCGACGGCGAGACAGGGCCGGATGACGGAGACGAGTTCCTTGGGCAGTCCGGTCAGGTCCAGCTCACCGCGCTGGACCCGGCCGAGGAGTTGCAGGGTCGTCTCGCCCTCCGGGTAGGGCGGGCGGCCGACCGCGAGGTGGAAGAGCGTGGCGCCCAGCGAGTAGACGTCGGACGCGGCGGTCGAGGGGTTGCCGCAGGCCTGCTCGGGGGAGGTGAAGGCGATGGTGCCGAGCGTGAGGCTGGTGCGCGTGATGTCCGTGGCGTGCGAGATGCCGAAGTCGATGAGGCGGGGCCCGGCGAGCGGCAGCAGGATGTTCTGCGGTTTGACGTCGCGGTGCACGATCCCGGCGGTGTGCAGGGTGACCAGCGCCTCCGAGGTCCCGGCGGCGACCCAGCGTACGGCGGACGCGGGCAACACCCCTGCGGTGCGGACGAGTTCGGAGAGGGAGGGCGCGGGTATGTAGTCGATGGCCATCCACGGCCGCTCCGCCTCCGGGTCGGCATCGCGCACGCGCGCGGTGAAGACGCTCTCGACGCGCCGGGCCACCGCCACTTCGCGGGCGAAGCGGCGGCGGTCGACGTCGCTGGCGACGCCGTCGGCGAGGAGGGTCTTGACGGCGAGCAGCTTCCCGTCGGCGGCGCGGGCGAGGTAGACCCGTCCCATGCCGCCGGAGCCGAGTCTGCCCAGCATCCGGTAGCGCCCGAGTTGACGTGGATCGTCGCCGCCCAGTGGCTGGACGCGTGCGCCCGTCCTCGTCATGCCGCACCTCCCCCTGCCGCAACAGTGCGGGTCCACAGTGCCACGGCAAGGGGTGGCTCAGCTACGCGAAGATCTTCAACTGGTGCAGTACTGTTGCTCCTTGCCGATGGAACGGTACATGCAGTCGGAGTTCTCCAGGAGCTGGAGCACGGCATCCCGGTTGCGCGAGGTCTCGCGCTCGATGACCTCGTCCGGCGGGTAGAAGCCGCCGCCGCCCGAGCGCGGGTACATCTCGAAGGTGTAGCCGAAGATCTTGTGCGCGCCCCAGAGGTAGTCGTCGATCGACCCGTCGGTGATGTAGAGGTCGCTGGACTGTTCGGGGGTGTAGCCGTTGCTCGCGGCCATCTTGCGGCCGACGGTCGCGAAGGCGTCGCGGTCGTCCTGGGTGAGGCCGGGCGCGGTGTCGTTGTAGGTGTAGCCGAACGGCCAGAGCACCAGCTCGCTGTACGTGTGGAAGTCGATGGCGGCCCTGATCTGCTGCTTGCCGCCGACGACGCGCGAGCGCACGAAGTCGGACACGACCTTCACCTCGGGCGCGGACTCGGGGGCGGAGCCCCGGTAGGTCTCGGACGAGGTGGAGCCCGAAGAGCCGCCGCAGCAGCCCCACTTGAAGTTCCAGTTGCGGTTCATGTCGGTTCCGACGTACGAGGAGCCGGAGTTGGGCTGCCGGTTCTTGCGCCACGAGCGGTAGGAGCCGGACGCGATGTCGTACTCGCCGCCGTCCGGGTTGAGGTCCGGGACGATCCAGATCTCGCGGCCGTTGACGGCGTTGGTGACGCGGGAGTCGGAGCCGTATCCGGCCCCCAGCTCCCGTATCAGGTAGAGCGCCATCTCGACGGTGAGGTGCTCGCGGGCGTGCTGGTGGTGGGTGAAGAGGACCTCGGGCTCGTTCTCGTCCGTGGCCACGTTGTCGCTGATCTTGATGGCGATGATGTCGCGGCCCTGGTGCGTCTTGCCGATCACCCGCTTGCTCATGATGCCGGGGTACGCGGCGAGGCGCTGGTTGATCTCCGTGTTCATCTCGGCGTAATTGTGGTACCGGGAGTCGGCGGGCGGGAAGTCCATGATCCCGGCGCCGGTCCCGGCGCCCCCGGAGGGCGGTCCCGGGAGTTCCTTGAGCACGTGGCCGAGGCCGCGCAGCTTCTTCGCCTGGGCGGCGTCGGCCGTGACGACGATCGAGTGGTCGGCGACCTCGTCGATGGAGACGCCGGAGGCGGCGGCGATCGCGGTGCGGGCGGCGGGGGTGGCGGGCCCGTCGATCCGGTACTGCTTGACCGCCTCGTCGGCGGCGGTGGCGCGGCTCTGCGGGCCGGGGGAGGGGGAGGGGGACGCGGTGGCGGCGATGGGGACGGCGAGGACGGCGGCGAGGGCGAGTAAGCCCGCGCGTAGGCGTAGTCGCATGAGGGCTCCTGTGGTTGTGGGGGTGCCCAGGAAGCCTGCTGCGCTGACATGCCCCCGTCAAGATGAACTCCGGCCAAGGGGCGGGCCCGCCGCGAGAACCCCACCCGGCCGCCCCGGGCGGAACGCGGCAGCGCCGCCGGGGGAGCGGCGGCGCTGCGGTCGGGGAGGAGAGGGGCGCACGCGGCGGGGTGGGGCGATCCGCGCCCCGCCGCGTGCGTACCGGCTACGGCAGGGCGTGGACGTGCGGGCCCACCGCGTTGGACCACGCGTTGCCCGCCGTGGCGTCCCAGTTCGTCGACCACGTCATCGCGCCCCGGATGCCCGGGTACGTCTTCGTGGGCTTGAACGCACCGCACCCGGTGCCCCGCGCCAGGCAGTCCAGCGCGTTGTTCACGATCGTCGGGGCGACGTAACCGCTGCCGGCGCCGCGCGGCGACGCCGGCACTCCGAGGCCGACCTGGCTCGGCGCGAGGCCGCCCTCCAACTGGATGCAGGCGAGCGCGGTCAGGAAGTCGACGGAGCCCTGCGAGTACACCTTGCCGTCGCAGCCGAGCATCGAACCGCTGTTGTAGTACTGCATGTTGACCACGGTCAGGATGTCCTTCACCGCGAGCGCGGTCTTGAAGTACTCCGTACCCGTCGACTGCATGTCGATCGTCTGCGGCGCCATGGTCAGGACCATGTTCGCGCCCGCCTTCGCGGACAGCTGGCGCAGCGCCTTCGTCAGGTACGTGGAGTTGATGCCGTGCTCCAGGTCGATGTCGACCCCGCTGAACCCGTACTCCTGCATCAGGGCGTACGCGCTGTTGGCGAAGGCGGTGGCGGAGGCGTCACTGTTGATGGTGACGTTCCCCTTCTCGCCGCCCACCGAGATGATCACGGACTTGCCCGCGGCCTTCTTCGCGGCGATGTCGGCCTTGAAGTCGGCGACGTTGGCGTAGCCGACGGCCGGGTCGAGGTTGAAGACGATCTGGCCGGGCGTCGTCGTCGAGTCGGCGAACGACACCGCGATGATGTCGTACTGCGCCTGGACGTCCCGCAGCTTCTGCACGGTCGCGCCGTTGTTGAAGTTCTGCCAGTAGCCGGTCACCGCGTGCTTGGGCACGTTGGGGTTGGGGGTGCCGCCGTCCTTGGAGGTGGTCGCGGTCACCGTCGCGGACTTCGCGGACTCGCCCGCGGAGTTGGTCGCGGTCACCTGGAACTGGTACGCGGTCTCCGCGGCGAGCCCGTCCACGGTCGTGGACGTGCCGGTCACGGACTTCACCTTGGTGCCGCCCTGGTAGACGTTGTATCCGGTGGCCCCGGCGGCGGCGCCCCAGTTGAGCGTCACGGACGAGGAGGTCACGCCGGAGGCCGCGAGACCGGCGGGCGGGTTGGGGACGACCGGGTCCGGGTCGCCACCGCCGCCGCCGTCGGGCCCGAAGACGCTCACGTCGTCGACGTAGTACGAGCTCTGGCCGTACCAGCCGTGCGTGTAGACCGTCACGGACGTGGTGTTCGCGCCCGTCTTGAAGCTGGTCTTCAGCTCGCTCCAGCCGGAGCCGCCGGGCGACCAGGTGGAGACGTCGGTGGTGCCGGTGCCGCTGGCGCCGAGGTAGACGTAACTGCCCTGCACCCAGGCGCTCAGCGCGTACGTGGAGTTGGGCTTGACCTTCACCGTCTGCGAGCACCTGGCGTTGTCCTGCCCGGCGGGCGTGCCCTGGAGCGCGGAGGCGCCGGTGTGGACCGGGGAGGAGACCGTACTGCCCGCAGTACAGGTCCAGTTGGAGAGCCCGCTCTCGAAGCCGGAGTTCTTGGCGACGTTGATGTCCGCGGCCTGCGCGTTGGTCGCGAGGCCCGTCACGGTCAGCGTGCCTGCGGCGACGACGGCGAGGGCGCCGCCGAGCACGGGGCGGCGCAGCCCTCTGCGGTGTCTGCTGGTGCGGTCCACTTGCTGCCTCCGATGGGGAATGTCGGGGGGTGGGGGAGTTGCACGGGAACGGTGGCCACCGCTGGGGCTACAAAATGGTCCAGACCATTAACGTTGTCAAGACCTCTGGCACCGACCGGTACGCGAAACCCCCGCGCCCCCGCCCCACTTGAAGATCACTACCCGGGCAGCACGCCCCCCGCACCCCCTTCAGCCCAGCAGCCCCAGCGCGGCCGCTCCGATCAGCGCGAGTCCCAGCAGCAGCAGCCCGCTCACCACCACCGCGAAGACCGGGACCCCGATCGCCGACAGCCGGCCCTCGTCCGGGTTCGCGATGGTCGCGCTGCGCTCCGGGTCCGCGGGGTCGTAGCTGACGGTGACCGGGTCGCCGGGGGCGAGCCCGACGGCCATGCTGTAGTCCTCGAACTCCACCTCGCGCCCGTCGGCGGTCTCGAAGGCGAAGAAGTGGCGCGCCTCGCGTCCCTCGCCGCTCACCCGCTTCTCGTACGCGGTCCGCACGAGCCGCCCGGTCGTCCGCTCGCCGCGCCGCAGCGCCCGCGCCACCCGGCGCAGCCGTTGCGCGTAGGTGAGGAACACGCTCGTCAGCAGCACCGCCATGCCGCCCAGCACGACGACTCCGATCGCCGCATCGCTCATGCGACCGCGCTCCTCACTCGGCGCCCTGTCCGGAATTGGGCCTGGGCCCGATCGTCTTTGGGCCCCGGGACCCATCCCCCGGCTCGTGCGTCCGCCTAGCCTCACCAGTGCAGACATGCATCATGCACCACGCATGAGCCGGGGGAGGGAGAGCGGTGGAGCGCAGACGCGGGGCAGCGGCGTTGGCCTGGATGCGACGCGGGGGCGGCCTGGACAGAGGCGCCTCCGGAGTCGACTACCTGGGCTCCATCGTGGTCGTCGTGGCGATCGTCCTCGGGCTCTCGGCCGCGGGCATCGGCGGCCAGGTCGCCGACGCGATCCAGGCGGCGATCTGCCGGGCGACCGGCGGCGGCAACTGCGACGTGAAGTCGATCGCGGCCCCGGGCGACAAGCCCCTGGACAACAAGAAGTACGAGCCCAAGGTCTGCAACACCTCCAGCGTCGAGGACGTCGCGGGCGCCGAGGCCACCATCGGCTTCTTCTCCATCGGCAACGAGTACGGCTTCCAGGAGCAGGAGTTCAAGACCCCCGAGGGCGACACCAAGGTCTATCTGACCTTCACCGACGCCGCCTCCGTCAAGGCCAAGAAGGACGTCAAGGCCGGGGTGAAGGTCGGCAAGCTCGGCGGCGACAAGGTCGAGCTGGGCGGCGGCATCAAGGTCACCAACGGTGACACCTGGGTCTTCAACAACAAGCAGGAGGCCAAGGAGCTGCGCGAGAAGGTCGAGCGCCTGCAGGCCCTGGAGACCCAGATCACCCACGGCGGCAACGCCAACATGGGCTACGGCCTCATGGGGATCTTCGGCAAGGGCCCGTACGCCGAGATGGACCGGCTCACCAAGGAGATCAACTCCAAGCTCGACGGCGGCCACATCACCTTCGGCAAGATCGGCGCCGAGGTCACGGGCGACGCGGCGCTGAAGAAGGCCCAGAAGGACGAGAAGGGCCTGGGCCTCCAGCTCGGCGGGAAGTTCAAGCTCGCCCCCGAGGCGACCGTGACCAACAACAACGCGACGAAGCCGCCGACCAAGGGCTACACGTACCAGTTCACGCTGGAGTACGCGGGCACCGCGAACCTCTCCCTCGGGCCGCTCAGCGACAAGGTCGAGAAGGGGCAGATCCGCACCGGCACCATGACCGTGATGCGCTACCCCGACGGCTCGCTGGCCCGCGTCGACATGACGCAGTCCATCGAGACCCGCAAGACCGAGAACGGCAAGATCACCGGCGACAAGGACTCGAAGACCGACGTCGACAAGGACGGCAAGCCCAAGAAGAACAAGGGCAGCGCGCAGACCACCGACAAGGACCGCGAGACCCACGTCACGACCAACACGATCGCCTTCCCGCCGCCGGGCGACAAGAAGCTGGACGCCCCGGGCGAGGCCGAGAAGGTGAAGCGCAACCGCGAGACGGTGGAGAACTGGCTGGACGGCTCGGGCAACAACGTCGCCCCCTTCGTCTACCTCTTCGGCGACAAGGCCCCCAAGAACAAGGCGGACGCCCAGAGCGACTTCGAGAAGCTGATGTACGAGGAGGGCGTCTCCAGCTACCAGCGCTTCTCCGGCACCACCGAGGCCGAGGAGTACGGCTTCGAGGTCAACCTGGGCCTCACGCTGGGCGCCAAGGTGAGCTTCGAGCACACCAACATGAAGTTGGAGCAGGCCGACTTCCTGGGCGCGCCCAAGCCCGACGGCAAGCGCGAGTACATGCCGTACTCGTACTGTGCCAAGTGATCGCGTACGGCTGACAGGGCCGAGGAGAGCAGTGATGAGCAAGAACACCAGGCGCGGGGCCCTCGCGGCCGCCTTCGCCCTCGCCGCGGCCGTCGCCGTCGGCGGCTGCGGGGCGGACGAGCCGGCCGCCCCCAAGGGCTGGGGCACGCTGGAGGCCGGATCCGTGCGGGTCTCGTACCCCGAGGGCTGGAAGGTCCTGGAGCAGAAGGACCGGGGCCGTACGGACGCGGCGGCGGTGCTGGTCAAGAACGGGACCGAGGTCGCGAAGATCGCCGTGCAGCTGAAGTTCATGAAGGCGGGCGACGCGGGGACCGCGGCGGCCGGTGCCATGGCCTCGCTCCAGCCGGGCGGCAAGATCAAGGGCAACGAGCAGTTCAAGATCGGCGGCGACCGGGAGGCCGAGCGCGTCGACTACACGTACAGCGCTGGTGCCGGGCCCGACGAGCAGCCCGGCGGGGTCCCCGACGGCACGCTGGTGACCGGCGCCGACGTGGTCACGATGGACGCCGACGACGAGCCGGTGCTGGTCAGGATCAACACGACGGGCAGCGCGCTCTCCGAGCAGGACGTGGACAAGGTCGTCGAAAGCGTGGACGTGCGATGAGCGGCGGCTGGCAGGGCAACGGCGGCTGGGGCGCCCAGGCGCCCGCGGGCGGCGAGGAGGTCCCCTGGGGCTGGGCGCTGGCCAGGGCCTGGGCGGCGGGCATCCTGACGCTCGCGGTGACGGAGTACCTCCAGATCACCCTCGTGGACCTGATCGTCGGGAACTCCACGGACTCCCTGGAGTCCGTGCCGTCCCAGTTGTTCGCGATCCACCTGCCGAACCTGATCTGCGTGGCCCTCGCCGTGGCCGCGTCCTCGCTGGTGCACGCCGAGCCCCACCGGTATTCGGCCGGCCGGCACGCCGTCGCGCTGCTGGCCGTGCCGCTCGCCGTCCAACTGCTGGTGGTGACCACCCGCTGGGAGGACCAGAGCGTCCAGGAACTGCTGGTCGCGGTGGCGGTGCTGAGCGCGGGCTGTGCGGCGGGCTGGACGCTCGGGCGGCTGCGCGGGGATTAGTTCCGTACGGGCGCGGCGCTCGCCGGGGCGCCGCGCCACGACGGCACCGGCGTCGTCCGTGTGCGGTCGGGAATTACTTCTAAGGGACAGCCCTGAATTTCACAGCACGGGTACAGCCTCGTATTGCACGGGTCGCAATCGAATTCCCATTGGTGTAGTCCAGCCGTGCGTACCCCCGCGCGGTGACCTTCTTCACAATTGCCACTGCCGTCACAGGGTCCCGAATGCTCTCCCGGTAAATCGCCGTGCCCTGCGGTCAGTTGGACCGGGCATTCGGCGATCCGCATTCTCAGGTTGTTTCCCGTTCATCTTTCAGGTTGGTCACGAGACTGTCCTGTGGCCGTAACTCCGCGCCCGCTCTGTCCGGTTTTGGTGATGAATGGCAGGGTGACTCGCTTCGTGTGCGGGAAAGTTGGGGTGTTCTCCGGCCAGTAAGTCGTGGATAAAGTGCTGAGGCAGCCGTATGCGGTTGCGCTGCGCAGTAAAACGATCTGCGGTCGCCGGACAGCCGGGGACCGAGTGGACGGGGATCAGATAAGTGTCGACAGCGATCGCGGTCACCAGCGCTGACCTGGTGCTGCCGCCAGTGGACCAGCAGACGCCGACGGCCGCCGTCTTCCAGTCGCCGCAGGACCAGCCGCTGGAGGCGGCGCTCGCCGACACCCAGGTCCTGCTGGAGCAGCACGGCTTCGTCGTGGTGCTCTACCCGTCCACGGTCTCCGCCGCGCAGGAGCGCAGACTGCACGCGGTCCGCGCGATCCTGGAGAGCGACCGCATCGCCCTGCTGAAGTCCGACCTGCCGCCGCTGGGCCTCGCGGTCCTCGTGCGCCAGCTCAGACAGCTGTCCGTCTGCGACTTCTCCCCGGGCGTCGTCGCGTCCGCCGCGCGCCTGCTCTCGCACTACGTCTACGCGGGCGCCCTGCTCAACTCCGTGGCCAAGCTCGACCGCGTCCCGGTCAGCCTCAAGGCGCACCTCAAGGGCTGGATGCCCGGTTCCCAGTTCGCGGTGCTGGCCGGGCCGAACCCGCAGCTGGTCAAGGTCGGCCAGGAGGCGCGGCCGCTCGCCGGGCCCGAGTTCGGCACCCGGCTCGTGGTCGCCAAGGGGCAGCTGGGCGGCGACTGGGTCACCGGCACGCTCGCGCCCGCCTGGAAGGTCCAGGGGGTGCAGGAGGTCGCGCTGCCCGCCGAGTCGGCCCGCTGGTGGGGCACGGGCAAGCTCACGGAGTTCGCGGCCTTCCTCCCCGACATCTCGGTCCTCTACCAACTCGTCTCCTCCGTACGGCGCGAGAAGTGCCACTGGTGCGGCCTGGAGCTCATCGGCGACCGCTGCGGCTTCTGCACGTCGCCGCTGCACGTCCCCGAGAACAGAACCCACGCGTCGGGCGCCCCGCACGGGGCCCCCGGGCGCTCCTGACTCCCCGCCCTCCCGCCTCCCCGACGCCCTTCCTGTCCGCCTCCGCTCCACGTACTCGATCGAGGTTGTACGGCCATGAACTCCCGCCAGCGCCGCGGCGTGATACTCCTCCTTTTGTCGGTCCTCTGCGCGTTCGCCGCGTTCGCCGGGGTGCTCTCGGTGATCAGCGACGTGAATTCCAAGGTCGGCCCCGAGGTGACGGCGTACAGGATCAAGTCGAATGTCGCGCCGTACACCCCGCTCAGTTCCGGCCAGTTCGAGGAGATCTCGATGCCGAAGCGCTGGCTCTCGGACAATGCGGTGACCGACATCTCCGAGGTCGACGGAAAGATCGCCGTCACCCAGCTCCGCGCGGGCTCGCTGCTCCAGAACGACATGATCGTGCGCCGCCCCGCCCTGGAGGCGGGCGAGCAGGAAATGGCCATCATGATCGACGCGGCGACCGGCGTGGCCGGAAAGATCACCCCCGGCGCGACCGTCAACATCTACGCCACCTTCGCGGGCGAGAAGGAGGGCGACCCGGCCCAGTCCAAGGTCATCGTCGCCGGTGCCAAGGTCCTGGACGTCGGCAAGCTCACCGCGCTGGAGTCCAAGGACAACGACCGCGGCGGCAAGGGCTCGGAGGCGGTCCCGATCACCTTCGCGCTCAACACCTGGGACACCCAGCGCGTGACCTACGCCGAGTCCTTCGCCGAGCACGTCCGCCTCGCGCTCGTCGCCCCCGGCGGCGAGAAGACCATCCGCCCCGGCGACCGCACCTACACGCTCCCCAAGGACAAGGACAAGTGAGGATTGGATGACCACCAGGATCCTCCCGGCCGTCGGCGACCCCGACGCGGCCCGGTCCGTCACCACCCTGCTCAGCCAGCTCCCCGACGCCGAGCCGGCCGCCCCCGTCGTGGACTCGACGCAGCTCATCGACACGCTCGCGCGCCTGGCGGGCGAGTCCCTCGACGAGCTGCCCGAAGTCGTCCTGGTCCACGAGCGGATCGGCCCGGTGCCCGCCCTGGAGCTGATCCGGGAGGTCGCCCTGCGCTTCCCCGCGGTCGGGGTCGTGCTCATCACCGCCGACGCCAGCCCGGGGCTCTTCTCGGCCGCCATGGACTCGGGCGCGCGCGGCCTGGTGGCGCTGCCGATCGGCTACGAGGAGCTGGCCAACCGCGTCCAGGCCGCCGCCTCCTGGTCCACCGGGGTCAGGCGCCACCTCGGCGCGGGCGCCGACGTGTTCACCGGCCCCGGCGGCACGGTCGTCACGGTCACCGGCGCCAAGGGCGGCGTCGGCACCACCCTCACCGCCATCCAGCTCGCCCTCGCGGCCAGGGCGTCGGGCAGGACCGTCGCCCTGGTCGACATGGACCTCCAGGCCGGGGACGTCGCCTCCTACCTGGACGTGCAGTTCCGCCGCTCCCTCGTCGACCTCGCGGCCATCACCGACATTTCGCCGCGCGTCCTCCAGGACGCCGTCTTCAGCCACGAGACCGGCATGGCCCTGCTGCTCGCGCCCGGCGAGGGCGAGCGGGGCGAGGAGGTCAGCGACCGGGCGGCCCGGCAGATCGTCAGCGCCCTGCGCTCGCGGTACGAGGTCGTGGTCGTCGACTGCGGCAGCCAGATGCACGGCGCCAACGCCGCCGCCATCGAGATGGCCGACACCGCGCTGCTCGTCACCACCCCCGACGTCATCGCGGTGCGCGGCGCCAAGCGCGTCGTACGGCTGTGGGACCGGCTCCAGATCCGCAAGGCGGAGGACACGCTGACGCTGGTCAACCGGTACAACCGCAGCACCGAGATCCAGCCCCCGCTGATCCAGAAGATCACCGGCACCAGGATGGCCGGCATCGCGGTCCCCGCGGCCTTCAAGGAGCTCCAGTCCGTGGTGGACGCGGGCCGGATGCACGAGCTTGAGGCCAAGTCCACGGTGAAGCAGGCGCTGTGGGGGCTGGCGGGCGAACTGGGGCTCGTGAAGACACCCGACGCACCCGAGAAGCAGGGCCGGCTGCGCGGCGGCGGGGACCGGGGCTCGATCGGCGTCCGGCGCCGCCGCGGCGGAAACCACGGAGAGGGCTGAGGCCGGTGCGGGTCGCGGGGGACGGCGGCATGCGGGGTCGGCTCGCCGGACGCCTGAAGGGCGACCGGGGTCAGCTGATCGTGGAGTTCACCGGGATGGTGCCGATCATCCTGGTCACCGTGGTGCTGCTGTGGCAGATGGTGCTGATCGGCTACACCTTCACGCTCGCGGGCGCGGCGGCCGACCAGGCCGCGCGCGCCGGGGCGGTGGACGGCGGGGCGGCCTGCCGGAAGGCGGGCAAGGACCGGCTGCCCGGGGCGTGGGCCGAGAACGGCGACGTGGAGTGCGGCGGCGACGACCGCGTCGCGAAGGCGACGGTCGAGCTCCGCGCCCCCCTCCTCGTCCCCGGATTCATCAGCCTGCCCGTGACGATCCGCGCCACCGGCGGCGCGGCGGCGGAAGGGAACGACTGACCGTGAACATCCGCAGGAAGAACCGCGAACGGGGCTCGGTGGCCCTGGAGTACCTGGGCTTCCTCCCCGTACTCCTGATCATCGCGCTCGCCGCGATCCAGCTGGGCATCGTCGCCTTCACCGCCCAGCAGGCGGGCACGGCGGCCAGGGCGTCGGCCCGCAGCGCGGCGCAGGGCGGGGACTTCCAGAGCGTCGGCAGCGAGTCCCTGAGCAACTGGCTCCAGGGGAACGCCGAGTTCCTTCCGGAGCGGGGCGGAGAGTCGGTCACGGTGACCGCGAGGGTCAAGATCCCCTCCCTCTTCCCCGGACTGTTCGACGAGACGGTCGAGAAGTCGGCCACCATGCCCCGCGATTCGCAGCGCGACTGACCGCCCCACACGCACCAACCGAGGAGTTACGACCCATGAGTCTGCGGGCACGCGTCACCGCCCCCGAGGACAACGGCGGGGGAAGGGAAGACGGCCACCTGGTCGCCACGTACCGCGCCAAGCTCCTGGAGGAGATCGACCTCGCGGAGATGTCGTCGCTCGCCGCCACGGACCGCAGGGCCCGGCTGGAGCGCGTACTGGGGCACATCATCAGCCGCGAGGGCCCCGTCCTGTCCACCGTCGAACGCGGCCAGCTGATCCGCCGCGTCGTGGACGAGGCGCTCGGCCTCGGCGTGCTCGAACCGCTCCTCGAAGACGCCTCCATCACCGAAATCATGGTCAACGGCCCCGACCAGATCTTCGTCGAGCGCGGCGGCCGGGTCGAGCTGCTGCCGCTGCGGTTCGCCTCCACCGAACAGCTGATGCAGACCATCGAGCGCATCGTCTCCACCGTCAACCGCCGCGTGGACGAGTCGAACCCGATGGTCGACGCCCGCCTGCCCAGCGGCGAGCGCGTCAACGTCATCATCCCGCCGCTCGCGCTGACCGGCCCCACGCTCACCATCCGGCGCTTCCCCCGGTCCTTCAGCCTCCAGGAGATGATCGGCTTCGGCTCGCTCGACGAGCAGATGCTGCTGCTGCTCTCCGGGCTCGTCCAGGCCAAGTTCAACGTCATCGTCTCCGGAGCCACCGGCACCGGAAAGACGACCCTGCTCAACGCGCTCTCCGGACTGATCCCGGGCGAGGAGCGCATCGTCACGATCGAGGACTCCGCCGAGCTCCAGCTCCAGCAGAACCACGTCATCCGCCTCGAATCCCGCCCGGCCAACGTCGAGGGCAAGGGCCAGGTCACCATCCGCGACCTGGTCCGCAACTCCCTGCGCATGCGCCCCGACCGCATCGTCGTCGGTGAGGTCCGCGGCGGCGAGGCCCTCGACATGCTCCAGGCGATGTCGACCGGTCACGACGGATCGCTCGCCACCGTCCACGCCAACAGCGCCGAGGACGCGCTGATGCGGCTCCAGACGCTCGCCTCGATGTCCGAGATCAACGTCCCCTTCGAGGCCCTGCACGACCAGATCAACAGCGCCGTCGACGTCATCGTCCAGCTGACCAGGCACGCCGACGGCTCCCGCCGGGTCACGGAGATCTCCTACCTGGACTCGCACGGCAGCGCCCCGTACCGCATCGTCACCCTCGCCCGCTTCAACGCCAGGCCGATGGCGGCCGACGGCCGGATCCACGGCGAATTCCAGTACTGCCCGCTCCCGCGCCGCCTCGCCGAGCGCCTCTACATGGCCAGCCAGCCCATTCCGCAGGCCTACGGAGTCGCCGCGGCCGACGGCCACCTCTCCGCCCGAGAAGCCAAGTAGGTACCCCCGCCATGGACAATCTCGCCCTCCTGACGATCGGCGTCACGCTGCTGTGCTGCGTGCTCGGCGTCGCGGGCCTGCACGCGTACACCTCGGGCAGGGCCCAGCGCGACGCGCTCGTCGAGCGCCTCTCGAACACCGGACAGCTCTCGGACACCGGACGCGGCCGCCGCTTCGCGGCCTTCGACCGGCGGCTGCGCAGGACCAAGTACGGCCGGAAGATCGAGCTCAAGCTCGCCGCGACCGGCCTCAGCCTCACTCCGGGCGAGTACGTCGCCTACATGCTCGGCGGCGTCGTCGCGCTCTGGCTCATCGCCTCGTCCGTGCTGGCCTCCTTCTTCGGCCCGCTCGCCGGCCTCGCCGGGGTCTGGGCGGCGAACACCTTCCTCAACTGGCACCGAGCCAAGCGCATCGAGGCGTTCATCGGCCAGCTCCCCGAGATCTCCCGGGTCCTGGCCAACGCCACCCAGGCCGGCCTCGCGCTGCGCACCGCCATCGGCATGGCCGCCGACGAACTGGAGGCCCCCGCGGGCGACGAACTGCGCACCGTCTCCGACCAGCTCGCCGTCGGGCGCAGCCTGGACGACGCGCTCAGCGAACTCGCCGAGCGGCTGCCCTCGCGCGAACTGGTCGTACTGGTCTCCACGCTGATCCTGTCCAACCGGGCGGGCGGCACCGTCGTCTCCTCGCTGCGCAACCTCACCGACACGCTGGAGGAGCGCAAGGAGACCAGGCGAGAGGTGCGCACCCAGCTCTCCCAGGTCAACACCACGGCCTACGCCGTCCCCGCGATCGGCGTCGGCGCGCTGCTGATGGTCGACCAGATGCTGCCGGGGGCGCTCGACCGGATGACCGGATCGCTCGGCGGCCAGATCGCCGTCGTCGTCTCGATCGGCCTCTACGTCCTCGGCTTCGTCGCCATCCGCCGCATTTCCAAGATCGACATCTGAGGGGGCACCCATGTCACTGATCCTCGGTCTCCTCCTCGGCCTCAGCGTCTTCGGCGTCTTCAAGGGCATCCGGATGTACCGGGCGGACGCCAAGCTCCCCGGCGACCTCGCCGTCGCCCTGGAGATCGGCTCCACCCGCACCACCGCCGTCGGCTCCGGCATCGACCGGCTCGGCATGCGCTACGCCCCCTTGGTGCTGCGCATGATGGGCCCCAAGCGCGTCAACGAGAAGCGCCGCAAGATCGACATGGCGGGCAACCCGGGCGGCCTCACCATCGACCGCTACGCCGCGCGCCGCGCCGTCTACGGGGCGCTCGGCGGCTTCGCCGCCTTCGCCATGCTCACCAACGGCCAGATCTTCCTCGCGCTGCTCATGGTCGCCTTCGGGCTGTACTGGGTCGAGGTCGGCATCTGGGCCGCGGTCCGCCAGCGCAGGGACGACATCGAGCGCACCCTCCCCGACTTCCTCGACGTCCTCGCCGTCGTCGTCTCGGCCGGGCTCGGCTTCCGCCAGGCCCTGGACCGCGTCGCGGAGAAGTACCAGGGCCCCTGGTCCGACGAACTGCGCATCACCCTGCGCCAGATGGACATGGGCGTCAGCCGCCGCCAGGCGTTCGACGAACTGCGCCGCCGCAACGACTCCGAGCAGGTCGCGATGTTCGTCACCGCGCTCCAGCAGGGCGAGGAACTGGGCGCCCCCATCGTCGACACGCTCATCGCCATCGCCGCCGACATGCGCCGCACCGACGCCCAGAACGCCCGCCGCAAGGCCGCCAAGGCCGTGCCGAAGGCGACGCTCATGGTCACCACCTTCATGGTCCCCGCGACCATGATCCTGATGGTCACCGCGATGCTCCTGGGCTCCGGCACGGACCTCGGCTCGCTGACCGGAGGGGAGTGAACGACCGCCCATGACGTCCGTCCCGCTCCAGGCCGGCCCCTCACCCACCGCGGACCAGGGCCTGCCGTTCAGCACCCCACCGGGGCCGGCACCCACGGTGTCCATCCAGGTCAACGCCCTCCAGGCGCTGGCCAGGCAGGTGTTCCTGTTCCGCCTGGCCATGATCGCGATCGGCACCCCCACCGCGATCGACAACTCCGCGAAGGGCCCGGCGAGCTGGCTCGTCGGCGCGGCCGTCCTGGTCACCTTCGTCGGCTCGTACGCCCTCTACCGCGACTGGGAGCGCTTCGGCCCGCTGCTGCTGCGCCACCCCGCGCTGCTCGCCGTCGACACCCTCTTCGGCGCGCTGCTCGTCTTCACGGCCACCCCGGAGTCCTCCGTCGGGTACGCGGTGGTGTGCACGCCGCTGCTCGCCGGGCTGCTCTACGGCTGGCGGACGGCGGGGGTGTTCGCCGCGGTGCAGTGCCTGGTGCTCGCCGCGTCCTACGGCGCCAACCGGGACCTCGACGCGAGCCTCGCGGCCTCGCTGCTGCTGCCGGGATTCTGCGTCCTGGCGGGCGCGGTCGGCGTGACCCTGCGCAACCTGATGCTCCGGATGGGCAGCGCGAGCCAGGCGCTCACCGAGACCAGGGCGCGGCTCGCGGTCAACGGCGCGGTGGAGGCCGAGCGCGCCCGCCTGGCCCGCGAGATGCACGACTCGGTCGCCAAGACCCTGCACGGCCTGGCCCTGGCGGCCGAGGGCCTGGCCGCGTCCGCCGACCGCACCGACCCGCAGATCGTCAAGCACCAGGCCGAGCTGGTCGCCAGGTCCGCCAGGCGTGCGGCGGCCGAGTCCCGCGAACTCCTCTCCGACCTGCGCCGCGAGTCGGGCCTGGACGGGGGAGTGGACGTGCTCGGCGAACTCTCCTCCCGCACCGCCGACTTCACCCGGCGCACCGGCCTGCGCGCCGTCTTCCTGCGGCTCGGCGACGTGCCCGTGCCGCAGGTCCCGCAGGCGGTGGCGCGCCAGCTCCTGACCGTCGCGACGGAGGCCATGGAGAACGCGCATCGCCATGCCCGGCCCGGCTACGTGGAGGTGAAGGCGGGCGTCGTGGGCGACGTGGTGCGCGTCAGCGTGTACGACGACGGGCGCGGGCTGCCCGCCGGGACCACCCTCGAAGAACTCCGGCGCGCGGGCCACTTCGGCCTCGTCGGCATGGTCGAACGGGCGGCCTCCATCGGCGCCCGCATCCGCATCGGCAAGGGCAGGGCGGCCAGGGGCACGGAGGTGCGGGTGGAACTGCCGCTCGCGGCGCTGCTCCCGGAGGAGACCCCGCAGGTGACGACGGGGCGCGTGCCGCCGCTGGACTGACCGAAGCACCCCACCCCCCCACCCCCCCCCGCATTTTCTTCCCCCCACTAGATCGAGAGGAGACCGCAGATGCCGGACGAGGCTTCCCGTACGACGGGTCAGCAGTGGGCGCAGCAGCCCCACGTCTCCCAGCAGACGCCCTCGTACCCCCCGCACGGTGCACAGCCCGCCCCGATGCCCGCGTTCCCCCCGGCCCCGCCGATGCCGCCGCCCGCGGCGCTGCGCGTCGTGGTGGCAGACGACAACCCGGTCGTACGGGCCGGCCTGGGCGTACTGCTCTCGGGCCGCGCGGACATCGAGGTCGTGGCCGAGGCGGCGGACGGCCGCCAGGCGTACGAGGCGGCGGTGCGGCTGCGGCCCGACGTGGTCCTGCTGGACGTGCGCATGCCGGGCGTGGACGGCATCTCGGCGCTCCCGCACCTGGTCGGGGTCGCGCCGGTCATGATGCTGACCTACAGCAGGGAGAGCGAGATCGTGCACGAGGCGCTGCGCCTGGGCGCGGGCGGCTACCTGGTGCACGGCGAGTTCACGGCTGACCAACTGGTCCAGGCGGTACGGGACATCAGGGCGGGCCGCGCGCACTTCACGGCGACGGCGGCGAACGCGTTGCTCCAGCACATGCGCCAGGGCCCCCCGACCGGCCCCGGCGCGGCGCTGCCAGAGGGCCTGGGAACGGCGTTGACGACGGCGCATGATGCACATGCACACGGTCGTGCACCGGTATCCGGACAGGGGTACGGGCCGCTGTCCGAGCCTGGACGAGTACCTGAAAACCCCCATATCCCGGGCCATTTGCCGGGCGTTCAGCCTCTCGACGGCATCCCGCCACAGGTGCGGCAGCCGCGAACACTTTCGCAAGTGCAATCACCTGTGGCACAGTCTTCGGCGATGGCGGGAGAGACGCGTGCCGCCGACCGCAAGGGCTTCGGACTGAGTTCACGGGAGGCGGAGGTGATGGACCTGATCGCGTCGGGCATGAGCAATCAGCAGATCGCGGCCACCTGTTTCATCAGCGAGAAGACGGTCAAGAACCACATCAACCGCATCTTCGCCAAGCTCCACGCGAGCACGCGCAGCGAGGCGATAGCGGTCTGGCTCGGCACGGCACACACGTCACCTGGGGGGAACGCGTCGTGAAGCGGCGACGTGCGGGGCGCACGGAGGACGCGGGCCGACGGGCCCGGAGCGGGACCCGGGCCGGCTGGGCCCGTGGTTGGGCCCGCGTTTGGGCCCACGGGCCCTCTGGTGCGCAAAGTGTTTCCGAGTACGTTTCTCGTGTCGCAAGCGGCACCGGCCAGGAGGAAGCCGGTAACGCCGACGGCACCACAGAGACTTACCCGTCGGCCGGATCGAGGTCGGCCGCACTCGGAGGGGAACACCATGAAGGTCACCTTGCTGAAGGCCGTGGAGAACACGAGGGCCTGGGCCCAGTTCCGCATGGACTACATGAAGACCAAGCCGAAGGGCCAGCGGGGCCAGGGCGCGGTCGAGTACATGGGCATCATCATCGTGGTCGTCGCGATCGTTCTCGCACTGATGCAGACCAACCTCGGCACCACCATCTCGACGAAGATCAAGACGGAGATCGCCAAGATCACCGGATAGTGGCAGCGCTGAGCGCTCCGAAGCACCGCGAGGCAGGGCAGGCTTTCCCCATCTACATCGTGATGGTGGCGAGCCTGCTCTTCCTCGCGTTCGTTTACTTCGCCGTCGGCCAGGCCTCCATGAAGAAGAACGAGGCCCAGACCGCGGCCGACGCGGCCGCGCTGGCCGCCGCCCAGGGCGCCAGGGACGGGCTGAGGTGGCCGGCCCTCTTCGACCTCGTCGCGTGGAAGGACCTCATCGAGGGGCGTGGTTTCGGCCACGGCTCCTGCGCCGAGGCCTCGACGTTCGCCGGCCGCAACGGGGCGAGCGTCGACGGGTGCGAATCCGGCTGGTCCGGGGGGCGTACGTACACGGTCAAGGTCCGCACCGACAAGACCGTCGGCGATTCGGTCATCGAGTCCACGAAGTCCACGAAGGCCACGGCGACCGCGACAGCGGTGATCGAGCCGCGCTGCCGGATCGAGGAGGACGAGGGCAGGAAGCCCGAACCCAGCCCGACGCCGTCGCCCGGCCCGAGCGGCCAGGACGGGGGCGAAGAGGAGGACGAGGGCGGGGAAGAGGTGTCGAAGTGGTACAAGTTCGTGTGCGACGACCGTGACGACATCTCCATCGACCCCGAAAAGCTCGACGACCTTCCGTCCTTGGCCGACCTCTTCTCCGTCCATCTGACCGGCCAGTAAACGAATGACAGCGAGAGGAGCGCGCTCATGCGTGCAGCCCTGACCCGAGTACGCCTCAAGAGGGCCGCCGTGGCTGCGGCTTCCGTGGCGATGGCCGTCTCCCTGACGGCCTGCGGGGGCGATGACGGGAAGAAGAAGAGCGAGGAATCCAAGGAGCGGACTCCGGCTTCCGCCGGGCAGAAGCCCAGTGCTCCCGCGGAGGAGGACGAATCCGAGGTTCTCGCCACCGTCAAGAACGCCGAAGGCGTGGAGATCGTGATCAACGCCGCCCGGCGCGACGCGGGCGGCTTCGTCACGGTGAAGGGCCGGGTGAAGAACAAGACGGGCGAGATCTTCGCCGCCCCCGGCTGGCAGGGCGACGAGCAGGAGCTGGCGGGCAACAGCGCCTCCATGGCGGGTTCTTCGCTGGTCGACAAGGCGGGCAAGAAGCGCTACCTGATCCTTCGCGACACGGACGGACGTTGCCTGTGCACCAAGTTCGAGGGGTTCACACCCGGCGCTGAACAGGCGTTCTACGCCCAGTTCCCGGCCCCGCCCGAGACCACGTCCGAAGTCGACTTCCAGGTGCCGACGATGCCCATCGCCACGATCAAGATCTCCGGGTGATGACACCCATGGATTCGAACGCCCCCACGCACCGCCGCATCGCACTCCGCGTGGCCGCGGCGGTGATGCTCAGCGCTTCGCTGACCGCGGCCGCATCGACGGCCGTCGCCGACGAGAACCCCACCGCGGCACCCAGCGCCGAACCCCCCGTCAAGGTCGACCCAGGCGCCGACGGCCTGATGCTCGCGGACGGCGCGTCCCTGGGCGACGTACGCGTGCTGGACATCAAGTCCGTGGTCGAGGAGTTGAGCGGCGACGAGCGCCGCTCGGAGACCAACACCGACGTCTCCTTCGCCCTCCAGGCCGAAGTCCTCTTCGGCAAGGACAGCGCGAAGCTGGGCGCCGCCGCGAACGCCCGCATCGCCGGCATCGCCGAGGAGATCAAGAAGCAGAACGCCAGGAGCATCCGCGTCTTCGGCTTCACCGACAACCTCGGTTCGTCCGAGCACGGCGACGTCCTCTCCAAACAGCGCGCCGACGCGGTGCAGGGCGTTCTGGCGAAGCAGGTGCCGGGCGTGACCTTCGAGATCCGGGGCTACGGCGAGGACTACCCCATCGCCGACAACAGCACCGAAGAGGGCCGCAAGAAGAACCGCCGCGTGGAGATCACTTTCCCGCGAGGCAAGGGCGACTAGGGCGCAGCGGCACCGCAGCGGCACACCAACGGGCCCGGCACCGCGTTCCGCGCGGCGTCGGGCCCGTTCGCGCGGGCCCCCGAGGTCCGAGGGGCGAGGGCCGTGGGGCGTCGGGCGGTGCCGTTGGGGTGGCGTGGCAGGAAAGGTGGGGTATTCGTCATTGTGGACATCCCTTCCGTCCCCGAACAATCGGAGTGCCGAGCGGCAACAGCCGGTCCACCCACGCCTTAAGGGGACGGAATGCAGATCGCGGTCCTGCTCTACGACAACTTCACGGCCCTCGACGCCATAGGCCCCTTCCAGACGCTCAGCGCCCTCCCCGGCGCCGAGGTCGTCTTCGTCGCCGAGCAGGCGGGGCCCGTCCTGGACGACACCCGCAGCCTCACGCTCGTCGCCGGGCGGGCGCTCGCCGACGTGGCCCGGCCGGACATCGTCGTCGTTCCCGGCGGCCCCGCCCCCGACGTGCGGAACCGGGCCGTCCTCGACTGGCTGCGCGCCGTCGACGCCACCTCCACCTGGACGACCTCCGTCTGCACGGGCTCCCTGCTGCTCGGCGCCGCCGGGCTGCTCGAAGGGCGCCGCGCCACCTCGCACTGGCTCTACCTCGACGCCCTCAAGGGGTACGGCGCCGACCCGACCGGCGAGCGGGTCGTGTTCGACGGCAAGTACGTCACCGCCGCCGGCGTCTCGTCCGGCATCGACATGGGCCTCACGCTCGTCGGCGGGATCGCGGGCGACGAACACGCCCAGTCCGTACAGCTGATGATCGAGTACGACCCCCAGCCGCCGTACGACGCCGGTTCCCCGGAGAAGGCCCCCGCGCGGATCGTGGAGCGGTTCCGGGCCGAGTTCTCCGCGTAGCCCGCCGAGAGTCGGGCGGGAAGGGCGGGTGCCACGGGGGTGCGCCCGTGCTTCCCGCCCTTTCCGCGCTTCCCGCCCCTCCCGCGCGCCGCCTCCCGTACGCGGTTTTCCGTCCGATCGCCCGGGGACCGAACCCTCTGCCCCACATCCACCTCTCTATTCCCAGTACTCCCCGACGCGGCCTGAAGGTTGTGGGACAAGGGCATTCTCAAGCCGGTCCCGGGCCCCACTGAGGCGTCCGAAGTGGGACCCTGGAGCGAGGGGAAAGCGGGAGGGCGAGCGGGGAAGCCAGGGGCGGAAGCCCGTGTGGGGAGCGTGTGGGGAGGAAGAGGTCGTGGTGGTGCCCCTGGGGGCCGTCGGACGGCTCGTCGGCGGTGAGGAGAAGGGCCGTTTCATCCGTGTCGACCTGCACGAGACCGGCGTCTACGTCCGGCTGGCCGACGACCCCGAGATGGAGCACGAGTGCGTCGGGGAATGGCTGGCCGACCGCGACGAGGCCGAAGAGGTCTTCGCGCGCAACGGCTGGCAGGTCGACTGGGGCACCGCCTGGCTGCGCGACGCGCGCATCACGGGCGTGCAGGGCATCTTCTACCGCCCCGAGGGCCAGGCGGGCGAGCCGGAAGCCGTCGAGTTCATCGTGGCCAGCGGCCGCTCGGTGGTGCTGACCTGCGGCACCGACTGGACGCTGCGCGTGGAGGCCGGAAGCTGGCCCTCGCTCCCCGTGTGGTGCGTGCCGCCGGTGCAGTGGGAGTTCCGCGACCTCTCGCAGGTTCCGCTGCCGTCCGACGAGGTCGGCGGCTGGGACGTCACGGGCATAGAGGAGCGCCGCGACGAGGCGGGACAGGTCCACGAGAGCGTCATCCACTGCGAGGGCGGGGTGTTCCGGGTGATAGCCGGGGACGTCCTGGTGGTCAACTTCAGCCCAGCGGTGCGCCGTTGGTGGTACGAGGGGGACTGTGTGCTGCCGCCCGCGCTGCGCAGGAGACCCGAGGCGCTGGACCAGCCGTACACCCAGTGGCGGGTCGGCGAGGCGCGCGGACTGCTGACGCTGCTCCTGGAGGACCGCGAACTTCCGCCGCACATAAGAGAGTTGAACCTGCCGACCGGCAGGATGCGCGAGGTCTGGGACGACATCCAGCGCGAACTCCTCGCCCGGATCCCCGAGGACGGCCGCTTCACCTGGGCCGACGTCGACGCGTGGGTGTGCGAACGGCGGGGGAGGGGCGAGGTGTACGGCCTCCAGGAGCGCGCCCTGGCCCAGGTGGAGGCCGTCCTGCTCGACCTGGTCCTGCTGCTGCGCGACGAGGCGGCGGGCTCGGTGTTCCGCTGGCTGCGCATGGCGGGCGACCCGGCGAGGTTCGCCCCCTGGGTGGTCCCGCTCGCGGAGCGGTGCGCGGCGGCGGGGATCGGCGCGATCGAGGCGGCGGCGCTGCTGGAGGAGGTGCGGGAGCGCACGGAGTGAGGACCGGGCGCGGGGATACGGGGATACGGGGGTACGGGAGTACGGGGACACGGGGGTACGGGATACGGGGATACGGGCCCCGGGTTGGGTCCCGGGGCCCACGCGTCCGGCCGCCCCGGTGACTAGCCTTCCGGCCATGTCGCACCAGGGGGACCACCCGAGGGATCCGCGTCGCACCCGCGGGCGTTCGCGCGCGAGGAGGGCGGGAGCGCGTACGGACACCCGCCTCGTCGGTCTGCGGAGGACGCAGTCGGGGCAGGGGGCCCTGGAGTACCTGGGCCTGGTGCTGATCGTCGCCGCCATCATCGGGTCCCTGGTGGCCACGGGCATCGGCGCGGAGCTGTCGCAGCGGATCGGCACGGAGGTGTGCAGGCTCACCGGCGGCGGCAACTGCGGCGGTGGCGACGGCGACGGCGGCGAGCCCCGGGCGCAGGGACCGGACGGCACGAAGGCGCCGGGAAGCACCGACGACCCGGCCTCCCCGGCGCAGATCGCCTACGACCAGGCGCTGAAGGAACTCCAGGACGCCAAGCGGGACGAGAAGTCCGACTCCGACAAGGCCCTGGAGGCGGCGAAGGAACTCGCCGACATCCTGGCCGAAGAGCTGGGCATCAAGGACGCGCTGGCGTGCATCACCCAGGGGGACATGGGCGCGTGCACGGAGACGCTGGTCAACGTGTTGCTGAGCCTGATCGGCGGGGCCGTCGCCAAACTGGCCAAGAAGTACGGCATGCCGTGGAAGTGGAAGAAGGCCGCCGGCCTGATCAAACGGCTGAAGAGGCACGGCGGCGACCTCTACGACGGCCTCAAGGGACTGATCAAGAACCGCAAACGGGTGGCCGAGGCCGAGGGGAAGCTCGCCGAGGCGCGCAAGAAGCTCGACGCGGAGAAGCAGAAGAAGCCCCACGAGCCCGACCCGAAGGACGACCCGAAGCCCGACCCGGACAAGCCCGACCCGGACAAGCCCGACCCGGACAAGCCCGACCCGGACAAGCCCGACCCGGACAAGCCCGGCGACTGCCTGGTCGGCCACAGCTTCCCGCCCGGCACCCCGGTCCTGCGCGCGGACGGGACCCGCGTCCCGATCGAGTCGGTACGGATCGGGGACCGCGTCCTCGCCACCGACCCGCGGCACGGCCGCACGGAGCGGCGCCGGGTCACGCACACCTTCGTCACGCACGACGACAAGGACTTCACCCGGCTGGGCACGGCGGCGGGCACGGTCACCGCCACGGACACCCACCCCTTCTGGCTGACCGGCGAGCGGCGCTGGGCGGAGGCGGGCGGCATCGAGGCCGGGGACGTGCTGCGGCTGCCCGACGGGTCCGGCCTCCGGGTCACCTCGGTCGCCCGGTACACCCAGCGGCAGACCACCTTCGACCTGGCGGTCGACGGCATCCACGCGTACTACGTGGGCATCGGGTCCGCGTCCGCCCTCGTCCACAACAACAACCCCTGCAAGGAGTGGCAGACCGATCCCGGCGTCAAGGGACCGGCGGCCGGGAAGAAGCTCAAGCCGCCGCACCCGCGCCACAGCGTGGCGGGCGCGCGCAACGGCATGGTGAAGGAGAAGAACACCGTCATCCTCAAGGGCAGGGAGGCGGACGTGGAGGCCGACATCCAGGGCATCGCGGAGGGCAGGGCCAAGCTCGTCGACAACGGCAGCGCGTACGAGATCAACGGCCGGAAGTACGGGGTGGAGGACAATGGCAGGACGTTCCCCATCTCGGGCAAGGGGCTCGTGGAGCTGGACAGGAACGAGTACGCGGCCCTGAAGGAGATCGCCAAGGCGGGCGGCAGGACGGACGTCCCGGCCCTGACGCGCAACCCACGGTTCGCGAACAACCCCGGAGTGGTGGAGAAGGCCAAGCAGGTGTACGACGGGACCTACAAGTGACCGGCCGAGTGAGCAGGCTGACGACGGGCCGAGTGAGCAGGCGGACGATCGGCCGGGTGGGCGACCGGTGATCTACAACTTCCTGACCGTGCGCCGACCGGCGCCGGACGAGATGGCGGCGGCGCTGGCCGACCTGACAGGGGTCACGGCCGCCGAGGTGGACGTCGCGGACGAGGACGCCGAGCAGGACGACCGCGACTGGGCGGCCCCGGTGCTCTGCGGCTACCGCCCGGTGACCGGTGACGTGGCGCTGAGCTGGGACGTCTACGTCTCGGACGCGGTGAGCGACCCGCCGAACGAGGCACGGGCCGCGCTGCGCCTCGCGGCGCGGACCGGGACGACCGTGCTGTACCCGGGGCAGGAGCCGGCCCCTTCGGCGTACTGGGCCGCCACGCCGGAAGGGACGGTGGCGCGGGTACGGGTCGAGGAGGCGGACGACGGGAGCGGCGGGCGCCCCGTCCTGACCGTGGAGGCGTCCGACGCCCCGCTCGCCCAGCTCCCCGGCGCCCGCGTCGGCCCGCTGCCGGAGTTCCACCGGGCCGAGCCGCTGGCCACGCCGGTCACCGACGCCTTCGCCGCCGCCACGGACCCGGAGGGCACCGCGCCCGCGCCGTCCCCGGAGAACAGGGCGCGGGAGGAGCTGCTGCTCTGGGAGCGGCTGGTGTCCCGCACGGCGTCCGGTTGGGCGCCGACGGGCCGCTATCCGCAGGAGCTGTACCTGGCGGACCTGCGGACCCGCGACCAGCTGGCCGAGCGGCTCGCGACGGCGCCCGACGGGTTCCGCGAGCGGCTGGCCGGGGCGGTGGACGGGCTCGACGCGGTGTTCCGCGCGCACACCGAGGACGACGGCGGCGCGCTGACGGGACGGCTGACCGGCTCGGGCCGGGCGGCGGCCGACCGGGGCTGGTGGTGGCGCCGCCGCCCGGCCGCGCTGCCCTGGGGGTGACCGGCCGGGCGCCTGCCTCCCGGGCCCGGCCCGGCGGGTGGGCCCGGGGCGGCGGGGACATAATCGGCGGCATGTCCCAAGATCAGCTCCACGCGGAACCGACGAGCCGCTCCGGCGGCCCGCGCCGCGCCCTGAAGGCCGCCGCCCCCGCCCTGTGGGGGTACGCGGCCACCAGGGCGGTCGGGCTCGTGGTCTTCGGCGCGGCCGCCGCGATCGCGGGGAAGGACGCCCACCACCTGCTGACCAGCCGCTGGGACGCGGTCTGGTACCGCCGCATCGCCGAGGACGGCTACGGCTACACGATCACGCTCCCGAACGGCGACGTCCACTCCGACCTGGCGTTCTTCCCCCTCTTCCCGATGCTGGAGCGGGGACTCGCCGCGATCACCCCGCTCGGCGCGGCCGACGCCGGGCTCGTCGTCTCCTGGGCCGCCTCGCTCGCCGCCGCCTGGGGCGCCTACGCGTGCGGCGCGCACTTCGCGGGCCGCAGGGCGGGGGTGCTGCTGGCGGTCCTGTGGGGCGTGTACCCGACGGCGTACGTCCAGTCCATGGCGTACACCGAGACGCTGTTCACGGCGCTCGCGGCCTGGGCGCTGTACGCCGTGCTGCGCGATCGGTGGCTGCTCGCCGGGGCGCTCACCGTCCTCGCGGGCCTCACCCGCCCCTCCGCCGCCGCGCTCATCGCGGCGCTGGGCATCACCGCGCTCGCGCACGTGGTGAAGGAACGCCGCCTCCCGCCCCGGATGGCGGCCGGGGTGCTGCTCGCCCCGCTGGGCTGGCTCGCCTACGTGGTGTACGTGGGGGTGGAACGGGGAAGCGCCACCGCCTACTTCGACGTCCAGGGACAGTGGGGCAACCACATCGACGGCGGGGTCGCCCTGGCCCGGTTCATCGTCGGGCTGCCCCCCGCCGCGGCGCTCGGGCTGTGCGCGGCGCTGGCGCTGCTGGTCTGGGTGGTCGTCCTGTGCGTACGCCAGCGGCAGCCGTTGCCGCTGCTCGTCTACACGGTCGTGCTCGTGGCGATCTCGCTCGTCGGCTCGGGCTACTTCGGCTCGCGGCCGCGCCTGATGATGCCCGCGTTCCCGCTGCTCCTGCCCGCCGCGGTGGCCCTGGCGGGGCTGCGCACCAGGAACGCGGCGCTTACGGTCGGCGCCCTGGCCGTCGCATCGGCGGCGTACGGGGCGTTCACGCTGCTCGGTTCGGGCCCGCCGTAAGGGAGTTGGGCCCTCGGGGCCCATGCCGGGCGCGGGGCGCGGTTGTTACGGTGCGTGCCATGACGGTGCGTGCGGTACGGCAGACGGTGGTGGCGGCCGCGGTGGCCCTGGTGCTGGGGCTCACGGCAACGGCCTGCGGGGGCGCGGGGGAGTCCGGGGGCTCCGACGACAAGAGCGGTACGAGCGGGAAAAGCGGCACGAGCGGGGAGAGCGGTACGAGCGGGGAGGCCGGTTCGTCCCCCGCCGGTTCGTCCGCCGGTGGCCCGTCCGCCGGTGGCCCTTCCGCCGGGGCCGGGAAACCGAAGGGGGCCGCCGACCGGCCCGTGAGCAGCGGCCGGGTCCCGACCGCGGCCGAGCTGGCGAAGCTCGTCCTGGCCACCGGCGACGTACCCGGCTTCGAGGTCTCGCCGGTCGAGGGCGGCCAGGCCTCCGGCACGGAGCGGTCCGAGGAGCCGGAGTGCGCGCCGCTCGCCTCCGTGATCAACGGCGTGCCGGGCCCGGGGGCGAGCGCGACCGTCACCCGGGTGCTGACGGACGCGTCGCGGGAGGGCGAGGAGGACCAGACGGTCGTGACCGAATTCCTCTCCGCGCACACCAGGGCCTCGGCCGGGGCCGTCCTGCGGGACGTGTCCGCAGCGGTCGACGCGTGCCGCAAGGGCTTCACGACCAGCGGCGGCGACGGCCCGTCCACCTACGCCGAGGTGAAGAGGCTGCCCGACCCGCAGGCGGGCGAGGAGTCACTCGCGTACCAGGTGACCGGGGTGCTGGAGGGGGAGCGGGTCCCGCTGGTCTTCCAGCTCGTACGCCACGGGGCCACGCTCACGGTCCTCTACACGGCGAACTTCGTGAACGCCACCACGCCCGAGCTGCCGACGGAGCTGGCGGCGGCGCAGGTGGCGAAGCTGCCGTAGCGCGCGGCGCCGACGCGCGGCATCGGCTTGCGGCCGGACCTCCGCGGCTCAGACCCGCACGGTCAGCCGGGCCCCCGGCACGACGCCCCACCGCTCCATCGCCCCGGCCTCCGACTCGATCACGTGGCGCGCGCGGAGGCGGGGCAGCCCGAGGCGGCCCGGCCGCATGGTCCGTACGGCGACGACGGAGAAGTTCTTGTCGAGGTACGCCACGTCGATGGCGAAGCGCATCCGGAAGGTGTGGACCCCGCTGCACGGGGTCAGCATCAGCGCCCCTTCGATCCCGTCCCGCCCGAGCAGCCCGCGCGTCCGCGCGCGGTAGGAGGCGGCGATCTCCAGGGGTACGGAGGTTCCGCCGTCCTGCTCCCGCTCTCCTCGGACCGTGAGTCCGCCCTTGCCGTCACGCCACTTCTTCGCCATGCCGCAGACCGTAACGCGGGTGCCGCGGGGCGCGCTGTGGGCCCCCGGGCCTGGGCCCCAGGGCCCATGACCGCCCGGCCGGGCAGCGCCTAGGGTCTTCGGCGTGTACGTCATGCTGATCGCCGTCGCCACCGTCTGGGGCGCCGCCACCGGACTCCTCGTCCCGCGCGCCGCGTACCGGTTCTCGGTGGAGCCGGAGGAGCGGTGGCGCGGGACGTGCCCCGGCGGGCACCCGTTCACGGGCCCGGCGGGCGGCTGGCTCGGGCGCGCGCGGTGCGGGGCGTGCGGGGTGCCGGGGGCGGGGGGCGCCGCTGCGGGCGGGAGCCCGGGGAGCGCCGTCGGCCCCGCTCCGGCGAAGGGTCCCGTCTACGGGCGTCCCGCCGTGCTCGTCCCGGCGGTTTCCGCGCTCTCCTGCGCCCTGCTCGCCGCCGCCACGGGCTTCCGGCCCGAGCTGGCGGTCTGGCTGCCGCTCGTGCCGTTCGCCGTGCTCCTCTCGGTCGTCGACCGGCGGGTGCACCGGCTGCCCGACCACCTGACGCTGCCGCTGGCCGTCGTCGTCCCCCTGCTCCTGGGGGGCGCCGCGCTGCTGCCCGGGGCGGGCGGAGCGTGGACCACGGCCCTGCTGGGCGGGCTCGCGCTGGGCGGTGCGTACTTCGTGCTGTTCCTGATCAACCCGAACGGCCTCGGCTTCGGCGACGTCAAGCTGGCGGTTCCGCTGGGCGTGGCGCTCGGCTGGTACGGCTGGGACGTCCTGTTCGCGGGGGCGTTCGCGGGGTTCCTGTTCGGCACGGTCTACGGGCTGGGGCTGATGGTGTCGCGGAGGGGCGGCCGCAAGACGGCGATCCCGTTCGGACCGTTCATGATCGCCGGCGGGATGGCGGGAATGCTGCTGGGAGCGGTGACGTCGTAGACCGGGGGCGGGGCATGGGGCCGGGGTACGGAGGCGGGGTACGGGGCCGGTGCCCCCGCCCCGCCCGCCCGTGGGGCTGTACCGTCGTGCGGGTAAGTACTGCCCGGCAGAGGGGAATTGGGCGTGGCCAAGACCGACAGTGTGCGCAGGGGCGGCTACAGCTGCGGCCTGGAGGCCGCCGTGGACGTCGTCGGCGGCAAGTGGAAGCCGATGATCCTGTGGGCCCTGCACACCCGCACGCACCGCTTCGGCGAACTGCGCCGGCACGTGAACGGCATCAGCGAGAAGGTCCTCATCCAGCAGCTCCGCGAGCTGGAGGCGGACGGCATCGTCCACCGCGAGGTCTACCGGGAGGTCCCGCCCCGGGTGGAGTACTCCCTCACCGAACTGGGCCAGGCGCTGAACACCGCGCTGCTGCCCCTCGGCGAGTGGGGCGACACCCACATGGAGCGCGTCGTCGCCCGGAAGGCCGCGGCCACCCCCGCGGCGTAGCGGCCGTCAAGGCGGCGCCGCGGGGTCGGGGTCCCCCTTCAGGGGGACACCCGAAGTGCCCCGGGAGCGCACTGGAGGCCCTGATTCCGTGCCCGTACCGGAGTCCGCCGTTTTCGGAGCGTAATTACGGCACGCCGTTGCACGCAGCATCACTTACGAAGGGTTATGGTGGAAACCCCCCCTCGGGCCGGTCCGTATCCCCCCCACGGACCGGCCCGTTTTCTTTTCCCGTCTTTTCCCGGCGCAGGAAGCCCCCCCCCGGCGGGCGCCTCAGCCCCGGCCGGCCCAGATGTTCGTGCCCTCGGTGTCCACCGCGAAGGTGTCGATCTCCGTCAGCTCCTCCGCGGTGAGCTCGGGACCCGACAGCGCCGCCACGTTCTGCTCCAGCTGCGCCACGCTCGACGCGCCGATCAGGGCGGACGTCATCCGCGGATCGCGCAGCACCCAGTTCAGGGCCAGCTGAGCCAGCGACTGGCCGCGCCGCTTCGCGATCCCGTTCAGACCGTTCAGCCGCCGCACGACCTCGTCGGTCAGCAGCCCCGGGTCCAGCGACTTGCCCTGCGTGGCCCGCGAGCCCTCCGGGATGCCGCCCAGGTACTTGTTCGTGAGCAGGCCCTGCGCCAGCGGCACGAAGGAGATGCAGCCCATCCCGGCCGCCTCCAGCGTGTCGAGGAGGCCGTCGTCCTCGGTCCAGCGGTTGATCATCGAGTACGAGGGCTGGTGGATCAGGGCCGGGACGCCCATCTCCTTGAGCAGCCGCGCCGCCTCGGCCGTCTGCTCGCTGTTGTACGAGGAGACGCCGACGTACAGCGCCTTGCCCTGCCGGACGGCGGAGGCGAGCGCCCCCATCGTCTCCTCCAGCGGGGTGTTCGGGTCGAAGCGGTGCGAGTAGAAGATGTCGACGTAGTCGACGCCCATCCGGTTCAGGGAGGCGTCCAGCGACGACAGCAGGTACTTGCGGGAGCCCCACTCGCCGTAGGGCCCCGGGTGCATCAGGTACCCGGCCTTGGTGGAGAGGACCAGCTCGTCCCGGTAGGGCGCGAAGTCCTGCGCGAAGAGCTTGCCGAAGTTCAGCTCGGCCGAACCGGGCGGCGGGCCGTAGTTGTTGGCCAGGTCGAAGTGGGTGACCCCGAGGTCGAAGGCGCGGCGCAGGATCGCGCGCTGCGAGTCCAGGGACTTGTCGTCGCCGAAGTTGTGCCACAGCCCGAGGGAGACGGCGGGCAGCTTCAGGCCCGAGCGGCCGCTGCGCCGGTACTCCATCGAGTCGTACCGGTCGTCCGCCGCGCGGTAGAGGAGAGATTCAGTCACGTTTCCCTCCTTATCACGGACTTGTGACAGACCGAGTTGGGCCCGTGCGACCCGTGCGCAGTAATGTGGCCGCTTCGGGGGACTGGCACAGCACGGAGGGGCTGAAAGACTGTGAACCTGCGCGACCTGGTGTACAGGCTCTACGCACACCGGGTGGGAGGCCGCCTCGACCACGACCAGGTGCCGAAGCACATCGGCGTCATCCTGGACGGCAACCGCCGCTGGGCGAAGGCGTCCGGCGGCACGGCGGCACAGGGGCACCAGGCGGGTGCCGACAAGATCCAGGAACTGCTGGGCTGGTGCAGCGAGACCGACGTCGAGGTCGTCACGCTCTGGATGCTCTCCACGGACAACTTCGACCGCCCCGAGTCCGAGCTGACCCCCCTCCTGTCGATCATCGAGAACACCGTCCGCGACCTCGCGGCGGACGGCCGCTGGCGCGTGCACCACGTCGGCACGATGGACCTGCTGCCCTCCCGTACGCAGACCGTGCTCAAGGAGGCCGAGGAGGCCACCGCCGCCGTCAACGGGATACTCGTCAACGTCGCCGTCGGCTACGGCGGGCGCCAGGAGATCGCGGACGCGGTGCGCTCGCTGCTCCTGGACCACTCCACCAAGCCGGTGGAGGAGGTCGCCGAGCTGGTCACCCCCGACCTGATCGGCGAACACCTCTACACGCGCGGCCAGCCCGACCCCGACCTGGTGATCCGCACGAGCGGCGAGCAGCGGCTGTCCGGATTCATGCTCTGGCAGTCGGCGCACTCCGAGTACTACTTCTGCGAGGTCTTCTGGCCGGCCTTCCGCAAGGTCGACTTCCTGCGCGCGCTCCGCGACTACGCGGCTCGCCACAGGCGCTACGGAGCCTGAGCGGACACCTGGAACCAGCCACGGAACGACGGGGCCGGTCGCGGACGCGCGACCGGCCCCGTCGTCTTTCGCGCGCGGACGTTACCCAAGCGTCGGGAACCGGTCATTTGACCTTGCATGGCCGTGCATGTTCGAGGGAATACCCCCCTCGTGAGCGGCACGGAACAGTCCCGCTCGCCCGGGAGGCCCTTTGCACACGAAGGACGCGAGGGGCCGGCGCCCGGCCCGCGCGCGTGCGCAGGGTCTGGGCCCGGTCCGACGCCAGCCCGCGACGCCGTCGCACCCCGACACCGTGCGTGTTTCTCAGAGGGGGTACGTCCTTCCGTGGTGACCAGCACAAAGCGCCGCCTGCCAGACCGGCGCACCTACGTTCTCGACACCAGCGTCCTGCTGGCCGACCCCAACTCCATGACCCGCTTCGAGGAGCACGAAGTCGTGCTGCCGATCGTGGTCGTCACGGAACTGGAGGCCAAGAGACACCATCCGGAGCTGGGTTACTTCGCCCGGCAGGCACTGCGCCTGCTGGACGACTTCCGGATCCGGTACGGACGGCTCGACGCGCCCATCCCGCTCGGAGAGCTCGGCGGCACGCTCCGCGTCGAGCTGAACCACTCCGACCCCGGGGTGCTGCCCGCCGGCTACCGGCTCGGGGACAACGACTCGCGGATCCTCGCGGTGGCCCGCAACCTCCAGGCCGAGGGGTACGACGTCACCGTCGTCTCCAAGGACCTGCCGCTGCGCATCAAGGCGTCGTCGGTGGGCCTCCTCGCCGAGGAGTACCGCGCGGAGTTGGCGATCACGGACTCCGGCTGGACCGGCATGTCTGAACTCTCCCTCTCCGCCGAGCAGGTGGACCTCCTCTTCACCGAGGAGACGCTGTACGTCCCCGAGGCCGCCGAACTGCCCGTGCACACCGGGCTCGTCCTGCAGTCCGAGCGCGGCAAGGCGCTCGGCAGGGTCACGGCCGAGGGCAACGTCCAGCTCGTGCGCGGCGACCGGGAGGCGTTCGGCATCCACGGCCGCAGCGCCGAGCAGCGCATCGCGCTCGACCTGCTCCTCGACCCGGACATCGGGATCGTCTCGATGGGCGGCAGGGCGGGCACCGGCAAGTCGGCGCTCGCGCTCTGCGCGGGCCTGGAGGCCGTCCTGGAGCGGCGCCAGCACCAGAAGGTGATGGTCTTCCGCCCGCTGTACGCGGTCGGCGGCCAGGAGCTGGGCTACCTCCCGGGCACCGAGGCCGAGAAGATGAGCCCGTGGGCGCAGGCGGTCTTCGACACGCTCTCGGCGGTGGCGGGCCGCGAGGTGATCGAGGAGGTGCTGGAGCGCGGCATGCTCGAAGTGCTGCCGCTCACCCACATCAGGGGCCGCTCGCTGCACGACGCGTTCGTGATCGTGGACGAGGCGCAGTCCCTGGAGCGCAACGTGCTGCTGACCGTGCTGTCGCGCATCGGGTCCAACTCGCGGGTGGTGCTCACCCACGACGTGGCCCAGCGGGACAACCTGCGCGTCGGCCGGTACGACGGCGTGGTCGCCGTCGTTGAGAAGCTGAAGGGCCATCCGCTCTTCGCCCACGTCACGCTCACCCGCTCCGAACGCTCGCAGATCGCCGCACTCGTGACGGAGATGCTGGAAGACGGTCAGATCTGACCAATCGGAACAACTGGCGTCAACAGTCGAGGGGCCGCCCGGCCGGGCCGAAGAGCGTAGCCGGGCGGCCTCTCGCTACGCCCGGGTTTCCTCGGACCGGGAGCGGTAAACGAGGTGTGAGCTTTCACACTCAGCGGGGAATTGCTTCCCGGTGTGGACTTCCGGCAGAGTCTTGCTTCCGTCAGGCCCCGCATACGGCACTTGGGTCGACTCGGGTACCCGAATTCCCGGGAAGACCGCACCACACAACTCAACAGCCGTCGTCGTATGCCGCCCGCGAGCACCACGCGGCGCTCCCCGCAGGGGAGTTGCCCACCGGGCCCGTGCCTCCCGTGACCCAAGCATGAGGGAGCGCCAGCGCCAGGGGCACGAACGCGCCCGCGTGGTCACCTGTGCGGGCGATGCTGGAAGGACACCGTGTGAGCCGGATCTCGGTCCGGGGGTTCGCCGTGGCATCTGCCACCGCGGTCACCACCGTTGGCGCCGTCGTGGGCGTTGCCTCGGGTAACGCCCCGGTAGACGACAACAACAACTTCGAGGCGACCGCCGCAGACACCACGCTCCTCGCCGACATCCCCGCTGGGGAACAGGCTCTGGTGCAGTCCGCGGCCCTGACGCAGCAGGCCGACGTACAGGCCGCCGCCGCCGACTCCGCCGCCAAGAAGTCCGCTGAGGAGACGGCTCGCATCCAGGCCGCCAAGGACGCCAAGGCCAAGAAGGCCGCGGCGGACGAGGCGAAGGCCGAGGAAGAGGCCAAGGAGAAGGAGCGCAAGGAAGAGGAGCGCGCCAGCCGTTCGGCCGGCCGCGACGCCTCCAGCTTCTCCGTCCAGGGCTCGTACTCGATCTCCGACGTGCAGGCGATCGCGCGTCAGATGATCCCCGGCGACCAGTTCCAGTGCTTCAGCAACATCGTGAACCACGAGTCGACCTGGAACTACCGCGCGCAGAACCCGTCGTCCGGCGCGTACGGCCTCGTGCAGGCGCTGCCCGGCAACAAGATGGCCTCCGCGGGCGCCGACTGGCAGACCAACCCGGCCACCCAGATCAAGTGGGGCCTGAACTACATGAACGAGCGCTACGGCAGCCCCTGCGGCGCCTGGTCGTTCTGGCAGCAGCACAACTGGTACTAGGCCCCCGCGCCCGGTCCCGGCTCAACTCCGCGAGACCCCCCGCCGTCCTACGGTGGGGGGTTTCGCACGTGTACGGTCAGGACCCGACGGCTCCGGGGGGAGTGGTGGCGAGACACGGGGGAAAGGGAAAGATCATGTCGAGAGTGCCTGGGGCGCTCGGCAGACTGGGTGCGGGGCTGACCCGGTTGAGCCGACGTCTGGAAGAACGCAGGGCGGAGGTGCAGCGGGAGCTGCCCGACGCGGACGTGGACGAGGCCGGGGCCCCGGGGGCGGCCGGTGCCTCCAAGGGCGCGGGGCCGAGTGCGGGTTCCGCGGGTGAGGGTTCCGCGGGTGCGGGCCGGGCCGAGGCCGCGTCGGCTGACGCGGTGTCGGGCGGCGCGCTTGCCGGTGGCGCGGCTGCCGGTGGTGCGGCTCCTGTCGGGGTCGTGGACGCGGTGGCCGTCGGCGCCGGGTCAGGGGAGACGCACGCGGACCCGGGTGCCCCGCTCGGGCCCGCGCCCGGCACTCCCCTGCAGGCGACCGTCGTCGCCGCCAGGCCCCACCCCGCCGACGCCGTCCCGTGGGGGCTGCGCGTCGCGGGCGAGGTGGGCCTGCGGCTGCTGATCCTCGCCGGTACCGTCTGGGTGCTGATGAAGGTCATCAGCGCCGTACAGCTGGTGATCTTCGCCTTCACCGCCGCGCTGCTCGTCACCGCGCTGCTCCAGCCGACCGTCTCCCGGCTCAAGCGGCTCGGACTGCCGCGCGGCCTCGCCACCGCGCTCACCGCGATCCTCGGCTTCGTCGTCATGGGCCTGGTCGGCTGGTTCGTGGTGTGGCAGGTCATGGACAACCTCGACAACCTCTCCGACCGCGTGCGGGAGGGCATCGAGGAGCTGAAGCGGTGGCTGCTGGACAGTCCGTTCCACGTCACCGACCAGCAGATCAACGACATCGCCAAGAACCTCAGCGACACGATCGGCACCAACACCGAGGAGATCACCAGCGCGGGCCTGGAGGGCGTGACCGTGCTGGTCGAGTTCCTCGCCGGGATGCTGCTGGCGATGTTCTCGACGCTCTTCCTGCTGTACGACGGGAAGAAGATCTGGCGCTGGGTGCTGAAGCTGGTGCCGGCCGAGGCGCGGCCCGGGATCGCGGGGGCGGGGCCGCGGGCGTGGCGCACGCTCACCGCGTACGTGCGGGGCACGGTGATAGTGGCCCTGATCGACGCGATCTTCATCGGCCTCGGGCTCTACTTCCTCGAAGTGCCGATGGCCGTGCCGCTCGCCGTCTTCATCTTCCTGTTCGCCTTCATCCCGCTGGTGGGCGCGGTGATCTCGGGGGCGCTCGCGTGCGTCGTCGCGCTCGTCACCAACGGGGTGTTCACCGCGCTGATGGTGCTGATCGTGGTGCTCGCGGTGCAGCAGATCGAGGGGCACGTGCTCCAGCCGTTCATCCTCGGGCGCGCGGTGAGCGTGCATCCGCTGGCGGTGGTCCTGTCGGTCGCCGCGGGCGGGTACGTCGGGGGGATCGGGGGAGCGGTGGTGGCGGTGCCGCTGGTGGCGGTGACCAATACGGTCGTCGGGTACTTGAGGGTGTACTCGGCGGGCGGCGGCGAGGGGGACGGGGTCCCCGAGTAGGCGTCGCCCCTTGAGGGGGCCCGGTCCCGGGGCGGGCGGTGCCTCGGGGCGGGCCCGCTCGGGGCGCGTGGGTACGTGCGGCGTGTGCCCCACCCTCGCGCAGTTCCCCGCGCCCCTGGCGGGGCCCTGTGCTGGACGGGCCCGTTCGGCACAGGCGCGCCCCGAGCGGGCCCGCCACCCCCGGGCACATCGAAGGGGCGGTACAGGACCTGGGTCCCGTACCGCCCCTTCAGTCACGCGCTAAGCGTTGAGCGTCGCCTCCGCGTCGAGCGTCGCGCCCACCGCGACCAGCACCGACGCGATCTTGAACGCCTCCTGGACCGTCTCCCGGTCCACCCCGGCCTTGCGGAGCACCTGCTCGTGCGAGTCCAGGCACATCCCGCAGCCGTTGACCGCGGAGACGGCCAGCGACCACAGCTCGAAGTCGACCTTCTCCACGCCCGGGTTGCCGATGACGTTCATCCGCAGGCCCGCGCGCAGCGTGCCGTACTCCGGGTCGGAGAGGAGGTGCCGCGTGCGGTAGAAGACGTTGTTCATCGCCATGATGGCGGCGGCCGACTTCGCGGCCGTGTACGCCTCGGGCGAGAGGTTCGCCTTCGCCTCGGGCTCCAGCTCGCGCAGCACGATCGGCGAGCGCGAGGCGATCGCGCAGGACAGGACCGTGCCCCAGAGCTGCTGCTTGGGGAGCTCGCTGTTGCCGATGACCGAGCCGAGGTTCAGCTTCAGGTCCTTGGCGTAGTCCGGTATGGCGGACTTCAGTGCGTCGAGGGACATCTCAGATCAGTCCGTTCACTCGCCGGCGAGCAGCGCGCCCGCGTCGAGGGTGTCCTCGCCCTTGGACCAGTTGCACGGGCACAGCTCGTCGGTCTGCAGGGCGTCGAGGACCCGCAGGACCTCCTTGGGGTTACGGCCCACGGAACCGGCGGTCACCATCGTGAACTGGATCTCGTTGTTCTGGTCGACGATGAAGACGGCGCGCTGCGCGAAGCCGTCCTCGCCCTCGATGCCGAGGTCGCGCATGAGCTCGTGCTTCGAGTCGGCCAGCATCGGGAAGGGCAGGTCGGTCAGGTCCGGGTGGTCCTTGCGCCAGGCGTGGTGCACGAACTCGGAGTCGCCGGAGAAGCCGAGGACCTGGGCGTCACGGTCGGCGAACTCGTCGTTCAGCTTGCCGAAGGCCGCGATCTCGGTGGGGCACACGAAGGTGAAGTCCTTGGGCCACGCGAAGACGATCTTCCACTTGCCCTCGTAGGTCTTGTGGTTGATCTGCTCGAACTCCTTGCCCTTCTCCAGCGAGACACAGGCAGTCAGGTCGAACTCGGGGAACTTGTCACCGACAGTGAGCACGCGCACTCCTAGCAGCTTGCGACCCGGGAATCCCTTTTGGGGCCCTCCGGGGGCTTTTCTGGGGGTTGGACGAGTTCCACTCTGGCACAGAGTGCATTGATCAGGGAAATAGCTACACTCGGAAGTGTTGATCGGAGGTGGCTATCAGTGGCCGTCACAAACAGGGGCAAGCAGCCGAGCGTCGCACAGCTGCGCGCCTTCGCGGCCGTGGCCGAGCACCTGCACTTTCGGGACGCCGCCGCCGCAATCGGGATGAGTCAGCCCGCGCTCTCCGGGGCGGTGTCCTCGCTGGAGGAGGCACTGGGTGTCCAGCTCCTTGAGCGTACGACGCGCAAAGTGCTGCTCTCGCCCGCGGGGGAGCGCATCGCCGTGCGCGCCAGGGCCGTGCTGGACGCGGTCGGCGCGCTGCTCGAAGAGGCGGAGGCGGTGCGCGCGCCCTTCACCGGCGTACTGCGGCTCGGGGTGATTCCGACGGTCGCGCCGTACCTGCTGCCGACCGTGCTCCGGCTCGTCCACGACCGCTACCCGGAGCTCGACCTCCAGGTGCACGAGGAGCAGACCGCCTCGCTCCTGGACGGGCTGGCCGCCGGCCGCCTCGACCTGCTGCTCCTCGCCGTGCCGCTCGGGGTGCCGGGCGTCACCGAACTGCCGCTGTTCGAGGAGGACTTCGTCCTCGTCATGGAGGCCGGGCACGCCCTCGGCGGGCGCGTCGACATCCCCCGCGAGGCGCTGCGCGAGCTGCCGCTGCTGCTGCTCGACGAGGGGCACTGCCTGCGCGACCAGGCCCTGGACGTCTGCCGCGAGGCGGGCCGCGAGGAAGGCGCCGCGGTGACCACGACCGCGGCCGGACTCGCCACGCTCGTCCAGCTGGTGGCGGGCGGGCTCGGCGTGACGCTGCTGCCGCGCACCGCCGTCGAGGTGGAGACCGGGCGCGGCGGCCACCTCGCCACCGGGTGCTTCGCCGCGCCCGCCCCGGCACGCCGAATCGCCCTGGCGATGCGCTCGGGAGCGGCCCGCCAGGGCGAGTTCGAGGAGTTCGCCGCCGCGCTCAGGGAGGCGATGGCCCCGCTTCCCGTACGCGTCGTCGGCTGAGCGGCGCTACTCGGTGCGCAGGCCCTCCGGGCGCATCATGCGCCACAGCGACGGCATGCTGAACAGCGTCACCGCCGCGATGAGCCCCGCGCCGATCGCTGTCAGCGGCAGGAACAGCAGCCAGTCGGTGACCTGCCGGTCGACCAGCTTGAGCATCGCCCAGCCGAGCCCGAGACCGCCCACGGTGGCGATCGCCGTCGCCAGGACCACGGGGATCGCGGTCTGCCACAGCACCGACCAGGCCAGCGTGGCGCGGCGGGTGCCGAAGGCGACCAGCACCGACAGCAGCCGCTTGCGCTCGCGAAGCTGCTCGATCTGCGCGACCACCATGGACGCGGCGATCAGCAGCAGCGTGGCGGTGGCGCCGACGAACAGCGAGGTGCGCACGGCCTCGTACTGCTTGTCCCGCTGCGTCGTGGCGTAGGTGTAGATGCTCGTCGCCGGGTCGATGCCGTACACGACGTTGCGCACGCGGTCCGCGGCGTCGGGCACCGACGGGTCCGTCTTGATGTGCATCGCGGTCGTCGCGGCGCGCGCCTTCAACGGGTCGATGGCGCTGGTGGTGACGAAGAGTCCGCTCTGCTTGTCGCCGCTGGGGTCGACCCGCTGGGGCACCGTGCGGACGTTCTTCGGGATCTTCCACGGGATCGGGTCGGCCTGGTCCGGCACGTCGCTGTAGGGGTTGAGGTCCAGCGTCCGCCCCGGACGGGCGGCCTTCACCCACTCCTCGGACTTGTCCTTCGGCTCGTACGCGAGGAAGGCGTCCCCGTCCTTGCAGGAGGACAGCGTCAGCAGCTCCCGGAAGTCGGCGCAGGAGCCGTACTTGATGGGGATCGCGAGGTACGAGCCGTCCGCGGCCTTCGAGCCCAGCACGGCCGTGTCGATGTTCACCGAGCCCCTGACGTCCTTGACGCCCTTGGTCGCCCGGAGCGCCTTGACGGTGCGCTCGGCCAGTTCGCCGCTGCCGGTGTTGGAGTAGGTGCCCATCTGGGCGCGGTCGGTGTCCTGGCCGGTCACCTCGGTGAAGTCGTCGTTGACGCCCACGAAGTACATCTGGAGGGCGATGCCGCCCGCCACCGCGACGGTGATGCCGCTGACCGCGCGGGAGGCCGCCGCGCTGGACAGCTGGAGCCTGCGGGTGGCGAGCTGCCAGGGCACGGGCCCGCCGCGCATCCGCAGCACGACCGTCTCCACCAGCCACGGCAGCAGGGTGACCAGGCCGACCAGCACGAGGACGATGCCGAGCGAGACGGACGCCATGGTCATCGGGCTGACGTCGTAGCCCGAGGTGTCCGCCGTGAGGAGCAGCCCCACGCCGATGACCGGCATCGGCAGGCGCCACGCCACCCTGCGGACCCGCTCCTTGCCCTGGCGCACCACGCCCAGCGGCTCGATGGACACCGTGCGCAGCGCGAGCAGCGTCACCGCGATCGAGCACACCGGCACGGCCACCATGATCAGCGCGGCGAGCGCGGGGGAGGGCTGGAGGTCCGAGGGGAAGGCGGCGAAGCTCCACACCTGGAAGGAGCCGATCAGCTCCCGGCCCCCGTAGAAGAACACGGCTCCCGCGAGGAGCCCGAGCAGCGTGCCGAACAGGGCCTCGCCCGCCGCCGCGCGCTTGGTCGTCGCGATGTCCGCGCCGACCAGCCGCAGCGCGGCCAGCCGCCGGTCGCGCCGCTCGCCGCCGAAGCGCACCGCGGTGGCGACGAAGATCGCGACGGGCACCAGCAGCACGACGCACATCAGCACGACGAGGATCACCAGGGCCGGGTTCATCGGGTCGCTCGGGGCGTCGTACCCCCAGCCGACCCCCCTCTTCATCCCGTTCGGGCCCTCGGCGAGGGTGTCGCTGCCGAGGTAGAGGTACAGGTCGTACGGGTCGGTGAGGCCCGCCTCGCCGATGGTCCCGATGATCTTGTACGGCTTGAACCGCTCCCGCAGGAGCTCGCCGTCGGCCGCCTCCAGCTTCTCCTTCAGGGCGGGGGAGACCACCATCTCGCCGGGGCCGGGGAAGCGGCTGACGCCGGGGGGCAGGACCGGGTGCTCGCCCTCCGCGCGCAGCTGGTGGCCGCCGATGGTGTCGTCGCGGTAGTCCACCGAGGCGTCGGCGACGATGAACGTGGTGTCGCCCGCCTTCGTCACCGGGGCCCCGGTGCCCGAGAGGCTCGGGGAGCGCGCGACGTTCCGCTGGCTGCGGTTGTCGATCAGGTTCGGCACGCCGGTCGCGGCGAGGAGCACCGCGACGCCGAGGCCCACGCCGACGGCGGTGAGCACGGTGCGCACCCAGCCCTCGCGGCCGCCCTTCGCGGCGAAGCGCACTCCGAGGCCGAGGTCGCGCAGCCACAGCGAGAACCGGGAGGCGGGTACGGGGACAGGGGCGGGCGCCGGGTTCAAGGGGGCGTCCTTCCGCTGGTCGAGCAGGGTCATCCGGCGTACTCCAGATCACGGGACTTGCCGTCGCGCACGACGATCTCGCGGTCCGAGTAGGCGGCCACCCGGGCCTCGTGGGTGACGAGGACGACGGCGGTGTTCGAGGACCGCGCCGCATCGGAGAGCAGCTGCATCACGCGCTCGCCGTTGAGCGAGTCCAGGGCGCCGGTCGGCTCGTCGGCGAAGAGCACCTTGGGGTTGGAGGCGAGGGCGCGGGCGACCGCGACGCGCTGGCCCTGGCCGCCGGAGATCTCGCCGGGGCGCTTGGCGCCGAGGTCGTCGACCTCCAGCTGCGCCATGAAGCGCAGCGCGTGCTCCTCGGCCTCCTTGCGCTTCACGCCGTTCAGGCGCATGGGGAGCGCGACGTTCTCCGTGCAGGTCAGCTCGGGCACGAGCTGGCCGAACTGGAACACGAAGCCGAATTCGGTACGGCGCAGGGCGCTGCGCCGGCCGTCCGACATGGTGCTCAGCTCGCGGCCGCCGTAGGTGATGGAGCCGCTGTCGGGGGTGACGATGCCCGCCAGGCAGTGCAGCAGGGTCGACTTGCCGGAGCCCGACGGGCCCATGACGGCGACGACCTCGCCGGGGTGGATGGAGAACGAGGCGCCGTCGAGCGCGGGCGTCGGACCGTACGACTTGCGCAGGTCGCGCGCGACGAGAAGGGAGCCTGCGGGTGTCACTTGCGTACCTCCGTAGCGAGCTGCCCGAGACGGGCGGCGGTGAGCTCCAGCCAGCGGAGATCGGCCTCCAGGTGGAACAGGGCGTGATCGCAGATGAGCTGGTCGGCGAGGTCGCCGCGGCGCTTGCGGTCCGTGAGGATGCGCATCAGGCGCAGGTGCTCGGCCCGCTGCGTGTCGAGCAGGTCGGCGGCGTCGCGGCCGGTGAGGAGCGCGATGACGACCTTGGTGTAGAGCGTGGACTGGAGGTACGGCTCCGGCTTCTCAGGCTGCGCCAGCCAGCCGGCGACATCGGTGATGCCCGCCTCGGTGATGGCGTAGCGCTTGCGCTCGGGGCCGCCGCCTGCCTCTATCCCGTCGACCTCGACGAGGCCGTTCTTCAGGAGGCGGGACATCGTCGAGTAGACCTGCCCGTAGTGGAGCGGGCGGTCGTGGCCGAACTTCTCGTCGAAGGCGCGCTTGAGGTCGTAGCCGTGGCGGGGGCCCGATTCCAGGAGCCCGAGGAGGGTGTGACCGATTGACATGCGGGACACTCTACATGGTGTGTATACCTAGTGTGTATACGCGGCGCGCATAGCCCCTGACGTGGGGGTTCGTGGTTTTGTGGCGCGGGGGTGTCCGTTTCGCCTGCGGTGGGGTGTGGCCCGCCGCAGGCGAAACGGCGCCCCGGGGGACGAGCGCCCCCGGGCTACCGCAGTCTGATCGTGGAGCCCTCCCGCGCGGAGCGCCCCGCCGCCTCCAGGACGTCGAGCGTCGCCGCCGCCTCCTCCGCGCTCACCGGATTGCGGCCCTCCGCGATCGACGCGTAGTACGCCGGGTAGTCGCCCGGCACCGTCCGCACCGCCCGACCGCCCCCCGTCAGGGGCGACTCGCCCGCCCCCACCCGGCCCCACATCTCCGCCGGCTCCTCGCCCCAGCCGGGGCCCGGCCGGTCGCCCGCCCGGAGCGCCGCCTCCTGCGGGTCGAGGCCGTACTTCACGTACCCGGCCCGCGAGCCGAGCACCCGGAAGCGCGGCCCGAGCTGCGCCGCCGTCGCGCTCACGTACAGGTGCGACCGCACCCCGCCCGCGTGCGTCACCGCGATGAACGTGTCGTCGTCCGCCGCCGCGCCCGGCCGCCGCACGTCGGCCTCCGCGTACACCAGCTCCGCCGGGCCGAAGAGCGTCAGCGCCTGGTCGACGACGTGGCTCCCCAGGTCGTACAGCAGCCCGCCGATCTCCGCCGGGTCCCCGGACTCGCGCCAGCCGCCCTTGGGCTGCGGCCGCCACCGCTCGAACCGCGACTCGAAGCGCCGCACGTCCCCCAGCTCGCCCGCCGCGAGCAGCGCCCGCAGGGTGAGGAAGTCGTTGTCCCAGCGGCGGTTCTGGAAGACGGAGAGCAGCAGGCCCCGCTCGTCGGCGAGCGCCGCGAGCCCCCGCGCCTCCGCCGCCGTCCCGGCGACCGGCTTGTCGACGACGACCCCGAGCCCCGCCTTGAGCGCGGCCGTCGCGAACGGGACGTGGGTCCTGTTCGGCGAGGCGATCACGACCAGGTCCAGCTCGTCGGCCCGCTCCCACAGCGCGTCGGCCGAAGCGACGCAGCGCACGCCGGGGAACTCCGTACGGGCCCGCTCCTGCCGCTCCGGGTCGGACGTGACGACCGTGTCGAGGGCCAGCCCCCCGGTCGCCGCGATGAGCGGGGCGTGGAAGACGGAGCCCGCGAGGCCGTAGCCGACGAGCCCGACGCGCATCGGGGTCGCGGGGGACGCCGTGGGGGACGCCAAGGGAGTGGGGGACACCAAGGGGGAAGTCATGCTGCTCACTTTGGCAACGCTGTTGCCTAAGTGCAAGCCGCAGCGACAATGGGACCGTGAACAGGACAGACACCGGCGCGAACCTCCCCGCGCTGCGCAGCCACAACACGGCCCTCGTGCTGAACCTGCTGCGCACGGCGGGGGAGGCGGGCATCAGCAGGCTGGAGCTCGCCGAGCGCACCGCGCTCACCCCGCAGGCCGTCAGCAAGATCGTCGGTCGGCTCAGGGCGGAGGGACTGGCGGCCGGGGCCGGGCACCGCGCGTCGACCGGCGGCAAGCCGCGTACGGTGCTGCGCCTCGTCCCGTCCGCCGCGCACGCGGTCGGGCTGCACCTGGACCGCGACGAGCTCACCGCCGTCCTGGTCGACCTCGCGGGCACGGTCGTCGCGGCCAGGAGGGCCCCGCTGGACCTCGGCGCGGGCGCGGACGCCGTGGAGTCGGCGGCGGTGGCGGAGGTGCGGGCGCTGCTCGGGGAGGGGGCGTACGGGGTGGGGGAGTGCGGAGAAGGGGCGTACGGGCTGGGGGAGCGGGCGCCCGGCCCCGGTGCCGTCCTCGGCGTGGGCGTCGCCGCGCCCGGTCCGCTGGACCACCGCCTCGGCGTCCTCCACCGCGTCACCGGCTTCCCGCAGTGGGACGGCCACCCGCTCCGCGACCGCCTCGCGGACCGCCTGGGCCTGCCCGTCGTGCTCGACAAGGACACCAACGCGGCGGCGCTCGGGCTCGCGCTCGCCGGAGCGGGCGACTCCTTCGCGTACCTCCACCTGGGCACCGGACTCGGCGCCGGCCTCGTGCTCGGCGGCGCGCTCTACCGGGGGCCGCGCACCGGGGCGGGCGAGTTCGGCCACCAGGTCGTCCAGCTCGACGGCCCGCCGTGCACCTGCGGCGGCCGGGGCTGCGTCGAGGCGCTGTGCCTGGCGGCCGTCGCGCGCGGCGACCTCGCGGGGGCGGCCAGGGTGCTCGGGGTCGGCGCGGCCGGTCTCGTCGGGCTGCTGGACATCGACCGCGTGCTGATCGGCGGGCGCGTGGTCGCGGCGGACGAGGAGCTGTTCGTACGGGGGGTCGCGGCGGTGCTGGCGGAGCGGCCGGGGACGGAGGTTCCGGTCGGGGCGGTGCCGGGCGGGGCGGTGCCGGGTGGGGCGGCGGCCCCGCCACGGGGAGGGGGCGCGTCCTCCGGCGGGGGCGTGGTCGCCGGTCCGATCGCGGCCCACGTCGCCGAGGGGGCCGCGCAGCTCGTCGTCGCGCCCCTGTTCGGGCATCCGGCGTGAGGTGACTGCGCCGACAGGGGGGACTTCGGCGGTGATCTGTTCGTACTAGTACGCCGTGTCCGCGTTCCGGGCCGTGCCCGTGGCAGGGTCGGGCCACCGTCACGCTCACGCGAGCAGCAAAGGGCCCTCATGCGACCGCGCCACGCCATCGCCACCGGAGTCACCACGGTGGCCCTCGCCACCGCAGCGCTCCTGGGCGCGGGCACGGCCACGGGTGCCGACGCACGGGCCGCGACCGGGGCCGTGTCCCTGCGGGCCGCCCCGTGCGGCGGCGCGGCCGCGGCCGACTTCCCGGTCGACACCCGGATCCACGGCGGCCCCGCCGCGTACGCCTCCGGCGGCGGCCCCCGGACCTGGTCCATCGACCTGGCCAACACGACCGCGGCGGCCTGTCGCGGCATCCATCCCGTGCTCGTCCTCGTCGACCGGGCGCGCGCGCTCGAACCCGCGCAGGTCAGGCTGGAGTTCTACGATCCGGCCGGGCGCGCCTGGCATCCCGTCCGGTTCGAGGAGACCGACGCGCAGGAGAACGTCGGGGTCTTCGACGACGGCTTCCCCGGCTTCACGATCCCCGGCGGCGGGACCGTGACCGTCCGGGTGCGGCTCGCCTTCGCCCCCGGGGCGGCGGCGGAACGGGTCGTCGCCAACGCGGCGGTCGTGCAGCGGGTCGGTGACGACGGCGAGTGGGTCGGGGAGTCCAACGACTACGCGTTCGCCGTGCTGGAGGGCGGGGACGGGGGAGAGGACGGCGGGGGCGGCGGGGACGACGGGGCGGGTGGGGAGTTCGGGGGCGGTGAGCTCGCCCGGACCGGCGCGAGTGGTCCGCTTCGCGGACTCGGCGCGGTGTCGGGGGCGTTGATCGCGGGGGGCGGGGCGTTGGTGTTGGGTTCGCGCCGCTTCCGGGGTGTTCGGGGGTAGTTGTCTGTGGGGTGGGTGGGGATTCTGGGGCGAGCCCGCTCGCGCCCCGACAGGGGCGGGGGGAACCGCGCGACCGCCCCACCACCGGCCCGCAGGTGATCGCCCGCGCCCGAGCACCCGGCCCGCGCCCGAGCGTTTCCCGCCAGCCTCGTCATACGTGCTCTGTCGTGCGTTCACGCACGTCTGCGAGCATCCGACGCGTGGACTACGTGGACTACCCGAAATACCCCAGAGACCTCGCGCCCGGCGCGCCCGTGCGCTCCGGCATCCCCGAGCACGGCCGCGTGCCCAAGTACTACGCGGTCAAGGCGCAGGTGGCCGAGCTGATCGACGACCTCGGAGAGGGCGGCCCGCTGCCGCCCGAGCGCGACCTCGCGCTGCGCTACGAGGTCTCCCGGGAGACCGTCCGCCAGGCACTGCGCGACCTCATCCTCGAAGGCAGGCTCCGCCGCAGGGGCCGGGGCACCGTCGTCGCGGGCCCCAAGCTGGAACAGCCGCTGTCCCTCGCCAGCTACACCGAGGGCGTCCGCAGACAGGGCCGCCGCCCCGGCCGCAGACTGATCGCGCTCGACCGCTTCCCCTGCCCCGAGACGCTCGCCGCCGACATCGGCGCCGGGCACGGCGAGCCCGTCTGGCACCTGGAGCGGGTGCTGCTCGCCGACGACGAGCGGGTCGGCCTGGAGAGCACGTACATCCCGGTCGCCCGCGTCCCGCTGCTCGACGTCGAGTTCGACCCGGACTCCTCGCTCTACGCGTACCTCCACGAACGGCTCTCGATCACCTTCGGGTACGCCGACGAGCGCATCGAGACCGTCCTGGCCACGCCCCGCGAGGCGCTGCTGGTCGGTACGCCGCCCGCGCTGCCCATGCTGTTGATCCACCGCGTGTCGCGGGACGCGGCGGGCAAGCCGCTGGAGCGCGTGCGCACCCTCTACCGCGGTGACCGGTTCAGCTTCACCACGCATCTGAGCGGCACGCACAGCGGCTGAACCCGCCCCGGGGCGAAGGAGATCCGCCCCGAGAGGTCACGGAAAGGTAACGGGTCTGGTCCATCTTTGGGTACGCGTTCACCGACCCGTTGCCACCCGGACCCGAACGGGCCATCCGCCCCCACGAGCGTGGCCGACGTGAGAGTCATCGTCGTAGGAGCAGGCGTGGTGGGCACCATGCACGCCTGGCACGCAATAGGCCGCGGCCACGAGGTCGTACAGATCGAGCGGGAGGCCGAGGCGCGCGGCGCCTCCCTCCGCAACTTCGGACAGATATGGGTCAGCGGGCGCGCGGGCGGCGAGGAGCTGGACACCGCGCTGCGCGCCCGCACCCTGTGGGAGGAGATCGGCGCCGAGGTGCCGGGCCTGGGCTTCCGGGCCAACGGCTCCCTCACCCCCGTGCGCACCGAGGCCGAACTCGCGGTCGCCGAGGCCGCCGTCGGGCGCGCCGACGCGGCGGCCCGCGGCTACCGCCTCCTCGACCCGGCCGGGGCCCGCGCCGTCAACCCGGCCCTGCGCGGCGGGTTCCTCGCCGCGCTGCACTGCGAGCGGGACGCGGCCGTCGAGCCCCGCACCGCCCAACTCGCCCTGCGCGAGAAGCTCCTGGCGTCCGGGCGCTACACCTTCCTGGCCGGTCGCGAGGTCCGTGACGTGGTCGGCGAGCACGCCGTGCGCGACGACCACGGCGACGTGCACACCGGTGACGCGGTGGTCCTGTGCACCGGCGCCTGGCTCGGCGGGCTCGTCCGCGAGCTGGCCCCCGACCTGCCCGTGCGCCGCGTCCGCCTCCAGATGATGCAGACCGACCCGCTCGGCGAGCCGCTGACCACGTCCGTCGCCGACGCCGACAGCTTCCGCTACTACCCGGCGTACGCGGGCCCGCAGTTGGACGAGCTGAACGCGGCCCAGGAGCAGGCCCCGGTCGCCGCCGCGCACAAGATGCAGCTCCTCATGGTGCAGCGCGCGGACGGCGGGCTCACCATCGGCGACACCCACGAGTACGAACACCCCTTCGCCTTCGACACCCTCGAAGACCCCTACGACCACCTCGTCGAGGTCGTCGAGTCCTTCCTGGGCCGCCCGCTGCCGAAGATCCGCCGCCGCTGGGCCGGGGTGTACGCGCAGTGCGTCGACAAGACCCGCGTCGTCCACCGCCAGCAGGTGCGCGACGGCGTCTGGCTGGTGACGGGACCCGGCGGGCGAGGCATGACCTGCTCGCCCGCCATCGCCGAGAAGACCGCGAACGAACTGGGCTGGTAAAGAATATGACGCACCGTCACCATCTGGTCGTGCTCGACATGGCCGGCACCACCGTCGCCGACGGCGGGCTCGTCGAGCGGGCCTTCGCCGCCGCCGCGCACCGCATGGGCGAGGACCCGGCAGGGATGATCGACCACGTCCGCGCCACCATGGGCGAGTCCAAGATCTCCGTCTTCCGGCACCTCTTCGGCGGCGACGAGACCAAGGCGCGGGCCGCCAACACCGCCTTCGAGGAGGCGTACGGGGAGCTGGTCGACGGCGGCCTCGTCGCCCCGCTGCCCGGTGCGGCCGACGCCATCGCCGAGCTGGCCGACGAGGGCAGGACCGTCGTCCTGACCACCGGCTTCTCCCGCACCACCCAGGACGCCATCCTCGACGCCCTCGGCTGGCGCGGCCTCGTACCGCTCACCCTGTGCCCCGCCGACGCGGGCGGCCGGGGCAGGCCCCACCCCGACATGGTCCTCGCCGCGCTGCTGCGCACCGGCGCGGTCGACGACGTCCGCGCGGTCGCGGTCGCCGGAGACACCTCGTACGACATGCTCACCGGCACCCGCGCCGGGGCCTCGGTCGTCGCCGGCGTGCTCACCGGCGCGCACGACGAGGGGCGGCTCCGCGGGGGCGGCGCCACGCACGTCCTCGACTCGATCGCCGAACTGCCCGCGCTGCTACGGCGGGTGGGGTCGTGAGCAGCGGCATCCGGTTCGACGGGGTCACCGTCGCCTACGGCGGCAACGTCGTGCTCGACTCGCTCGACCTGACCGTCGAACCCGGCGAGGTGATGGCCCTGCTCGGCCCCTCGGGCTCCGGCAAGACCACCGCGCTGCGCGCCGTCGCCGGATTCGTCACGCCCGCCTCCGGGCGGGTGCTGATCGGGGACCGCGACGTCACCGGGCTGCCGCCGCACAAGCGGGGCATCGGCATGGTCGTCCAGCAGTACGCGCTCTTCCCGCACCTGCGCGTCGCGGACAACGTGGCCTTCGGGCTGCGCGCCCAGAAGGCGCCCAAGGCGGAGATCCCCGGACGGGTCGCCGAGGCGCTGGAGATGACCGGCATGGCCGCGTACGCGAAGCGCTACCCGCGCGAGCTGTCCGGCGGACAGCAGCAGCGCGTCGCCATCGCACGGGCCCTGGCGATCCGGCCCGGCGTCCTGCTCCTCGACGAGCCGCTCTCCGCGCTCGACGCGCAGCTGCGCTCCGGAATGCTCGCCGAACTCGCCCGGCTGCACCGGGAGTTGCCCGACGTCTCTATCCTGTACGTCACGCACGACCAGGTCGAGGCGCTCACCCTCGCGGACCGGATCGCGGTCATGGACAAGGCGCGGCTGCGGGACTGCGGCACGCCGCAGGAGCTGTACCGCAGGCCGCGCACGGAGTTCACGGCGTCGTTCGTCGGCAACGCGAACCTCCTCCCGGTGAAGGTGTCCCCGGCCGGGGTGTCGCTCGACGGCACGGAGCTGGACGTGCCCGTCTCGGACGGCGTCGCGGCGGGCGCGGCCGCGACCCTGTGCGTGCGACCGCACCTGGTCGGGCTCGGCGAGGGTCCCAACGCGCTGCGCGGGACGGTCGCGGAGGTGCAGTGGCGGGGCGCGACGCACCGGCTGTACGTGGACGTGGCCGGGCACCGCGTGATGGCCGACGTCCGCGAGCTGCGGGAGACGCCCGCGCTGGGCGACGCGGTGACGCTGCACTTCGCGCCGGAGGACGGGGTGCTGCTGGGAGCGGGGGTGGGCGGTGAGTAGCCCGGCCGCGCCGAGCGGGACGGCGGCCGTGACCGCGCTGCCGGCGAAGGCCGCGCCGCGCCGCGCGCCCGCCGTGCCCGCCTGGGTCTGGGCGCTGCCGCCCGTCGCCGTCCTCGGGGTGTTCTTCCTCTACCCCCTGGCCCTGGTCGTGGACGAGTCGCTGGCCCCCGGCGCGTACGCCGACGTCTTCGCCTCCGAGTCCTTCCGCTCCGCCCTCACCACCACCGTCTGGCTGGCCGTCGCCGCCACCGCCGGGTGCCTCGTGCTCGGCTTCGCGCTCGCGCTGGTCATCGCGTTCGTGCCGTTCCCCGGAGGGAAGGCCGTCGCCAAGTTCATCGACGTCTTCCTCTCCTTCCCCTCCTTCCTCATCACGCTCGCCCTGCTCTTCATCTACGGGACCGTGGGCATGGCCAACGGCGTGTGGACGGACGTGACCGGCGCCGCCGAGGGGCCGTTCCACTTCCTGACCACCCCCTGGGGCGTGCTCCTCGCCGAGATCACCTACTTCACGCCCTTCGTGATGCGCCCCCTGCTCGCCGCCTTCTCGCAACTGGACACCGCCCAGCTCGAAGTGGCCTCCTCGCTCGGCGCGCGGCCCCTGCGCATCGTGCGGCAGGTGATCCTCCCCGAGGCGCTGCCCGCGCTCGCGGCGGGCGGCAGCCTGGTGCTCGTCATGTGCCTGAACGAGTTCGGCATCGTGCTCTTCACCGGCGCCAAGGACGTCACGACGCTGCCGATGCTCGTCTACAGCAAGGCGATCCTGGAGTCCGACTACGCCGCCGCCTGCGTCGTCGCCGTCGTCAACATCGCGATCTCCGTCGGTCTCTACGGCCTCTACCGGGTGGTGAGCAAGCGTGCTGGTGCATAGCCGTACGGGGAAGTGGGCCACCTGGGCCGGATTCTTCCTCCTCTTCCTGCCGCTGTTCGCGCTCCCGCTGGTCGTCATCCTGGCCGCGTCGTTCTCCACCAACTGGTCGGGCGCCTTCCCCTCGGGCCCGACCACCGGGAACTACGCCGCCGCGACCAGGGGCGAGTCGATGGAGGCGCTCACCACCAGCCTGGTCACCGCGCTCACCGCGAGCCTGCTCGCGCTGACGCTGGGCACCTGGGCCGCGCTCGCCGCCGCCGGGCTGCGCAAGCGGGGCAGGGCGGTGCTGGACGCGCTGTTCATGCTGCCCGTCGCGGTGCCCTCGGTGGTCGTCGGACTCGCGGTCCTCGTCGCGTTCTCGAAGCCGCCGGTGCTGCTGAACGGCACGCGCTGGATCGTGATCGTCGCGCACACCATCCTCGTCACGGCGTTCGCCCACCAGTCGGTCTCGGCTGCCGTCCAGCGTCTCGACCCGATGTACGAGCAGGCCGCGGCCTCGCTCGGCGCCCGGCCCGGGTACGTGCTGTGGCGGATCAAACTGCCGTTGCTGCTGCCGTCGCTGACGGCCGCCGCCGGGCTCTGCTTCGCCCTGTCCATGGGCGAGTTGAGCGCCACCGTGATGCTCTACCCGCCGGACTGGACGCCCCTGCCCGTGCAGGTCTTCGCGGCCACCGACCGGGGGTCGCTCTTCACCGGGGCGGCCGTCGCCGTGGTCCTCATGGCCGCGACGCTCCTCGTGCTCTTCGCGGTCTCCCGCGTCCGCACCAGGGCCTCCTACCGCTGACCTCCCCGCTCGTCCCCCTCCCTCAGACCCGCCCCGACCTGCCCCGACAGGAGAAGCAACCCCATGCGCCGCAACCACCTCATGCCGCTCGCCGCCCTCACCGGCAGCATCGTCCTCGCCACGACCCTCACCGCGTGCGGCGGCTCCGCCGCCTCCGACGACAAGGTCGTCACGGTCTACAGCGCCGACGGCCTCAAGGGCGAGAAGGGCGACGGCTGGTACGACAAGGTCTTCAAGGACTTCGAGAAGGAGACCGGCATCAAGGTCAAGTACGTGGAGGGCGGCTCGGGCGAGATGGTGCAGCGCGCCGTCCGCGAGAAGTCCAACACGCAGGCCGACGTGATCGTCACGCTGCCGCCCTTCATCCAGCAGGCCGACGAGAAGGGCCTGCTCCAGGAGTACCGCCCCGAGGGCGCCGACAAGGTCAGCGGCGCCGACAAGGACCCGGGCGGCAAGTGGACCTCGGTGGTCAACAACTACTTCGGGTTCGTCTACAACAAGAAGGAGCTGAAGCAGGCCCCCAAGAGCTGGGAGGAGCTGCTGGACGGGAAGTTCAAGGAGAAGGTGCAGTACTCCACGCCGGGCGTCGCGGGCGACGGCACCGCCGTGCTCATCAAGGCGATGCACGACTTCGGCGGCAAGGACGCCGCGATGGAGTACCTGAAGAAGCTCCAGAAGAACAACGTCGGCCCGTCCGCCTCCACCGGCAAGCTCGCGCCCAAGGTCGACAAGGGCGAGCTGCACGTCGCCAACGGGGACGTGCAGATGAACTTCGCGCAGTCCAAGTCCATGCCGAACCTCGGCATCTGGTTCCCCGCGAAGGGGACGGGCACCCCCACCACCTTCGCGCTGCCGTACGCGGCGGGCCTGGTGGACAAGGCCCCGCACACCGAGAACGGCAAGAAGCTGCTCGACTTCATGCTGGGCGAGCAGGCCCAGCGGGACGTCAGCGGGGTCGGCGGCGGATTCAGCGCGCGCAAGGACGTCAAGGCCACCGACGCCAACGCCGTCGCGCTGACGAAGCTGATGGCGGGCATCGAGGTCTTCGAGCCCGACTGGAAGGACATCGGCACGAACCTGGACGAGTACGTCGGCGCGTGGAAGTCCGCGACGGGGAGCTGACCGGGCGCCGCGCCCCGAAGACCGACCGGTCGAGTCGGGTCGAGACCGACCGGTCAAGATCGACGGGGTCAGGATCGGCACTTCCTGAATATGCTGGGGGCGTCCGCCACAGTGCCGTCGCGGCGTCCCCAGCACATCAGCACTTGCACGGCAGGAGTCCCGTCCCATGGCAGAGCGCAAGCCGATCGAATCCTGGCTCACCGACATGGACGGAGTCCTCATCCACGAGGGCGTGCCGATCCCCGGCGCCGACGCGTTCATCAAGAAGCTGCGGGACACCGGCAAGCCGTTCCTGGTCCTCACCAACAACTCCATCTACACCGCGCGCGACCTGCACGCGCGGCTCGCCCGCATGGGGCTGGACATCCCCGTCGAGAACATCTGGACGTCCGCGCTGGCGACCGCGCAGTTCCTGGACGACCAGCGGCCCGGCGGCACCGCGTACGTCATCGGCGAGGCGGGCCTGACGACCGCGCTGCACGACATCGGGTACGTCCTCACCGACCACGACCCCGACTACGTGGTGCTCGGCGAGACCCGTACCTACTCCTTCGAGGCGATGACGAAGGCGGTCCGGCTGATCAACGCGGGGGCGCGGTTCATCTGTACGAACCCGGACGAGACGGGCCCCTCGATCGAGGGGCCGCTGCCCGCGACGGGATCGGTCGCCGCACTGATCACCAAGGCGACGGGCAAGGAGCCGTACTTCGCCGGGAAGCCCAACCCGCTGATGATGCGGACGGGGCTGAACGCGATCGGGGCGCACTCCGAGGCGAGCGCGATGATCGGGGACCGGATGGACACGGACGTGCTGGCGGGGCTCGAAGCGGGGATGCGGACGTACCTGGTCCTGACGGGCCTGACGACGCCGTCGGACGTCGACAAGTACCCGTTCCGCCCCTCCAGCATCGTCGACTCGATCGCGGACCTGGTGGACCTGGTCTAGGCGGGCCGGGGGCGCGGGGAACCGCGCCCCACCCCCGTACGGCGGAGTGGTCCAGCCCTGCGGATGCGAACGCGCTCACCGCACGTGAACCTTCGATTACCAGGAGGTTCCACGATGCACAGAGCAACCCACGCCCTCTGCGCCGCAGCCGCGGCCACCCTACTCACGGCGACCCCCGCGTTCGCCCACGAATCGGTCTCCGCCACCGCGACCCCGTCCACCATCGCGCCCGGCGGCGAGATCGCCCTCAAGGTCACCGACTGCAAAGGCACGACCGGCGCCGCGAAGTCCTCCGCGTTCGTCGCCGACGCCGAGCTCACCGGTGACAACGGCAAGGGCACCCCCCTCTACGGCGAGACGACCGTCAAGTCGTCCGTCGGACCGGGCACCTACGACATCACCGTCACCTGCGACGGCCACGACCACCACAAGGCCGGCACCTTCACGGTCGTCCACCACGAGGTCCAGCCCACCGCCCCGGTCAGGGCGGGCGGCGGCGGCGCGGCCGAGCGTCCCGTCGAGGGCGGCGCCGTCACGGAGACCGCCGCCACCGAGGAGGGCCCCGGCACCCGGCACGCCCTCATCGGCCTCGCGCTCGCGGCCGTCGCGGCCGTCGCGGTCGCGCTGCGCACGGTACGCCGCCGCCGCGCGGACCTGGAGTAGGCCGCGGTGTCCGGGGAGAGCCGCGGCCACGGCCGCATGATCACCGGCATCGCCTGGGCGGTGCTGCTGCTCGGCCTGTGGCTGTGGGGCCGCGAGGTCACCAACGGCCCCGCGGGCGTCGCCACCCCCACGACCGGCGACGTCGCCGCGGTGGGCCGCCCCCTGGACGTACCGCTGCCGCCCGCGCACGACCCCCTGGAACCGGCCAGGCCGCACCAGGTGGAGATCCCCTCCATAGGCATCCGGGCCCCGGTGATCCCACGGGGCCTGGACGCCGGAGGGGCGATCGACCCGCCGCCCTTCGAGATGCCGCACACCGTCGGCTGGTACCGGGCGGGCACCGAGCCCGGCGCGGCGGGCGCCGCCCTGCTCGTCGGCCACGTCGACACCGAGACCAAGCCCGCCGTCTTCTACGGGCTCAGCGCCGCCCGCCCCGGCGAACAGGTCAAGGTCACCAGGACGGACGGCTCGGTCGCCGAGTTCACCATCGACGACGTACAGGTCTTCACGCGCGAGAAGTTCGACCCGCGCAAGGCGTACGGCCCCAGGGCCGACGGCCGCGCGGAGCTGCGCCTGATCACCTGCGGGGGCACGTACGACCGCGAGGCGCGCGCCTACACCGCGAACGTGGTGGTGTCGGCGTTCCTGACGGGCGTCGGCCGGGCGGCCGAGAAGGTGTGAACGGGGGACGGGCGCGGACCGGCTCCGAGCGGCCCGCGCCCCTGTCGTCACACCCTTGTCCTCACGCCGCAGGCCTCACGCCGCAGGCGTCACCGCCACCGGCCCGGTCACCCGCTCGGCCCGCCCCGCCGCCCGCAGCCCGAGGCCGCCGAACACCGCGGCGAACACCGCCCACAGCAGCGCGTGCGAGGCCAGCGACAGCACCCGGAAGTCCCACAGCAGCGTCGCCGCCACGGGCACCTCGTCGGGGTTGCCCGGCAGTGCGAACAGCAGCGCGAGCACCGCGACCGCCGTACCGGCCACCGCGAGCTGGCGCACCGGCTCGGGCCGCCCCGCCAGGCGCACGTACACCTGCCGGGCGAGGAACATCCCGAGGACGCCGACGGCGACCGCGCCCAGCCAGAGGTCCTGGCGGTGGGCGACGGTGCCGGAGTCGCCCACGCCCGGCGGGTTCGCCGGGTAGCGCAGGCCGGGGAAGAGCGAGACGGCGCAGAACGCCGCCGCCGAGAAGAGCAGTGCGCGGGGCCACGGCGCCGCGGTCGGCGTGCGGCGGTGGACCAGCGCGTAGGCGACGGCGAACAGGGCGCCCAGCGCGAGCCCGGCGACGACGGCCGTGACGACCAGGCCGAAGTGCTGGGTGGAGCGGCTGAACAGCTCTTCGTGGTGCTGGGCGGCAGCGGCTGCCGCCCCGTGCGAGTGGGCCGCCTCGCTGCGGGCCTCCTCCAGGCGGATCGCCTTGTCCATCAGGGGCTCGGCGAGGAGGAGCGAGAACAGGCCGGTCGCCAGACCGGCGGCGCCGCCCGCGGCCAGGCCGCGGCCGAGCAGGGGCAGTACGGGGGACGTGATCGCCATGGTGTGCTGGGTGTCCGTCCCGGTCAGTGGCAGGGGGCGCCGAAGAGGTGCCGCCCGTCGTGCGAGAACTCGTGCAGGTATTCGCCGGTCGCCGAGACGACGGTGCCGTTGTCCATGAAGATCGCGTAGAGCGCGAGCAGGGCGACGATCGCGGCGGCGAGCGCGATCAGCCAGTCGCGCGTGCTGATGGCCGCGGCGGGGACGGCCGCGGTGTCGGTCGACGGTGCGGAGTGCAGGGACATACCGGTGCTCCTTCTGGGGTTTCCACGCCCCATGGCAGGAGGACGACGGGCCAGTACCTGACTCTCCCGCGCGTGGCGCACGGGTTCACAGTGGCGGGACCGTCCCGGATTCGCACCGGGTTCCTGGCTGGCGTCGCCTCGATGTATGGACTTGTCGTCCGCGAGAGTCCCAGCATGGCCGGAACCTGTCAACCAAACGTCCGAGTGGCGGAACACCTGTTCGGGGGTGCGGAGAGGCCGCGGGGCACCACCTGGTCCGGCCGACGGCCCGCTCCCCCCGGAGCCGACGACCGGACCGGTCCTCGACCGTGGGTGCGCGGGCTGCGGGAGGAACCCGGCGCCTGCACGGGAGGTCTGGAGGGTCCGTGGAGCCGTGGTGCTCGGGGCCGGGGACCGGGGCCTCTGCGCCTCACTTTAGAACGGCGAACGGGCAGAGCCTAGGGGGCCGTTGACGGGATGTCGCGAACCAGTCGCTGTCCGTGCCCTGCGCGGGGCGCGCCGCGCGGGCCGCGCCCGTGGGGCTCAGTCCCGCTCCTCGTCCCCGGCCGCGCGCAGTGCCTCCGCGTCCAGTTCGCCCCTGACCAGCGCCAGCGCCACCTGGGACAGCGGCGCGCGGTGCGCGGCCGCGTAGTCGTGCAGCTCCTCGTAGGCCGCGTCCACCGAGATTCCCCAGCGTTCGGCGAGTATCCCCTTGGCCTGTTCCACCCTGACGCGACTGGTGACCGCGGACTGGAGCTGGCCGAGCAGGAACTCGCCGTGCTGCACGGTCCGTTGCTGGAGGATGCCGATGGTCGCGGTGTCCGCGAACGCCTGTGTCAGCCGTACGTCGGCGGGATCGGGCGGGTGCTGGTCGGCGTTCAGGAACACGTTCAGCGCGCCGATCGGGTTCTCCCGCATCCGCATCGGCACGGCGAACGTGTTCACGAACCCGGCCGCGCGGGCGTGCGCGGTGAACGCGGGCCAACGCGCCGCCGCCTCCGCCGAGTCGAGCGCGATCGGGCCCACCGGGGCCCCGGTGCGGCAGCAGTCCAGACAGGGCCCCTCGGCGTGCTGGGCGTCCAGCACGCCGAGCAGCCAGGCGCGTTCGTCGGAGGAGGCCGCCGTCTGGAGCCTGCCGCGCTGGTTGAGCAGCATCAGCCCGGCGGCCCTGACGTCGAGGAGTTCCACGCAGCGCGCCGCCGTCCGCTGCAGGAACTCGATGACGTCGAAGTCGTCCACGAGCGTGTCGGCGAGTTCCGCGAAGACCGAGGCGAGCTGCTGTTCGCGCAAGGGGTTGTCCATGCCTGTCACCTTGATCCGGCGGAGTGCGGAACGTTCATCGTCCCGTCCCCCTGTCGTCGTCGCTGCCCCCACGGTCCCCCGCCTCGTTCCCCTCGCTCTGCTGCTCCCCCGGGAGCGGGAATCGAAGCCTTCTCGCCACCACGTCCCTGGCCACCTCCAGCACCGCGCGCTCCTCGGCGAACGCGTAGGCCCGCAGCCGCAGCAGCGCGATGGCGGGCGTGATCCCGAGCCGTACGGAGATCATGCCGGTCGCCTGGTGCACTTCCGCGCGGTGCAGCCAGACCCCCTCCTCCAGCCATCCGTCCTCCCCCCTCGCGCCGTTCCCCCAGCAGGGCCAGGGTCAGTGCCTCGGTGAAGACCAGGGCGTCGACGAGCGAGGCCTCACCGAGCGGCCCCGGCACGTCCCTCCGGCAGGTCAGCACTCCGACGTGGATCGCCCCGATCTGGAGCGGCAGCGCGAAGACCGCGCTCGGTCCGAGCGCTTCCGCGGCCGGCAGGAACGACGGCCACCTGGCCTGCGGCACCAGCCGCAGATCGGCGTCCAGCGACGGTCCGAGGCCGCGGGCCGCGTCGGGTCCCGGTCCCTCGCCCAGCGTGAACTGGAGGTCGTCCAGGCGTGCGCTGAGCTCGTCGCTCGCCCAGATCAGCTCGCCGAAGGAGCCGTTGTCGCAGAGCGTCACGGCCAGTCCGTCGACCCCGAGGGCCACACAGCAGCGGCGGGCGAAGGAGACGTCGAGACCGGCGGTGCGATGGGCCGCCAGCTCGTCCAGCAGGGCGGCCATGTGCGCGCTGACCAAGCCCTCCTCCCGAAGTTTCCGAGCAGCGCCGCACAGCTTAGCCCCGGAGGGGCTGTTGCGGCCCTTCACCTGCTGCGGGGCGGTCACGGGGTGGCCGGGGGGCGTCCCCGCCCGGCATCCCGGCGCGCGGGGCGGGTGTGTCACGATTGATCCGCCCGGTCCTGTCCGGAGCGGACTCGGTGCACCCAAGGGGGAGTGGATGTACGGCGGTTACCGGCGCGGCGGTCCGGTCGGGGCGGTGAGCGCCCTGACGGTCGCGGCGGCCCTGCTGCTCGGCGGCTGTTCGTCCGACGGGGACGGGAAGAAGGGCACCGTGCCCCCGGTGGCGCAGCGGCCCAAGGAGGTCGCCCCCTACTGGGTCAACCCCGACAGCCGCGCCGCCCGGCAGGCCGCCGACTACGCCGGGGACGGCGAGGACGGGAACGCCGCGCTGATCGGGAAGATCGCCGCGCAGCCGGTCGCCGAGTGGATCGGCACGGAGAAGCCGCAGGAGGAGGCGCGCGGCTTCACCGAGGCCGCGGCGAAGGCCGACCGGGACGCGCTGCTCGTCCTCTACAACATCCCGCACCGCGACTGCGGCCAGCACTCCGCGGGCGGGGCCGCCGACGGGGACGCGTACCGCGCCTGGCTGGACGAGGTCGCCGAGGGCATCGGCGACCGCAGGGCGACGGTGGTCCTGGAGCCGGACGCCGTGATGCACATGGTCGACAACTGCACGGACGGGCAGTACCACGAGGAGCGGTACGCCCTCCTGAAGGGCGCGGTCGAGCGGCTGAAGCGGCAGCCGAACACCAAGGTCTACCTCGACGCGGGCAACGCGGGCTGGGGCAGGCCCGAGCAGATCTTCCAGCCGTTGTGGCGGGCGGGCATCGCGGAGGCGGACGGCTTCGCCGTCAACGTCTCCAACTTCCAGACGACGGCCGCGAGCCGGGAGTACGGGAAGAAGGTGTCCGAGAAGGTCGGCGGCAAGCCGTTCGTGATCGACACCAGCCGCAACGGCAAGGGCCCGTACACCGGGGGCGACCCCGGGGAGACCTGGTGCAACCCTCCGGGGCGGGCGCTCGGGGAGATGCCCACGGTGAGGACCGGGGACCCCAAGGTGGCGGCCTACCTGTGGATCAAGCGCCCCGGCGAGTCGGACGGGGACTGCAAGGGCGGTCCGAAGGCGGGGGACTGGTTCGCCGAGTACGCCCTGGGCCTGGCGCGGAACGCGAAGTAGCCGCCGCGGGGGGCGGGTCCCGCCCGCCCCCCGTACGGCAGGCCCTACGGGACCTCGACCCAGTACCCCTCCGACGGCGTCCCCACCGCGTCGGTCACGAACAGCATGTACCACCCCGAAGGCACCAGCGCCCGGCTCTTCGGCACCGTCACCGACACGCCCCCCGCCGTCTTCGTCACCTTCAGGGCCACCGTCCGCTGTTCGACGTCGGTGACGTGGGTGACCGCGGAGGGCCGCATCAGCTTCGCGGTCCCCACGGACCCCGAAACCGACCCGCCGACCTCGAACTCCGCCGTCGCGCCGCGCTCGATCCGCTTGGGTCCGCCGCTGATGACGGGCCGCGCGTCGCGGTAGAGGTAGGGCGGCGTGTAGATCTCGATGCGCTGTTCGAAGACCCCGGGCTTGGTGTTCGCCTTGTCCGCGAAGAGCGAGTCGGAGCCGAAGATCATGACCCGCCCGTCGGGCAGCAGCAAGGATCCGGAGTGGTAGTTGCGCCCGACCCTGGGGTCCGCCACGCGCTTGTACGCGTCGGTCTTGGGGTCGTACATCCGCGCCTGGAGGACGTTGGACCCGCCGCGCCCCCGGTAGTCGCTGGAGCCGCCGGTGACGAACACGCTGTCGTCGGGCAGCAGCGACGCGCTCGGGTAGCGCGTCCCCTTGGCGAGCGAGGCCCCGTCGCGGAACTTCGGGGCGGCCTCCTTCAGGTCCACGAGCCGGGACTTCTCGCTCGCCTCCTCGGACTCGCCGACGCCGCCGCCCCCGATGACCATGAACTTCTCGTCCTGGGCGGGCGGCAGCCGCACCGTCGCCGAGGTCTCCATGAGGTCCGGGTCGCTCAGCCCGGGGACCTTGTCGAACTTGTTGGTCTTCAGGTCCCAGACGCCCGGATCGCGGCCGACGTCGGCCGGGCCGTACCCGGAGTTGGAGCCGGAGTAGAAGAGCTTGCCGTTGTTCATCAGGAAGATCGCCGGGTAGGTGGGGAACTTCCGGACGGCCTCGGTGTACTTCCAGGTCCTGGTTTCGGGGTCGTACGTCTCGTTCTTGCCGGGAATGATCTGCCCGATCTCGTCGAGTCCCGAGACGGCGAGGAGCTTGCCGTCCGCGAGGGTGGTCACCGTGGGGTACCAGCGCGCCTCGTTCATCGGGTCGATCTTGACGTACTTCTCGGCGACCGGGTCGAACTCGAAGGCGTCCTTGATGCCCTGGAAGTCCTTCTTGTCGAGGGCGAGCTTCTGGGCTATGCCGTAGGTGTTGCGGGAGTCCTCGCCGCCGAGGCCCTGGATCCGGTAGTTGTCCTCGGTCCCGGTCTCGTACTCCTTGCCGGACTCCTTCGCCTCGACGTAGATGCGGCCGTAGCCCGGGTCGTTGCGCAGCCACTTCCCGGTCTTCGGGTCGAAGACCTTCTTGGCCTTCTCGACCAGCAGCGGGTCCTTGGAGACGAAGGTCTTGCCGTTCTCCTTGCCGGTGAAGCGGGTCCCGGCGGGCAGCGTGATCGGCTTGTCCGGGTTCTCGTTGTGGACGATCATCAGGCCGCCGGCCTTGGTGACGTCACCGGCCAGCTTCTCGTACCGGTTGGTGCCGCCCGCGATCAGCAGCTTGCCGTCGGGCAGCTGGGTGTGCCCGGAGCAGAACATGTCCTTGGGCGTGGGGATCATCTTGAAGCCGTTGGTCTTCGGGTCCCACAGCACCGACTCGAACTTCTTCGCGTCGAAGTTCTTCTGGTTGTTGCCCGAGCCCGCGACGAGCAGCACCTTGCCGGTGTGCAGCAGGGCGGCGTGGATCGAGTTGATCCGGTACTCGGAGGGGACGTCCAGGAAGTCCCAGTGGCCGTTCTCGGCCTTGTAGTCCGGCTGGTTGATCTTGTACTCGTGGTAGCGCTCGGAGGCCGTGCGGTACAGCCAGGGTCCGTTGGCTCCGGCGAGCGCGAGGACGACCGCCGTACTGATCGCCAGGCGGCGGGTACGGCGGCTCGGACGGTACTTCATTCGCTGCGTCCCCCAAGGGCGATCTGCATGGTCTGGTCGGTGTCGCCGTCGCCCTGCCGGCGGTGCGGTGCGGGCCGCTGCTGCATGGGCCCGGTGCGCGGCCGCTGCCCGTGGCCCGCCCTGCGCCTGCCCTTCCTGCTCTTCCGGCTCTTCTTCTCGGCCCTGACGGTGTACCGCCAGCCGATGATCGGCGCCGCGGTGATGAGCGTCGCGAGGGCCGCCCAGGTGAGCATCGCGGGGTGGCTGTGCCCGTTGAAGAAGGAGGCCGTGATCGAGGCGCCGAAGACCACGATGAAGAAGAGGTGGATCCGGAAGGTCCCGAAGAGGGTGTCGGGACTCGACGAGTCGCCCTTGGGGGTCACCACGAAGGAGCTCTTGCGGCGCAGCGCCGCGTCCATCAGCGAGCGCGCGTAGATGGGCGCGGAGAGCGCGGACATCACCATGCCGGCCAGGCCGCCGGAGCCCTCGGGCTCGTGCGGCGAAACGTTGTGGCGCCGGTTCCAGACGTAGAGGCCGATCTGGAGCGCGGAGGCGTTGCCGTACAGCATCATCCAGATCACCGGGTCGATCTGGACGCCGGACGCGCCCATGCCCAGGAACAGCGCGCAGGAGAGCGCGGCCAGGATCCAGTTCAGGGCGGACATCGGATAGAAGATGATCATCATCGTGTAGTTGAAGAGCTTGCCCGCGGGCAGCGTGCCGAAGCCCTTCCAGTACTGCTTGAGGATCGTCTCGTACGTGCCCCTCGACCAGCGCAGCTGCTGGGTGAAGAAGTCCGTCCAGGCGGTCGGGCCCTCGCCGACGGCGAGCACGTCGGGGGTGTAGACCGAGCGCCACTTGTTGCCGGTCGCCGGGTTCTTGTGGCGGTGGATCTCGAAGCCCGTCGCCATGTCCTCGGTGATCGAGTCGTAGAGCCCGCCGATCTGCTTGAGCGTGCTGATGCGCACGGCGTTGGAGGTGCCGACGAACATCGGCGCGCCGTACTTGTTGCCCGCGCGCTGGATCAGCGCGTGGAAGAGGAACTGCTGGGACTCGGCGGCCTTGGTGACGAAGGTGTCGTAGTTGCCGTAGACCTGCGGGCCGATGACGAAGCCGACGTCGGGGTCGCGGAAGTAGCCGAGCATCCGCTCCAGGTAGTTGGGGAGCGGGACGTGGTCGGTGTCGACGGAGGCGAAGAAGTCGTAGTCGCCGCCGTGCGCGTCGAGCCAGGCGTTGTAGTTGCCGTGCTTGGTCTTGGCGCGGTGCGGGCCCTTGGCCTGGTTCCACTTCGCGACGCCCTTGCGGGAGAAGTGGTGGACGCCGAGCCGGGCGCAGACCTCCTTGACCGCGGGGTCGTCGCCCTCGTCGAGCAGCCAGACGTGCATCAGCCCCCGGTGCCGGATCTTCACGGCGGCCTCCAGGGTCTTCGTCACCATCTCCAGGGGCTCCTTGCCCGGAACGAAGGAGGTGAGGAAGGCCACGCGCGTGCCGTGCTCGGGGACGACGGGCACCGGGTCGCGGGCGACGAGGGTCGCGTGCGCGTTGGAGAGGACGTTCATCGTGCGGAAGAGCTCGATCAGACCGATCGAGACGAGCATCACGACGTCGAGGACCAGCAGCGTGTCGTTCTTGAGGTTCGGGTCGCGCTCGGTCCAGTGCTCGGGCTGCATCAGCCAGACGAAGAGGCCCAGCGAGACCAGCGGCGCGGCGCCCAGCAGCAGGGCCGCGCGTATCCGGTGCGGCTCCTGGGAGATCAGGGAGCGGTACTGCACCTCGTACGGCTCGTCCTTGGCCGGCTGGGTCAGCGGTCCCGCGAGCCGGCTGTAGTGCTCGTAGTCGTACTTCGGCAGGGGTTTGGGCGTGCGGTGCCTCGACGTCCTGGGTTGCGGGGGTATTCGCAGCTGCGTCGTACGGGACGGGTCGTCCTCCGGCCGGGAACCGGTCGGCGTCGAGGTCATCGGTCATCCCCCCGCACGCATGGCACTGCGTGAATTGGTTCGGTCGGTCCGCCCGGCGAGGTGCTTCCCCCTCGGTCGCCCCGGGCGTGTCACAGGTACGTCAGTGGTGGACGGGTCGCTCCCACGGACATGGAAGCGTCGTCCTCCGGTTGCATGATGCCCGCCCGCCGCGGCCCGTCGAACGGGACCCCCGCCTCGCGGACGCCTCGACCGGAGCCCCCTGCGCGCCGCCCCCAACTTCTGGGGCCCCGCGCCCCTTTGGAGTCGGCGGCTTCAGCATAGGTTCCACGAGCCACCGCGGGATGGCAAGGGCGAAAAAGGCAGTTTAACGGCTATGGACACGGTTTGCGGACCCCGTGTGGAGGCTCTGTGAATGGCCGGTACCCGGCTTGCGGGAAGCGGCCGGGAGCCTCGGGGAGGGCGGATACGACCGAGGCCCCCTCGCGTGGAGCGAAGGGGCCTCGACTGTCTGTGCGCCGCCAGGGACTCGAACCCCGGACCCGCTGATTAAGAGTCAGCTGCTCTAACCAACTGAGCTAGCGGCGCCTGCTGACCTGCATAACTCTACCCGACGTCCGGGGGTGCTCCGCACCGCGCGCGGCTCGCCGGGGCGGGGTCGGATGGTCGTTTTTTACCGTTGCTCCGTCAAAATGCGATTTGTCGGGACAGTTGAGACACTGGCGCCCGTGCGGATGCGTCAAAAGATTCTTGAGAGTGCGGAGGGGAATCGCATGACTGTTCCGGTCTTCGAGGAGTACGAGCCCGCGGACGACTGCGCCTGCGCGGGCTGCGTCCAGCACCGCAGGGCGCTCGCGGCCGGGGCGCTGCCACCGGGCGCGGGCGGTCACCCCGGGGCCCAGTGCGTCCGCCGCGCCCTGGTGCTCGTCACCGCCGCGGGGGTGGTGATGGGCAGCGGCGCCGACGCCCTCGTGGGCGAGGCGGCCGCCGCGGACGGCCCGGCGAGCGGGGTCGCGCTGCGGACGCTCGGCGCCGCCCCCGCGCGGGATGCGGATCCGGCCACGCCCCAGGGCGGGGCGGCCCCGCTGCACGGACGGCCCCTCGCGGGCCCGTCCGCCACCCCTGCGGCGTTCTCCACCAAGGCGCTGCGGACCACGACCCGGGCGGACATCATCAACCGGGCCAAGCGCTGGGTGAGCGCGAGCGTCCCGTACAGCATGGAGAAGTACTGGTCGGACGGGTACCGCCAGGACTGCTCGGGCTTCGTCTCGATGGCCTGGAACCTCGGCGGCAACGAATGGACGGGAAGCCTCGCGCAGTACGGGACGCGGATAGCGCGTGAGGACCTCCAGCCCGGCGACATCCTGCTGTTCCACAACCCGGCGAACCCGACCAGGGGCTCGCACGTCACGATCTTCGGCGGCTGGACCGACTACACCCACACGTACTACATCGCCTACGAGCAGGCCCGCCCGCGCACCCGCAAGCAGGCCACGCCCATGGCGTACTGGAACAACTCCGCCCGGTACGTCGCCTACCGCTACAAGGGCCTGGCGGGCGGCACCACCGGGGGCGGGGTCGGCGCGACCGGCTACCCGGGCGTGAAGTTCTTCGGGCCCGGCGCCTCCAACAAGTACGTCACCCGGCTCGGGCAGATGCTCGTCGACCGGGGCGCGGGCAAGTACTACAGCCAGGGCCCGGGGCCGCGCTGGGGCGACGCCGACCGGCGCGCCACCCGGGCGTTCCAGCGGGCGCAGGGCTGGACGGGCGCGGAGGCGGACGGACTGCCGGGGCCGCACACCTGGCGGCTGCTGGTGGACGGCGGCGGCAAGGACATCGGCGACGCGGCGCCAGGCTCCGGCAGGGGCGGCGCGGCCCCTGCCCCTGCCAAGGGGGCGGGCGGCGCGCCGGGGGCGGCGGCCTTCCCCGGGCGCGGCCACTTCAAGCCGGGGCAGTCCAACGCGTACGTGGAGCAGCTGGGGCGCCAGCTGGTGAAGCGCGGGTTCGGCAAGCACTACACGTCGGGCCCCGGGCCCCGCTGGAGCGAGGCCGACCGGCGCAACGTCGAGGCGTTCCAGCGGGCGCAGGGCTGGGGAGCCGGGGCGGCCGACGGCTACCCGGGCCCCGAGACGTGGCGACGGCTCTTCGGATGAGCGAGGGCATCGACCGGGCGGGCCGGTCGGAGCGGACGGAACGGAACGGGTGACACGAATGGACCAGACGGAGCGGGCGGACGGGACGCCGGGGGAGGACGGGGTGACGGGGGAGGCCGGGCAGGCCGGGGAGGCCGGGGCGGGGCGGCCGGAGCGGCCCGATAGGGCGGCGCGGCCGGTTCGGACGGGCCCGGCGGGTCCGCCGAACCCGGGCGCGGCGGCGGGACCCGCCGTGCCGCAGGGCCGGGAGGAGGCCGCGGTCGAACCGGCCGCGCCCGTGCCGAGACCGGCGGCGGTCCCGTCGGCGACGGTCGCGGGCCCCGCGGGTGCGCCCGAGGCCGAGGCGGTGCGCGCGGACGGCCCGGTCGCCGAACCGGCCCCGGCGGTGGCCGCGGGCGCCGCGGTGTCCAGCGGTACGGCTTCCGGCGCGGTGCCTTCCGGCGCGGTGGCTTCCGGGGTGGTGGCGTCCAGTGCCGCGGCTCCCGGTGGCGCCGTCCCGGGTGCGTCCGCCTCCGGCGGATCCGCTTCCGGCGGCGCCGTTCCCCCCGGGGCGCGGCGCGGTTCGGTCATCGCCAACGAGGTGACCTCCGCGATCCCGGTGCACCTGTTGTTCCGGGACGACGCAGGGCCCGCCCCGAGGCCCGCCGCGCGGCCCCCCGCCGCGAGGCGTCCCGTGTCCGCGCCGCCCGCCGCGCCCGCGCGGCCCGCGCCCGTCGGGGATCCGGCGATCGCGGAGCGGCGGGGGCCCGTGGTCGCGGGGTGGATCGCCGCGCTCGTCGGGCTGGCCGGGCTCGCCGCCATCGCGGGTGTGCTGTGGCGCGTGGGGGCGGCGCCCGGCGAGCTGCTGAAGGGGCTCGGGGCGCGCACGTACCCGTACCACGGCATCGGGCTCGGCTGGTGGGCGCTGCTCGCGCTGCTGGTGACGGTGGTGCTCTTCGCGCTCGGCGGCCTCGGCAGGGGCAGGGTCGGGTACGCGTGGGTGCTCACGCTCTTCGGCGACTACCGGGGGAGCGTGCGGCGCACGGGCCTGGTGTGGGTGAGCCCGCTGCTGCTGCGGCGCCGGGTCGACGTGCGGCTGCGGCACTGGCGCAGCGAGCCGCTGCCCGCGGTGGACTCGTGCGGCACCGCGCTGCGGGTGGTCGTGCTGGTCGTCTGGCGGATGCGGGACACCGCGCGGGCGGTGCTGGGCGTGGCCGACCACGAGGCGTACCTGCGCGAGCAGGTGGAGGCGGCGATGGCGCGGGTCCTCTCCCAGCTGCCCGCCGACGCCTTCCACGAGGACGCGCCGACGCTGCGCAACGCCGAGGCGGTGGGCGACGCGCTGACGCGGCTGCTCAGGTCGGAGGGCGAGGCGGCCGGGATCGAGGTCTTCTCGGCGCAGCCGACCAGGATCGAGTACGCCCCCGAGGTCGCGGCGGCGATGCAGCGGCGGCGGGTCGCGGCGATCGACGCCAAGCACCGGGACAGCGTGCTCACCTCGGTGGTGGACGCGGTCGACGACACGGTGCACCGGCTGACCTCGCGGGGGCTCGTGGAACTGGACGACTACGAGCGCAAGGCGCTGGTGAAGGACCTGACCGTGGCGTTCTACACGGGCCGGGCCGGCGGGGTGGAGGCGCCCTGAGGGAAGGCGCCCCGAGGGGCGGGCGCCGCCCGCGCGGCCAGAATCCTGGGGTCCGCATCCCGAAACCGACGGCCATTGGTATGGACATGTTCAAGTCCCGTCAATAATCTGGGACTTGGTCTAGACCGCACAGCACGGCTCACAGAACCTTCCCCCACGTTCTACGGGAGCGGCAGCATGCGGAAGAACAACAGGATGTACGCGGCCGTGATCGGCCTCGCCGTCGCGGGCGTGACGACGCTCGCGACCGGCAGCGCCGACGGTCACGGCTATGTGGACAGCCCTGTCAGCAGGGCGAAGCTCTGCCAGCAGGGTTCTGTCACCAACTGCGGTCCCATCCAGTGGGAGCCGCAGAGCGTCGAGGGCCCCAAGGGCTTCCCGGCGGGCGGCCCGTCCGACGGGCGGATATGTGCGGGCGGCCTCGGCCAGTTCTCACAGCTCGACGACCCGCGGGGCGGCGCCTGGCCGACCACGCAGGTCAGCGCGGGGCAGAGCTACAGCTTCCGGTGGCGGATCACCGCACGGCACTCCACGACCGACTTCAAGTACTACATCACCAAGAACGGCTGGGACGGCAAGAGGGCGCTCACCAGGGCCGACCTCGACCCGCAGCCGTTCCTGTCGATCCCGTACGGCGGTCAGCGCCCGGACGCCACGGTCACCCACCAGGCGGCGATCCCCTCCGGCAAGACCGGACGCCACCTGATCCTGGGCGTCTGGACGATCAACGACACGGGCAACGCGTTCTACTCGTGCGCCGACGTCCGGGTCTGAGTGCGGGCCGGTGACCCGGGACGGCGGGTGAGGGGCCTTCTCCCCACCCGCCGCCGGGCACCGGCCGTACGGCGCTGGGCGTGCGGCTTCCCCTGCGCGGGGGCCTTCCCCGCGCACGCGCGCACGGCGCCCGTCCCCTTGCGGGGTGGCGAGTCCGCTCCCGGCGGCCGGTCGCCCGCGGCCCGGTGAAGGGCCGGTCGCGCGGTTCCCCGCGCCCCTTGAAGGGGCGCACCTGTGCCGGACGGGACCGTCCCGCGCACCCGTGCCGGACGGGAGCGTCCCGTACGGGGCCCCGACAGGGGCGCGGGGAACCGCGCGAGTGCGGGGCGCACGCGGCCGCGCACCCGCGAACCCGGAGCGGGCCCGCCCCGGACGCGGCTCCTGGAAGGGACGCCGCTCCTGGGCCGGGTGCCCTCAAGGACCGGGCGCCCCCAAGGATCGCGCGAGCCCTGCCACGTCCGGCTGAATCCTGCCCCGCCCTCTCGCCGGGGCACGCCCTCCACCGGTACGAGTGGGAGCGACCGCACCCCCCGAGACCAAGGGGTCCCCTTGTCGCCCACGCCACCCGTGCCGCGCCGCCTCTTCCTCCAGGCCACCGCGGGCACCGCCCTCGTCACCCTCGCCAACGCCCCCACGGCCGGCGCCGCGCCCGCGCCGGCCGCCGCCACCACCTCCCGCACCCCCCTCCACCTCACCGCCGCCACCAACGGCGGCGCCACCCCCGCAGGTCCCGGCCGCTACCTCGCCGAAGTGCAGAACGTCCTCTGGGAGTTCGGCGACGACGGCCGCCCCGCCCGCGCCCTCACCACTCCCGACCTGGAGCCCACCCGTCCCGTCGCCTCGCCGGACGGGCGGCGCGTCGCCATGGCCTGCTACAAGGGCGGGCAGTTCCACGTGTGGGTGATGAACACCGACGGCAGCGGGCTGCGGCAGCTCACCGACGGGCCCTGGGACGACCGCGGCCCCTCCTGGTCCCCGGACGGGACCCGCATCGCCTTCGCTTCGGAGCGCGGCGGCGACCCGGTCAAGGGCAGCCCGTACCGCATCTGGACCGTCGAAATCCGTACGGGCACGCTCACGCCGCTCACCGAAGGGGAAGGGCCCTTCGAGGACTTCGACCCCACCTGGTACCCCGACGGCGAGCGCGTCGTCTTCGTCCGCGCCCACCTGGACGGCGCCACCCTCAGGGCCCGTACCCTCGCCGACGTCCCCGCCGGAGGCGGCCCCGTCACCGTCCGGTACACCGAGACCGAGCCCGGCAACCTCCAGGCCCCCGCGTTCTCGCCCGGGGGCCGACCCGCCTGGCTGCGGACCGTCAACCCGGGCGCCCGCCTCGACCAGGTCGTCCTCGTCGCCAACGGCGCGCCCGTCCCCGTGAAGGGCGAGCTCGTCGCCTCCCCGCCCCGCTGGCTGGACGAGGAGCGGCTGCTCGTCACGGTCGACGGCGGCTTCCAGATCGTGCGCCCGCGCGGCTCGAACCAGCCGGGCCCCCAGACCCCCGTGCCGTTCAGTGCCACGCTGGACGTGCGGCGCCCCGCGTACCGGACCAAGGAGTACGACTTCGAGCCCCGCGGCCCCCGCCGCGTGCGCGGCATCCAGCAGCCCGTCCTCTCGCCCGACGGGCGATCCATCGCATTTGTCGCGCTCAACGCCCTCTGGATCCAGCCCACTTCGCGCGGCGGCACGCCGCGCAAACTGGTGCAGGCCGCGCCCACCGCGTACCTCCAGGGCCCTTCCTGGGCGCGCGACGGCCGCTCCCTGCTGTACACCGACGACCGGGACGGCGGCCTCAACGCCGTGCGCAGACACGTCCTGGCCACCGGCGAGGACACCGTCCTGGCGCCCGGCGGCCGGGTGCACGGCGCGCTCTCCCCGGACGGCACCCGCCTCGCCTGCCTCGACCTGGCGGGCAACCTGCTGCTGCGGGACCTGGCGACCGGCGGGGAGAAGGCGCTGGCCGCCCCGCTCGGCGGCGGCGGGCTGCCGGGGCCGCCGAGCTGGTCGCCGGACGGCCGGTACCTCGCGTACTGCGACCGCAACCGCCTCAACCAGCGCTTCCGCGAGGGCTACAACCTCATCCGCACCGTCGACACGGAGACCGGCGCCGCCCGGCTGCACGCCCTCGCGCCCTTCGCCTCGCTCTCCGACCGCTACGCGTCGGGCCCCGTCTGGTCGCCCGACGGCCGCCACCTCGCGTGCGTCAGCGAGTCCGCGCTCTGGGTGCTGCCCGTGCACCCCGACGGCACCCCGGCGGGCGAGCCCAGGAAGATCGGCGACGAGGGCGCCGACCACCCCTCCTGGTCGGGCGACTCCCGCACCCTCCTGCACCTCGCCGAAGGGCGCCTCACGCTCACCCCGCTCGACGGCGGCCCCGCCCGCCGCGTCCCGGTCGCCCTGCGCTACCGCCGCCCCGCCCCCGTCGACACCGTCGTCAGGGCCGGGCAGCTCTGGGACGGCACCGGCGCCCCGCCCCGCGCGGACGTCGACGTCCTGATCAGCGACGGCCGGATCACCGCCGTCGAGCCGCACCGCGCGGGCCGCCGCGCGACCCGCACGGTCGATGCCTCCGACCGCACCGTCCTGCCCGGCCTCTGGGACACCCACACCCACCCCTGGCAGTACACCTACGGCGCCCGGCAGACCGCGCTGGAACTGGCCTACGGCGTCACCACCACCGTCGCGCTCGGCGGCTTCTCGCTGGAGCAGGCCAGGCTCAGGGAGGACATCGCCGCCGGGCGGCTCAACGGTCCGCGCCTGCTGACCACCGGGGAACTGCTCGACGGGCCGCGCGTCGCGTACTCCATGGGCCGCGCCCACCGCACGGCGGACGGGCTGCGCCGCTCCCTGGCGCGCGGCGCCGCGCTCGACTGGGACTTCGTGAAGACGTACGTCCGCGCCCCCGCCGCGTACATGGCGGCGGCCGCCCGCTTCGGGCACGAACGGCTCGGGGTGCTCTCCGGCTCGCACCTGTGCTCGCAGGGCGTCCAGACGGGCCAGGACCTCACCACGCACCTGGTGGCCACCGAGCGCACCGAGTACGGCCACGGCGCGACCTCCGCGAGCCGTACGTACGCGGACACGGTCGAGAACTACACCCGGGGCGGCTTCCACCTGCTGGCGACCCCGTTCAGCGCGAACGCGCTGCTCGCCGAGAACCCCGACCTGGTCGACGACCCCCGGGTGACGGACATGATGCCGCCCTGGGACGTGGCGTCGATCAGGGAGCGGGCGGCGAAGGCGCCGACGGCGGCCGAGCGCGAGGCGCACCGCCGCGAGCTGGACACCTACCGGACGGTGATCGCGGGCGGCGGGCTCGTCGCGATGGGTACGGACACCCCGCTCACCCCGGTCGGGATGTACCTGCACCTGGTGCTGCGCGCCCTGGTGGCGCACGGCTTCTCGCCCGCGGAGGCGCTGCTGACGGTGACGGCGGTCCCGGCGCGGATCTTCGGCGCGGCGGACGACCTCGGGACGGTCGAGGAGGGGAAGCTCGCGGACCTGGCGCTGGTGGACGGCGACCCGTTCGACGACTTCGGGACGCTGGTGCGGATCGGGGGCGCGGTCGTCGGCGGGCGCGTCCACGAGAGGGCGGCGCTCGCGGAGCCGTACGGCGGCCGGCGGCGGTCCGGGGACGGGAGCGGGGACTGGTCGGCCGTGGGGGAGCTGATGAGGGGGGACGGCTGCTGCTAGCCGGGCGCCGGGGTCCGGACACGAAGAAGCCCCCGGAGCTTTCGCTCCGGGGGCTTCTCCCGTCTGTGCGCCGCCAGGGACTCGAACCCCGGACCCGCTGATTAAGAGTCAGCTGCTCTAACCAACTGAGCTAGCGGCGCCTGCTGACAGAGTTAATACTACCTGGCTTTTCGGGGTGCTCCCGACCACGCGCTTCCGGCCGCCCCCCGGCCCTCAGAGCGTGAGCGAGAGGACCATCGGCGCGGCCTGCCGGTTCAGCGCGTCCGCCGCCGAGCGCAGCCGGTGCGCGTGCTCCACGGGCAGCGAGAGCGCCAGGCAGCCGACGGCCGACCCGGCGGTGAGCGGCACGGCCGCGCAGACCGTGCCCACCGCGTACTCCTGGAGGTCGAGCACCGGCACCGTCGCGGGCTGGCTGTCGAGCCTGGAGAAGAGGACCTTCTCGCTGGTGATCGTCCGGGAGGTGAGCCGGGCGATCTTGTGGCGGGAGAGGTGGTCGCGGCGGCCGTCCCGGTCGAGCTGGGTGAGCAGGCACTTGCCGACGGCGCTGGCGTGGGCCGAGGAGCGGAAGTCCACCCACTCCTTGACCGCGGGGGTGCGCGGGCCGTCGGCGATCCGGGTGATCCGGACCTCGCCGTCGATGTACCGGCTGACGTAGACCGCCGCGCCGACGGAGTCGCGCAGCTCGGCGAGCGTCGCGTCGAGCTTGGCCGCCACGGCCTCCTGGCGGGCGGCGCCCGAGCCGAGCAGGACGAGGGAGTCGCCGATCACGTAGGCGCCGTCGCCCGCCTGCTCGACGTACCCCTCCCTGAGGAGCATCGCGAGCAGCGGGGCGAGGTGCCCCGGGGGCAGTCCCGTCTCGCGGGCGACCTGGGTGTCGGTGACACCGCCGCCGTGTCTGCCGATCGCTTCGAGTACGCGCAGTGCGTACTGCACCGAATGGAACGGTGCGGTCGGCTCGGGCTTCAGGGCCACGCGTCCCCCTACCAGTACCGGATCACAACGGCGGTCCTCGCGTTCCACGATAACGGCCAAGCGCCGGAAGTGACACGGATGTTGGTCAGAATCACAGTGCGCCCCCGGCCGTCACCAGGGGCGCACCGATCTGGCACGTGCCAGAGGCACGCCGTGCGATCTTCGCCCCGTCAGAGGACCGCGCTCAGGAACTCCCTGGTCCGCTCGTGGTCCGGTGCGGAGAACATCCGCTCCGGCGGGCCCGACTCGATGACCTTGCCCCGGTCGAACATGAAGACCTCGTCCGAGACGTCCCGGGCGAAGTTCATCTCGTGTGTCACGCAGAGCATCGTGATGTCGGTGGTGCGGGCGATGTCGCGCAGCACGTCGAGGACGCCCGCGACCAGCTCGGGGTCGAGCGCCGACGTCACCTCGTCGAGCAGCAGCACCTTCGGCCGCATCGCCAGCGCGCGGGCGATCGCCACCCGCTGCTGCTGGCCGCCGGAGAGCTGGGTCGGCTTCGCGTCGCAGCGGTCGCCGAGCCCCACCATGTCGAGCAGTTCCCTGGCGCGCGCCTCCGCCTCGTCCTTGGAGAGGCCGAGCACCCGCACCGGGGCCTCGGTGATGTTGCGCAGCACCGTCATGTTGGGGAAGAGGTTGAACTGCTGGAACACCATGCCGATGTCCTTGCGGACCTCGCGCAGCTCGCTCTCCGGCGCCGGGTACAGCTGCCCGCCGTTGACCCGGATGGTGCCCGAGTCGGGCTTCACCAGCGTCATCAGCAGCCGCAGGATCGTCGTCTTGCCCGAGCCCGAGGGGCCGATGAGCGTGACGTGCTTGCCGGGGCGCACGGAGAAGCAGAGGTCGTCGAGGACGGTGTGGTCGCCGTAGCGCTTGGTGACGTTCTCGAAGCGGATGAGGTCGGTGGTTCCGGGGGGCGCTGTGGTGTCGGCGCTCTCGGCGGTGTCAGTGGTGTTGGTGGTGTCGGTGGTGTCGGTGGTGTCAGCGGACAAGACGGCGCTCCAGGGCTCGCAGCAGAAGGGAAGCCGGGTAGGCGATGAGGACGAAGGCGACGCCGACGACGGTCAGCGGCTCGGTGTACTGGAACGTCGTCGCGCTCTCCAGCCGGGACTGCTGGAGCATCTCCAGCACGCTGATCCCGGCGAGCAGCGGCGTGTCCTTCAGCATCGCGATCACGTAGTTGCCCAGCGCGGGCACGATCCGCCGGATCGCCTGCGGCAGGATCACCGCGGTCCAGGTCCGGCCGACGGGCAGGCTCAGCGCGGTCGCCGCCTCCCACTGCCCGGCGGGCACGGCGTCGATCCCGGCGCGGTAGACCTGCGCGGTGTACGTCGAGTAGTGCAGGCCGATCGCCAGCGTGCCGGTGGTGAGCGCGGAGAACTGCACGCCCCACTCCGGCAGCACGAAAAAGAAGAAGAACAGCTGCACGAGCAGCGGGGTGTTCCTGATGAACTCCGTGACCAGGTTCACCGGCCAGCGCACGAAGCGGGTCGGCGCCCGGAAGGCGATCGCCCACAGCAGCCCGAGCGAGAACGAGAGCAGCGAGCCGAGCGCCAGCACCTGGAGGGTGACCAGCAGCCCGTCCCAGAAGCGCGGCATGAAGTCCCAGACGGCGTCCCAGTCCCAGCCGTTCACCGGGCACCTCCGGCGGTCGTGGCCTTCACGTCGATGCCGATCCCGGCCTTGGCCCGGCGTTCCAGGGCCTTCATGCCGCGGGTGAGGACGAAGGCGAGCACGAAGTAGATCCCGAGCGTGATCGAGTAGATCCGGGCGCTCTCCTGGGTGGCGAGCCGCACCAGGTAGGCCGCGAACGACACGTCGGCGACGCCGAGCAGCGACACCAGCGCCGTGCCCTTGAGCAGTTCGACCAGCAGGTTGCTGAAGGGCGGGATCATCTCGGGCACGGCCTGCGGCAGCAGGATCAGCCGCAGCCGCTGCCAGGGCGTGAAGTTGAGCGCGATCCCGGCCTCGCGCTGCGCCGGGGACACGGAGTTCAGCGCGCCGCGCACGATCTCGGCGCCGTACGCCCCGTAGCCGAGGCCCAGCGCCAGCACCGCGGCCCACATCGGGACGAGGGCCCAGCCGAAGAGCGCGGGCAGCACGAAGAACAGCCAGAACATCAGGATCAGCGCGGACGTGCCGCGGAAGACCTCGGTGTAGAAACCGGCGAGGAAGCGCACGAGGCGCGAGCGGTGGGTGCGGGCCGTGCCGACGCCGAACGCGATGGCGGTGGCCAGCGCCGCGCTGTACAGGGTGAGTTGGACCGTGACCCAGATGCCGGGCAGCACCCAGTTCGTCCAGAGTCCGGACGTCATGCGCACAGCTCCTCGGCCGTCAGGTCGGTCATCTCCGCCCTGGTGAAGCCGAACGGCTCCAGGATGCGGAAGAGTTCGCCGCTCTTCTTCATCTTGTGGATCTCGACGTTGAAGGCGTCGCGCAGCCCGCGGTCGGCGCGGCGGAAGGCGAAGCCGCCGCCGTCGACCTTCTTCCTTCCGCCGACGGTCGGCGCGAACGGCTCGGTGGCCTCCGCCCTGCGGCTCTTGCGCACCACGTTGCGGCTGGTCAGCGCCGTACCGGCGAAGACGTCCACGCGCCCCGACTCCACCGCGTCGAGCCCGGCGACGGGGTCCTGGAGGATCACGACGTCCTTCTCGGGCACGCCCGCCTCGACGGCGTACGCGATCTCCGCGTAGCCCGCGCCGGTGGCGAAGCGCGCCTTGGTCCGCACGACGTCGGCGTAGTCGCGCAGGCCCTTGGGGTTGCCCTTCCTGACGATGAAGGAATCGAGCATCTGGTACTCGGGGTCGGCGAAGAGGACCTGGGCGCAGCGCTCCTTGTTGATGTACATCCCGGCCGAAACGACGTCGAACTGCTGGGAGTTGAGTCCGGGGACGAGCGAGGCGAAGTCGGTCGCGACGGGCTGGACCCCGGGGACCCCGAGGCGCTTGAAGACGACCTTGGCGAGTTCCACGGCCTCGCCCGTGAAGTCGCCCTCGGCGTCGATGAAGCCGTACGGGGCCTCGCCCGCGATGCCCAGGCGCACGGTGCCCTGCGAGGTGAGCCGGGCGAGGGTGTCGCCGGACGGCACCCTGGAGCACCCGGCCGCCCCGAGGGCGGCGGCCGCGCCGCAGCCGAGGAGGAGCGAGCGCCGCGGTATGCGCTCCCGGTGGCCGGATGCGGGCGGGCCGGTCTTTCTTGTACGAGCCATGGGCGCGCGGCTACCCGACTCCACGCGAGGTATGCGGGCGGATCGAGAACGGCGGGTTCGGCGGGGTTGACGGGGCCGGTGCGCCCGCCCGGCCCCCGGCCCCCGGCCTACGCCCCCCGGCCCTACCGCCCCGCCCTCCGGCCTACCGCCCTACCCCGCCGCCCCCGCCCCGTACAGCGCGTGCGCGACCCGCAGCACCAGCCCGTCCCCGTACCGCGCCGCCACCACCTGGAGCCCCACCGGCAGGCCCCCCGCGTCCGGGCCGACCGGCACCGACGCGGCGGGCTGCTGCGTCAGGTTGAACGGGTACGTGAACGGCGTCCACCCGGTCCACCGCCGCGCCCCGCCCCCGGCGACGCCCCCGCCGGGCGCCTCGACGCCCGCCGCGAACGCGGTGATCGGCAGGGTGGGCGTGACCAGCACGTCGTACCGCTCGTGGAAGCGGTTCATGCGCCGCCCCAGATCGGCCCGCACCTCCGTCGCCGCGAGGAACTCCAGCGCGCTGTACCGCGCGCCCCGCGCGCAGACCTCCCGCAGCCCGGGGTCGAGCAGTTCCCGCTGCTCCCGCCCGAGCCGCTGCACGACCCGCGCGGCGCCGCTGAACCACAGGGTGTGGAACGCCTCGACGGGATCGCGGATGTCGGGATCCGTCTCCTCCACGTACGCGCCCAGCTCCGCGAGCCGCGTCACCGCCGCCCGCACCGCCGCGGCGACGTCGGGCCGCACCGCGACCTGCCCGCCGAGGGACGGCGAGTACGCGACCCGCAGGCCCCGTACGCCCGCCCCCTCGGGCCCGCCCAGCGCGTCCCGCACCGGCATCACCGCACCCGCCGCCCCCAGGTGCGTCCAGTCCCGCCAGTCCGCCCCGCTGATCACGTCGAGCAGCAGTGCCGCGTCCGCCGCGTCCCGGGCGACGGGGCCGCAGTGCGAGAGCGTGCCGAAGGGGCTCGCCGGGTACAGCGGCACCCGCCCGTAGGTGGGTTTGAGACCGAACACCCCGCAGAAGGACGCGGGGATGCGGATGGAGCCCCCGCCGTCCGTGCCCAGCGACAGCGGCCCCGCGCCGAGCGCCACCGCCGCCGCGCTCCCGCCGCTCGATCCGCCCGCCGTGCGCGCGGGGTCGTGCGGATTGCGGGTGATCCCGAAGGCGGGCGAGTCGGTGACCCCCTTCCAGCCGAACTCGGGGGTCGTCGTCTTCCCGACGAGCACCGCGCCGTGCTCCCTGAGCTTGGCCACGGACGGCGCGTCCTCGTCCCAGGGCCCCTCGTTCCGCACGGTCAGCGAGCCGCGCAGCGTCGGCGTGCCCCGGGTGAGCAGCAGGTCCTTGACGGTGACCGGCACCCCGTCGAGCAGGCCGGCCGGTTCCCCGGCGCGCCAGCGGGCCGTCGACTCCCGGGCCGCCGCGAGCGCCCCCGCCTCGTCGAACTCCTCCTGCCGTACGAACGGGTTGAACAGCGGCTGCACTTCCTTCGCCCGCGCCAGCACCGCGCGGACCGCCTCGACGGGGGAGAAGTCCCCCTTCTCGTAACCGGTCAGGAGTTGACGTGCTGTCAGTTCGCTTAACTCGGTCGCGTCAGTCATGCCCAGTGACGTACCCACGTTCCCCGTCGACCACGTTCGGCGGAGGCTTCCGCTCGAAGACGTCGGGGGCCGCGCCCGCGATCCACCGTTCGGCGACCGCCGTGACCGGCGCGACCGGCGTGGACTCCACGAAGCGGGCCGACCTGCGGGGAATAAGCGGAGTGACCCTCCTGTTAGCCCTTCGGCAGACGTACGAGCACGCTCAGGAGGGCCCCCGGTGGACGCGGACGACATTCGAGGCACGGCGAACGGCGACGCACAGGTACCCCTGTCGGTGCTCGATCTGGTGACCGTGGGACAGGGCCGCACCGCGACCCAGGCCCTGGCCACCAGTGTGGAGATCGCGAAGCTCGCCGAGCGGCGCGGCTACCACCGCCACTGGGTGGCCGAGCACCACTCGATGCCGGGCGTCGCCTCCTCGTCCCCCGCCGTGATCCTGGCCCACCTCGCCGCCCACACCGAGCGCATCAGGCTCGGCTCGGGCGGTGTGATGCTGCCCAACCACGCTCCCTTGGTCATCGCCGAACAGTTCGGCACGCTGGAGGCGCTGGCCCCGGGCCGCGTCGACCTGGGCCTGGGCCGCGCGCCCGGCACGGACGGCGCCACGGCGGCCGCGCTGCGCCGCACGGACCGGCTGAACGAAGGGGCAGTGGGGTCTCCCCTGCTCGAGCGAAGCCGAGAGCTTGGGGATGACTTCCCCGAACAGCTGGCCGAACTGACCCGGTTCCTGGACGACGACTTCCCCGACGGGCACCCGTACGCCCGCATCCACGCCGTGCCGGGACCGGTGCAGGGCCCTTCGGGCCGCCCGCCGGTCTGGCTGCTCGGCTCGTCCGGCTTCAGCGCCCGGCTCGCGGGCGTCCTCGGACTGCCGTTCGCCTTCGCGCACCACTTCTCGGCGCAGAACACGATCCCCGCGCTCGACCTGTACCGCGCGTCGTTCCGCCCGTCCGCGGTGCTGGACGCCCCGTACGCCCTGATCGGCGTGGGCGCCCTCGCGGCCGACGACCCGAAGGAGGCGTACCGCCAGGTACTCACCGGCGCGCTGTCCATGGTCCGGCTGCGCACCGGGCGGCCCGGCCTGATCCCCACGCCGGAGGAGGCGGCGGCGTACGAGTTCAGCGCCGCGGAACGCGATTTCGTGGACGGCTGGCTGAGCAACGTCGTGCACGGCACCGGGGACGAGGTCCGCGCAGGCCTGGACGACCTCCAGAAGCGCACGGGCGCCGACGAGCTGATGATCACGGCCAACGCGCACGGCGGGGACGCGCGGCTGCGTTCGTACGAGCTGATCGCGGACGCGTACGGGCTGCCGGGCTGACGGCCCGGGTGACCGGGGCCCCGGTTCAGCCCCCGACCGTCGCGTCGCCGCTGATCATCGCGGCGATGCGGGACGGCTCGACCGCCCGCGAGTACAGCCAGCCCTGCCCGGTGTCGCAGCCGATGCGGCGCAGCCGCTGCGCCTGGCCCGAGGTCTCCACGCACTCCGCGGTGACGGTCAGGCCGAGCCGGTGCGCGAGGTCGACCATCGCTTCGACGATCGTCTCGTCGGCCGGGTTGGGGTGCGCCCCGTCGTCGTACCTGAAGCCCTTCACGAACGACCCGTCCAGCTTCAGTACGGAGACGGGGAGCCGCGACAGGTAGGCGAGGTTGGAGTACCCCGTCCCGAAGTCGTCGATCGCGATCCGCACGCCCATGTCGCTGAGCGCCTGGAGCGCCTGGAGCGGGCGGCCGGCCGAGCCCATCACCGCGGACTCGGTCAGCTCCAGCTGGAGCAGGTGCGGCGCCAGCCCCGTCTCCGCGAGGATCTCCGCGACGTCCGCCACCAGGTCGGAGTCCCAGACCTGGCGCACCGCCACGTTGACGCTGACGAAGATCGGCCTGACCCCCGGGTGGTCCTTCTGCCACTGCCTGGCCTGCTCGCACGCGGTCCGCAGCACCCACCGGCCGAGCCGGACGATCGAGCCGTCCTCCTCGGCGATCGCGATGAACCGATTCGGCGACAACTGCCCGAACTGCGGGTGGTTCCAGCGCGCCAGCGCCTCCACGCCCCGCACCGTCCCGTCGTCCATCCCGACCAGCGGCTGGTACTCCAGGGCGAACTCGCCGCGCTCCACGGCCTCGCGCAGCGTGGAGGACAGGGCCTGGCGGGTCATGCGGTGGGCGTTGCGCTCCGGGTCGAAGAGCGTCCAGCGGGCCTTGCCGTCCTCCTTCGCCCAGTACAGCGTGGTGTCGGCGGCCTGCATCAGGCCCGTCGGGCTGTTGCCCGCGGCGGCCCGCTCCACCACGCCGATCGAGGCGGAGACCGAGATCCGCTGGCCCGCCAGGTCGAAGGGCGCCTGGAGCGCGGAGAGCACCGCGCGCGCCAGGTCGGCCAGCTGTTCCGTGCCGGTCGAGTCCTCGACCAGGATCGCGAACTCGTCGCCGCCGAGCCGCGCCACGAGGTGCCCGCCGCTGCGCGCGTACCCGGTCTGGTCGGCGCAGGCGGTCAGCCGGGAGGCGACGGCGGCGAGCAGCCGGTCGCCGAAGCGGTGGCCGAGCGTGTCGTTGACGGCCTTGAAGCCGTCGAGGTCCAGGTAGCAGAGCCCGATCCGGCCCGTGGTGGAGCCGTCGTCGTACGACTGGGCCTCCAGCGCCTGGGAGAGCCGCTCGAAGAAGAGCGTGCGGTTGGGCAGCCGGGTCACCGGGTCGTGCATCTGGAGGTGGCGCAGCCTGGCCTGGAGCTCGCGGCGGTCGCTGATGTCGTTGATGGACAGCAGGACGTGGGAGCTGTCGGGCAGCGGCGCGACGATGACCTCGGCCCACAGGGAGCGGCCGTCGGGGTGCTTGAGGCGGCGGGTGCAGCGGAAGCGGTTGCGGTTGCCGCGCAGCACGTCGCGGTACGCGTTCCAGGTGCGGCCGTCGGACGCCAGGTCGAAGAGGTCGGCCGCGGCCTGGTCGTAGAGGTCGGCGGGGTCGGCGCCCACGAGGCTGCCGAGCACGTCGTTCGCCGCGATCACGACGCCGTCGCGGTCGACCACCGCCATGGCGAGGTGGGCGGCGTTGAAGGCGGCGCGGTAGTCGCGCAGTTCTGATGCGGTGCGCCCGACCGTGTGCTGACGCTCCGTGACCGGTGGCCGGACGAGACCGTCGGATGTTCCGCTCACCGCTCGCTCCCGCAGTGCAGTTCGGGGGACTGCCGCCGGGGCGGAATCCACGCAGGAAAGTGTGCCGATCATAGAGGCTGGCGCAACGGCACAGCTAGCTTCGCCACAGTGATCATGCGCACCTGGTGGACGTTGCTGTTCGCGACTGATCGTTTCTGCGCGGGTCTTGTCCGGCGCGGGTTCCGGGTGATCACTTGTGACTTTCTGTGATGTTTCTGGTGCGTGTGGGCCTCACCCGACTGGGGCAGCGGAACAGGGCGTACCGCGCGAAATCGTCACAGGGTGGGTGGGATGTCCCGCTTTCCGCACCCGGAGGTCGACGTGCCGCGTCAGCAGACACCCGAGGGAGTGGGGCGGCCGAGCCTGCGCGCGGCGACGGCCGCCCTCACCTCCCTCCTGGCACTCGCCGCCACCGGCCTCGTCGCGGGCCCCGCGGTCGCGGCGCCGACCGCCGAGGGGCCCTGCGCGCTGCCCCGCACCGAGGCCCACCACTCGCTGGGCCTCGACACCTGGAACGGCGCCTACCCGCGCCCCGTGCGCGAGCTCGACGCCGTCATGGTCTTCCTCTCCTTCCCCGACTCGACCCCGCTCGTCGCGCCCGCCGAGCTCGCGGCCGACCACTTCCCGGTGACCAGCCGCTTCTTCGAGCGCGCCTCCTACGGGCGGTTCCAGCTGCGGGCGCACGCCCAGCGGCGGTGGATCGAGATGCCAGCGACCTCCACCTCGTACGCGATACGGCGGGACTGGGAGGCGGGGCGCCGCTCGGCGTACCTGCGCGACGCGGTGCGCGCCGCCGACCCGAGCGTGGACTTCTCCCGGTACGACATCGTCTACCTGGTCGCGGACCCGGACGCGCCCGGCGTCGACTCGGACGCCACGAAGGTCGTCAACTTCGACGAGCCGCTGCGCGCGGACGGCACGGACATCCGGCGCATCGTCACGGTCTTCGAGCGGCACCCGCCCGACGACAACGTCCTCGCGCACGAGACCGGCCACGTCTTCGACCTGCCCGACCTGTACCACCGCCCGGCGGACGGCAAGGGCGACTGGGACACCTACGTCGGCGACTGGGACGTCATGGGCAGCCAGTTCGGCCTCGCGCCCGACCTGTTCGGCTGGCACAAGTGGAAGCTGGGCTGGCTGGAGCGGCGCCACGTGCTGTGCCTGCCCGCCCGCGCGGCGACCCGCTTCACCCTGGAACCGCTGAGCGCGGGTCCGGCGGGTCCGGCGGGGACGGGTGCGGTGAACGCCGGGGCGGAGGCGGGCTCCGGGAGGTCCGGGGCGGGTGCTGGTGCCGGTATCGGTGCCGGTGCGGGGACGCGGCTCGCGGTCGTCCGTACGGGTGAGGACTCCGCGCTCGCCATCGAGGCGCGCGGCTCGGCGGGCAACGACCGGGGCGCCTGTACGGAGGGCGTGCTGATCTACCGCGTGAGCAGCAGGGCCGCGTCCGGCGGGGGGCCCGTCGAGGTGGTGGACGCCCATCCGGGTACGGAGGCGTGCTGGGACCGGTCGGTGTACCCGCCGCTCGCGGACGCGCCGCTGGGCGTCGGCGAGACGTTCACGGTGCCGGGCGAGTCGGGGGAGCGGATCAGGGTCGAGGTCGCGGACCGGGCGCCGTCGGGGGCGTGGACGGTGAAGGTCACGACGGTCTGACGCCCTGCGGGCCCTGCGCGGGCGGCTCCCGGGCGGCTCGTGGATGTCCGGGGATACGAAGAAGCCCCCGGAGCTTTCGCTCCGGGGGCTTCTTCCGTCTGTGCGCCGCCAGGGACTCGAACCCCGGACCCGCTGATTAAGAGTCAGCTGCTCTAACCAACTGAGCTAGCGGCGCCTGCTGACGTCGTAGACATTAGCACCCTGATCGGCGGGAGGAAAAATCGATATGCGCAAGGGCGCCTCCGAAGGGGTGTCCGCCGGGCGCCGGGGGAGCGGTGCGGGCCGCGCGGACGCAGGCCCACAGCAGGACCTCGGGTCCGGGGAGCCACGGCTGCCTGCTGTCGGGCGCCACCATCCAGCGGGGGCCCATCGAGCCGTCCTCGCAGCTCAGCGCCGGTACGGTCACGGCGTCCCCGGCGCCGTGGCAGAGCGGCAGCGGCAGGGTGCCGCCCGCGGCCCCGGCCTCCCAGGCGAGCAGCGAGGGCAGCCGGTGGGCGGTGCCGGGGGAGGCGAAGAGCAGCATCCTGCCGCGGTGCGTGGCGACCGGGCCCGAGCCGGGGCCGCTGGCCCAGAGCAGGTCGAGCATGCGGCGCCCGAAGACGGCGGGCACGTTCACCACGTCGAAGGCGGTGCCGCAGGGCAGCACGCCGGGCGCGGTCGGCCGGCCCTCCCAGAGGGCGAGGGTGCTGCGCGGGTGCGTCGCGGCGGACGCGAGCCACCAGGCCCCCGCGACGGTGATCTGCGAGGCGCTGTGGCCCGCGTCCTCCCGGAGGGCGGCGAACACGCCGCGGCGCCCCGTCCCCTTGTCTGCTTCGTCGTCCGGCTCGGCGGTCAGGGCCGGGGGGAACTCGTCTCGCAGCCAGGTACTCATGCAGCCAGATGTACCGGCAGTGAGGGTTCCGTTTCGGAGGGTTGCCGGAAACCGGGACAGGGTGGGGCGCGGCGGGGTATCTTTCGGCCCCGGCATATGCCAGGCGGGTGGCTGGTTGCCCGGAGCGCGGAAAAGGCACTCGTACGAGCGAAACCGGAAGCTCCCGTTCGAGCCCCCGGAGGGTCCCGCTCTCCCGTCGGCTATCTCTCCGTCTCGGGCTCGCCGTCGCGCAGCAGGTCGCGGCCGAAGTCGACCATCTTCCTGGCGTAGTCCTCGGTCCAGTCCGCGCGCTCGGCGATCGCCGCGGTCGTCAGCCGGTCGAACCGGCGCGGGTCCGCGAGCTGGGCGGCCGCGACCGCCTGGAACTCCGTCGCCCGGTCGGCCGCCGCGCGGAACGCGAGGGTCAGCTCGGTGGAGCGCGCGAGCAGCTCGGCCGGGTCCTCGATCGACTCCAGGTCGAAGAAGTGCTCGGGGTCGGAGGTGGCTTCCGAAGGTTCGAAGAGGAGCGGTGCGGGGCGCAGCCGCTGCCGTTCGGTCCGTTCGGGCTCGGCCATGTCGGTGTCCCTCCCTGGGGGTGGTGCGGCTCTGTGGAGACGCGAAGACCACCGTCCATTGTCCAATGCCCCGCAAGACCCTCCGGGGGGCGGTGGGGAGAGGGGCGGCGGGCCCGCTCGGGGCGGGGCGGGTACGCCCGGCGCGTGCCCGATCGGTCGCGCAGTTCCCCGCGCCCCTGGGAGGTCCGTCCGAACGGGGCCGTTCAGTACAGGCGCCCCGTCAGGGGCGCGGGGAACTGCGCGAACAGCCGTCCACCGGCCTACGGGCGGTAGCGGACCCGGTGTTCCGCCAAGTGCGCCAGCACCGCGTGGTTCGCCTCCCACCCGTCGGGGAACTTCACCGTCACCCCCAGCTGCACCGGCTCCGTCGACGGATGCTCGTCCAGCAGCTCCGCCACCCCCTCCCGGCACACCACCACGCACGCGTGCCGGTGCCGCGAGGCCAGTACGCACAGCCGCCCCGTCTCCAGGTGGAACGCCGTCGCGTCGGGCCGCCCCGACAGCGGGTGCAGGACCACCGTCACGTCGAACTCCCGGCCCTGGAGCCGGTTCGCCGTGTCCACCGCGACCCCGCTCACGCCCAGCTCGGCGAGCGCGGCCCGCACGGCCGCGGCCTGGTCGCGGTGCGCCGTGCCGACCGCGATCCGGTCGGCGGTCAGCGGTGCCGGGGCGTCCGAGCGCTCGGACAGCGCGGCCCCGCCCCGGTCGAGGCACCTGCGGACGACCTGCGCCACCGCCCGTACCGCCTCGGGATCCGTGCGCGGAGTGTGCCGCGCGGGCAGCTCAAGCAGGGCCCACCCCGACGCCGCCGCCTCGTCCAGCGCGCGGTCCGGCGCCGAACCGTCCGACGGGACGCCGAAGGACAGCGACCGGTCGCCGTGGTCCGTACCGCTGCGGAAGGGCGTGTACGGGTAGAACGCGTCCGACACCAGCGGCGCCGCCGACGCGGGCAGCCGCCAGGAGACCGGCAGCCGGTGCTGCGGCAGCTCCGGATTGTGCGCGAGCAGAGTGGAGACCGCGCTCGCCGAAGGGTCGTACGACAGCCCGGCCCACTGCTCGGCGCCCACGATCGAGAACGGGTCGAGCTGCCCCGGGTCGCCCACGAACAGCGCCCGCTCGAAGAGGCTCGCCACGGTGAGCAGCGCGTCCGAGCGCATCTGGTACGCCTCGTCCACGATCGCGTGCCGCCACGGCTCCACGTTCTTCACGTGCGCCCACTTCGCGGCCGTGGAGATCACCACGTCCAGCCCCGCCAGGTCCGCGGCCTTCGCCGACTTCCGCACGTGCGCCAGCTCGTCCAGCGCCTTGTCGTACGGATCGGCGTCGCTGCTGTGCAGCCGGCCGACCGGCAGGTCGGGTGCCTTCTCGGCGAGCCGCAGCACCAGGTCGTCGACCTGCGCGTTGGTCTGCGCCACCACCATCAGCGGGCGCCCCGCCCGCGCCAGCTCCAGCGCGGCGCGCACCACCAGCGTGGACTTGCCCGCGCCCGGCGGGGAGTCCACGACGACGCCGCGCGCGTCCGCGCCCAGCGTGTCGGCGAGGATCGCGTCCGTGGCGCGCGCCGCCGCGGCGCCCGGGTCGAAGCCGGTCACAGGATGTCCTCCGCCGTCACGGGGTCGGGGTCCTCGGCGCCCGCCGACGGCGGGCCGCCGTGGGTCCACGGGGTGTCCTCGGGGTCGGGCAGGGCCGGGCCGCCGCGCTGCTCGTGCTCGAAGAGCGTCCAGACGACCCGCTCGCCCTTCTCCGGCAGCGAGCCATCCGCGGGCTCCTTGCCCCGGCCCATCCCGTTGAGGACCCGCAGCACCAGCACCGCGCCCTCCCCGTCGCCCGCGTCCTCCCGGCGCACGAACTCCGCCGCCTGGCCCTTGCCGCCCGCCGAGCGGTACACCTTCACGCCCGCCGTTGCCGACTGCGGCTCGTCGTCCGTGCGCACGGTCACCAGCGGGCGCGGGGAGGGGCGCTTCGACTCGGAGTACGCCATCGTCACGTCCAGCACCTCGGAGGCGAACGCCTCGCCCGCCAGCCGTCGGCCCGCCATCACGAGCGGGTCGTCCAGCGCCTCCTGGACCTCCAGCCGGGCCTGCGCCGTCTCGCGGGACGCCAGCTTGGACGCGGCGGTCACCGCGTCGTCGACGCGCGGCTGCGGCGGCTCGCCCGCCCGCGCCCTGTCGCGGTGCGCGGTGTACGACCAGCGGTCGCGCGTCCACCGGTCGGCGACCCTGGCCCCCTCGGGCAGCGCCCGCACCAGGTCCAGCGCCCGCCACACCGCGTCCCAGGTGGGCCGCAGCACCGTCGTCAGCAGCGCCCTGATCTCCTGCTCGGCGGCCGACAGCGCGGCCAGGTGCGCATCGGCCGTCAGGCCGTCCTCGGCCGCCGCGAGCGCGGTGCGCGCCCGGTCGTAGCGGTCGATGGCGGGCGCCAGCAGCCGGTTGTCGAACGCCGGGTCGGTCGCGGGCCCCGCGGGCGGGTGCGTCAGCTGGCCCGCCGCGTCCCGCTCCAGCTCGGCCCGGAGCGCCGCGGCCGCGCCCGACTCGCCCTCCGGCGGGTCGATCCAGCCGAGCAGCGCGCCCAGCTGCTGGTCCTCCAGGTGGGACTGGCCCGTCGCCCAGTGCCGGGACAGCAGCTCCGTCGCGGACAGCAGCAGCGAGGAGCCCGGGACCCTGGCCCGCTCGCCGTACTGGGTCAGCCAGCGGCCCAGCAGCGGCACGCGCGGCGGCGCGGGGTACGGGGCGTCCGGATCGTCGGCGGCGGTGCGCCGGAACCGCGTCGACCGGCCCAGGAGCCGTACGTACTCCACGCCCGCCCGGCTCGGCACGACCAGCTGCGGGGCGTCCGCGCACAGCTCGACCTCGACCTTGACCTTCTTGCCGGTCTCCGGGTCGGTCTCGTTGCGCTCGGCGGCCTCCACGCCGTCCGCGAACCCCTCCACGTACGGCAGGACCGCGTCGGCCAGCTCGGCGAGGAACGCGAACCGCAGGTCGCGGTCGCGCGGCTGGGCCACGGCCAGCAGCCGGGGCGCGTCCCGGTCCGTGCCGACCAGCGCGCCCAGCGGGGCGCCCGCCTCGCCCGCGGTGGTGAGCGGCACGAACACCAGGGGCCGCTCGGCGAGGTGCCGGTGGCGCACCGTCGCGAGCGGCCGCGCCCGTCCGTCGCGCACCGCCTCCAGGCGCGCGAGGGTGCCGATCAACGACATCCCGCACCCCCGTCCCGCGCCGCTCCGCCCACGGCCCCGTCCCGGGCCCCGTCCCAGCTCCCGGACACCGCCCCGCCCTCGTGCTCCGCCCCGTCCTCGTACAGCGTCCCCGCCAGTGCCCCGCTCCCGTGCCGCTCGTCCGCCTCGCGCAGCGCGTCCGCCCGCAGCCGCGCCGCCCTGCGCAGCGCCACCACCGCCGGGTCGGTGCTCTCACCGCTCTCGCCGCTCGCGGCGCGCAGGACCGCGTCGACCGTCGTCACCCCGCCCAGCTCACCGCGCAGGCCCCGGCCCAGCGCCTCGACCGCGCCCGCCTCCCGGGCCCGCGCCCGGCAGTGGAAGGCCAGCTCGCAGGCGGCCAGGCAGTCCGGCGCGTAGGACGCGCCGACCGCGTCGACGGCCTCCCGCAGTTCCTCGGCGGGCAGGCCGGGGTCGAAGCAGGTGCCATCGGGCAGCGCGGCCGCGATGTCCTCGACGCGGGTCAGCCTGGCGAGCTGGCGCCTGGTCACGGACCGCTGCTTGCGCACGTCGACCAGGGCGGCCGTCGCGGTGTTGGAGAAGTCCTTCGGGCAGACCAGCAGCACCGAGTGGGCGACCTCCGCGCCCTCGGTGACGCCCGCGATCCGCTCCAGCGCCAGGACGTACACCGCGGACTGCCGGGCCGCCGCGCCGACCTTCGCCGCGTCCGCCGAGCCGTCCAGCATCGGGAACGACTTGATCTCCACGACCGTCCACCGCCCGTCGGGGCGCACCACCACGGCGTCCGGCTCCAGATAGGCCGGTGACCCGGCCACGTCCAGCGCGAGCAGCGGGTGGTCGAGCAGCGCCCAGCCGCCGGACGCGGTCGCCTCGCGCAGGGCGAGCGCGGTGCGGGCCGCCCTGCCCTCGGGTCCCGCCGCCGCCAGGTCGGGCAGCGCGACGGCGTCCCTGGCGGGCTGCTCCGCGCCCGTCCGCTCGGCGAACAGGCGCAGCAGTTCCGTGCCGCCGTCGGCCTTGACCGCGGCCTCGAAGGCGTGGCCCCGCATGAACGCGAACTGCGACTGGCCGTACCCCGAAGAGGAACCGAGCGAGACGGCCAGGGCCGCCTTGTCGACCCCGGCGCCGTCGAGCAGGGCGCGTCTGCGGCAGCCGGGGTTGGCGGCGAGGGCGGCCAGCGCCCTGGCGTCCAGGGCCTTGGGTGCGACCGAGGGGCCGCGCAGCTCAGCGAGCCGCTGCCGAAGCGCCGTCGGTCGTGCCTGGTCCGCCCGCCGCGACGCCGGCCGTTCCTGCGGCACCGGCTGCGTCCGCAGCGTCGACGGGGTCTGCGGAGGAGGTCCGCTGGCCGGGGATTCGCTCACCCGCGGAAGTCTCGCATCCGGGACTGACAATCGGGGCCCCGGTGGCCGCCGTGGCCGGTGCGACCCGGGTGCGCACCCGGTCGAAGAGGCGCATCGCGGGCCTGGCGAGCAGCAGCCCGACACCCATCACGAAGGCGCCCGCCACCGCGTCCAGGAAGTAGTGGTTCGCCGTGCCCATCACCACGATCGTGGTGAGCAGCGGGTAGAACACGCCGAGCGCCTTCATCAGCGGCGTGCGCCCGTGGCGCCAGAGCATCACGCCGCACCACAGCGCCCAGCCGACGTGCAGGCTCGGCATCGCCGCGTACTGGTTGGTCATGCCGCCCATGCCGCGCGGGGCGCTCGCCTCGCCGCCCCACCAGCCGTACGAGCTGTACTGCGCCATCGTGTCGACGAAGCCGTGGCTCGCGTCGAGCAGGCGCGGCGGGCAGGTCGGCATCAGCGTGAAGCCGACCAGGCCGAGCAGGGTGGAGAGCATCAGCCAGGTGCGGGCCGCGCGGTACTCCAGGGGGCGCCGCCTGAACAGCCAGACCAGGATGACCGGGGTCACCAGGTAGTGCAGCGACGCGTACACGAAGTCGGCGGGTATGCCGATCGCGGGGACGTCAGTGAACAGCCGGTTCAGCGGGTGCTCGGCGTTCAGGAAGAGCGCCTTCTCGACGCGCAGGATCGCCAGGCCGTGGTCGACGGCCGTCTGCACGTTGCCGCGCGCGAGCAGCCGCCCGCCGGAATACGCGGCGTACACCACGACGATCAGCAGCAGCTCGGACCACCAGCGGGGTCGCTGGCGCAGCGCGCTCTGCTGCGCGGTGGCGGCGGTGTACGGCATCCGTGCGCTCTCCATCGTCTCTTGGTGCGGCCGACGGCCACGATTCAACCGTACGGTGTACGTGGCCGGGTCCGTTTGCCGGGGCTTGATCGAAAGTGCCGCGCGAACCGCACGGAGCACGCGGGGAGGGGGACGCTCCCGCTCCCCCCGTAGGTTGCCTCTCGTTCACGTGAGCGATGATGTGAAAGACGGCACACACCCGCCGAAGGGCGGCTGACGTGTGCCCCGGGGCGGGGACACGTCCGCCCAGGCACCCGCACGACGGCACATTCCGGGAGAGTTCCCCATGGCACCGGCACCGCGCATCCTGCTCGCCAGGCACGGCCAGACCGAGTGGTCGCTGCTCGGCAAGCACACCGGCAGGACGGACATCCCGCTGCTCCCCGAGGGACGGGCGGGAGCCAAGCTGCTGGGGGAGCGGCTGCACCGCGCGCCCTTGTCGGGCCTTCCCGGCGTCGAGGTCAGGACCAGCCCCCTCGTACGGGCCAGGGAGACCTGTGAGATCGCCGGCTTCGGCGGGCGGGCCACCGACTGGGACGCGCTCATGGAGTGGGACTACGGCGCGTACGAGGGCATGACCCCGGCCGAGATCAAGGCGGGCAGGCCCGACTGGTTCATCTGGCGCGACGGGGTGCCCGACGGAGAGTCCATGGAGTCCCTGTCGGCGCGCGCCGACGAGGTGGTCCGGTGGGCGCGCTCGGCCGACCGCGACGTCCTGGTCTTCGCGCACGGCCACATCCTGCGCGCGATCGGCGCGCGCTGGCTGGGCGAGCACGTGTCGTTCGCCGCGCGCATCCGTCTGGACCCGACGTCGCTGTCCGTCCTGGGCTGGGCGTACGACGCCCCCGCGATCGAACGCTGGAACGACACGGGGCACCTGTCGCTCTGAGGGCCCGAGTCCGAACCCGGGTCACGCCGGGGCCGTCCGTCTCGCCAGGAACGCCGCCACCTGGCCCGTACGCCGGTGCGGCCGCAGCATCCGCGCGGTCTGGGCGAGCATCGACTGGATGCGCGACGACCTGACCTGGTCCAGCAGCGCGAGCGCCCGCAGCCCGGCCGTCGCCGCCTCGTCGGGGGCGCCGCCGCGCGCCAGGTCACCGGCGAGCTGCGCGTGGTACAGCGCGAGGTTGCGGGTGAAGTGCGGGTCCTGGAGGGCCGCCGCGCGCCGCGCGTGCCCGGCGGCGCGGTCCCACTGGGACAGCGCGGACCAGCACTGCGCCTCCAGCATCTCCAGCTCGGCCTCCACGAAGAACGTCATCCACTCCGGGTCGGCGCCCGACTCCCCGTACCCGAAGTAGGCGTGCGCGCGGCCCAGCGCCTGCTCGCACCCCGCGCGGTCGCCGAGCCCGGCCCTGCCGCCCGCCTCGCGCAGCGCGAGCAGCGCGAGCAGCCGGGGCGAGCCCAGCGCGCGGGCCGCCTGCTGCCCGGCCTGCGCGGTGCGCACCGCCTCGCGCGGCCGGCCCGCGTCCCTGGCCAGGAACGACATGTTGCAGAACGCGTGCGATTCGAGGGCCGCGTCGCCCGCGAGCCGCGCCGTGGCCAGGGCCTCCGTGTAGTGCGAGCGGGCCCGGTCGAGGCGGCCCGAGTCGTGCGCCAGCCAGCCCACCGAGATGGCCAGCTCGCCCGCGCCCGCGTGCAGCCGGTCGGACGTGGACCTGCGCGCGGTCGTGCCCGCGTCGAGCAGCGCGTACGCGGCGCGCAGCGGCTGGGCCGCCTGCCGGTAGAGGCCGTCCGCGCCGTGCCGGTCGTCCAGCAGCCGGATCTGCCGCACCGCCTGCTCCACGGCGTCCACCTCGGCTTCGCCCACCCGCCACGGCGTGGTCGCGGACGCGGCGCCCGCGCCGAGGGCCGGCAGGGCGGCGGCCGCCACGGTGGCGCCGCCGCTCGTCATGAATGCGCGACGCAGCACGTCGCTCTCCTCGTGGTTCGGATGGTTCAGGGGGGCCGGGTGGCCCGGCCGGTCCGGGGGGAACGGCGAGAACTGGGCGGGGACCGTCGGCGTGCGCGGCGTCCGGTGCGCCTCGTGCCCGGTGCGGGCCGTGCGGCGCCCGCGCACGGTCTCGCGCGCCGCGAACCCCATGTCCGCGAGGGTGAGCCCGGGGAACATGCGCAGGAACACGCGTTCGTACGCGTAGTTGGGACAGCGGATCTCGCCCGCCTCCACCCGCCCGATGTACCGGGCGTCACAGGCGACCTGTTCGCCGATCTCCCGGGCCACCCGGCGCACGGCGGCGGCGAACTCTCCTGGCGAGCGCTGCCCGCGCAACTGTCGGAATACGAGGTTGGGGACTGCCCGTGTCGACACCATGGCCGGGCCCTCTCTCGGTGCGGCCGGTCGTCCCGGCGGGGCAAGAAGGTACCCGGTGCCGCGCGCCGCACAAGCCCTGTACGACTACAAAACGGATATCCCACCCCCGATCTGCCATGAACTGCCACTCTTTGCGGCGGCGTGGCGCCGTAGCCCTTGACGCCGTCGGGCGTTGAACCACGAGGACGTACGGACGCGCGGTGGCGCTCCACCCGGCGAGGAAGAGGAGGGGTTCTCTTGTTGGAACTCGGCACGGGAGCCACGGGCACCACGAGTACGGGCACGGCGGGCGGAGGGAGTCCAAAGGGCGCCGCGGACGGTGCCGGGCACCCCGCACCCGCCGGGCACCCCGCACTCGGGGAGGGCGACGCCGTCGAGCCCTGCGACCTGGTGACGGTCCCCGCCCGCCAGGGCCTCGAAGCGATGGACATCCTCAGGCGCGGCGCCCCGCAGGACTCCGTGGGGCCCGTCGTGCACGACTGCTCCCGCGACACCCTCGGCTTCCTCGTCCCGCCGGGCACCGCCGCCGCCTGGGACGTACCGGGCAGCGCCTGTACGCGGACCAACGGCCGCGGCCTGCGCCTCCCGGCCGAGCCCCCGGCCGCCGCCGACGGCACCCCGAGCAGCTGGCTGCTCCCGCCCGGCGAGAACAGCGGCGAGGCCCCGGTCACCGACCCCGCGGCGCTCCGCGACGCGCTGGGCGAGGCGGCACGCCTGATCGAGGCGGCGGACGGCTGCCGCTGACGGGCGGCGCCCGCCGTCGGGCGCGGTACGGGGGCGCGGTCCGATAATGGCGGGATGGCACGGAGCAGACGCAGTGAGCGGACGGCGGCACCCGAGGCGGTCGTCCAGACGGTCGACGGCGGGCTCGCCGAACTGATACCCGACCGGGAGCGGCCCCGCGCCTGGTCGCTGCTGATCGACGGCGCGCCCCAGTCCCACGTCGACCTCGACGACCCCACGCGGCTCACCTTCGAGTACCAGCGCCGCCTCGGCCACGCCATCGACCTCGTCGCCCCCGCGGGCGGCCCGCTGCACGTCCTGCACCTGGGCGGCGGCGCCTTCACGCTCGCCCGCTACGTCGCGGCCACCCGCCCCCGCTCCACCCAGCAGGTCGTCGAGCTGGACGCGCCCCTGGTCCAACTCGTCCGCACCCGGCTCCCGCTGGACCCCGGCGCCCGGATACGCGTCAGGAACGGCGACGCCCGCGCCGGGCTCGGCAAGCTCCCGGACGGCTGGGCCGACCTCGTCGTCGCGGACGTCTTCAGCGGGGCCCGTACGCCCGCCCACCTCACGTCGACGGAGTTCCTGACCGAGGTGCGCAGGGTCCTCAAGCCGGGCGGCTGCTACGCGGCCAACCTCGCGGACGGGCCCCCGCTGGCCCACCTCCGCGCACAGATCGCCACCGCGGCCGCCGTCTTCCCCGAACTGGCCCTGGCCGCCGACCCGACCGTGCTGCGCGGGCGCCGCTTCGGCAACGCGGTGCTGCTCGCCTCCGACGTGCCGCTGCCCGTCGCGGAGTTCACCCGGCGCGTGGCCACCGACCCGCACCCGGGGCGGGTCGAACACGGCAAGGGGCTCGCGGACTTCAGCGGGGGAGCGGCACCCGTCACGGACGCCGCCGCGAAGCCCTCGCCCGCCCCGCCGCCCTCGGTGTTCCGCTGAGAGCCGGTGCCCTGACCGGTGCCCGTGCGCACGGGCACCGGTCCGCGCACGGGCGCTAGTTCTCGATGACCTTGACCAGCGGCGGGTGGTTGTGCCAGCTGCAGAACACCGTCACCGCGCGCGTGCCCGTGCTGAACTCCACCCGGATCCACGACGGGTCCTCCCACACCCGCATCGCCCAGCCGGGCTCCGGGCTCGCTGACACCAGCGCCGCCGTCCTGGGCCCCAGGTCCAGGACGGCCCGGCCCCCCTCCGTGCTGTAGCTCCGCACGGACACGGAGGACGAAGCGTGCGTCGGGCCGGAACCCGAGCCGGACAGTGCGGTGTTCGCACTGTGCGGCGTCCCGGACGGTGCCGGTTTCCGCGCGGGCTTCGAGGCGTCGCGGGCGCCGCCCTGTCCGGTCGCGCGAGGCGTTCCGGAGGGTTTCGTACGGGCCGGCGGTTTCACGGCAGACGGCACCGGTCCCGGGGACCTAGGACGGGCCGTCGACGAGGCCAGCGGCTCGGGGCCCTCGGGCAGCGGCACGGCGCGCGGAGCGTCGTACACCGTTCCCGACATCACCGTCCGCACGCCCCACCACGACAGCGTGACGGCCGCGCCCGTGGCCAGCGTCCAGGCGATCGCGTGTACGAGTCCCCGTCTCATCGGGGCCATCCTGCCCCACGTACGACCCGTGCCCCCAATGGCGTACGGTGCGGCCCATGGCAAGTGTGCTCGTCGTCGAGGACGACCAGTTCGTGCGCTCGGCCCTCATACGCCACCTCTCCGATGCCGGGCACACGGTACGGAGCGTGGGTACGGCCCTGGAGGCGCTGCGGGAGGTCGCGCACGTCCCGTTCGACGTGGTCGTGCTCGACCTCGGACTGCCCGACCTGGACGGGTCCGAGGCGCTGAAGATGCTCCGCGGGATCACCGACGTGCCGGTGATCATCGCCACGGCCCGGGACGACGAGGCGGAGATCGTGCGGCTCCTCAACGACGGCGCCGACGACTACCTCACCAAACCGTTCTCCTTCGAACACCTCTCCGCCCGCATGGCCGCCGTGCTCCGCCGCTCCCGTGCCCTCGCGGGCGACGCGCCGCCCTCGCGCGTCCTGACCGTCGGCGGCCTCACCGTCGACCCGCTGCGCCGCCAGGCCGAGTTGGACGGGACGGCGCTGGACCTGACCCGCCGAGAGTTCGACCTGCTCGCCTTCCTGGCCGGGCGGCCGGGCGTCGTCGTACCGCGCAAGGAACTGCTGGCCGAGGTCTGGCAGCAGAGCTACGGCGACGACCAGACCATCGACGTCCACCTGTCGTGGCTCCGCCGCAAGCTCGGCGAGACCGCCGCGAACCCGCGCTACCTGCACACGCTGCGCGGCGTCGGCGTGAAGCTGGAGCCGCCCGCGGGGGCCGCGTGAGGTGGGCCCTGGTCAAGGTCAGCCTGGCCGTGACCGTCATGGTGGTGCTCGCCTTCGCGCTGCCGCTCGGCATGGTCATCAAGGAGATGGCCAAGGACCGGGCGTTCACCTACGCCGAGCGGCAGGCCGCCGCCATCGCCCCGACCCTCACCGTCACCACCGACCGCGCCCCGCTGGAGAGGGCCGTCGCCACCACCGACGCGGGCGCCCAGGGCCGTACGGCCGTGCACATCCCCGCCGTCGGGCGCGCCGGAGGGGCCGGGCGCCCCGCCGTCGAGATCGGCCGCCGCCGCGCCGCCGTCGCCGACCTGGAGCTGACCCGCCGCTCGCCCCGGGCCACCACCACGGAGGTCGCGGGCGGCTACTCGCTGCTCCAGCCCATCGCGCTGGGCTCGGGCGACATCGCGATCGTCGAGGTCTTCGTGCCCGAGGCCGAGGTCACCAACGGCGTCGACACGGCCTGGCTGGTCCTGGCGGGCGTGGGCGTCGCGCTGATCGTCGGCTCCGTCGCGGTCGCCGACCGGCTCGGCGTGCGCATGGTGCGGCCCGCGCAGCGGCTCGCGGGCGCGGCGCAGCAGCTCGGCGAGGGGCGGCTGGCCGTACGGGTCCCCGAGGAGGGGCCGCCCGAACTGCGCTCGGCCGCCGTCGCGTTCAACTCCATGGCCGACCAGGTCGTGCAGCTCCTCGCCAACGAGCGGGAGCTGGCCGCCGACCTGTCGCACCGGCTGCGGACCCCGCTGACCGTGCTGCGGCTGAACGCCGCCTCGCTCGGCGACAGCGCGGCGGCCGAGCAGACCCGGGCGGCCGTCGCGCAGTTGGAGCGGGAGGTCGACACGATCATCCGCACCGCGCGCGAGGCCAAGCCGCAGACCCAGCCGTCCGCCGCCGTGGGGTGCGACGCCTCCGCGGTCATCCGGGAGCGGATGGCCTTCTGGTCGGCGCTCGCCGAGGACGAGGGACGCGAGGTGCGGCTCGCGGGCGTGGACCGTCCGGTGCGGATCCCCGTGGTGGGGGCGGAACTCGCGGCGGCGCTCGACGCGCTGCTCGGCAACGTCTTCCGGCACACCGTCGAGGGCACCGCCTTCGCGGTCGACGTGCACCGCAGCGCCGGGGACGACGCGGTGATCGTCCTGGTCTCGGACGCGGGCGCGGGCATCGCCGATCCCGGCGCGGCTCTGGAGCGCGGCAACAGCGGGGGCCGGGAGGGCTCCACGGGGCTCGGCCTCGACATCGTGCGCCGGGTCGCCGAGTCCACGGGCGGTGACGTACGGATCGGGAGGTCGGTACTGGGCGGCGCGGAGGTGCGCCTCTGGATCGGCCTCGCCGGGCGGGACGGACGGGGCACCTCGCGGCGCGGGCAACGGCCGGGACGGGGGCGCAAGGGGAGGCGGGCGGTGCGGGCCTGAACAGAGGTGCGGGGCCCGCGGGGAGCGGCCTGGATTAATCGGCCCCCATGTGAGCCTTAAGGGAACCCTAAGAGCGCCGTCCGCGGCGGGTGCGCGGGTGCTTTTCCCGCTCGGGGGCGGCTAGCGTGCATCCGGTTCCCCCCACGGGGATCGGACCACCCCTCCAGGCGAGCCCGGCCGGGGCCCACCCCCCCCCGCCCCGGCCGGGCACGCACACGGACCGTACGCACGCCGCCGCCCGGCGGCCCCGCCCACACCCGGCGGCCCCGCCTACGCCCGGTTCACCGCCGCCAGCACCGCGCGCACCGACGCGGTGAGCACCGAGCCGTCCTGGCCCGCGCCCCACACCCGCGCGCCGCCCACCTCGCACTCCACGTACGCCGTCGCCGCGCTCCCCGCGCCCGGGGCCGTCGCGTGCTCCGTGTAGTCCAGGACGTCCACCGGCGTCCCGAGCGCCGCGGACAGCGCGTGGGTGAACGCGGAGAGGGGGCCGTTGCCCGTCCCCTCGTAGTCCGCCTCCCGCTCCCCGATCCGCAGCGTGCACACGAACCGGTGCTCGCCCGCCCCGGTCAGCTCCGTCGTCCAGGCGGTGAGCGCCACCTCCCCGTCGGTGCCGGGCACGAGGTACGCCGCCGAGAACAGTTCCCACAGGTCCTCGGCCGTCGCCTCCCGCCCCGTCGCGTCCGTCCACTCCTGTACGGCCCGGTAGTAGTCGGACCGCATCCGCGCGGGCAGGTCGAGCCCGTGCTCCGCGGCCAGCAGGTACGCCATGCCGCCCTTGCCCGACTGGCTGTTGACCCGGATCACGGCCTCGTAGGTGCGCCCCACGTCCGCCGGGTCGATCGGCAGGTACGGGACGTCCCACCGCTCTTCGTGAGGATGCGCAGCCCGGTGTGCGAAGCCCTTGCCGATCGCGTCCTGGTGGGTGCCGGAGAAGGCCGTGTGGACGAGGTCGCCGCCGTAGGGGTGGCGGGGCGGCACGGCCAGGCGGTTGCAGTGCTCCACGGTGCGGCGGATCCCGTCGATGTCGGAGAAGTCGACCATCGGGTCCACGCCCTGCGCGTGCAGGTTCAGCGCGAGGGTGACCAGGTCGACGTTGCCGGTCCGCTCGCCGTTGCCGAACAGACAGCCCTCGACGCGCTGCGCGCCCGCCAGGACGGCCAGTTCGGCGCAGGCGACGCCGGTCCCGCGGTCGTTGTGCGGGTGCACGGACAGGATCACCGCGTCACGGCGCGCGAGGTTGCGGTGCATGTACTCGATCTGGTCGGCGTACAGGTTGGGCGTGCCGATCTCCACCGTCGCGGGGAGGTTGTGGACGACCGGGCGGTCGGGGGACGCGTCCCACAGTTCGGTCAGCCCGTCGCACAGCTCCAGGACGAAATCGGGCTCCGTCAGCACGAACACCTCGGGGGAGAACTCGAACCGCACCCCGTCGTGCGCGAGCCGCGCCATCCGGGTCGCGGCCTCCCGTACGGTCCGCACGACCTGCGCCCTGTCGCGCTTCAGGACGACGTCCCGCCAGGTCGGTGCGGTCGGGATGTAGAGGTGCACCATGGCGCGGGACAGGCCCTCGATCGAGGCGAACGTACGGTCGATGAGGTCGGCGCGGGCCGGGGTGAAGACGACGACCGTCACGTCGTCGGGGACGGCACCGTCCGTCACCAGGTGCCGTACGAAGTCGAAGTCCGTCCGGCTCGCGGACGGGTACCCGATTTCGATCTCCTTGTAGCCCATCGCGACGAGCAGGTCGAACATCAGCCGCTTGCGCGGGGTGTCCATCGGTTCGGCGAGCGCCTGGTTGCCGTCGCGCAGGTCGACCGGCACCCACAGCGGGGCCTCGGTGAAGCGCGCGGACGGCCAGTCGCGCGGCGCGTCGACGGGGATGTCCACCCGGTCGAACGCGGAGCGGTAGCGGTGGTGCGGCATGGAGCTGGGGCGCTGCGGGTTCCAGGCGGGCGCGTCGGCGGGGACGGGCCCTTGGGGGGTGCGGAGGGCGGGGAGGACGGGGAAGCCTCTCGTGGCACTGCGGACGCTGCTCATGACGTACGGGACTCTTCCTTCGGTCTTCGGTCGGCAGGATCGCGACCGGCGCAGCACGGCACCCCGCGGCGGGGTGCCGGTCGCGTCAGGCCCCGCCGCGGCAGCCGAGAAGGAGACCGCGGTACGTCATGCGCGCTACCGTAGCCAGGAACCGACTCCTCAGACAACCTGATAGGTGAAAGTCCTCCCATGACCTCGCCCCTACGGCCGCTCCGGCCGAGCCCCCTCGTCGAACAGGCCGCCCAGCACCTGCGCGAGCAGATCACCGGAGGGCAGTGGCCCGTCGGGACCAGGCTCCCCGGCGAGACGACCCTCGCCAGGGAACTGGGCGTCGGGCGCTCCACGGTGCGCGAGGCGGTGCGGGCGCTCGCCGGGGCCGGGCTCGTGCGGGCGCGGCAGGGCGCGGGCGTCTTCGTGATCGCGACCCGGCCCGTCGAGGACTGGCGGACGCGGCTGCGGCAGGCCGCCGTCAACGACGTGTACGAGGTCCGCACGATGATCGAGGTCCAGGCGGCCCGGCTGGCGGCGCTGCGGCGCACCGACGAGGACGTCGCGGTGCTCGACGCGGCGATGGCGGCGCGCACGGCGGCGTGCACCCGCTCGGACGAGGAGTTCGTGGACGCCGACATCGCGCTGCACGCGGCGATCGTGGCGGCGGCGCACAACCCCGTGCTCACCGCGCTGTACGCGGACTTCATGCCCGCCCTGCGGGAGGGGCTGATCAGCCTGGTGTCCCTGCTGGACGTGCGCGCCGAGGACCGCGAGCGGGGGTACGCGGCGCACGCGGCGCTCGTCGGGGCCGTCAAGGACGGCGACCCGGACGCGGCGGTGCACGAGGTCCGGACCGAGATCGCGCACACCCTGCGCACGCTGAACGGACGGTGAGGCGGGAGCCCGACGACAGCCCCCGCAGCGCCTTCTCCTCTCCTCCCCTCCGCAGTCCCTAGCCCTCCGCACGCTCCAGCGCGGCCCGCAGCCTGTCCCGTGCCTCCGTCTGTGCGGCGATCCGCGCCTCCAGCACCGCGAGCCGCTCCCGCGCGACCCGCAGCGCCTTGGGGGACGCGGGCGCGGACGTCACGTCCTCGGTCGACTCCAGGCACGGCAGGAACACCGTCACGTCCTCCAGAGTGAGCCCCGCCGCCAGCAGCCTGCGGATGTTGCGCACGCGCAGTGCCGCGCGCCCGTCGTACACCCGGTAGCCGTTCGCCGCGCGCTCCGAGGTGATCAGGCCCGCCTGTTCGTAGTGGCGCAGCGAGCGCGCGGTGGTGCCCGTGGCCCTGGCCAGTTCCCCGATCAACATGGCCCCAAGGGTGCACCGCCGCGCGCGCCCCTTGCGCACCCGCCCCTCCGCGCGCCCCCTGCGCACCCGCCCCTCCGCACGGGCCCCCTGCGCACCCGGTCCTCACGCCACCACCGCGCCCCCGTCCACCGCCAGCACGACGCCCGTCACGAACGAGGCGGCCGGGTCCGCGAGGCGGGTGATCGCCCAGGCGACCTCCTCGGGGCGCCCGATCCGGCCCATCGGCGTGTGCGCGACCTGCCAGTTCCTGACCGCCGCCATCCGCTCCGGCGACAGCCCCTGGTGCTCGCCGATCGGGGTGTCGATCCCGCCCGGCGCCACCGCCACCACGCGTATCCCGCGCGGCGCGAGCTCCACCGCCCAGCTCCTGGTCAGCAGCTCGACCCCGGCCTTGGTCGCCGCGTACAGCGAGTTGCCCGGCCAGCCGCGCTGGCCCACGGACGTGGACAGGTTCACGATCACCCCGCCCGCCTCCTCCAGCGCGGGCAGCGCGGCCTGGGCGAGCAGGACGGGCGCGACGAGGTTGGTGGCGAGGACGGGCGCGAGGGCCTCCTTCGCGTACGAGCCCAGCGCCCCCGCGCCCACCACGCCCGCGTTGTTCACCAGCACGTCCAGCCGCCCGTGCGCCTCCAGGACGGTCCGTACGATCCGCTCGGGCCCGTCGTCGGCCGTGACGTCCGCCACGAGCGGCGTGATCAGGGGGTCGTCGCCCGCCGTCCCGGCGAGCGGCCCGCGGCGGCGGCCCACGGCCACCACGCGGGCGCCACCGGCGGCGAAGGCGCGGGCGGTGGCCCGGCCGATGCCGGTGCCGGCGCCGGTGACCAGGACGGTGCGGACGGGGGTCTTCGCTGTGGCGTTCATGGCCGCAGCTTCCGACCCTGCCGCCAGTGACAAGGTCAAATGCGCGTCTGTCAGGCCCCGGGACGAAATCGCTCCGCGGAAATGTCAGGATGGGCGCTATGGCAAACCAGGTTTACTTCGACATCACGATCAACGACGAGCCGGCGGGTCGCATCACCTTCGACCTGTTCGACGACATCGTCCCCAAGACCGCGGAGAACTTCCGCGCGCTCGCCACCGGCGAGAAGGGCTTCGGCTACGCCGGGTCCAGCTTCCACCGCATCATCCCGCAGTTCATGCTCCAGGGCGGCGACTTCACCGCCGGGAACGGCACGGGCGGCAAGAGCATCTACGGCGAGAAGTTCGCCGACGAGAACTTCAAGCTCAAGCACACCAAGCCGGGTCAGCTCTCGATGGCGAACGCCGGGCCGAACACCAACGGCTCGCAGTTCTTCATCACCACCATCGTGACCGACTGGCTGGACGGCAAGCACGTCGTCTTCGGCGAGGTCGCCAATGAGGAGAGCCTGGCGCTCGTCAAGAAGATCGAGGGCTACGGCTCCCGCAGCGGCGCCCCGAGCGCCAAGATCACCATCGCGGCTTCGGGCGTCGTGGCCTGATCGCTTCCAGCGCCCGAACGGGGGCCACGCCTGTGGGCGTGGCCCCCGTTCCCGTGCCAACGCCTGTTTCACCAAGGCCAACAGGTGTTTCGCCCGGTCTCACCCGGGCTCACCCGGGCTCACCCGGGCTCGGGGAGCACCCCGCCGCGCGCCAGTTCCGCGTACCAACGGGCGCTGGCCTTGGGCGTACGGGCCTGCGTCGCGTAGTCCACGTGGACGACGCCGAACCGCTTGCCGTACCCGTACGCCCACTCGAAGTTGTCGAGCAGCGACCAGAGGAAGTACCCCCGCACGTCCGCGCCGCCCCTGATCGCCTCGTGCACGGCGCTCAGGTGCCCGTGCAGGTAGCGGATCCGGTCCGGGTCGCGCACGGTGCCGTCGGCGGCCGGAACGTCGGCGTACGCCGCGCCGTTCTCCGTCACCATCAGCGGCAGGCCCGGCAGCTCCGCCGCGTACCGCAGCAGGATCTCGGTGAGCCCGCTCGGGTCGACCGGCCAGCCCATCTCGGTGCGCTCGCCGGGGACCCGGTGGAAGACCACGGAGTCGGCGCCGGGGAAGGGCGAGTGCGCGGCGGCGCCGTGCCCGTGGTCGCCCGAGCCGGGCGCCGCGTCTCCTGGGGCGGCCGACACGAGCGTGGGCGTGTAGTAGTTGACGCCCAGCGCGTCCAGGGGCCGACGGATGTCGGCGAGGTCGCCGTCGCGGACGAACGCCCAGTCGGTGAGGTGCGCGGTGTCCGCGAGGAGGTCCTGGGGGTACGCGCCCGCGAACAGCGGCCCCGTGAAGACCCGGTTCGCCACCGCGTCGATCCGCCGCCGCGCGTCCAGGTCGGCGGGCGCGTCGCTCGCGGCCCGCACCACGCTCGGGTTGAGGCTGATCGACACCTCGGCCGAGGCGGGCAGGGCGCCGCGCAGCGCCCGCACGGCGAGGCCGTGCCCCAGGTTGAGGTGGTGCGCGGCGCGCAGGGCGGCGACGGGGTCGGTCCTGCCCGGGGCGTGCACGCCCGACGCGTACCCCAGGAACGCCGAGCACCACGGCTCGTTGAGCGTGGTCCACATCGGGACGCGGTCGCCGAGTGCGTCGGCGACGGTACGGGCGTACTCCGCGAAGCGGTACGCGGTGTCGCGCGCGGGCCAGCCGCCCGCGTCCTCCAGCTCCTGGGGGAGGTCCCAGTGGTAGAGCGTGAGGAGGGGGCGGATGCCGCGGGCCAGGAGGTCGTCCACGAGGCCCCGGTAGAAGTCCAGCCCCTTGGACCCCGCGCGGTGGACGCGGGGCCAGGAGACGGAGAAGCGGTACGCGCCGATGCCGAGGTCCGCGAGGAGCGCGACGTCCTCGGGGCGGCGGTGGTAGTGGTCGACGGCGGTCTCCGCGGTGTCGCCTCCGGCGATGTTGCCGGGGACGGCGGCGAAGGTGTCCCAGATGGAGGGGACGCGTCCGTCGGCGCGGACGGCGCCCTCGATCTGGTACGCGGAGGTGGCGGCGCCCCAGAGGAAGTTCGGGGGGAAGCGGAGGGACATACGGGCTCCTTGAGGGGAGGGGGTGGAGGGGTGGTCGGGGGTGCGGGTGCGGTGCGTGGGTGGGCGCGGGCCGGTGGGCGGCTGGTCGCGGGGGGGGCCGCCCCCCCCCCCGGGGGCGGGGGGCGGGGCCGGGGGGGGGGGGGGGGCCCCCCCCCCCCCCCCCCCCCCCCCCCCCCCCCCCCCCCCCCC